>CAWHJC010000017.1:0-498938 GCA_963829565.1 uncultured Actinomycetota bacterium
CCGTGCGTGCCGGGCGGGCGGGGACAGGGCTCGGTTCCACCGCTGTTCACCTGCGCATCGGTCCCCGTTCACCCCGTACTGTCAGGGTGCCAGCGTCGAAGGCGGCCAGGCCGTCCCGGGGAGCCACGCCCGAAAGGTGATTCATGCGCGACGCGTACCACGAGGAGCTCGAGGCGCTCAACAGCCAGCTGGTCGAGATGACCAGGCTGGTGGGCTCGGCGATCAACCGGGCCACCACAGCTCTCCTTGACGCCGACCTGGCACTCGCCGAGAGCGTGATCGTCGCGGACGACGCCGTGGATGCCCTCCGCGACGACCTGGACCGTCGGGCCATGGACCTGCTGGCGCGCCAGCAGCCGGTGGCGAGCGACCTCCGCGTGATCGTGACCACGCCTGAAGATGAGCGCCGACCTGGAACGGATGGGAGACCTGGCCAGGCACGTGGCGCGCGCGGCCCGCCGCCGCTTTCCCGACCCCGCGGTCCCTGCCCCGCTGCGCGCGACGGTCGTGGAGATGGGCCAGGTCGCCGAGCTGCTGGTCGCAAAGGCGGGCGGCGTCGTCGCATCGCACAACGTCGAGGACGCCCTGCAGATCGAGCGCGACGACGATGCGATGGATCGGCTCCACCGCGACCTCTTCACCGAGCTGCTGGACGTGTCCTCGCCCTACAGCATCGAGGCTGCGATCGACGTGACCCTGGTCTCGCGCTACTACGAGCGGTTCGCCGATCACGCCGTCGCGGTGGCCCGACGGGTCGTCTTCCTCGTGACCGGCCAGCAGCCGCAGGACATCGGCGAACGGGTCTGACCGGCGCTCAGCGCCCCTGGTTCTTGACCGCCTCGATCGACTCCTTGGCGGCCTCCGGGTCGAGGTACTCCCCGCCCGTGGTCACCGGGCGCATGTCCGCGTCGAGCCGGTAGAGCAGCGGGATGCCGGTGGGGATGTTCAGGCCGGCGATGTCCTCGTCGGAGATGCCGTCGAGGTGCTTGACCAGCGCGCGCAGCGAGTTGCCGTGCGCCGCGACCAGCACGGTGCTCCCGGCGAGCAGGTCGGGCACGATCCCGTCGTACCAGTACGGCAGCATGCGGACGACGACGTCCTTGAGGCACTCGGTGCGCGGCACCGCCTCGGTCGGGCAGCGTCGGCGTAGGGGGCGTCGCCCACCTGCGACCACTCGTCGTCGTCCGGCAGCGGCGGCGGTGGCGTGTCGTAGGACCGGCGCCAGAGCATGAACTGCTCCTCGCCGAACTCGGCCAGCGTCTGCTTCTTGTCCTTGCCCTGCAGCGCGCCGTAGTGGCGCTCGTTGAGCCGCCAGCTGCGCCGCACCGGGCAGCCAGAGCCGGTCGGCCGCGTCCAGGGTGATCTGCGCGGTCTCGATGGCGCGGCGCATGACCGAGGTGTGCACCACGTCCGGCAGCAGGTCCCGCTCGCGCAGCAGCTCGCCACCGCGCCATGCCTCCTGGCGACCCTTCTCGGTGAGGCCGACGTCGACCCAGCCGGTGAACAGGTTCTTCTCGTTCCACTCGCTCTGCCCGTGGCGGAGCAGGACCAGCGTGTACGCGGGTGCGGCACTCATGCCGCGAAGCCTGCCAGAAATGCGTGTCGAGGACTGTCGGCCGGTCCACGTAGCGTCGGGGCGATGAGATCGGTGCGGCGGGCGTTCGAGGGCACCGTCGCCGGGCTGCCCCGGGAGTTCTGGTGGCTGTGGAGCGGCACCCTCGTCAACCGGGCCGGCGCGTTCGTGCTGCCCTTCCTCGCCATCTACCTGACCCGGTCGCTGGGCTACTCCACCGCGTTCGCCGGGCTGGTCCTCGGCGCGGTGGGGCTGGGCAGCATGGTCGCGAGCATCGTGGCCGGTGTCCTGGCCGACCGCTGGGGCCGGCGGCCGGTGCTGCTCTGGTCGCAGGTGGCGACCGCGCTGACGCTGGTCGCGCTCGGGTTCTCCAGCTCGGGCGCCGCCGTGCTGGCGCTGGCCACGCTGTTCGGCTTCTTCAGCAACGCGACCCGGCCGGCCTACTCCGCGATGATGGCCGACATCGTGCCGCCCGCCGACCGGGTTCGCGCGTTCTCGCTGCACTACTGGGCGGTCAACCTCGGCTTCGCCACCGCGGCGATCCTCGGCGGCCTGCTGGCCTCGTCCGGCTACCGCACGCTGTTCCTCCTCGACGCGGCGACGACCGTCGCCTTCGGCGTGCTCGTCTACCTGCGGGTCCCCGAGTCCCACCCGGGGATGCAGGGCGACCGGGCCGAGCACGTCCGCACGCCGGGCTCGATGTCCGACGTGCTGCGCGACCGGGTGTTCCTGACCTTCATGCTGCTGACGTTCGCGTTCGCGGTCGTCTTCATGCAGCACATGTCGACGCTGCCGGTGCAGATGGTCGACGACGGCCTGAGCCCGTCGCAGTACGGCGCCGTGATCTCCCTCAACGCCGTCCTGATCGTCCTCGTGACGGTGCCGCTCACCCGGTGGCTGGCGCGGTTCCCGGCAGCGCCGGTGCTGGCGGTGAGCGGCGCTCTTCGTCGGCATCGGGTTCGGCTCGACGGCGTGGGCGAGCACCGTCCCGGCGTACGCGACGACGGTGGTCGTGTGGACCATCGGCGAGCTGATCGCCTCCTCGATCGGCCCGGCCGTCGTAGCCGACCTGTCGCCGGCGTCGATGCGCGGGCGCTACCAGGGCGCCTTCACCTTCACGTTCAGCCTCGCGGCGATGGTCGCGCCGGTCGCCGGCGGCTGGGTCTACGACCACGCCGGGCCGACGGTGCTCTGGGTGGGCTGCGGGCTGGTGTCACTGGCCGGGGCAGCCGGGCACCTGCTGGCGGGGCCGGCGCGGCAACGCCGGCTGGACGAGCTGCGGGCCACCGAGCACCACGCGACCGCTGCCGTCGCGGTGCCCGCGCCGGCGACGCCGGAGGAGGCCGACGAGGCGGTGCGCTAGGAGGGACGGCCGGCGGCGCCCGGGTCGCCGGCGCCGCGGGTCGCCGGCGCCGCCCGGCGCGAGGTGGGGGAAGGCCGCGAGGTTGTACGTCGGCTCGCCCCGCGACAGCCGCCACTGCCACTCCTTGCGGATCGCGGTCGAGAAGCCGAGCTCGAGCAGCGTGTTGAACGACGAGTCGGAGGCCTCGAGCACCGACCCCAGCAGCCGGTCCACCTCCTCGGCCGTGACCGCGTGCAGAGGCAGGCGGCCGCTCAGGTAGATGTCGCCGAGGTGGTCGAGCGCGAAGGCCACGACGTAGAGCCGGGTGTTGCGCTCGAGCATCCAGCGGTAGACGGCCTCGTGGTTCTCGTCCGGGCGACGCGCGACGAAGGCGTTCACCGACAGGCTGTGCGCACCGACGACCAGGCTGACCGTGGTCTTGAGCTTGCGCTCGCCCGGCAGGGTCACGACGACCGTGCCCTCCGACGGCTCCTCGTGCTCGACCCCGCCGTCGCGCAACGCCGCGCGGAGAGTGGCCAGCGCCTCGCGCCTGGCGACTCGTCGGGTCCTCCGCGAGTCACCGGTTGACCGCGATGCCCGCCGGCAGCGCGGGCTCGTGGATGGCGTCGCCGTAGACCTCGAGCATGCCGGCCGCGGTCGCGTCCCAGCCGAAGCCGGCGGCGTACCCGACGGCTGCCCGGCCGAGCGCGGCCCGGCGGCCCGGGTCCGCGAGCAGCCCCTCGAGCACTCTGGCGTAGTCGTCGGGGTGGTGGCCGGGCACCAGCAGCCCGGACCGTCCGTCGGCGACCGCCGTGTGCAGCCCGCCGACGGATGCGGCCACCACCGGCGTACCGCAGGCCTGGGACTCGATCGCGACGAGCCCGAAGGACTCGCTGTAGGACGGGACCACGGTCACGTCGGCCGCGCGGTACCACTGCGGGAGGGCGTCCTGCGGCTGCGGCTCGACGAAGCGCACCACGTCGGGGATGCCGAGCTCGTCGGCCAGCGCCTGCAGGGCGCGCGGCTGGGCGAGGCCGCTGCCGGACGGGCCACCGACGACCGCGACGACCAGGCGGTCGCGCAGGGACGGCACCCGCTCGAGCAGGCGCGCGGCGGCCCGCAGCAGCACGTCCGGTGCCTTGAGCGGCTGGATCCGGCCGACGAAGAGCAGGAGGTAGGCGTCGGCCGGCAGCCCGAGCTCCCGGCGGGCCTGCAGCCGCGAGCCGGGCGAGAAGACGTCGAGGTCCACACCCGGCGGGACGGTCACGACCTGGTCAGGGTGTGCGTCGTAGAGCTCGACGAGCTGATCGGCCTCCTCGTCGGTGTTGGCCACCAGGCGGTCGGCCGCGGCCACCACCTGGGCCTCGCCGATGGCGCGCGCCACGGGCTCGGGGGAGTCGCCGTCGGCCAGCGTCAGGTTCTTGACCTTGGCCATGGTGTGCATCGAGTGGACCAGCGGCACGTCCCACCGCTCGGCGGCCAGCCAGGCGACCTGGCCGGAGAGCCAGTAGTGGGAGTGGACCAGGTCGTACCAGCCGGGCGGGCGGGCGGCCTCGACGCGCATCAGCCCGGAGGTGAACGCGCACAGCTGGGCCGGGAGGTCCTCCTTGGCCAGGCCCTCGAACGGGCCCGCCGTGATGTGCCGGACGCGTGACGCCGGGGGCGAGCTCGACGGACGGCGGGAGGTCGGAGCTGGTGGCTCGGGTGATCACGTCGACCTCGACGCCCAGCGCAGCCAGCCGGCGGGACAGCTCGACGACGTAGACGTTCATGCCGCCGGCGTCGCCCGTGCCGGGCTGGTCGAGGGGGGAGGTGTGGACACTGACCATCGCCAGGCGTCGCGGCAGCCCGCCGCGTCCCCTCAGCAGGGTCATCGTCACTCGTGTGCACCTCCGACTTGTTAAGAACCGCCGGTCATCGTCCCCGATTCCCCGACCGGGAACCTGAGCGGGGGCTCCCAGCCGCCGGACCGGGCTCGCAACGGCGCCTCAGCGCGCGTGTGAGGATGCGGACATGGACCGGGGAACGGCAGTGGTGACCGGCGCGAGCAGCGGCATCGGGGCGGCCACCGCCCGCCGGCTGGCCGCCGAGGGCTTCGACGTGGTGGCAGCCGCCCGGCGCCGGGACCGGCTGGACGCGCTGTGCGCGGAGATCGGGGCCCGGGCGGTCACGCTCGACGTCACCTCGGCCGAGTCGGTGGCGGCGCTGGCGGCGGAGGTCGGCGAGGTGACGGTGCTGGTCAACAACGCCGGGATGGCCCTCGGGATGGACCCGGTGTCCGAGTCGGACCCCGACGAGTGGCGGGCGATGTTCGAGGTCAACGTCATCGGGACGCTGCGGGTCACCCAGGCGCTGCTGCCCGCCTTGGTGGCGAGCGGGCAGGGCCATGTGGTCGTGATGGGGTCCACCGCCGGCCGGATCGTCTACGAGGGCGGTGGTGGCTACACCGCGGCCAAGCACGGCGTCGCCGCGCTGGCCGAGACGCTGCGACTCGAGCTCAACGGCCAGCCGGTGCGGGTCACCGAGATCGCGCCGGGGATGGTGGCCACCGAGGAGTTCTCGCTCAACCGGTTCGGCGGCGACCCGGCCCGGGCGGCGAAGGTCTACGAGGGTGTGGACGCACCGCTCACCGCCGAGGACATCGCCGACTGCGTGGCGTGGTGCGTGACCCGTCCCCCGCACGTCGACATCGACCTGCTGGTGGTCAAGCCCCTCGCCCAGGCCGCGCAGCACAAGGTGCACCGGCGCCCGGGCTGATCGGAGTCCGGCTCCGACGCAGTCGTCAGCCGGCTGGGAGCGATCCCCTGCGCCAACGGTGTGGAGCCGCCACATCACGACTCCCAGGTAGACCAGCCACACCGTGACCACGACGATGCCAAGCGGAACGAGGATCAGGCCGGTGAGCGTCGTGATCCCTGTGAAGACCTGGATAACGCTGGCGAAGAAGGTCACGCTGCCGGCGACGACACCGATCCAGCCGAGAGCAGCTCGATAATCGTCACTGCCGAGGATCGCCAAGCCGATAGAGGATCGGCGTCACACCGAACAAGATCAGCGCCGCTGCTGCGGCAAGTGTCAGCGACAGCTGGAAGATCGCATCACCCGCGGCGAGAGCCTGCACCTTGTCCGCGCCCGAGCTCGTCGCCCAGTCGTCCGCGAGGGCTGCAACGGCAACGGCTTCGGTCATCATGAACGCGAGGCCCGTCGCCACGCCGACGATCGCGGCACCCCAGCCCAGCCCTGCCCAGGTCACACCCGGTCCGGAGATGGACTGCCTGAGGCCCGTAGAACCCGGCGAGAAGCAGCCCGATCCCCGCTGTGATGACGAGGTGGTCCGCAACCCAGATGTCGGAGTCGGCCGCGACGGCGAGCAAGGACTCGGCGTCGTCCAGCTGGCCGGACTCGCGCGGATGGAGGATGTTGCCGACGAGGACGAGCGCGCCGCCACCGCCAGCTCCGACGCCTCCGATGCGCAGGTCGAGCGAGGTCGTCACGACGAGCCTCCGTTCTCCCCTGTGGGGCATCATGCACCAGGTAGGACCGCGTGAACAGGCGGGGAAGCCGTCGGCAGTCACGTCACCCGATACGCGCGGCGAACGCTGCGTGGGTCTCGGGGCCGAACAGCACGAAGCGGACCTCGCGCACCGAGCCGGGGTCGTGGGCGCGTGCCGTCTCGACCGCGATCCGCGCCGCGTCGTCGACCGGCCAGCCGTACACACCCGCCGACACCGCGGGGAACGCGACGGTCGTGGCGCCGAGCTCCTCCGCCACCCGCAGCGACTCGCGGAACGCCGACGCCAGCGTCGCGCTGCGGTCCTCCGACGCGGACCAGACCGGGCCGACCGTGTGGATGACCCAGCGCGCCGGCAGGTCTCCCGCGGTCGTCGCCACGGCCTGACCGGCGGGCAGCCCGTCCGGCAACGTGGTGGCGCGCAGCTCGCGGCAGGCCGCCAGGATCGCGGGTCCGCCGCGACGGTGGATCGCACCGTCGACGCCGCCGCCGCCCAGCAGCCCGGAGTTGGCGGCGTTGACCACCGCGTCGACGTCCTGCTCGGTGATGTCGCCCTGCACTGCCACGATGTCCACGTGACCAGCCTGCCCCACTCCGAGCCGGCGTTCGAGACCGAGCGCCTCGTCGTGCGCGACTGGCGGGACGACGACGCCGAGCGGATGTTCGACATGTACTCCCGCGACGACGTGGTGCGCTTCCTCGGTTCGGTGCCGACACCGCAGCCGTCCGTGGCCGCTGCCCGGGAGCGGATCGCACGCGCGCGCGTGCGCAACGGAGAGGAGCGTGCCGCCGGGTCACCCTGCGGGTGGTGGGCGGTTCAGGTCCGTGACACCGGCGCCGTCGTGGGCACCGTCGCGCTGGTGCAGGTCGACGGGTCCCGCGAGCCGGGCGCGCCGGTCGAGGTGGCCTGGGCGCTGCACCCGGACAGCCAGGGCCAGGGCTACGCGACGGAGGCGGCCCGTGGCGCCCTCGACCGGGGCCACGCGGCCGGCCTGACGGAGATCCTGGCGCTGACCGACGAGGCCAACACCGCGTCGCAGGCGGTCTGCCGCCGGCTCGCGCTCGAGCTGCGCGGGGTCTCGGACGAGTTCTACGGCAAGCCGCTGATGGTCTGGCTCAGCCGCCGCTGACGTACGGATCCATCCGCGCCTTGCCTCAGTCGTCTCGCAGGAGCATCTGGAACTCGAGCTCGTGGGCGATGGCCACTCCTGACCCGTCACGGAGCGGAATCGCCGGCTTCAGCCGGCGTGCGCTCTCCACACCGTGGCGATAGAAGGCGCACAGGTCCATCCCGGACCGCTGATAGAACGCGATGGCCCGCACGTTGTTGTTGGTCGTCGTCAACCACACGCGACGGCACCCTGTGGACCGGGCGTCGTCGAAACAGTGCTGCAGGAGGGCGCGACCGATGCCTCGCCCCTCGGGCGTCGCCGAGATGGACACCACCTCGTACTCGTCCTCGCGCACCGCGACCACGGCGAGGCCCACACGCTCATCGCCGACAGCTGCGACAAAGCCGGGCAGCCGGGTCGCATCGATGAGCTCACCCTTCCGCGCCACGAACACCGACCCCCAATCGTCCTGCATCCGCGCCACGATCCAGTCCGCGTCACCCGGGGCGATGGGGCGTACCGAGATCTGCACCTCGCACCTCCCTGCGAAACGCCTGGTCAGCGGTCGGTGAAGCGGACCCTGAGCCGGCGGAAGCCCTTGCCCTTGTTCTCGACCTTGACGACCTCGATCCGGCCGATCTGGCTGGTCGACGCCACGTGGGTGCCACCGTCGGCCTGGGTGTCGAGGCCGACGATGTCGACGATGCGCACCACCTCGAGGTCCGGCGGCAGCAGGTCCTTCGCGGTCCGGATCAGGTCCGGGTGCGTCGCGAACGCCTCGTCGCGAGGAAGCGTCCCGACCTCGATGGCGCGGTCGGCCGCGACCTCGGTGGCGCAGGCCTGCGCCACGCGCTCCTTGAACGACTCGGGGACCTCGGGGAGGTTGAAGTCCATCCGCGCCTCCAGCGGCTCCATGTTGCCGCCGGTGACCAGGGCACCGAAGTCGCGGAACACGACGCCCGAGAGCAGGTGCAGCCCCGAGTGGGTGCGCATCAGAGCGGTGCGCCGGTCGTCCTCGACGGCTCCCCGGACCGACGTCCCGACCGGTGGCACCGGGTCATCCTCGGCCGGCACGAGCACCAGGTCGTCCCCGCGCCGGGCACCCACGATGCGGGTCTGCACGCCGCCCCAGAGCAGGGTTCCGTGGTCCGGCGGCTGCCCGCCACCGCCGGGGTAGAACGCGGACCGGTCGAGGACGATCCCCTCCGGCGAGCTGTCGAGGACCGTCGCGTCCCACTCACGCAGCGACTGGTCGGCGAGCTCGAGCCGGGCGGTGCGCCCGTGGGTGTCGGTGGCCATCAGGTCAGTAGGGGCCGTAGCCGCTCGACCCGCGGCCGCCGCTCACGGCCTGCAGCTTCGGACGTACGTCGGCAAGGTAGACCCCCGCGGCGACCACGCCGAGAACGTTGAGGAAGCCGAGCGCGTAGCCGAACGAGACGATCGCGACCATGAAGGCGACCACCAGGATCGCCACCCAGAACACCTTGGTCTGCCGCCCGATCGCCGGGTAGAGCTGGGACCGGAAGCGCATCGCGTCGACGGCGGCGAAGGCGGTCAGGCACAGCGCCCCGATGCCGAGGATCAGCAGCACGACGCTCTGCACGGGGCCCAGGATGTCCATCCCGCCAGCCTAGACCGGCGGGACGGCGAACGGCCCGCCCCGTGAAGGGGCGGGCCGTCCGGTCGTGCGGGTGCGCTGTCGCGCCGGTGGGTCAGCTGCCGACCTTCGCCGCACCGTCGGCCGCGGCGCTGGTGGCCGAGGACGCGGTCTTGCGGGCCGAGGTCGTCGCCGACTTGGCGGCGGTCCGGGTGCTGGCCGTGCGCTTGCGCGCCGTGGTGGCGGTGCGCTTGGCCGACGTGCGGGTCGCCGTGTTCGCGCTGCGGGTGCCCTTCTTGGCCGCCTTCTTGGCGGTGGTGCGGGTCGCCTTCGCGGCAGTCGTGGTGTCGGCGGCACCCTTCTTGGCCGTGGTCGTCGCGGCCTTGGTGCGACGCACGGTGGTGCCGGCGTCCCGCTTGAGGTCCTGGGTGGACTTCTGGCGGCGGATCCGGCCCACGACACGGCGGCCGCGGGTGAGCAGCTCGGTGTAGACGGCGTCCGCGCGGTCGGCGACGTCGACGGCGGCCTCGACGGCCGCGGTCTGCGCCTTGGCCGGCAGGGCGACGGTCTCCGCCTGCAGGGTCGTGACGGCCTTCTGGATGTCCTTGCGGTCGACCTTGACCGCGCTCAGGCGGGCCGGGACCGTGCGGATGGTCTTCACGGCCAGGTCACCTGCACCGGCGACGACGTAGAACGGCTTGCTGCGGGTGATGGTGGTCAGGCTCATGAACTCTTCCTCCTGGTGGTGGAGCGGCTCCTCGACGCGGTGGTCCCGCGTGGGGAGGTCTTCCTGGTGGCGGTCTTGGGGGAGGCGGCCTTGGTGGTGGCCGCGTGCTCGGCCCGGAACGACTCGTAGATGTCGAGCAGCACGCGCTTGTGCCGCTCGCCGATGCCCGGGTCGGTCAGGACCGCGGCGACCACGTCGCCCGAGCCGTGGTCCTCGTCGAGGATCCCGGCTCGCACGTAGAGCGTCTCCGCGGAGATGCGCAGACCCTTCGCGATCTGCTGGAGGATCTCGGCACTCGGCTTCTTCAGGCCCCGCTCGATCTGGCTGAGGTAAGGGTTGGAGACGCCGGCGACCTTCGCCAGCTGGCGCAGAGAGACCTGCGCCGACTCGCGTTGCTCGCGGATGTAGTCACCCAGCGAGGGAACCTTCAGCGTTGCCACACAACAGTTCTACCCCATGTGCTAACTGTGGCAAGCACCCAGCAAGCACATTTCTCCGTGAGGTCGGTCACACCCGTGCTGTTTAGCACCCAGGAGCTGCCCTCGGCGCCGTCGCGGACCTCGACGCCCAGGCGCCGCGAGCCGGTCGCGCACCAGGTCCGAGGTGGCGAAGTCCTTCGCGTCACGCGCTGCAGACCGCAGCTCCAGCAGCAGCTCGACGTAGGGGCCGACCGTGTCGCGTGGGTCGCGGGCCCCGCCGACCGCGAGGTCACCGAGGCGGACCACCAGCGCGCGCAGCACCCGACGGGCCTCGTCGACGTCATCGCTCTGCAGGGTGTCGGCACTCCAGTCGGCGATCGCCTGCTCGAGTCCCAGCACGGCGGCCACGCAGCCGGCCACGTCCCGGGCGGAGAGCGCCGCGTCGAAGGCCGCCCGGGCGGACTCGGCCTCGGCCCGGAGCGAGGTCGCGAGCGGGTGCGGCCTCCGGTGCGGCGGCGACGGACGACGCCCCGGCCGCCTGGTGGTGGACCGGCTGCGCCGACGTCTCGTCGCCGCGCAGGAGCGCCGCGAGGTCGGAGAGCGGCAGGGACTCCCCCGCGCCGAACGTGCGCGTTACCCCGCGTCGGCGGACGCTGACCAGTCCGTTGCCGTGCACGGACGCGGTGGCGGCCTCGAGGTCGATCACGATCGCGGTGTGCTCGTCCACGCCGAGGACGCCGACCTCGTCGGGCAGCTGGCCCTCCAGCGCGGACAGGCGCGGCTCGCCCAGGTAGCAGAAGCGGGTGTCGTGGGTGCCGCCCTCGGCGTTGTCGTAGTGCGGCACGACGGCGGCCCGGATGCCGGTGATCTCCCCGAGCAGGTCCAGCCCGTCGACCCACCTCGGCTCCTCGCCGACCTTGTAGATCTCGTAGACCGGGACCGTGTGCGAGCCCAGGGTCAGCGCCGCGGCGCTGCCCATGACGACGGTGCCTCCCCGGCGTACGACCGCGGTGAGGGCGGCCGGGACGCCCGTCCCGCTCCACTGGCGCAGGGCGTACGTGGGGCTGCCCGGCCCGGCGAAGGCCCAGGCCGCCTGGTCGAGCAGCGCCAGCGCCCGCTCGACCGCCGGCTGGTCGGCGTCCTTGCGCGGCCACCGCGCGACCTGCACCTCGTGGCCGACGCTCTGCGCGAAGTAGAGCTGGGTGCGGGTGACCAGCTCCTCGCGGTTCATCTGGAACGAGAACGGGGTGTCGAGCAGGACTGCGGGCCCGGGCGGGCAGCTGGCGAAGATCTCGCGGTGGATGCGCACCATCGTGGGCGTCGTCTCCCCGGACCCCATCACCACGATCCGGCTCATCGACTCCCCAGCCTCCACCCGGGCGGCCAGCGCCAACAGGTCCTCGGCCAGCCGCGCGGGGTGCTGGGCGTGCAGGTCGTGGTCGGCGCCGTCGTACCAGGAGGCCGACGGCGTCCGGCAGCAGCGAGAGCGCCATCAGCGGCCCGGCGCGGCTCTCGTCGTCGGCGTCGCGGGACCGCGGCGGGGGCGACCAGCGCCGGCACGGTGACTCGCGGCAGGTGCACCCGCACGTCGTCGGCCCACAGGGAGTGCACGATCTCGCGGTGGTGCTCCCGGCTCAGCGCGGCCGCGGCGGTCCCGTCCGGGCGGACCGCGAAGTTGGCCAGCGTGCCGTCGATGCCCTCCTGCGGCCAGTCGGGGTGCCACTCCCGGAACCGCAGCGCCAGGTCGGCCAGGGTCACGCCGTTGATGACGGGCGGCGCGAGCTGCGGCCCAGCACTCGTCGAACGTCGCGAACCGCTCGCCCAGCGAGATCCACCCGCCGTCGACCAGGGCGACGGCTGCGGCCGCGCGGTGGCGGGCGGCCAGGGACACGACGACGTTGCCGCCCCAGGACTGCCCGGCAGCGACCGGCGCGCGGCCGCCGACCAGGCCGAGCTGGTCGCACAGGGCGGCCAGGTCGTCGGCGGCACAGTCGGTGGTGTAGCCGTCGGCCACCTGCTCGGAGCGCCCGTGCCCACGCAGGTCGACCGCGACCACCTGGTGGCCGGCCGCGACCAGCCGCCGGCCCACGCCGTCCCACACCCGCGCGTTGGACGCGAGCCCGTGCACGAGCAGGAACGGCCGGGACGGGCCGGTGCCCCGGCGCAACGCCAGCCGGGGTCCGCCGCCCGGCAGCTGGACGACGTCGTCGCTGAGGAGGTCGCTCATGCGGGCCGCAGGACCACGGCGCGCACCGAGCCGACCGGCACGCCACCGCCGAGCAGCGGCGCCTCGGCCAGCTCGTCGAGCACCGGAGCCCGGACACCCAGGGCCCGGAGCGCGGCCACCATGACGGGCGGTCGGGCCCGCTGCGCGCCGTCGTCGATCTTCAGCGCCACGGCGCGGCCGTCCGGCATCGCCGCCGCGTAGACCCCCTCGGCGCCGTCCTTCGCGATCAGCCCGGGGACGCCGGCGACCAGGCGGGTCACGTCCCGCCGGGTGCCGCCCAGCCACTCGGGGTAGCGCCGGATCGCGGCCGCCACCGCGGTGCTCCGGCGTCCCGTCGGGCGCCGTCGCGATCGCGGCGAACGCGCGGGCCAGTGCGGTCAGCGTCATCGCGAACAGCGGTGCCCCGCAGCCGTCGACGCCGACGGCCGCGACCGGCTCGCCGGCCAGCCGCTCGACGGTGCCGCGCAGCGAGACCTGCAGCGGGTGGTCCGGGTCGCGGTAGGTCGAGGTCGGCCAGCCGTTGGCGACGCAGGTGGCCAGCATCGCGGCGTGCTTGCCCGAGCAGTTCATCGCGAGAGCGGTGGGTGAGCCGCCGGCGGCGACGTACGCGAGCTTCTCGACCTCGTCGACGGGGTAGTCGGGCGGGGTCTGCAGGTCGTTCTCGGACAGGCCGGCACCGGCCAGGATCCGCCGCGCGCCGTCCAGGTGGAAGGCCTCACCGGAGTGGCTCGCGCAGGCCAGCGCCAGCAGCTCGCCGTCGAGGCGCAGACCCGCCTCGAGCATCCCGACGGCCTGCATCGGCTTGTTGGACGAGCGCGGGAAGACCGGCCGGTCCGGGTCCCCCAGCGAGACGACTGCAGCACCGTCGGCGCCCAGCGCGACCAGGCTGCCGTGGTGATGGCCCTCGACGAAACCGGACCGGACGACCTCGGCCAGGACGACGCCGCTCGGGCCCGGGCCTGTCAGCGCTCGGCCAGCAGGTCGTCGACGGAGGCGGTGCCGCTCTTGTAGCGGGACGCGACCTCGGTGGTGAGCGCGTCCATCACCTTCTGCACCCGGTGCCGGTCCTCGGAGATCCCCTGCTCGAAGCCCTCGAGCCGGCCGAGCGACTCGCGCAGCTCGTCGTCGGTGTGGCCCTCGACGTCGGAGACGCCCACGTCCGCGATCAGCTGCTCGACCGAGCGGCGGTGCTCGTCGACCCGGGACGGCTCGACGCGCAGGTACCGGCCGAGGCCGTGGTCGCTGCGGGCGGAGTCGGCCAGGACCTGGGACAGGTGCTCGACGATCTTCTCGCCACCGCCGGACCGGCGGGCCAGCTCGGCGCGCAGGATGTCCATCCGCCCCTGCAGCATCCGGCGGAGGTAGGAGAGGTCGGCCTCCTCCTGCTCGGCCTCGCGCCGCCGGGTGCGGACCTCGTCCATGTCGAGGCCGGCCAGGTCCTCGGCGAAGTCGTCGGCGAGGACCCGGTCGATGCGGCGCCGACCGTTCGGGTACGGCGTTGTCTGGCTCATCGGCTCTCCGTCGTGTCGTGGACCGGCTGCCACTCTAGGCAGTCCGGGCGGGAGTCCGCTCCTTGACGTGCAAGAGCGCTCGGGCCTCGTCGGTCGACATCGGCGGGCGCTGGGCGAGCCGGGCCAGCTCCGCCGCCCGGGCGACCAGCTCCTCGTTGCCCGTGACCGGGCGGCCCTTGGCGAAGGTCAGGGTGTCCTCCATGCCGACCCGCAGGTGGCCGCCGGCCGACAGCGCGGCGAGCGCGACCGGCAGGCTGGTCCGCCCGATGCCGGTGGCCGACCAGGAGCAGCCGGCGGGCAGCGCCTGGACGGCGGCAACCAGCGCAGCCGCCGTGCCGGGCATGCCGCCCGGGACCCCCATGACCAGGTCGCAGTGGACCTGCCCGCCGTACGGCAGGCCGTACGTGTCGAGGAGCCGGTGCAGGGCGGCCACGTGCCCCAGGTCGAACAGCTCGAACTCCGGCACGACCTCCATGGCCTGGGTGCGCTGGTAGAGCTCGGCCATGAACGGCCAGGGGTTGCTGAAGACGTCGTCGCCGAAGTTCACCGTGCCGCAGGTCAGCGAGCAGGAGTCGGGCTCGGCGTCGAGGACCCGCAGCCGGTGCTCGAAGGGGTCGGTCACCGCTCCCCCCGTGCTGAGCTGGACGACCATGGTGGTCGCCTCGCGCAGCGCGCTCACCGTGTCGCGGAGCCGGGACAGCTCGAGCGTGGGGCGGGCGTCGGCGCCGCGGATGTGGACGTGGACCAGGGCCGCGCCGGCCGCTTCGCAGGCCACGGCGGTGGTCACCAGCTCGTCCAGGGTCACGGGCAGCGGCGGGGCGTCCGCTTTGGCCGTCTCCGCGCCGGTTGGCGCCACCGTGATCAGCGTGCTGGGAGGGCTCACGCCCGCATCGTGCCACGTCCGGTGCCCGGCGCGGGGCGGGCTCCCGGCCGGGCTCGGCGGAACGGGCTGGAACCCGGTGACCGGACCGTCTCAACAACCCGGCCCCTCGTGCCGATGCCATGGAAGACGCCTGGTGGTGCGGTCGGCCCGCGCTCCCGGCTCGCGCCTGCTCGACCAGCGCCCACCGACCCGGGAAAGGAGGAACACGTGCCCGAAGGTGCCCTCCTCACCAACACCGTCGAAGCCGCGCTCCTCGACCTGGCTGCCGCCTCCTCCACCGGGTGCCTGGTGGTGCGCGACCAGGAGGGCGACGAGGCCGAGGTCTACCTGCGCGACGGCGAGGTCTACGCCGTCATGGTGCCCGGCCGCCGGGTCATGCTCGGAGTCCGGCTCATGTCCCGCGGCGCCCTCACCCCGGAGGCCCTGGCGGAGGCGCTGGAGATCCAGCGCACCGAGCTGCAGGGCTGGCGCCTCGGCGAGCTGCTGGTGCACCTGGGCTACGTCGAGCTCGCGGTGGTCGAGGAGTTCGTGGTCGAGCACCTCAAGGACGCCCTGGCGGACCTGCTGGGCTGGCCGGTGAGCGCCTGGAAGTTCCGCAAGAACAAGAAGACCCGCCAGGACGTCGCCCCGCCGACCGCTGTGGTGTCGCTGCTGGACGAGCTCCGGGACCGGGCGACCACCTGGGAGCAGATCCTGGACTCGATCGGCGGCCCCGAGGGCGTGCCGGCGCTGTCCTCGGGCAGCACCCCCGCCGACGATGTCGCGCTGGGCCCGAACGAGTGGGCGCTGCTGTGCAAGGTCGACGCGGAGCGCAGCGTCGCCGAGCTGGCCGCCGACTGCGGCTTCACCCTCTTCGAGGCCGGTCAGGTCGTCACCCGCCTGGTCGAGGCCGGGCTGGTGCAGGTGGAGGGTGTCGAGGCCGCTGACGATCAGGGCCGTCGAGGTCGAAGCCGTCGAGGTCGAGGCCGACATCGAGGCCGGTGACGATGTCGATGACGGTCATGCGCTCGAGGCCGTCGAGCTCGGCGTGGAGCCCCTCGACGAGGTCGGGACCGAGCTGGTGCTGCCCGTGGTGGCTCTGGCCGACCTCGAGGAGCGGACGGCCGCCGACCGACGCCGAGCAGGCCGAGCGCGCCGAGGCGCGAGCAGCGCGCGCGGCCGAGCAGGCTCGAGCGCGCGCGAGCAGGCCGAGCAGGAGCGCATCGAGGCCGAGGAGCGCCGGATCGCGTCCGAGACCAAGCGGCTGCGCGACGCCGAGATCCTGCACACGGAGCTCGAGGCGCTCGCGGCTCGGGAGGCCAACGCCCGCGCCGAGCGCGCCGCCGCCCGCAAGCAGGCCAAGGAGGAAGAGACTGAGCGGGCCCGACGCGAGGCCGGCGACGCCGCGCGCGGTCAGGCCGAGGAGCAGGCGTGGGCCGATCACGCCGAGTGGGTCGCCGCTGAGCGGGCGACCGCCGAGACCCATGCCTGGGCCGAGCACGCCGCGAGGACCGCCGCCGAGCGCGTCGCCGCCGAGAGACCCGCCTGGGCCGACCACGCCGAGTGGCTCGCCCAGCAGCGGCGCGCGGCCGAGGAGCCGGCGTGGGCCGACCACGCCGATGGGTCGCTGCCGAGCGAGCGCCGCCGACGCCTGGGCCGAGCACGCGCTGGCCGCCGCCGAGCGCGCCGCCGCGGAGGAGCCCGCCTGGGCCGACCACGCCGAGTGGCTCGCCCAGCAGCGTCGCGCGGCCGAGGCGCCGGCGTGGGCCGACCACGCCGAGTGGCTGGCCGCTCGTGAGGCGCAGGCGGCCAGCGAGCGGGCCGAGCGTGAGGCGGAGGCACAGCGACAGGCCGAGGCACAGCGACAGGCCGAGCGCGAGCAGGCGGAACGCGAGCTGCAGGAGGAGGCCGACCGGCGGGCCCGCGCCAAGGCCGAGCAGGAGGTGCGCGAGGCCGCCGAGGCCATCGCCCGCGAGGACGCCGAGCGCCAGGCGCGGGCGGCAGCCGACCGGCTCGCCGCGGAGGCCGCCGAGGCCATCGCCGCCGAGGAGGCAGCGCGGGTCGCCGCCGAGAGGGACGCCGGACACGCGCCGTCAGGCATCGGCCGAGCTGGCCCGGCTGACCGGCGAGGAGCAGGCGAGGCAGTCCGCCGAGGCTCAGGCGCAGGTGGTGGCCGAGCAGGCCGCGGCGCGCGACGCCGAGGAGCGCAAGGCCCGCGAGGCAGCGGACCGCGCTGCTCGGGACGAGGACGTCGCCGACGGCGCGGCCCGGGCCGCCCAGGCGGCCAGCATGCTGACCGAGCTCAACCGTGACGCCCCGGCGCACCGTGCCCCGGCCGCCGAGCCCGTGCCGGTCGCCGCTGCCGCGGCGGAGCCGCAGCCCGCCGACGACCCGGACGAGCCCGACCCGGAGCCGCTGGTGAAGCGCGACCACGCGGACACCGCGATGCTGCTGCGCGAGCTGTCCAGCCTCGGCTTCTCCGCCGACGACGACCGCCCGAGCCGCCGGCGCCCCCGCAGACACCGCGCCCGGTGGCGTCGTCCTACGACCCGAAGAAGAAGCGCAAGGGCCTCTTCGGCCGCGGCTGAGCACCTGCCGCACGTACCCGCTTCATCGGCCAACCGGCATCGGGCAGCATGCCCGCGTGCGAGCGGTCGTGCAGCGAGTCACCGAGGCGAGCGTGCGGGTGGCCGGTGATGTCGTCGGGCGCATCGACCGGCCGGGCCTCGTCGTGCTGGTCGGCGTCACCCACGACGACACCGAGGAGGTCGCCGCCCGGCTGGCGGCCAAGGTGCACGAGCTGCGGGTGCTGCGCGACGAGCGGTCCGCCGCCGAGGTGGGCGCCCCGCTGCTGGTCATCAGCCAGTTCACGCTCTACGGCGATGCCCGCAAGGGGCGCCGGCCGACCTGGAACGCCGCGGCTCCCGGCCCGGTCGCCGAGCCACTCGTCGAGCACCTGGTGCGCGTGCTGCGCGATCGCGGCGCCCACGTCGAGACCGGGGCGTTCGGCGCGGACATGAGCCTGGCGCTGGTCAACGACGGCCCGGTGACCCTGCTCCTCGAGATGTGACCGCCGACCACCCTGACGCCCGTACCCGAAGGACGACGCAACCGCCTCATCCCGGCTCACCGGCCGCGCCCATCGCCGTTGCGTCGTCTTTCCTGGCCCGCCGCCCCGCGATCGGTGCCCGACCCGGGCGCGGTCAGGCGGGGACCAGGACCTCCTGCGCGGCCGCGACGCCGCCGGCGACCAGCGTCTCGCCGGTCGGCGTGGAGCGCTTGACGACCGCCAGCGCGATCGGGCCGAGCTCGAAGTGCCGGGCCGAGCTGGTCACCCGGCCGACCTCGCGGTCACCGAGCACGACCGTGGACCCCGGCTCCGGCAGCTCCGAGTCGGACCCGTCGAGGTGCAGCAGCACCAGCCGGCGCGGCGGCCGGCCGAGGTTGTGCACCCGGGCGACCGTCTCCTGGCCGCGGTAGCAGCCCTTGTCGAGGTGGACGGCGGCCGGGATCCAGCCGAGCTCGTGCGGGATGGTGCGGTGGTCGGTCTCCAGCCCGAAGCGCGGCCGGCCGGCCGCGATGCGCAGCGCCTCCAGGGCCCAGACGCCCGCCAGCTCGCCGTCGAGGACGGTCGGCCAGGTCGTCGCGGGGGACGAACGACTCCACCCCGTCGGGCGTCGTACGCGAGACAGCACCGCGTCAGCGGGCGCCGGCCGGCAGCACCACGGCGAACGTACGGCTGACGTCCTCGACCTCGACCTTCGACCAGAACCGCATCCGGTCCAGGAAGCGTGACGAGCTCCTCGGCGGTGCCGGGCTCGACGTGCGCCCAGGTCGAGTCGCCGTCGTCGACCAGCGCCAGGGCGTGCTCGACGTGGCCGTGCGGGGAGAGCAACAGCGCCTCGGTCGGCGACGCCGGGCTCGAGGTGCTCGAGGTGCTGGGAGGTCAGCGAGTGCAGCCAGCTCAGCCGGTCCGGCCCGGTCGACCCGCACGACTGGTCGGTGGGACAGGTCGACCGACGCGGCGCCCTCGGCGAGGAGGCGCTGCTCGCGGAACGGGTCGCCGTAGTGCGCGGCCACGCCCTCGTCCGGCGGGTCGGCCGGGACGGCGCCGGGGCGGGCGAGCAGGGGACTGGTCATGACGCGCACCCCTGGCAGCGTGCCGTAGATGGCGAAGTGGGCGACATCGGTCTCGAAGCCGTGCTGGTCGGCGAGCTGGGCGACCAGCGCGTCGGCCAGCGACACGTCGGTCTCGGTCACCGCGCCGCAGTCGCGGCAGACCAGGTGGAGGTGGTCGTCGCCGGTCGCCGAGTGGTAGGTCGGCGCGCCGTGGCCGAGGTGGGCGTGGGTGACCAGGCCGAGCTCCTCGAGCAGCTCGAGGGTGCGGTAGACGGTGGAGAGGTTGACGCCGCTCGCGGTCCGCTGCACCTCGGCGCAGATCTCGTCCGGCGTGCCGTGCTCGAGCGCGACGACGGCGTCGAGCACCAGCTGGCGCTGGGGCGTGATGCGGTAGCCCTTGGCGCGCAGGGTCTCGTGCAGGGTCGGCGGGACGCCCACGGCGTCAGGCCCGCTCGAGGGTGGCGGAGAGGTGTGGCTGCAGCGGCTGCCCGACGGCCGCCATGTCGTACGCCCACAGCAGCTTGCCCTCGACCAGCCCGTAGAGCCGGTGGCCGGCGGTGTACTCCTTGGCCGTGTCGGTGCGGGCGACGACATCGGTGCTGAGCTCGATCTTGGGCCCGTCGGCGGTGCCGAGGTAGATCTCGACGAAGCCGGTCGGGTGGGTCAGCAGCACCTCGATCGGCCGTCGGCGTCCGGCCGCCAGTAGCCGGTCTCCTGCGCCAGCGGGCGCACCTCGGCGCCGTCGTCGTCGAGCAGCCAGCTGCGGCTGAGGTGGTGGACGAACGGCTTGCCCGGCAGCTCGGTGAAGGTGAGCTCCTGGGAGAACCGGAACTCCTCGACCGTCGGGTAGCCGCCGACGCCGACGCCCCGCCAGGTGCCGAGCAGCCAGGAGACGGGGATCAGCTGGGGCGCCATGTCGGCGCGGATCTCCACGGTCACTGCTCCTGCTGGTCGCGTCCGGTGTGCGGGTCGCTCGCGGTCCAGATCCGGTGCACGGTCAGCCCGGCGACGCCCGCGACCACCGCGAACGCGGCGACCAGGACGGTGACGACGACGACCTCCAGCACACAGGCGAGTCTACTGTGCAGCGCATGACCCGATCCCTGGTCGTGAAGGCGACCGCCGGCACCGACGCGCCCGAGCGCTGCGCACAGGCGTTCACGGTCGCGGCCGTTGCGGCGGCGAGCGGCGTGCCGGTCTCGTTGTGGCTGACCGGGGAGTCCGCCTGGCTGGCGCTGCCGGGCCGGGCGGCGGAGTTCGAGCTGGCCGAGTCGGCGCCGCTGGACGAGCTGCTGGCCGCGGTCCTCGAGAACGGCTCGGTCACGGTCTGCTCGCAGTGCGCGGCACGCCGGTCGATCACCGCGGACGGGGTCCTTCCCGGCGTACGCATCGCCGGCGCCCCGGTGTTCATCCAGGAGGCGCTCGCCGACGACGCCCAGGCGCTCGTCTACTAGCCGCTTACGCGCGCGACCCCTCCCCCCACCCACGCGGTGATCATGCAGTTGTGGTTGTGCGACTACATCTCCGCAGGTGAGACCACCCTCCCCACCCCGTTGATCATGCAGTAGTGGTTGCGGGCCGCTCAGCAGGCGCCCCAGAGGCCGGCGTCCGCGGCGCCGGGCACCGCGCTCCACGTCGTCGAGCGCGGTCGGCGTGGTCGGTCTGCGGCGCGTAGGCGACCGCCTCGGCCGCGCCGCGCCGCACCAGCCGGGCCTGCACGAAGGACCCGTCGGGCAGCCAGACGTCCCACAGCTCACGGTCGTAGATGTCGCGCCGCCCGCCGTCCTGGTAGGCGGCGCGGACCCGAGACCCGACCGGGAGCATCCGGGTCAGCACCCGCGAGGCCTCCGGCCCCCAGCACTCCACCGGGTAGCCGGGCCGCACCGACTCCGGCGCGTCCACCCCGATCAGCCGGACCCGCAGGCGCTCGCCACGGCGCACCGCGATGAAGGTGTCGCCGTCCACGACCCGGTCCACCCGCGCGTCGAACGCCCGTCCGGGCGGGCGGGGGTCGCCGGCGACAGGCCCGGTCGAGACGTACGCCGGGGAGGTGACCGCGCAGGCGACGCACAGCAGCGCGGCGCCAAGCCCCATCACCGCGCACCGCCACTGCACGGACCGATGCTGCCGCAGACCCCCGTCAGAACCATTCCTGCATGATCGGCACCCGGAAGTGCTGGCTTGACCTGCGGTGATGTGACCCGGCAACCACAACTGCATGATCACCGAGGTGAGGGGGTTGACTGGGGGGTGAGTCGGGGCTAGAGGGACACCTCGAGGTCGGCGACCTCGCCGAGCGTGGCCTCGACCTGCCGGTCGACGGCGTCGGCCTTCGGCGCCAGCGTCCGCACGGTCCACCGGCCGGGTGCCGCGAAGAACCGGAACTGCCCGGTCGCCGACGTCGGCACCTCGGCGGTGAACTCCCCGCTGCCGTCGAGCAGCCGGACGTAGGCGTTGCCCACCGGCTGGCCGTCGCGGACGACGACCCCCTGGACGACCGCGGCCTCAGCCAGGTCGAGCCCCTCCGTCGAGGGCCCGCCCTTCGTCGCGCCGCACATCAGGGCGTGTCACCCAGCGCGATCGGCACGCCGACCAGCGAGCCCCACTCGGTCCACGAGCCGTCGTAGTTCTTGACGTTCGGCTGGCCGAGCAGCTCGTGCAGGACGAACCAGGTGTGCGCCGAGCGCTCGCCGATGCGGCAGTAGGCGATGGTGTCCTTGCCGAGGTCGACACCCTTGTCGCCGTAGAGCGTGCTGAGCTCGTCGTCGCTCTTGAAGGTGCCGTCGTCGTTGGCCGCCTGGGACCACGGGATGTTCGCCGCGGTCGGGATGTGTCCCGGGCGCTGCGACTGCTCCTGCGGCAGGTGGGCGGGGGCGAGCAGCCGGCCGGCGTACTCGTCGGGCGAGCGGACGTCGACGAGGTTCTTCTGGCCGATCGCGGCCTCGACCTCGTCGCGGAAGGCGCGGATCGAGCGGTCCTGGTCCTTCGCGGTGTACGTCGTGGCCGGGCGCTCTGCCGATGTCCGGGACGAGCTCGCGGGAGTCGAGCTCCCACTTCTTGCGGCCGCCGTCGAGCAGCCGGACGTCGTCGTGGCCGTAGAGCTTGAAGTACCAGTAGGCGTAGGCGGCGAACCAGTTGTTGTTGCCGCCGTAGAGCACGACGGTGTCGTCGTTGCCGATGCCGCGCTGGGACAGGAGAGCCTCGAAGGCGCCTTGTCGACGAAGTCACGCCGGACCGGGTCCTGCAGGTCCTTCTTCCAGTCCAGGCGCACCGCGCCACGGATGTGGTTCTTGTCGTAGGCGCTGGTGTCCTCGTCGACCTCGACCAGCACGATCTTGTCGTCGCCAGGTGCGACTCGACCCAGTCGGCGTCGACCAGGACACGCTCGCGGTTGTTGTCACTCATGCGGAGACCTCCGTACGGGGGTGGGTGGACGACGACTGTGGACTTCTCGACATTGCCAGAGCGGACGCGGCGCGTCAGCAGGTAGATCTCGCAGCCGAGGCAGACCCCGAAGGCGGCGTTGAGGAAGGCGGCCGCCAGCGCGGCGGCCGTGGCGGCGACGGCGAGGACCCCGGAGCCGGCCACGGAGCCGGCCAGTGCGGCGAGGGCGAAGGTGAGCCCGAGAGCCTGCGCGAAGCGCAGCGGGCGCGGGTCCTCGAGGTCGCCCGGCGGGCCGAGCCGCGGCCGGACCAGGGTGCGGTAGACGACGGCGTACGGCGAGCGGTCGACCGTGCCGAGGGCGAAGACGACGGCCTGCGCGAGCAGCAGCCAGGCGCTGCCGGTCAGCAGGACGACGGCCAGGACGGTCGTGGTCAGCGCAGCGGCGAACCGCGGACCGCGAGGGTCGACGGGCCGAGCGGGCAAGGACAGGGATGGCAGAGGTTGGGCACGAGAGTGCTCCTGACGGGGGCGCGGGCGGTGGGCGCGAGGTGTGTCAGGAGGCTGCGACAGAGCGCGGTCGACACGCGCAGCAGGTCTACTGCGCGGCGGCGGGTCAGCTCCGTGCTCACGAGGTGCGATGCTAGTCCTGTCCGCGAGGTAGGACGAGTCATTCCAGTACGTGAGACAGCGTGGCGTGCCGGTACGTGAGCAGAGTGCCGTGGTCACGCCTCCACCGCCGCACCCAGCGCGGCGATGACGTCGACCGGCCGCGGCTGGCCGCTGGCCCGGCGCACGACCCGTCCCGCGGCGTCGAGCACCAGCACCGTCGGGGTGCGGCGGACGTCCAGGCGGCGCACCAGGTCGAGGTGGGACTCGGCGTCGATCTCGACGTGCGCCACGCCGTCGACGGTCCGGCTCACGTCGTCGAGGACCCGCCGGGTGGCGCGGCACGGCTGGCAGAAGGCGCTGGAGAACTGCACCAGGGTGGCCCGCTCGCCCAGCGGCGCGCCGAGGTCGTCCGGGGCCGAGGACCTCATCGGTCGGGACCTGCCGGGTGGTCGCGTCGAGGCGCCGACCGGACCGGCGCAGCCACAGCGCCGAGCGCCGTCGCGGCCCCGACGGCGACCAGCAGGGCGAGGAGTCCGGCCAGCATGTCCATGTCCTCGGTGCAACCACAGGGCCGGAGCCGCGATTCCCCGCACCAGCGGCACGGCCGGCGTCGCGAGCGGTCAGCCGACGAGCAGCCGACCGAGCACGTAGGCGACCGGGCCGGCCAGGGCGAAGGGCAGCGCCGCCGCGACGGCCGCGTCGGGAGCGGAGGACCGCGCGACCAGGACGCCGGCCACCCAGGCGCGCCCGCCGCGGCGGACAGTGCCACCACCAGTGACGGGCGGGTCTCGAGCTCGGAAGCGGCGGCCACCAGCAGCCCCGACCGGCGCGGCGAGCACCGGGACGGCGATGAGGTCCAGCCAGCCGGGTCCGCCGAGCCGCCGCCGCAGCACCGATGCGCCGCGACACCAGCGCGGCCGGGACCGCCGCGGCCGCGACCAGCGGCGGACCGCCCTCGGCCGCCTCGCGCCGCCAGGAACGCGGCTGCCATGGCGGCGAGCACGGCCAGGGTCACGGTCGCGGCGAGGGAGGAGGTCAGGCCGGGCCGGCCGTCCCGGCGTACGAGCTGCTGGACCAGGGCCGCCACCACGGCCAGCGCGAGCACCGCGGGCACCCCGTCGAGCGGGCGGTCGCCCTCGCCGAGCAGCACCACGACGTCGGCACCGACCGCCGCTGCGCCTGCCACGACCGACCCGGCCACGGCACCGGGAGCCGCAGGGAACGGTGCCAGCCGCGACAGCAGGACGCCCTGCACCAGGAGCACGGCCACCAGCAGGACGCCCGGGGCGGCGGCGGAGCCGAGGACGAGCCCCGCGCCGAGGGCCGACGGCTCCCGCGGCCGCCGGCCGGGTGGGTCATGCTCACCCTCCGGCGAACGGTGGCAGGACCTCGATGGTGGAGCCGTCAGTCAGCGGCGCCGACCGGTCGGTGCGGACCCCGTCGACCAGGAAGCTCGCCACCGAGAGCACCCGGGCGAGCTCGGCGCCGTGCCGGCAGGACGGCAGCGTCGAGCACCTCGGCGAGCGTCGTGCCGGCGTACGGCTCCTCGCCGATGCCCGCAGCGGCCCGTGCCGCCGCCCAGTAGCGGATCGTCCCGCGGGCCATGACCGGCGGCGCCTCCCTCGTGTAACGGGCGCGTTTCCGCGCCGTGAACGCTCTCGCAGACCGGACAGTGCCGCCCGGATCACCGATCATCATGTTTCATGGAGGCAGGGACAAGAAGGGGAACCCCGTGAGCCAGCTGTTGCTCCTGACGAACGCGCTGCAGCCTTCGACCGAGGTGCTGCCCGCTCTCGGCCTGCTCTCGCACAGCCTGCGGGTCGCTCCGGCGGAGGCGTCGGCGCTGCTCGAGGCACCCCGCTCGGACGCTCTGCTGGTGGACGGCGCGTCGCGACCTGCCGCACGTCCGCTCGCTGTGCCGCGTCATCCGCACCACCGGCGTCGACTGCCCCGTGCTGCTGGTGACCACCGAGGGCGCGCTCGCCGCCGTCACCGCCGACTGGGGCGTCGACGACGTCATCCTCGAGGACGCCGGCCCGGCCGAGGTCGAGGCCCGGCTCCGGCTGGCGATGGGCCGGCTGGCCGCCCGGACCGGCGCCGAGGACGATCTCGGCGAGATCCGCCGCGGGGACGTCACCATCGACGAGGCGACCTACACCGCACGGGTCAAGGGTCGGGTGCTCGACCTGACGTTCAAGGAGTTCGAGCTGCTGAAGTTCCTGGCCCAGCACCCGGGCCGCGTCTTCAGCCGGGCCCAGCTCCTGCAGGAGGTCTGGGGCTACGACTACTACGGCGGCACCCGCACCGTCGACGTGCACGTGCGGCGGCTGCGCGCCAAGCTCGGCTCCGACCACGAGACGCTGATCGGGACCGTGCGCAACGTGGGCTACCGGTTCGTCCTGCCGCAAGGAGCCGAAGGACACCGCCGGGGTCGACCTGCCGGAGCCTGCACCGGTCGGCTGAGCGCCCGACACGATGACGGGGTGGGGCGCCCCCGGTGGCGCGCCCCCACTCCGCTGCGTACGTCGCCGTACTCACGGCGCTGGGTGATCCGGTTCACCGGGCCGTGGTGCCACCGGCGAGTTCGCCTCGATGTAGTCGAGAGCGCGTCCAGGTCGAGCTGCCGCCGATGCGGTTCCGTGCACGGGTGAAGACGCGTGAAGCTGTCGCCGCCGTCGGCCAGGAAGTTGTTCGTGGTCGACCCGGTAGGGGTTGCCCGCCACGATCGGTGTCGCCGTCGATCGTTGATCGACGCGGGGTCGACCCGGTTGCCGAACGGCGCAGCCGCGTTCAGCGTGTAGGTGAAGCCGTCCGAGACCTGAAGGACCCGGCCGAGGTCGGCGGCGACGCCGGCCGGCTCGGCGACCCACTGCTGCTCGAGCAGCTGCTCGATCTGGGCGCCGGTCATGTCGAGAACGTGTCAGGATGTTGCTGAACGGCTGGACGTTGAACGCCTCGCCGTACGTCACCACACCGGTGCCTCGCCGCCTGGTGAGTTGGCCGGAAGATCAGGTCGTCGCGGATGCCACCTGGGTTCATGAACGCGACCTGCGAACCGCCTCGCCCGTGGCGGCGTCGCAGCTAGCTGAGCGTCGGCGATCAGGTCGCCGAGCGCGGACTCGCCGCGCGTTGCTGACGTGCGCGGTGATGTCGGCAGTGATGGATGCCGACGACCCGGTTGTGCCGAGCGGCGCGGCCGACGGCGCTGGTACTTGGCCATGAGCGTCGATCGCGTCGCCGGCCGTGGCACGTCGCGCGTCACGATCTGGTTGTCGCCGTCACTGACGACGACGTCGTTGGTGGCCGGCTCACTGAGGTTCATCTCGGTGATAATCCGGCCGAAGGACGGCCGCACCGGTGACGACCTTGCCGTCGAGATGATGCAGTTGTACGGCCAGGTGCGTGTGGCCGGTGACGACCACGTCGATCTCGTCGACTCTTCGCGATGTCGACGATCGGCGGGCCCGACATGCCGTCGCAGCTCGTTGATGGTCCGCTGAGTCCGCGTCGGCCACCTGCCACCCTCGTGCAGCAGCACGACGATGGCCTCGACACCCTGTGCCTTGCAGCTGCGGGACCAGCGCGTTGCCGGCGTCGACCTCGTCGCGGAAGTCCAGACCGTCGACGCCGGACGGCGAGACGATGTCGGCGGTGCCCTCGAGCGTCATGCCGATGAAGCCGATCTTGGCCGCCGTCGAACTTCTGGATCGCGTAGGGCGGGAAGACCGTCTCGCCGGTGTCCTTGTACGTACGTTGGCGGCGAGGTATTGAACTTCGCACCGGGTAGCGAAGCCGTCGCCGTCTCTGGAAGCAGCCGTCGACCGGGTGGCAGCCGCCGTTCTGCATGCGCAGCAGCTCGGTCGACGCCCTCGTCGAACTCGTGGTTGCCGACGCCGTTGAAGTCGAGGCCCATCGGGTTCAGGGCCTCGACCGTCGGCTCGTCGTGGAACAGCGCCGAGGTGCAGGGCGTCGCGCCGATCAGGTCTCCGGCCGAGACGGACAACGTGTTCGGGGGTCTCCTGCCCGCAGAGCTCGCGCACGTGCGTTGACAAGTACTCCGCGCCACCAGCCGCAAAACAGGTCGGGGCGAGACAGGCAGTGGGCACGGGGTCGTCGGCGGGTCGGTCGGAACCTCCGTGAGCGATCCGATGCGACCGCCGGATCCACCGGCGGCTCGATTGCGCCGTGGAAGTCGTTGAGGCACAAGAGCTGGATCTCGGTGACGTCGGCGTTCCCAGCTTTGCCTGGCGTGGGCTGGCCTCGCTGGAGGGGGCCGCGCTGATCGAGGCGGCCAGAACGGCCGCGAGGACCGCGGCCAGGGCCACCGGGGTGCGGCGGCGGAGGAGTCCGGATGCGGACATGGTGCTCCTAGGACGAAGGAAGGTGTCCCGCGAAACCTACTGATCACCGACCGGCCCGCCCAGAGGCACACCCGAAATCGTGACCTGCAGGAGTGAACTCGTCACCGCCCGTGGATCACGCGTCACGCAGGTCGCCGCGCCGGCGCGGGCCGTAGGGTGCCGCCCGTGACGTCCGACCCGGGGTCCCCGACCGCGCACGTCGAGGTGGTCGGGCCGCTCGACCCAGGGGAGGTCAGGGCGGTCGCGGCCCTGATCGAGGCCGCGACGGAGGTCGACGGGGTCCGTCCGCTGTCCGAGCACGTGATGCTGCACCTGCGGTACGGCGGCGACCGTCCGGTCCGCAACGTGCTGGTGTACCTCGACGGCGACCTCGCGGCGTACGGCCATCTCGACGTCACCGACGAGGTCGAGGGCGCGAGCGCCGAGGTGGTCGTGCACCCCTCGTTCCGCCGCCAGGGGATGGGGCGGGTGATCGTGGAGGCCACGCTCGCCGAGACCCGCGACGGGCGCCTGCGGCTCTGGGCGCACGGCGGCCATCCCGGTGCGGCGGCGCTGGCCGAGTCGATGGGCTTCCGGCAGTCCCGGGCGCTGTGGCAGATGCGCCGCTCCCTGCACGCGCCGCTGCCCGCCGTGACGCTCCCCGAGGGCGTTACCGTCCGTACGTTCGAACCTGGCCGGGACGACGCCGACTGGGTGGCGCTGAACGCGGCAGCGTTCCGGGACCACCCGGAGCAGGGGACCTGGACGGTCGAGGACCTGCACCGCCGGATGCGCGAGCCGTGGTTCGACCGCGACGGGTTCTTCCTGGCCCACCGGGACGACCGGCTGGTCGGGTTCCACTGGACCAAGGTGCACGGCGGCGACGAGAACCACGCGCACGCCGACGGGCCGCACGCCCACGAGGGGCACGGGCACGATCCGATCGGCGAGGTCTACGTGGTCGGGGTCGACCCGGCCGAGCAGGGCACCGGGCTGGGCAAGGCGCTCACGGTGACCGGCCTGCGCCACCTGCGGCACCTGGGCCTGCCCAGCGCGATGCTCTACGTCGACGCCGACAACGCGCCGGCGATCGGCCTCTACACGAAGCTCGGGTTCACCCGGTGGGAGACCGACCTGATGTTCAGCCGTGACGCCCGCCACAGCCGGAGCGCGGAAGGCCCGGACAGCCGGTAAGCGAGCCCCTCTGTTCACGCTCCGTTCACCCTGGTCCGCCCGTCGCGTCACCTCCTCTCCTTAGCGTCCCGATCGTCACGACATCGAAGACGTCCTGGAGGGACATCCCGTGAAGCTCATCCGCTTCTCCCGCCTCGCCACCGCCCTGCTCGCCGGCGCGCTGCTGCTCACTGCGTGCGGCGGGTGACAACAACACCGACACTGCGAACGCCGGGACCGGCGGCGGCTCCGAGGAGCTGTCCGGCTCGGTCAAGGTGGACGGCTCGAGCACGGTCGCCCCGCTGACCACCGCCGCGGCCGAGTTCTTCAAGGAGGAGCAGTCGGGCGTCAACGTGACGGTCGGCACCTCCGGCACCGGTGGCGGTTTCGAGAAGTTCTGCGCCGGCGAGACCGACATCTCCGACGCCTCCCGCCCGATCGACGAGGAGGAGGAGGTCCCGCTCTGCCAGGAGGCCGGTGTCGAGTACACCGAGATCCCCGTCGCGAACGACGCCCTCACCGTCGTGGTCAGCACGGACAACGACTGGGCCGACTGCCTCACGACCGAGCAGCTGAAGGCGATCTGGGAGCCGGGGTCGAAGGTCAAGTCCTGGAAGGACGTCGACCCGAGCTTCCCCGACGAGAAGCTGGAGCTCTTCGGTCCCGGCACCGACTCCGGAACGTTCGACTACTTCACCGACGTGATCAACGGTGAGGAGGGCGCCAGCCGCGAGGACTACTCCCCGTCCGAGGACGACAACGTCATCGTGCAGGGCGTCTCCGGCAGCAAGGGTGGCCTGGGCTACTTCGGATTCACCTACTTCGAGGAGAACAGCGACACGCTCAAGGCGCTCAAGATCGACAGCGGCGAGGGCTGCGTCGCGCCGAGCGCCGAGACCGCGCAGGACGGCACCTACACGCCGCTCTCGCGGCCGCTGTTCATCTACCCGTCCAAGGCCGCCGCGCCGACAAGCCCGAGGTCAAGGCGTTCCTCGAGTTCTACCTGGAGAACGACGCCGAGATCGCCGAGGCGGCTCAGTTCATCCCGCTGAACGACGAGCAGAAGACCGAGGCGCAGGCCGCGTTCGACGCGCTCGCTGGGTGACGATGGCGCCCGTCACCTCCACACCGGCCGTGAC
This sequence comes from uncultured Actinomycetota bacterium, assembly GCA_963829565.1. GTDB lineage: Bacteria > Actinomycetota > Actinomycetes > JACCUZ01 > JACCUZ01 > CAWHJC01. Next base: position 29,646 of record CAWHJC010000017.1, read on the forward strand.
TGCCGCAGGGAAGTCCTTGCGGCAGTCACGGCCGCGCTGGGGCGAACGCATCATCGAGTCGATGCTGTTCGTCGCAGCCCTGGTCTCGGTCGCGACGACGATCGGCATCGTCATCGCCGTGGCTGTCCCCACCGAGGAGTTCTTCCGGGAGATCTCCTTCAAGGAGTTCTTCACCGGGACCGCGCTGGACGCCGTTGTTCGCCGACCCGTCCTACGGCGTGCTGCCGCTGGTCTCGGCGACGATCATGGTCACGATCATCGCCATGCTCGTGGCGATCCCGCTCGGTGTCGGCGCGGCGATCTACCTGAGCGAGTACTCCGCGGAGCGGACGCGCAAGGTCCTCAAGCCGGTGCTCGAGGTCCTCGCCGGCATGCCGACGGTGGTCTACGGCTTCTTCGCCCTCAAGGGCATCACGCCGTTCCTGCGCGACATCTGGCCGGCGGGGGACGGACCGGCGGTGTTCAACGCGCTCGTCGCCGGCTTCGTCATGGGCATCATGATCATCCCCACCGTCGCGTCGCTGTCCGAGGACGCCATGTCCGCGGTGCCGCGCAGCCTGCGCGACGGCGCCTACGCGCTGGGCAGCTCGAAGATGCTCGTGGCGACGCGAGTGGTCGTCCCCGCGGCCATCTCGGGCATCATCGCGGCGTTCGTGCTCGGCCTGTCCCGCGCGATCGGCGAGACGATGATCGTCACCATCGCCGGCGGCGGGCAGGCCGAACCTGTCCTGGAACCCGCTCGAGGGCATGCTGACGATGACGGCGTTCATCGCCCAGGCCGGCTCGGGTGACGTACCGGTCGGCTCGATCGACTACAAGACGATCTTCGCGGTCGCCTCGCTGCTGTTCGTCATGACGTTCGCGCTGAACCTGCTCAGCATCCGACTGGTCCGCAAGTACCGCGAGGTGTACGAGTGACAGCCACTGTCCCGCGTACGACCGCCGGCTCCTCCCCGAGCTCGCTGCGCGGCACCCGGCGTCCCCGCGCGAGACTGGTCTTCCGGATCGCGCTGCAGACCTCCCTCGCCATCGCGGTCGTCGTTCCTCGTGGTGCTGCTCGTCTACGTCGTGTGGACCGGCTCGCCGCGGCTGGACATGGACCTGCTGCGCAACATGCCGTCGACACTGCGCCCCGAGACCGCCGGCGCCCAGTCCGCGATCACCGGCACGCTGTGGGTGATCACCCTGACCGCGCTGTTCACGGTGCCGATCGGCGTGATGTCCGCGATCTACCTGGAGGAGTACGCCGACCAGACCAAGTGGTGGAACAAGGTCATCGACATCAACATCCAGAACCTCGCGGCCGTCCCCTCCATCGTCTACGGCATCCTGGGGCTCGGCGTCATCGCGCGCGGGCTGGGGCTCGGCCTCACCGTGCTCGCGGCCGCCGTCACGCTGTCGCTGCTGGTGCTGCCGGTCGTCATCATCTCCGGCCGCGAGGCCATCCGGGCGGTGCCCAACTCGATCCGCTTCGGCTCGCTCGCGCTGGGCGCGACCAAGTGGCAGACGATCTGGAAGCAGGTGCTGCCGGCGGCCGTTCCGGGCACGGCCACCGGGTCGATCCTGGCGCTCTCGCGCGCGATCGGCGAGGCTGCGCCGCTGCTCCTGCTGGGCGCGCTGGCCTACATCTCGTTCAACCCCGACGGTGTCCTGAGCCAGTTCACCGTGCTGCCGGTCCAGATCTACGACTTCATCAAGCAGTCCCGTGAGGAGTTCGTGCCGCTGGCGTCGGCGGCCATCGTCGTCCTGCTCGTCATCCTGCTGGCCATGAACTCCGTGGCCATCTTCCTTCGCAACAAGTTCCAGAGGCGCTGGTGACCATGACCGAGTCGATGCAGGACACTGCAACCGGACTCTCGACGACCAAGGCACCAACGGCACTGGAGGCCACGCCCATGTCCGCTGAGGCGGCCGCACCCCGCAGGACGCTCGGGACCGAGATCAACTCGGTCTTCGAGATGAGCGACGTCAGCGTGTTCTACGGCAACTACCAGGCCGTCCGCGAGGTCAGCATGCTGGTCGGGTCGCAAGGAGATCACGGCGCTGATCGGCCCGTCCGGCTGCGGCAAGAGCACCATCCTGCGCTGCTTCAACCGGATGAACGACCTGGTGCCCGGCGCTCGGGTCGCCGGCAAGATCACCTACCACGACGAGGACCTGTACGCCGACTACGTCGACCCGATCGAGGTCCGCCGGCGGATCGGCATGGTCTTCCAGAAGCCCAACCCGTTCCCGAAGTCGATCTACGACAACATCGCCTACGGGCCACGGGTCAACGGGGTCAAGAAGGGCCTCGACGACATCGTCGAGCAGGCCCTGACCGGCGCGGCCCTCTGGGACGAGGTCAAGGACAAGCTGAAGGAGAGCGCGCTGGCGCTCTCGGGTGGTCAGCAGCAGCGGCTGTGCATCGCCCGGACGATCGCCGTCGAGCCCGAGGTGATCCTGATGGACGAGCCGTGCTCGTCGCTCGACCCGATCGCCACCGCCAAGATCGAGGACCTGATGCACGACCTGGCGCGGGACTTCACGATCGTGATCGTCACCCACAACATGCAGCAGGCCGCCCGCGTCTCGGACCGGACGGCGTTCTTCACCGCCGACGTGGACGACGACGGCGTCCGGCACGGCCGGCTGGTGGAGTTCGACAAGACCGGCACGCATCTTCAGCAACCCCGGCGACCGCCGCACCGAGGACTACATCACCGGCCGCTTCGGCTAACCCCTCCCCGATCTTTTCCCGTTGATCATGCAGCTGTGGTTGTCGGCCGGCATCTGCCGCAGGTCACAGCCTCGCACACCTGTCGTTGATCATGCAGTAGTGGTTGCTGACCGGTCATGCTCCGCCACCACGCGCCGCGTCCCAGCCGCCACCTCGCGGATGGTGCCGGCTGAGCCGGAAGCCGACGCCGAGCAGCTCCGCCACGCCGCGCTCGAACGCAAGCCCCCGGCCGATGACGTGCTCGCCGGTCACCACGGCGACCTGCCCAGCCGCAGCTTCGACGTCCTGGCGCCGGCGCCGGTCATGCAGCTGCTGCTGACGTGTCCGCGTGGGCCACGTCCCCGTCGTACTCGAGAGCCTTCCGCTCCTCGCGCCGCCCGAGGTCGAGGCGCGCGACGAACAGGCCGAGGTCGTCGAACACCTCGACCTGCGGCTCGAACGGCGGGAAGCCGGCGTCATGGGCGCGCAGCCGGGTGCGGCTCTCCATCGCGGACTCCGCACGGGCGTCGGCGAAGGCCACGAGCTCGCGCGCCTGCACGACGCCGCGGTACCTGGCGAACTGCTCCACCAGCTCGGCCAGACCCGCACGGCCGACCCCCGGCAGCCGCGACGAACACGTCCAGCGTGGCCAGCGCGTCGGGCCTGGCGCAGCAGGCGCGCGATGTCCACAGCCGTGCGGAGCGGCGATCGTGACGCGGAGACCGCCGAGCTCCACGACGTCGCTCTGCGGCCAGGCGGCCGGTGTGGCCGGCCATGCCGAGCCGCCGCGGTGGCCGCCGACCCGGCAGGCCTCATCAGGTCGATCGGCGGCACGGTCGGTGGGCGCCCATCGCCGACACCTCGACGCCCCAGAGCCAAGCCGCTGTCCGGAGACACACGACCACGTCCTGCGGGACGACCAACGCCAGCGCGCGCGCTCGAAGGCGGAGGTCCACGTCGCGGGACGAGTCGACGTAGACGCCGCGAAGCAGGCGGCGGACCCGACCGGCGTCAGCAGGGCACGCAGCGCTCGCCTGGTCAGACCGCACATCGCGTGCCATGGCGGTCGTGAACGGCTCGAGGCCGAAGACCGTGGCGTACGTCGCACGAGCCCATGCTGTTGCGATCGGCGCCGACCGCCCGCCGTCTTGTCCACAGGCCGGCCGCCGAGCGGGCGCCGGCCGAGCGCCGGCGGCGGCCACCGACCACAACCACAGCTGCATGATCGGCGACGAGTCGGGAGGGGTGTGACCTGCGAGACGCGCGGCCGACAACCACAGCTGCATGATCAACGGGGAAATGGGGTGGCGGCTACTCGAGGAAGAAGTGGACGACGTAGTAGACGCCGGCGGCGACGAGGCCGGCCATCGGGATCGTCAGCACCCACGCGATGAGGATGTTGCGCGCGACACGCCCAGCGCACCGCCTTCTGGCCGTGGACTGCGCCGACGCCCATGATGGATCCGGTGATGGTCTGCGTCGTCGAGATCGGCGCCTCGAAGACGTACGCCGTGGTGTAGAGCACCGACGACGCCGACGGTCTCGGCGGCGAAGCCGCGTCGGCGGGTCGATGTGGATGATCCGGCGCCCCAGGGTGCGCATGATGCGCCAGCCGCCGGAGTAGGTGCCGAGCGAGATCGCGCCGCGCGGCGAGGACGACCGACCCACCACGGGATGTCGAAGCTGTCCTGGTAGCCACCGGCGACCAGCGCCAGCACGATGACGCCCATCGTCTTCTGCGCGTCCTGCAGGCCGTGGCCGAGCGCCATCGCGGACGCCGACACGGTCTGCGCGAGACGGAACCCGCGGTTGACCGGTCCCGGCTTCCTGTTCTGGAACGCCCAGAGGATGCCCACCATGAGCAGGAAGGCGCCAGCGCCGCCGACGAGCGGCGACAGCAGCATCGGGTAGACGACCTTCTCGACCACGCTGAATCCCACTGCACGGTGACGCCGCCGGCCAGGCCCCCGCCGACCAGGCCGCCGATCAGCGCGTGCGAGGACGACGAGGGCATGCCGAAGTACCAGGTGATGAGGTTCCAGGTGATCGCCCCGAGCAGGGCGGCGAGCACCACCACCAGCGCGTGCTCGCCCGTCTCCGGTGCCTCGAGGACGCTGAAGACCGTCTTGGCGACCTTGGTGCCGAGGAACGCACCGACGAAGTTCATGACCGCGGCCATCAGCAGGGCCACCCGCGGGGTGAGCGCGCGGGTCGACACCGACGTCGCGATCGCGTTCGCCGCGTCGTGGAAGCCGTTGGTGTAGTCGAAGATCAACGCGACCACGATGACCGCGATGATGGTGGCCAGCTCCACCGGTCAGGACTCCTTGACCGCGATCGTCTCGACCGTGTTGGCCACGTGCTCGAACGCGTCGGCGGCGCCCTCGAGCTGGTCGACGACCTCCTTGAGCTTCAGCACGGTCAGCGCGTCGTACTCGCCGCTGAACAGCCGCGCCAGCAGCCGCCGGTAGACCTGGTCGGCCTGGTTCTCGAGCCGGTTGAGCTCGATCCAGAACTCGCTGAGGTCCTTCATCGAGCGCAGCCGCGGCATCGCGTCGGCGGTCAGCTCGGCGGCGCGCTCGAGGACGTCGACCTGGTCGGCGATCTCGGGCGGCAGCTCGTCGATGTTGTAGAGGACCACGAGGTCGACGGCCGCCTCCATGAAGTCCATGACGTCGTCCAGCGAGGACGCGAGGCGGTAGATGTCCTCGCGGTCGAAGGGCGTGACGAACGTCTCGTTGAGCTCCCGCATGATCGCGTGGGTCGCCTCGTCGCCGGCGTGCTCGGCCGCGCGCATCTTCTCGGCGATCTGCTTGCGCTCGGCAGGGTCGGCGCCGAGCATCTCCTTGAGCAGGCCCGCGCCGACGATCAGGTTCTGCCCTGAGGTGGCGAACATGGCGTAGAAGCTGTTCTGGCGTGGGGTGAGGCGGATGCGCACGGGCACTCCCGGATCAGGGCACGTCAATGGGGGGTGGAGGGTCCGGGGGTGGATGCTACGCAGGCTCGGGGCGATCCCCGCAATCCGGGGGCCGTACGGTGGTCAGCAGCCGGCTCAGGCCGACCGGGACGCGCCGCTCGCGGCGAAGGCCGAGGACCCGGTCGATCTCGGCCTGGCTGAGCGGCTCGTCCGATGCCGACGCGGCGATGACGAGCTCCCCGTAGAGCTCGATCTCGTCGAGGACCAACGGGTCCTCCAACCGTGAGTCGGCCTCGTGGGCCACCGGCTCTGCCTCCTCCGTCACTGCACCGGACCCCCGTCGGGCACCGTGCATTTCCAGGGCCCCAGCCTAGGTATGACCCGGTTTGGCACGCCATGACCCGCCTGGGCCATTCCCCAGGTGGCCCGCAGGGGTCACTCACCGGAACCGCACCCTCACTGCTGAGGGGGTCACCTGGGTGACATGTCCCCCGAAGAGCAACATCCGGGCAAAGTCGCTTGCGCGGACCGGCTCACGTCCGGGCTCACGCCGTCGCCAGCGCGTCCAGGGCATCGGCAGAACACCTCGGTGTGCCGGTCGACGTCCGCCTCGGTCGTCGCCGGGGACATCAGCGCCATGTTGTGGAACGGCGTGAGCAGGATGCCGCGGTTGAGGGCGAACAGGTGCAGGAACTGCTCGAGCGCGAAGTCTCCGGCCGCGTGGGCCTCGGCGCCGGTCCGCGGCGCGGTCGGCGTGAAGGTGTACTCCCCACGGGCCCCCAGCCGGTTGCAGTGCCAGCCGCAGGCCGTGCCGGGCGATGCCGGCGTCGACGCCGTCGGCCCAGCGGTCCCCGAGCGGCAGCATCCGCGCGTACGCCTCCTCGGTCAGGACCTCGGCCAGCGTGACCCGCATCGCCGCGAGCGACAGCGCGTTGCCGGCCAGCGTCCCCCCGATCCCGCCGACGTCGATGTCCTCGAGCTCGACGGAGGCGGCGATCCGGTCGGCGACCTCGGCGGACATGCCGAACGCGCCGGCCGGGATGCCGCCGGCGATCGCCTTGCCCATCGTCATCAGGTCCGGCTCGAGGTCGTGCGCCCGGGTGTAGCCGCCGGGTCCGGCCGACAGGGTGTGGGTCTCGTCGATGATGAGCAGCACGTCGTGGCGGCGGGTGAGCTCGCGCAGCGCCGCGTGGTAGCCGTCGTCGGGCAGCACGATGCCGACGTTGGTCAGCGCCGGCTCGCACAGCACCGCCGCGACGTCGCCGGACGCCAGCGCGACCTCGAGGCCGGCCACGTCGTTGAACTCGACGACCCTCGTCGTCTCGGCCGGGTCGACGGGAGGGCCGATGTTGCCGCGCCGCGCCACCGTACGGCCGGAGCCGTCCAGCGTCGCGAAGGTCTCGTCGACGCTGCCGTGGTAGCAGTAGTCGTGCACGACGATCTTGCGCCGGCCGGTGAGGTGCCGGGCGTAGCGGATCGCGTGCCGGTTGGCGTCGGTGGCCGAGAGGGTGAACTGCCACAGCGGCAGCCCGAACCGCCGGCGCGAGCTCCTCGGCGACCACCACCGAGTCCTCGGTCGGGAGCATCGCGGTGATGCCGTGCCCGACCTGGTCGCGCACCGTCTCGACGGTCGGCTGCGGCGAGTGGCCCGTCATCGCGCCGGTGTCGCCGAGGCAGAGGTCGACGTAGTCGTGGCCGTCGACGTCGCGGAAGTGGGCACCCGACGCCTCGGCCACGAAGACCGGGAACGGCCCGGGCCACTTGACCATCCAGCTCATCGGGACGCCGCCCGGCATGACCTCGCGGGCTCGCTCGAACAGCTCACCGACTGCGCGGGTGCTCGGCGACGAAGCGGTCGCGCTCGGCGGCGGTCAGTGCCGCGACGTGCTGGGGGTCGGTCATGGCCGCACGCTAGCCGCGGACCGAGGACATTGGGGATGGGGGCCGACGTCCCCTGCCGTGTGCCGGCCCCCATCTGGGGACTGGCCTTCCCACCCATATCGCAAGCAATCCTCGCGACCTGCGGCGTGATCGCGGGCCGGGATCCGGGGCCCGGCTAGGCTCCTCCGGTGCATCCCACGGACCACTGGGCGCGAGTGCGCCGGCTCCTGCTCGTCGGGTTCCTGACCGTGGTGATGGCCCTGGCCGGACTGCTCGTCCTGGCGGCCGTCACGTCCTCCACCGGGTGGGTCGGCTTCCTCATCGGGCTCTGCCTGGCGCTGCTCCCGCTGCCCGTCGTGCTCGGCGCCTTCCGCTGGCTGGACCGCTACGAGCCGGAGCCGCGCGGCCTGCTGCTGTTCGCCTTCTTCTGGGGCGCGACCGTCGCCGCGCTGGCGGCCGCCGTCCTCAACACCGCCAGCTCGATCGCCATCGCCCGGACCGGTGGCGAGTCCGAGGGGATGGCCGCGACCGCCGTGCTGGTCGCCCCGTGGGTCGAGGAGGCGGCCAAGGGCGCGGCCGTGCTGCTCGTCCTGCTCTTCCGGCGGCACGAGTTCGACGGCGTGGTCGACGGCATCGTGCTGGCCGGGCTGTCCGGGGTCGGCTTCGCCTTCACCGAGAACATCCTGTACTTCGGGCGCGCCTTCCTGGCCGGCGGCGAGGAGCTCGGGGTGACCGGCGGCATCTTCGCCGTCGGGGTCACCTTCGTGCTCCGCGGTGTGCTGTCGCCGTTCGCCCACCCGCTCTTCACGGCGATGTTCGGCATCGGGCTCGGCCTGGCGGCCCGCGGCGTCAACCCGCTCGTGCGCTGGCTCGCGCCGGTCGCCGGCTACCTGCTGGCCGTGCTGCTGCACGCGACCTGGAACTGGGCGTCGCTGTCGGGGCTGTCCGGCTTCTTCACCGGCTACGTCCTGATCATGGTGCCGACGTTCGCGGCGACCGTCGCGGTCGCGGCCTGGTCACGGCGCCGCGAGGGGGCCACCGTGGCGGCTCGCCTCCCGACGTACGTCCATGCGGGCTGGCTGGCCCCCGAGGACGTGCCGATGCTCGCGTCGCTCCCCCGCCGCCGGCAGGCGCTGCGCTGGATCGAGCGGCGCCACGGCGACGCCGGCTCGCGGGCCCTGCGCCAGTTCCAGCACGCGGCCACCGAGCTCGCGTTCCTCCGTGACCGGGTCGAGCGCGGGCACTCGGTGGCGGACTTCCCCGCGCCGGGAGCGCGAGCTGCTCGCCGAGGTCGCGCGTACGCGGGCAGCGACCCGGCCGGGCTGACGGGGTCAGCGGTCAGCCGTCAGCCCGTCGTGGCCCACCAGGCCGGTCAACCAGCACTCGTCGTCCTCGAGGTCGGCGTGCAGGTCGATCAGGTCGTCGGGGGTGAAGGCCGGGCCGGCGGGCCGGGCCTCGGGGTGCTCGACGACCGGCGCGGAGAGGCTCAGGAACGTCACGCCACCGGACACCAGGGCAGCGACCGCGGTCGCGCCGATCGGGACGGCGGCCGTCTCGTGGCAGAACAGGCAGGTGAAGAGCGCCTCGCCCGAGGTCGACCGGTCGGCGTCGACGCGCACGAGCAGCCGTCGGGCGGTCATCGTGACCTCGGCCTGGCAGGCAGGGCAGATCAGCGTGAAGTGCGACGGAGCAGACATGGCGACCTCCTCGGTGGTGTCCTCACCCTGCTCGCGCCCGCTGGCAGTTCACTTGCGGCCCACTTGAGAAGGCTCAAACCAGTCCGATGCCGAGCCGCGCCAGCGGCTCCACCAGCTCCCGCTCCTCGTAGGACAGGTGGGAGAGCAGGGTGTCGGTGAGCAGGTCGACCGCCGCCCGCACCGCCGCCACCTCGTCGGGGGCCGCGACCAGGCCGACCAGGGATGCGTCGACCCGCTCGAGCACTCTCGCGATCGCGTGGTGCTCCTCCTCCAGCCGGTCGATGACCGGGGCCAGCGCGGGGTCGGCCGCACGCAGCCCCGGGAACATCCGCTGGTCCTCGATGGTGTGGTGGACCGTGACGATGCGGCAGTACGTCTCGCAGTACGTGCCAAGGGTCCAGCTGTTCTGGCGCATCGTCATCGTGCTGATCAGTGACCGCGCCTCCCCGATCTCCCGGTTGCCCTCGGCGACCTGCTCGACCAGGTCGCGCAGCGTCGCCAGCTCGGCCCGCAGGTGGTCGTGGATCTGGACGAGGGCCTGCCCGTCCCGGCGGCCGGCCTCGGTGTAGGCGGCACCGGGCTCGCGGGTCGGCGCGACGGGTCGCGTCGACTCGTCCCATGCCTGCTCGGCACTCAGCCGGCGACCGTCGTCGGGCGTTGGGCGTGACGCCGACGTCGGTGGTGGCGACGGCCTCCCGCTCGGGCGCCGGCGCGGGCGTCCGCTCGGGAGCCGCGTCCTGGCCCGCGTCTGCCGCGTCCGGCGCGCCCGGCGCGCCCGCACCCCGCTCGTGCTCCACGGCGAGCACTACCGCCGGCGCGACCTCCTCGGCGAAGCGCTGCATCGCGCGCGCCGTGCCCGCGTCGACGCTGAGCACGAAGCCGCTGATGCCCTGCTCGAGCGCCAGCCCGGCCAGCTGCTCGACCCAGTCGTCCGGCGAGCCCTGGAGGAAGCCCCCGCCGGCACCGAACGATCCGCTCAGGTTGTACAGGCGGCGCACCGCGGCCGGGTCGCGACCCGCGCCGGCTGCAGCCTCATCGATGCGCGGGTTCATCTCCGCCAGCCGCTCCGGCCCGGCGTAGGCCTGGCTCGGCAGCCAGCCGTCCCCGACCCGGCCGGTCAGTGCGAGCATCCGCGGGCCGTAGGCGCCGACCCAGATGCCGATCGGGTGCACCGGGAACGGGCCCGGCTTGGCGCCGACCAGCCGGTAGTGCTTCCCCTCGATGCGCGGGGTGCGCCCGTCAGCTGTCTGCGTCCACAGCGGCGCGGATGACCGCGATGGCCTCCTCGAGCGCCGAGACCGCCTCGCCGGGGCTGAGGCGGGGACCACCCAGCGCCTCGATGCCGGCCCAGAAGCTGCCGGCTCCCAGCCCGAGCTCGACCCGGCCCTCGCTGAGGATGTCGAGGGTGGCGGCGGCCTTGGCCAGCATCGCGGGCGGGCGCAGCGGCAGGTTGGCGACGTTCGGCGTCGAGGCGGACCCGCTGGGTGCGCGCCGCGAGGTGGGAGAGCAGCGTCCAGGTGTCGAGGAAGGCCGGCTGGTACGGATGGTCCTGGACCGTCACCAGGTCCAGGCCGCTGGCGTCCGCGAGTCGGGCCAGCGTCACGACCGTCTCTGACTGCTCCGCGACCGGCGCGATGAAGCAGCCGAACAGCAGGTCGTGTCCGTAGTCGGGCATGGCCCCACCCTCGCAAACGACCGGGCTCCCCGCCGGCGAGGTCTGTTCGGTGCGTCGTGGTGGACCGACCAGCACACGTAGTCGCCGCTGGCAGCCTCGATGGTGGCCCGGATCTCGGGGATTGTGTGTCCGTCGGTCCGCGGATGTCCGGATCGGCAGCCAGGGAGGCGCCGGTCGGCGGCGATGCGGCCGCGCCGGGTCAGGCGCTGGTGAGGCGGCGGGTGCTGAGGGTGACGGCGGCCAGGGCGGCGTACACCACGCCGGACACCCGGTCGACGACCGCCATCCGCAGCCGCGGCACCAGCCGGCGCAGGCTGCCGCCGGCGATCGCCCACTGGGCGTCCACCACCGCGGCCAGGAGGATGAACACCAGCCCCAGCTCGAGCAGCTGCGCGGCGACCGGGCCGGACCCCGGCGTGACGAACTGGGGCAGGAACGCCAGGTAGAAGACGGCCGTCTTGGGGTTGAGGGCCCCGACCAGCAGCCCGCGGGTGAACGCGGTCCGGGCGGTGCCCGCCGGGACCGTGCCGGTGCCGAGCTCGCCGAGGGTCTGCTCGCCGCCGCCGCGCCAGGCCTGCCAGGCCAGCCACAGCAACCAGCACGCCCCGGCCACCTTGACGGCGGTGAACGCGGTGGCCGTGGACGCGATCAGCGCGGACACGCCGACCACCGCCCCGACGACGTGCACCAGATAGCCCAGCTCGACGCCGGCGGTCGCGGCGAGCCCGGGCCGGCGGCCGTTGCGCAGCGTGGTCCCGAGGATGAACGCCACTGCGGGGCCGGGCACGAGGATCAGCGGCAGGCTGGCCGCCAGGAACAGCAGCAGCGTGCGGGTCGGGACCATGCCGACCACGGTAGGCCGCGGGACCGCCGCTCGCACCTCCGCTTTCCGCCGGGGATCATGGCGCGCGTGACCAATGCCCCGCGACGGGTGACCGTCGAGCCGGAGCGGCTGGCCGGCTGGCTGTCCCGCTTCGCCGACCGGCACGGCCCGACGGGCTGGACCGCCACGTCGTCAGCAGTCGAGGTGACGGCCGAGGACGGGTCGATCGCCCTGCTCGTCGCACCCTTCCCGCCGCTGGGCGAGCACCCTGCGGCGACGTACGGCGGGATCGTCGAGCACGCTCTCACCGACCGGCGGGTCGGCGTCCTGCTGGTGCGGCTCGGCGGCTTCGCGGCAGGGGTCTTCGAGGGTCAGCGGCTGGTGACGTCGAAGGTCGGGCGCCGCCAGGTGCACGGGCGCAGCGCCGCGGGCGGCTGGTCGCAGCAGCGGTTCGCCCGGCGGCGCGAGGGCCAGGTCCGGGTGGCGCAAGCGGCGGCTGCCGACCTGGCGTCGACGCTGCTGGTGCCGGAGGCCGGCCGGCTGGACGCGGTGGTGCTCGGTGGCGACCGGCGGGCGGTGGACGCGGTCCTCGAGGACCGGCGGCTGGCACCGCTGCGGCGGCTGGTGGTCGACCCGCTGCTCGACGTGCCCGACCCGAAGCTGAAGGTGCTGCAGGGGACGCCGGCCCTATTCCGCGCGGTCCGGATCGACATCACCGACCCGCCGGGCGGCGCGCACTGAGGGACGCGAGGGCAGGGGCAGCGTTCATCCGACGTTCGGCGTCCCGTCACGCCGGACAGGAGCCAGCCGCGACTCGTCGGCGCACAATCGTGCCCGTGCGCAACATCCTGCCGAGGCAATCCGCGCCCCATGGCCGGCGGCTGATCCTGACGGCTGCGGGACCGACGATGCACGCGGTGCTGCACGACCTGTCGCTGCCGTCGTTCCAGCGCTACGCGCAGCGCTGGGGCTACGCCGTGCGGGCGGTGGACCTGCCGTCCGACGGCTCCGGGGCGGACGCCGGGGCGCAGACCGCGAAGTGGGCGAAGGTGCGGCTGCTGCGCGAGGCGCTGGCCGACCACGAGATGGTGCTGTGGCTCGACGCGGATGTGCTCCTGCTGCGCGACGACGAGGACGTCGCCGACCACCTGCTGCCGGGCGACTTCCAGGCGCTCGCGCTCGAGCAGGTGCCGGCCGAGCACCGGGTCAACCCGAACACCGGCGTGTGGCTGCTGCGCGGCTCGGGTGCCCTCGATTTCCTGGACCAGGTCGAGCGGCTCGGCCCGCAGCCGGGGCCGTGGGCCGACCAGGGCGCGGTGCTGGCGGCGCTGGGCTGGGACCGGGGCGACGAGTCGTACGCGTGGGCGCGACCCGGCCGGGGCAGCCCGTACCAGACCCGGACGAGCTGGTTGCCGCCCGGCTGGAACCAGCCGTACGTCGACGGGCGGGCGGCCGAGGACTGCTTCAACAGCTCGGCCGTGTCCTACGCCGACCGGCCCACCATCGCCGCCCCGCACGCACTCCACTTCATGGGCCTCACGCCGCAGGCGCGGTACCGGCACATGAGCGCGCAGTCGGCCCTCACGACGACTATCGTCGCCGACGATGACAACGCCTGGCGCCGTCGACTGGGAGACGTTCACCTCGCTGCGTCGCAAGGCACGCCCGCGTGAGCTGAGGTACGCCGACGGCCGGGCGTTGCGCGAGCAGGTGCCGCGATCCAGCTTCGCCCTCTGGGAGCCTCCTGCTTCCCGGCTGGATCCTGTCGACCAGATCACGGCGGCGAACGAGGGGCGGCTCGACTGGCTGGTCCCTGTCCGCGTCGGGCGGATGGTCGCGACGCCATACGCCTTCCTCCGGGGGGCGGCAGCGATCCACGCGGACGACTTCGCCGGCCTGCCCTCGACGGGCATCACCCCGGTCATCTGTGGTGACGCCCACCTGGGCAACTTCGGCTTCTACGCCTCCCCCGAGCGAGACCTCGTGTTCGACCTCAACGACTTCGACGAGGCCCATCCAGGGGCCTGGGAGTGGGATCTCAGACGGCTCGTGGCGAGCGTCTGGGTCGCCGGGCGGCAGAACGGGTCCTCCGAGGACGACTGCGACCAGGCCGTACGCGGGTGCGTTGCTGCCTACCGGCAGCAGGTCGCCTACCTCGCCGAGCGCCCGCTCATCGGTCGGTCGTACGAGCGCCTCGATGTGGACCGGCTCCGTGACTCGGCAACCGACGAGACTCTCCTGCGCGAGATCGAACGGGCCGCCAAGCGGGCCAAGCGCCGCACCAGCGACCGCGCCTTGCCGCGGTTCACCGAGGAGCACGGCGGCGACCGGCGCATCGTCGAGGAGCCACCACTGATCACCCACCTCTCCCACGAGGAGACCGAACGCGTCGCCGCCGCGCTGGACGAGTACCTCAGGACCCTCCCGCCGCACTGGGCCCGCATCCTGGGCGGCTACAGCATCGTCGACATCGCCCACAAGGTCGTGGGCGTTGGTTCGGTCGGTCTCCGCGCCTACGTCGCCCTGTGCGAAGGGAGCAGCCCGGACGACGTCCTGTTCCTGCAGCTCAAGCAGGCACGACGGTCTGTGGTCGCCCGCCACGTCCACGGCGAGTCCGCCAGGCACTCGCACCAGGGTCAGCGAGTCGTGGAGTACCAGCAGGCGCTGCAGACAGTGAGCGACCCGTTCCTCGGGTGGACCAGCGTCGGAGAGCACCAGTACTACGTACGGCAGTTCCGGGACATGAAGGGCGCCATCACCATCGACGGCATCGATCCCGGCGCACTGACCGACTACGCGGGCATCTGCGGGTTCCTCCTGGCGAAGGGTCACGCCCGCACGAGCGGAGCGTCGGTGATCGCCGGGTACGTCGGCTCCAGCGACAAGCTCGACGACGCGCTGTCACACTTCGCGGGTGTCTACGCGGACCAGACCGAGCGAGACCATCAGGCGCTTCGGGCCGCGGTCCGGCTGGGCAGGCTCCCTGCCGACCACGACCACTGAGCCTGCGCCCGGTGTGCTCCTACGGCTTGGCGGGAGCGTGCGGCTCGGGAGCGCCATGGCGCAGCTCGTCACGCACCCGCCGCTCCACCAGGATCGGCAGGTAGGTGGTGACCCGGACCTCCCCGAACTCGTCGAGGACAGAGGTCACCATGTCCCGCAGGGACGCTTCTGGCAGGTCCTCGAGCCGGGGCCGGAGCACGTTCACCAGATCGGTGACGGGGTCCGTGTCCGCCTCGGTCAGCTGTACGTCAGGTCGGGCGTCCACGGTCATGGTCGCGACGATGGCACCTCCGGGGTCCAGCCGCCAAGGGGCCAACGGGCTCTGGCAGCCCCTGGCGGGCGTGTCGTCACCTCGTGTTTGCCTGTTGTTCACCTCCGCCCCTATCCAAGCCGCTTCGGCCCGGGCAACCTGAGCCGGTGACTGACCGCCCGCTGCCGCAGGCCGCCTCGGAGCCCGAGCCCCGACGCTTCGCCGACGACAGCGCCGAGGAGGTCGAGGAGGCAGCCGCGGCCAGCCTGCCGACTCCTTCGGCAGCCGACCTGCCCGCAGTCCGGTTCACCGACCGGGAGAGCAGCTGGCTGGACTTCAACGCGCGGGTCCTGGAGCTGGCGGAGGACGGGTCGGTCCCCCTCCTCGAGCGCGTCCGGTTCGCCGCCATCTTCGCGCGCAACCTCGACGAGTTCTTCATGGTCCGCGTCGCCGCCCTCCGGAGACGGGTCGCGGCCGGCATCACGACCCCGAGCCCCACCGGGGCGACGCCGCGCGAGCGGCTCACCCGCGTGTCCGAGGTGGCACACCGGCTGGCGACCCGGCACAGCGAGCTCTTCGCCGAGACGCTGCGTCCCGCACTCGATGCCGCCGGCATCCGTCTGGTCACGTGGGGCGAGCTGGACGAGCTCGAGACCAAACTGATGCGCGAGTTCTTCACCGAGCGAATCCTGCCGGTGCTGACTCCCCTGGCGGTGGACCCGGCACACCCCTTTCCGTACATCTCCGGGCTCTCGCTCAACCTCGCCGTCGTCGTCCAGGACGCCGAGTCGGGCGGCGAGCACTTCGCTCGGGTGAAGGTGCCCCCGCTGCTGCCCCGTTACCTGCCGGCAGACGACGGCTGGTCCCGGTTCGTGCCCGTCGAAGAGGTGATCGCAGCACATCTGCCCGACCTGTTCCCCGGGCTGACGGTGCTGGAGGCGTCCTCGTTCCGCGTCACCCGCAACGAGGACCTCGAGGTCGACGACGACGTCGACAACCTGCTACAGGCCCTGGAGCTCGAGCTGTCGCGCCGGCGGTTCGGGACCCCGGTGCGTCTCGAGGTTGCCGACGAGATGAGCGACCGGGTGCTGGCCCTGCTGGTGCGCGAGCTCGAGATCAGTGACGCCGAGGTCTACCGGCTCCGCGCACCGCTCGACCTCGCGGCACTGTGGCTGCTCGCCGACCTGGACCGGCCGGACTTGCGGTACCCCGCGATGGTGCCTGAGACACCGGCGGCTCTCCGACCGACCGAGGGTGGGCAGGACATCTTCTCCGCCCTGCGGCGAGGTGACGTGCTGCTGCAGCACCCCTACGACTCGTTCGCCACGACCGTCCAAGCGTTCATCGAGCAGGCGGCGAACGACCCGGCCACGCACGCCATCAAGCTGACTCTCTACCGGACCAGCGGTGAGTCCCCCATCGTCGACGCCCTCGTCGACGCGGCGATGGCTGGCAAGCAGGTGCTGGTCGTCGTCGAGATCAAGGCGCGCTTCGACGAGAAGGCGAACATCCGCTGGGCCCGCAAGCTCGAGCAGGCGGGCTGCCACGTCGTCTATGGACTGGTCGGCCTCAAGACCCACTGCAAGCTGGCCCTCGTCGTCCGGTCGGAGGCCGACGCCGGGCTGCGTCGCTACGTGCACGTCGGGACCGGCAACTACAACCCGAAGACGGCTCGGGTCTACGAGGACATCGGCGTGCTCACAGCTGACCCGGTCGTCGGCGCCGACGTGGCCGACCTGTTCAACCACCTGTCCGGCTACACCAAGCACATCGACTACGACTCGTTGCTCGTGGCACCTGACACCCTTCGCAGCGGCCTGTCGGACCTCATCCGGCGCGAGGCACGCAATGCCGAGAGGGGGCTGCCCGCCGGCATCTCGGCCAAGGTCAACAGCCTGGTCGACGCGTCCCTGATCGACGAGCTCTACCTGGCGTCCCGGGCGGGAGTGCCGATCGACCTGCTGGTCCGAGGGATGTGCGTCCTGCGACCAGGCGTCCCCGGGCTCTCGGAGAGCATCCGGGTGCGCAGCATCCTGGGTCGGTTCCTCGAGCACTCACGCGTCTACCGCTTCGAGAACGGCGGTGACCCGATGTTCTGGATCGGCAGCGCCGACATCATGGACCGCAACCTGGACCGCCGCGTCGAGGCGCTTGTGCGGGTCGGCGACGAGAAGGGTCGTCGCCAGCTGGACGAGATTCTGGACCTCGGGTGGCAGGACGACATCGACTGCTGGACGCTGTTGCCCGACGCGACGTGGCGTCGCTCGTCAGTCGGCTCGCCCGCGGGCGGCGACGAGTCGCCGGACGGCCGGGCTCTCACGGACTACCAGCAGCTGATCGTGGCACGCCGCGGGGCCGCCCACGGCGTCAGCGACCATGAGTGATCCGTCGTCGGCAGACGATCTGAGTCGGACCGGCCGAGCTAGCGACGGCAGAGCGATCGTGGTGGTCCGCCATGCGAGCGCCGGGAGCCGCAAGCAGTGGGCCGGGGACGACGACTGAGCGGCCGCTTGACGAGCGCGGGCACGCCCAGGCCGAGGCTCTGGTGCCGGTGCTCGCGGACTACCACCTGCACCGCGCCTATTCGGCCCCCGTCGTCCGGTGCCTGGAGACCATTGCGCCGTTCGCGCGCGCGAGCGGCCTGCCGGTGCACCAGGAGCCACTTCTCGCCGAGGAGGGCGCTGCCAAGGACGCCGACGGGGCGGTCGAGTGGCTGGTCGGCATCGCGGCGCTGCCGGAGTCGTCGATCGTGTGCACGCAGCGCGGCACGCTGACGGCAGTGTTTCCCGACCTGATGCGACGGCTCGGGTATCCCACGGAGGAGGTCCCCCGACTGGGCAAGGGCCGGGTGCTCGTCCTGCATCTTGCCGGGCCCGACCAGCTGGCCTCCGTCGACAGGCTCCCCAGACCGTTCTGAGTGCTGGACGCGGGCCGTCATCCGCTGTTCACACACCGGCCGGGCAGTCGCCCTTCGCGACACACCTCCGTTTCCTAGCGTCGCGGTGTGACTCCGACACAACGCGGCGGACCCTTCGACGTGGTCGTCGTGAGCGACACCGAGACCGACCCGGCCAAGATCCTCCCGGGCATCCAGGGGTCCGTGCTGCGGCCCTGTGTGGTGACTCCCCGCGAGGTGGTCACCCTTGTCCCCCCACCCACGTGCGTCCTGCTCGACTGGCGAGCAGCCCGCGACCGGGCACTGCACGTCGTCGAGCTGCTCCGGGGCCGGGACCCGGCTGCGCCCGCGATCCTCGTTGTCCTCGGGGAGGACGCCCTGTCGGAGCTCGACGAAGGGTGGCAGGTCGACGACGTCGTCCTGCGGACCGCCTCAGCCGCCGAGGTGTCGGCGCGGGTCCGCCTCAGGACCGCTGCCGCCGCGCGGGCCGCAGGACGCCTCGTCGACGGCATCGAGCACGGCCCGCTGCGCATCGAGCGCAGCACCCACAGCGTCCTGCTCGACGGCCAGGAGGTGTCGCTGACGTTCCGGGAGTTCGAGCTGCTGGCCTACCTGGCTGAACGGCCGGATCGGGTGTGTGGCCGGGCTGAGCTGCTCCACGTGGTGTGGGGCAAGTCGTCGATGAAGGGCGCCCGCACCATCGACGTGCACGTCGCGAGGCTCCGCCGCAAGCTGGGGCACCGACACGGCGCACTGCTCGAGACCGTTCGCAGCGTCGGCTACCGGCTCAGAGTCCGTCCGCCCGCTGAGTGGGCGGCGTGATGTCGAGAGACGGGAAGACCCGATCGGCTCGCTCGCCTTGCTCCAGGACGCTGCTTGCCGAGCCCACGATCCGCGAGTCCGGCCGACCGACGAGCTCCTCGTCCTTCTCGTCGTAGGGGAAGAGGCTCAGGACGTGGCGCATGGCCTCGACCCGGCCGCGCTTCTTGTCGTTGCTCTTGATGACCGTCCAGGGCGCCGACTCGGTGTCGGTGTAGTAGAACATCGCCTCCTTGGCGTCCGTGTACCGTCCCCAACGGTCGAGCGACGCGAGGTCCGTCGGCGAGAGCTTCCACTGCCGGACCGGGTCGACCTGCCGGATCACGAACCGGGTGTGCTGCTCGTCGCGGGAGACCGAGAACCACAGCTTGACCAGGTGGATGCCGGACCGGACCCACATGCCCTCCAGCTGTGGGGCCTCCCGCATGAACTCTCGGTACTCCTCGTCGGTGCAGTAGGCCATCACGTGCTCGACGCCGGCCCGGTTGTACCAGGACCGGTCGAACAGCACGATCTCGCCGGCGGACGGCAGGTGCTCGACGTATCGCTGGAAGTACCACTGCGTGCGCTCGCGTTCGTTCGGCTTGGCCAGCGCCACGACCCGCGCGCCTCGCGGGTTGAGGTGCTCCATGAACCGCTTGATCGTGCCGCCCTTCCCGGCGGCGTCCCGGCCCTCGAAGACGATGACGAGCCGCTCGCCGGTGTCCTTGATCCACTCCTGCAGCTTCAGCAGCTCGATCTGCAGCAGCCGCTTGATGCGGTCGTAGTCCTCCCTCACCATGCGGGACTCATAGGGGTAGCCCTCCCGCCAGGTGTCCACGGGAGTGCCGTCCGCCCGCAGCAGGAGCGGGTCGTCGTCGGCGTCGTCGACGACCCGGAACTGGGTCAGGTCGAGACGGTCCGAGATGTCGTCCACGGGTCGCCTCCTCCGGCATCCGACGCCACCAGGCATTGCCGCACACACGACCGGACGCGAGGCGACGGAGAGGTGAACGCGAAGTGTCCGGACGGCGGACAGCGACGGTCCGCCGGCGGACCGACTGTTCACCAACTCCGGCTAGTCTCCGGACACCATGACGACCCCGGCGCCGGACCTGCAGCTCCCCGACGGCGCGGCACTCGATCTCGGCGGCCGTGGCGGACGCCCTGGCCGCCAGGTTCGACGTCACCACGGGACCCCGTGAGCTGCTCCACAGGACCCGGCTCGACACGTTCGACCGGCGGCTGGCTGCTGCCGGGCTCATTCTCGAGCACCAGACCACCGGGTCCTCGGAGCGGCTTATGCTGCGCGGGCCGGGCACCCCGAGCGGCCAGGTCGTGGTCCCGACCGAGGCCCTTCGCTGGCCGGCTCTGGCGGACGCTCTTCCGCCCGGCCCGGTGCGGGATGCCGTCGCACCCGTCATGGGGATCCGCGCCCTGGTCAGCGTGACCGACGACCGTCGTCGGGTACGCCGGCTGGAGCTGCGCAACGGCGACCAGAAGCTGGTCGCCCGCGTAGAGGCCGACGAGCCGGCCGGCGCGGGCTCCACGTCGCCGGCCTCGGTGACGGTCCAGCCGCTGCGGGGTTATGACGATCAAGGGCGGTGGGCGCGTCCGGTCGCTCACGGCCATCGGCCTCCGCCCGGTCGAGCCGGCTGATGCTCAGCCGGTGCGGCACCCGGCGCCGACCGTCGACCTGGACAGAGGGACCCCCGCGCCCGTGCTGCTGGCCGTCGAGCTCGGGGCGTTCCTCGCGGCGATCCGCGAGAACCTCCCGGGCCTGCTCGCCGACATCGACACCGAGTTCCTGCATGACGTCCGCGTCGCCGTGCGCCGGACTCGGTCGACCCTCAAGCTGGGACGCCCCGCGCTGCCCGCGGAGATGCGGGACCGCTGGGAGCCGGCGTTCCAGTGGGTAGGAGACCTCACCACCCCTGTCCGCGACCTCGACGTCTACCAGCTCGACCTCCCCGCCATGGCGGGCTGGCTCGTCGCGGCCGAACCAACGGACCTGGAACCGTTCGAGGCCCACCTCGGTCGCCGACGTCGCGCCGAGCGCCGAGCGCTGGTGCGCGGACTGCAGTCCGCCCGGTTCGAGCAGCTGCTCACCGACTGGCAGCAAGCGTTGGCCGAGCTGGCGGCGGGCCTGCAGTCCGATGACGGTCTCGACGCGGGGGAGCTGGCGGACCGCAGCATCTCGCGCGCTGTCCGTCGGGTGGCGCGAGGGGGGCGGGTCATCGACGGGGACTCGCCGGCCGAGAGCCTGCACACGCTGCGCAAGCGCTGCAAGGAGCTCAGGTACGCGCTCGAGGTGTTCGCCCCGGTGACGGACAAGGCCGACCGCAAGCAGGCCGTCGCCGACCTGAAGGTGCTGCAGGACGTCCTGGGCCGCTTCCAGGACGCCGAGGTGCAACGCATCGCCCTGCGCGGCTTCGCTGCCGAGATGATGGCCGACGGGACGTCGGCTCAGGCCGTGCTCGCGATGGGCGAGCTGGTCGGGCACCTGGACGGCGAGCAGGACCGGGCCCGGCATGAGTTCGACGCGGTGTTCGCCCGGTTCGTCCGGCCGGCCAGCATCCGGCGGCTGCGCCGACTCGGGGGCGCCTGATGCGGGTCCTGGCGACGTACAACATCAAGGGTGGTGTGGGAAAGACGTCGACGGCCGTGAACCTGGCCTACCTTTCCGCGCGCGACGGGATGCGAACGCTCCTGTGGGACCTGGACCCGCAGGGCGCGGCGACCTTCCTCTTCCGGGTCAAGCCACGTGTCAAGGGCGGTGGCAAGGCCCTGGTGACCAGGAAACGGCCGCTCGATGCGGCCATCAAGGCGACCGACTTCGACGGGCTCGACCTGCTGCCCGCCGACTTCAGCTATCGCCACATGGATCTGCAGCTCGACGACACCAAGCGCCGGACGCGGCGCCTGGGCCAGCTGCTGAGCAGCGTCGCCGACGACTACGACATCGTCTTCCTGGACTGCCCGCCGAGCGTCTCGCTGGTGTCCGAGAACGTCCTGCACGCCGCGGACGTCCTGCTGGTCCCGCTGATCCCGGCGACGTTGTCGCTGCGGACGTTCGACCAGCTCACCAGGTTCGTGGCCGACGCGGACGGGAAGCACCCCGAGCGTCGTGGCGTTCTTCTCGATGGCTGACCGGCGGAAGCGGCTGCACCGTGAGGTGATCGACGGGATCCCTCGCGACGGGGTCAGGATCACCGACACCGTCGTGCCCGCGCTCTCGGTCATCGAACAGATGGCCGAGCACCGTGCACCCGTGCCGGTCTTCGCGCCGAGGAGCCGGGCGGCGGCGAGCTACGAGGACCTCTGGCGGGAGGTGCGTCCACGATGAGCCGGCCCATGGTGCGGGCCGCCGGTGGCGTCCTGTGGCGCGGCGACCCCACGTCCCCGAAGGTCGCGCTGGTGCACCGGCCGCGGTACGACGACTGGTCGCTGCCCAAGGGCAAGTCGAAGACGAACGAGCACCTGCTCGTCACCGCCATCCGCGAGGTGACCGAGGAGACCGGGTTCCGGGCGACGATCGGCCCGCGCCTCACCACAGTTCGCTATCGCGTCGTGACCGGCGGTCGGCTGGCGGACAAGACGGTGACCTACTGGGCGATGCGGTGTGCCGACGGATCGTTCAGCCCGAACCGCGAGGTCGACGAGATCCGGTGGCTGACCCTGGCAGCCGCGCGCCGGCAGCTCACCGCGGCGACCGACCGCACGGTGCTGGACGCCTTCCTCCGAGCCAGCCGCGACACCCAACCCCTTCTCCTGGTGCGTCACGGCGCGACCCATCCCGTGGCCCGGCGCTCCCGGCGCACGAGCACCAGGAGGGACCTCAGCCGGCTCGGACGGGAGCAGGCTGCCGCCTTGGTCCCGGTCCTGAGCGCACTCGGCGCGACCCAGCTGATGAGCGCCGACGTGCCGGCCTGCACCGAGATGCTGCGGCCGTATGGCGTCACCGCCGGCCTGGCCGTGCTGGCCGATGCCCAGTTGGCCCGACGCGGCTTCGAAGGAAACGAGTCGCTCATCGCCGACCGGCTTCGCCGGGACTCCTCCGACGGGCTCCTCGTCGTCTGCGGCACGCAGCGAGTCATCAGCGGACTGGTCAGCACCTTCGCGCACGGTTCGCCAGCCCGACCGCCTCACGACGCGGTGGTCAAGAAGGGTGGCTGGTGGCTCCTGCACCACGAGGACGGCGCCGTCCGGGCGTTCGAACGACACGATCCCGCGGCATGAGTCGGCAGCGACACCGATGAGGTCACACGTCGAGATCGAGACCAAGTACGACGTCCCGTCGGACGCGTTGCTGCCGGACCTGGTCGGTTCGGCCAACGTCCGCTCGTCGGTGTCCGGCGCCGTGATGGTGCTGACCGCCACCTACTACGACACCGCCGACCACGATCTCGGCTCTGCCGGTGCAACGCTCCGGCGTCGGACGGGCGGAGCCGACGACGGCTGGCACCTCAAGCTGAGGCTCAGCGGCGGCGAGCGCCTGGAGCTGCACCGCGCGCTAGGACGGGGGCGGACCCCGCCGGCCGCGCTCACCGGACTCGTCACGGCGATCGTCCGTACGGAGGCGGTCGTGCCGGTGGCGACCCTCGTCACGCACCGGACCGTCCATCAGCTGCTCGGTGAGGAGGGCGCCGTGCTCGCTGAGCTGGCCGACGATTCAGTCACAGCGCAGCGCCACGACGTGGAGGCCGTGGACCTGGCGTGGCGCGAGTGGGAGATCGAGCTCGTGGACGGCGACCGGTCGACCCTCGCCGATCTCGATGCCTCCGTCCGAAGATCGGGCATCGAGCCGGCGGCCAGCGAGTCGAAGATCGGCCGGGTCCTGGGCTCTGCTCCGACCGCGGCTGCCGCCGATCCAACGCCGATCCGACGGAAAGACCCCGCGGCGAAGGTGATGTCAGTTGCGTTGCAGCAGGCGTTGTCCGAGCTGCTGGCCGCCGACCCGCTGGTCCGGCTGGACCGGCCGGGTGCGGTGCCCCGCATGTCTCGTGCCCTCCATCGGGTGAGAGCGGTCCTGTCATTACGCCGCCAGGTCGTCGGTGACGTCAGCGCGCCCCTCGCGGAGCTCACCTGGCTGCAATCGGTCATCTCCCCCGCGGAGCGGCTGGACGCGGCGGCGGCACAAGTCGTCGAGAACGTGACGGCTCAGCCGCGCGACCTCGTCATCGGTCCGGTGAAGCGGCGCCTCGATCGCGAGCTAGCGGGGTCTCGTCGGCGGCAGCTGACCGAGGTCAACGCGGCCCTCGACGCGGACCGTTACCTGGGGATGCTGGACAGCCTGTCGGAGCTGGCGACCCGCGATGCGGTCGGCTCTGCGTCGACGGCCCGCGCCGTGGACGTGATCCCCGACCTCGCGGATCGCGCTGTCCACCGGGCCGAGCGGCGGATCGGCCAGCTGGTCCGCGCCCAGTCCGCGGACGAGCAGCGGTGGCTGCTGGGTGGTGCGCAGCGGGCGGTCGAGCGCGCCCGGCTCGCTGCCCGGCTGGCGGCGGCGGCATCGTCAGGGTCCCGGTCGCGACCGGAAGGCATCCTCGATGAGGCCGCTGCTGCCCTCGACGAGCTGGCGGTCAGCCGCCGCGCCCAAGAGCTGCTACGAGATGCCGGTGTGCAGGCCCATCTCGCCGGCGAGAACGGCTTCACCTTCGGCCTCCTGCACGGCCTGGAGGCGTTGCGGGCTGTCGAGGTGCAGCGGCGCCTCAAGGTGACGCGCAAGCACCTCAAGCGTCTCCGCAAGAACTAGACAGGTCGCTGGTCATCCCGCCGTGAGGTCGCGGAGGTCGTCGACGATCCGCGGCATCTGCGCCATCAAGGACAGGTGCCCCTCGTCGTCGTAGAGGTGCACACGCGCGCCGGGGATGTGCGCAGCGAGCCACTTCCCGTGCGCGAAGGGAACCATCAGGTCGTGGGCGCCCTGCCACACCGACACCGGCACCGTGATGTCGGCGAGCTCGAAGCCCCAGTGCCGGGCGAAGGCGTAGTCGTCGTCGCGCCAGCCCTCGATGCCCGTCGACACCGAGCGGCGGAACATCTCGGCCAGCACTTCGGCGGACTCGCCGGTAAGCGCGGCGCGGTCCACGTCGTCGACCAGCCCGCCGAGCATGTCGGCGACCTGGGGCCCGGTGACTGCGACGAGGTCCGGCACCTGCTTCTCGAGCCACCGCGGCAGGTCGGCCGGTGTCCTGGTGGCGAGGCCGAACTCCTCGACGTTCTCCGGCCCCATCCCGGCGAACCAGTCCAGGCCCTTCGCGTCCAACGGAGCCACCCCGCCGAGTGTCGCCGCGGCCAGCGCACCGGTCGGGCAGCAGCGCCGCGCACGCGAGGGCGTGCGGGCCGCCGCCGGACCAGCCGAGCACCACGAACCGGTCGTGGCCGAGGTGGTCGAGGATCGTCGCAACGTCGGGGCCGGCGTCGGCGACGGCCCTTCCCTCGTACGTCGTGGAGCCGGCGTAACCGGGCCGCGAGTAGCAGATGTACCGCCAGCCGAGCCCGGCCGCCGCCTCGGCGATGTCGGGGACGCAGACGGCGGCCGTCGGCGTACCGGAGATGTAGACCAGTGGCAGTCCCTCCGCCGGCCCGGACGTCACGACCTCCAGGTCACGCCCGTCCGCCGTCGGCACCGTCAACCACTCGGTCACCGGTTCAGGCTAGACGGACCGGGTCGCCGGACCTACGGTCAT
The DNA here is from genome assembly GCA_963829565.1 of uncultured Actinomycetota bacterium. Classification (GTDB taxonomy): domain Bacteria; phylum Actinomycetota; class Actinomycetes; order JACCUZ01; family JACCUZ01; genus CAWHJC01. The sequence continues at coordinate 54,976 of CAWHJC010000017.1, forward strand.
CGGGCCGGGAAGGGGTTGGGGTGGCGGAGAGGCCGGGCGGCGCCGTGGTGGGTCGCGAGCGGGAGCTCGCCGCCCTGCGCTCGTTCGTCGAGTCGGTCCCCGGTGGTCGCCATGCGCTGCTGGTGGAGGGCGAGGCGGGCATCGGCAAGACGACGCTCTGGCTCGAGGGGGTCCGGGCCGCCGAGGGGAAGGGCTACCGGGTCCTGCAGGCGCGACCGGCCGAGAGTGAGGCACGGCTGTCCTACGCCGCACTGTCCGACCTCGTCGGCGCCGCGTTCGAGGAGACGCGCGCGAGCCCTGCCGCCGCCACAGGCGACCGCACTGGCGGCCACCCTGCTGCGGGTCACGGAGGCGCAGCCGGCCGACGCGCGGACGATCGCGACGGCGCTGCTCGGCGTGCTGACCGAGCTCAGCCGGGGCGGTCCGGTTGTCGTGGCGGTCGACGACCTCCAGTGGCTTGACCCCGCGTCGGAGCTGGCGCTGGCGTTCGCGGTCCGTCGGCTGCCGGCGAACATGGGGGTTCTGGTGACCCGTCGGACGGGAGCAGCCGGTCGGCCCGGACTCGGCCTCGACCAGGTCACGGGGTCCGTCGAGGTGCGCCGCGTCGAGCCTGGCCCGCTGACGATGGCGGCCCTGCACCACGTCGTCGCAGACCGCACCGGGACCGTGCTCGCCCGTCCAGAGCTCAGCCGGCTCGCCGCAGCGTCGGGAGGCAACCCGTTCCTGGCGCTGGAGATAGTCCGCGCCGTGCCCAGCGACACGAGCGGCACGGCGAGTGGAGCCGGTGCTGCCGGTGCCGGAGGGGATCCGCGCGCTGGCGACCGAGCGGGTCCGGTCGCTCTCGCCGGCCGCGCAGGACGCGGTCCTGGTCGCCGCGGCGCTGTCCCGTCCGACGATTGCCACGGTGAGCGACGCGATGGGCGAGGACGCGGACGCCCTGCCGGCGATCATCGAGGCGGAGGAGAAGGGAGTGCTCGTCACGGATCGCGGGCGCATCCGGTTCACCCATCCGCTACTGGCCTCCGCGGTCTCCGCATCCGCGTCGGACGCCCGCCGACGGCAGGTCCACCGTCGCCTCGCCGACGTCGTGGCCGACCCGGAGCAGCGGGCCAGACACCTCGCCCAGGCGACAACCGACGCCGACGAGGGCATCGCCCAGGAGGTCGAGCTGGCGGCCCGCCAGGCGATGCTGCGCGGTGCGAGCAACGCGGCGGAGGAGCTCTTCTCCGCCGCCTGCCGGCTCACGCCGTCCCACCTAGGAGCCGCGCTGGCCGGGCGACGGCTCGGTGCGGCGTCCGCGCTGCTGAGGCTCGGCGACGTGACGGACGCGCGCGCGGTGGCCGAGTCGGTGGCCACTGACGGGCTGCCGCCCGCACTGCAGGCGGAGCGGCTCGCGCTGCTCGCCGAGGTGGAGTGGGACGACGGCGCGACACAGCTTGCGACCGAGCACCTGGAACGCGCACTCGTCGCCGCGGGCGACGACCGCGATCTGACGCTGCGGATCCTGACCCGGCTCGTGCTGGTGGGGATGCCGGCGAACCCGGCGCGCGCCCTCGTCCACGCCGAGCGGGCGATGGACCTGGTGAGTGAGGAGCGGGAGCCGCACCTGCTCTCGTCCATCCTGGTCGACCGTTTCCTCGCCGGGGTGCTGCTCGGGCGGGGCGCCGACAGGGAGCTGCTGCAGCGCGGGCTGGACCTGGAGGCGAGGACAGGGGCGGCGACGTACCCGCATCCGGTCCCTCTGATCTGGTTCCAGTGCGTCGACGAGCTCGACGAGACCCGGCGTCGCCACCGTCGGGAGGACGAGTGGGCACGTGACCGCGGTGACGAGCGGCTGCGGGCCGAGCGACTCGGCTACCTGGCGATGGCCGAGCTGCAGGCAGGGCATTGGACGCTGGCGCAGCAGCAGGCAGAGGAGAGCTGCGAGGTGATCGGAGAGCTCGACGTCAGCGGGCGCTTCGCCTATGCGTTCGCCTGGCGGTCGCTCATCGACGCCTATCGCGGCAGGGTCGACCGGGCCAGGGCGACGCTCGGGCCGCTGGTCGACGAGGCTGCCCGAACCGAGAAGGCGTGGTGGGGCGCGATCCTGCTCAGCGTCCTGGGCGTCGTCGAGTTTGCTGCTGGCCGTCACGAGATGGTCGACCAGGCACTGGTCCGCAAGCAGGAGCTGCTGGACGGCATCGGGATCAGAGAGGGCCTGCTCGACCGCAGCGAGCCGATCCACGTCGAGTCGCTCGTCGAGCTCAGGGAGATCGGGCGCGCGCGCGAGGTCCTGGCACGGCTGGAGCAGCGCGGTGACGCCCTGCCGCGGCTGTGGATCGACGTGACGCTGCCTCGGGCCCGGGCACTCGTGCTCGCCGCCGAGGGCGATCTCGACGGTGCCCTCGTGGCGCTCGACCAGCTCGATGCATCGGCGGCCGCCCGGCTGCCGTTCGACCTGGGCTGCGCACTGCTCGTGAAGGGTCGGGTCCTGCGGCGTCTGAAGTCGAGACGCGCGGCCGCCGACGCCTTCCGGGAGGCGGTGACGATCTTCGAGCAGCTCGACAGCCCGCCGTGGGAGGCCAGGGCCCGCAACGAGCTGTCACAGGTCGCACCCGGCCGGAAGGCGAGCCTCGAGCTCACGGCGGCCGAGCGTCGCGTCGCCGAGCTGGCCGCCGCGGGCCTGACCAACCGAGCAGTCGCGCAGGCCGCCTTCATGAGCAGCAAGACGGTGGAGGCGCACCTCGTTCGCATCTACCGCAAGCTGGGCATCCGGTCCAGGGCCGAGCTGGGCGCGCGGATGAGCGAGCAGGACAGGGCCGCAGGCACGCCATAGGGAAACACCCGATTTAGCGGCGGCAGGCCCCGCCTAGCGTCCCGACCGTGGCAGACAAGGCGGACAAGACGCCGCTCCGGACGTACCTCGTCGAGCACTACGACCCGGGGTTGGACGTCGCCGACGCCCAGCAGTCGCTGTCCCGGCTCCGTCTCGCCATCGGCGAGATGGAGCGCGAAGGAAAGGCAGTGCGCCACCTCGGCACCACGATCGTCCCGGGCGACGAGTCCGTCCTCTGCCTGCTCGAGGCCGCGTCCGAGGCCCTCGTGACCGAGGCGCATCGGCGAGCGGGCACGACGTTCCAGCGCATCTCGATCGCCATCACGGACATCGGCTAGGAGGTCTCGACATGCTGCATCGACGGTCGGCCATCAGGATCCTGCTCGGGCTCGCCCTCATCGCACCAGCCCTTGCCGTCACGGCGCCGGCGCGAGCGAGCACGACTGTGAGCTACCGGGCCACGTTCGTGGAGCCGATCGGGGGGCCGGCGCAGTCGCCCTTCGAGTGCGCACCGGGCACGACCTGTGGGAGCGCCAGCATCAGCGGGTTCGGCCACTCGGACAACCAGGTCGGCGTCTTCAACGCCTGCGGCCCGAGCTGTCACCACCGGACGGTGGTGTTCCCGGACGACTCGACGCTGGTGCTCCAGGTGGTGGACCAGGGCGGTCCCTTCAACTTCTCGTCGCCGGGCAGGTCAGGCGCCAACGGCTACAACGGCGCGGGACTCCCCGGCAACCCCCAGTTCCTCGGCATCACCGAGACGGTCGTCGGCGGGACGGGCAGGTTCGCCGGAGCCACCGGAGGCGGGACAGGCACCGTCAAGGTCGCCGGTGGGATCGCCCTGGGCAAGACCTCGGGCACCTTGACCTTCCCCTGACCGCAGATCCCTCGAGCAGGGAGTGTTGGCATGACGGAGACACGACCGGAGAACGGCCAGCGGCAGTCGGCGAGCGACGCAGATAGCGTCGGCGCCCGAGTGACGTGGACCACCCCGCTTACTCCGCCTTCTGGGCCTGGGTGATCGCCAGGCAAGCCTCGTTGCGGCGGAGCGACGCGCTGCTTCCCCGGTCCGCGGCTCGCGAGAACCTGGCCGCGGAGACGGTGCGATGACCTTCCCGAAGAGCTGGCCGGTGATTGTCGTCGTCGTGGTGACGGTCACGGCGACCGTCGCCTTTGCGGTGACAGCAGACACCGGCGGCCGCAGCTCGACGGCGTCCTCGGGCGTCCATGCGGCCGCCGAGCGCATCCGGGCCATCGAGACCGACCGGCTGCGCGCCCTGGTCGCCGCCGACATGGCTCCGCTCCGCAGGGTGCACGCGGCCGACTTCCAGCTCGTCGACCCCACCGGCGAGACGCAATCACGCGATGTGTATCTGGGCCTTGTCGAAGCCGGAGACATCGATTACCTGGTCTTCGAGGCCGTCTCGCCGATCGAGGTGCGGATCTCCGGCTCGGTTGCGGCAATCCGCTACCGGTCGAGCATCGACATCGTCGTCACGGGTTTCGGACGGCACACCCACGAGGCCTGGCACACGGACGTCTACCAACGGCGTCACGGTCGTTGGCAGTCCACGTGGTCGCAGGCGACGGCCATCGGCTTGTAGACGGGGCATATCCCGGCCCCGAACGTCGGCGAGCCGGTCGTCACGACCCACAGCTCACGCGCCGTGAGCTACGTGGATCTGGTCGGCAACGATCCGTTGGCGGATCGTATTGAACTGCTCCGCGGTACGACGGCGGTGGCAATTGGCGCACCTGACATCACACTTCTCGATCTCCACCAAGATCATCGCCCACGGCTTCTGATTCGCGACCATCCGGCAGACCGCAGAGACCTTCGTCGCGGGATCGCGGTGGTCGAAGTCGAGGCATCGAATGTCCGCCTCGCCGCAGTCGACACAGGGATTCGACAACAGGTACTGGTTGATCTTCATCGCCAGTTCGGTACGCACTGCCTGACTGCGTTCTCGCGTCGACCGCCCGTGCTCGGCACGGTTGTTGACGTACCACTCGCGTGCGCACGCCCTGCATCGGGACTGGAGTCCGTCGGAAGCCCTCAGGCGACGGTTGAACTCCGAGACAGGAAGCAGCACATGGCATGTGCAGCATTCCTTCATCTCCGGCATGGGCACAGGAGACCAGCAACCCTGGACACAACCGTTTTAAGCGGTGGGCCCCGTCAGATTCGAACTGACGACCCGCGAATTAAAAGTCCGCTGCTCTACCAGCTGAGCTAGAGGCCCGGGATCTGGGACAACGATTGGAACCACCCGTGGAACAACGCTAGGACGAACCTCGCCCAGATCCGCTGGCAGCCTACCGACAGCATGGAAGGCGTGGGGTGACCACGGTTCCGTGAGGTCGATCCGCTGCGAAGTGGCGTAGGCGGCGATGTCGACCGAACCGGACGCGCGTCAGCTTGGGTCTGGGTCTTGCTGGGACCCGGTGAGGAAGGGAGCGATGAGGTCGAGGGGGAGCGGGAAGATGATGGTGGACTTCTCTGCGCCAAGCTCGACGAGGGTCTGCTGGTAGCGCAGCTGCATAGCGGCGGGGTTGCGGCTGAGCACGTCGGACGCCTCGAGGAGCTTCTGGGAGGCCTGGAACTCGCCCTCGGCGGAGATGATCTTCGCGCGGCGCTCCCGCTCGGCCTCGGCCGCCCGCGCCATCGCGCGCTGCATCGCCTCGGGGATCTCGACGTCCTTGATCTCGACCGTGGTGACCTTGATGCCCCAGGGTTCGGTCTGCTCGTCGATGATGCGGCGAAGACTGTCGTTGAGCTCGTCGCGCTCCGACAGCAAGGTGTCCAGCTCGGCTCTGCCGAGCACCGACCGCAGCGTGGTCTGCGCGATCTGGGACGTCGCGACCGGATACGCCTCGACCTCGGTGACGGCCAGGATCGGCTCGACGACCCGGAAGTAGGCCACGGCGTTCACCCTGGCCGGCACGTTGTCGCGGGTGATGACCTCCTGGGGCGGGATGGTGAGCGTCACCGTACGCAGGTCGACGCGGATCAGCCGGTCGACGAAAGGCAGCAGAAGGACGAGGCCGGGGCCGGCGACGGGGCGCAGGCGCCCCAGTCGGAACAGCACCCCGCGCTCGTACTCGCGAAGCACTCTGGTGCTGACGACCAGCACGACCACCACGACGACCAGCACGGCCGCGATCACGCCGAGAGTCATCACATCGCCTTCCGGTCCGAGGCCCAGCGCGTCCTGCTGGTCTGCGTGACGCGTAGGCCCGATGGCGACCGTAGCGACTGGGAAGCCCGCTGGCGACCGACGGAAGTGGTCGGTGAACCGGTGGCCCAGCAGACCGGCGGCGACCAGCGGCACAACCGACACTGCGAGATCCTCCGGCTGGTGATACCGGACCATGGTGACGGCGGCCAGCAGCGCCGCGAGCGCCACCAGGACAAGCACGATCCCGCGGTGGAAACGGGCTGCTTCCGAGTGCGGCCACGGCTCGGTCGGCACGCTGATCTCCCGGCCGTGGTGCGAGCTGGTGCAGTCGGCCTTGACCGGGCAGGCGTTGCAGATCGACGGCTTGGCCTGGTACGTCATCATGCGCTGTCGCTCGTCATACATGGCTGGCCAGAGCATCTGGTCCTGCGGGACAGACCCACGCGTCGTGCTCGGGGTGGTATCGGAAGCCGGCCGTCCGGTAGCGGTCGGACCGGGCATGGCTGTGCCGCGCCAGCCGGTCCAGGGCGACCGCGACGGTCAGCAGGAACAGCGCGTAGCACGTGACGAGGAGCACCTCGGGCGACACGGTCACCGGTCGGCCCCCGGTTCGCCTGCCGTCACGACCTCTCCGACCTCGGTGAACAGGATGTCGTCCGGCTCTTCCATCACCTGGTTGCTCACCCGGTAGCGGACCCCGAGCCAGCAGATCCACAGGAACGGCAGGGCGCCGCCGGCGATGAACACCACGTCCCCAGGCAGGCGCATCCATCGATGAAGCTGTTGCTCGGGATTGGTGATGAAGTCCAGCTGCCGGGCCGCGAAGTAGCCGTCGTTGACCGACTTGTACAGCTGCAGGATGCCCAGCGGGAGCAATGTTGCGAAGCACATCCAGGCCAGGCCGATATTGCAGCACCAGAAGGACAGCTGGGCGAGCCGGTCCGGCCAACGTTCCTGCGGAATCAGATAGCGGAGGCAGAACAACGCGAGGCCGATCGCGAGCATCCCGTACACACCCATCATCGCGGCATGAGCGTGGTTGGCAGTCAGCGCGGTGCCGATCTCGTAATAGGAGACGACGGGAAGGTTGACCAGGAACCCGAAGACGCCGGCGCCGAGGAAGTTCCAGAAGCCGACGGCCACCAGGAACATCACCGCCCAGCGATGCGGGAACGGCGTCGCGGACGACCGCTCCTGCCGGGAACCGAGCTGCAGGAACGACCAGGCCTCGACGGTGAGGAACGTCAACGGCGGCACCTCGGCCGCGGAGAAGAACGCCCCAGGGCCATCGTCTCCGCGGCGGTGCCGGAGAAGTAGAGGTGGTGCATCGTGCCGATGACCCCGCCGAGGGAGTAGAGGATGATGTCGAGGTAGATGACCGTCATGGCCACCCGCTGGCGAACGACACCGAGCAGCACGAACAGGTACGCCACGAGGACCGTGGTGAAGATCTCCAGGAAGTCCTCGACCCACAGGTGGACCACCATGAACCGCCAGAAGTCCGCGACGGTGTAGCTGGAGTCGGCGTCGGTGAGCAGCCCAACCGCGTAGAAGGCCGGGATCGCGAGCCCGGTGTAGAAGAACAGCCACGGCATGTTCATCCGGGACTGATGGCGCAGCGCGCCTCGGAGCCCGCGGAACAGCATGAAGGCCCAGAAGAACAGCCCCAGCGTCAACAGCACCTGCCAGAGCCGCCCTAGGTCCAAGTACTCCCAGCCCTGCATCCCGAGCACGTGCATTGACGACGGCAGCCACCCGTGGATGTCGAGCAGCTCCCCGATCATGGAGCCGAACACGACCACGGCGAGAGCGCCCAGCAGGCCGTACGCCAGCCAGGACTGCCGTCGCGGTTCGCGGCCCGAGATGATGGGCGCGAGGAAGAGCCCGGTGGCCAGGAACGACGTCGCCGTCCAGAAGATGGCCAGCTGGACGTGCCAGGTGCGGACCAGGTTGTACGGCAACCACCGCGCCAGGTCGAAGCCGAAGAAGCTGGTGAGGTCGGCCCGGTAGTGCTCACTGGCCGCTCCGACCATCGTCTGGACGACGAAGAGCAGACCGACCACGAGGAAGAAGTAGGCGCACGCCCGCTGGGTCGGCGTGACCGCCACGTCGGCCGGAGGGCGGAACGAGATGGTGTCGGCCTGACGGCCGCGCCATCCCATCCGTTCACCCCAGCGACCGAACGCTGCGAACAGCACGCCGATGCCCGCCAGGAGGACGATCAGGGACAGCACGCTCCAGACCACGACGTTGGCCGTCACCGTGTTTCCCACCAGCTCTTCCGGCGGCCAGTTGTTGGTGTACGTGTAGTCCTTTCCGGGCGCAGGGTCGAGCCCGCCCATGCCGACCAGGCGAAGTAGGCGGTCAGTGACTTGATGTCCGCCGGGTCCGTGATCGCCTCGGGCAGCAGCCCCTTCGACGCGCTCCGCGGCCCGAAGTACGCCGTGTAGTGCACGACGAGCTCGTCGAAGGCCGCCGCCTGGACGTCGGTGTAGGTGAGGGTGTCGGTCGCGGAGTCGTACCGGTTGGTCTTGAAGTCCTCGATCACCTGATCACGCGCCGTGTCCGAGGCCGGGCCGCCGTACTCCCGGGTGGCGAAGGCTGCCGCGCGATGGAGGTAGTCGGCGGTGAAGTCGGGACCGAGGTACGCGCCGTGGCCGAAGATCGACCCGTACTCCATCAGGCCCTCGCGCAGGAACAGCGCCTGACCGGCCCGGACGTCGTCGCCGGTGTAGACCACCCGACCGTCGGACGTACGCACCTGATCGGCGATCGGTGGGTCGGCGGTGTACGCGCGGTAGCCGAGGAAGCCGAGCACAGCCATGCCGATCAGCAGCACCAGTGCGGTGACTTGGACCCAGACTCGCGAGACGAGTGCGTCGCCGCTGGGTGGCTCGAGGTGGCGACGTGGTGTCGAGACAGTCATCGGGGCTCCTGAGGGTCGGGGCGAGTCGACCTGGCCGGCGCCTCCGTACAGCGGGGGTCGATGGTTCGGTGTGGGACGGTGACGCCATGCAGAAGTTGTCGTTGACCGCCCTTGCCCGCGAACAGCTGACGAGCTGCGAAGGGGGCGTCCAGTGGTCGCAGCGCTCAGGCGGCGTACGGGGGGCACGAGCACGTGCTGAGCCAGACCGTGATCGCCTTGGCAGCGGGCCGCAAGCTCGACGAGCACGAGAACCCGGGCGAGGCGACCGTGCACGTGCTCTCCGGGCGGGTCCGGCTCAGCGCCGGCGACATCAGCTGGGAGGGTTCTCCCGGAGACCTGCTGATCGTGCCCGACGCGCGACACGCGCTCGAAGCACTCGAGGACTCCGCGGTGCTGCTCACCGTGGCCAAGCACCGCTGACACCGCCTCGACTGGTCAGGAGCCGGGCCGGGGATGATGCTGACCGCATGGCTGCACAGCTCATCGACCTCAGTCACCGCATCAAGCCGGGATGCTCACCCATCCCGGGCTGCCCGGGCCGGAATGGGAGCCGTTCCGGACCCGCAAGGAGTACCGGGAGTCCAGCGGTACGGATTTCCAGATCGACCGGGTGTGCATGGTGGGCAACACCGGCACCTACCTGGACAGCCCGTTCCACCGGTTCGCCGACGGCGGCGACCTCGCCAGCCTGTCGCTGGCGGCGGTGGCGGACCTGCCGATCCTCGTCGTGGACGCGCGAGGAAGCGGGCGGGCGGTCGGGCCAGACCTGCTCGCCAGCGCCCTGAGCGAGGTCGACGAAGCCATCGCGGGGGCCGCCGTCCTGCTGCACACGGGCGGGGACAAGTCATGGGGCACTCCGGAATACGCCGACGAAGCACCGTTCCTGACCGGCGAGGGCACGGACTGGCTGCTGGAGCGCCGCCCAGCGCTCGTCGGCATCGACGCGGTCAACATCGACGACCTGGCCGACGCGAGCCGGCCGGCGCACACCCGGCTGCTGGGATCACAGGTGCTGGTGCTCGAGCACCTGGCCGGGCTGGGTGCCGTTCCCACCACCGGTGCTCGGCTGCACGCCGCGCCCCCGGCCTGGCAGGGCGTCGGCACATGGCCGGTCCGCGCGTACGCCCTGGTTCCCGAGGTCGCACGGGACTAGTCCTGAGGCTCCCGGGGCATGCTCCAACGGCAGGAAGCCAACCGGCGAGCCGTGGGACCTCAGCAGCGTCAGCATGGACAATCACCTCGTGCAGCACACCTGGCATCTCGGCGATGAGCCGGACGCCGTGCCGTCCGCTCGACGTCTAGCGAGCAAGGCGCTGCTCGAGGAGTCGTGGCCGACCTCCGTCATCTCCGACGTCGAGATGGTCGTGACCGAGCTGACCAGCAATGCCCTCATGCACGCGGGTGCGCCCGTCGAACTGCGCGTCGGGCAGGGCGGGACCGGCGTGCGGGTCGAGGTGCAGGACAACTCCCCCGTTGCCCCGGTCCGGCCGCTGGCCGGCACGGACGCGATGACCGGGCGCGGCCTGGCCCTCGTGTCGGCCGTTGCTCACCGCTGGGGCGTCCACCCGGTCAGCGGTGGCAAGGTCGTCTGGGCCGAGCTCGCTCTTCCCGGGGGTCCGGACGACCAGGACGACGCCGGCCAGGACGTCGACGAGCTGCTCGCCGCCTGGCCCGACCACGGCGAGGGGGACGGCTCGGCGCGCGTCAAGGTGACCCTCGGCGACGTGCCGACCGAGCTCCTGCTGGCAGCCAAGGCCCACGTCGACAACGTGCTGCGGGAGTTCACGCTGGCGGAGGCGGGGGCCGTGTCGGGCAGCACCGCGCGGGTGACCCCGGACCTGGCCCGCCTGATCAGGACCGTCACGACGCGGTTCGCCGAAGCTCGGCGTTCGATCAAGCAGCAAGCCCTCCAGGCTGTCGCGTCGGGCCAGGAGCGGACCCGGCTCGTCCTGTCGTTGCCGGTGACGTCGGCCGATGCGGGCCGCGACTACCTGGCGGCTCTCGACGAGGTCGACGCCTACGCGCGGGCCGCCCGGCTGCTGACCCTCGAGAGCGCTCCGGAGCATCGCGCCTTCCGGAGGTGGTACGTCACCGCCCTGGTCGACCAGCTCGGCGCCGTCGGCCGGGGTGAGCATCCGCCGAACCCGCCGAGCTTCGAGCGCTTCCTGCTCGACGAGCTCGGCGCCATCGCCTCCGCCAAGGCGTCGGCGGACCGGAGCGCGCGTCTGCAGGCGGTGACCGCGTCGTTGGCCGGCGCGACGAGCCTTGACGATGTCGCCGGGGTCGTCGTGTCCCAGGGCGTCGCCGCCCTCGGCGCCTCCGGCGGTGGGTTGCTGGTGCCGGTCGGTGACCGGCTCAGCATTCCGGGCGCGGTCGGCTACGAGGACGAACTCGTCGAGCAGATCCGCTCCGAGCGCCGCGACGCGCGGCTCCCGGCAGCCGTTGCGATGGCGACCGGCGAGGCGGTGTGGCTGGAGTCGCGGGAGGATCGCGACGCCGAGTTCCCCGAGCTGACCGGTCTCGAGCCGACCACGGTGTCCATGTGCGCGGTGCCGCTGCGTGTCGAGGACCGCGTGCTGGGCGCCTTGCGGTTCAGCTTTGACAGTCCCCGGCTCTTCGACGAGGACGAACGTACGTTCGTCGAAGCGCTCGCCGCCCAGACTGCGGTCGCTGTGGACCGGAGCCAGCTGCGCGGGGCCGAGCAGGACGCCCGTCACGCCGCGGAGACGGTCGCCGTGCGGCTCGCAAGGCTGCACCGGGTCACCGCAGCGCTCGCCGGCGCCAGCACGTATGAGGAGGTCGGAGCAGCCGTCGTCGCGCAGGCAGCCGGGACCCTGGGCGCTGACCTCAGCGCGCTGAGCATCCTGGAAGGCGAATCTCTCCGGCTGCTCGACCTGGGCGGAGGGGAACCCGGCTCACGTGAGCGCTGGGCGACGTTCCCCCTGAGCGGCGGACCTGCCGGCGAGCGAGGCGGTGCGCACCAACGCTCCCGTGGTCGTGGAGGGACCGTGCAGCCCTGGAGCGAGGTACCCCGGCCTGCGCGGCGTCGCCCGGGGCGACGGGCCGAACGTCAGCGTGCCGGTCACGGCGGTAGACCGTCCGATCGGCGCGCTCTCGCTGAGGTTCCCGATCGGGCACGAGGTCGACCAGGCCGAGCTGGACATGCTCGCCACGATCGCCCGGCAGTGCGGCGTCGCGCTGGAGCGAGCGCGGCTGTTCACCGCCGAACGCTCGGCGCGGGAACGGTCCACCTTCCTGGCCGAGGCGGCCGGGCTGCTCGGCTCCTCGCTCGACCCGGTGGAGACGCTGCGCAACATGACCGACGTCCTGGTGCCTCGGTTCGGCGACTGGGCCGTGGTCTACCTGAAGAGCGGGCAGAACAGGTTCGACGTCGCGACGACCGCGCACCGGGATCCTGCCGAGATCCCGGAGATGCTCCTGCCGCCTCGGCCACCGTCCGCGCTGGACCTCACGGCTGTCGGCGGCATCGCCGACGTGGTCCGGACCGGCCAGAGCCAGCGGTTCACGATGACCGAACCTGGCGCTGCGCAGGCAGGCCTCGGCGTGGCCCTGACGGTCCGGGGCGACGTCCTGGGAGTCGTCGAGCTCGCGCGCGTCGACGGGCGCTGCGTACACCGTCGACGAGGTCACTCTGATCGAGGACCTCGCCGCGCGGGCGGCCGTGGCCGTAGACAACGCGGAGTCCTACCGGCGCGAACGGGACGCCGCCCTGACCCTGCAGCGCAGCCTGCTCCCCCAGCGCCTGCCGAGGGTCCCCGGTGTGTCGTTCGCCTGGCGCTACCTCCCGGGCACCGCCGGGACGCACATCGGCGGCGACTGGTACGACGTGATCCCCCTCGAGCACGGGCTGGTGGCTCTGGTCATCGGAGACGTGATGGGGCGAGGGCTGCAGGCGGCGGCGCTGATGGGCCAGCTGCGTGCCACGGCGCGCGCGCACGCCTCCACCGAGGTCGCGCCCGCCGAGGTCCTGCGCCGGCTGGACACCGCGGTGGCCGGCCTCGAGCAGGACCAGATCACCACGGCCCTCTTCGGTCTGCTCGATCCGCAGACCGGCGCGCTGACCCTGGCCACCGCCGGCCACCTGCCCCCGCTGCTCGCGGTCGGCGGTGTCGCGCGCTACCTGGACGTGTCGCCGGGGCCGCCGCTGGGCGCGGGCGCGGCCGAGTTCCCCGAGCTGAAGGTCGTCCTCCCGCCCGGCGCCATGCTGCTGCTCTTCACCGACGGACTCGTCGAGGACCGCCAGCTCCCGGTCGACCACGGGCTCGAGACGCTGCGGCTGGCCATCGCCTCGGCGCGGACCCCGGAGGAGATGTGCGACCTGGCCTCGGCGGCGCTCGGCCGGGACACCCAGCACGACGACGACACGGCGATCCTCGCGGTGTCGATGGACGTCTGAGAGCGCCGCATGCCGGGCCGTCGGGCTGCCTCGATCGCTCGTCAAGTCCACCTCAAGCGCACCGCAAGTCCCCGGTCAGCGGGCGAGCGCAACGTCGTGTGGTCACTGCCACTCGCGCAGGCCGGCCGGCCTGCCGCCCCTGACAGGAGAAACCATGCGTCATCGTTCCCTGCTCGCCGCGACCGTCGCCGCCGCCGCACTGTCCGCGCTCCCCCTCACGGCCCACGCCGCCCAGGCCGAGCTGATCGACCGCAGCAACTACGTCGGCTCGGTCGAGCGGACTGCCGACAGCGTGCGCATCGCCAGCGCGACGAGCGGTGAGCTCGGGGGCTACCTCGACGTCACCATGACCGCTCAGGACGGCACCCTGCCGGTGGGCTCCCAGGTCTGTGAACCCGTGACGATCGACGCGGTGCTGACCATCGCGCCGGCGGAGACGTTCTCCGTGCATGTCCCCGGCGAGGCCTGCACGAGCTTCTACGGCGACGCGCTGCGCGGCAGCGCCGACTTCGGCAACCAGGACCTCGCCTACGAGGGCACGCACAAGAGGGCCAGGCTCGTCGGTGACGGCCGGATCTCCGCCACCGTGGGTGGCATCTTCCCGGACTCCGGCCAGGCCAACTTCTCCGCCACCGTGCGGTGGTGACGACTCGCGCGCGACGGGGCTAGGCCCGTATCGGGCTGGAGGTGTGCACGGCGCCCCCGCCGAATGATCGGCGGGGACGCCGTGCGCCCCCCTCCCGTGGGCATGCCTGCCACCCTGCTGGACAAGGCATGCCGGACGGGGGCGGCCGTCGACCACACGTCGTGCGCTGTGTGCCGGCGTCGCCGAGGGGGGCGTTGGGGATGTAGCTAGTGCGCGCTACCCGACCCGCTCGGCGTGACCGACAACAGCACACCGGGGTCTAGGGCGTAGGGGTAGCCAAACACATTCGATGGCGCTGGGCAAGCAAACAGTCGGCGACGCGCCGAGCCGGTTGCGGCGCGTCAACCGGCGCCACCGCGGCGATCCCGGCGTGGCGTGCACAATCCCGGGCATGCGTACCTGGTTGCGTGACCACGGCCTGCTCCTCGCGAACGCCGCTCTCTTCGCCTTCTCGTTCGTCGGGATGGCCCTGGCCGGGGGTCGGGCGTACAACGCCGACCAGACCGAGCACGGCGAGCCGGCCGTGTCCCTCGGCGGCTACCTCGGCTCGGGCGACTTCATCGAGGCCACCTTCGAGAACTGGGAGAGCGAGTTCCTGCAGATGGGCATGTACGTCGTGCTCACCGCCTTCCTCTTCCAGCGCGGCTCGTCGGAGTCCAAGCCGATCGAGGGCCACGCACCACAGGACGACGACCCGCGCGACGCCGACCTGCGCCGGAGCGATGTCCCGTGGCCGGTGCGGCGCGGCGGCCTGGTGCTTCGGGTCTACGAGAACTCGTTGGCCCTGCTGTTCCTCATCCTGTTCCTCGCCTCCTTCGTGCTGCACCTGACGGGTGGCGCCACCGCGTACTCCGAAGAGCAGCAGGCGCACGGTGCGGCGCCCGTGACGGCGTGGGAGTTCCTGCGGACCTCGCAGTTCTGGTTCGAGTCGTTCCAGAACTGGCAGAGCGAGTTCCTCGCCGTCGCCGTCATCGTCGGCGCGTCGGTCTACCTGCGCCAGCGCGGTTCGGCGGAGTCCAAGGCGGTCGCCGAGCCCCACCACACGACCGGCGCCTGACGGTCCGAGCACGTCAGATCCACGGTGACCGCAGCCTGGTCGCAGCCTGATGACCCCCAGCGGTGCGTGCTTGCCGGACTCGCTCGCAAACAGACCGCCAAGCCGCGCGCTCATCGGGCCACCGGTCCGGCCAGAGCGCACCGGCGGGCGAGGCACATGGGACGTCGGCGGCACCTCAGCAGAACCTGCTCCGGTCGTGTCGCAGGGTCAGGGGGTCGTGCGGTGTGCGAGGAGTGGGTACGTCGGAAAGGAACCGTGAAACCGACAGGCATGCAGGAGTACCTGATGGCCGTACCCAGATTCCAGGACCTGCCGCTGGCCGACCGGGACCGCGCGTGGGATGGCGACGCCGCCGACAAGCGGGTCCGGAACATGGGCCGACGCTAAGGACGAGCCCAACGCGAAGTACCGCGACGCGCACGTCTGGTACGACGACGACAAGCCGGAGAACTTCGGCTCGTACAAGCTGCTCATCGCCGACGTGGTGGGCGGCAAGTTGACCGCGGTACCGCGCGGCGTGATGGCGGCCGGCGCGGTGATGGAGGGCTCACGCGGCGGCGTCGACCTGCCCAAGGGCGACATCGACCGGGTGAAGAGCCACCTCGCGAAGTACTACGAGAAGATGGGCGACACCGCGCCCTGGGAGCGCTGACCTGCTGACGGGCTGGCGGAGCCACGTCATCGCGGGCTGGCGGGCGAGCGGTGCATACAACGAGCCGCAGCCCCGCCAGCCGCACTCTGCCGAGACGGATTGCGCCGGCCGTCAGCGACCCTTCGTCGCCCGCTCGTGCTCCTCGCGGGCGCGGCGGGCCGCGTCGGAGCCCATGACGACCGCCTGGTTGCCCTCGTCCCAGATCCGGTCGCCGGCCCGGTCGAGGATGACGGTGTCGGGCAGCTCGAACCGCGCCTCGATGAGGTCGAAGTCGATGGGCCGCGCGAGCTCCGCCGTCCAGCCGTGCGGCTGCGGGACGAAGCCGAAGTTCTCGTTGCGCCAGACGACCTCGTTGCCGCCCTGGACCAGCGCGAGCATGACCGGCGCCAGGTGGGCCATGATCGGCTCCCCGGGACGGTCCACCGGCTCGATGACCTCGCGATCGTCGCTCATGCCGCCCATCCTTCCCGGCGCCGTCACGGCGACGCCACCTCGGTGCCGATCCGCGCGTCGAGGTTCTCCATCCGCCGCCGCTCGAGCACGGTGAACACCGTGGGGTCCTTGACCAGGTCGCTCGAGCGCCGGCACGAACACCTGGCGCAGACCGCCGTCGCCGAACTGCTTGTTGGCGAACGTGTAGGAGACACCGACGTCCACCGGCTGCTCGGCCCGCAGGAAGGTCAGCTCGTCGCGATAGGTGCCGAGGTGCGGCTGCACCTGCACGCCCTCGTACAGCCGGCGCGCATCGGTCCCGACGATGTTGGCCTCCGACCCCGGGATGGTGAAGCCGGACAGCCGCAGGTCGGGCCGGGTCGACACGGTGCCGGTCGCGACGACGTCGCCCGGCTCGAGCCGTGCCGAGAACCAGCGGTCGACGCCGCCGTAGGGCGGGGTGCCCTGCGACGAAGCCGCCTGCCAGGCCGGGGATCCGGGCGGCAGGTTGGGCTCGGGCAGCGGGTGCTTGCCGAGCAGGGCGTTTCTGGGCCCGCTGCAGGTAGGTCAGCCGACCCGACTCGCCGGCGCGGTCGAGCCGCTGGAAGGTCGTCGCCACGTCGGCGAGGTCATCGACAGTCAGGGCAGCCCGCGCGCTGCGGGTCGCCACCGCGCCCGCCCCTGCGGTCGTCAGCGCCAGGATCAGGTCCGGCACCAGGTGGCCGATGGCCCGCCCCGGCGAGGTCGTCCAGGTGTCCCAGTCGACCAGCGCCTTGCCGAGCTCGACCGGGTGCGTGACGCCGAACCACAGCCCCCGGCCCAGCGCCTCCACGTCGCGCGACCAGCCCTCGGGGTCGACCATCATCCGCACCGGCGACACCGACCAGGCGAACTCCACCAGCCCCGTCGTCGCCTCCCACGCCCCGCGGCCGATCTCGGCGACGAAGTGCCCGGCGTCCTCCCACCATCGCGGCTCGCGCGGTGCGTCGGCCCAGCTCGCCGCGATGGTGCGCACCGCGCGGTCGCCGGCGTCGCGGACCCGCAGCCGCGCGTCGTCGAGCAGCGCCTGCGCCCGGTGCCGGCCGTCCACGCCCGGGTCGTACGTCGTCAGGGGCTCGTCCGCGGCCCGCCACGCGTCGCTGTCCCGGGACGCCTGCTCGAACAGCACCACCGCCCGCCGCGCAGTCCCCTGCGCGTCGCGCAGCTCGGCGACATAGCCGCGCACCGCGGACCCGGTCGACAGGAACGCCGCCGCCGCGTCCTCGAACTTCCCCGGCTCCACCTCGACGACGCTGCGGAACGCATCGCCCGCCGGGCCGACCCACTCGCCGGCGTGCACCGCCCGCAGCCGCGACGCCGCCCCGCCCAGCCCGGTCGCGATCGTCCGGCACCGGGCAGCCAGCAGGTCGAGGTCGTCCGGCGATCCGGGCACCAGGTCGGTCGCCAGCGCCCCGACGGCCAGCGTGGCCGTCACGACCAGGCTCCCCAAGACCTCGACATCACCACGCCCCGGCTCAGGGCCGACGCCGGCAGGGCGACGGTGAACGGCCCCGCCGGGTCGACCACGACGCCGTAACCCTCGGGCACCAGGTCGAGCAGGTCGGCACCCGGCGCGGACGCCCAGTCGCACTCCCCGGCGTGCGCGGCCAGCTCCGCGAGGCTGGTGTAGAGGCAGACCGCGCCGCTGCCCGGCTCCCCCACCGCCGCCACCGCAGCGGCCCCGGAAGGACCCTCGACCCGCTCGACAAACAGCGTGGCCCGCTCGAGCGCAGCCTGGAACGCAGCGGCCGGCAGCCGCCCGTCGCAGAACGCCGCGACCGCGGGAGCGAGCCCGTCGACGGCGGTCATCTCGGCCCGCCCATGGCGTCGACGAGCGTCGACTCGACGTCGAGGTAGACCCGGCCGGAGTCGGCGAGCATCCCGGCCAGCGCCTCGGCGTCCTCGACCAGGCAGCCGAGCCCGTGGTGCCAGCGGTCGGCGAACGTGTGGACCGCCTCGGTCAGGCCGTCGTGGCCGGCGGCATCGGCCAGGCCGGTCAGCACGGCGCGCGATCGGCGGACCTCGGTGACCACGGACACCGCCTCGCGCAGCCGGGTGCCGGTCAGGTGCAGGAGCTGGGGGTCGACCTCGATCAGGCTCACCCCAGCGACGGTAGAGAGTTCGCCCCGGACGGCCGGGCGAGTTGTCCACAGGGCGGCGGCGTACCGCCTGGATGTGGACAGCCACGCGGGATATCACTGTGCGTGACCGGACTTTGCCTTCTGGTTACCTTCGTGCCGTTGGGGTGATCATCCGCGAGCCGAGGTGCGAACACGCTGGGTGACGGGGACTATGAGGCCAGCGATGGGGAGGGCGTCCTGGCGAACGACGAAGAGCCAGACGGCCCGGCGGGGTTCGCCGAGGCCGTCTTCGCCATGCGCCGGGCGGCCGGGATCGACCTGGACTTCAATGCCGTGTTCGAGCGCAGCCCGGTGGGGATGGCGATGCTCGACGGCGCGGGTCGGGTCCTGCACGCCAACCGGGCGCTGGGGGCGTTCCTCGGCGTCAGCCCGGCCGGCCTGTGGGGCACCCCGCTGCACAAGCTGGCGTCGGCCGACGACGTGGGCCGGTTCCGCGTCGGGGTGACCGAGCGGCGGCTGCGCCACGACCGCGGCCACGACCTGTGGGCCGTGGTGTCCGCGGTGTCGCTGCCGGAGGTCGGCGACAACGCCCTGCTGGTCTGCCTCGACGACGCGACCGGCCGGCGCAACACCGAGCGGATGCTGCTGCACGCGGCGCTGCACGACAGCCTGACCAACCTGCCGAACCGCCGGCTGCTGCGCGACCGGCTCGACACCGCACTCGCCCGGTCGCAGCGCTCATTGAGCACGGTGGCGGTGCTGTTCATCGACCTCGACCGCTTCAAGGACATCAACGACACGTTCGGCCACGAGGCCGGCGACGAGGTGCTCGTGTCGGTGGCCGCCGGCATCCACGCGGCGCTGCGTACCAGCGACACGGTGGCCCGCCTCGGCGGGGACGAGTTCATCGTCGTGTGCGAGGACGTCACGGACCAGGGCGACGTGACCCGTCTCGCCGAGCGGATCATCGAGCACGTACGTCGGCCGCTGACCCTCCACGGCCGCTCCATGTCGATCTCGGCCAGCATCGGGATCGCCGTCGCCGGTCCCCACGCCGAGACCGGTGACGAGCTGATCCGGCTCGCCGACCTGGCGATGTACCGCGCCAAACACCGCCCCGACACGTCCTACGTGGTCGCCGACGACTCGATCGGCCCGGCCCGCGACCTGGAGAGTGCGGCCCAGGACGGGCTGCTGGCCGACCTGCGGCACGCGATCCAGGCCGACCAGCTGGCGCTGCACTACCAGCCAGTGGTGCGGATCGACGGCGTGCTGATCGGGCTGGAGGCACTCATCCGGTGGCAGCACCCGCGACTCGGGCTGCTGATGCCGCACGACTTCCTGCCGCGCGTCGCGGGCACCGACCTGGCCCGGCCGTTCTCCGACTGGGTGCTGCGTGCGGCGGTCCGCGACGCAGCCTCGTGGCACGACCCGAACGTCCGGGTCAGCGTCAACATGTGGGCCCGTGAGGTAGCCCGGCCCGGTTTCGCCGAGACGGTCGCGATGCTGCTGACCTGGGCGGGGCTGCAGGCCAACGCGCTCTACATCGAGCTGCACGAGCACGAGCTGCCCGAGGCCGGCCCGGGGCTGGCCGACGAGCTCGACCGGCTGCGCCGGCTCGGGGTGGGGCTAGCGATCGACGACTACGGCACCGGCGGCATGTCGCTGGCCGGGCTGCGCCGGATCCCGGTCGACACCCTGAAGGTGGACCGGTCGTTCGTGGCCGGGCTGCCGGGCAGCGCGGAGGACAGAGGCGTGGTCGCGGCCGTCGTCGCGGCGGCACGCGCGGCCGGGCGACACCCGCTGGCGTCCGGGGTGGAGACGGTCGAGCAGCTGCGGGTGCTGCGGGAGCTGGGCTACGAGAGCGTGCAGGGCTATCTGTCCGGCGCACCGGCGCCGCTGATCGACCTGCGGACGCTCATCGCCGACCGCCGGGTCGTGCTCGACTGACCTACACGGTCTGGGGTGCCGGGAGCTCGGGGGTCAGCAGGTCGAGATGTGCATCGATCGCCGTGGGCATCGGGGATGGACGGCCGAGGAGGTAGCCCTGCCCCGCGATCACCGCGGTCGCGAACGGTTGCCGGTGGGGGTCGCCGAGCACGGCGCGCAGCATCTCGGCGTCCTCGATCCCCTGGGCGACGACCCATCCCCCGGTCTGCTGGACGAACGTGGTCGCCGCGGCGACGGTCGCGTCGGAGGCCGGGTCGCTGCCGAGGCGGGCGATCACCTTGCGATCGACCTTCACGACGTCGAAGCGGACGTGGGTCAATGCCCGCAGACCGGCGTTGCCCGCGCCCATGTCGTCCAGGGCCAGCCGGAAGCCGCGGGTGTGGGCACGCTTGAGGACCCGGATGGGTTCTGGCCGGTCCAGGCCGGCGTGCTCGGTGACCTCGAGGATCACGTCGGGGGGAGTGAGGCCGGCCGAGGCCACCTCGGCGACCAGGGCGTCGACGTCCAGGCCGGCCAGCGCATCGGGATGGATGTTGATGAACAGCAGGCCGTCCCACGAACGCGCCGCGACGCTCCGCAGGATCGTGTGGCGGGCCTGCTCGTCGAGGTCGGCTGCGAGTCCAAGGCGATGAGCGAGCTCGAACGCCTCCGCGGGGCCGTCGATCGGCGTGTCCGCCGGCAGGCGCAGCAGCGCCTCGTGACCCAGGATGCGCCCTTCGCGGAGGTCCCAGATGGGCTGGAAGGCCACGCTGAGTCCGCCGTCCTCGGCAAGCAGCGCGGACACGGCGTCCAGCTTGTCGGCACTGACCGTGAGGCTGCTCGTCAGGGCGTTGAACGAGACGGTCTGGCGGCGGCCGTTGTCCTTGGCGTCGTAGAGCGCGGCATCGGCGCGCTCCCACAGCTCCTGCAGACTCACCGCGTCCTCTGGCTGGACGGATGCGATGCCGGCGCTGAAGGTTGTGCCGGGGGCTCGTGCGGCCAGCGAGTGGCGGACGCGTTCGATCGCGTCGTAGGCCTGCGCGTCGGTGCAGTCGGTGAGCACGACGGCGAACTCGTCACCGCCGAGCCGAAAGGCGGTGTCGGACGCTCGGAGCGCCTCGAAAGAGGTGGCGAGCGCGCACAGCACCCGGTCCCCGTGGCTGTGTCCCAGCCGATCGTTGACCTGCTTGAAGCCGTCGATGTCGATCAGGGCGAGCGCAACGGTCTCCCTGTTCGAGCTGGCCAGCGCAGCCTGGAGGGCGGGGCGGAACGGGCGCCGCCCAGCCAGCCCGGTCAGGGCATCGGTATCCGCCCTGCGCTCGGCCCGCCGCTGCCGCCGGAGCAGCGCGCTGCCACCGAGCAGGTAGGACATGGGAACGGCCAGCGCGAGTCCGAGGAGCAGGCCGTAGACCTTGCGCAGCCGCAGGTCCTTCAGTATTGCTTCGATGATGTCGGCATGCTGGTCCACCTCCGCAACGAACAATCCGTCGGGTGACCGGACCGGCAAAAGGAACTCGAACCGGTGCTCCTGACCGCCGACTCCGCCCTCTTGGCCTTCCTCGTGCGCTGACGGCTCACCGGATGAGATCACCTCTCGGATCGCACCCAGGTGGATGTGGCTCCCGCGGTCCACCGGACCCACGGATCGACCGTCGGCGTCGAACAGACCGACGTACGCGGTGCCGTACGTCAACGAAATGTGCTCGAGCTCGTGGTCGATGGCCTCCGCGCGCTCAGCAGGCGGGAGATCCGCGAAGAGAATCTCCTCGAGCCCGGCGACCTCTGTCGTGTAACCGTTCAGGGCCGCTTCGAGGGATCGCTGCTCCAGCTGGTGCACGGCGACCGAGTACTCGACCAGACCGGCGGCGATCATGCTCAGCGCAACCGCCGCGATCCAGCGCACCAGAAAGCGCCACGGGGCTCGCTCGGCACGGGGACCGTCGGCCCGCGGGGCACGCATCTGAGGCTGCCTGACTGTCATGTGACCTTTCCAGCTCCGGAACGTCACATGTCCGTGCAATATGACCGTCGAGGACAGCGTCGACACAAAGGCGTGGCGACCTGAGCCGATCGGGCACGCCAAGCCAGGCTTCGCCTGATGATCGTTTGCGCCACTCCGGAGATCATCCGGCCTGAGTTGATCTCCGGACCGGCACAAACCAGCCCACGGAGGCCGCTCAGTCGTAGCCGAGCTCGTGCAGGCGGTCGTCGTCGATGCCGAAGTGGTGGGCGATCTCGTGCACCACGGTGACGTGCACCTCGTCGACCACGTCCTCCTCGGTGTCGCACATCCGCAGGGTCGGCCCCCGGAAGACGACGATCCGGTCCGGGAGCACGCCGCCGTAGGACCAGTCGCGCTCGGTGAGCGGCGTCCCCTCGTACCAGCCGAGCAGGTCCGGCTCGTCGGACGGCGGCTCGTCCTCGACGAAGACGGCGACGTTGTCCATGAGTGATGCCAGCTCGGGCGGGACGGTGTCGAGCGCGTCCGCCACGAGCTCCTCGAACCGCTCCGCGGACATCTCCAGCACGGGGGTGATTCTGTCCCCTTCGGGCCGATCGGGTAGGCAGGGGCCATGACCCCGCCGCTGGTGACGCGCCTCAACGCGCGCTGGGAGCACATGCGGGGCGAGCCCGGCAGCCGGCGCCGCCGGGTCGGGATCGTGGTCGAGGTCGTGATCGTGGGGCTGGTCGGCTGCTGGCTGGGGCTGCTCGCCGGCGGCCGGCTGGAGGTGCCGGTGGGGCCGCTCGAGGCCCGGATGACCGTGCTGCCGAACGTGCACGGCGGCACCGAGCTGGCGATCCCGCCGCTGGGCGAGCTGACCGTCAAGAGCCATGCCGGGCCGTGGCGGCTGTCCGCCGAGGTGACCCGGATCAACGAGGCCGACGCGCGGCGCATCTTCAGCAACCCGTCGGCGGTCGACGGCCTCGGCGACCAGGTGACCAAGGACCTGGCAAGCGGGGTGAGGACGCTGGTGCTCCGGTCCGTCGTGGCGGCCTTCGTCGGGGCGCTGCTGCTGGGGCTGATGGTGTTCCGGCGGCGGCTGCGGCTGGTGGTGGCGAGCGGCGGCGTGAGCCTGGCGGTCCTGCTGGCCGGTGGCGGGGTCGCCGCGGCGACGTGGGACCCGAAGAGCATCAACGAGCCGGAGTACGAGGGGCTGCTCGTCAGCGCGCCGACCGTGGTGGGTGACGCGCAGAGCATCGTGAGCGACTTCCAGAGGTACGAGGCGCAGCTGGCGAAGCTGGTGACCAACGTGTCGCGGCTGTACGACGTGACGTCGACGTTGCCTGCGTACCGGCCGGATCCGTCGACGATCCGCGTGCTGTTCGTCTCCGACCTGCATCTGCACCCGGGCTCGTGGGACGTGATCCGGTCGGTCACCGAGCAGTTCGACGTCGACCTGATCGTGGACGCCGGGGACATCAGCGACCACGGGACGGCGGCGGAGAACTTCTACGTCGAGCCGATCGGGACACTGGGGGTGCCGTACGTCTTCGTGCGCGGCAACCACGACTCGCTGATCACGCAGGCGGCGGTGGCGGCGAACGAGAACGCGGTGGTGCTCGACGGCGAGACGGCCGAGGTGGAGGGGCTGCGGTTCATCGGGGCGGGCGACCCGCGGTTCACGCCGGACAAGGACACCCGCGACCAGAAGGCGCCACCGAGCGTCTCGCAGGTGGCGCTCCTCGTCGCGTCGCGGGCGCGGGCCGCGGCCGAGGGGGGCGAGCCGGTGGACATCGCGGTGATCCACGACGGCGAGGCGGCGACCGAGCTCGACGGGGTGGTGCCGCTGGTGCTGTCCGGGCACTACCACCGGCGGGAGCAGCACCTGCTCTCCGGCGGGACGCTGAGCTTCTTCCAGGGCTCGACCGGGGCGTCGGGGCTGCGCGGGTTCGAGCAGGGCGGCATCGAGGCGCCGACACCGGTGCGGGCCTCGGTGCTCTACATCGACCGGGAGACCCGGACCCTGCAGGCGTGGGACGACATCACGCTGGGCGGGCTGGGGCTGGTGTCGGCGAAGATCGAGCGCAAGATCTACGCCGAGCAGTTCCCGCCGGAGGAGTCGCCGACGCTCTCGCCGTCGCCGACCCCCTCGGCGGCCGGGTCGGCGTCGCCCTCGCCGTGATCCGGGGCGATGTGACGGTGCTTTGGCGGAGCCTCGCGGCGTCCCCTATGCTTTCGGGGTCCCCGACGGCAGAGGACGCCGTGGGCCCACAGCCCTCATCGTCTAGTGGCCTAGGACGCTGCCCTTTCAAGGCGGTAGCACGGGTTCGAATCCCGTTGGGGGCACGGAAGCACAGCTAGGTCCTGTAGAGCAGCTTGGAGTGCTCGCCACCCTGTCAAGGTGGAGGTCGCGGGTTCAAATCCCGTCAGGACCGCGGTGGGCCGGCGCGCTGGTGCCGGGCCTCGGCCAGGTAGCTCAGTTGGTACGAGCGTCCGACTGAAAATCGGAAGGTCGGCGGTTCGACCCCGCCCCTGGCCACCACAAACCCCTCCGGACCCCTCGACCGGCACTGAAAATCGGAAGGTCGGCGGTTCGGCGCCACTGGCCAGGCGCACATCCAGTCCCGCCTGCCGATGAGGTGATCCTCGTCGGTCTTGCTATGGATCTTGTTCCGACTCACCTACTCTTCGGCTGGTGAGCACGGGGGGCGACAAGGGCGCGGGGGACGACTGCGACCTTGTTCTCGACGAGAATTTCGTCAACGCTGGGCGCACTGAGGCCTCGGCTGTCGAGCGGGCGGCCCGCGCCGCCCGCATCGAGGCGAACCATCGTCAGGCCGCGGCATGGCGAGCCGCGGAACGACAGCCGGCGAAGGGACATCTCAAAGCCAATCTCATCGTGGCCGTGGTTGTCGTCCTGGTACTCGGATGGACGGCCTTCAGTTACTTCGGACCGGCCTTGCCTGGTGGTGGAACCGTCGAGGACGCCGCAACCGAACCCGTGTCGACGCCGCCGGCGGCTCCCTCGGTCTTCAGCGCGGCCAAGCCGCTCGGCACGCCTCCGCCGGTCCCCGCCGGAACCGGCGACGTCCGCTTCATGGCCATGCAGGACGACAACAGCGGCAACCCAGTCGCATTCGACCCGTGCCGCGAGATGCATTACGTCATCCGTCCCCAGCCGGGGCCGCCAGGCGCGAGACTCCTGCTGTCCGAGGGCCTGGCCGAACTTTCGCGAGCAACAGGGCTGGTGCTGGTCTCGGACGGGATCACCGACGAGGCACCCAGTGACGAGCGGCCGACGGAGCTGCCGCGCTATGGCCCCGGATACGCTCCCGTGCTTATCGCGTGGTCGAACGAGGAGGAGAGCCCCGACCTGGCCGGCTATATCGCCGGGTTTTCGGGCGGACAAGGTGTGACCAGCACGGTCCCGGGGTCACGCCGTTACGTGAGCGGGCAGATGGTCCTCGACTCGACCGACTTCCGGCGGATCCTCGAGCGGCCCGGTGGGAGGGCCGTGGCCCGCGCGATCATCCTGCACGAACTGGGCCATCTCGTCGGGCTGGCGCACGTGTCCGACCGATCCCAGATCATGTTCAGCGAGTCCACACCCAAGGTGACTGGCTACCAGCACGGGGACCTCACCGGACTCAGTCGCCTTGGACAAGGTCCCTGCTTCGTCAACTGAGCAGCGATTAGCTCAGCGCTGAGCCAGCCACCCACGTTGCCCACGGCACGTTCCACACGCCACCGAGGCCGTTCCACGACTCGGTCGGCCTGCCAGTGCCACGGGTGACCACCGGGTCGCCCTCCTTGACGCGGTCGTAGACCCAGTGCGCGGCGGACAAGGTGAGGTTGGTGCAGCCATGCGAGTAGTTCATGGTGCCGACGTACGGGTTCCACGGTGCACCGTGCAGGAACTCCCCGGAGCTGGTGAGCCGCATGGCGTACGGCACGTCAAGGTCGTAGGCCTCCGAGCCGGTGATGCCGACCGTCGTGGAGCGCATCCGGTAGCTCTCGTGGGTGTCCATGATCACCTTGACGCCGGACCTGGTGGGGAACCCGGACTTGCCCAGCGAGACCCCGAAGGTGCGGATCCGCTCACCGTCCCGGGCGACGGTCATCCGGTGCTTGGCGTTCGACACCCGCATCACGAAGGCGCGCCCGATGCGGAACTCGCCGCCGGTGTCGCGCATGCCCCACACGCCCGGTGCCGCACGGACCTTGCGCAGGTCGGCGGTCACGGACACGGTGGTGTGCGCCGGCCAGAACGTCTTCGGCCGGAACTGCACGGTCCGCGACGAGGTCCACGACCACGAAGCCGGGCCGATGTCGCGCCTCGTGGTGGCGCGCAGCGCCGCCTCGACCGCGGCCCGGCGGCGGACCGAGTGGTTGAACGTCACGACGAGCGGCCGGCCGACGCCGACGGTGCGCCCGTTCGGGCGAGATGGTGGCGCGCAGCACCTGCTCGGGCGCGCCGGTGCGCAGCGTGGTGTGCAGCGTCGCCGGCTGGCCGTCCGGGCCTACCGCCGTCGCGTCGAGCACGTAGGTGGAGCGGGGCACCAGGATTCCGGTGCTCACCCAGCGGGCCGCGGTGAGCTCGCCGCGGACCTTGCGCCCGTCCACTTCGCCGTGAGGGTGGCCGACGTGAGGGTGCCGCCGGTGACCGTGACGCGGACCGGCTTGTCCAGCGACCACGCGGTGGCGCCGGCGGCCCCGCTCGCGATCAGCGGCGGCGGAGCCGCGGACGTGGTGGTCGAGGCGCCGTCCGCGGCCTGGACCTGGGGCACGGTGGCGCCGGCGAGGGCCAGCAGGAGCAGCGGCGCGACCAGCACCGTCAGGGGTCGTCGAGCGAGCACAGTGGGTGACTCCGGGTTCGCGGGCGATCAGTGGACAGGCGGTGCCGGGAAGGCCGCCGGGAGCGGCGCGCCGCGGCCATTGTGCCCTGGAAATGTCACAGACCCGCAATCTGCAGGCCGATCGGACCATACGGCCGGCGCCGGTACGGTCAGCCCGGAAGGAGGACCGTGCTCATCACTCATCGGGCCCTCCACGGGGACGAGCTCGCCCGTGGGCTGGCCGACGTGCTCGCCTCGCCCCCGGCCGACCCTTTCGCGGCCGAGGTGGTCGCGGTGCCGGCCAAGGGCGTCGAGCGCTGGATCGCGCAGCGGCTGTCGCACGTCCTCGGTACGTCGGCAGGTGACGGCGTCTGCGCCAACGTCAGCTTCCCGTGGCCGAGCACCCTGGTCGATGAGGCGCTCGCGGCCTCCTCGGCCGAGCACGCCGAGGCCGTCAGCGTTGGGCGCCCAGCGCGGTCGGTGTGGCCGCTGCTCGAGCGTCATCGACGCGTCGATCCCGTCGGAGCCGTGGTGCCGGTCGCTCGCGCAGCACCTCGGCATCGGCGCGCGAAGACAAGGGACGTCGGCTCGCAGTCGCACGGCGGCTGGCCACAATGTTCGACGAGTACGGACTGTCGCGACCGGAGATGCTGCGTGCCTGGGCGGCCGGTCGCGACGAGCGAGGCGACGGCACCCCGCTCGACGACGACCTCGCCTGGCAGGCCGAGCTGTGGCGCCGACTGCGCAGCCACCCTCGGCACCCCGAGCCCGGCCGAGCTGCTCGAGGACGCCTGCCAGCAACTCCGAGACCAGCCGCAGCTCAGCAACCTCCCCGACCGCATCTCGGTGTTCGGCGCCAGCCGGCTCTCCCCCGCGCGCCTCCAGGTCCTCGCCGCCCTCGCCGAGCACCGCGACGTGCACCTGTGGCTGCACCACTCCTCGCCCGCCCTCTGGGACACCGTCGCGCAAGGCGACGCCCGCCCTGCGCCGCAAGGACGACACCACCCGCAGCCGGCTGACCAACCCGCTGCTCACCAGCCTCTCCCGCGACGTCCTCGAGCTGCAGCAGCTGATCGCCCGCTGCGCCCCGGGCAGCCAGACCGTCCTGCACGACGTCAGCCGAGCTCCCCGACACCCTGCTCGGCCGGCTCAAGCAGGACCTCGCCGACGACCGAGTCCACACGAGCCCGCCACAGCTGGCCGACAACGACCGCAGCGTCCAGGTGCACGCCTGCCACGGCCGCACCCGGCAGGTCGAGGTGCTCCGCGAGGTGATCGTCGGCCTGCTCGCCGACGACCCCACCCTCGAGCCGCGCGACGTGCTCGTCATGTGCCCGGACGTCGAGACGTTCGCCCCGATCATCGCGGCCACCTTCGCGATCGGCGGCGAGGACGACGCCGCCCACCCAGCAGCCAAGCTGCGCGTCCGCCTCGCCGACCGCGCGCTGCGGCAGACCAATGCCCTGCTCGCCGTGCTGTCCCAGCTGCTCGAGCTCGGCACCGCCCGGCTCACCGCCAGCCAGGTGCTCGACCTCGCCGGCACGCCGGCCGTCCGGCAGCGGTTCGGGTTCGACGACGACGAGCTCGAGCGGCTGCGCGACTGGACGGTCGGCGCCGGCGTCCGCTGGGGACTCGACAACGAACCACCGCGCCACCTGGGCGCTCGGCGACGTCGAGCAGGGCAGCTGGCGCGACGGGCTCGACCGGCTGCTGCTCGGCGCCGCCATGGAAGGTGCGCTCGACAGCTGGGGCGACGTCGTACCCCTCGACGACGTCGACAGCTCGGACATCGACCTGGCCGGCCGGCTCGCCGAGCTGGTCGACCGGCTCGCCGCCGCGCAACAGCTCATGGCGACACGGCACACCGCGCAGGACTGGATGGCCGGGCTGGAAGACGCGGTCAGCGGGCTGGCCGCTACGACGTACGACACCGCCTGGCAGAGCTGCAGCTGCGCGGCGAGCTCGGCGACGATCGCGGAGGCCGCCGAGGGCAGCACCGCGCTGCTCGGCCTCGCCGACGTCCGCGCCCTCCTCACGAGCAGCCTGGCCGGCCGGCCCACCCGGGCCAGCTTCCGCACCGGCACCCTCACCGTCTGCACCCTGGTGCCGATGCGCTCCGTGCCGCACCGCGTCGTGTGCCTGCTCGGTCTCGACGACGGCGTCTTCCCCCGGCAGAGCAGCCACGACGGCGACGATGTGCTGGCCCGCGACCCCTGGGTCGGCGAGCGCGACCCGCGCAGCGAGGACCGCCAGCTGCTGCTCGACGCGATCTGCGCGGCCGAGGACCACCTGGTCATCACCTACACCGGCGCCGACGAACGCACCGGCGCACCCGTGCCGCCGGCCGTCCCCCTCGGCGAGCTGCTCGACGCCCTCGACCGCACCGCCACCGCGCCGGAC
This sequence comes from uncultured Actinomycetota bacterium, assembly GCA_963829565.1. Classification (GTDB taxonomy): domain Bacteria; phylum Actinomycetota; class Actinomycetes; order JACCUZ01; family JACCUZ01; genus CAWHJC01. The sequence continues at coordinate 84,326 of CAWHJC010000017.1, forward strand.
GGCAGCCGGGTCCGCGACGCCGTCACCACCCACCACGCGCTGCAGCCCTTCGACCCGCGCAACTTCGAGCCCGGGTCGCAGGGGCGCTCGTTCAGCTTCGACCCCTTGTCGTACGCCGGGGCGCTTGCCGCGGCAGCACCGCGGGTCGAGCCGGCCGCGATCGTCACCGCCCCGCTCCCGTCGCAGCCAGCCGCTGACGTCGACCTCGGCGAGCTGCGCCGGCTGCTCACCCATCCGGCCCGCGGCTTCCTCCGCCAGCGGCTCGGCGTCGCCGAGACGCGCGGCGAGGACGAGCCGGCCGACGCGCTGCCGGTCGAGCTGGACGCCCTCGAGCAATGGGCTGTCGGCGAGCGGGTGCTGCACGAGCGGCTCGCCGGTCTCGATCCCGCCGACTGCCTCGCCCTCGAGCAGCACCGCGGCAGCCTGCCGCCCGGCCCGCTCGGTGTCGCCCACCTGCTCGACATCGGGCCGAAGGTGGAGAACCTGCTGCTGGCCTCGACCTTCGAGCGCGAGCACCAGCCCGAGTCGCACGACGTCGACGTCCGGCTCGCCGACGGCACCCGGCTCACCGGCACCGTCGGCGGCGTCCGCGGTGACGTGCTGCTCTCGCTGACCTACTCGCGGCTGGCCGCCCGGCACCGGCTGCTGGCCTGGATCGACCTGGTCGCGCTGACCGTCGCCCACCCGGACCGCGGGTGGAGCGCAGTCGCCGTCGGCCGAGGCCGCGGCAAGGGCGCCCAGCGCAGCGTCTTCGACCCACTGCCCCCCAACGACGCAGCCGCCGCGCTCGAGGAGCTGGTCGCGCTCTACCGCGCCGGGCTGCGGTCGCCGCTGCCGCTGCCGGTCAAGACCGCCGCCGCCTACGCCGGCCGCCGCAGCCACTCCGACGCACCGACCGCCCGGGAGGGCGCCGCCCGGGAGTGGGTCAGCGAGCGGCTACCCCGGCGAGCAGGAGGACGCCGAGCACGTCCTGCTCTACGGCGAGCAGGCGCCGCTGTCGGTGCTCACCACCCAGCGCCCCGAGGACGGCGAGGGCGGACCCGGCTGGCACCGCGACGAGACCGACCGGTTCGGTCTGCTCGCCCGCCGGCTCTGGGGCCGGCTGCTCGACGCCGAGACGCAAGTGCAGACCTGACCACACTGAACCGTCGAGCTACAAGGTCAGGGCGACGCTTCCGTAGATGTCGATCGACGAGTCCGCCGGCCAGCCGGTCGAGTACGAATGGACGTAGATGACCGCGGCATCACCCGCGTGCAGGTGTACGGCCTGCTGCTCCGGCCACGAGCAGTCGTTCGACGTCGGGCCGTTCCCATCGACAGCGAAGATGCACCCGGCGGCCGGGACGAGCAGCGCTGTTCCACCCGAGGACACCAGCAGCGTCAGCTCCACGATGAGGGGGTGACCGGCGAGATCCGTGGTGCTCCCGAAGTGCGCATACATGTTGGTGATCGTCTCGTCGTGGGCGATCACCTGCTCCACGCTCGTGTGTGCGGCCTCGACAACCTCGGCGTCGATGTCAAGTCTCGGAGCGACCGCCTGCGTACCCAGGTAGCCGGACAACGGCAGGTAGGCGTCCGTGTCCGGATAGGGGTTGAGCGCGTGCAACGTGAACACGCCGCTCGACACCAGGCCTCCGGGACCGGCCGGGCCGGTCTCGCCGTCCTCGCCGTCCGCGCCGGCCAAGCCATCCGCCCCAGCGGCGCCGTCCGCGCCGTCCGCGCCGTTCGTCCCATCGGCACCAGCGGGGCCGGTCAGCCCGGGTGAAGCGTCCGCACCACGCGCCCCGGTGACTCCTGAAGGACCCGGGGCGCCGACAGCGCCGATGGCCCCAGTCGTTCCCGGGGCGCCTGCTGCCCCGGCGCGTCCCCTCCGGCCCTTGGCGTTCCAGGTCACGCGAACCGATCCCGCCGGGCAGGCCTTGCGCCACTCCGGACTCCTGACGACGTTGAACACCACGCGGTCACCAGAGGTGACGAGACATCCGGAGAACTCGACGCGCGACGCCACCCGTGTGGGACCCGGCGTCGAACTGAATGCAGGAGCCAGTCCCACACCGCCGATGAGCAGTGCTGCGATACCGACGGCTGCCACAGCCCGTCGATGGTTCAACCACTTCAGCCGAGAGATCACTGGGGTACCCCTGAATCACGATGTGCGCGGGCCGGCCGAAGGCGGATGTCGGCGGAGGCCACCGACACCCTCCTATCGGCACCGAGCAGAGGAACAATGAGGCGCCACGCCACAATGTGGGCAGCGCGACAGATGAGGGGGGCCTGGGCAGTGCCCGAACCGTTCGACCTGCTCGGCCCGCTGCCCGAGGGCACCACCGTGCTGGAGGCCAGCGCCGGCACCGGCAAGACCTTCACCATCGCCAACCTGGTCGCGCGCTACGTCGCCGACGGGGTCGCGATGGAGGAGCTGCTGGTCGTCAGCTTCAGCCGCGAGTCGACCCGCGAGCTCCGGGAGCGCGTCCGCGAGCGGCTGGTGTCAGCGCGCGCGACGGGCTGGCCGACCCGGCCCGCATCCCACACGACGACCGGGTGCTGCTGCTCCTCGCCGATACCGACGAGGCCCAGCTCGACGTACGTCGCCGACGGCTCGAGGAGGCACTCACGGTCTTCGACGCCGCCACCGTCACCACCACGCACGGCTTCTGCCAGCAGGTGCTGCTCGCGCTCGGGACCGCGGGCGACCACGACACCGGCGCGGTGCTCATCGAGAGCATCGGCGACCTCGTCACCGAGGTGGCCGACGACCTCTACCTGCGCAAGTGGGGCGCAGTCGGCGCGGAGCCGGCGGGCATGAAGCGCGCCGACTTCCAGGCCCTCGCGATGGCGGCGGCGACCGACCCGGCGACCGAGCTACTGCCCGACCCGTCGACCGACGGCATGCCCGGCCAGCGCGCCCGCATCGCCGCCGCGGTGCGCGCCGAGGTCGACCGGCGCAAGCGGCGCCAGCAGCTCATCGACTACGACGACATGCTGATCCGGCTGGCGATCGACGCTGACCGACCCGGCGTCGGGGCCGGTCGCGCAGGCGCGGCTGCGGGCGCGCTACCGGGTGGTGCTGGTCGACGAGTTCCAGGACACCGACCCGGTGCAGTGGACGATCCTGCGCGAGGCGTTCCACGGCCACCGCACCCTCGTACTCATCGGCGACCCGAAGCAGGCCATCTACGGCTTCCGCGGCGCCGACGTGCACGCCTACCTCGAGGCCCGGGCGACGGCGTCAGTCGTTCGTACGCTGCCGACGAACTGGCGCAGCGACGCGCTGCTGCTCGCCGGGATGTCTGCCGTGCTCGGCGGCGCCGCTCTCGGCGACCAGCGGATCCGGGTCCTGCCTGTCGAGGCCGCACACTCCGGCCGGCTGGTGTCCGCGTCGGTGCCGGTGCAGCTGCGCGTCGTGCCGCGCGACGGCCTGACGCTGGCCAAGAACGGCACGGCGCTGGTCGGCGGCGCCCGCGACGTCGTCGTCCGCGACCTGGCCGACAGGGTCGTGACGCTGCTCTCCGGCGACACGGTGCTGCGTCCGCGCGACGGCAGCGACGAGCGGCCGGTGCAGCCGGGCGACATCGCGGTGCTGGTGCGCACGTACACCCAAGCCGCAGCTGGTGCAGGCCCAGCTGCGCGCAGCCGGCGTACCGGTCGTGCTCACCGGCAAGACGTCGGTGTTCTCGACGCCCGCGGCCGCTGAGTGGCAGCGGCTGCTGGAGGCGTTGGAGCAGCCGCACCGCGCCACCCGGGTCCGCCGGGTCGCCCTGACCTGCTTCGTGGGCCTCGACGCGGCCGGGCTGGACGCGGCCGGCGACGTCTTCGCCGACGACCTCGCGCTCAAGCTGCGGGTCTGGGCGAAGGTGCTGGAGGAGCGCGGCGTCGCGGCGATGTTCGAGGCGGTGTCGCTCGCCCAGCACCTGCAGCCGCGCATCCTCGGCCAGGTCGGCGGCGAGCGGCTGCTGACCGACCTGCGGCACATCGCGCAGGTGATGCACGAGGCGGCGCTCGAGGGGCAGCTCGGCCTGACCGCGCTGCTGGTGTGGCTGCGCCGCCGGCGCGAGGAGGCAGCGCGCGAGGGCGGGCAGGAGCGCAGCCGCCGGCTGGAGACCGACGCGGCCGCGGTGCAGGTCATCACCGTGCACACCAGCAAGGGGCTGGAGTTCCCTGTCGTGATGGTGCCGTTCGCGTGGGACAACTGGGGCGGCCGCGAGCCGGCCACCGCCGTCTTCCACGACGAGCACGACCACCGGGTCCGTGACGTCGGCGGCCCGGGAGCCCCGACTGGGCCGCGCACGTCAGCAAGCACAAGCAGGAGGAGACCGACGACGAGCTGCGGCTGACCTACGTCGCGCTGACCCGCGCGCAGTCGCACCTCCTGGTCTGGTGGGCGCCGTCCACCAACACGCCCGACCTCGCCGCTGCACCGGCTGCTGCTGCACGACGACCCGGGTGCCGTCGCGCCGCTGTCGATCAACGTGCCGACCGACGCGGCGGCGTTGGCCGCGTTCCGGGCGCGGGCCGACCGCAGCGACGGCGGGCTCGGCATCGACGTCATCCTGGAGCGACCGCCGGAGGTGTGGGCACCCGCCCTCTCGCGGGCCCCGGCACTGCAGCTCGCCACCTTCACCCGCGTCCTGGACACCGGCTGGCGGCGCACCTCCTACAGCGCGCTCACCTCCGGCCGCGCACGAGCAGCGGCTGGGCAGCGAGCCGGAGGTCGCCCAGAAGGACGACGAGACCGACCTCGAGGAGGTCCCGGCGTCGTCGGGCTGCAGGTGACAGCGGCCTGCGCGCCGTCCCGTCGGCGTGGGACGCGATCCCCGGCGGCGCCGCCTTCGGCACGCTGGTGCACACGGTGCTCGAGCAGGTCGACGACCCGGCCGACGAGACTGCGGTGGCCGCCGTCGTCGCGGCCCAGGTGGCCCGCTTCGCGCCCGACCTCGACGCCGCAGCGCTGACCGCCGGGCTCCTCGCCGCGCTGGGCACCCCGCTGGGCGAGCAGGCCGGCGGGGCGGCCCTTGCGCGACGTACCGTCCTCCGACCGCCTGCCCGAGCTCGACTTCGAGCTGCCGCTGGCCGGCGGCGACGAGGCGACCACGGCTCGGGTGGTCCTCGCCGACCTGGTGCCGCTGTGGCGGGCGCACGTCCCGACCGGGCTGCTGTCGTCGTACGCCGAGGCGCTGGCCGGCCTGCCGGACGTGCCGCTGCGCGGCTACCTCACCGGCAGCATCGACGCCGTGCTGCGGGTGGGCGATCGCGCCGACCCGCGCTACCTCGTCGTCGACTACAAGACCAACAGGCTCGGTGGGTACGACGAGCCGCTGACCGCCTGGCACTACCGGGCGGCCGCGCTGGAGACCGCGATGATCGAGGCGCACTACCCGCTGCAGGCGCTGCTCTACGCCGTGGCGCTGCACCGCTACCTGCGGTGGCGGCAGCCCGGCGTACGACCCGGACGTGCACCTCGGCGGCTGCCTCTACCTCTTCCTGCGCGGCATGTCCGGGCCGGGCGTGGTGGACGCGGACGGCGCGGCGCCCGGGGTGTTCGGGTGGCGGCCGCCGACCGGCCTGGTCACCGGGCTGTCCGACCTGCTGGCGGGCAAGTCGTGACCGCGACCCACGACGCATCACTCGCGCTGCGGCGCGACGGGCTGCTCGCGGCGTTCAACCGGGCCGGGATCCTGTCGGCCGCCGACGTGCACGTGGCGCGCCGGCTCGGGGCGATCGGCGGCGAGACCGACGACGCGGTGCTGCTCGCGGCCGCGCTGGTGGTGCGGTCGACCCGGCACGGCTCGGTGGTGCTCGACCTCGCCACCGCGGAGGAGACCACCAGCCCGGACGTCGACGACGAGGCCGAGGGCCCGGTGGTCGACGTGGCGCTGGACTGGCCGGACGACTGGGTCGCGCGGTGCGCCGCCAGCCCGCTGGTCGGTGGACCGCTGCGGATGGCCGGCACGCGCGTCTGGCTGGCGAGGTACTGGGACCAGGAGGAGCAGGTCGCGGGTGAGCTGCTGGGGCGGTCGGCGACCCGGCCCGGCCGACCTCGACGAGGCTGTCCTGACCGCCGGGCTGGACCGGTTGTTCGACGCAGGCGTCGACGACGACCAGCGGCTGGCGGCCGACGAGCTGCGCACTGTCGCGGGTGAGCGTGCTCGCCGGTGGACCCGGCACCGGCAAGACCACCACGGTGAGCCGGCTGCTGGCGCTGCTGCGCGAGCAGCACCCGGACTGGCGCATCGCGCTGGCCGCACCGACCGGCAAGGCCGCGGCCCGGCTGGAGGAGGCGGTGCGCACGTCGACGGCCACGTTGACGCCGGCGGACCGAGCGCGGCTCGGCGACCTGCCCGCGACGACGCTGCACCGGCTGCTCGGCTGGCGCCCCGAGGCGCGCAGCCGGTTCCGGCACGACCGCACCAACCGGCTGCCGGTCGAGGTGGTGGTGGTCGACGAGGCGTCGATGGTGTCGCTGACGATGATGGCGCGGCTGCTCGAGGCACTGCGGCCATCCACCCGGCTGGTGCTGGTCGGCGACCCCGACCAGCTCGCGTCGGTCGAGGCGGGCGCCGTCCTGGGCGACCTGGTCGACGCGCAGTCCGGCGTCGCCGTCGCGGCCCTGTCGACCAACCGGCGGTTCCCGGCGACCAGCGGCATCGCGCTGCTCGCCGCAGCCGTGCAGGACGGTCGCGGTGACGACGCGCTCGACGTGCTGCGGTCGGCGGACACCCCCGAGGTGGAGCTGGTCGAGGTCGCCGACGACGCGCCGCTCACGGCCGACCAGCTCGACGGCGTACGCGCCGACCTCGTCGTCAGCGGCACCGCGCTGCTCGAGGCGGCCGAGCGCGGTGACCGGGTCGCCGCCCTCGAGGCGCTGGACCGGCACCGGCTGCTCTGCGCTCACCGCCGCGGACCGCGCGGCGTGCAGCACTGGGGCGCGCTCGCGGCGCGGTGGATCGCCGACGAGCGACCGGTGGTCCCACGGGCGGACGGGAGGTACGCCGGCGAGCCGCTGCTGGTCACGGCGAACGACTACGAGATCGGGCTGTACAACGGCGACACCGGCGTCGTGGTCGACGACGGCGAGGGCGGGCTCGTGGCGGTGTTCGGCCGCGGCGGCACGCCGATCCCGGTGTCGCTGGTGCGGCTCGGCGCCGTGCGGCCGCTGCACGCGATGACCGTGCACCGCAGCCAGGGCAGCCAGTTCGCGCGGATCTCCGTGCTGCTCCCGCCCGCCGGGTCGCCGCTGGGCACCCGCGAGACGCTCTACACCGCGGTGACCCGGGCGACCGACCACGTCCGGGTGGTCGGGTCGCCCGAGGCTCTCGTCGAGGCGGTCGGCCGCCCCGCAGCCCGCGCGACCGGTCTCCGGGACCGGCTCAGCCGTGCGCGACCTGCACGGTGACCTTCGTGCCGTGGGTGAGCACGTCGTAGACCGCGGACCGCGCCTGCGACTGCCGGACGAGGGACTCGAGCACCTCGGCGTCGGCGTCGCCGTCGACCTCGAAGGTGACCCGGATGTCGTCGAAGCCGTTGCGGACACCCGTGTCGATGCCGAGGATGCCGCGCAGGTCGACGTCGCCCTCGACCCGGCAGCGCACGCCGTGCAGCTCGACGCCACGGGCCGAGGCGATGTTGCCCAGCCCTGCCATCAGGCAGGACGCCAGCGCGTTGAGCAGCAGCTCGGCCGGCGTCGGGCCCTGGTCGGTGCCGACGAGCACGGCCGGGTGGTCGGCGTCGATCACCGTGGTCGTCGCGTGCTGGTGCTCCTGGCCGGCGCCGAAGAAGCCGGGGAAGGTGCCGCGGGAGTGGACGCCGGAGACCCACTCGCTGCTGGTGCGGAACTGGAACTTGGCCGCCTCGGGCTGCTGGCGGACCGCGTCGATGGTGGCGAAGAGCGTCGCGGTGTCGACGCCGTTGAGGTGCGTTGCGGTGATGGACATGGTGGTGGTGCCTTTCTGTTGGTGGTGATGGGTGGTGGTGGGTGGTCAGCAGACGGGTACGGCGAAGGCCGGGGCGGGGCGGGCGGCGAGCTGGCTGGCCTCGACGTCGAGGGCGCGGCTGAGCTCGGCCTGCAGCTCGGCGAACCGCGCCGGCGCGGGGAAGCGGGCCATGGCGAGGGTCAGCCGGAACGTCTCGCGGACGGCCGCGTCGCGCTGGCGCTGGTACGCCGACAGGGCAGCGGCCTCGTCGTCCGGGTGCCGCAGCGCCAGGTCGGCCGCCTCGGCCAGCAGCTCGGCGTCGCGGAACGCGTCGGTCAGCCCGTGGCCGGTGATCGGGTCGCGGTGGTAGCCCGCGTCGCCCACCAGGGCCCAGCCCGGCCCGGCGGCCTGGCGCAGGTGGTTCGGCAGGCCGACCGAGCCCCGGACCGGCGCGGTGACGACTCCCGGGCGGACCCGGTCGGCGAGGTCGGGCGCCGCGGCTGCCAGCGCCTGCAGCCAGGCGTCCGTGCGGTCGGCGCCGGCCTCGAGCACGGGTGCGAGGAGCTCGGTCGGCCGGATCAGCCAGACGGCGGCCTCGCCGTGGTGCGTGGGGAACACGCCGGCGAAGGCCCGCTCACCGAGGTGGAACTCGAAGCCGTCCCACGGCACGCCGCCGACGTACGTGTAGAGGCAGGTGCCGCTCGGCTCGTACGACTCCCTGACCGGCGCTCCGAACAGCTCCGCCGTCCGGGACCGGACGCCGTCGGCGCCGACGACCAGCCCGGCGGTGAGCCGCCGCACCGTCCCGTCGGTCTCGCGGACGACGACCCCCTCGACCCGGCCGTCCGGTGCGTACGACGTCGGAGACCGTCGTGCCGGTGAGCAACAGGGCGCCGGCGCGGACCGCGGCGTCGGCGAGGATCTCGTCGAGGACGTAGCGGCGGGGCGCCAGCATCATGTCGACCCCGGCCTTGGCCTTGACCGGCAGCCGCAGCGGCGGCGGGGCGTCCTCGCCGTACTGCTGGAACAGGACCGAGCGGACCGCGGGCGCACCGCTGTCGAGGACCGCGTCGAGCAGGCCCCATCGGGAGAGCTGCACGACGCCGCCGCGGACCAGTGAGTGCGTCGAGACGGTGTCGCTGGGCAGCTGCGCGCGGTCGACGACGAGGACGTCGTGGCCGGCGCGCGCCAGCAGCATGGCCGTCGCGGCGCCGGCTGCCCGGGCGCCGACCACGATCACGTCGTGGTCGGTCGGACCGGAGGCCGTGAGCCGCATCGGTGGAGTCCTTCAGGTGGTGGGGAGCGATGACCTGAAGGTAGGAATCAGCGGCAGGTGCCGGCATCGGTGCGGGCACGCATCTCTGGCCCGCCCTGACGGCAGTCGCTACGTAGGACTACGTAGCCGCCGGCTCAGTGTGGGGCGAGCAGCCGGGAGACTGCGGCCGTACGCGCCGAGCGGCCGCTGACGCCCAGCTTGGCGTAGCTGTTGTGCAGGTGGCGCTCGACGGTGCGCACGCTGAGGTGCAGGTCGGCGGCGATCTCGTCGTTGCTCAGGCCCTGCGCGGCCAGCGTCAGCACCTCCCGCTCGCGGTCCGACAAGGACGCGGCCGACCCGCTCGTACCGGCCGGCTGACCCGGCCGTGCCGGTCCGGGGCGAGGAACGCCTCGACCTCGCGGACGAAGACCGGCCAGGCGGCCTCGTCACCGAGCACGATGTGGTTGTTGCTCTCCAGGGTCACGAGCCGCGCGCCGGGGATGGTGGCCGCGAGGTACCGGCCCTTCTTGAAGTCGGTCGCCTGGTCCCCGCGGCTGTGCAGGACCAGCGTGGGGAGATCGAGACGAGCCAGCAGGTGGCGGGTGTCGGCCTGGGCCCGTCCCAGGCGCGCGGCGTAGGCGTTCTCGGCCGAGGTCGCGACGCGCTGCAGGTCGTCGAGCCAGCGCATCTGCTCCTCGGTGGCGCCGGGGATCATCAGGGAGGTGAAGACGCGACGGAACACCGAGTCCTCGCGGCCGTAGCCGATCCGCACCATCTGGTCGAACATGTCGTAGAGCTCTCGCTCCTGCGGCGTCGGGTCGTGCAGGAGAGCGGCAGAGCTCCCGTAGAAGATCAACCGGGTCAGGCGCTCAGGGTGGCGGACGGCGTACTCGATCGATGGCGGGCCGCCCTGCGACATCGCCATCAAGGCGAATCGGTCGAACCCGGCGCCGTCCGCGACCGCCTCCAGGTCGCCGATCCGCGCCTCCAACGAGTGGTCGTCAACCTCCCAGTCGGAGAGCCCATGGCCGCGCTCGTCGTACCTGATGACGGTGGCGAAGCGGCCGAGATCGCGCAGGAAGTGCTGCCAGACCGGGCTCTCCCAGTCGAACTGCAGGTGGCTGAGCCAGCAGGTCGAGACCAGCAACGGCGGCCCGGTGCCGTGGACGGCATAGGCGATCCGCACCCCGTCGGGCGCCCGGCAGAACCGGATGCTCTGGGGCGGGGTCGCGGCACCAGCCATGACCCGACCGTAGACCCGCGGCCCGGACCGGAGAGCGATGAATTCACGGCACGAGCCGGATCAGAGCCAAGGACCGGGCAACTCTGCCCGGCGTACCCGCGGGAGACCTGACATGCACACCTCACCAACCACCACCCGGGTGATGGTCCGCTACCGGGTCCGGCCGGACCGGGTCGAGGAGAACGTCGCCTACGTCGAGGCCGTCTATGCCGCGCTGGCCGACCTCCGGCCGGAGGGCTTCCGGTACGCGACGTACCGCCAGGACGACGGCGTGACCTTCGTCCACCTGGCGTCCTACGAGGAACCGTTCCCGCTGAGCGGCGTGGCGGCGTTCCAGGAGTTCCAGGCCGGTCTCATCGACCGGTGCGACGAGCCGCCGGTCCGGGTCGAGCTCGACGAGGTCGGCTCGTACCACGGTGGGGCGCCGTGACCGCACCGGTCGTGCAGCCTCGAGCGGCAGCATCGTTCAGGCGGCATTCTGGGTCTCGTGACCACGGCCGCCGGCCTGCAGGGGGACGCCCGGTTCACCGAGCTGGTGACGCCGCACCGGGCTGCCCTGCTGGCGCACTGCTACCGGATGACGGGATCGCTGCACGACGCCGAGGACGCGCTTCAGGACGCGCTGCTGCGCGCCTGGCGGAGCTTCGACAGCTTCGAGGGCCGCAGCTCGCTGCGCACCTGGCTGTTCACCATCGCCACCAACGCCTGCCGGCGGCTGCTCGAGCGCCGCGAGCGCCGGGTGCTCCCCGTCGACTTCGGCCCGCCCGCCGACCCGCACGACGAGATCGGCGGCAGGCTGCTCGACCAGCCCTGGCTGACGCCGTTCCCCACCGCCGCGTCGGACCTGTCACCTGCCGACCGGGTGGAGCAGAAGGAGGACGTGGAGCTCGCCTTCGTCGCGGCGCTGCAGCACCTGCCGGCGCGGCAGCGTGCGGTCCTGCTGCTGCGCGACGTCCTCGCGTTCAGTGCCCAGGAGACCGCCGAGGCACTGGCCAGCACCCAGGCGTCGGTCAACAGCGCGCTGCAGCGGGCGCACAAGACCCTCGACGCGCTGCCCCGCGATGACGAGCAGGCGCACCAGTCGTCGCCCGCCGCCACCCGCGAGATCGTGGCGCGCTTCGTCACCGCCTGGGAGCGGGCCGACATCGACGCGCTCGTCGGGTTGCTCGCCGAGGACGTCGAGCTGAGCATGCCGCCGTACGCCGCCTGGTTCCGCGGCCGCGACGCCGTGGTGACGTTCCTGCGCGGCCGCCCGCTGGACGGCGCCCAGCACTGGCGCGGCACCTCGGTCACCGGGAACGACCGGCCCGGCTTCGCGCTTTACCTCGAGACCGACGGTGAGTGGGCCGCTCACAGCATCAACCTGCTGACTCTCCGCGGCCCGCTCGTCTCCGGCTTCGTGGCATTCATGGACCCGACCCTGTTCCCGGCCTTCGGGCTGCCGCTCATCCGGCGCTGATCTCTGTCGAGAGGAAGTCGCACAGCACCGCCACCACCAGCCGGTGGTCCTCCAGCTGCGGCAGCCCCGACACCGTGACGACCCCCACCGGCCCGACGTCGCGGACGACCAGCGGGAACGCCCCACCGTGCGCCGCGTACTCCTCGGACGGCAGGCCGTACTTCTCGGTCAGCGTCGTCCCGCCGTCACGACAGACCTGCCCCATGTAGAGCGAGCTGTGGCCGAACCGCGTCACGACCCGGGCCTTGCGGACCACCCAGGCGTCGTTGTCCGGCGCCGTCCCGGGCAGCGCGGCGTGGAAGAGCTGCTGCCCGCCGCGGCTGATGTCGACGACGACTGCGAGTGAGCGCCGCCGAGCCTCCTCGACCAGCGCGACGCCCAGCCGCCACGCGTCGTCGTTGTCGAAGCGGTCCAGCTGCAGGTCGACCTCCTCGGCCGCCAGCTCGGCCACGGTCGGCCACTCGTCGCGTACGCCGTCAGTGCTCACCAGCGCAGCGTGCCACGCCGCTCAGACCGAGGGGTCGGCCACCCGGCCTCCCACGCGTCGAGCTTGCCTCACACGAAGACCGGCCGCGAACCCCTCGGGTTCGCGGCCGGTCCATGTCATTCCCCCTGGTGCTGCGTCAGCGGTTGGAGGCGAGAACCCTCGCACGGGCCTGCCGGTTGAGGATCTGCTCGATGGGAGCAATCTCCTCCGCGGTGTGCCTTGAGAGCATCGCGTCGAGTTCCCGGCGCTCGGAGACGGTGCGGTACTCCGCGAGCTCCCGCTCCAGCTGGCGCTGCGAGCGGCGCTCGACGCGATGGCGATCCGCGGTGGACCGCCACGTCGTGATGGTGGTTCGGATGGCACTCATGAAAGCCCTGTCAGGTGAGACGGTGCCGGCCGAGGCTTCGGCCGACACATCAAGTCTCGACACCGAGATCACGATTGACCGTCCCTGCTGGTGTCGTCTCGGTCACATGCACCGTAGCGAGCGTGCGAGGTGATGCAGGTCACTGGCCGCCGTGAACGGCAGATGTCACTGCCGTCTCCGTCAGGTATCGCAGTTCGGTCCGAAGGGGGCGGAGGAGCACTATGGGTGCCGTGATCACCGCGGTCCAGCCCCTGACCGACGTGCAGACGTGGCTGCGCGGCAGCGGGCTGGAGATCCTGCTCATCCTCTCCGGCGCCATCCTGGTGGCCCGAGGCGTGCGCTGGATCGGTGAGACGACCACCGGCCGCATCGACGCCAACGTGCAGGACTCCGACGCGCTGGTCCGCTCGGAGGCCGCCAAGCACCGGCACGCCCTGACCCAGGTCGTCACGTGGAGCATCGTCGTGGCGATCTACGTCGTCGCAGGCGTGCTGGTGGTGCAGCGGCTCGGTGTCCCGACGGGCAGCCTGGTGGCGCCGGCCGCGGTGGTCGGCGTCGCCCTCGGCTTCGGCGCGCAGCGTCTTGTGCAGGACGTGCTGTCCGGCTTCTTCGTCATCACTGAGAGGCAGTACGGGTACGGCGACGTCGTACGGCTCTCGGTCGTCGGCATCGGTGCGCCGGTGCAGGGAACCGTCGAGGACGTCACCCTGCGGGTCACCCAGGTGCGCACCGTCAACGGCGAGGTCGTGATCACGCCCAACGGCCAGATCGTGCAGGCGACCAACCTGTCCCGCGACTGGGCGCGCGCCGTGATCGACGTGCCGGTCCCCAGCACCGCCGAGGTCAGCGTCGTGACGGCGATCCTGCAGGACGTGGGCACCGCGGCGTACGCCGACGACGAGCTGCGACCGCTGCTCCTCGACGCCCCCACCGTGATGGGCGTGGAGAGCATCGAGGTCGACACGCTCAACATCCGGATCGTGGCGCGGACGCTGCCGGGCAAGCAGTTCGAGGTCGGCCGGATGATGCGGGCCCGGATCGCCGACGCCCTGCGCCGCGAAGGCATCATCGTCGCGCCGATGGTGAACACCGACGAGCCCAGCGGCCAGCAGTGAACGCGATCCGCCGGATCCGGCCGAGCACCTGGGCGCTGGCCGCCTTCTTCGTCGTGATCCTGGTCGTCTACCTCCTGGTCCGCCCGCCGCCTCCGCCCGAGGTCGTGGTCATCCCGGCGCAGACGACCACGCCGAGCCCGACTCCCTCGCCGACCCAGACCAACAAGCCGAGCCGGACACCCACCCCGACCGCCACGACCACGACGCCGACACCCTCGTTGACGTCCACCCCTGCCACGCCGACCGGCACGGCGTCCGGCTCCGCCACCCCGCCGAGCACTCCCGCTACCAGCCCAGAAACAGCCGGCCCGTCCTAGTCACCGTGCTCGGGCGATGTTGACGCCAGTCCGGGAGGAGCGGATTCTCCCGGGTGAAGGAGGCGACGACGACGGACACCGCACTCGACCGAGGCCGCGACGCCTATGAGCGGAAGGCGTGGGCCACTGCGTCCGACGAGCTCACGGCAGCGGCCGAGCTGACGCCCCTCGACGCCGACGACCTCGAGCTGCTCGCGGTCGCGGCCTACCTGGCCGGCCGCGACGACGACAGCGCGGCTGCCCTGGAGAAGGCCCACCAGGAGCATCTGCGCCGCGGCGACCCGTCCCGCGCCGCACGGTGCGGCTTCTGGCTCGGCCCTCGCCCTGATCTTCCGCGGTGAGGCCGCCCGCGGCGGAGGCTGGGTCGCGCGGGCTCACCGGCTGGTCGAGGAGAACAAGCTCGACGGCCCTGAGCGCGGGTATCCTGATGATTCCGTCCGGAGTCGCCACCCTGTACGAGGGCGGTGCCGCCGCCGCGTACGCGATCTTCACGCAGGCCGCCGCCATCGGCGAACGCTTCGCCGAGCCCGACCTGATCGCGATGTCCCGGCACGGGCAGGGTCAGGCCCTGGTGGCGCGCGGCGACCGGGCGGCCGGCATCGCGCTGCTCGACGAGGTGATGACCGCGATCGCGGCTGGCGAGGTCGGGCCGATCGCGAGCGGGATGCTCTACTGCGCCGTCATCGAGACCTGCCACGAGATCTACGACCTGCGCCGGGCGCACGAGTGGACGGCAGCGCTCAGCGACTGGTGCGCCAGCCAGCCCGAGCTCGTCCCCTACCGCGGCCTGTGCCTGGTGCACCGCTCCGAGGTGATGCTGCAGTCCGGCGAGTGGCCCGACGCGATGCACGAGGCGCGGCTGGCCTGCCAGCGGCTGTCCACCCCGACCGTGCAGCCGGCCCTCGGCAAGGCGATGTACCAGCTCGGCCGAGCTCCACCGGCTGCGCGGCGAGACGGACGAGGCCGAGGCCGCCTACCGCCAGGCGAGCGAGTGCGGCCACTACCCGCAGCCCGGCCTGGCGCTGCTGCGCCTCGCGCAGGGCCGGACCGACGCGGCGACCGCCGCGATCCGCAGCGCGGCCGACGAGGTGACCGACCGGCTGGCCCGGGCGCGGGTCCTTTCCGCGTACGTCGAGATCGTGCTCGCCAGCGGCGACGTCGGTGCCGCCCGGGCCGCGGCCGACGAGCTGGCCGCCACCGCCGCGGACCTCGAGGCACCGCTGCTCGATGCCATCGCCGCGCACGCCCGGGGGGCGGTGCTGCTCGCCGAGGGCGACCCGCGGGGCGCCCTGGAGTCGCTGCACGAGGCGGCGGACACCTGGCGTGCGCTGCAGGCGCGCTACGACGGGGCACGCACCAGGGTCGTCATCGGCCTGGCGCGGCAACAGCTCGGCGACGACGACACCGCACAGCTCGAGCTGGACGGCGCCCGGCGGGCGTTCGCCGCGCTCGGCGCCACACCCGACGTCGAGCTGCTGGACCGGCTCGCCTCGACCCCGAGTCGCAACGGTCAGGCGGGCGGCCTCAGCCCGCGCGAGCTCGAGGTGCTGCGGCTCGTCGCGACCGGCCGGACGAACCACGCCATCGCCGCCCATCTGGTGCTGAGCGAGCGGACGGTCGCCCGCCACATCAGCAACATCTTCGCCAAGCTCGGGCTGTCGTCACGGTCTGCCGCCACCGCCTACGCCTACGAGCACGACCTGGTCTGACGGCGACCGCGCCTGCGCAGAAATACCCATGCCGGCCGCCGCGGCAGGTTGGGTGGTTCGGCGGAAGCCGCCGGCACCGGCAGCGGCCTAGCGTCGCGACCAGACGAGAAGGAGGTCCAGCCATGGACACGGTCAGCGGCGCGACGGACATCGAGACGGTCGTCATCGGCGGCGGGCAGGCCGGGCTCTCGGCCGGCCACCACCTCGCGAAGCGGGGACACGAGTTCGTCATCCTGGACGCCTACGAGCGGGTCGGCGACAACTGGCGCTGCCACTGGGACTCGCTGCGGCTCTACAGCCCGGCGCGGGCGGCGGCGCTGCCCGGCATGAAGTTCCCGGCTCCGCGCTCCTCGTACCCGACCAAGGACGAGATGGCCGACTTCCTCGAGACCTACCAGGAGCGCTTCGAGCTGCCGGTCCGCGGCGGGGTGCGGGTGAGCACCGTGCGCCGCGAGGGCGAGCGCTACACGGTGATGTGCACCGACGGCTCGTCGTACACCTGCGACAACGTGGTGGTGGCGACAGGAACCTTCGGACGTACGCCCAAGGTGCCCGCCTTCGCCGGCGAGCTGGACCCGGGGATCCGCCAGCTGCACTCCAGCGACTACAAGCGCCCGTCCCAGCTGCGGCCCGGCGGCGTGCTGGTGGTCGGGGCGTCACACTCGGGCGGCGACATCGCCTTCGAGGCCGGCACGGAGGGGCACCCGGTGGTGCTCAGCGGCCCGATCCACGGGCAGATCCCGTTCCGCCTCGAGAAGCGGTCCGCGAAGGTTGCGTTCCCCGTGCTGTTCTTCCTGGCCCAGCACGTGCTGACCATGCGGACCCCGATCGGGCCCAAGATCCGCCCGGAGATCCGCGCGCACGGCGGCCCGCTGATCCGGGTGAAGAAGGACGACCTCGCCCGCGTCGGCGTCGAGATGACGCCGGCCCGCACCGTCGGGACCAAGGACGGCAAGCCGATGCTGGACGACGACCGCGTCCTCGACGTGACGAACGTCGTGTGGTGCACCGGGTTCCAGCAGGACTTCTCCTGGATCGACCTGCCGATCACCGGCGACGACGGCTGGCCGATGGAGCGACGCGGGGTCGTGGACACTGCGCCCGGTCTCTACTTCGTCGGCCTGGCGTTCCAGTACGCGTTCTCCTCGATGCTCGTCGGCGGCGCCGGACGGGACGCCGAGTACGTCGTCAAGCACCTCGACGCGCGGTCGAAGGCGGCCAGCCGGTCGCGGACCACGACTGCTGCCTAGCCCGACTCCTCACCCGCCGTCGGAACGGCGGCCCAGCACACCCTCGTCCACGAGATCGGTCCGGTAGGGCTGCCCGTCCTGCAGGCGCAGCACGATCCCGACGCTGCCGAGCCCTTCCACCGGCGGGCGCCCGGCCTTGGACCACCACCGCCTCGGCGACACCTGGACCTGCAGCGAGGCGGTGATGGCCAGGTCCGTCTCGACCGGTGCCTTGGCGATGAGCCAGAGCCAGAACGAGCCTTCCAACGGGCGGGCTCGGGTCGGCGTGAACTCCCAGTAGGACGTCGACTCCTGCAGGCCGTAGCCGCGCACGAAGACCTCTCCGCCGCGGGTGGACTTCTCGCCGATCTTCGCCGTGACGAACTTGACGTCGGCACCGATCTCGACGTTGTTCTCCCGCGCGGTGCCGTCCTGCTCGGACAGCGGCCGCAGCGAGTAGGCGATCGGTGCCGGTGCCGCCAGGCCGTCGGCGCGCGCCAGGACGACGGTCAGCCTCGCACCCTTGAAGAGCCAGTCGTTCGCCGGGTGGAAGCTGCAGGCGAGCTGCAGGTTCGCGAAGATCGCACTGGTCTCCTGGGCCAGGCGGTCGCGCAACCGCTGGTCCTCTGCCGTCGTCGCCGCGGTCAGCACGAGCACGTCCGGCATGCCCAGGGACGCTCTCGGACCGTCCGGGCCCGGAGCTGCGCCGGTGCCGGACCGCCGCACCGGCTGCCGGAGCGGCGACGGGCTGGTGCGGCGCCGGATCAGGGCGGCTGCGACGAGGAGCGCGATCACGACGACCGCGACGGCGACGAGCACGGTCGCCGTGAAGAGTCCCGAGTCGGACTCCTCGGGGGGCGGCTGCGTCGAGGTGCCGGTGGGCGACGGCGTGCTGGTCGCAGACGGGGTGCCGGTCGCGGTGGGGGTGCCGGTCACCGACGGCGTGCCGGAGCCGGTCGGGACGGTTCCGGTCGACGTTGCCGTCGGTGGGCTGCTCACCGGCGGCGTGCCGATCGACCCGGGGTCCGAGTCGGATGTGCCGAGGACGATCGCCGCCGCGATCCCGCCCACCACCACGACGGCGGCGAGCGCCACCAGCCATGGCGGCGCAGGCTTACCGCCGGCGGTGGGGGGGCGGTGTACGAGCCGACCGGCGGTGGCGCTGCAGCCTCGACGGCGGGCGGTGCGGACGACCTTGAAGGGGGCATTCGCGCGGGGCCCCGACGGCGGGTGGCGTGGGGACGTCGGTGCCGGGTGGCGGCGGGACATCGGTGGCCGGTCGAGGCGTCGCGCCGGGCTCGATCACCCGGACCGACGCGAGCAGGCTTGGCCGTGATGCGCATGGTCCCCCCTCCGCACGGACGAGCACCGACGCCGGCTTCGAGGCTACTGCCGAGCCGTGGATAAGGGTCTGTCGAAATCGCCCGCCGAGGGGCAGACTGGCTCGAGAGCCCGAACGCGACGTGGGGGTGCCCATGACCGGTCCTTCGACCTCAGCGCCAGACGCCATGCCGATGCTGTCCCGCGGGAGGCATCGCAACAGCCGCAAGGGCGCCTGCTTCATGGAGATGGCCTCCGTACTGGCGGGCGAGCGCTGGAGCGACCACCCCCGGTGCACCCACCCCCTGCTCGGCGAGCTGGCCCGGCTGGTCAACGACTGCACCTCCGACGGCCACCGGCACGAGCTCGCGGTCCTGATCCCCTCCGTGGTGGGCCTGACCAGCGACGACGTCCGGATGGACGCGCGGATCGCGCTCCGCGCCGCCACCACCGCGCTGCCCGTCGCCTGCCGCCGAGCGGCAGAACGCACTGGCCGTTTCCGTGCTGACCGCCGACAGCGTGCTCGCCGTGCTCGACGGCCGGCCGGCCGGCACGACTCGAGCAGCACAGCCGCGAGGCCCTCGACGCCGCCCCGGCGGCCGCGACCTGGGCCCGGTCGTTCGTCCGCGAGGCAGGTGTCTCGTCCGGCGGCTTCCGGCGCCACGCCGCCCCGAACTCGGTCCGGATCGCGGTCCATGGGATCGCCGAGGCCTGCATTCCCGACGCGGACGGCCTGCTCCGCACAGCTGCTGGCCGACGTCATCGCGGACTGCGAGGCCCTTACCCGCCCGACGGCCGACGAGACGGCGCCGGCGGAGCCCTCAGCGCTCACGGAGGCCTGACCCACTGCGCTGGGTCCTGCACGTCGACCTCGACCAGTTCATCGCCGCCGTCGAGGTCCTCCGCCGCCCGGAGCTGCGCGGCCGCCCCGTCGTGGTCGGCGGTGACGGCGACCCGACCAAGCGCGGCGTCGTGGCCACGGCGTCCTACGAGGCCCGCGCCCACGGCGTGCACTCCGGAGTGCCGCTGCGGACCGCCGTCGCGCCGCATCCCGGACGCCGTCTTCCTGCCGGTCGACAAGGACGCCTACGACGCGGCGTCCGCCGAGGTCATGTCGACGCTGCGCACGTTCGACGCCGTCGTCGAGGTGCTCGGCTGGGACGAGGCGTTCCTCGGCGTCGACACCGACGACCCGGAGGCGCTCGCCCGCGAGATCCAGCAGCGGGTCCGCGAGGCGACCAGCCTGGACTGCTCCGTCGGCATCGGGCAGAACACCCTGCAGGCCAAGCTGGCCACCGACTTCGGCAAGCCGGCCGGCGTCTTCCGGCTGACCCACGAGAACTGGTTCGAGGTCCTCGGCGACCGGCCGACCGACGCGCTGTGGGGCATCGGCCGCAAGACAGCCGCGAAGCTCGCCGACGCCGGCATCGGCACCGTCAACGACCTGGCCGCCGCCGACCCGGACGCCATGGCCGCCCGGTTCGGCCCGACGACCGGCCCGTGGCTGGTCCGGCTGGCCAACGGCCGCGGCTCCTCCCGGGTCGACGGCGAGCCCTACGTCCCGCGCGGCCGCAGCCGGGAGGTCGACCTTCCAGGAGAATCTCGCCGACTGGCACGACGTACGTCGTGAAGTCGCCCTCCTGGCCCACCGGGTCGCCGCCGACCTGGTCGCCGAGCAACGGCAGGCCGTCCGCGTCGTGGTGAAGGTCCGGTTCGCGCCGTTCTTCACCAGCACCCACGGCCGACCGCTCGAGCACCCCAGTGCCGACGGCGCCGACCTCGAGCGGGCCGCCCTGGAGGCGCTCGACCTGTTCACCGACCGCCGGCCGGTGCGGCTGCTCGGCGTCCGCGCCGAGCTCACCCGCCCCTGAGGGCCCTCGTCACTCGGCCAGGGCCTGCTCCAACGCGGTCGCCATGTGGCGATGCCCGACGGTCTCGTAGCCGACCACCAGCACGAGCGGCGCGAGCATCAGGACGACCAGGCAGACCGCCATCGCTACGCCCGCGGACGCCATGGCGACGGCGAGCGTCAGCACCGCTCCCGTGCCGACGAACAGCGCGAGGTGGAAGGGGTCGAAGGCGCGGACGAGGTAGGTGAACAGGGCGAAGGTCGCGAGGACGAACAGCGCGACCGGCACCGCCACGGTCAGGACCGTCTCCGTGGCGCTGATGTGCGCCTCGTGGCCGATGTAGTCCGCCCCGACGTGCAGCCCGGCACCGGTCGCAGCGATCGAGCCGAAGACGAACATGTGGGCGTAGCCCCAGGGCAGGGCGCGCTCGCGGTGCACGCGCAGGACCTGGGCGGACGGGATGGTGAAGTAGATCCACCACATGCCGAAGGTCAGCCCGGTCCCCGCGACGACGATCAGTGCAGCGTCCCAGCTCCAGCCTTGGGTCTCGACGACGGCACTCAACGAGGCGACGGTGCCGATCACCCCTTCGCCCAGGGTGATGATCGCCAGCAGGCCGTACCGCTCGGCGATGTGCTGAGCGTTCCACGGTGTCCCGCCCTTGCCGCGCTCGGCACTGAGCGGCCCGGCCAGCTCGATGAGGAGGAGGGGCACACCAAGGACGAAGAACACCTGCATGGGACCTCAGCGAGGATGAGCGCCGCCACCCGAGCTGGGCGACGGCGATGGTGATCGCGTACGTGTGGCAGGCGCGCGGTGTGCGGGGTCCTGCCGGGCCGCGCGCAGCCAGAGGAAGATGACCGCCACCCGGATGATCACGTAGCCCATCACCGAGACGCCGTTGTCCAGGACGTCGTCGCCCTCCTCGATGGAGTGGAAGACGGGCGGCAGCCCAGCGCCGGATGATCACGCCGACCATCTGCACCATCGTCGCGACTCGGAAGGCCCAGTCGTCGGTGTCGTACGCCGACGCGAACCAGGAGAAGTTGATCCACGCCCAACAGACCCCGAACACGGCGAAGCCGAAGCCGCTCAGACCCGTCATGACGTGACCCTCGGACAGCTGGTGCGCGAGCTGGTCGGCGGCCTGCCCGAACGGCCACCACGAAGGTCAGGTCGTACAGCAGCTCGAGAGGAGTCGCCGACCGATGATCCTCGTCCGGGTCCCGGCCCGACATCGGTCGCAACCGGTGCGACGCCGTCTGCTCAAGGCTGCTCATCGGCCCAACCCTTCGATGAAGGCAGTCACGTCGGCGGCAACGCGTTCCGGCTGCTCCCACAGCACCACGTGACCGGTGTCCTCGTACACGACCAGACGGGAGCCCGGGATGGCGGCGGCCATCGCCTCCTGGTCCTGTCGTGGAAGCAGGTCGTCCTGGTCACCCCAGATGATGAGGGTGGGCGCGGTGATCGTCCCCGACTCGCTGGGTGCGGCTGCCGTGAAGAGCCCGGTCAGGGTGTCGCGCCACACGTGCGCCGGGCAGGCGCAGACCGTCCTCGACGCGGGCGTCGACGTACCAGTCGGGCACGTCGTGGAGGAGCGGGAACCAGGTCAGGGACTCCCGGACCCACGCCGGGTCGACGGGGTCGCGGAGGCGCTCGACCTCGTCCGCGAACGCCGGGCGGCCGCGCAGGCTGCGCGGGGACCCGACCAGGACGAGCGCCGCCACCCGGTCGGGGAAGTCGACGGCCACCTGTTGGGCGACGTAGCCGCCGCTCGAGGAGCCCACCAGCACGGCGGATGCGATCCGACCGCATCCATGAAGGCCTCGACGTCCGCCGCGAACGACGTCAGCGCGTATCCGTCGGCCGGCTTGTCGGCATCCCCGTGGCCACGTTGGTCGACCGCCAGCACGTGGAGCGACGGCGGCAGCAGCGGGATCAGCCGGTCGAAGCAGCGCAGCGACTCGGCCCACGCATGCAGCAGCAGGACCGTCGTGCCTGCCGGGTCGCCGTGCTCCACGTACGACAAGCTCGACGCCCGTGGCAACGCGAACCCTGCGGACGACTCGCTCCGGGGCCACGTCGTGATGGTAGGCCGATCCCCGAGCGGGACCGGGGCGTCAGGCCTCGACCGGCTCCGGGACCGGCGTGGGGGCCACGTCGAGGAGCCGTCGCAGCAGGTCGTGGTCGCCCCGGACCGTGACCCGGTCGAGACGGCGGTCCACGAACATGTAGTAGAGGCCGTCCGGGTCGCCCTCGACCACGACATCCGGCTCGTCGATCGGACCGGCCTGGGTCTCGTCCGTCGACGAGGGCGGCGATCTCGTCCCCGACCCGGAACTCGAACCGGCCGGGCGGCGCGATCGGGCCGAGCACCGAGTCGATGGCGTTCTCGAGCCAGCCGGGGAAGAGCTCCGTCGGCGTCGGTCGGCGGCCCGAGTGACCGCGCACCCCAGACCGCGAGCTCACGCATGGCGGCCTTCAGCTCGCGGCCGTAGTCGGTGAGCTCGTAGACGCGGGAGGCGGCCGGGGGCGGAAGTGTCCGCTTCGTCACGATGCCGCCGGCCTCGAGGTCGCGCAGCCGCGCGGCCAGGATGTTGGTGCCGATCCCGAGGGTCTCGGCGAGGTCGGTGTAGCGCTTCGGGCCGCGCATCAGCTCGCGCACGACGAGCAGGGCCCACCTCTCGCCCACCAGATCGAGCGCGTGGGCGATCGGACAGTACTGGTCGTAGGCCCTTCGCATGCCCGCAGTCTAGCGCTTCCACTTGCTGTTGCGAAGATAATGCTTGCGTAATTACAAGTTGACGCTGCTAACTTGCAAGCACTACTCGAAACTGGAACGGAAAGGGACCAGAGATGGTGACCTCGGAACGACGCAAGTGGTTGGCGCTGGCGCTGCTGAGCGCGGTCCAGTTCATGGTCGTCCTGGACATCGCGGTCGTGAACGTCGCGCTGCCGTCGATCCAGGTCGACCTCGGGTTCTCCCAGGAGAACCTCCAGTGGGTGATCAGCGCCTACGCGCTCGTCTTCGGCGGCCTGCTGCTGCTCGGCGGCCGGGCCGCCGACCTCCTCGGGCGGCGGCGGATCTTCCTGGCGGGCGTGGTGGTGTTCACCGCCGCCTCACTGCTGGCCGGCCTGGCCTGGTCGGAGCAGTCGCTGATCGCGGCGCGGGCGCTGCAGGGCCTCGGGGCTGCGGTGATCTCGCCGGCCGCGCTGTCGATCCTGTCGACGACCTTCGCCGAAGGACAGCGAGCGCAACATCGCGCTCGGGGTCTGGGGAGCGGTCGGCGGCTTCGGTGCCGCGGCCGGCGTCCTGCTCGGCGGGGTCCTCACCGACGCACTGAGCTGGGAGTGGATCTTCTTCGTCAACATCCCGGTGGGGGTCGCCGCGTTCGTGCTGGCGCCCGTCCTGCTCGCCGAGAGCCGGGACGCCACGGTGCAGAAGTTCGACGCGACCGGTGCCGCTCTCGTGACGGCCGGGCTCGCCTCGCTGGTCTACGCGATCACCCAGGCGGGGCAGGAAGGCTGGCTGGCCGGGCAGACGGTCGGCTTCTTCGTGGTGGCGCTGGCGCTGCTCGCCGGCTTCGTCGCCTGGGAGCTCCGCCAGGCCGAGCCGCTGATGCGGTTCGGCATCCTCCGCACCCGCACGGTCAGCGGAGCGAACGTGGCCGGCTTCATCCTGGGCACCGCGCTGTTCTCGATGTTCCTGATGCTGACGCTGTACATGCAGCAGGTGCTGGGCTACTCGCCGATGCGGACCGGCGTCGCCTACCTCGCGGTGGCGGGCACGGCGATCATCTGGTCGACGGTGGCCGCGCAGCTCGTCACGCGCATCGGCGTGAAGCCGGTCCTGATGGTCGGGATGGTGAGCCTGACCGCAGGCCTCACGTACTTCACGCAGGTCTCGGTCGACGGCTCGTACGTCGGTGACCTCCTGCCCGGCTTCCTGCTGAGCGGCGTCGGGATCGGCTTCTCGTTCGTGCCGATCTCGATCGCCGCCCTGGCGGGCGTCCGGAACTCCGAGGCGGGTCTCGCGTCCGGCCTGTTCAACACCTCGCAGCAGATCGGCGGCGCTCTCGGCATCGCGGCACTGTCCACGATCGCGACAACGCAGACGGAGAATGCGGTTGCCTCCGGTTCCGCGTTGCCGGTCGCGCTGGTCGACGGCTTCACGTCCGCGTTCGCCGCCGGCGTGGTGGTCGCCGCCCTCGGGATCGTCACGGCACTGGTGCTGATCCGCCGCGACGAGCTGGACGTGGTGCCCGAGGCGGAGCCGGTCCTCGAGCTGGCCGCCTAGCTCGATCAGGTCGGTTGGCGGGGCTGCGGCGCACCCACTGCGCCGCAGCCCCGCCAATGTGCGGCGCCGCTGCAGGCACGACGGCGGTGCGTTCCTGCCGGACCGGCGGCTCCGAAAGCGCTCTGGTGCGCTCGATGCCCGACGGATCCGGCCAGCACGCACCGGACCCGACGCGGACGGGGCCACTTGTCAGCCGCGCTGGGTCAGGCGCTCGATCTCGAGTCGACCCCCGGCTGGCCGGGCAGGCGGATCTCCTGCTCGACCACGTGGGACTT
Source organism: uncultured Actinomycetota bacterium (assembly GCA_963829565.1). Classification (GTDB taxonomy): domain Bacteria; phylum Actinomycetota; class Actinomycetes; order JACCUZ01; family JACCUZ01; genus CAWHJC01. The sequence continues at coordinate 109,162 of CAWHJC010000017.1, forward strand.
GGGGTCCTGGTCCAGCAGCCACGGCAGGTCCAGGTCCTGCTCCTTGGTGAGGACCGCCTTCCCCTCGACCAGCAATGTGCCGGTCGCCGTCGCCCTGCCGGCGCGGAGCTCCTCGAACCTGCCGGCCGAGACCACGATCAGGGCAGCCTCCACAACCAGCTCGAGGTCGACCCCGAACTGGATCGTCGTCAACGTCTTCTCGTCGAGCAGGACCTCGACGTCGACCTGGTGCTGCGAGCGCAGCGTGTCCTTGGCCAGCGGAACCGTCTCCGTCGACCCCGGGTTCTCCCGGGTGCGGCGTGCGGCCTGGAGCACGTCGGCGTACGTCGTCCACACCCGCAAGAAGGCGTCGATCAGCTGCTCCTGCTTCAGGGCGTGCCGCGCCGCGCCGGCGACCTGGCGGCGAACCAGCGGCGCCACCCCACCGGGCGGGTGCGAGACGCCGCGCCGGAGCAGCTCGGGCAGCTGCGCGCCACCGACGTCCTGGCTGGCCCCCTCGAGCCCCCGCTCGTCGTCGACGAAGATCACGTCCCAGACCGACTGGACCGGTCGCACCTCTTGCTTCGGCATCACGGCCACCTCACTCGCCATGGGGTCTCGGCCCCGAACGGACCCGGACTCGGATGTGCGGCGCCGCACCCGGCGCGGGGTGCTGACCCGGGAGCGGCGTGCTCGACGGCCTCGGCACCAGGCGGACGTGGCCCCGGACCCAGCGCCGGGCGCGCCACCGTCTCACCGCGCTCAGACCGGCCCCGGCCGCGAGCAGCGCCCCGACTACTGCCGCGACCCCGCCGGGTCCCTGCCACCACGGCGGTGGGACCGGCGCCGAGAGGCTGACAAGGACGAGGTCACCTGCCTTCGCGGTGGATCCGGCCCGCGGATCCTGCTCGACCACGGTGCCGCTGCCGTCCGAGAGGTCGAGCTCCAGCCCCACCCGGTCGACCACCTTGCGCGCCTCCTGCACCGACAGGCCGAGCAGGTTCGGGACGGTGACCCCCAGCTCCACGGTGACGCTGACCGTGGTGCCCACCGCCACCCGGGTGCCGGCTTCCGGTGCCTGACCGGTGATGGTGCCTTCGTCCACCTGGGTGTCGAGGACCAGTCCGCGATCGTCCGTGCGCTCCAGCGCTTCGGCGACGTCCAAGCCGACGAGGTTCGGGACCCGGATCCGCCGCGGCTCGAAGGACGCCGACACGATGTCGCCACGACGGGCCGACGTGCCCGGTGCCGGCGACTGGCCGGTGACCTCGTCGTCGGGGTCCACGCCCGCCGGTGCGGCGTATCGCAGACGTGCCTGCTCGACCGACTGCCGGGCCTGCGCGGACGTGAACCCGACGATATTCGGCACGACGAACGTCTCCACGTCGACCCAGGTGACCGTGACGGTGCTCTTGCGTTCGACGAGCTGCTGCGCGGGCGGCTGCTGCGACGTCACCCGACCCGGCCCGCTCCCGGCGGCGAGCCGCAGACCTTCCTCCTGGAGCGTCCGCCGGGCCTTCTCGACCAGCATGCCGACGACGTTGGGCACCACCACGAAGTCGCCGAACGTGATGACGACCGGGTCGTCGAAGGCGACCTGCGCGTCCGCTGACGGTGACTGCGACATCACGACCGCATCGGGAGTGGCAACCGCCGGCTTCCAGGTCAGGTTGGCGAGCCCGTACTTCGCCAGCAGCGCTTCCGCGTCAGAGCGGCTCTCGTCCACCAGGTTCGGCATCGTCACACCCATGGTGAGCGGCACGTGCACGTCGCCCGTGGCCTCCTTGCTGTCGGTTGGAAAGTCGACTGGAGCCCCTTGCCGGACGACGACGGCCAGCCCGGCGACGTCCGGGGACAGCGCCGCCTCGACCGGCGAGAAGTCCGGCACACCGGACCAGCCCACCCGCGGGTCCCAGCTGCGGATGAACTTCTCCGCCACGGAGTAGTCGCACCCGACCACGACCGGCGGCCCGCCGTCGGCGAGGGTCGGGTCGCAGACGACCTCCGCGGCGACGCCCTGGGGTGGCGCGGCCAGCGCCAGGGCGATCGCGACCGCCATCGCCGCGAGCACAGCTCGGTAGCGTCCCCCGCGCCCCATGGCATCCCCCTCGCACCCGCCGGATCTCCCCCGCGACGGTGTGCCTCTTCCGGAGTACACCCGCTGGGACCCCGCGGCAAGGGCAGCGGAAGGGTCAGGTGCCCGTGGGCGGCACGTTCTGGTTGAGCCGGAACACGTTCTCCGGGTCGTACGTCGCCTTGACGGCTGCCAAGCGGTCCCAGGTGGCGCCAGGATAGGCGGCGCGGATGCGCTCGGGGCCCTCGTCGACCAGGAAGTTCACGTACGCCCCGTCGTCGCTCTGCTTCAACGCAGCGCACATCTCGTCGACCCACGCCGCACGCACCTGCTGGTCCTCGGGGCCGTCGTAGAACGCCGCGACGTTCACCATGATCCGGCTGGCCCGGTGCGCGTAGGCCGTCGCGTCGGCCGGCACCTCGGCCACCGCTCCGCCGAGCACCCGCAGCTGGGCAACGCGCAGCATCGCGTCGGACGCGGTGAGCCGGTCGACGACGAGTCGGGCGGTGTCGAGGTCGACCGAGTCGATGAACATCGTCTTCGCCACCGCGGTCGGGCGGTAGTCGGGGTCGTCGGGCGGATAGATCTCCGGGTAGGGCATCGGGCGGACCATGTCGGCCAGCGGCTGGGCCAATGCCCGGAACGGCTCCATCGCCGACGTACCCGCCTCGACGTCACCGGCCCAGCACATCATCGCCATGATCACCACGCTGCCGTGGTGCTCCTCGGCGACGAACGGCATCGGCGGGCAGTTCATGACATTGGCGATCGTCGTGAGCTCGACCGGCGCGGCCTCCGCCGCGGCGATGAAGCCGGCAACGGACTCCGCCGTCGCCGGAAGGACGAGGATCCCGCCGACCACCTGGTCGACCTCCTGCAGCCGGAATCGGAACCGCGTCGCCACTCCGTAGTTCCCGCCGCCACCGCGGATCGCCCAGAACAGGTCCGGGTGCGACGACTCGTCGACCCGCAGCACCTCGCCGTCCGCCGTGACGACATCGGCCGCCAGCAGGTGGTCGATGGTGAGGCCGTGCTTGCGCGCGAGGTAGCCGACTCCCCCGCCGAGCGTCAGGCCGCCGAGGCCCACCGAGCCGGTGTCGCCGAAGCCGACCGCCAGCCCGTGCTTGGCGGCCGCGACGGTGAACTCGGCCGCCGTCACGCCCGCCTCGACCCACGCAGTGCGCGCGTCGGCATCGATCTCGATGTCGGTCATGTCGCGCAGGTCGATGACGACCCCGCCGTCGCACGTGCTGTGGCCCGCCCCGCTGTGCCCGCCGCTGCGGACCGCAAGCGCGAGCCCGTGCTCCCGGGCGAAGCCGATCGCGACCGCGACGTCCGCGTCGACCGCCGGCCGGACGATCGCCGCCGGACGCCGGTCGATATGGCCCGCCATGACTATCCGCGCGGCGTCGTAGCCGCCGTCGTCCGGGGAGATCACCCGGCCCTCGAGCCGCGATCGGAGGCCGTCCAGGGACAGGGACGTCGAGGTCGACATGCAGAGCTCCTTCGAAACGCGCTGGACATGGCTTCCGCCAGCCTTTGACACTTCGACCCCTGCCCGCAACAGAAATCATCGGAAGAGGTCGCGGTGGACGTGGAGATCGGGCCCGAGCGCCGCGAGGACCACGACGCCGTACGCCGGGTGGTGCTGGCAGCGTTCACCACCGAGCCCGGCGTGGCCGACCTGGTGGACCTGATCCGCGCCTCCACTCAGTACGTCGCCGAGCTGTCCCTCGTCGCCCGCCTCGATGCGTGATGTCGTCGGCCACGTGATGCTCAGCCACGCCGAGGTCGTCGCCGACGACGGCACCCGGCACGACGTGCTCACCCTGTCCCCGCTGTCCGTCGACCCCGCCCACCAGCGGCAGGGGATCGGGGCGATGCTCGTCCGGGCGGTGCTCGCGCTGGCGCAGGAGACTGCGGCCCCGCTCGTGCTGCTGGAGGGCAGCCCCGCCTACTACCCGCGCTTCGGCTTCCGGGACGCCCGAGACATGGGCATCACCTTCGACCTGCCGGACTGGGCACCGCCGGATGCCGGGATGACGTTCCCCCTTCCGGCGTACGACCCGACGGTCCGCGGCCACGTGCAGTACCCACCCGCCTTCGCCGCCGTCGCCGGCTGAGTCGCCCCACCGAGCCCGCACGCATCTCCGCGGGAACGTCGACGCAGGCCCGGACTAGGGTCGATCCCACGACGAAGGGTGGTGCCGCGATGACCGAGCGGGACATCGAGCCGGGCGAGGACGACGGCGTCCTGGAGCCGTCTGACTCGCTGGACTCCGACGACCTGCGCGCCGACATCCTGGACACCGGGATCGACGCGGGCGAGGGATACCGCGGAGCGAACCGGTTCGGCACCACCGCCGAGGAGGAGCGCCGCGGCGAGAGCCTGGACCAGCTGCTCTCCGAGGAGGAGCCCGACATCGCGGCCGACGACGAGTGGAGCGACGAGGACGACCCGAGCGACGACGACCACACCACCTCCCCGCGGGCGGGCCGGCTGGTCGAGCCGGACGAGGGCGCCCACCCCGACGAGGAGAAGGACGTGGTCGCGTTCGACGTCGGCATCGACGGCGGCGGTGCCAGCGCCGAGGAGGCCGCCGTGCACGTCATCGAGGACCCCTCCGAGTACTGAGCGGCGGGCGAGGCGCAGATGACCGACCCGGCGTACCCACCGTTCCCCGCGGGGACCGACGACGAGCTCGAGCTGTACCTGCGCTGGCTCGGCTTCCTCCGCGGCGCCGTGCTGCGCAAGGTGGACGGGCTCGCCGAGGCCGACGCCCGCTGGACGCCGGACGGTGCGCTGATCCCGCTGATCGGCATCGTCAACCACCTGACGCACGTCGAGTGGCGGTGGGTCGAGGGAGGCTTTCGCGGTACGAAGGTCAGCCGCTCGGACGAGGAGTTCCGGCCAGGTCCGGAGCTGACCGTGGAGGTGGCTGTGTCGGCCTACCGGTCGCGCGCCGTCGAGACGGACGCAGCGGTCCGGGAGATCGAGGACCTCTCCACGCCGTGCCTTGTCGAGGAGGGCGCCGACCTCCGCTGGGTGCTGCTGCACCTGGTCAACGAGACGGCCCGGCACGCCGGGCACGCCGACGCCGTCCGCGAGCTGCTCGACGGCACGACCGGGGAGTGAGGCCGGTGCCGGGTGGGAGACGGGAGCCGCGGTTCGTGCTGCACGAGCACCGGAAACCGCAGCACCACTTCGACCTCCGGCTGGAGGAGGACGGGGTGCTGCGGTCCTGGGCGGTGCCGCGCGGCCTGCCGGACGACTCGCGACGCAACCGGCTGGCGGTGCTCGTCGACGACCACGACCTGGACCACGTCGACTACGAGGACGCCGACAAGTCGATCGCCGACGAGGGGACGTGGGAGGAGCACGACCGCACCGAGAAGCGGTTGCTGTTCACGCTGCACGGCCGGCACGCCTCGCGGCGCTACGCGCTGATCCGCACCGACACCGACTGGCTCGTGCACCTCACCAAGGAGCAGCCGCCGGCGACCTAGCGACCGGCCGCTACCGGACCGGCAGGTCGTAGACCCGGCGGACGCTCTCCGGGTTGGTGCCGAGGTCGGCGCCGTAGACGTGCAGGGAGATGGCCGTGACGTCGCCGGTGTTGTGCACCTTGTGGATGTCGCCGGGGGGTGCGAAGCCGCTGACGTCGCCGGCCCCGTTGGCGACCCGGCCGATCTCGGTCAGGTGGTCGCCGTGGTCGCGGTAGAGGGTCTCGAACTCGGTGCCCTGCAGGACCGCGAAGGTGCACCACGCGATGTGGTCGTGGATCTCGGTGAGCTGACCGGGCTGCCACACGATGGCGACGACCGAGAACTGCGCCTCGGAGTGCAGCAGGTGCCGCGCGTAGGTCGGCCCGACGTAGGCCCGCTCCTCGGCGGTCAGCAGCTCGAGGCTCGGCAGCTGGGCCCGCAGCAGGTCCGCGACGGACACCGCGGTGTCGAGCGGGCGGCCGGCCCAGTTGGCCTGCTCCCGGATCCGGGCGACGAGGTCGTCGAGCCCGGGGCGGTGGCGGGGTGGCGGGCTGCGGCGTGGCGGGCTGCGCCACGGAGAGCTGGTCGGTTGCGGAGGCGGTCGAGGTCGGCATGCCCCCTACGGTGCTCCCGATAACTCATCACGTCCAATGCCTGTTCTTGCGGTCTTCCATAGATAGAGTTGATGGGTGGCGCTTGACCTGGTCCGGCTCCGGGTGCTCGCGGCGGTGGCCCGCCACGGGTCGATCACCGCCGCCGCCAAGGAGCTGCACTACTCCCAGCCCTCGCTCAGCCACCACCTGGCCAAGCTGGAGGCCGAGACCGGCGCCCAGCTGCTCCAGCGGGTCGGCCGCGGCGTCCGGCTCACGCCGGCCGGCCGGCTGCTGGCCGAGCGGGCCACCGAGATCCTCGGCCGGGTCGACGCCGCCTCGGCCGAGCTGTCGGCCCACGTCGGGCTGGACGCCGGCCGGGTCCGGCTGGCCGGGTTCTCCTCGGCGCTGAGCACCCTGGCGCCGGCGGCAGCGGCGACCCTGGCCGAGCGGCACCCCGGGCTCGAGCTCAGCCTGGTCGACTGCCATCCCGAGGAGGCGCTGGCGATGCTGCGCGCCGGCCAGGTCGACGTCGCGGTCATCTTCCGCTACGACGAGGGCGACGACGAGGAGCGGGACTTCCGGCTGCTGCACCTGCTCGACGACCCGACCTACGTCGTGGGCCCCGACGCCGTCAACACCGTCGCCGGGCACCGCGACGCGCAGTGGATCGGCGGCTGCGAGAGGTGCCGCAGCCACCTGCTCGCGGTCTGCGCCGCCGAGGGCTTCACGCCGACCATCGGCTACACGACGGACGACATCGTGGCGATGCAGGCGCTGGTCGCGGCCGGGATGGGGGTGACGATCCTGCCGGGCATGGCGCTGCGCGCCCATCGGCTGGACAGTGTGGTGGCGACCGAGCACGTGGGGTCGCCGCGACACGTCTACGCGGCGACGTACGGCGAACCGCCCGATCCCCCGGCAACCGTCGCCGTGCTCGCCGCGCTCGAGGAGGCGGTCTAGATGCCCTACACCGACCGGGTAGCCGCCGGCCGTCGGCTGGCGACCGAGCTCGCCGACCGCTCCGATGACGACGCCGTCGTGCTGGGCCTGCCCCGCGGCGGCGTCCCGGTGGCGGCCGAGGTGGCCGCGGCGATCGACGCACCGCTCGACGTCATCGTGGTGCGCAAGCTCGGGCTGCCCGGCCACGTCGAGCTGGCGATGGGCGCCATCGCCGGGGTGGGCGAGACGGTCGAGCTGGTGCGCAACGACGTCGTGCTGCGCCACAGCGGGGTGCCGGAGGAGGCGTTCGACGACGTCTACGCGCGGGAGGTCGGCCTGCTGCGCGAGCGGGAGGCCGCCTACCGCGAGTCCCGTCCGCCGGCGCAGGTGACCGGACGGGTCGTCATCGTCGTCGACGACGGCCTGGCCACCGGGTCCACGATGCGCGCGGCGGTCGCGGCGGTCCGTCACCAGCACCCCGCGCAGGTCGTCGTCGCCGTGCCGGTCGGCTCGCGCGACACCTGCGCGTCGTTGCGCCGGGAGGTCGACGAGGTCGTGTGCCCCTGGACCCCCGAGCCGTTCATCGCGGTCGGCCGGGCGTACGTCGACTTCCGACCCACCAGCGACGACGAGGTGCGCCGCGCGCTGGACCGGAACCGGCCCGGCCTAGAGCCCGTCGACCTCTTCGGCGCAGTCGATGACCAGCTGCGCGGCCTCCCGGCGGTACTCGCGCAGCAGCCGCACCCGCTCCTGCCCCCTCGCGTCCCGGGCGCCGGTCCGCTCGGCCAGGTCAGCGACCGTGCGGGCCTGATCCAGCACCCGCTCGGACGGGAAGTCGCGCACCTCCAGGGCGATGGTGCCCGCGACGGTCGAGATCCTGCTGCGCACCGCGTCGTCGAACTCCTGGTGCTGCTCCTGCCCGGCCGACCGCAGTGAGTCGTCCGCGTAGGTGATGGCGACCACCGCCTGCCGGCACCCGTCGCCGGAGTCGGTGTAGCGGCCGAGCTCGTCGGACAGCGGCGCATCGCCGTCGGAGCACCCGCTCAGTGCGACGACCAGCGCCACCGTCAGGGCAGTGGTCACCGGTCGTCGCACCCGAGCAAGTTATCCCGACGTCAGCCGACCAGTGCCGGCCGACCATCGCGATCGCCAGCGCCGGCAGACCCCATCGCGGTTCGGCGACGTTGCTCACCAGAAACACCGCGTGTCGTGCGGCGTGTCGGTGAGCAACGTCGCCCAAGCCGGAAAGGGAGCCAGGCCGCGGACCGCGAGCGGTCAGCCGACCAGGACCGGCACCTTCTCCTCCTCGTGGCGCTGCTCGGGCAGCTCGACCATCGGGCCGGTGCCGTGCGCGTCGAGGTTCGGCAGCACCCGGTCCAGCCAGCGCGGGATGTACCAGTTGCGGTCGCCGAGCAGTGCCATCGTGGCCGGCACCAGGATCAGCCGGACCAGCGTCGCGTCGACCGCGATCGCCGTGGCCAGCCCGATGCCCATCATCTTGATGACCACCGCCGGGTCGAAGGCGAAGCCGAGGAACACCGCGACCATGATCAGCGCCGCCGAGGTGATGACCCGGGCCGTCTCCGACAGACCGGTCACCACGCTGCCCTTGCTGTCACCGGTGCGCAGGTACTCCTCGCGCACCCGGCTGAGCAGGAACACCTCGTAGTCCATCGACAGCCCGAACAGGATGGCGAACATCAGGACGGGGACGAACGCTGCGATCGGGACCGTCCCGGGCAGGCCGAGCAGGTCGGCTCCCCACTCGGTCTGGAACAGCACCGTGATGACGCCGTAGGCCGAGCCCACCGAGAGCAGGTTGACCAGCGCCGCCTTGACGGGCACGACGACCGACCGGAACGCCAGCACCATCAGCAGGAACGACGTCGACAGCACGACCGCGACGACGACCCAGAGGTTGTCGGCGAGGACCGCGGAGAAGTCGTCCATCGTGGCGGTGAAGCCGCCGATGTGCACGCCGTCCGGGACGGAGCCGCGCAGCTCGTCGAGCAGCGCGATGGTGGCGTCGTCCTGCGGCCCGGTCGTCGGGCGTGACGGTGAGCACCGCCGCCGAGCCGTCGGCCGACAGGGCCGGCGGGCTCACCGCGAGGACGCCGTCGGTCGACGGCGAGCTGCTGCATGCAGGTCGGCCAGGCCGTCCTGCCCGATCTCGTCGACGTCCGCCGCCACCAGGAGCGGGCGCGTTGAACCCGGGGCCGAACCCCTCAGCGACCAGGTCGTAGGCCTGGCGGATGGTCGTCGACTCGGGCTCGTTGCCGGCGTCGCTGTTGCCGAGCTTCATGCCCAGCGCCGGAAGCGCCAGCGCGACCAGCACGACGGCCGAGCCGGCCAGCCAGGCCACCGGGTGGCGACCGACCGTGTGGGCCAGCCGGGCGGCCATCGGCGAGTGCGACGCCGCGGCCTCGAGGTGACCGGTCCGGCGGGCCTTGCGGCTGTAGACGCGCAGCTTGGCCAGGCCGAGCAGCGCCGGCAGCAGGGTGATGGCGGCGATCACCGTCAGCAGCACCACGATGCCGGTGGCGTAGCCCATCGACGTGAAGTTCGGGACGCCGGTGAACTGCAGGCCGGAGAGCGCCAGCAGCACCGTGCCGCCGGCGAAGACCACCGACATGCCGGCCGTCGAGTTGGCCTCGGCCGCCGCGTCAGGCACCGACAGGCCGCGCGCCAGCGCGTCGCGGTGCCGGGTGACGATGAACAGCGCGTAGTCGACGCCGACACCGATGCCGATCATCGCGGCCAGCGTCGGGGAGACGGTCGAGACGTCCATCGTCGCCGGCCAGCAGCGTGATGCCGCCGGTGCCGACGCCGAGCCCGACCAGCGCGATGCCGATCGGGAGACCGGCGGCGAGGACCGAGCCGAAGGCGAGCAGCAGGATGACGATCGCGGCGCCGATGCCGACCAGCTCGGCGGTGCCGCCGGGCGCCCCGACGTTCTCGGGGACCTGGCCGCCGAACGCCACCTGGTAGCCGTCCTCGACGAGGGAGTCGGTGGCCGTCCTCGAGCGCGACCACGCCCTCGTCACCGACGAACTCGGTCACGGGTACGTCGTACTGGACCGCGATCATCGCGGTCGCGCCGTCCTGGCTGAGGACGGCGGGCGAGACGGCGCTCGCGCCGTCGACGCCGGGCCAGCTCGCGGCCGGCTTGGTCGAGCGGCGGCCTGGTCGACCCGGCCCTCGTCGGCGTGGACGACGACCCGCGCGTCGGCGCCGGCCATCTCGGGGAAGCGCTCGCTCAGCAGGTCGTAGGCCTGCTGGCTGTCGCGGCCGGGGATCGTGTAGTCGTCGTTGAGGGCGCCACCGACGGTGCCGGCCAGGCCCATCACCACCATGATGGCGACGGCCCAGACCGAGATCGTGCGCCATGGGTGCCGGGCGGCGGAGCCGCCGAGGCGGTACAGCAAGCGGGACATCTAGTACTCCCTGTAGGGACGGGTCTTGTCAGGTCCGCCCTACGGTGCGCCGCCCTACTGGTGGAGGACTTGCGGCCGACTTGGGGCCGCTCTCGAGTCAGGAGCCGCCCGTCGCACTGCCAGTCTTCCTGTCCCGGGCATGCCGGAGCCGCGCCCCGGCGAAGGGCGCGGCTCTGGTCGTGCGGGTGGAGGCGGGTTACGCCTCGGTGCGCGGGGCGGGGATGCCGGCCAGCAGGGCCCGCACCTCCGACTCGCGGTAGCGGCGGTGGCCGCCCGAGGGTGCGGATCGAGGTCAGCTTCCCGGCCTTGGCCCACCGGGTCACGGTCTTCGGGTCGACCCGGAACATGGTGGCGACCTCGGCGGGGGTCAGCAGGGGTTCGGCGTCTGGGGTACGGGTTGACATCGGGTCTGCCTCTGTTCGCTGGGCGAACCGATCTATCTCGGCTCCTGGGTGCAATAGTGCCCGTTAGGCGGGGATGTCCGAAATGGTCACTACGGGCCATCTTCGGAGTGAGGCAGGAGGACTAGGCCGAACGCCGACTGGAGGCCTGCTGCACGGCCACTCGTCCTGACTAGTCCCCGGCCGGCACAGCGCTAGTTCGGCGTGTTCGAGCGCGCGGACGGCCGCCCAGCGCTCGACGACGGCCGCATAGCGCCGCATAGCCTCGTCCTCGTCGTCCTCCGCCAGCGCGGCGACCGAGGCGGCGACGTCGGCGACGGAGGTGTCCTCCTCCACGCCTTCGCGGACCGAGCAGCCGGGCCAGGCCCGCGTAGTCGAGCTCCAGCCACGACCTGGCGTGGAACTCCTCCAGCCAGCGCCCGAGCTCCTCCAGCTCCTCGACCACGTCGGGCTCCCCCAGCGAGGTGCGCAGCGTCCGCAGGGCGCGGGCCACCCGGCGCCGGGCGGCCGACATCCGGGTCCGGTGCACCACGCTCGGGTGGCCGGGCGCCGAAGCAAGGTCGACGATCCGGTCGCCGGGCGCGAACGGGACGAACCAGTGCACCGGCACCGACCAGGTCGCCGTGTGGATCCGCAGCACCGCGCCGACCTCGTCGCCGCCCCAGCGGGCGTGGTCGGCGTCGGCCCGGTCCAGGGAGGCCGGCGGCACGAAGGCGTGCAGCAACGAGTCCGGCAGCCCGTCCCGGAACTGGCCCAGCGCCACCCAGGACCGCAGCCGGGCCTGCACCGGGCAGACGTGCACGACCGAGTCGACCTCGAGGACGAACGCCTCGCGCTCCTCCTCGGTGGGCACCGGCCGCGGCGGGATGCTCAGCACGCCGGCGAGCGCCCGGCGCTGCTCGGCGACGAGCCGGCCGGCCCGGGTCTCCGACCGGGTCGCGTAGTCGGTCCAGGCGGTCCGCTCGGGCTCCGGGAAGGCGGCCACCGGCTCGTAGACCCGCAGGTACGCGGCGTAGGGACCCGGCAGCGAGCCGGGCGTCGGGAGCGGCACGCCCCGCATCGTAGGGTGCCCGGCGTGGCGAGCATCGACCCCCGGTCGGCACCGTGTTCGGACCGCACCCGGGCAGCCGGCACGCGCACGAGCAGGTCGTGTTCTTCGCGGACGACCGGACCGGGCTGCGGGCCATCGTCGGCGATCTACTCGACGGCGCTCGGCCCGGCTCTGGGCGGGACCCGGTTCCACCCCTACCCGGCCGAGGACGGACGCGCTGGCCGACGTCCTCGAGCTGTCCCGGGCGATGGCCTACAAGAACGCGCTCGCCGGGCTGGACCACGGCGGCGGCAAGGCCGTGATCATCGGCGACCCCGCGGTGGACAAGTCCGAGCCGCTGCTCCTGGCGTACGGCAGGTTCCTGGACTCACTGGGCGGGCGCTACGTCACCGCGTGCGACGTCGGCACCTACGTCGCCGACATGGACGTGGTGTCGCGGGAGACCCGGTTCGCGACCGGCCGCTCGGAGGCCAACGGCGGAGCGGGGGACTCGTCGGTCCTCACGGCGTTCGGCGTCTTCCAGGGGATGCGGGCCTGCGCCGCGCACCGGTGGGGCGCGCCGAGCCTCGCCGGGCGGACCGTCGGCGTGGCCGGGGTCGGCAAGGTCGGCCGGCACCTGGTCGGCCACCTGGTCGAGGACGGGGCCGACGTGGTGGTCACCGACGTGTCGGAGCAGGCGGTCGAGGCGGTCCGGGCGGCGCACCCGGGCGTGCAGGTCGTGGACGACACGGACGCGCTGGTGCGGGCCGACCTGGACGTCTTCTCGCCGTGCGCGCTGGGCCGCGCGCTGACCGACGAGGTGGTGGCGACGCTGCGCGCCACGGTGGTCTGCGGCGGCGCCAACAACCAGCTCGCCCACCCGGGCACCGAGGAGCTGCTGGCCGGGCGGGGCATCCTCTACGCGCCCGACTACGTGGTGAACGCCGGCGGGGTGATCCAGGTCGCCGACGAGCTGCTCGGGCTTCTCCTTCGAGCGGGCCCGGGCGAAGGCGGAGCTGATCTTCGACACCACCGGCGCGGGTCCTCGCGCTGGCCGACGCCGAGGGCGTGCCGCCGGCGGTGGCCGCCGACCGGCTGGCCGAGCGGCGGATGGACGCCGCCGTCCGCTGAGCCGCGACGGGCTGCCGGGGCGGTCTGAGCGGGTGTCGCGCCGCCGGAGCGGTCTGGGTGCAGGAACACCTGTCGGGCATGTACCGTTGGTGCCACGGAGACAACATTAGATCCGGGGCCGCCCTCCGAGGCCGCCCCGTTACGTATGAGGGGGTCGAGCCATGGGGCGCGGCCGAGCCAAGGCCAAGCAGACCAAGGTCGCGCGCGAGCTGAAGTACAGCTCGCAGGGCACCGACTTCGCGGCGCTGCAACGGGAGCTCGCATCCGGTTCTGTCGAGCGGTCCGAGATGTCGGACGCCGACAAGGACGAGTACGACGACTGGGCCGCCGAGCAGCAGCGCTGACGCCGCCTGACGACGATCCTATGGGCCGGTCCGGAGATCATCGAGTCGCTGATGATCGCCGCTGCGGCACGAACGATCTGCGTGCGGTCCGGAGGGGCCTGACTGCGCGGCGGTGACCGTGCCGCACGGCCAGGCGTCGACGCCGCGGCCGCGCAGCAGCCGAACGGCCGCGTCGGCGTCGTCGGCGGCCACCACGGCCACCATGCCGACGCCCAGGTTCAGGGTCCGCTCCAGCTCGTCCGGCGCGACCTGACCGGCCTCGGCGACCAGCCCGAACACGGGCGCGGGCTGCCACGTCGACCGGTCGACCTCCGCCCGCACCCCGGCCGGCAGCACCCGCGCCAGGTTGGCGGCCAGCCCGCCGCCGGTCACGTGCGAGAGCGCGTGCACCTCGACGCCCTCGATCAGCGCCAGGCAGTCCTTGGCGTAGATCCGGGTCGGCTCGAGCAGCTCCTCGCCCAGCGTCCGGCCCAGCTCGTCGACATGGCGGTCCAGCGACCACCCGGCGCGCTCCGAGCAGCACATGGCGCACCAGCGAGTAGCCGTTGCTGTGCAGCCCGCTCGACGCCATCGCCACCAGCACGTCGCCGGCACGCACCCGGTCCGGACCCAGCACCAGCTCGGCCTCGACGACCCCCGTGCCCGCGCCGGCCACGTCGTACTCGTCCGGCCCGAGCAGCCCCGGGTGCTCCGCCGTCTCGCCGCCGACCAGCGCGCAGCCGGCCAGCACGCAGCCCTCGGCGATGCCCTGCACGATGGCCGCGATCCGCTCGGGCACGACCCGGCCGCAGGCGATGTAGTCGGTCATGAACAGCGGCTCCGCGCCGCACACCACCAGGTCGTCGACGACCATGCCGACCAGGTCGAGGCCGATCGTGTCGTGCTTGTCCATGGCTGCCGCGATCGCGACCTTGGTGCCGACCCCGTCGGTGGACGTGGCGAGCAACGGACGGGCGTACGACTTCAAGGAGCTCGCGTCGAACAGCCCGGCGAACCCACCGATGCCCCCGACCACCTCGGGCCGCGACGTCTTGGCGACCCACTGCTTCATCAGCTCGACGGCCCGGTCGCCCGCCTCGATGTCGACGCCGGCGGCGGCGTAGCTCCCCCGCTCGGTCACGGGCGGGTCAGGGCGTCGTGGCCGACCGCGACCGGCTCGATCTCGAGCAGGTGCTTGCCGAGCAGCTCGGGCTCGGGCAGCTCGACCGGGTAGATGCCGTCGAAGCAGGCCCGGCACAGGTTCTCGTGCGGCTGCTCGGTGGCGCCGACGAGACCTTCCAGCGAGATGTACCGAGGGAGTCGGCGCCGATCGACGCGCGGATCTCGTCGACAGCGAGGCCGTTGGCGATCAGCTCCGCCGGCGAGGCGAAGTCGATGCCGTAGAAGCACGGCCACTTGACCGGCGGCGACGAGATGCGGACGTGGACCTCGGCCGCCCCGGCCTCGCGGAGCATCCGCACCAGCGCGCGCTGGGTGTTGCCGCGCACGATCGAGTCGTCGACGACGACCAGCCGCTGGCCGGCGATGACCTCGCGGAGCGGGTTGAGCTTGAGCCGGATGCCGAGCTGGCGGATGGTCTGGGACGGCTGGATGAAGGTGCGCCCGACGTAGGAGTTCTTCACCAGGCCGAGGCCGTACGGGATGCCGGAACCCTGCGAGTAGCCGACGGCGGCCGGCGTGCCGGACTCGGGGACCGGGATGACCAGGTCGGCCTCGGCCGGGGCCTCCTCGGCCAGCCGCCGGCCCACCTCGACCCGGGTCGCGTGCACCGAGCGGCCGGCGATGCGGGTGTCCGGCCGGGCCAGGTAGACGTACTCGAACAGGCAGCCCTTGGGCTCGGCCGGCGCGAACCGCTGGGTGCGCAGGCCGTGCTCGTCGATCGCGACCAGCTCGCCCGGCTCGATCTCGCGGACCTGGGCGGCGCCGACGATGTCCAGGGCGGCGGTCTCGCTGGCGACGACCCAGCCGCGCTCGAGCCGGCCGAGCACCAGCGGCCGGATCCCCTGCGGGTCGCGGGCGGCGTAGAGCGTCCCCTCGTCCATGAAGACCAGCGAGAAGGCGCCGCGCAGCTGGGGCAGCACGCGCAGCGCTGCCTCCTCGAGGGACAGGTCGGGGTAGGACGCGAGGAGCGCCGTGACGAGCTCCGTGTCGGTGGTGCTGTGCAGTGCGCCGCCGTGCCCGCGCATCCCTTCGCGCCAGCGCCGGGTCTCGTCGGCGGTGGGGGCCGCGCCGTCGTAGGGCAGCTGGCCGCTCTCGGCGGCGAGCTTCTCGACGAGGACCAGCAGCTCGCGGGTGTTGGTGAGGTTGCCGTTGTGGCCCAGCGCGATGGACCCGGCCGCCGTCGAGCGGAACGTGGGCTGGGCGTTCTCCCACACGCTGGAGCCGGTGGTCGAGTAGCGGGTGTGACCGATCGCGAGGTGCCCGCGCAGCGAGCTGAGGTGGCCCTCGTCGAAGACCTGCGCGACCAGGCCCATGTCCTTGTAGACCAGGATCTGCGAGCCGTTGCTCACCGCGATGCCGGCCGACTCCTGGCCGCGGTGCTGCAGCGCGTAGAGGCCGAAGTAGGTCAGCTTGGCGACCTCTGTCTCGGCGCCGGCGCCGAGGGGCCCAGACGCCGAAGACCCCGCAGGCGTCCTGCGGGCCCTTCTCGCCTGGAATCAGGTCATGTCCGAGCCGACCGTCGCCACGTGGCACGGGCGCCAGTCTAGGGGGCGCAGCCCGGCTGCCCGACCGGCTCGCCGGACGCGGTCGCAGCCGGCGCGCGTCACCGCCTGCGGGGCTCCACCACGACGGCGACCAGACCGCCGAGCAGGGCGCCGAGGCCGCTCAGCAGCAGCCCGAGGTAGAAGAACAGCAACACCGGCCGCTCCACCGCGCCCGCCCGCACGGCCACCACGACGACATTCACCGCCAGTCCGACCAGCGCGCCGGTCATCAGGAAACGCAGGTACCGCGGGCGGCGGTGGAGGGTGCCGGGCACCCGACGATGCTAGATGAACGGAGATATCCCCCCGTATTACGCTGATCAGCGGCGCAGGGATTCACCGTCCATCCGTCAGATTCGGCCGCCCGCGGTGTCGGAGGAGATCCGCTGCGCGAGCCACACCGGCACCAGCGAGAGCACGACCAGGATCGCCGCGACGACGTTGACGATCGGGGCCTGGTTGGGCCGGGCCAGGTTGCTGAAGATCCACAGCGGCAGGGTCTGGACGCTGGCGCTGGCGGTGAAGGTCGTGACGATGATCTCGTCGAAGGACAGCGCGAACGCCAGCAGGCCGCCGGCGACCAGCGCCGAGCGTACGGCCGGGAAGGTCACGTACCGGAACGTCGTGAACACGTCGGCGCCGAGGTCCATCGACGCCTCCTCCAGCGACCCCCCGGTCCGGCGCAGCCGGGCCAGCACGTTGTTGTAGACGACCACGACGCAGAAGGTCGCGTGCCCGACGATGACCGTGAAGAGCCCGAACTCCACACCGAGCGGCTGCAGCGAGGTGTTGATCGCATTGGACAGGGCGATGCCGGTCACGATGCCCGGCAGCGCGATCGGCAGCACGATCAGGATCGACACCGACTCGCGGCCGAAGAACCGGTAGCGGGCAACGGCGAACGCGGCCATCGAGCCGAGGACGAGCGCGATCGCTGTGGCCCCCAGACCGGCGCGGACCGACGTCCACAGCGCCTCCCGGGCGCCCGCGTTGTCCCACGCGCGCTGCCACCAGTCGACGGTGAGGCCGGACGGCGGCCAGCCGAACGTACGGTCGGTGTTGAACGACGAGATCAGCACGACGATCAGCGGGACGTAGACGAACGCCAGCCCGAGCGCCGTGACGGCTGCGAGAGCGGCCCGCGCGCCGCGCGACAGGTTCACAGGTTGTCCAGGGCGCCGGTGCGGCGGACCGCGAGCAGGAAGAAGACCATGATCACGACGGGTACACCGGCCAGCGCCGCGGCGAGCGGCAGGTTGTTGGCGGCGCCGGCATTGCCCTGGATCAGGTTCCCGATCAGCTGGCTCTTGCCGCCGACGATCTGCACCGCGATGTAGTCGCCGAGGCTGAGCGAGAAGGTGAAGATGGCGCCGGCGACCACCGCGGGGAAGGCCAGCGGCAGCACCACCGACCGCACCGTTCGACCGGCCTTCGCCCCGAGGTCGGAGGACGCCTCGAGCATCGAGTCCGGCAGCCGTTCGAGGCCCGCGTAGATCGGCAGGACCATGAAGGGCAGCCAGAGGTAGCGTGAGCGACGATCACCGTCGCCGTCAGTCCGAAGCCCGGCCCGCTGAGCCCGACGGGGTCGAGCGCCCAGTTGACGACACCGTCGCCCGCGAGCATCGCGCGCCAGGCGTAGGCCTTCACGAGGTAGCTCGCCCACAGCGGCGTGAGCAGCAGCACCACGAGCACCCGCCGCGTACGCAGCGACGCGACCTTGGCCATGAACAGCGCCATCGGGAAGGCGAGCACCGCGCAGATCACGGTGACCGCCGCGGCGACCGCCGACTCGTGCGCAGGGTCACCGCGCGGTAGCGCGCCGGTGAGATGGCGCGGATGTTGTCCAGAGTGAACGTCCCGCACACCTCGCCGGTGAAGTCGTCGGTGGTCCAGAACGCCGACACCAGCAGCGCGGCGAGCGCGCCGAGGTAGACGACGACCAGCCACGACCATCGGCGGCGACGAGCAGGAGGGCAAGCCGGAGCAGCGGGTGCCGGTGCAGGACGCCCGAGCAGCCGCCGTCGTGGCGACGGCTGCCGGGCGCCCTGACCGCGCATCGGCGGCGTGTCGGACGCGACTAGCCCTTGATCTCCTGCCATGCCGTCGTCCAGTCGCCGTAGTCCTTGCACTTGACGTCGGTCCGGCCGTCGAGGCACTGCGCGATCGGCGTGGTCCAGTACCAGACCTGGTCGAAGTAGGCCTCGTCGTCGGCGTGGAACGTGTCGCAGTGGCCCTTGTCGGCCGTCTCGGCGCAGGCCTTCTCGTTGGCCGGCGCCTCACCGAACCACTCGGCGACCTGCGCGTTCGCCGGTCGGCGAGATGATGTGGTCCATCCACAGGTACGCGCAGTTCTTGTGCTCGCTCTTGGTCGACACCATCCAGGTGTCCGACCAGCCGGTCGCACCCTCCTTCGGGCAGGACCGCGTCGACCGTCGCCTTGTCCGGCCTGGGCGAGGTTCACGATGATCTGCCACGTCGTGCCGATCACCGAGTCGCCGTTCTTGAACGCCTGGATCTCCTTCGGTGTAGTCCGACCAGTACTCGCCGATGTGCTCGTTCTGCTGCCTTGAGCAGGTCGACCGCGGCCGTGAACTGCTCGTCGTCGAGCGCGTACGGGTTCTTGATGCCCAGGTCGGGCTGGGTCGCCATCAGGTAGAGCGCGGCGTCAGCGATGTAGATCGGCGAGTCGTACGCGGTGACCTTGCCGGTGTAGGGCGAGCGTCGTCGAACACGGCGCCCCACGAGTCCGGCGCAGGGGTGACCTCGTCGGTGCGGTACATCAGCAGGTTGGCGCCGCGGCCGTGCGGGATGCCGTAGGCGACGCCGTCGACGCGAGTTCCAGGCTGCATCTTCAGGCGCGTCGAAGACGTCGGCGTAGTTGGGCACCAGGTCGGTGTTCACCGGCTCGACGTCGCCGGACGCGATCAGCCGCAGCGACGCGTCGCCGGACGCCGACACGACGTCGTACTGGCCGGTCTTCATCAGGCTGACCATCTCGTCGGAGGTCGGCGCCGATCTTGACGTTGACCTTGCAGCCGGTCTCCTCCTCGAACGGGGTGACCCAGTCGACGTTCGGGTCGGTGGTGCCGTCCTCGGCGTAGCCGGCCCAGGCGACGATGTTGACCTCGCCCTCCCGGTCGCCGAGCGTGTCGAGCGCCTTGAGCGTCCGGCGGGGTGAAGGCCTGCGCGGCCGCTCGCGCCGTCGCTCGCGTCGCTGTCGTCGCGGCGTCATCGCCGCCGCACGCCGGCCAGCGCGAGCAGCGCCGACGCGCCGTGCCGAGCGCGCAGCATGGTCTCTGCGCGTCATGTCCTGCCTCCCTCGTGCTGGCGTCGCGTCGGCGCGGTCACGCGGTACGACGTGTCGCTCGTCGCAAAGCCCAGACCGTGACCCGGCTGCGCCCGCAGCGCGGTCGCCCGCCGGCTGCGACGTCGCGGTCGCCCGTGTTCTGTCGCAGGGCGACCAGCGTCGGCGCCGGCGTCGAGGTCGACGACGATAGCGCGTCGCCGGCCGGCGTAGACGACCTCGCGGACCGCGCCCGTCGGCCGACGACCTCGCCGGCGCCGGCCCGGCGTCCGGCGTCGACGAGCCGGATCTTCTCCGGCCGGACGCTGAACGTGCCGTCCGTCGCCGAGCAGCTGCCGCGCGGCGTCGCCCGGCGAGCAGGTTCGACGTGCCGACGAAGCCGGCGACGAACGGCGGTCGCCGGGTGCTCGTAGACCTCCGCCGGGGGTGCCGACCTGCTCGATCCGGCCGCTCGTTGAAGACGGCGATCCGGTCGCTCATGGTCAGCGCCTCCTCCTGGTCGTGCGTGACGAAGAGGAACGTGATGCCGACCTCGCGCTGGATCGCCTTGAGCTCGACCTGCATCTGCTCGCGCAGCTTGAGGTCGAGGGCGCCGAGCGGCTCGTCGAGCAGCAGCACCCGCGGGCGGTTGACCAGGGCGCGGGCCAGGGCGACCCGCTGGCGCTGGCCGCCGGACAGCTGCGCCGGGGCGACGGTCGCCGTAGCCGCCGAGCCGCACGCGTGGCGAGCGCCTCGCGCGGCCCGCGCCGGCGCGCTCGCCTTGGCCGACCCCCTTGACCCTCAGCCCGTACGCGACGTTCTCGCAGCACCGTCATGTGCGGGAACAGCGCGTAGTCCTGGAAGACCGTGTTGACGTCGCGGTCGAACGGCGGCGTCGGCGGGTGACGTCGCGGCCGGCGAGGTGCGACCGGCCCGGCGGTCGGCGGCTCGAAGCCGGCGATCATCCGCAGCACGGTGGTCTTGCCCGAGCCCGACGGGCCGAGCAGCGTGAAGAACTCGCCGTCGCCGACCTCGAGGTCGACCGCGTCGACAGCGACGACGCGCCGACCGGCCGCCAAAGACCTTGCGCAGCCCGACGAGGCGAACCGCGGCCTCGCTCACGCCACCTCCGGGGGGGAACGATTGTCTGCTCGGGCACGCTAGCGCTCTGGCACCCCCAGGACCACGGATTTCGTCGCCTGATGGCCAGATCGTGTCTGAAACCGCAGTGTCTGCGGCGACATTGCGGTCTTTCACGTCGGTACCGCCACCTCGCGCGGCCGAGACCGTTGGTCACCGTGGGCCACGACACGCCTCGTCACCACAGCTGCATGATCACCTGGGAGTTGATCATGCTGCTGTGGTCAGGGTCGCGATGTGCCGACGTCAACGACCGTGCGGGCGGCGAGGCGGATGCGCCAGGCCGACGCGGTACGCCCGAACTCGACCGTCACGGCCAGGGAGTCGGTCCAGTTGTTGACCCAGCCGGTGAACGTGCCGTAGCAGATGCCCGTGCAGGCGTAGTCCCGCACCGGTAGCCGCATCCCGTCCGCCAGCGCGCGAACCGTGCGCATCCCCTTGTCGTTGGCGCCGACGCCGAACAGCGGCTGGTGGAACGTCACGACCAGCCACGGGTCGAGGCGGCGCACGAGGTCGCGCAGCGCGACCGACTCGGGCTCGGACAGCGGCGCCGGACCGGACCAGGTGCTGCCACGGCTCGAGCTGTGCCAGCGGTAAGGGAAGTTGCGGTTGAGGTCGACCCCGTGGGCGTTGGTGCGGGTGTCGCGGGCGGTGCCGTCTGGATTGACGGTCCGGGCCAGCCAGAGGTCGAGGTCGGGCGGCAGGTCGGCCCGGTCCAGCAGGCGGCGGACCACGCGCATGCCGGCCCGTTCGTCGCCGTGGATGCTGCCGATGACGAGGACCCGGCGGGTCGCGCCCTCGTGACCGCGGTGTACGACGGTGATCGGACGGTCCTTGACCGACGTACCGACGACCTCCCGGGACGTGAGCGGTGCCTCGGCCGACGCCGCGGGCGACCCGCCGAGGGGAGCGGCGAGGGCGAGGGCAGCGAGGACCGCGGTGGTACGTCGGACGGTCACTCGGCTGGGTCGACTCACCCGGCCAGGGTGTCAGACGAGCGGGAGAAAGGCGGACAGATCGGCCCGCTCACCGCTCGATCGGACGAGTCCGGCACCGACCGCGTCCGCCCAGGACGTGCCGCCGGTGGCGAGCGAGACCCAGGTCATCGGGTCGGTCTCGACGACGTTGGGCGGCGTGCCGCGGGTGTGGCGGGGCCCCTCCACGCACTGGACGGCGCCGTAGGGCGGCACCCGGATCTCGACGGCCCGGCCGGGTGCCCGCTCGGCGATCTCCTCGAGAAGGAACCGGACGGCGTCGCGCACGTCGCTCGGCTCCATGGTGTGCGCCTCGAGGACCCGGGCGAGAGCGGCTCGCCCGACGTCGGGCTCGGTGCGTCGACGGGCCGGCACAGCGCGACCATAGCCACAGCTGCATGATCAACTCGGCGGTGATCATGCAGCTGTGGCTATCGCCCCGAAAGCTGCAGGTCAGCGCCCCCGCCCCACCCCGTTGATCATGCAGCTGTGGTTGCCAGCCACTACTGCATGATCACCGGCAGGAGGGTCGGGCTGCTCGCGTCGATCACCGCCTGCTCGCGACGATCACCGGCAGGAGGGTCGGGCTGGCTCGCGGCTAGAAGGTGTCCACGTTGAGCAGGCGCTCCTTGGTGGGGTCAGGGTCGTCCGCGTCGTTCCAGTCGAGCGTCCCGGCTGACTGCAGCGCCGACTTCACGGCAGCCGGCGATGCGCCGGCGTGAGTGGACAGGTACAGCGCGGCAGCCCCTGCGACGTGCGGGGACGCCATCGAGGTGCCCGAGATGGCCCGGTAGCCGCCGCCCTTCCAGGTGGAGTTGATGCACACGCCCGGCGCGATCAGGTCGACGTCGCTGCCGAAGTTGCTGAAGTCGGCGAAGGTGTCGTCGACGTCGGACCGGCAGGTCGCCGCCGCCCCACCACCGGGCAGGCCGTTGAAGTCCGCGAGGGCGCTCACGGTGATGACCTCGTCGTACGCGGCCGGCACGTGGTTGCGCGCGTCATCCGACTCGTTACCCGCTGCCACGGCGTACGTCACGCCAGCAGCGGTCGAGCGGCAGATCGCCTGGTGCAGCGCGTCGCCGCCGGTGCACGAGCTGTCCGATCCGCTGCCGCCGAGGCTCATGTTGGCGACCCCGATGCCCAGCGCCGTCTTGTTGGCCGTGACCCAGTCGATGCCGCAGACGATGCTCGACCACGATCCGGAGCCCGCGTTGTTGAGCACGCGGACCGAGTAGATCGGCACGCCGGGAGCCACCCCGACGACGCCGTCCCCGTTGTCACGGGCACCGATGGTGCCGGCCACGTGCGTGCCGTGCCCGTTGCCGTCGTTGTAGCTCTTGCCCGTCGAGCAGTTCTTGCCACCCACGACGTTGAGGTCCGGATGGTGGCCGGAACCCGTGTCGATCACGGCGACTGCGGGAGCGCCGACGGAGCCGCTGCCGTCGCCCGAGACGGTCGAGCTGAGCTCACCATCGATCCGGTTGATGCCGGTCGGCACCGCCTGGGCATCGATGGACACCGCGCGGTCCGCGGAGACGTAGGCGACCTGTGGATCACTGCGCAGCGCGTCGAGCCGGGTCGCCGGGATCCTGGCCGCGTAGCCGTGCAGCGCCGCCCGGTAGACGTGGGACACCTCGGCGCCGTACCGCTGGGCATGCCCTCGAGCCACCGCACCGGAGTCCGCGCCATCGTGCAGGACGACGATCACCGCCTCGGCCGGACCTGCCGACTGGGCCGGCAGCGCCGGGGACGCGACCACGCCGCCGACGGCGAGGGTCAGGACGATGAGAAGGCTGCGACGCATGGGCTGCTCCGAGGCTGCGCGAACGAGTGTTCGGGACCGGATGCTGACATCCCGGACGGACCAGCGCAAGGAGCCGTTCGGGTCGGATGTGCCGCTATCCGGGCACGGCGCGGGCTACGCTGCTCGACGCGTCGCGCCGGGTGCGCCCCGGTCGCGGCTCATGCGGGCGTAGCTCAACCGGCTAGAGCGCCACCCTTCCAGGGTGGAGGTGTTGGTTCGCGACCAGCCGCCCGCTCCACGGCACAACCACTTCTGCATGATCAACGCGGGAAGGGGCGGCGGGGCGACGGGGAAAGGGGCGGCGGGGCAACGGGGGAAGTGGCGGCGGGGCGGCCGGGTGGGTGGTTTTCCGGCGTACGGGAGGCAGGCACCGCCCTGCGCTCCTAGCCTGGCCGTCATGGTGGGGGTTGCCCAGCAGAGCTACAGCTACCTGCGTCCGTCCGCGCTGGTCGACGACGGCCGCGGGCGGGCGCTGCACCTGGAGACCTCGGGCGGCAGCACCCCGGCCGGGCTGGCCGAGCACCCCCGGTTCTTCGCCGGGTTCCTGGCCGAGCCCGAGCAGGGCGCCAAGGGCCTGCTCTCCGTCGCTGCCGTGGCGCGGGCCCGCTACTACGTGCCGATGACCTCCCAGCGGCTGCAGGACATCCTCGACCCGGTGGTCACCAGCAACGGCGACCGGTTGCGGTTCGAGTCGTTCTCGGGATGCTGCGGCGTCTACGCCCGGCTCGACGTGCTGTCCGGCGGGCTGGACGGCGACCTGATGACCGCGGCACCACCAACGTCGACGTCAACCTGCCCCTGCGGGACGCGCTCGCCCGCGTCGGTGGCGGCGAGCCGCTGCACCTCGCGGTCGGTGCCGACGACGTGACCGTCACGACGCTGGACGACTCGGTCGTGGAGCGCAAGGTCGCGCTGCCCCGGCGCTGGCTGCGCGGGGTTCGCCGAGGTGCAGGCCAGTGCCTCGGCGATGGACCTGCGCGCCGAGATCGACGCCGTCGAGGCCCGCCGGTTCCTGCGCTCGCTGCCGAAGGGCAGCAACCGCGGGGCGCTGTGGGCGGTGCCGGCCGGCCGCACCCTGCGGGTCACCACCCGCCCCGTGCCGGGCGCCGTCTGCCTGGCCGGGCCGGAACGGCTGGAGAACCTCTCGCCGCTGCTGCGCTTCGCGACGCACCTCCGCGTCTACGGCCCGGTCGTCGGGCCGGGTGCGCCCCCGGTGCCGAGCGTGTGGGAGCTGGCGCTGCGCGACGCCCGGCTCAGCCTCACCCTGTCGCCCGACCTGTCCCGCGGCTTCTCCGGCGAGGGCGGGGTCCTCGACGCGCTGGCCGCCGACTCGACCTCCGACGACGCAGACCTGGTGTCGGCGGTGCTCGCCTGGGAACCGCGGGTCGAGGTGGACCTGATCGCCGAGCGGTCCGGGCTCGCGACCGACCGGGTGCGCCGCGCGCTCGCCCAGCTCGGCACCGCCGGGCAGGTCGGCTACGACGTCGCCGAGGCGGCCTACTTCCACCGCGAGCTGCCCTACGACGCCTCGGCCGTCGAGGGCATGAACCCCCGGCTGCGCAACGCCCGCGGGCTCGTCGACAGCGGAGCGGTCACCGTCGACGGCGACCTGGCGGTGGTACACGTCGACGACCACGTGCAGCACGTCCGCCTCAGCCGTGACGGCGCGACCTGCACCTGCCAGTGGTGGGCCAAGTACGCCGGCAGCCGTGGTCCGTGCAAGCACGTGCTCGCCGCCCAGATCGTCGCGCGCGAGAGTGACGGGGCGGTGCCTTCCGAACGTACGCAGGAAAGGTTGCCGTGACCGTTGCCGCCGACGCCCTGACGGGAGCGGCACTCGCCGGCGACCTCGGCCGGGTGCGGGACCTGCTGCGCGACCTGGACGAGACCCAGCGCCGGGCCCTCCGGGCGGAGCTGAAGAGCGTGACCACCGAGCTGCGCCGCACCGGACGGCTCTGGGAGCACCTGCGCAGCTACGACGCGCTCGGGCTGGCGACCCTGGGGTGCACGGCGGGTGCGGCGACCACCGCGACCCATATCGCGAAGTGGTGGAAGTGGGGACCGACGAGGGACGCGCCGTTGGTCGACGTGCTGCTGGACCGTGACCCGGCATGGCTGCCGGAGCTGCTCGACCGGCTGGCTGGTGGAGACCTGACGAACGACGCCTGGAACGGGCACTGGCACGTGGTCGAGGACCTGCGCTCGAGGCTGGGCGCGCCCCGCCCCCGGACGCCGTCCTACGTCCGGGGGTTGGTCGCCGACCTGACCCGGGACTACCGCAAGACGACCGACCCGGTGCGCCCGCCGCTGCTGGCCGAGGTGAGCGCCGACGAGGAGCTCGTCGGCCTGGTCCCAGTGATGCTGGAGCTGGCCGACGTTCCCGGGCTCGCCGCGGAGACGATCAGCGTGTTCGACGCGCAGTCTCGCCGACAGGAGATCGTCCAGCGAGCGCCCGACGACACCTGGCCGGGCGTCGTCCGGGCGCTCTGCGAGCAGGGCCGGCTGGACCGGGGCGCGGCGATCGACGCGTGTCTGCGGATCCTGCTACGCACCGAGGCCAAGGGCGCGACGCCACCGCATCTCACGATCCTCACCAGCCTCGAGGTCACACCGCAGGAGGTGGCGTCGCGGCGGTCGTACGTGCAGCTGGCCGGCGACGGGAACGGCCCCTGCGCCAAGCATGCGCAGCGGGCGCTCCGCGCGGCATCGGACGCCGGGCTGCTCGCCATGGAGACGATGCTGGACGCGAGCCGCATGGTGATCGCGCGGCCGGAGAAGGGGCTGGTGACGACCCAGCTCGCCTGGCTGGACAGGGTGGCGAAGGGGGCCGGTGATGCGCCCGACGACGTACTCCTCGTCGTCGCCGACGCCTTCGGCCACGAACGTGCCGACGTGCAGGAACGCGCTCTCGCGGTCGTTGGCAAGCATGTGGGCCGGGCTTCCCCCGCCACCGTCGCCGAGCTGGTCGCCGCCGCCGCTGCCCTGGCACCGTCGCTGCGCGGCCGGGCCTGGGAGGTCCTCGGGACGTCGGTTGAGCCGGCCGGCGACGACGGTGGTGAGCGCCCGGCGGTCCTGGAGGCGCAGGCCGGGTCCTGGCCTGCGCCGCCCGCCACCGTGGGCCTCCTCGCCGAGACCTGCGCGTCGCTCATCGAAGCGCTCCACGACCCGGTGCTGCTGGAGTCGGTTCTCGCGGGGTTCGCCCGCCTGCGCAACACCGACCGCCCGGCCTTCGACGCGGCCATGGCCCCGGTTCGCCACCGGCTCACCCCGGGCGCGGTGAACCCGGACAGCTTCAGCGCGATCAACATCGAGCTGTTCGCGACGTCGCCGCAGGCCAAGCTGCTGCGGATGGTCCTGCTCGAGCCGCCGCCTCCGCCCGCGAAGCGGCGGGGGCTGCGCGGGCTGTTCGCGCGGTCCCGCCACGTCTACGTCCACGCGCTGCCGAACCCGCCCCTGTCCCCGACCGGGGTCTCCGTCCAGCGGATGCGGGAGGTGGCTGCCCGCATCCTGGCCGGTGAGTCGGGCGACCTCGTCGCGGTCCCGACCGAGGCCACCGGGCTGATCGACCCCGCCGTCCTGATCGCGCGGGTCTCCCGTCTCGAGGCCGAGGGCCGTGAGCCGTGGCCGGCCGACCTCCAGCAGGCGCTGCTGCGGCTGCCGAGGTCCGTCGAGCCCGCCGTCCTGGTCGAAGCGGACCGGCTCGCGTCGCCGGCGGGGGTTGCCCTGGCCACCAGGTTGTGCGGCGGTCACGAGGACCCGGTTTCCCGGCCGGTGGTGGACCGCGTGGTGCCGAGGAACCGGTGGATGTGGCCGGCGCACCCGCAGGGCGACGTCGCGCTGGTCGCCCTGGACGGTCCGCTCCTCGACCCCCGCGACATCGCCAGCCTGGCGCTGGGCCTGCCGGACCCGCACCAGCGGGCCGGCCAGCTGACCCGGGACGTGGTCGTCCGCGGCATGGGGCATTGGCCGACGACGCTCCCCGCGCACCCTGAGGTGGTGGCTGCGCACGCACTCCTGGCGCTGTGCGACCTGCCTATCGCGGCCGGTCTCGCCCCTGGTCGCGACCTGCTCGCCGCGCTCCCCGGCATGGACGGGCCGCACGGTCCCGCGGTCGGGCTGGCTGTCGCCAATGCGCTGACCGCCACCGACGCCACCGACCGCACGGCCGGCGTCGACGCCGTCGTGGGGATGGCTGCTCGCGGCGTGGACGGCGGCCCGACCGGAGCGGCGCTGCTCCTGCTCGGGCGCGGCGGCGAGCTCAAGCTGGGCCGGGTCGCCGGCTCCCTCGGCGACGCCCTGCGGGCCGGCCCGGCGGCAGCCACGTTCGTGTGGCAGCTGACCCAGTCCGCGCTGCCGACGCTGCTCGAGCAAGACACCCGGGACACTCACCGGGTCCTGGCGGTCGCCGCCGACGCGGCCGCCCTGGTCCGGGCCCGCGGCGCGCTCGCCGGTCTCGACGAGGTCACCCAGCGCGGCGGCTCCAGCCGCCTGGTCGCCGAGGCCAAGCGCCTCGAGCGCGTCCTCACCGGCTGACCAACCACTACTGCATGATCAACCCGGTAGGCAGCACTGCATGATCAACCCGGCGGTGATCATGCAGCTGTGGTTACCACCGCCTATCGCCGCTGGTCAGCGCCCCTCTCCCCCTCGGTGATCATGCAGTTGTGGTTGCCAACCACAACTGCATGATCACCGCGAAAGGGGGTTGTGTGCGGGGTTGGTCAGCCGAACAGGTCCGGCAACGTGCTCTCGTGCGCTGGCTGCAACTCACTCAGCGGCAGGTCGAACAGGCCGTCCAGGGTGAGCGACTCGCCGCCGGTGGTGCCCAGGCGGGTCACCGGCACGCCGTACGTCGCCGCAACTGACTCGAGGTCCCCGACCCGGTCGGGGGGCACTGCCACCACCGCCCGGGCGACCGACTCGGCGAACAGCGCGACGAACGGGTCACCACCCGCGACGGCATTGACCAACACCGTCGCCCCGACTCGGCGACGCAGCACCATCTCGACGAGCGTCTGCGCGAGGCCGCCGTCCGACACGTCGTGCGCCGCCGTCACGATCCCGTCGGCGGCAGTGGCCGCCATCAGCGACCCCAGCGCCTTCTCGGAGGCGAGGTCGACCGCGGGCGGCAGCCCGCCGAGGTGGCCGTGCACGTGGTGCGCCCACTCCGAGCCGCCGAGCTCGTCCCGGGTCTCGCCAAGCAGCAGCACGACCTCATCCGGCGGCAGCGAAACCGATCGGCACCCGGCGGCGTACGTCAGCAACGACACCGAGCACGCCGACCACCGGCGTCGGGTTGATCGCCACGTCACCGGTCTGGTTGTAGAAGCTGACGTTGCCGCCGGTGACCGGCAAGCCGAGCTCGAGGCACGCATCGGCGAGTCCCGGGTCGCCTCCGCGAACTGCCACATCACGTCGGGGTCCTCGGGCGAGCCGAAGTTCAGGCAGTCGGTGACGGCGAGCGGCCGAGCGCCGCTGACGGCGACGTTGCGGTAGGCCTCGGACAGGGCGAGCTGCGCACCGGTGTAGGGGTCGAGCTTGGTGAAGCGGCCGTTGCCGTCGGTCGCCAGTGCCACGCCGAGGTTGGTCGAGTCGTCGACCCTGATCACCCCGGCGTCCTCCGGCTGGGCGAGCACGGTGTTGCCCAGCACGTAGCGGTCGTACTGGTCGGTCACCCACGACTTCGATGCGAGGTTCGGTGCCGCGACCATCGACAGCAGCGTCGCGCGCAGCTCGTCGCCGGTCGACGGCCGCGGCAGCGACGACGGCGCGGCGGCCTGCAGCGCGTCCTGCCAGGACGGCCGGGCGAACGGGCGCTCGTAGACCGGCCCCTCGTGGGCGACGGTTCTCGGCGGTACGTCGACGATGGTCTCGCCGTGCCACTCCACGGTGAGCCGGCTGCTGTCGTCGACCTCGCCGATCACGGTCGCCAGCACGTCCCACCGGTCGCAGATCGCCAGGAACGCGTCGAGCTTGCCCGGCTCGACGACGGCGCACATCCGCTCCTGCGACTCGCTCATCAGGATCTCCTCGGGGCGCAGCGAGGAGTCGCGCAGCGGCACCCGGTCCAGCCACACCCGCATGCCGCCGTCGCCGTTCGACGCCAGCTCTGACGTCGCGCAGGACAGCCCCGCACCGCCGAGGTCCTGGATGCCGACGACCAGGTCGGCCGCGAACACCTCGAGGCAGCACTCGATGAGCACCTTCTCCATGAACGGGTCGCCGACCTGGACAGCCGGCCGCTTGGTGGGATGAGCGTCGTCGAAGGTCTCCGAGGCAAGCACCGAGACCCCGCCGATCCCGTCGCCGCCCGTGGCGGCACCGAACAGCACGACCAGGTTGCCGGCGCCGGAGGCGTGGGCGAGCTTGATGTCCTCGTGCCGCATCACCCCGACGCAGAGCGCGTTGACGAGCGGGTTGCCGGCGTACGACGGGTCGAAGACGACCTCGCCGCCGATGTTCGGCAGCCCGAGGCAGTTGCCGTAGCCGCCGATCCCCGCGACGACGCCGGGCAGCACCCGGCGAGTGTCCTCGGCGTCGGCCGGGCCGAACCGCAGCGGGTCCATCACCGCGACCGGGCGCGCGCCCATCGACATGATGTCGCGCACGATGCCGCCGACCCCGGTGGCCGCGCCCTGGTAGGGCTCGACGTAGCTCGGGTGGTTGTGCGACTCGACCTTGAAGGTCACCGCCCAGCCGTCACCGATGTCCACGACGCCGGCGTTCTCCCCGATGCCGACCAGCAAAGACTTGGCGGCGGCGCCTTGCGATGCCGTTCGACTGAACTGACGCAGGTGCACCTTGGACGACTTGTAGGAGCAGTGCTCGCTCCACATCACCGAGTACATCGCCAGCTCGGACGATGTCGGGCGGCGACCGAGGATCTCGCGGATCCGCGCGTACTCCTCGTCGCTGCAGCCCGAGCTCGCGGTAGGGCTGCTCGACCTCCGGCGTCGCCTCGGCCTGCTTGACGGTCTCGAGTCACGCTGCGCACCGACCGCCGTCAGCACCGAGGTGAAGAACGCCAGCCCGTCGGTGGACGGCCCGGTCAGGTCCTCGACGGCGTGCTCGGGGTGCGGCATCAGCCCCACGACGTTGCCGCGCTGGTTGGCGACCCCGGCGATGGACCGGTAGGACCCGTTCGGGTTGTCGCCGGCGTACCGCACCACGACCCGGCCCTCGCCCTCGAGCCGGTCCAGCGTCGCCTCGTCCGCGACGTAGCCGCCCTCGCCGTTCTTCAGGGGTACGACGACACGCTGCCCGGCCGAGTAGCCCGTGGTCCAGGCTGTCGACGCGTTCTCGACCACCAGCTCCTGGTCCACGCAGTTGAACTTGCGGTGGTCGTTGCGGATCAGCGCACCGGGCAGCAGGTGCGACTCGCACAGCACCTGGAAGCCGTTGCAGATGCCGAGCACCGGCAGCCCGCCATGAGCGGCCTCGACCAGCGGCGCCATCACCGGCGCGAAGCGGGCGATCGCGCCGCACCGCAGGTAGTCGCCGTAGGAGAAGCCACCCGGCAGCACCACTGCGTCGACGCCGTGCAGGTCGGCGTCGGCGTGCCACAGCCGGACGGCTTCGCCGCCGGCCAGCCGGACCGCGCGGGCGGCGTCCGCGTCGTCGAGGGACCCCGGGAAGGTGACGACCCCGACCCGCATCTCACGCCCCTCCTCGACGTGGACCGCGTAGTCCTCGATCACCGGGTTGGACAGCAGCGTCTCCGCGGCATGGCGGATCTGGGTCAGCCGCTCCTCGGTCACGTCGCCGTCGAGCTCGAGCTCGAAGCGCTTGCCCTGACGGACGCCGGCGATCCCGTCGAAGCCGAGCCGGGGCAGCGCCTGCGCGACCGCCTTGCCCTGCGGGTCGAGGATCTCGGGCTTGAGCATGACGTCGACGACGACGCGGGCCATCCGGCACTCCTGCGGGCTCGGCGGTGGGTCGTGGGGTGGCGATCGGCGGTGCGCCTCAGCCTATCCGGCGGCGTCCGGCACCCGCGCCTGACATGATCCGGAGGACCTTCGGGACGCGGTAGTAACCGGCCTTCGTCGCCTTGATGGTGCGCTTGCCGACCCTGGTGCCCTTCTCGACGACGATCTTCGCGACACCGTTCGCGTTGGTGGTGTCCTGTCGGCCGGCCAGCGTCACCTTGGCGCCGGCCACCGGTGCGCCCGCGTCGAGGACGACGACTTCACGGTCTGCGTGGTCGCGTTGTCGACCCGCCTCGGCGCCGCCAGCTTCAGGCCGGGCAGCACCTGGGTGTGCAGGAGACGCGGGCCGCCCGACGCGTCCGGGTCGAAGCTCACGACGAGGTCCAGCCGGCCGTTCGCTGCGTCGCCCGCCGTCTTCCAGACGATGCCCGCGGCCGGCAGCGTGACCGACCGGACGACCCCGAAGGCGGTACCCGCCGTGTTCGTGCGCACCGCGCGCACCGTCCGGCTGTCCGACTTCCACCAGAACACCCAGATCCTGCCGTTGGGCGCCGCGGCGATCCCGATCTTCTTGGCCGACCCGGAGCCGGGGGCCGTCAGCGCGCTCGACGCGCCGAACCGCCAGAGCGAGACCGACGAGCAGGTGGGATAGCCGTGGCAGTACGCGGAGAAGACTCCCGCCGCGCCGGTCCGCCCGGTCAGTGCCATCGCCTGGTCGGGTGACAGGAGGGACTGGGAGCCGGCGTAGGAGACGGTCGACCCGGGCGGCCGGACGACCGACGTGAGGCCCGGCGAGATCTGCCGGGTGAACAGGCCCGGCGCGGAGGAGTTGGAGTACCAGCCGATCCACACGGACTGGTCCGCACTGTCGCGGGCCAGCCCAGTGAAGTACGCGCAGCAGATGCTGCCGCCGTTGCTGGGGTTCTGGAAGGTGCCGTCCGGCGGCGCGAGTGCAGCCCCTGGTGGTAGTTGATGTTCTGCCCGGTCGCGTAGGCCGACCACAGCGACCCGCCCGCGACGACAGCCGCGGTCCCGCTCGACGCGTACGCGGTGTTGGTCGTCCCGATCTGCGTCGCGGGGCCGAAGCTCGCGCCGCCGTCGCCGCTGGCCGCGGTGTAGAGCTCGCCGGTGTTGCCGCTCGCGAGCCCGGCGAAGACCAGGCGAACCTCGCCACTGGGGCCGCCACCACCTGCGGGTCCTCGACGAGCGTGTTGAGGACGGGACCGACCAGGTGTGACGGCACGGCCACCGAGCCGCCAGCGGTCAGGGCGACATGACCGACCTGCGCGCTCAGGCGCCGGTGGCGACGTGGTGCCGACATGCAGCCGGCCGTCACTCGTGCGGGCCACGTCGGGCGCGTCGATGTTTCTCAACGTCGCGGCGGAGATCGTGGACCAGGTGCCCGGGGTGCCGGCTCGTGCGGTGACGGCCGGGGCCAGCCCGACAGCCGAGAGGGCGAGCAGGGCGACGACGCGGCGGACCAGGCGGCGTTCCGCGGGAGGTGTCATCCTGGAACGTGCCTGAGGACGGCGGCGCTGTCGAGGGGACATCGCGGACAGCGCGTGGTCGTGGCTGCCCAAGGTAACCGCCCAGGATCGCCCGACGGCCAGCACCGGACACCTGCCGGCCTACGATCACGACCATGACGCCTCGCCGTGACCCGCCGCACCCTCGTCGCCCTGCTCGCCGTGGCCGCTCTCACGACGGCTTGCGCGCCGGAGGACGACGAGACCACGACCCAGCCCAAGGCCACGAGCAGCCCGACCCAGTCCGAGTCGGAGTCCGTCGACCCGTGCGCCAAGGAGAGCCTGCAGACGCACACGCCGGGGACGCTGACCATCACGACCGACAAGCCCGCGTTCGGGCCGTGGTTCGTCGACGACGCGCCGGAGAACGGCAAGGGGTACGAGGGGGCAGTGGCTGCCGCGGTGGCCGAGCAGCTCGGGTTCACCCCGGACGAGGTGACCTGGACCCGCACCGACTTCAACGCGGCCATCGCGCCGGGGCCGAAGGACTGGGACTTCGACATCAACCAGTTCTCGATCACCGAGAAGCGCCGCGAGGCCGTCGACTTCTCCTCGCCCTACTACGACGTCGCGCAGACGGTCGTCGCGACCGGCGGGACCGAGGCCGCCCGCGCCACCAGCCTGGCCGACCTCAAGGGCCTGAAGATCGGCGCCCAGGTCGGCACCACGTCCTACGACGCGATCCTCGCGACGATCGACCCCAGCTCGAAGCCGGCCGTCTTCAACACCAACAACGACGCCCGGCAGGCGCTGGAGAACGGTCAGATCGACGCGCTGGTCGTCGACCTGCCCACCGCGTTCTTCATGACCGCGGTCCAGCTCGACAAGGGGCGGATCGTCGGCCAGCTCCCTGCCGAGGGTGAGCAGGAGCAGTTCGGCCTGGTGCTGGACAAGGGCAGCCCGCTGACCACCTGCGTCAGCGCCGCCGTCGACGCCCTGCGGGCGGACGGGACGCTCGACCAGCTGGTGGACGAGTGGCTCTCCCAGGCGGGCGGGGCTCCCGTCCTCTCGTGACATTCCTCTCGTGACAGTGTCGCTGTGACGGTCCCGGCGCAGGTCCTCCCCGAGCTCAGCCAGGCTCAGCAGGACCGGCTGGCCTACCGCCGCGGTCAGGCCCGCCGGTCCCGGATGCTGGCGGGCACCAGCACCGTCGTGTTCCTGGCGGTGGCGGGCGGCGTCATCCTGCTCAGCCCCGGCTGGCCCCGGGTGCGGGAGCAGTTCTTCGACCTCGAGGCGGCCCGCGACTCGCTGCCGGCGATCGCCGAGGGGTTCCTGCTGAACCTCCGCATCCTCGTCGTGTGCGCGGTGCTCATCCTCGTCGTCGGGCTCGGTGTCGCCGCGCTGCGGACCCTGCGCGGGCCGGTCTTCGCCCCGATGCGCTTCCTGGCGGCGGCCTACACCGACCTGTTCCGCGGCATGCCGCTGATCATCCTGCTCTACCTGATCGGCTTCGGGGTGCCGGGGCTGCGGCTCTCCGGCGTGCCCAACAGCCCCGCGATCCTGGGCGGGGCGGCGCTGGTCCTGACCTACTCGGCGTACGTCGCCGAGGTGTTCCGCGCAGGCATCGAGACGGTCCACCCCAGCCAGCGGATGGCCGCCCGGTCGCTGGGACTGACGTACGGCCAGAGCATGCGCAAGGTCGTCATGCCGCAGGCGGTCCGCCGGGTCACACCGCCGCTGCTCAACGACCTCGTCGCGCTGCAGAAGGACGTGGGGCTGATCTCGGTGCTCGGCGCCGTCGACGCGGTGCGGGCCGCGCAGATCGAGGTGTCCCGGACCTACGACTTCACGCCGTACCTCGTCGCGGGTCTGCTGTTCATCCTGCTGGCGGTGCCCACCGTCCGGCTGGCCGACTGGGTGACGGCGCGGTCCACCCGGCGCCAGCAGGCCGGCGGGCTGGTGTGAAACGGCGATGAGCATCCCGATCACGACGCCGGTGCTGGACGCCGTCGGCATCGTCAAGCGGTTCGGCGACCACCCGGTGCTCTCGGCGATCGACCTGGCCGTCGCCGAGCACGAGGTGGTGGTGCTGATCGGCGCATCGGGCTCGGGGAAGTCGACCCTGCTGCGCTGCGTGAGCCTGCTCGAGGAGCTCGACGACGGGACGGTCCGCCTCGACGGCGAGGAGATCACCGACCCCCGGGTCGACGCCGACCGGGTGCGCTCGCGGTTCGGTGTGGTGTTCCAGGCCTTCAACCTGTTCCCGCACCTCAGCGTGCTGCAGAACGTCACCCTGGCGCCGCGCGTCGTGCACGGGGTGTCGCGCGAGGAGGCCGAGGAACGAGGGCACCGGCTGCTCGAGCGGGTCGGCCTGGCGGCGAAGGCCAAGGAGTACCCCGACCGGCTCTCGGGAGGGCAGCAGCAGCGGGTGGCGATCGTGCGGGCCCTGGCCAACGAGCCGCGGATGCTCCTGCTCGACGAGGTCACCAGCGCGCTGGACCCCGAGCTCGTCGGAGAGGTGCTGCTGCTCGTCCGCGAGCTCAAGGAGCAGGGCATGACGATCCTGATGGCGACCCACGAGATGGGCTTCGCCCGCCAGGTGGCCGACCGGGTCTGCTTCCTCGACGGCGGCCGGCTCGTCGAGCAGGGACCGCCGGAGCAGGTCCTGCAGGAGCCGCGCGAACCCAGGACCCGGCAGTTCCTGTCCCGGGTGATCGACGCCGGGCGGCTCTAGAGTGGCGTCGCCGGCGGCGAGCGAGGCGCTGCTTGGTCGCTCCGGGCCCAGCGAGTCAGGCAGGTGCAGGCCCTGGAGCGCTCCTTCCAGGCGGTCGTCGACGCGTCGGAGAGCTCGAACGCCGACGACGAGCACGACCCGGAGGGCGCGACCATCGCGTTCGAGCGGTCCCAGCTCGCCGCCCAGCTGGCCCTGGCGAGGGCCGGTGTGGCCGAGGTCGACGAGGCCCTCCGCCGGGTCGCGCTGGGGACGTACGGCGTGTGCACCGCCTGCGGTGGGACGATCCCGGCCGGCCGCCTGGAGGCGCTGCCCGCCGCCGCCACCTGCGTCGCCTGCGCCCAGCGGGCCTGACGCGCCGCCCTAAGCCGTCCGGGCCGCCTAAGGCCCCGGGATCGGCACCGCCGGGCACAGATAAGGCATCGTCCCGATGTGGGACCCCTCCTCAGAGGCGGAGATTCGACCCATCGAAGAAGTCGAACCTCACCAAGGAGTCACCATGGAGCTCACCGCCGGCCTGTTCGCCGACACCGAGACCGCCTACCGCCACGAGCGCATCAGCCGATCCTTCCGGGACCACTCCGCCGTCGCGCCACCTGCACCTGCTGCGCCGGAACCGGCATCCCGCCGGCGCCCACGTCTCGCACCGGACGCTGAGGGCGGCGTGAGTGCAGCCCGGGCTGCGCTCGGGATCTTCGTCGGCCCGGTCCGTCGCGGATACCCCGCACTGTCACTCGCGCCAGCGATGATGGTGGACGTGCCCCCGCTGACCGACATCCGAGGCCCGCTGGTCGGCCGAGCTGACGAGCTCGACCGGCTGGCGGGCCTCGTCGGCGTCGGCGCGCCCGAGAGGACGAGCCGGCGTCGTCCTGCTGTCCGGTGACGCGGGGGTGGGCAAGACCCGGCTGCTGGCCGAGCTGCGGGACCTGGCCGAGGCCGACGGCTGGCGGGTCCTCGTCGGACACTGCCTCGACTTCGGCGAGAGCGCCCTGCCCTATCTGCCGTTCAGCGAGGCGTTCGGACGCCTGGCCGCCGACGCCCCGGCGCTCGCGCGCGTCGCTGGTCGATGCGAGCCCCGTCATCGCCCGGCTGCTGCCGGCGCGCCGGCTCCTGCCCGAGCAAGCCGGCCCCGTCGACGACGCCGACGCCGAGCACCTCGACCGGCCCGACCTGTTCGCCTCGATCCACACGGCCCTCGAGCAGCTGGGCCGCGCCGCTCCGCTGCTGCTCGTCATCGAGGACGTGCACTGGGCCGACCGGTCGACCCGCGAGATGCTCAGCTTCCTGTTCTCCCGCCGCTTCGACGCCCCCGTCGCGATCGTGGCGTCCTACCGCGGCGACGACCTGCACCGCCGCCATCCCCTGCGTGCGGCCGTCGCCGAGTGGTCCCGGCTGCCTGGCGTGACCCGGCTCGACCTGGCCCGGCTCGCCGACGACGACGTCCGGGCCCTCGTCGGGTCGCTGCACCCGGACCCGCTCCCCGAGCGGGCGGTGCGCGGCATCATCGAGCGGGCGGAGGGCAACGCCTTCTTCACCGAGGAGCTGGTGCAGGCGGCCTCGCTGGGGCCGGGCGCGCTGCCGGAGGCCCTTGCCGACCTCCTGCTGGTCCGGCTCGACCAGCTCGACGACGACTCCCGGCTGGTGGTCCGGGCCGCCGCCGTGTCCGGCCGCCGGGTCCCCCACCTGCTGCTCGAGCGGGTCCTCGACGGCCAGGTCGGTGCGCTGGACGTCGCCCTGCGCGCCGCGGTCGAGCGCAACGTCCTGCTCCCCATGGGCGGCGAGGGCTACGCGTTCCGGCACGCGCTGCTCGCCGAGGCGATCTACGACGACCTGCTGCCCGGTGAGCGGGTGCGGCTGCACGCGGCCTACGCCAAGGCGCTGCAGCAGGGCGGGGTCGGCGGTACGGCGGCGGAGCTGGCCAAGCACGCACGCGCAGCCAACGACATCGCGACCGCCGCCCGGGCCAGCATCGCCGCGGGCGACGAGGCGATGGTCGTCGCCGGCCCGGACGAGGCGTCCCGGCACTACGAGCTCGCGCTCGAGCTGGTGACCGACTCCGGGCTGGACGAGCTCGAGGACCTCGACGTGGTCGACCTCACCGCCCGGGCCTGCGAGGCGGCGCTGGCCGCCGGCCAGACCTACCGGGCGCTGGCGCTGGCGCGCGACCAGCTGCGCGCCACCTCCCCGGACACCTCGCCACGGGCCCGGCTGCGGCTGCTGCACGTCAAGGCCACGGTCGCCATCGTCGCCGACGCCGAAGCCGACGCCCTGAAGGTCACGACCGAGGCGCTGGAGCTGCTCGAGCAGTACCCGGACGAGCCGATGCGCGCCCAGATGCTCGGGCTGCACGCCCGCGCGATGTCCGAGCAACGGCGGCACGAGGAGGCCACCGAGATCGCCACGGAGGCGCTCGAGCTGGCCGACCGGCTCGGGCTCGCCGGCCCCGCAGCCGACGCCCGGACCACCCTGGCCCGGCTGCGTGAGCGCCCCGGCGAGACGGCTGCGTCGCAGGCGATGCTCGAGGAGACGGTCGTGCAGGCCCGGGCGGCCGGCGACCTGGCCGGCGAGCTGCGCAGCATGTTCAACCTCGGGATCCTGCAGTACGAGGCCGGCCGGATCGACCGTCGCCCGCGAGGAGTACGCCCGCACCCAGCGGCGGGCCGAGGAGACCGGGCGGCCGTGGTCGCCGTTCGGCATGGAGTCCCGCGTGCTCGGGATCCAGGCCGCCTACGTGCTCGGCGACTGGGAGGGCGCCGCAGCGCTCGCCGACCTGCGCCACGAGTCGCCGCCGGACCTGGTCGAGGCGATGGTGCTGTCCAGCGGCCTGATGGTCCGGGCCGGTCGCGGCGACGCGGCGGCCCTGGACGTGCTGCCCGGGCTGGTGCCGCACGGCCGCCGCGAGGGGATGGTCTCGCTGTTCGCCGGCTTTGCGGCGATCGACCTGCACGGCGACCTCGGCGACCTCGCGGCTGCCACCGCGGCGCACGACGAGACGGTCGCGACCCTCGGGGAAATGTGGGCGAACAAGGACTTCCAGGCCCGGATCCGGATGTCCGGGCTGCTGCTGGGGCAGCTGGCGTCGGCGGTGCCCGGCGTCGGCAGCCAGGACCGCGACGACCTCGTCGGCCAAGCCGGCGACCTGGTCGAGGCAGCCCACCGGGCCGTGCAGCTGCGTGAGCAGTCGGTGTGGGACGAGGGGCCCGAGGGCAGGGCCTGGCTGGCCCGCGTGGCGGCCGAGCACGCCCGGCTCCGCTGGCTGGTCGGCGACGACGCGCCCGACCCCGCCCAGCTGGTCGCCGCCTGGCAGGAGGCAGTCGACGCATTCGACGCCTTCGGCCACGTGTTCGAGACGGCTCGCTCGCGGGCCCGGCTGGCCGCCGTGCTGCGGGCCACCGGTCACCCGGCCGAGGCCGCCGAGCAGGTCCGCCTGGCCAGCGCCGCCGCTCGCGCACTCGGGGCCGAGCCGCTGTTGCGCGAGCTGCGCTCCGTCGGTGGCGCGACGGCCACCCGGGCCGAGCCGAACCGGCGGGACGATGCCCTCACCGCGCGCGAGCTCGAGGTGCTCGCCCTGGTCGCCCAGGGCAGGAGCAACAAGGAGATCGGCGGACAGCTGTTCATCAGCGCGAAGACGGTGAGCGTCCACGTCTCCAACCTGATGGCCAAGCTGGGTGCGTCCGGTCGCACCGAGGCGGCGGCGATCGCACGGCGCCGCGGCTATCTCACCGACGAGCGCGCCTGACCTCGCGCCGACTGCGACCGCCGGCTCGGCGGTCAGCCGCGCTTCTGCCAGCCCTCCCAGGCGCTGGCGCACCATGTCGCGCAGGTCGAGTCGGGCCGTCCAGCCGAGCTGGTCGCCGATCTTCGACGCGTCGGCGAAGTACGCCGCGGGGTCGCCGGCCCGGCGGGCCACGACGTCGACCGCGAAGTCGATGCCGGTCACCTCGCGCACCGTCTCGAAGACCTCCTTGACGGTGACGCCCTCGCCCCGCCCCACGTTGTAGACCTCGCCGAGCGGGCCGTCGTCGAGACGTGCGGCCGCAGCCGCGTGCGCGTCGGCGAGGTCGACGACGTGGATGTAGTCGCGGATGCACGAGCCGTCGCGGGTGTCGTAGTCGTCACCGAACAGCTGCGGGTTGCGGCCCGCCGAGAGCGCGTCGAAGGTCATCGGGATGAGGTTGGCGACGCTGCGGTCGGCAAGCTCGGGCGCGCCCGTCCCGGCGACGTTGAAGTAGCGCAGCGCGGCCCAGCGCAGCGCGGGGTCGGCCGCGCCGAGAGCGCGCAGCATCCACTCCCCGGCGAGCTTGGTCTCGCCGTACGGGCTCATCGGAGCCGTCGGCGTCTCCTCCGTCACGAAGTCCACCGGCGGGTTGCCGTAGACGGCTGCGCTCGACGAGAACAGGAAACGGCCCACTCCCTCCGCGCGGCAGGCCTCGAGCAGCGTCGTCATGCCGCCGACGTTCTCGTCCCAGTAGAGCAGCGGCTTCTCGACCGACTCGCCGACCGCCTTCTTGGCGGCGAGGTGCAGCAGCCCCGTCACGCCGTGCTCGCGGCAGAGGGCGCGCACCGCGTCGGCGTCCTGCACCCTCGCCTGCGCGAAGGGGACGTCCGAGGGAACGTTGTCCCGGATGCCGGCCGACAGGTCGTCGAGCACGACGACGCGCAGGCCACGGTCGGTGAAGGCACGGACGATGTGCGCGCCGATGTACCCGGCGCCGCCGGTGAGCAGCCAGACGTTGCCAGAGTTGCCGGTCATGACCGTCACCCTAGGAGGTCATGCGAAGCGCCGGCCGGTCAGCCTCTCGTAGGCCTCGACGTACTTCGCCCGGGTGCGCTCCACGACCTCGTCCGGGCAGCGGCGGCGGCGGCTCCCCGGAGTGACGGTCCCACCCCGAGGCGGGCGAGGTGAGCCAGTCGCGCACGTACTGCTTGTCGTACGACGGCTGCGACCGTCCCGGCTGCCACGAGTCGGCCGGCCAGAAGCGCGAGGAGTCGGGCGTCAGCACCTCGTCGGCCAGCAGGATGGCCCCGTCGCTGTCGCGGCCGAGCTCGAGCTTGGTGTCAGCGAGCACGATGCCCCGTTCGGCGGCGATGTCGTGGGCGAGGGCGTAGACGGCCAGCGTGACCCGGCGCAGCTCGGCCGCGTCGTCGGCCCCGACGACGGCCACGACCTCGTCGTACGTCACGTTCTCGTCGTGCTCGCCCATCGCCGCCTTGGTCGCGGGCGTGAAGACCGGCTCCGGCAGCCGCGACCCGTCCTCCAGCCCCGCGGGCAGCGGGACGCCGCAGACCGACCCGGACGCGAGGTAGTCGGCGAGGCCGGAGCCGGCCAGGTAGCCCCGCGCCACGCACTCGACCGGGAACATCGTGAGCCGCCGGCACATCACCGCGCGTCCCTCGACCTCCGCGGGCACGTCGGTCGACACCACGTGGTTGGGCACCAGGTCGGCGAGCCGCTCGAACCACCACAGCGAGAGCTGGGTGAGGACCCGGCCCTTGTCCGGGATCGGTGTCGGCAGCACCACGTCGTAGGCGGAGATCCGGTCGCTGGCCACCATCAGGAGGAGCCCGTCGGGGCTCTCGTACAGGTCGCGGACCTTGCCGCTGTGCAGGTGTCGGAAGTCCCTCACCGGGCAAGTGTCGCAGTGTCCGGACCTCCAGCGGCAGGAGACACAGCGTGAGCGAGTCCTTCAGCGAGCCGGCTGCGGACGACACCGCCGAGACCGACGTCGCGGCCAACGAGGACCAGGTCGAGCCCGACGCGGACGCGGACTATGTCGGCCGGGTCGCCGGTGACGACCGGGGGTACGCGGACGAGCAGGGGGCAGAGGCCCGCGCGGTGGAGGGCGAGCAGTAGCCAACCCGGGTACGCAAGGATGGCCGGCGTAGGACACCACCACGTGGTCCGAGATCACCTCGCCGTCCGAGCTGCGCGACATCTGGGAGAGCCAGCCGCGCGGGTCATCGGGAAGGACCGCGACCGGCTGCACGCGCTGGACAGGGCCTGGCTGGCCGCCTCGCCCTTCTGTCTCATGGCGACCGCTGCCGCGGACGGCACCTGCGACGTGTCACCGAAGGGCGACCCGGCAGGCTTCGCCCGCGTGCTGGACGACACGACGATCGCGATCCCGGAGCGACCGGGCAACCGTCGCGCCGACGGCTGGCAGAACGTTCTCTCGAACCCGCACGTAGGGCTGATCTTCTTCGTGCCGGGCCGGCGCGACACGCTTGCGCATCAACGGCCGTGCTCGGCTGGTGCGCGACGCGCCGTTCTTCGACGACATGGTGGTGAAGGGGCACCGGCCGGTCCTGGCGCTGGTCGTGGACGTCGAGCAGGTCTTCCATCACTGCTCGAAGGCCTTCCTGCGCTCGCACCTGTGGGACCCGGAGCACTGGGATGAGGGCGACCTGCCCAGCCGGGCCGTCATCGCGAAGACCTTGGAGCGACCCGAGGCGTCGCTCGAGGACCTCGAGAGCTACTACGGGCCGTCCTATGCCGACGGGCTCTACCGACGCAGCCCGTAGCTGTACTCCTGTCCGGCTAGGGCGTGTGCCGCAGCTCCTCGACGATGGCCTTCCGATCGGTGTCCTGCGCGATCCGCGGATCCGCGTCCGCGGCAGACAGTACGGCGGCTCGGTCCCCGGCCGAGAGGTTTCTCCAGAGGAGCTTGGCAAGCACCAATCCGTGGTACTGCTCGTTGGCGGTCCGAGATGTCGCGATGGCGCTTACGACCACCGATGCGTCGGCTAGGGAGGGGTCTCCCTCCATGAGGCCGAGCGTGAGGACGCGCAGTAGAGGTGAGCCTTCGCGGAAGATGCGCTGGACCTCATCCCGGTCCACCTTCTGCGTGCGCGAGAGCGAGGCCGCTTGAGTAACAAGCGCGTCCTGCAGACGGATCCGCGCACCCTTGTATGACGGACCTGCGAGCTCGCGGCGGACGAACTCGTAGGACTCGACCATGCCGGTGAGGCCGCTCCCTCGAGTAGCTGGGCGGCCTTCGGCGCGCCCAGCTCGACGATGGCC
Source organism: uncultured Actinomycetota bacterium (assembly GCA_963829565.1). Classification (GTDB taxonomy): domain Bacteria; phylum Actinomycetota; class Actinomycetes; order JACCUZ01; family JACCUZ01; genus CAWHJC01. The sequence goes on from CAWHJC010000017.1 coordinate 151,622, forward strand.
TTGCTCAGGGTGGCTCCACGGCGGTCGCACTGACCTTCACCGACTCGAGTCGCTCGTAGAGCAGCGGAATGACCAGGAGCGCGGCTCCCACGAGGGCCAACGCGACCAGCGCGTCACGCTCGTCGTGACGAATCGCCTGGACGCACACGAGAACCACGAGGCTCAACCCGGCCAGACCGGCGAGCCACGCGAAGACCCGCGTGCTCACCGCCGCAGACCCCAAGTCCTTGCCCAGCATGGCCGCTCCCCTCGACGACATGCCGATGACTTCGATCGTGGCAGCGTGCCCGGACCTCGACAAGTCCCGCGCCACCAAACGCCTGTTGGGAGCTGGCCGTCACGCTGCGTCGACAAGCACCGAGCGGGCTATGGCGAGTCGGCTGAGGCATCGCTGCGGCATCGAGTCCCAGTAGTAGGGGAATGTCATCACGGCCAACGACAAGGCCCAGGCCCGCCCGAGGAGCCAGGTTTCGTCGTCGCACCCGACGGCCCGCCGGAACACCTCGCGGGCGCCGGAGTCCAAGACCTCCCACGCGACGATCAGGTCCACGGTCGGGTCACCGACGGCAAGGCCGCCGAAGTCGAGCACAGCAGCCAGCCGACCGTCGCGCACCAGCAGGTTCTCTGCCAGCAGGTCTCCGTGGTACCACCGGGGAGCCGACGCCGTCACGCTGCCCGGCAGGGCCATGGCGTGTTTCCACACGTCCAGACACGCGTTCACGTCCAGGTCCAGCCCGGGAATCTCCCGGCACTCGTGCAGAGTCCGGCGAGTCTGCTCATCGAGGGTCACCAGCGGCGCGCCCCGGTACCACGACAACTCGGGGTCGGCCAGAGCGTCAGACGGTACGTCGATCTCACCCAGGGCCCTGACGACCGCCGCGAGATCCAGACCGAGCACCCCCAGCGACGGTTCGACCTGCGCACCGGGACCGGGCACCGCTGGGACCTGTCCCTCGAGCCACCGCAGCACGGACCATCGCTCCGGGTAGCCGAAGCCCGGCTCACCCAACCCGACGATGTCGGGAACGGCGGTCGGCAGCAGGGGCCCGATCCACGGCAACCAACGCGCCTCCTTCTGGATCGTTGCCGAGCCACCGGGCTGTCGCGGCAGTCGAACCAACAGGTCCTCTCCCAGCCGGAACAGGGCGTTGCTCGAACCCGAGCGCCGAAGTGCTTCCAACCGCAGGGACGAGAACTGCGGAAACGTACGATCGACCAGCTCCCGAACCAGCGTCACGTCGATCAGTAATTCGTCATCATGAAGTGGACCGGGCACGGCCCGATTCCATCGGAAGCCGGCCGCGTAGGTCGAGCGAAATTCCGCGGCGAACTGATCTGATCCGAGACTTCATGTGCGCGGCTGGCTACGGTAGCCGGACGCTCGGCCAGCCGCACGACGACAGCCTGGACTTGAGGAGGCTGCGCTCCGCCGGGTCGACGGCCAGCCGCCAACGCCACTTCACCGCGACCCACTGGCTGAGGTAGGAGCAGCGGAAGGCCTGGCGCGAGCTCGTTGGCCATGGCGGTCGGTGAGCCCGGCACGGAGTCGGGTCGCACGAACCTCGAGAGCTCCAGGCGGGTGGTGCCGTCGCCCCGTCCTCCCGTCCGTCGTGTCGACCGTGCATCCGCCACGGAAAGCGTTCTCAGTGCCTCTCGTTGCGGGACCTGCGCAAAGGAGTGAGACCGGCCAGTCGGGGTCCGCGCGGCCGTCACCACTGCGACTTTCGTGCGGGTTTGAAGGGGGTGGTCGGCCTCGAGTATCCGGCGCATGCTCGGGAGGCTGCTGCGATGGAGGGAGATGGAGATGGGTGACAACGCCGAGACTGCGATTCTCGCTGGAGGCTGCGCCTGGATCATGCAGCAACTCCTGCGCCACCCCGAAGGAGTCATCTCCACTCGGACTGGATTGATGGGTGGCGAGAACGACAACCCGACCGAGGAAGACAACATCGGTCATGCCGAGGTTGTTGAGGTCATCTTCGATCAAGTGCGGCTCTCGTATCGAGGACTACTGGAGGTGTTCTTCCAGGTTCACCGACCCGATCTTGATGAAGGCACCGTCGGTTTCCAGTACCGCTCCGAAATCTTCTACACCGGCCCGGAGCAGCGGAGAGTGGCGGAGGAGATGATCCGCGACGTGGACGTGTCGGGCCATTGGCCCGGCAAGACGGTGACCAACATCAGTGAGGCCGTGGCGTTTTGGGAGATGGGACCTGACGATCAGGACTACTTCTTGCGGTTCCCGCACGGCTGCAAACCCCCGTTCCCTCGGCAGGACCAACCCGAGGACGTACCCGCGCGTGCCTAGCCGTGGGCGGCTGCATGCCTGCCGACGCCCGGACGGAGTGCGGAGGTCGGCTGAAGGGACATGGCGGACGCGCCGCTCGCTGGCCGCGAGCTGCGTCATCGGATCACGCCGTGATCACGCCGCAACTGGCACGCCGGAGCCGCTGGGCCAGCTCGGGCGGACGGGCTCCGGGAGCAGGTGCCCGCCGTCATCGAAGAGCACGACGCCGTTGCAGAGGAGGCTCCAGCCCTGCTCGGGGTGGGCAACGACGGTGCGCGCGGCCGTCCGGTCGGACCGGTCGGCGGGCGGGCACGGGTTCTGGTGAGTGCACATGGCGCACCTCGGTGGTAGTCGAAGTGGTGTCGGTGTTGAGTTGGCGCCACCCAGTACGACCCCCGGCCGCTCAGGAACTCATCGGTCGAGCACCTTTCAGTCCGGCACCGGCCGGACGGAGGGCTGCTGTCGGGATGAACCCCGCAAAGTATCGTTCTACGCCCGAGGGTGTCGTGAGCCGAGCAGTCGATCGGGGGGCATCGCCTGAGCTCGATCACCGTGAACGAGCCGGCGGTCGGACCAGGTCGGCCTCTTCCCTCGCTCTACCGAAGCGAGCGGACGGCGGCATGTCCGGACGTCTCGCGGCGTTGACCGTGGATCAAATTGTGGAGCGACGCCCTGCACATCAACTCGATGGCGGCTCGCGAAGGCCGATGCTTGCGGCCGCCACCCATAGCGGCAGGAGCAACAGCGGCAGCGTATAGAAGCTAAGCAGTTGGGCAGCGGCGGCGACGTACCCACCGATCGCGACCCAACGGGGCAGCGCCGCGGTGCGAGCGCCCACCCGGGCGATCAGCCAGATCGTGAGCCCCGCACTCAGCGCGCCCGGCACAACGATGAGCACGTATCCGAGTTGGGGCAGGAGGCCTGGCCCTCGCGGATTCCAGGATCTCCGGTGATCTGCCCGAAGCCAACGCTGAGCGAGACAGTGGCCAGGGCCGCAGCAGCGACGCCGACCAGTGCTGCGAACACGGCTGCTGCCAGGCGGGCGAGCCGGACCTCGGTCGTCAGGTGGTCCCGGACGCCGCCGGCACTAGCCGTCGAGGTCACGGCGAAGGCCAGGAAGGCCATCCCGGACGCGGCCAGGAGGTAGGCCCCGACGGCGTGTCGGATCCGCTGGGCGGAACTGTCAAAGTACGGGGTGAACGACTCGGCGCTGTCGGCGAAGGCTCCGAACAGCTCCCCGAGCAACGCCGTCATTGCCACGGTGAACAGCACAACGAATCCGATGCCGCAGAGACGCGCGGCGCCGACGCGACGGTCACCGACAGACACGGCACGATCGTAGGTGCCCGGGACGCCGCGATGTGCGCATCGAGCGCGCCGGACCTGTCCGCCACACCGCGTCAGGAGCGTTTCTTCGTGAGGGCGGTGTGGAAGGCCCGATGGCCTCAGCCGTCGAATCCCGGCGGCGTTCAGTGCGTAGCGGCATCTCCTAGGCCGCGACGGCTTCCCGGGGCGCCGGTGCCCCCACTGACTCGGCACGGGCGATCCGGCGGCCGAGCAGGCCGAACGCGAACATCACTGGCAGGGCGGCGCTGCCCATCGAGGTGACCATCAGGATGCCGACGGCGAGCGGGATGGTGGCCAGGAGCAGCACGGCGGGCAGTGTCGGCCGGAACCGCGTCAGTAGCAGCGTCGCCCCGAGTACGGTCGAGCACAGCATCGTGAGCAGGAAGCCCGGCACGGTCACCAGCCACGCCACGCTGAAGAGCGTTGCCTCGATGCCCTCGCCGTCGTCGTAATTGCCGGTCCACTGGGTCCAGTAGTCGAGGAAGACACCGGCGCATGCGAGCGCGTAGCCGGCGATGGTCACCCGCCACATCCACCTCTGGAATCCGCGTGGCTGCCGGCGGCAGTAGACGACGTAAGCGCAGAGCGTGAACGCCACGAACACCGGGAACCAGATCTTGCCATAGGTGACGTAGACGAGATCCGGGTCCGCCCAGTCGAGCAGCGGCGCGAGAATGTCTGCCGCGGGCTCGGCCCAGGCCGCCGTGAATGGCAGCTCGAGGTCCTCCTTGCCGTCCGCGGTCGCGAACCGGGACAGCGCGTGCAGCTGTCCCGCAACCAGACCAACCCAGGCCATCACCCAGGCGAAGCGACCGATCCGGCGCTGATTCTCCACCGACTCGAACATGTACGTTCCTCCCGATCCGGGCGGCGTCCGGTGGCGCCGTCTGTCCCAGGCTAGGAAACGCGCGCGGCCTCGTTCGTCGCCTCTAGGGTGGGACTGTTCTCCACCCCTGGTTGGACGCCGCGAAGGGGGTGTGCGGCCGTACCCTCGGAAACGTGATGAGTCGGCTGCGTCCCGCGGACGTCCTCGTGCCGGCCGCCATCGGCGGGGTCGGGGCCCTCGAGCTGCTCATGGTGCTGCCGGACGGCTGGGCCTACGGCCTGGTGCTGGAGACGGCCACGGCGCTACTCCTGATCTGGCGGAGGTTCTGGCCGCTGGTCACGTCGACCTCCGCGGCCGGGGTGATGCTCCTGCTCCCGTGGGCCGGTCCGCAGCTCAACGAGCTGTCGACGCCGATCCTCTTTCTTGCCCTGATCTGCTACTCGCTGGGCCGGTGGATCGTGAACCTGCGCGGGCTGGTCGGCATCGGGCTGCTGCTGCTGATGTTCCTGGCTGACTACCTGCTGGTCGACGCGCGGGCTCACAACTTCACCGACGTGGTGTTCGTGTCGACGCTGCTGCTGCCGCCGTACATCTTCGGCCGGATCTCCCGGAAGCTCGCCGCCCAGTCCGAGCTGCTCGCCCGGCAGCAGGAGCTCATCCGCGACCAGGCGGTGCGCGACGAGAGGGACCGCATCGCGCGCGAACTGCACGACGTCATCGCCCACTCGCTGAGTGCGATGGTGGTGCAGACCGCGGCGGCGCAGGATCTGGTCCGGAGGTCACCAGAGCGTGCGTCCGCGCTGCTCGCGTCGGTCGCGGACACCGGCCGCAACGCACTGGAGGAGACCGGCCGGCTGCTGCACCTCATCCGCGATGACGCCGACGAGCTAGGCCTTCACCCGGCGCCCGGCCTGGCCGACGTGCCCGTCCTCGTGTCGACGTTTCGGGATAGCGGTCTGGAGGTGGTGGAAGAGCTGAACCTGCCGACCGTGCCTCTGCCCGGCGGCATCGACGTCTCGACGTACCGCGTGGTGCAGGAGGCCCTGACGAACGCGCTCAAGTACGGCGAAGGCCCGGTGCAGCTGAGCATCGCGTCGACCGCGGACCAGCTGCGCATCTGCTGCGCTAACCGCGTGGGCCGGGCCGGCTCCAACGGATCGGGTCTAGGCCTACAAGGCATGGCCGAGCGGGTCGGCCTTCTCGGAGGCACGCTGGCGAGCGGGAGGACCCCGGACGGCGGATTCGCGATCGAGGTGGACATCCCCCTCATGCGGGAGGGCGTCTCGTGACCCGGGTGGTGGTTGCAGACGATCAGGAACTCGTGCGCTCGGGGCTCCAGCTGGTGCTGGAGGCTCGCGGCTGCGAAGTCGTCGGCACGGCCGGCGACGGCCGCGAGGCCGTCGAGGTGGTCCACCGGACGCAGCCGGACGTGGTGCTGATGGACATCCGGATGCCGGTACTGGACGGGATCGCGGCGACCCGGCAGCTCACCGCCGACGGGTCGTCGAGCAAGGTGCTCGTGCTGACGACATACGACCTGGATCGCTACGTGTACGACGCCCTCGGCGCGGGGGCCGCCGGGTTCCTGCTCAAGGCGACACCGCCGGACCGGCTGGTCGAGGGGATCCACACCGTCTGCGCGGGAGAGTCGTTGCTGGCGCCCAGTCTGACCCGGCGACTGATCGAGGAGTACCTTCGCCATCCGCCTCCCGGCAACGGGCAGCCGAGCGGGCTGGCGGCGCTGACCGAGCGGGAGCGCCAGGTGCTGGTGTTGATGGCGCGCGGACTGTCCAACGACGACATCGCCGGCGAGCTCGTGGTGGCGCAGACGACGGTGAAGACGCACGTGAACCGGGTGCTCGCGAAGCTCGGCCTGGCGACCAGGGTGCAGGCCGTCGTACTCGCGTACGAGACAGGGCTGGTCCGGCCCGGCGACTGACCGTCGTGGATGGGTCCCTGACGGAATGCGTCGCGCTGGAATCCGGGGCGCCGCGTGGTCCGGGATCATCGCGGCTACTTAGAGGACCGGTGTCGGGCCATAAGCGGAATCATCACAAAGGACGCGCTAGAGGATCGGCGCGGGCGTGTAGCCGGCGGCCGCCGGGTAGCGGCTCACGACCTTCTCCACCTGCTCGACGACGGCGGCTACCTGTGCGCCGGCGGCACCGGTGAACGTCGTCGGGTCGGCGACCAGCGCATCGAGGTCGGCCCGTGACATCCCGAGTCGGCGGTCACCGGCCAGCCGGTCGAAGAGGTCGTTCGCTTCGGCACCGTGCTCCCGCATCTCCAGCGCGACGGCCACCGCGTGCTCCTTGACGGCCTCGTGGGCCTGCTCGCGGCCGACACCGGCGCGGACAGCAGCCATCAGCACCTTGGTGGTGGCGAGGAACGGCAGGTAGCGCTCCAGCTCGCGCGCAATTACCGCCGGGTAGGCGCCGAAGTCGTCCAGCACGGTGAGGAACGTCTGGAACAGCCCGTCCGCGGCGAAGAAGGCGTCTGGCAGCGCCACCCGACGTACGACCGAGCAGAAGACGTCACCCTCGTTCCACTGCGCACCCGCGAGCTCGGCGACCATCGACTGGTAGCCGCGGAGCACGACGGCGAGGCCGTTGACCCGCTCGCAGGACCGGGTGTTCATCTTGTGCGGCATCGCGCTGGAGCCGACCTGGCCGGCCTGGAAGCCCTCGGTCGCGAGCTCCTGGCCGGCCATCAGCCGGATCGTCGTCGCGAGGCTCGACGGCCCGGCGGCGAGCTGCACCAGCGCGGACACCACGTCGAGGTCCAGCGATCGCGGGTAGACCTGGCCGACGCTGGTCAGCACCCGGGTGAAGCCGAGGTGCTCGGCGACCGACTGCTCGAGCGCCGCCAGCCGGACGGGGTCCCCGTCGAGCAGGTCGAGCTGGTCCTGGGCTGTCCCCACCGGCCCCTTGAGGCCGCGCAGCGGGTAGCGCTCCAGCAGCGACTCGAGCCGCTCGAGGGCGACCAGCAGCTCCTCGGCCGCGGACGCGAACCGCTTCCCGAGCGTCGTGGCCTGCGCCGCCACGTTGTGGCTGCGGCCGGCCATCACGAGATCGGTGTGCTCCGTGGCGAGCCGCGCCAGCCGCGCCAGGGCGGCCACCGACCGGTCGCGCAGGATCTCCAGCGACGTCCGGATCTGCAGCTGCTCGACGTTCTCGGTCAGGTCGCGACTGGTCATGCCCTTGTGGATGTGCTCGTGCCCGGCGAGCGCGGAGAACTCCTCGATCCGCGCCTTCACGTCGTGACGGGTGATCGCCTCGCGTCGGCGGATCGACTCGAGGTCGACGACGTCGACGACCTCCTCGTACGCCTCGACGACCCCGTCCGGGACCTCGACGCCGAGCTCCCGCTGGGCCCGGAGCACGGCCAGCCAGAGCCGCCGTTCGAGGACCACCTTGTGCTCGGCCGACCAGACCGCCACCAGGTCGGCGCCGGCGTACCGGGCAGCGAGGACATCAGGGACCAGTGGCGCGGTAGGGCTCACCGGTCGATTGTGGCGCACCGGACGATGGCCCGACCGCGCCGACTGCCCCTCGACAGCGCCGAATTCACCGCCGTCGGGGGCAAACGATCACGCCCACGTGATCATTTCCGGCTGCAGCGGTCCGTCACGCGCCGGCCGCGATGTCGGTGCGGTGGTGCCCGCCGTCGAGCCGGACCTCGGCGACCGCGGCGTACGCCGTCTCGCGAGCAGTCCGTACGTCGGGACCGGTGCCCACCAGCGACAGCACGCGCCCACCGGAGCTGACGACCGACCCGGCCCGGTCCAGCGTGGTGCCGGCATGCAGCACCTGCGCGCCGGGCACCGCGGCAGCAGCGGCCAGCCCCTCCACGGCGTCGCCGGTGCGCGGCGCCTCCGGGTATCCCTTCGACGCCACGACGACCGTCACCGCAGCGTCCTCCGACCACGACAGCTCACCCACCTCGGCGAGCCGCCCGGTCGCCGCGGCCTGCAGCAGCGACCCGAGCGGCGTCCGCAGCCGGGCCAGCACGACCTGCGTCTCCGGGTCGCCGAAGCGGGCGTTGAACTCGATGACCCGCACGCCGCGCGAGGTCAGGGCCAGCCCCGCGTAGAGCAGGCCGGCGAACGGTGTGCCGCGGCGGGCCATCTCGTCCACGGTCGGCTGCAGCACCGACGCGAGGACCTCGTCGACCAGCCCGGCCGGCGCCCACGGCAGCGGCGAGTAGGCGCCCATCCCGCCGGTGTTCGGCCCGGTGTCGCCGTCGCCGACCCGCTTGAAGTCCTGGGCGGGCGAGAGCGGGAGCACCGTCGTCCCGTCGGTGACCGCGAACAGCGACACCTCGGGACCGTCCAGGTACTCCTCGATGACGACCCGCTCGCACGAGGCGGCATGGGCCAGGGCGGCGTCGCGGTCATCGGTCACCAGGACGCCCTTCCCGGCGGCCAGCCCGTCGTCCTTGACGACGTACGGCGCGCCGAGCTCGTCGAGCGCCGCCGCCGCCTCCGCCGGCGTCGTGCAGACCAGCGCCCGGCCGGTCGGCACCCCGGCCGCGGCCATCACCTCCTTGGCGAAGGCCTTCGACCCCTCCAGCCTGGCGGCGGCGGCGGACGGCCCGAAGCAGTCGATGCCCGCGGCCCGCACCGCGTCGGCGGCTCCGGCGACCAGGGGCACCTCCGGTCCGATCACCACGAGGTCCGCGCCGAGCGCGCACGGCCAGGTCGGCGACGGCAGCCGGGTCGGCCACGTCGAGCGGGCTGGTCGGGACCTCGGCCGCGATGCCGGCGTTGCCCGGGGCGGCGAGCACCTCGCGGACGGCCGGGTCAGCGGCCAGCGCCCGGACCAGGGCGTGCTCGCGAGCACCCGACCCGACGACGAGGACCTTCACCTCCGCCAGAACTCCCACCAGCGCCGAGCCGGCGCGTCGGGCGTCTCGCCGGAGCGGTCGGGAGCCATCTCCGGCCGCGGGTCGCCCACGGCTGTCAGGGCGGCGCCGCCGCGCGACCGCCGGCCGCCGTCCTCGTCGTCGTCGGGAAGGTCGTCCGGCCAGCGGCGTCGGGTCGGCGTCTCGTCGTCGGCGTGGTCGCTGACCGGCTCGCCGAGCTGCGGGTCGTAGCCCTCCATGCCGGTCACCTCCTCGACGGCGCGGGCCAGCTCGTACACGGTGCTCATCAGCTCGAGGTCGTCCGCCGGCTCCTTCTCGTCCGGCACGTGGATCGCGATCTCCCCGGTGATGAGCCGCAGCGTGACTCCGCTGCCACTGGCGACCAGCTCTCGGGTCTCCTCGCCGTCGTCGTCGACCTCGACGTCGCCGAGGAGCTCGCGCGGCGAGCGGGACGCAGGGCATCCCAGTGCTCGAGGTCGACCTCGGTCAGCTCGCCGGGGTCACCGTTCTCGAACGAGCCCTCGAGGTCGTCCAGCGCGTCCTCGAAGGCCTGGCCGGGGTCCCGGCGCACGAAGAAGATGTCGTAGCTCATCGCGGGCGACGCTAGCCCAGTCCTTGCGCCTGTGTGCCCGTCCGCCACGGTCAGCGCCTCGTCGAGGATCGCCAGGCCGTCCTTGACCTCGGCGTCGCTGACCGTGCACGGCGGGACGACGTGCAGCCGGTTGAAGTTCGCGAACGGGATCATGCCGCGCTCCTTGCAGGCCGCGACCAGCTCGATCATGGGCCGGGCGGCCTCGCCGGAGGCGTTGTACGGGCACCAGCATCTCGCGGGTCTCCTTGTCCCGGACCATGTCGAGAGCCCAGAAGACGCCCATCCCGCGCACCTCCCCCACGGCAGGGTGCCGCTCGGCGAGGGCTCCGAAGCCCCGGCCCGAGCACCTCCTCGCCGATGCGGCGCGCGTTGTCGATGATGCCCTCGTCACGCATCGCGTTGATGCTCGCCACCGCCGCGGCGCAGGCGAGCGGGTGGCCGGAGTAGGTGAGACCGCCGGGGAACACCCGCTCGGCGAACGTCGCGGCGATCGGCTCGCTGATCACGACCCCGCCGAGCGGGACGTAGCCGGAGTTGGAGCCCTTGGCGAAGGCGATCAGGTCGGGCGTCACGTCCCAGCGGTCGACAGCGAACCACTCACCGGCCCGGCCGAACCCCGCCATCACCTCGTCGGCGACGTACACGATCCCGTGCCGGTCGCAGATCTCGCGTACGCCGGCAAGGTAGCCGTCCGGCGGCACCAGGATCCCGGCCGTGCCGGGGATGGTCTCGAGCACGACGGCCGCGATCGTCCCCGGCCCCTCCAGGGCGACGACCTGCTCGAGGTGCTCCAGCGCGCGCTGGCACTCCTGCTCGGGGCTGTCCGACCAGAACGGCGAGCGGTAGGGGTAGGGGCCGAAGAAGTGCACCACCCCGGTCGCGCCGCCGTCGTTGGGCCAGCGCCGAGGGTCGCCGGTCATCTGGATCGCCGTGGCGGTGTTGCCGTGGTAGCTGCGGTAGGTGGTCAGGACCTTGTGGCGGCCGGTGTGCAGCCGGGCCATCCGGACGGCGTTCTCGATCGCGTCCGCCCCGCCGTTGGTGAAGAAGACCTTGTTGAGATCGCCCGGGGCGAGCTCGGCGATCAGCCGGGCCGCCTCGGAGCGCTGGTCGTTGGCGTGCTGCGGCGCGATGGTGCACAGCCGGGCGGCCTGCTCCTGGATCGCGGCGACGACCTTGGGGTGCTGGTGGCCGATGTTGACGTTCACCAGCTGCGAGGAGAAGTCGAGGTACGCGCGGCCCTCGTGGTCCCAGATGGTGGTGCCCTCGGCGCGGGTCACCACCATCGGCTTGATCAGCGCCTGCGCCGACCAGGAGTGGAAGACGTGCGCCCGGTCCAGCTCGTAGGTGCGCAGGCCAGCCGAGGCGTCGGCGTCGGGCGAGGGGGTGGTGGGGGCGGCCATGGCCCGCAGGATACGACTCCTAGGCTCCTCCGCATGGAGACGTCCGGGCTGGCGCTCGGTCTCGACCTCTGCGGCGTCTTCGTGTTCGCCCTCTCGGGCGCGCTCGCGGCAGTCCAGAAGCGGCTCGACGTCGTCGGCGTCGTGGTCGTGGGCATCGTCTCGGCCATCGGCGGCGGGCTGCTGCGGGACCTGCTGCTCGGCGACGTGCCGCCGCCGGCACTCGAGGACTGGCGCTACGTCGCAGTGTCCGCCGCGGCCGGGGTGCTGGTGTTCTTCTTCCACCCGCAGGTCGGCAGGCTGACCAGGGCGGTGCGCATCTGGGACGCGGCGGGGCTCGGCTTCTTCGCCGTGGCCGGCACCGCCAAGGCGGCGGAGGCGGGCCTGGGCCCGGTGCCGGCCTGCCTGCTCGGGACGCTCACGGGCGTCGGGGGCGGCCTGCTGCGCGACGTGCTGCTGCGCGAGATCCCGCTCGTCCTGCGCGCCGGTGAGCTCTACGCCGTCACCGCCCTGGCCGGCAGCGTGCTGGTGGCCATCGCGGTCGAACTCGACATCTACGGCGCGGGCGCGGCGGCCGTCGCCGTCGCCGTCGTCTTCCTCCTGCGCGTGGTGGCCATCCGGCGGAACTGGTCCGCGCCGACCCCGCGAGGCGTCACCGACGAGTGATCGGAGGCGATCCAGGCCCGAAAGAGGCCCGATTCTCCTCACGATCATGGAAGGCGGGCGAGGAGGCCCTCGCGGACGGCGGGCCACTCGTCGCGGAGCACCGAGAACACGACCGTGTCCCGGAAGGTCCCGTCGGCCCGGCGCACGTGACGGCGCAGGACACCCTCCCGGGTGGCGCCCAGCTTCGCGATGGCGGCCTGCGACCGGGTGTTGATGGCGTCGGTCTGGATCTTCACCCGGCCGAAGCCGCAGTCGTCGAACGCGTGCCCGAGCAGGGCGAGCTTGCACGCGGGGTTCACGACGGTCCCCCACCACGGCGGGCCGTACGCGGTCCAGCCGAGGTGCACGCGCTCGTTCTGCAGGTCCCAGTCGCCGAGGCTGCTGGTCCCGACCACCGTCCCGGCGGCGCCGAGGGGCGAGTCGACGGAGAGCCTGACGACGTACGCCTGGCGCTCACCGCGCTGAGCCGCGGCGAGCGCTGCCTCGAGCGCCGACCGCGACGCCGCGACGTCCACGGGCCGGCCGGCCGGGCCACCGCCGTAGCCGGCAGCCCACACCCGCTCGTCGTCGAGCGCCGCGAACAGGCCGTCCGCGTCGTCGGGGCCGAGCGGCCGCAGCGTGACCACGCGGTTGGCCAGCTCGATCGGCTGCGGTGGGACGGGCACGGGCGGGACCGGTCGGCTCAGCCGAGCAGGGAGCGGATCTCGACGGTCTGGTCGCGACCGGGCCCGACGCCGATGGCCGAGATGGGTGCTCCCGACATCTCCTCCAGCGCGGCGACGTAGGCCTGCGCCGTCTTCGGCAGGTCCGACAGGGACCGGGCGCCGGAGATGTCGTCGTCCCAGCCGTCGAGGTGCTCGTAGACCGGCCGGGCATGGTGGAAGTCGGTCTGGGTCATCGGCATCTCGTCGTGGCGCGCGCCGCCCACGTCGTAGCCCACGCAGACCGGGATGCGCTCCCAGCCGGTGAGCACGTCGAGCTTGGTGAGCACGAAGTCCGTCACCCCGTTGACCCGCGCGGCATAGCGCGCGACGACCGCGTCGTACCACCCGCACCGACGCGGGCGGCCGGTCGTCGTCCCGAACTCCGCGCCGTCCGTGCGCAGCCGCTCGCCGTCGTCGTCGAGCAGCTCGGTCGGGAACGGCCCGGAGCCGACGCGGGTGGCGTACGCCTTGACGACGGCGATGACGCGGTCGATCCGGGTCGGCGGGATGCCGGAGCCGGTGCACGCGCCGCCGGCCGTCGGGTTGGACGAGGTGACGAACGGATACGTCCCGTGGTCGACGTCGAGCAGGGTCGCCTGACCGCCCTCGAGCAGCACCGTCTTTCCCTCGTCCAGCGCCTTGCCGAGGACCAGAGTGGTGTCGACGACCATCGGCCGCAGCCTCTCGGCGTACTCCATGAACTCCTCGACCACCTCGTCGACGGCGATGGCACGCCGGTTGTAGACCTTGACGAGCAGGTGGTTCTTCAGATCGAGAGCGCCCTCGATCTTCTGGCGCAGGATCTTCTCGTCGAAGAGGTCCTGCACGCGCACGCCGACGCGCGACATCTTGTCGGCGTACGTCGGGCCGATGCCGCGGCCGGTCGTGCCGAGCCGGGCGTTGCCGAGAAAGCGCTCGGCCACCTTGTCGATCGTCCGGTGGTACGGCGCGATCAGGTGCGCGCTCGCGCTGACGAGGAGCTTCGACGTGTCGACTCCTCGCGTGTCCAGCGCGTCGATCTCGGAGAACAGCACCTGCAGGTCGATGACCACGCCGTTGCCGATGACGGGCACGACGCCGGGCGTGAGGATGCCGGAGGGCAGCAGGTGCAGGGCGTACTTCTCGTCGCCGATGACGATCGTGTGCCCGGCGTTGTTGCCGCCGTTGTACTTGACCACGTAGTCGACCGAGGAGCCGAGCAGGTCGGTCGCCTTGCCCTTGCCCTCGTCGCCCCACTGGGCGCCCAGGAGCACGATGGCCGGCATGGGGTACACCTACCTCGAGGACGACCGGAACCGGGGCGGGTTGGGGCCCGGCGTGTGCGAGGAGAGGCTACGTGAACCGACTGCTGGTGGTCACCAACGCGTCGGCGGGCAGCGCCGACGACGAGCGGGTGGACGGCTGCGCTGGCCGTGCTGCGGGACGGTCGCCGACGTCCGGGTGGAGGCGTGCGCGGACCCGGCGACCTGGATCGCGTCCTCGACGGCTCGACGGTCGCGACGGACGGACGCTGGTGGTGGCGGGCGGCGACGGGTCGGTGCACACCGCGGTCGCGGCCCTGCGGCGCCGCGGCGAGCTCTCGCCCGGCGTACCGCATCGGGCTGGTGCCCCTGGGCACGGGCAACGACCTGGCCCGCACGCTGGGCATCCCGCTCGAGCCGGCGGACGCCGCCCGGGCGGTGCTGTCCGGCCGGCCGCGCGCCCTGGACCTGGTCGTGGACGACGACGGCGGCGTGGTCGTCAACGCCGTGCACCTCGGCATCGGGGCCGAGGCGGCCGCACGAGGCGCGGCGCCTCAAGGAGCGGCTGGGCAAGGCGGCCTACGCGGTCGGCAGCGTCCTGGCCGGGCCGGCGCCACCGGGTGGAACCTGCGCGTCGAGGTGGACGGCGCAGCCGGTCCACACCGGCGAGGAGGTGCTGATGGTCGGCGTCGCCAACGGCCGCACGATCGGCGGCGGCGCGCCGCTCGCCCCGGACGCGGAGCCCGACGACGGCCTGCTCGACGTGGTGGTCGCGACGTCGACCGGGCCGCTGGCCCGGCTGCGCTTCGGCGTCGCCCTGCGTGAGGGCGAGCACGTCGACCGCGACGACGTGCTCGTGATCCGCGGCCGGTCGGTCACGGTGACCGGCGACGCGTTTCCCGGTGAACGCCGACGGCGAGCTGGCGGCCCCCGTCAGCTCGCGGACCTGGACGGTGCAGCCCGGGGCGTGGGCCATGATCGTCCCTGCTGAATCTCTGGCTGGGTCTACATCCAGCGCCGGATCGGGCTGACCGCCTTCTCCTGGACCCGCTGGCGCATCGAGCGGTTCCGCCAGCGCGTCAGGTCGATCTCCTCGCTGCGCGAGAAGTCGTCGTCGAGGTGGGTGTCCAAGACGTCGGTCAGGTCGCGGTCCAGCGCGATCAGCACGACCTCCTCGTCGTGATCGAGGGACCGGCGGTTGAAGTTCGACGAACCGATGACGGCCGCAAAGCCGTCGACCGTCATGACCTTCGCGTGCATCATCGACGGCTGGAAGGTCCACACCCGTACCCCGCAGTTGACCAGACGGTCGTAGGACGCCTCGCTGGTCAGCTGGGACACCCGCTTGTCGGCGTGCGGCCCGGGCAGCAGCAGGTCCACCTCGACGCCACGAGCAGGCGCCGCGCACAGCGTGTCGAGGAACGCGTCGTCGGGAGCGAAGTAGGCGGTGGCGATGCGAAGGCGTTCCTGGGCCGACGAGAGCATCACGTGAAAGGCGGACTGCATGTCGTCCCAGCCGAGGCTCGCCGAACCGCGCACGATCTGCACCGTGGACGACCCCGTCTGCGGCTGACTAGGGAACTCGTCATCCTCGTCGTAGAGCGGTCGGTCGCTCTCCGCCCAGTCCTGGATGAACGCCGACTGCAGGCCGTCGACCGCCGGACCCTCGACGCGCAGGTGGGTGTCCCGCCACTCGTCCTCGTTGCGGGCGTCGCCGCACCACTCCTCGGCGATGCCGACCCCGCCGGTGAACGCGATCCGGCCGTCGACGACGCAGATCTTGCGGTGCAGCCGGTGGTTGGACTTGAACGGCGACTTCATGAACGGCTTGCGGAACCACTCGACCTGGACACCGGCCCGGTCCATCTGGTCGACCAGCGACTTCTCGATCAGTCGGCCGCCGAGCGCGTCGATGAGCAGCCGGACCCGCACGCCGGCCCGGGCCCGCTCGCGACATCGCCTCGGCGAACTCGACGGCGATGTCGCCCTGCCAGTAGACGAACGTCATCAGGTCGACCGTCGACTCGGCGCCCCGGATCGCCTCGAGCATCGACGGGAAGATCTGGTCGCCGTTGCGCAGCACGGTGATGCTGTTGCCCTCGGTAAAGGGCGTACCGATGACGACCTCCAGCCGTCTCCGCAAGACCTGTCTCCAGGTCAGCCACCGGTCAGACCACCTCCGCGTCGGGCGCTCACAGTAACCCCCGCCGCTCCGCCTCCATCCCGGCCTGGAACCTGGTCCGGGCCCCGAGCTCGTCCATCAGCTCGGCGACCCTGCGCCGCACCGTGCGCAGCGAGATTCCCAGCTGGCGAGCGATGCTCTCGTCCTTGGTCCCCGCCCGGAGCAGCTCGAGAATCCGCTGCCGGTCGTCGTCGCTCACCTCGGCGTCCTCGCGACCGAGCGGGGTGGCGCGCGACCAGAGCTCCCAGAACAGGTCCGCCACCAGGGCCACGAGTGCCGGCGCTCGCACCAGCAACCTGGCGTCACCGGTCCCGTCAGCGTTCCCGGTGGCGGACACCAGGGCGACCTCGGTGCCGAAGACAGCGATCGTCGGCAACGGTGGCTGCACCAGCCGCACCTCCTCACCGGACTCCGCCCAGCGACGCACGTAGGTCAGCCGCTGCGGGTCGTCGACCACGTCGGCCGGATAAAGGCCGCGCATCCGCCGGCCAGCTCGCAGCTGGTGCTGGACGAGCTCGACGTACGTCGGGGAGTCGACGTCGATGTTGACCGCCAGGTGGCAGGAGAGCACCTCTCCCGACGTACTGCGCTGAACGTCCTCGACCGCGGCGAAGGACTCCTCCGCGCTGAGCAGCTCGAACGGCATGCTCGCCCAGGCTCGCGACTGCCCCACCATGTGGTCGGCGGCGAAGCCGGCCAGGCTGGCCCGGACGCCGTCCAGCTGCGCCCTGCGTTCCTCGAGCTCGCTGAGCTCGACGTGCAGCATCGAGGTCAAGGTGGTGGCCGGGGGTGCCGGGGTCAGTCCGGTGGCGGTGCGGCTGACCAGGCCCGCGCGCACCAGCCGGTCCACCGCGCGCCGGACCGCGCGCGCGTCCAGCTCGAGGTGCCGGGCCAGCCCCGCCGGATCCAGCCCCGGGTTGCGCAGCATCGCCCGGTAGACCGTCTCGGCGACCTCGTCCAGACCCCAGACGTCCAGTGCGCTCATGGTCGCCAGGGTAGGCAGTCCGGCGGCAGCATGGTGTCACTGGCACCAAACGGACACCACGACGGCGGCCCAGAGGGGAGGATGCCTGCGGGTCGAGGTGCGGAACCGCGGCAGGGGACGATTCCGCCCCTCGACCCTTCTCGGGGCCGGCTCAGCCAGCCAGCTCGGAGACCGCCGTCGGGCTGCTGTCGGCCAGGAACGTTCGACACCTGGCCGCTTCCTCGTCCTCGCCGATCCGGCCGGCGGCAACAGCCAGCGCGTGCAGGGCACGCAGGAAGCCCTGGTTCGGCCCGTGCTCCCACGGCACCGGCCCGTGCCCCTTCCAGCCGTTGCGGCGCAGAGCGTCCAGGCCGCGGTGGTAGCCGGTCCGTGCGTAGGCGTAGCCCTCCACCGTCCGGCCACCGGCCAGGGCGTCTTCCGCCAGGACGGCCCAGGCCAGGCTGGAGGTGGGATGCGCCGCAGCCACCTCGCCGGCCGGCGTGCCGGCGGACAGCGCCTCACGCGGGGCGGGCTCGTCGGGCAGCTGGGTCGGAGGGGGTTCGCCGAGCAGGTTGGTCATGCGCCGAATGCTATGGCCGGGCGAGATGAAGGGTCGCCACGACGCCGGCGTGGTCCGACGGCCACATCGGCGGCGTGGTGGCCGTGCGGTCGCCCAGCTCCTCTCCGATGACGTGCGCTTCGACCGCGTCCATCGCCGGTCCGCCGGCGGCATCCGGGTCGTAGAGCACGTAGTCGATCCGGTGGTCGATGGTCGACGGCACGTTGGTCAGGGTGTCGGTTTGCCCGGAGGTGTCCCCGTCGCCGGTGCCCGGCGCGTCGATCCAGGAGTCGGCCAGACCGATGCCCTGCATCTGCCCGTACGCCCCGGCGCCGTCGGTTGGCTGCGAGTTGAGGTCGCCGGCGAGGACCACCGGGTGTGGCGAGGCGGCGAGCGACCCCGCCATCTCGGCCGCCTGGAGGTTGCGCACCGTGCCGTCGAAGGCCTCGAGGTGGGTGTTGGCGAACCGGAACGTCTTGCCGCGAACCGTCACGTCGACGGTCGACCAGCCGCGGATGATCTCAGTGGTGCCGACCGGGAGGGTGACGGGGATCCGGGCCTGGAAGACGTGGGACTGCGGGTTGGCGGCCTTGAGCTGCGCCGCGGTCAGGTCGGCGCGGGCTATGACCACGTCACGGTCGGTGAACTGGACGGCCAGCCCGACCTGAGGGACGGGCACCACGGGACTGACGAAGTTGGTGTTCGACGCGATCACGCGGTACGGCGTGCCACGGTCGGCCAGCGCGTCGAGCAGCAGCTCCTGGAACTCGTACGACGGACCTGGTCGCGCCGGTGACCAAGGACCTCGTCTGCCAGTTCGCCACCTCCTGCAGCCCGACGACGTCCGGTTGGTCCTCCGCCAGCAGGTCCGCGATGGCCTCGGCGCGAGCCGGGAAATCGGTCGCCACGACGTTCTGCCACAGCGCGGCAGCCGCGGCGAGGAACTCGGGGATGGTGTCGACCGACGGGTCGACGAGGCTGCCGATGTTCCCGCCGAGGAACAGGTTGTAGCTCGCGACCGTGACCTGTCGCTGCGCCTGGTCCGGTGGGGATGCTGCTGCCTGCGGCGACGCGGTCAGCAGAGACAGCACGGCGACCAGCCCCGTGACGACACCGGCAACGCTGCGACGTCCGGACATGGGCAGCCCCTTCGTGGTGGGTCCCTTGCGGGGACTCAACCACGAAGGGGCTGATCCGGCCAGGGGCCGGAGAACCGAGCTCAGACGGTCGGCGCCACCACGGCGTCCCGGGCGTTGGCTACGACCCGGCTCACCGTCGCCGTGACGGTCACCGTCGGCACCAGCGTCGTGCGGTCCACGACGAAGTCGAAGTCGCGGGACTTCACGACGACGTGGTCACCGACGAGCACTGCCGACAGGTCGACGACCCCGTCGCGGGTCACCTTCGCGTCGGCCAGCACCGTCACGGTCACGTCCGTGCCCCGCAGGTCCTTGTAGCGACCGCCGTGGACGGTGAGGGTCAGGGTCGCGGGCGTGCCCTCGACGGCCGCGACCAGCTCGGTCGCCAGCGACCGGCGCGACAGCCGGGACGACGGCCTTGACGGTGCCACCGAGCACGACCCGACCGCTGGCCTTGGCCTGCTTCTCGAGCTTGCGGGCCTGCGCCCTGGCCTTGGCCACCTGGGACTTGGAGACGCCGGGCGCCGTCACCGCGTCGTCTGCGACGGCAGCCGCGGCGGGGGCGAGGACGAGGGCAGCGGCCACCAGGAGCGCTGCTGAGGATGAACGAACGTGCACGGCACACTCCGAAGATGACGAGGACCCCGAGATACGCCGTCAATGTCGTCGCCGCGCGCGGCCGTCTTGAGAGCAAACCGGACATTCCGCCCGAGTTCGCCCGATCGGGCTACCCCGCCTTGGCGCCCAGCGACGTTCCGGCCGAGCGCAGGTCCTCGCAGGCCACCACGACGCGAGCGGCCATGCCCGCCTCCGCGGCCTTGCCGCACGCGCGCGGGTCGTACTGCTTCTTGTTGCCGACCTCGCCGTCGACCTTCAGCACGCCGGCGTAGTTGCTGAACATGTGGTCGACGACCGGCCGCGTGAAGGCGTACTGCGTGTCGGTGTCGACGTTCATCTTCACCACGCCGTAGTCGAGCGTCTCGCGGATCTCCGCCAGCTCGGAGCCGGAACCGCCGTGGAACACCAGGTCGAACGGCTTCTCGGTGCCGAGCTTGGCGCCGACCTCGTCCTGGATGTCCTTGAGGATCGACGGCTTGAGCTTGACGTTGCCGGGCTTGTAGACGCCGTGCACGTTGCCGAACGTCGCAGCCAGGATGTAGCGGCCGACCTCGCCCGGGGCGCCGAGCACCTCGACGGTGCGCAGCGCGTCGCCCGGGGTCGTGTAGAGCTTGTCGTTGATCTCGTTGGCGACGCCGTCCTCCTCGCCGCCGACAACGCCGATCTCGAGCTCCATCACGATCTTCGCCGCCGCGCACCTCTCGAGCAGCTCGCGCGCGATCTGGAGGTTCTCCTCGAGCTCGACCGCCGAGCCGTCCCACATGTGCGACTGGAACAGCGGGTCGCGGCCGTCGGCCACTCGCTGCGCTGAGATCTCGATGAGCGGGCGCATGTAGCCGTCGAGCTTGTCCTTCGGGCAGTGGTCGGTGTGCAGCGCGATCTGCACCGGGTATGCCTTGGCCACGTGGTGGGCGTACTCGGCGAGCGCCTCGGCGCCGAGCACCATGTTCTTGATCGTCGAGCCGGAGAGGTACTCCGCGCCGCCGGTCGAGATCTGCACGATGCCGTCGCTGCCGGCCTCGGCGAAGCCCTGCAGTGCCGCGGTGAGCGTCTGCGACGACGTGACGTTGATGGCCGGGTAGGCGAACGCGCCCGCCTTGGCGCGGTCCAGCATCTCGCCGTAGACGTCAGGGGTGGCGATGGGCATGGCGTGCTCCTCGTGCGTCGTGCCGTCGATCGGGGCTCCTTGCATCCTTGCAGAGCAGGCCTGGCCTCGGGAACGGCGTCTCAGCCCGTGCGCACCTGCTCCGCCGCCTTCCGCGCGGCGATCAGAACCGGGTCCCAGACGGGAGAGAACGGCGGCGCGTAACCGAGGTCCAGGGAGGCGATCTCCTCGACGGTCATCCGGTTCCACAGCGCGACCGCGAGCGCGTCCACCCGCTTCGCCGATCCCTCGCGTCCCACGATCTGGCCGCCCAGCAGCCGGCCGCCGCGCTGCTCGACGACCAGCTTCACGGTCACCGGCGCCGCGTCCGGGAAGTAGCCGGCGCGGGTGGTCGAGTCGACCCGGACGGTGAGGTAGCGGAAGCCGACCGCATCGCAGTCCCGCTCGCGCAGCCCGGTGCGCGCGATCTCCAGGTCGCAGACCTTGCTGACGGCCGTGCCGACGACGCCCGGGAAGGTCGCGTAGCCGCCGCCGAGGTTGGTGCCGAGCACCCGCCCCTGCTTGTTCGCATGGGTGCCGAGCGCAACGTGCACCCGGTTGCCCGAGACCAGGTCGATCGACTCCACGCAGTCCCCCGCCGCCCACACGCCGGGGGCATCGAAGACGCGCATCTGCAGGTCGGTGACCAGCCCGCCCCAGCGGCCCAGGGGCAGCCCGGCCCGCGACGCCAGCGTCGTCTCGGGGGACACGCCGGTACCGAGCACGACCACGTCGGCCGGCAGCTCCCCGGTGTCGGTCAGGACCGCGCGTACTCTCCCGTCCTCTCCCGTCGCCACGCCCTCGATCGACGCCGACGTCCGGACGTCGATGCCCATGGCCTCCATCGCCACGTGCACCTGCTTGCCCATGTCCGGGTCGAGGGTCGCCATCGGCTCGGCCGAGCGCGTCACGACCGTGACCGTGAGCCCCCGGTTGACCATCGCCTCGGCCATCTCGATGCCGATGTAGCCGCCGCCCACGACGACCGCCCGTCGCGGCCCCCGCTCCAGGGCCGCCAGGGCGTCCAGGGCCTCCTCCCCGTCGTCGAGGGTCTGCACGCCGAACACACCGTCGGCGTCGATGCCGGGCACGTCGGGCCGGCGCGGCCGGGCGCCGGTCGCGAGCACCAGGTGGTCGAAGCCGAGGCGGTACGTCCGTCCCTCACCGTGGTCGCGGACCTCCACCTCCCGCCGGTCCAGGTCGAGGCCGACGGCTTCGGACCTCATCCGCAGGTCGATGCCGTTGGCCCGGTGCTGCTCGGGAGTCCGGGCCACCAGGTCGTCGAGCGAGCCGACGTCGCCGCCGATCACGTAGGGGATGCCGCAGGCGGAGTAGGACACGTGGCGGCCACGCTCGAGCGCGATGACCTCGAGGTCGTCCCCGCGCAGTCGCTTCGCCTGGGACGCGGCCGACATGCCGGCGGCGTCACCCCCCACGACCACCACACGCTCCGTCATGGGGCGAGGCTACGGGCGCCAGTTCCAGGGTGTCGTCGTCGTGAGCATGCGCAGGCCGAGCCGCTCCAGGATCGGCCGGCTGTCGGGAGAGGCGTCGACCTGCAGGAACCGGAAACCGCGCTCGGCAGCCTCGTCGGCTCGCTTCGCGACCAGTGACTTGTAGATGCCGCGCCCGCGGTACTCCTCGAGAGTGCTCCCGCCCCACAGCGACGCGAAGTCCGTGCCCTCGTGGAAGTTCGCGCGAGCGGCGCAGACGACGGTGCCGTCGTCGGCGACGGCCAGCCACATCGAGGTGCCGCGCGGGTCGGCCGCCATCGCGGCCGCGACCGCCTTGGACATGTCCGTGGAGTCCTCGTCCCAGACAGCGCGGTTCAGGTCGTTGACCCCCTGCCAGTCGGCGGCCGCACCCTCGGGGTCCGCCCGCAGCCGGCGCACGGTGATGCCCGCCGGCGGCGGTGCGCTCGCCAGGCGCTCGCGCACGACGCTGACCTCGCCGATGACAAGGGCCTCCTCGTCGTCGGGCTCGAAGCCCGCGGCCCGCAACCGGTCGGCCAGGTCAGCCGGCCGGTCGTAGGCGTAGTGCTTCCACTCGATCTCCCGGCCCAGCGGGCGGAAGTGCTCGACGGTCGCGGCGATCGCCTCGTCGGCGTTGGACTCGTCGAGGTCGCACCAGAACACGCCGCCACCCCAGCTGGCGTCCGGCGCTGACCGGCGTCACCCAGATCATCGGCGCCGGGTCGGCGAGCACCTCCGTCTGAAACCCCGGCGTGGCGTCCGGGGCTCGGCGGATCTGGGTGTCGAAGGCCTCGAGCAGCGCAGCGTCGTCCACGGCCGCGACGATAGTCGCTCAGAACGGTCAGAGCGGTCAGAGCTGGTGGCCCTCGAGGTGCTGGCGGACCCAGGTGTGCATCGCGATCGCGGCGGCCGCGCCGGCGTTGATGGAGCGGGTCGAGCCGAACTGCGCGATCGAGCAGACCGTGCCCGCTGCCGCCCGGGCTTCCGCGGACAGTCCCGGCCCCTCCTGGCCGAACAGCAGCACGCCGGACCGCGGCAGCCGGGTCCGCTCGAGGGGCACCGACCCGGGCAGGTTGTCGACGCCCACGACCTCAAGGTCCGCCTCCGCGGCCCAGGCGGCGAACGCGGCCACGTCGTCGTGGTGGCGCACGTGCTGGTAGCGGTCGGTCACCATCGCCCCCCGTCGGTTCCACCGCCGGCGGCCGATCACGTGCACCTCGCGGACCAGGAAGGCGTTCGCCGTCCGCACGATGGACCCGATGTTGAAGTCGTGCTGCCAGTTCTCGATCGCGACGTGCATGTCGTGCCGGCGCAGGTCCAGGTCGGCGACCACCGCCTCCCGCCGCCAGTACCGGTAGCGGTCGACGACGTTGCGCCGGTCGCCGTCCCGGAGCAGCTCGGGGTCGAGCCGCTGGTCGTCCGGCCAGGGACCGGCCCACGGTCCGACCCCGACCTCGTCCGGCTGCTCCGCCACGCCCGGCAGCCTAGGGTTGCCCGGTGGTCGATCTGACCCCTGACCTGGACGTCCTGTCCGCCGCCGCGGTCTATGCCGTGGTGCTGGGTTTCGTCTTCGTCGAGTCCGGGCTGCTGGTCGGCTTCTTCCTCCCCGGGGACTCGATCCTGTTCGGAGCCGGCCTGGTGTCGGCCGAGCCCGGCTCAGGAGTCGACCTGCCGCTGCTCGTCGCCGGGGCGTTCACGGCGGCCGTGGCCGGCGACTCCGTCGGCTACCTGACGGGCCACCGGCTCGGCCGGGTGTGGCTGGAACGCCGGGTGCGGGCAGGACGGCTCGACGGGCGCCACCTTCGGCGGGCCGAGGCGTTCTACGAGCGGTACGGCTGGTGGGCTGTCGTGGCCGCGCGCTGGATCCCGTGGATCCGCACCTTCACGCCGGTCCTCGCGGGGGCGAGCCGGATGAGCTACCCACGCTTCCTGTCCGCCAACGTCGTCGGCGCCCTGGCCTGGGCGGTCGGTCTTCCGGTGCTCGGGCACATCGCGGCCTCGCAGCCGTCGGTGAAGTACGCGTCGTACGCCGTCGCCGCGTTCTTCGTCGGCGGCTCGCTGGCCGTGGGTGTCGTCGGCTGGGTCCGCCGTCGGAGGGCGACCACGCGGTAGCGTCCGGACCGTGGGCCGTCACACCCAGCCCGGGACCGGGGCACCGGCTCCCGACCGGGGCTTCTGGGTCCGGCTCGCAGTCCTCGTGCTCGTCGTCGTCCTGGCCGGGGGCTGGTACCTCACGCGGGGCGACGACGGCGACCGCGTCACCGGCCAGCCACAGACCAGCCGCGACGCGTCGTCGACCAACCCGTCCTCCAGCGCGACGACCTCGCCCAGCCCGTCAACGTCGCCGTCGTCCACTCCCAGCGCGTCACCGACCAAACGCCCGGCCACCCTGTCTTTCGTCGTGCGCCGCAAGAGCTACATCACCGTCCGCATCCCAGGCGGGCGCACGCTGGTCTCCCGGCTCTTCCCAGCCGGCGCCCGGCGCAGCTTCGACCAGAAGGTGCTGCAGGTCGTCAACGGCCGGCCCACCGCGGTGCGGTTCACAGTCAACGGCAAGCCGCGCAAGCCGGGCCCGGCCGATCAGCCTGAGACGTTCACCGTCAGACGGCGCTGAGCCGCCCGCCGCGTAGCCTGTGCCGGTGCCCGTCACCGCGCTCGGCCCGTCCTGGCTGGATCCCGACCAGCTGATCTCGACCTTCGGGCTGATCGGTCTGCTCATCGTGGTCTTCGCCGAGTGCGGCCTGCTGATCGGCTTCTTCCTCCCCGGCGACTCCCTGCTGTTCACCGCCGGCCTGCTGGTCGCCGACGACAAGATCACCCAGCCGTTGTGGCTGGTCTGCGTCCTGGTCTGCGTCGCGGCGATCGCCGGCAACCAGGTCGGCTACATGATCGGCCGCAAGGCGGGGCCGGCCCTGTTCAGCCGGCCCGACTCCCGGCTGTTCAAGCAGGAGTACGTCGACAAGACCTACGCGTTCTTCGACAAGCACGGCCCGAAGGCCATCGTGCTGGCGCGGTTCGTGCCGATCGTACGGACGTTCATCACGGTGATCGCCGGCGTCGGGAAGATGGACTACCGCACCTACACGACCTACTCGGTGATCGGCGGCGTGCTGTGGGGCGCCGGCGTCACCGCGTTGGGCTACGCGCTGGGCGGCGTGGACTTCGTGCGGGACCACATCGAGGTGATCCTGCTCGGCATCGTCGCCGTCTCGTTGATCCCCGTCGCGTTCGAGCTGCTCCGCGCCCGGTCCCGCTCCCGCGACCGACGCTACGACGAGCCGGCGGAGCGAGCCCGGGTCGAGCGGGAGAAGCTGCACCCCGAGGGATGACGGCGACCCTCGTGTCAGCGCCGGAGTCCGCTGCCGAGGCGGCCCTTGGGCGGGAGGGATGTTGGCGTTGAGGTGGAACACGTTGTCCGGGTCGTAGGCCGCCTTGATCGCGGACAGCCGCTCGTACTTCGCCTCTCCGTAGCTGGCACGTACCCGGTCCTCGACGTGCTCGGCCTCGCCGTTGACGTAGCTGCCGATCCCCATCGCGTGCGGCTGCAGCGCGTCCCAGAAGCTGCGGACCCACGGCCGGTCGGCGTCCAGCATCTCCGGGTTGTCGCCCAAGGCGATCAGGAACATGCAAAAGCGCGGGGAGCGCCCGCCTCCGAAAGCCGTGGCGTCCTCGGCCACCTGGCTGTAGGCACCGTCCAGCCGGTACACGAACATCGCCGACCGTGGTGACGTCTTGCGCGGGAGCTGGTCGGAGATCACGGCGATGACGTCCGGCGAGAGCTCCTCGACGTAGACCGCCTTGTCGTAGGCGTGGAACCGAATGCGTTGGCCTCGTCGAACATCTGCTGCAGCTGGAGGTAGGGCATCGGCGTCACGAGCTCCACGATCGGCGGCAGGTCACTGCGGATCCGCGCCACGACGGCGTCGTGCTCCGCATCCGACCCGAAGCCGGTGACCAGCAGCGCGATGCACGGAACATGGTGGTGCTCTTCGGGGACGAACGGTGCGGGCGGCGCACTCACGCCGGCGATGATGACGTTCAGCTCAGCCGCGAGCGACGAGATCACGTCCTGGGCGAGCCCGAGGACCTCCGTGGTGCGTTCGACCGGCCAGAGGAAGAGGCCGAACTGCACCATCGGGCCCACCGGGTGCAGCCGGAAGTCGAACCGGGTGACGACGCCGAAGTTGCCGCCGCCGCCGCGGATGGCCCAGAACAGGTCAGGGTCGTCGTCAGCCGAGACATGCCGGATGCGACCGTCAGCAGTGACCACCTCGGCCGACACCAGGTTGTCCACGGCCAGCCCGTGCTTCCTGGTCAGCCACCCCATCCCGCCGCCGAGGGTCAGGCCGCCGACGCCGGTGTGGCCGACTATTCCTGCGGTGACGGAGAGGCCGTGCGCCTGCGTGGCCTCCTCGCGCTGGGCCAAGGTGGCACCGCCGCCGACGGTGCAGCGCCGCGCTGCCACGTCGACCGTCACGTCGTTCATCGGGCTGAGGTCGATCTGCATGCCGTCCTGCACCACGGAGTTACCGCCCGTGCTGTGCGCGCCGCCGCGCACGGCGATCTCCAGGTCGTGGCCACGGGCGAAACCGATGGCAGCGCTCACGTCCGACGCGGTCGCACACCGGACGATGACGGCGGGGCGTCGGTCGATCGCGCCGTTCCAGACCGTCCGGGCCTCGTCATATCCGTCGTCCTGGGCGACGAGCACCTCCCCCGAGATCTCCTTGCGCAGCACCTCGACGTCCAGCGTGGCGACGTGGGACATGGGCCACCCCTCTCCTCCCCGTCACAGTGCGCCCGGTGCCCAGCGCTGACAAGGACCAGCTCCGGGGCCGGTGTCAGGCCAGTCCGAGATCGCCCAGTTCGTACGCCGCGAGGTACTCCAGCCCCGCCTCCCGGATCGCACCGGCCGCCCCGCGCTCGACGATCACCGCCACCCCGACGACCACGGCGCCGGCCTCGCGGAGGGCCTCGACGGCAGCAAGGACCGAGCCGCCGGTGGTCGAGGTGTCCTCGACGGCGAGGACGCGGCGGCCGGTCACGTCCGGCCCCTCGATGCGCCTCTGCAGCCCGTGCGCCTTGCCCTCCTTGCGCACGACGAACGCGTCCAGGCGGCGACCCCGGGCGGCCGCGGCGTGCAGCATGGCGGCGGCGACCGGGTCGGCGCCGAGCGTCAGGCCGCCGACCGCGTCGTAGTCCAGACCGGACGTCAGGTCGAGCATCACCTCGCCGACCAGCGGCGCGGCCTCGCCGTCGAGCGTGATGCGGCGCAGGTCGACGTAGTAGTCGGCCTCGCGTCCCGACGACAGGACCACCCGGCCGTGCACCACGGCCTTGTCCCTGATCTGGGTCAGGAGCTGGTCGCGGGCGCCCGTGTCGATGGAGGTCATGGGCGCGGAGCCTAAGGCAGGCTACGGTGCATGGCGGCGACGGTGACCGTGCTGGTGCACAGCCCGCTGACCGGGCCAGAGGCCTGGGGAGAGCTCCCGTCGGTCCTGCGCGAGCACGGGCACGAGGTGGCCGTGGTGGACGTCCGCGACGACGACCAGCCGCCGTACGCAGCGCGCTTCGTGGCCCGGGCCGCCCTGCAGCTCCGGGACGCCGTCGGAGCCAGCGTCGATCGTCCTGGTCGGCCACTCCGGGCGCGGGCTACCTCCTGCCCCTGATCGGCACCGCGCGCCGTGCCGCCCGGGCAGCCGTCGCGGGCTACCTGTTCGTCGACGCCGGCCTGCCCCCGGCGCGGCCGCTCAGCCGCCTGCAGCTGATGCGGGCCGAGGATCCGGAGTTCGCCGAGGCGCTGGAGGCACAGCTGCGTGCCGGCGTCGCGTTCCCCGACTGGTCCGACGACGACCTCAAGGACCTGGTGCCCGACGACGCGGCGCGCGGTGAGCTGGTGAGCTCGCTGCGCCCGCGCGGCAGCGACTTCTTCCTCGAGGACCTGCCGGTCGCGCCGGACTGGCCCGATGCGCCCTGCGGCTACCTGCGCCTCTCGCCGTCCTACGACCGCGCCGCACGCAGTGCGCGGCAACGGGGCTGGCCGGTGGTCGACGGGCCGGACAGCCGGCCGGGAGGTCACTTCGCAGCTGTGGCCGAGCCTGCCGCGGTGGCCGACGACCTCGAGAGGCTGCTCACGCATCTCTGAGGCGGCCGACAAAGTTGCTTCGGGCAGACCTCCGCGCCATGTCCGCCTGGCGTCATCATCTGTAGATGGTGGAGGCGGAGGTTCCTGGTGGAGCGCATGGCCGAGGAAGCGGAGTTCAACGAGTTCGTCGTTGCCCGCAGTTCCGCGCTCATGCGCAGGGCCTACCTCCTGACCCAGGACCACCAGCTCGCGGAGGATCTCGTGCAGACCGCGTTGTTCAAGGCGGCGCTGCGGTGGCGACGCATCGCGGGTGACCCGGAGCCCTACGTCAGGCGGATCCTGTACACCGAGAGCGTCTCCTGGTGGCGGCGTCAAAACCGCCGGGTGGCCGAGTCGGCACCGCGGTACGACGAGCCGTCCGGCGTGGGTGCCGACGTCGACCTCCAGCTGTCGCTCGAGCGCGCGCTGCAGCGGCTGACCCCCCGCCAGCGCGCGGTCCTGGTGCTGCGCTACTACGAGGACCTGACCGAGGTCGAGGCAGCTCGGGTCCTGGGCGTGGGCGTGGGAACCGTGAAGTCCATGCACCGACAGGCGCTGGCACGCCTGAGAGCGGCTGCGCCGGACCTCGGACAACTGATCGGGGTGGACCATGACTGACCAGCTGCGTGACGTCCTCACGCGCGTCGCCGATCGCGCCGGTCCGGTGTCCGTCGACCCCCTGCTGTGGTCCAGGGCCTCGCGCACGCGGCGTCGGCGGCAGGGTCTCACCGCGGCTGCGGCTGTTCTCGTCGTGGTCGCGCTCCTGGGCGGGATCGTCCTGGCGACGGGAGCCCTCCGCCCTGCGCCGCCGCCAGTCGACCGTCCGGACCGCCATGAGCTCGATCGAGATCGAGGGGATCGCAGGTGACGGGGGGCTGCGCATCGAGAAGGATCTGGCGGTCGGGCGGGCGTCCGTGGCGATCGCGAACGACACGGGCGCCTTCGTGGTCACGGCCGACGGCGGCGTCCGCCACCGGCTCGCTCTCCCCGGCTTCGACGCGCCCCGGTACGCCCGGACGGCCGCTGAGGAGGGTGTCGACTTCCCCGAGGTGCTGTCGCTGTCGCCCGACGGCACCAAGCTCATATACGCCTGGCACGAGCCCTTCGTGCCGCCGTCGACGACGTGCGGCTCGCGGTCGGCGCGCGGGACCCGGAAAGGGCTGGGTCGAGAGCGGCGCCCGACTGTTGGACCTCACCACGGGCGCCATCGACACCTATCCCGTCCGGCCCGCACGAGCTAGGCGTGACGACCCAGCTGGGCAGGTTCGTCTGGAACTTCCGGTGGTCGCCCGACAGCCGGCTCGTGGCGTTCGACGAGGGGTTGACGGTCAACATGGGCTGGGGCGTCAACGAGGACTGGGGCGGGCTCGTGCTCGACACCACGCAGAAGGTGACGCTGGGAGGGACATCGGGGGTCGACCAACCCGCGTGGGGTTCGCGAACGCGCGGGCCGCGCCGATACATCAGCTCCTGCCGTGAACGAAGGGGCCTGGTCGCCTGGGTGGACACACCCCGCTCTGCCGTGGGCGCCCCGCAGTACCGAGAGCAGTCCCTGATCACCGAGACGGACGGCGCCCCGCGATCGCAGCCGCTACCTGACGAGGCCGCCTGGGGAGGTGGGCGGTTCTCCCCTGACGGACAGACGCTCCTGGTCGAGCCAGCGGGCCTGGGCGACCGGGTGCTGGCCGTCGACCCGGTCGGGAACGAAAGCGCCGACCAGCTCCTGCTGACGGGCGACCTCCCCAGCGAACAGGTCAGGATCCGGCTGCTGGGCTGGGTCGGCGCCGAGCAAGTCCTGGCCGCGGTGCACGAGTCCACCGAAGCCGGGACGTGGGAGGCAGACGCGGACCTGGCGCTGCTGACCCTGGACGTCGACGCCGGGACCGCGGACCTCGCAGTGGTCGGGCGTGTGGATGCGGGCGACACCGGCAGCGCCTTCAGCTTCGCCACCGACCTCCTCGCGGCTGACATCCCCGCGCACGAGTCCAGGGAGCCGACGGCCGACGCGCCGGATCCGGCGAGGGACTCGGAGAGTTCGCCCACTCTGGACAGCACGAGCGTCTCCGACCATCCCTGGCTGGTCATGGGTGCCGTCGGACTTGCACTCTGTGCCGCACTGGCCGTGACGATTGTCCGCAGGAAGCGCGTTCCGGATGTCCCGGCCGGACGGCGGGCGTAGCCTGGTTAGGACGTCACGAACCGGGGTGGTGGCCATGGCCGAGTGGATCGCGTTGGCGGTCGTCTTGGTCGTGATCGCCGTTCTCTCGTGGTGGAGCAGCAGCGCTCCGGACGTCGGCCCAGGAGACGAGCTGGCTCGTAAGTTCCGGAACTCCGGCGGCGGGATGGGAGGGCTGTAGAACGCCTGCGGGACGTCAGGATCGAGCTGTCTGTGCCGCCCCTTCGATGCGGTCACGCAGGGCATCCCACCAGGCCGCGTCGTGCTCGGCGACGTTCGAGTTGTCCGATCGCATGCCCGTCGCGCCGTCGAGCTGCTCGCGGAGGATGTCAGCGTGGCCCGCGTGCCGGTTCGTCTCGGCTAGTACGTGCACAAGCATCGTGTGCAGGGTGACGTCTGGTCGTGGCCACCAGGGGACGTGGCCAGGTGCGTCCGCCGGCAGGTCGTTGATGGTCGCGTCCGCATGCAGCCAGACCCGTCGGTAGCGGTCGACGATCTCAGCGCGAGTCTCGGCAGCTGTGACCCACATGTCGATCTGGTCCTCGGCGCCCTCGTCCCACCAGGGCAGGTCCTCGGCGAACGGCCGGTCGAAGGTCTTGCCGAAGTACCAGGCCTCCACGATGGACAAGTGCTTGACCAGCCCGAGCAGATTGGTGCAGGTGGGGGTCAGCGGTCGGCGGACGTCGTACTCCGACAACCCGTCGAGCTTCCAGACCATCGCCTCCCTGGCCTCGCGCAAGTAGCGGTGCAAGGTCCGCTTCGGGTCATCGCCTGTCATCGGCGCAGAGTAACGCCGTCGAGCCGCGGTCTTGTCAGCGTCGAGGCACGAGCTCGATCGCGACCGGTCCCCCCCGCGACTCCGGGACGCAGCAAGTGAGGTCGTTGCGGCACTGAGCCAACGGGGGCTCGGCGTCAAGCGACGCGCGGACCGCGTCGAGCTGGGCAGAGAACTGCTCGAGCTCGGCGATCCGGTCGGCGATCTCCGCCTGCTTCTGATCGACCAGCCGGCCGACCCGCTCGTGCGCGGCGCCGCAGTTCGTGCCGGCCCAGAGCGGGAGCAGCGCAGTGATCTGCTCGCAACTCAGCCCCATCCGGCGGGCTCGAGTGACGAACCGCAGGCGGGCGGCAGCATCGTCGGCATAGTCGCGGTAGCCCGAAGCCGTGCGAGCCGGAACAGCCATCAGCCCGACCCGTTCGTAGTACCGCACCGTCGAGGTCGGGACCCCCGCGGATTCGGCGAGCTGAGAGATCCGCACCCGCCCACGGTAAACCTTGCACTCGGGTGCAGGGTCAAGGTCTTGACATTGCACCCGAGTGCAACTTCTACCTTCCTGACCACGACCGGAATCAGCCGGTCGTCCAGACCCGGGAGGAACGTCATGGGAAGCTTCACGCGCGACAACACCGAGCTCGCAGTCGACATCGATGGGGCCGGCCAGCAGCACCGGGCCGAGGCGGGCGGGATGACCATCGCCCTCGAGCGGTGGAACGCCGGACTCGACACCGCCGAATGGTTCGCCGACCTCCCCGGCGGCGCCTGCCAGGAGCCGCACTGGGGCTACTGCGTCCAGGGCAAGGTGACCATGCGGTACACGGACGGCGAGACCGAGGTCCTCACTGGCGGCCAGGCCTACTACATCAGGCCCGGCCACAACGCCCACCTCGACAGCGACACCGAGTTCGTCGAGTTCACCCGGGCCGACCAGACGCCCGGCATCAACACCGTCGAGCTGTAGCCGGACGTCGACGTACTGGCCCATCCCCCGCCATGTGGCACTACCGATCGGACGTGGGAGGCCGTACGGTCTGGGCAGCGTCGTACGTGGGGGTGCGATATGGGCGTTGAATGGCAGTTGTTCGAGTCGGGTCCGGCTAACGCCGAACACACTGTCCTGTTGCTTCCGGGCGGGATGTGCAGCGCCCGCTCGTACCTCGAGCTGGCACAGCAACCGAGCCTGTCCGGGCTGCGGCTGGTGGCGGCGACCCTGCCCGGGCACGCCGGCGCGCCCTCCCCGGAGGACTACAGCCACGAGACGTATGGGCGGATCACTGCCGAACTCGCGGCAGAGACAGGCGCGGATGTCGTCGTCGGGTTCAGCATGGGCGCGAACGTGGCATTGGAGATGGCAGAGAAGAAGTCGTTCACCGGCCCGACGGTGCTGCTCGGTATCAGCTTGTCGCTTCCGGACGAGTCGGCGTTCTTCATCAACGTCATCCGACTGTCGAAGGTGCTCGGGAGTCTGCCGCTGGCGCTGATGAAGAAGGCGACCGGTTCGATGGTGAAGAGGATCCCGGTGCCACCGGACCGGCAGGCCGAACTGGCAGCGGACTTCCGCCGAACAGACACGCGGGACATGCGCCTGGCTCTGCGTGAATACCTGAAGTGGCTCACCAGCGGCGAGAACCACGCCGAAATGCTGTGCCGCTCCGGCGTGCCAGCGTGGGTCGTCCACGCCGAGAAGGGCGGCGACGGCGGGCTCACCGACGCCGAGCGGCGCACGCTCGAGGCGTGTTCGACGGTCAAGATCGTGACGATTCCCGGCAGCGTCTTCTTCCTGCCGAACGAGGTACCGGACCAGATCGCGGACGTCATCAACGAGGCGGTCGCCGCGATCGGCAAACACGCTCCGGCCGATTGAGTTCGATTCGACCAAGGCAGACGAGCGACGTACGGCGGCACCTTGCCCGAGCTGATGGCTTCGGCGAGACACTCGGGTGGTGACCACGGACCGTGAGATTGCCAGGTGGCGGTTACGCAGCCAGCACCTTGTGACACCCCACGCTGGGTCGGCGGCCGCGGTGATCCGGAGCCTGCTTGCCGTCCAGGCCGAGAACGCGACCCAGGCCGCCTGGGCGGTCGCCAGCCGGACGCCACATCCCGACGCCGTAGGCCTCGAAGCGCTGCTCGACCAGGGGCGGGTGGTCCGCACCCACGTGCTGCGACCGACCTGGCACTTCGTCGCGGCCGAGGACATCGGATGGCTTCTAGAGCTGACCGCGCCACGCATCCGTCCTCTCATCGTTCGGCAGCTGGAGCAGACCCACAGGTTGTCCGGCGCCGGGCTCGACCGCGCGACATCGGTCGTTGTCGACGCTCTGTCGGAGCAGCCCGACCAGACCCGTGAACAGCTTGCCGACCGGCTCCGTGCGCACGGGGTCGAGCCGATCGGACAGCTGCTGATGCTCCTGCTCGCCCTTCTCGAGCTGGACCGACTCATATGCAGCGGTCGGCCGGTTGACGGGGTACACACGTACGCAGCCTTCGCCGATCGGGTGCCATCACCCAGGCGATTGGACCGCGCCGAGGCGCTCGCCGAGCTGGCGCTGCGGTACTTCATCGGTCACGGCCCCGCCACAGAGCGCGACCTGGCCTACTGGGCGACGCTCACGCTCAGCGACGTGCGCCGAGGCCGCGCGCAGGTTCAGGACTTGCTT
The DNA here is from genome assembly GCA_963829565.1 of uncultured Actinomycetota bacterium. Classification (GTDB taxonomy): domain Bacteria; phylum Actinomycetota; class Actinomycetes; order JACCUZ01; family JACCUZ01; genus CAWHJC01. The sequence continues at coordinate 185,358 of CAWHJC010000017.1, forward strand.
GCCTCATTCGATCACGACGGCCGGACATTCTGGCACGCCCCCGATGAGTCCCCGCCGACGAAACGTCTTGCGCCACCGGGACATCTGCTGCAGATCCTCGACGAGATGTACCGCGGCTACCAGGACAGCCGGATGGTGCTCGACAGCGAGGGCATCGTCCCCGGCGGTCGCGAGACTGCCATCGGTATGGCGCTGGCCGACGCGCAGATTGTCGCCGGGGTGAGGCGCACACTCGGCCGTCGTGTTGTCTTCGAGATCAGTCCGTACAACGGAACGCTGCGACCCCTGCAGCTGGCCTCTGTAGAGCAGGCCGCTGCGCCGTACGGGGCATTTCTCGGCCTCGAGTACGAATTGCTCTTGCGCTGACGTTGCAACAACCCGATCCGCCGGTCGAGAACGGCGCTCGTAGCAGCGTTCGTGCAGCCTCACATCCGGGATCTCAGCACGTCGACCTCGCAGCCTGGCAAGAACGGGTCGAAGCCGTGCTCGACCAGCCAACGGATCGCCAGCAGGCTTCGCAACGACCACCACGCGCGGATCACGTCGAGGTCGACGTCGGTGCCGTAGCCGGCGACGACGTCGCCAAGGTGCTCCTCGTGGCCGAGCGTCAAGATGGCGAGGTCGTACAGGGGATCGCCCTGGCCCGCCTCGGACCAGTCGAGCACGCCGGTGATCTCGTCACCGTCGACGAACACATGGGTGACCTGCAGGTCGCCGTGCGTGAACACCGGTGTCCACGGCCGGAACACGGCCTCGGCAACCCGACGGTTGCGCGTGACCACATCGGGAGGAAGGACGCCGTTTGTGACGAGCCACTCGCATTCTCCGTCGAGGTGCGATGCCGACTCGTCGAGTCGCCTACTGGTCCATGGCGGCAGCGGCGCGTCGTGCAGCATCCCTAGGGCGGCACCCGCCGCGGCCCATGCCGCCGACGACGCGATCGACGGTTCGCCGAGGCGGCCGAGTGCCGTCCCTCGGAGGGCGGCGAGCGCGAGCACTGGCGGCTTCCGCCACAGGACCTCCGGGGTCGGGATCGGCGCCACAGCCATCGCCTCGACCTCGACGTCGGTGCGCGTCTGATCAGCGTCGATCTTCAGGAACACGTCACCGACGCGCAGGGTCGCGCGCTCACTATGGGCAACGACGATCTCGACCTCCGCCACGTCGGCCGTTGCACCGGGGATCGCGGCGAGCAGGTGTCCGCCGTCGCTGTTCATCAGCAGTACCGACCCCGAACCTGGGCTATCACACCGGAATCGTAGAAGGGGACCGGTCCAGGGTGAGCGCCGAGCGCCATGTATCGAGCACCTCCCCTACGGTCAGTGCCCGCAGCAGCGCTGGCGAGTCGGCATCGAAAGGATGACATGGATCCCTTGATCGACCGTCGAGAGTATGCCGGTCTTGCCCACTGCACGTACCTGAACCAAGCCTCCCTCGGCCTGATACCTCGAGTCTCGCTGGAGGCGAGTACCCGCTTCCTGACCGATGTCGCCCAGCACGGCAATCTCCGCCTGTCGGACCAGGCCGAGGCCGAGATTCTCGACTCGCTGCGAGCGGCTGCAGCCGAGCTGCTCGGTGCGCCGGTGGGGTCGGTCGCGGTGGTGGGCGGAGCGAGTGAGGGCCTGGGTCAGCTTGCCGCACTGCTGTCCGGCCCGGACGGTGAGGTGATCTTGGTGCCGAGCGACTTCCCGAGCGTGACGTACCCGTGGCTGGCCGCCCATGAGCGTTCGGGCATGCGCATACGCTGGGTTCCCGACGTTGCGACCAAGGACCTCACGCAGTCGATGGTCGACGCCATCAGTGAGCGAACAACCGTCGTATGCGTCAGCGCGGTTCAGTTTTCGACCGGTACCCGTGTCGATGTCGCGGCCCTCGTTGCGCGCGCTCGAAGCGCCGGAGCCCGAGTCGTCGTTGATGTCACTCAGATGGCTGGAGCCGTCCCGGTCACCATGAGCGCTTGGGGAGCCGACGCGCTCGTGTGCAGCGGGTACAAGTGGCTGTCCGCCCCCGGCGGCGTCGCGCTGCTTGCGGTAACCGAGGACCTTGCAGCCGACATTCCCCCGCTCGTCGGGTGGAAAGGCAGTGCCACACCGTTTGATTTCACGCCGCAGGAACTCTCGCTCGCCGTGGACGCCCGACGATTCGAGCTGTCCACGATGTCGTACAGCGCAGCCTCAGGGCTGCTCGCTTCCATCAAGCTGCTCACCGGAATCGGGCTGCATTCGATACGCGAGCACGCCGACCGGCTTGCGGATAGCCTCGTAGAGCGGGTCGCGCCGCTTGGCTGGACCCCCTACCGGCCCCTGGGCGACCAGTCCGCAAGTGGGCACATTGTCTCGTTACGACACCCGACTGCCGCGGTTGAGGAAGTCCAGGCCGCACTGGCGGACGAGCACAGGATCATCACCAGCTCACGCGTCGGCGGCATCCGTGTCTCGCTCCACGTCTACAACAGCGAGGACGACGTGCGAGCCCTGTCCGAGGCGCTCGAGTCAATCGGCCGCGACAAGAACTAGGTGCGTGCGTGCCACTCGCGCAGGATGCGCTCCTCCTTCGCCGGGTCGATGCCGTGCCGCGGGACATGCTCGTGCGGCGGCTGCTCCGGGACCCGGCCACCGGCCTCCATCCAGGCCCAGGTGTCGCGCACGGTGTCCGCGATCGGCCGAGTGCGCAACCCGGCTCGCTCGGCGTCGCCCGTGTCCGCGTCCCACACGTGGTCACTGTCCTGGCCGGGCGGCATCCAGAGCGGCAGCTCGGTCCAGGGCTCTACCTCGTGCTCGAGCAGCAGGTCGTCGGGGACCCAGGTGAGCTCGGCGTCGGACCCGGTGGCCCGGTGGCAGTCCTCCAGCCAGCTGCCCATCGTCGCGTTGCCTCTGGGGCCGGTCGCGTTCACGGTGCCTGTGATCGCGTTCGCCCCGCAGTCCAGCATGAACGCGGCGAGGTCCCGGGCATCGACGAGCTGCATCGGCACGTCCGGGTCGCCGGGCGCGAGGACCTCGCCGCCGCGTGCCATCCGGTCCAGCCACCACGGCATCCGGCCGACGTTCTCGTGCGGACCGAGCAGCAGGCCTGCCCGCAACACCACAGAGCGGTCCCCGAACACCTCCGTCACGGCTCGCTCGCAGCCGGCCTTGAGCTTCCCGTAGTCACCGTCGTCCGGTCCGGCGTCGGAGGGGCACTCCTGGCCCGGCGCGCCGTCGGGCGTCGGGACGGCCGGCCACGTCGTCGTGGCCGACATGCTCGAGACGTAGGCGTAGTGCGCTCCGGATCCCTCCAGAAGCTCCGCGGACCGGCGCACTACCGCGGGCACGAAGCCGCAGGTGTCGACCACCACGTCGAAGCGGAGGCCGGCCAGCTGGGCCAGGTCGGCATCCGACGGTGCGGTCGCCGCGCAGCGCCGTGACGCCACCGACGTCGGGACCGCTGCGTCCGCGGTTGAACGTCGTCACGTCGAAGCCCCGGCCCAGCGCCTCGTCGGCCGCCGCGCGGCCGAGGAACGACGTCCCACCGATGATCAGCACTCGCATGGCGACGACCCTGCCCGGCCGGCCCGGCGTTCACCAGGGCGTTTCGCTGAGAGCGTCAGCCCTTGCTCAGCCCCGCGGCCGGACCAGCAGGCGCCAGACGACGAGCAGCAGGACCACGGCCCCCACCACCGGGAGCAGGCGCTTCAGGACCGGGACGCCGGCGGCGTCGAGCAGGTCGATCGCCTCGTCGTCGCCGGCGGGGATCCGGCGCAGCGACGGAGCGGCCGGCGTGGCCTGCGGGGTCGGTGCCGACGTCGAGGCTGAGATGTCCTTGGCCGCGGCCGCCGCCTGACGGTCCGAACCGGCGGTCACCGCGGCCGCGGATGCCGGGGCGCCGGCGGCCGCCTCGGGAGCGGGCGCCGGACTCGGCGTCGTCGCGCCGGCGGACCCACTGCCCAGCTCGCCCGCGAGGCAGTCGGCGAAGCGACCGAGCAGCTTGTTGCCCACCTCGACCATGACCCCGCGGCCGAACTGCGCGGGTTTGCCGGTGATCTGCAGGTCGGTCGTCACGGTGACGTCAGTGGACGAGCCGGATCCTGTCAGCACCGCTGTGATGGTGGCGTTGGCCGTCCCGGCACCGCGCGCCTCCTTGGCGCTCGCCTCGATCACCGCGCGCCGAGCGGCCTCGTCCTTCTCGGTGAACTTCGCCGTGCCGGCGTAGGTCACCTGGATCGGACCGACCTTGACCTTGACCCTGCCTTCGATGGTCTCGCCGTCGAAGGACTCGACGGTCGCGCCCGGCATGCACGGCGCGATGCGTTCGACGTCGAGCAGCACCTCCCACGCCTGCCCGACCGGAACCGGCACCGTGAAGTGGTGCTCGAGCTGCATCTGGCTAGCTCCCCCGCCGCGGCGGTCAGTGCCCGCCTCGTCAGGACGCGGGCCAGGTGCTCACGGTAGTCGGCTTTGCCGTTGAGGTCACTCGGCGGACTGGTCCCCTCCGTGCGCGCGCTCGGCGGCCGCAGCGATGCCGTCGAGTCCACTGCCCGTCACGGCCTCCTCCACACCGCTGGCTCGGACCGGCGTTGCAGCCATGTTGGTCAGCCCGACCCGCGCCGCGGCGATGCTTCCGTTGGACCGCTGCACGGCGGCGGCAACACCGACGATCGCCCACGACTGGGCGACCCGGTGGAACTTCTCGTAGCGGAAGCCCCAGCCGTCTCCGAGCTTGGGCACCCGCACCTCGACCAGCAGTTCGTCCGGCTCGAGCGCCGTCTGCAGGTAGTCCAGGAAGAACTCCCCGGCCGGCACGGTGCGCCTCCCGCTGCTGCCCGCCACCACCATCTCGGCGCCCAGCGCGACGGCCACCGCGGGAAGGTCACTGGCGGGGTCGGCGTGGGCGAGGGCACCACCGAAGGTGCCACGATGCCGTACGGCGGGATCCGCGACCGTCTCGGTCGCCTCGGCGATCAGGCCGCAGTGCCGGAGGACCAGTTCGTCGTGCATCACGTCGTGGTGTGTTGTCATGGCGCCGATGACGAGATGGTCCCCGTCCTCGCGGACCCCGGTCATCTCGCCGACCCGGCTGACGTCGACGACGAACTCCGGGTACGCCAGGCGCAGCCGGAGCAGCGGGATCAGGGACTGGCCGCCGGCCATCACCTTCGCCTCGTCGCCGTGCTCACCCAGCGCAGCGACCGCCTCGTCGACAGAGCCGGCGCGCAGGTACTCGAACTGAGCCGGAATCATGCCTGCCCACCTCCAGCCGTCGTCGCCGTGGAGTCGCCGCCGTAGGCGACGGTGCCCTCTGCGGCGGGCGTACCCCCGCCGCCACCTTGGTGGATAGCTCGCCAGACGCGTTCCGGCGTGCACGGCATGCGGACGTCGTCGACACCGAGATGGCGGACGGCGTCGACCACGGCGTTGACAACGGCGGGTGTCGAGGCGATCGTCCCGGCCTCCCCGACGCCCTTGACCCCGAGCGGGTTGGTCGTCGACGGGGTCTCGGTGCGGCCGGTCTCGAACGACGGCAGGTCCGGCGCGTGCCGGCACCAGGTAGTCGACCATCGTGCCGGTCACCAGGTTGCCGCCGTCGTCGTACACCGCTTCCTCGTACAGCGCCTGCGCGATGCCCTGGGCGACTCCGCCGTGCACCTGGCCCTCGACGATCATCGGGTTGACCACGTTGCCGACGTCGTCGACGCAGACGTATTTGCGGATCTTCGTCATGCCGGTCTCGGTGTCGACCTCCACGGCGCACAGGTGCGTGCCGTGGGGGTAGGAGAACGTCTCCGGGTCCATCAGGTTGTCGGCGGTGAGGATGGCGTCGCTGCCCTCGGCCATCGTGTGCGCGGTGAAGGACGCGAAGGCCACCTCCTGGATCGTCTTGGTGGCCGACGGCGTCCCCTTGACCCGGAAGGTCCCGGCGTCGAACTCGACGTCCGAGGGGTCGGCCTCGAGGAGGTGCGCCGCCAGCAGCTTGGCCTTGTCCACCACGGACTCGGCGGCGTGGCGTACGGCGGTGCCGCCGACGACCAGCGACCGCGAGCCGTAGGTGTCCAGTCCCCACGGGACGGCGGCGGTGTCGTTGACGATGACCTCGACGTCGTCGAACGGGACACCCAGCGCGTCGGCCGTGATCTGGCTGAACGTCGTGACGTGACCCTGGCCGTGCGGTGACGTGCCCACCACCACCTCGGCCTTGCCCAGCGGGGTCATCCGGACGGTGGCCCGCTCCCAGCCGCCTGCGACGTACCCCTTCTCGCCCAGCCAGCGGGAGGGGGCCAGACCGCACATCTCGGTGTACGTCGAGATGCCGATGCCGAGCTGGACCGGGTCGCCGCGACTCCCGTCGCTTGGCCTGCTCGGCACGGAGCGCGTCGTAGCCGAACAGCTCGAGTCGCCTTCTCTGTCGCGGCCTCGTAGTTGCCCGAGTCGTACTCGAGCCCGCAGACCGTGGTGTACGGGAACTCGTCGTGGCCGATCCAGTTCCGGCGACGGAGCTCGAGCGGTTCGATCCCGAGGTGGGCCGCAAGGTCGTCGACTGCCCGCTCGATCGCGTACGTCGCCTCGGGCCGACCGGCCCCGCGGTAGGCGTCGGTCGGGGTCTTGTTCGTGAACACGCCCGTGCAGTGGAACGAGTGCGTCTCGAACTTGTAGATGGCGGGGTACATGTAGCGCCCGAGCAGCGGGATGGCCGGTGTCAGCAGCTGCAGGTACGCGCCCATGTCGGACAGCAGGTCGACGCGCAGACCGAGCATCTTGCCGTCGGAGGTCGCCGCGATCTCGACGTCCTGGATGACGTCGCTGCCGTGGATCGTCGCCTGGTAGTCCTCGCTGCGCGACGCCGTCCACTTGACCGGCCGGCCCAGCCGACGGGCCAGCGCCGAGGCAGATGGCCTCCTCGGCGTAGATGTCCAGCTTGGAGCCGAACCCACCGCCGACGTCCGGCGCGATGACCCGGATCTTGTGCTCGGGGACGCCGGTGACGAGCGACATGAAGACCCGCACGAAGTGAGGAACCTGGGTCGCGGACCAGAGCGTGAACGAGTCGGCTCCGGCGGTCGGGTCGGCCACACCGACCGCGGCTCCATCGCGTTGGGGATGAGCCGCTGATTGACGTAGCGACGCGTGAAGACGACGTCCGCCTTGGCCTTGGACGGCCTCGTAGTCGCCGTGCTCCTCGTGGAAGGTGAAGCAGACGTTCGTGTCGAGGTCCGTCGTGCACCAGCTGGGAGCCGGCGGCCATCGCCTGCTCCATGTCGAGCACGACGGGCAGCGGCTCGTAGTCGACCTCGACCGCCTCCAGCGCGTCGACCGCGGCGTAGCGGTTGCGTCGCGACGACCACGGCGACCGCGTCTCCCACGTAGCGCACGGTGTCGTCGCGCGAGCGGGAAGTGCGACGGCGTCTTGAGGTCCTCGCTGACCGTCCAGGCCATCGGCAGGCTGCCGAAGTCGTCGGCCAGGTCGGTGCCGGAGAACGCGGCGACCACACCTGGCAGCTCGCGCGCGGCCGACACGTCGACGCGGGTCAGCCGGGCATGTGCCATCGGCGACCGCAGCAGAGCGATGTGCAGGGTTCCCGGCGGGGTCACGCTGTCGGTCCAACGGGTCCGGCCGGTGACCAGTCGGGCGTCCTCCTTGCGCCGCAGGGGCTGGCCGACGGAGGGAGCCTGGCGCTCTTCGGTGGCAGTCATCGGGCACCACCCTCGGCGGCCATCTGCACGGCCTTGACGATGTTGTGGTAGCCGGTGCAGCGGCAGAGGTTCCCCTCGAGACCGTCCCGGATCTCCTGCTCGTCCGGGTTCGGGTTGTGCTCCAGCAGGTCGACGGCAGCCATGATCATCCCCGGCGTGCAGTAGCCGCACTGCAGCGCGTGGCACTCCTTGAAGGCCTTCTGGACCGGGTGCCACTCCCCGTTCGCGAGCCCCTCGATGGTGGTGACCTCCCCACCGTCGGCCTGCACCGCGAGCACGCTGCAGGACTTCACCGACTTCCCGTCGAGGCGGACGGTGCAGGCACCGCAGTTGCTGGTGTCGCACCCCACCGGGGTCCCGACCCGGCCCGCCTGCTCGCGCAGGTAGTGCACGAGCAGCAGCCGCGGCTCGACCTCGTCCTCTCGCCGCTCGCCGTCAACAGTCATCTGGATCCTGGCCATGAGCAGCACTCCTCAGCTCGACGTTGAGCGGGGTGATGAGAGGACTGCTAGCAGCCAACCATCAGCCGGGAACCTTGTGAAGGGCCCTGTTGCCGATGGACAGCCCGTCGCCCGCGGCCTACCGTCCGAAGCGCTCGGGGTGATCAGGGGGGTGGGTCCGTTGCGTCCGTATCGTGCTGTCGCGCTCGTGGCTGTCGTCGCCGCGGCGGTCCTGTCCGCCGGGTCGGCCGTGGCCGCGCCCGCCGAGGACGGGAGCGGCATCGTGGCGCCCGCGCGGCCGGGGGACCCGCCGGCAACCGACCGGGACCACGACCGCCTCGGCGACGACCTCGCCGCCCGGCTGGGCCGGGCAACCGGGAGCGACCGGGTCGACGTCATCGTCCGCGGCGTGGGCGTTGGCGGTGCCCGCGCCGGCGTCGGTTCCTTCGCGGTGCGGCGGTTGCTCCCCCTCGTCGACGGCTTCTCGGCCCGGGTCACGGCCGGTCAGGCCCGCGCGCTGACCCGCCTGCCCGGCGTGGTCCGCGTCGACGCCGTGCGCATGGTGCGGATCACGGACACGGCGACCGACCGGGACTTCGGCGCCGCCCTGGCTCGGCAGGACGTTCTCGATCACCGGCGATGGCGTGGGCGTCTGCGTGGTCGACACCGGCGTGGACCCCGCGCACGAGCAGATCGCCCCGCGTACCGTCGTCTTCCGCGATCTCATCGGGACGGGCACCCAGGCCTACGACGACCACGGGCACGGCACCCACGTGGCGTCCATCGCGGCCGGCGACGGCAACTCGGCGACCGGTACCGCCTCGGCGACGGCGGCTGCGCACATCGGCGTCGCGCCGGGCGCCACCCTCTATGCGGCCAAGGTCCTCAACGCGGCAGGATCCGGACCCAACGACGTGGTGATGAGCGGCATCCAGTGGTGCGCGGCCCAGCCCGGTGTCGACGTCGTGTCGATGAGCCTCGGCGACAGCGTGCCCTCCGACGGCAGCGACCCGATGAGCGGCGCCGTCGACCAGGCCACGGCCGGCGGGACCGCAGTCGTCGTCGCGGCCGGCAACGCGGGGGACGCGCCGAGCACCATGCCGTCGCCGGGAGCCGCCCGCACCGCTATCACCGTCGGTGCCGTGAGCGACTGGTCGGCCCCGGCCGGCGTCGACTACCGCGACGCGGGCATCGCGCTGGCACCGTTCTCCTCGCGCGGTCCCGTGCTGGCTCCCGGCGGTTCCTACGCCAAGCCGGACGTCGCCGCGCCGGGGGTCACGGTGTCGGCCGCGGACGCGGGCACCGGAGCCGGCTACGTCACGTTCTCCGGGACGTCGATGGCCACGCCGTACGTCGCCGGCGTCGTCGCGCTGGGGCTGCAGGCGTCCCCCGCGTCGAGTCCTGCTCAGGTCGCCGCAGCCCTGGAGGGCGCCGCCGTCGACCGCGGGCCGACCGGCAAGGACTCGGAGTGGGGATCGGGCCTGGTGGATGCCGAGGCCTTCGTGCAACGGCTCATCGGCGCAGCCAACCAAGCCACCACGACGTTCCCGACCTTCTCCCGGACCACCGGCTCGGTGCCGACGGGCGGGTCGACGACGTTCGCCGTGCCGGTGACGGACACCAGCGTCCCGCTCGCCGTGACCCTCACCATCACCAGCGGCTCGCAGAGCTGCCTGCTCTACTGGCCGGGGATGGGCTGCGTCTGGCCGGGTGAGTGGAGCCCGGACCTCGACGCCGAGCTGCGCGCGCCGAACGGCAGCCTGGTCGCGACCAGTGAGTGCGCGCTGTCCGGCTGGCTGTGCACGGCCGTCGGACGCCAGGAGACGTTGCTCGTCGCCTCGCCGGTCATCGGCTCCTACTCGGTGCGGGTGCTGGCCTGGAACGGTGGCGCCGGTGGGACTTTCGCCGCCGACGTCTCCACCGGTCCGCTGGTCGGAACGACCGGCCCACCGCCGCCTCCCCGCCGGCGAACGAGCCCCCGACGGTCTCCGCCGGTGACGACCGGACCATCACGACCACCGCCCGGTCGGTCTCCGTGACGCTGACCGGGACCGCGACCGACCAGGACGGGACCATCGCGGCCCGGCGGTGGACGAGCAGCACCGGCAAGGTCCTGTCGACGAGCAGCACCTGACCCAGAACCTCAAGCGCGGGAGCTACGTGTTCACCTTCTCGGCGACCGACGACGACGGCGCCACGGCCAGCGACCAGGTGGCGGTGACGGTCCGGCGGCCGTGATCCTCGAGCTCTACGACTGCAGGAAGCGGGTGGCGTAACGCCGCTGCCAGGGCGTCTCGACCGCGCGCGGGTCGTAGTGCTCCCGGACGTAGGCGACCGGGTCCACGGCCGGGCCCGCGTCCAGGGCCACCAGGCACGCCAGCGCCGTCCCCGTGCGCCCGCGCCCTCCCGCGCAGGCAATTTCCACCCGGTCGCCGTCCAGCCGGCGATGGGCCTCCCCGAGCGCGTCCTGAGCATCCTCGCGGTCCGCCGGCAGCCGGAAGTCGGGCCACCGCAGCCACCGGGCCTCCCACCCGACGGTCGGCGGCGTCTTGTCCAACAGGAGCGAACGTGGGGTCCGGCCGGCCGGGACGGGCCGGCCGAGCGCTCCCCCCCGACGGCAGGGTCAAGACGCCGGGATCGTCGGCACCCCACGGCTCGTGCACCGGCTCACCGTACGACGGGCACGTCCCCTGCCCGCCGGTCACGACACCGCCTCGATGATCCGCAGGTCCCGCTCCGCGCCGTCGCCGAGCGCCTGCAGCGCGTCCTGGTACAACCGGCTCTCGTACGCCGCGACGGCCTGCTCGACGCTGTCGAACTCGATGACGACCGTGCGCTCGACCACACCGGCCTCGAAGGCCCTGGCTGGCCGGCCACGAGCGAGGAAACGCCCGCCGGCCGTCCGCATCGCCGGCCCGGCGAGCTCGATGTACGCGGCAAGCTTCTGCGGGTCGCTCACCGAGCGGAACGTGTTGATCCAGTAGGCCTTGGTCATCGGCTCAGTCTGGCAAACGCGGCACGGCACCTCCGGCCTGGCGGGGTGGGCAACGGCCGCCCGCATAGGGTCACGGACGTGACCCGACGCACCCCTGCCCACCGTCTCGACGGTCTCGGCACGACCGTCTTCGCCGAGATGTCCGCCCTTGCCGTGGCGACCGGCTCGGTCAACCTCGGGCAGGGCTTTCCCGACTCGGACGGCCCGGCGGAGGTGGCCGACGCCGCGGTGCGCGCGATCCGCGAGGGCGCCAACCAGTACCCTCCCGGGCCGGGCATCCCGGACCTCCGCCTGGCCGTCGCCGAGCACCAGCTCCGCTTCTACGGCCTCGACCTGGACCCGGACACCGAGGTGGTCGTCACGACCGGGGCGACCGAGGCGGTCGCTGCCGCCCTGCTCGGGCTGGTGGACCCGGGCGACGAGGTCGTGGCGCTCGAGCCGTTCTACGACTCGTACACCGCGTGCATCCAGATGGCCGGGGGCGTCCGGGTCCCCGTGACGCTCCGGGCGCCCGACTTCCGGCTCGACGTCGACCGGCTCCGGGCCGCCGTCACCGAGCGGACCCGGCTGATCCTGCTGAACACCCCGCACAACCCGACCGGGACGGTGCTCGACGACACCGAGCTCTCGGCGGTGGCGGCCCTGGCGGTGGAGCGCGACCTGCTGGTGGTGACCGACGAGGTGTACGAGCACATGTCGTTCGACGTCGCCCATCGACCGCTCGCCACCTACCCCGGCATGGCCGAGCGGACCCTCACCATCAGCTCGGCCGGGAAGACCTTCTCGTTCACCGGGTGGAAGGTGGGCTGGGCCTGCGGTCCGGCGCACCTGGTGCGCGCCGTGCTGATGGCCAAGCAGTTCCTGACCTTCGTGTCCGGCGCCCCGTTCCAGCCCGCCGTCGCGGTCGGTCTGCGGCTGCCGGACTCCTACTTCGCGGGGCTGCGCGACACGCTGCGCGCCAAGCGGGACCGGCTCGTCAGCGGCCTGCGGGCCACCGGTATGGACGTGTTCGTGCCGCAGGGCACCTACTTCGTCACCGCCGACGTCCGGCCGCTGGGCTACACCGACGGCGTGGAGTTCTGCCGGGACCTCCCGCACAAGGTGGGCGTCGTGGCCATCCCGCACCAGGTGTTCTACGACGACGTCGAGGCGGGTCGGCCGCTGGTGCGTTTCGCGTTCTGCAAGCGTGACGAGGTGCTGGACGAGGCGGTCAGCCGGCTCGGTCGCCTGCGCTGACGTCGCTGCGGGAGCCCGGCCGGCGCCGGCGGACCCGCCGGGCCAGGCCGGTCAGGGCGCGGGTCGGGAGGTGGCGCGCCACGGTCACGATCGTCTTGTACTGCGCGCCCGGCACGGCGACAACCGTCCCGCGGGCCAGGGCGTGGAACGCCTGGTCCACGACCTCGGCCGCGTCCAGCCACAGCCAGTCCGGCGTGCGCCGCATGTCGATCCCGGCCCGCTCGTGCATCTCGGTGTGGGTGAACCCGGGGCACACCACCACCACCCGGACGCCCGTGCCCGCGAGGTCGCCGGCCAGACCCTGGGTGAAGCTGGTCACCCACGCCTTGGCCGCGCTGTAGGTGCCCTGCGGCAGGAAGCCGGCCACCGACGACACGTTGATGACCGCGCCGTGGCGCCGCTCGAGCATCCCCGGCACGGCTGCCCGGGTGAGCCGCAGCACGGCCCGGACGAGGAGCCGGAGCATCCGCTCCTCGTCCTCGATGTCGCCGGTGACGAAGCGCCGGTTGACCGAGAAGCCGGCGTTGTTGACCAGCAGGTCCACCGGCCGGGTGCGGTCGGCCAGCCGGGACTCGACGGTCCGGCAGCCGGCGTCCTCGGCCAGGTCGGCCGCCAGGACCTCGACGTGCACGCCGCAGGAGGTCCGCAGCTCGGCGGCCAGAGCCTCCAGGCGGTCGGCGTCGCGGGAGACGAGGACGAGGTCGTAGCGGTCCTGCGCGAGGCGGCGGACGAACGCGTTGCCGATGCCGGCGGTCGCCCCTGTCACGAGTGCGGTGCTCACGCGACCAACACTCTCAACCCGTGACCCACCGGAATGCAGCGGACCCCGCCGGCGTCGGCCGACGGGGTCCGGTGCTCAGGACGCGGGGACGGTCACACGGGGACCGGGGTGCGCTCCTCCGCGGGGGCGATGCCCTCGTCGAGCAGTGCGCGCTCGGCGGCGTTGTCGCGGCGCAGGCCGCGCACCGAGATCGCGATGGCCACACCCCAGATCGCGAAGAGCGTCAGGTAGATCGCGACCCGCGGGAAGCCGTCGACCTCGAAGGACGACATCAGCGTGCGGGCGTTGGTGACGATGATGATGCCGCCGACCAGCGAGCCGAGCAGGCGGCCGGGGATGTGGCGCACGAGGTACGCGGCGATGGGGGCCGCGATGACGCCGCCGACGAGCAGTCCGACGACGGTGGTGAAGTTGATGGCCTCGCTGCCGATCCCGATGATGAAGCCGAGGCTGGCCGCCAGGGCAACCAGGAACTCGCTCGTGTCGACGGTGCCGATCACCTTGCGCGGGATCATCCGGCCGCTCGAGATGAGCGTCGGGGTGGCCACCGGGCCCCAGCCGCCGCCACCGGTGGCGTCGACGAAGCCGGCGAACAGTCCGAGCGGGGTCAGGAACCGCTTCTTGGGCGGCGAGTCCAGACGCAGGGACGGGAGCTTGGTCGAGAAGCGCAGCAGGATGTAGGCGCCAAGGACGAACAGGATGGCGGCCATCCAGGGGGCGGCCGAGTCAGTCGTGAGCGAGCTCAGGAAGGTCGCGCCCGCAAAGGCGCCGACGGCGCCCGGGACACCGATCTTGAGGACGACCGGCCAGTCGACGTTCCCGAAGCGCCAGTGCGAGGCGCCGGACGCCAGCGTCGTGCCGATCTCGGCGAGGTGGACCGCCGCAGACGCCGCAGCCGGCGCGTAGCCGGCGGCGAGCAGCAGCGTGGTGGAGGTCACGCCGTAGGCCATGCCGAGCGTGCCGTCCACGAGCTGGGCGCCGAGGCCGACCAGCGCGAAGGTGATGAGCGTCTTCATGCTTCTCCTTATTGACAACTATGTCGCTGGAGAAACCCTTGCAGATCGAGAAGCCGATGTCCAGTCGGGGCCGGTCCCGGCGTTTCCGCCCCGCGGAGCTGGTCAGCCGTCCGCCGGCCGGGCAGCCGGCCCCACGGTGAGACCACCGCCCGCGGCCACGTCGACGAGCACGGTGTCGCCGTCGCGGACCTCGCCGGCAAGCAGCGCGCGGGCGAGCGGGTCGCCGATCGCCGACTGGACGAGGCGGCGCAGCGGCCGCGCGCCGTAGACCGGGTCGAACCCGGTGCTCGCGAGCCAGTCCCGGGCGGCGGCGGTCACCTCGAGGTCCAGCCGCCGTGCCGCCAGCCGCCGCCGCAACAGCTCGACCTGCAGGTCGACGATCCGGGCCAGGTCGTCGGTGGACAGGGCGTCGAAGACCACGATCTCGTCCAGCCGGTTGAGGAACTCCGGCTTGAAGGCCTCCCGGACGCTGGCCAGGACCATCTCCCGGCGGGTGTCGTCAGTCAGCGTCGGGTCGACCAGGTAGGCGGAACCGAGGTTCGACGTGAGCACCAGGATGGTGTTCCGGAAGTCCACAGTCCGGCCCTGCCCGTCGGTGAGCCGGCCGTCGTCGAGCACCTGGAGCAGCACGTCGAAGACCTCCGGGTGGGCCTTCTCCACCTCGTCGAGCAGCACCACGGAGTACGGGCCGGCGCCGAACGGTCTCGGTCAGCTGGCCACCCTCCTCGTACCCGACGTACCCGGGCGGGGCCCCGACGAGGCGCGCGACCGAGTGCCGCTCGCCGTACTCGCTCATGTCGATGCGGACCATCGCCCGCTCGTCGTCGAAGAGGAAGTCGGCCAGCGCCTTCGCCAGCTCGGTCTTGCCGACGCCGGTCGGGCCGAGGAACAGGAAGGAACCGGTCGGCCGGTCCGGGTCGGAGATGCCGGCCCGGGCCCGGCGCACGGCATCGGACACGGCGCGTACGGCGGCGGCCTGACCCACCAGGCGCCTCCCCAGCTCCTCCTCCATCCGCAGCAGCTTCTCGGTCTCGCCCTCGAGCAGCCGTCCGGCCGGGATGCCCGTCCAGGCGGCGACGACCTCGGCGACGTCGTCAGGCCCGACCTCCTCCTTGACCATCGCCTCCCGGGTCTCGCTGGCCGCCCGCGCCTCACCGAGCTCCTTCTCCAGCGCCGGGATCTCGGCGTAGAGCAGCCGGGACGCGGTCTCGAAGTCGTTGGCCGACTGGGCGAGGGACGCGTGGTTGCGCAGCTCGTCGAGCCGCGAGTTGAGCTCGCCGACCCGGTTGAGACCGGCCTTCTCGGCCTCCCACCGCGTGGTCAGGCCGGCCAGCTCCTCCTGCTTGTCGGCGAGGTCGCGGCGCAGCAGCTCCAGCCGCTCCCGCGACGCGGGGTCGTCGACTCTTGTCGCGCTCTGCGCTCCGCTCGTCCCTCGCTCCGCGTTTCGCCGCTCGACCTCCTTCTCCAGGGCCAGCTCCTCCATCAGCAGCCGGTCGACCTGGCGCTGCAGGACGTCGATCTCCACCGGTCGGGAGTCGATCTCCATCCGCAGCCGGGACGCCGCCTCGTCGACGAGGTCGATCGCCTTGTCCGGGAGGAACCGCGAGGTGATGTAGCGGTCGGACAGGGTCGCGGCCGCCACCAGCGCGGCGTCGCTGATGTCGACCTTGTGATGCGCCTGGTAGCGGTCCTTGAGGCCGCGCAGGATCGCGATGGTGTCCTCGACCGACGGCTCGCCGACCAGCACCGGCTGGAAGCGCCGCTCCAGCGCGGGGTCCTTCTCCACGTGCTCGCGGAACTCGTCCAGCGTCGTGGCGCCGACCATCCGCAGCTCGCCGCGGGCCAGCATCGGCTTGAGCATGTTGGACGCGTCCATCGCGCCCTCTCCCGTGGCGCCGGCGCCGACGACGGTGTGCATCTCGTCGATGAAGGTGACGATCTGCCCGTCGCTGGACTTGATCTCGTCGAGGACGGCGCGCAGCCGCTCCTCGAACTCCCCGCGGTACTTGGCCCCCGCCACCATGGCCCCGAGGTCCAGCGCGACCAGTCGCTTGTCGCGGAGGGAGTCGGGGACGTCACCCGCGACGATCCGCTGGGCGAGACCCTCCACGACCGCCGTCTTGCCGACCCCGGGCTCGCCGATCAGGACCGGGTTGTTCTTGGTCCGCCGGGAGAGCACCTGGACCACGCGCCGGATCTCGTTGTCCCGCCCGATCACCGGGTCGAGCGCACCCTCGCGGGCCCGCGCGGTCAGGTCGACGCCGTACCTGTCGAGTGCTTCGAACGTGGCCTCGGGGTCGGCCGACCCGACCCGCGACCCACCCCGGACCCGGTCCACGGCCTCGGCGAGCGCCGTCTCGGTCACGCCGTTCTCCCGCAGCACGTCCGCGGCCCGGCCGCCCGCACCGAGCAGCCCGAGCAGCAGCACCTCGGTGGAGACGTGCGAGTCGCCCCGCCGGGTGGCCTCGTCGATGGCCGCGGCCACGACGCGCTGCAGCGCCGCGGACGGTGCGGGCACCGCGACCGAGGGGCCGC
This sequence comes from uncultured Actinomycetota bacterium, assembly GCA_963829565.1. Taxonomy (GTDB): domain Bacteria; phylum Actinomycetota; class Actinomycetes; order JACCUZ01; family JACCUZ01; genus CAWHJC01. Next base: position 202,025 of record CAWHJC010000017.1, read on the forward strand.
TGGCGCTCGGCAGGTCCCTCAGCGCCTTGTCGGCGGCCTCCCGCACGACGGCCCGGCCGACGCCGAGGGCCTCGAGGACCGAGACGGCGATGCCGGTGTCGTCCTGCAGCAGGGCCCACAGCAGGTGCTCGGGCTCGACCGCCGGGTGGCCGTCGCGCAGGGCACGCCGGGAGGCGGCGGCGTAGGCCTCCTGGCTCTTGGTGGTCAGCTGGTTGGCATCCATCGGTGGTCGTCTCCTCGTGGTGCGGACGGGTCGTCGGTCAGCGACGACCGGGCGGGCGCCAGACGACCAGCGCGGTGGCCTGGGCGGCGCGGGCCGTCGCGCATCTCCTCGATCTCCTGCTGGAGCTCCCGGACCCGGCCGGTCAGCGCGTCCACCTGGTTCTCGAGGTCGAGGACGAGGCGGACCCCTTCGAGCCCCAGGCCGAGCGAGGACAGCCGGACGACCTCGCGCAGCAGGACGATGTCGCGTCGCGAGTAGCGGCGGCCGCCGCCCGGCGTGCGACCAGGTGACACGAGCCCGAGCCGGTCGTACTGGCGCAGCGTCTGGGCGTGCAGGCCGCTGAGCTCGGCGGCGACCGAGATGACGTAGACCGGCGTGGTGTCGTCGCTCTCCCACGCCCCGTCGGGGCCGGCGGTGAACGGCACGGCGGTCAGCCCCCCTTGGTCGCACGGTGGTCGAGCAGGCCGGCCCGAGGGTCCTCGCCGGCGGTGGCGTCGCGGAACGCCTCGACGGCCGACCGGGCGTCCGCCCCCAGCTTGGTGGGGACGGACACCTGGACCGTCACCAGCAGGTCGCCCCGTGGTGTCCCGGTCCCGCCCTTGCGCGGCACGCCCTTGCCGCGGACCCGGAAGGTGCGGCCGTTCGCGGTGCCGGCCGGCAGCCGCAGGGTGACCGGGGCGCCGTCGAGGGTCGGCACGGTGACCTCGGCGCCGAGGGCGGCCTCGGCGAAGGAGACGGGGACGGTCAGCGTCAGGTTGTCACCGGACCGGCCGAACAGCGGGTGCGTCGTGACGTGGACGACGACGTTGAGGTCGCCGGCCGGCCCGCCCCGTTCGCCCGGGCTGCCCTTTCCCTTGAGCCGGATCCGCTGGCCGTCCTTGACGCCGGCCGGGATGCGCACGGTCAGGGTCCGGGTCCCCATGGCCCGCCCGCTGCCGCTGCAGTCGGGGCAGGGGTCGTCGACGACCATGCCGCGGCCGCGGCACTCGCGGCACGGCTCGGCGAAGGCGAACCCGCCCTGGTTGCGGCTGGTCTGGCCGGTGCCCAGGCAGATCGGGCACTGCCGAGGCATCGAGCCGCCGCGGCCACCGGTCCCACGGCAGGTCGGGCAGGCCTGCTCGCTCGCCATCCGCAGCGGCAGGGTGACGCCGTTGACCGCGTCGGTGAAGGGCAGCGTCACCTGCGACTCGATGTCGGCTCCGCGCCGGGGGCCGGGCGACCGTCCGGCCCGGCGCACCGAACAGCCCACCGAGCACGTCGCCGAGGCCCCCGCCGCCCGCCCCGAACATGTCGCCGAAGTCAAACGCCGGTCCGCCCGCCGGTCCCGTGCCGCCGGGCTGACGGAACCGTCCGCCGCCCGCACCGAACAGGGAGCGCGCCTCGTCGTACTCCGCGCGCCGCTTCGTGTCGGACAGCACGTCGTACGCCTCGGAGATCTCCTTGAAGCGGTCCTCGGCAGCGGTGTCGCCCTTGTTGGCGTCCGGATGGTAGGTCCGGGCCAGCTTCCGGTAGGCCTTCTTGATGTCCTCTGGCTTGGCGTCCTTGGCGACGCCGAGCGTCGAGTAGTAGTCCTTCTCGAGGAAGTCCCGCGCGCTCATCCGCCCCCTCTCCTGCCTACTGCTCCGGGTCGGCGACGGCCACCCTGGCCGGGCGGACGACCCGGTCGCCGAGGCGGTAGCCCGGCTGGAAGACCTCCACGCAGGTGGGCACGGACACGTCGGCCGAGTGACTGTGGGTCAGCGCCTCGTGGACCATCGGGTCGAACGGGTCGCCCGGTGCGCCGAAGCGCACCATGCCGAGCCGCTCGACGGTCTGCTCCAGCGCCTCGCCGACGGACTTGAATCCACCCTCGAGCTCGCCGTGGTCGCGCGCGCGTCCGATGTCGTCGAGCACCGGGAGCAGGTTGGCCAGGACGTTGGCCACCGCCGTCTCCCGGACCGTCTCGCGGTCGCGGTCGACCCGCCGCCGGTAGTTGACGTAGTCGGCCTGCAGGCGCTGCAGGTCCGCGGTGCGCTCCGCGAGCTGGCGGCTGACGTCGTCCTCGAGGGACACCTCCGACGAGTCGTCGACAGGGGCCGCGGGGGCCGGCTGCTCAGCCGGCTCCCGCAGCTTGCCCGTCACCGGGTCGATGCGGCGCTTGTCGCGCACCACGGGTCCCTGACGCTCGACCTCTTCGTCCGCGCCGTTGACGGGATCGGTCACTGCTTGTCGTCCTCGTCGACGATCTCGGCGTCGACCACGTCGTCGTCGCCCGCGGCTGCCGCGTCACCGCCGGCCGCGGCTCCAGCGGCTGCTCCGCCGTCGCCGGCAGCCGCCGCCTGCTCGGCGTAGAGGGCCGCACCGAGCTTCTGGCTGACCGTCGCGACCTTGTCCGTCGCGTCCTTGATGCCCTGGACGGCCGACTCGTCGGTGTCCTCGAGCGCCTTCTTCAGCTCGGCGACCGCCTCCTCGACCTCGGCCTTGGTGGCCGCCGCGTCGCCCTCGGCGAACTTCTCGGCGTTGTCGGCCAGGAACTTCTCGGTCTGGTAGACGAGCTGGTCACCCGTGTTGCGGACCTCGGCCTCCTCGCGGCGACGCTTGTCCTCCTCGGCGTGGGCCTCTGCGTCGCGCATCATCCGCTCGATGTCGTCCTTCGGCAGCGCCGAGCCGCCGGTGATGGTCATCGACTGCTCCTTGCCGGTGCCGAGGTCCTTGGCGTTGACGTGCACGATGCCGTTGGCGTCGATGTCGAAGCCGACCTCGATCTGCGGCATGCCGCGCGGCGCCGGGCGGCAGGCCGGTCAGCTCGAACATCCCGAGCTTCTTGTTGTAGGCGGCCATCTCGCGCTCGCCCTGGTAGACCTGGATCTGCACCGAGGGCTGGTTGTCGTCGGCCGTGGTGAAGATCTCCGAGCGCTTGGTCGGGATCGTCGTGTTGCGCTCGATCAGCTTGGTCATGACGCCGCCCTTGGTCTCGATGCCCAGGGACAGCGGCGTGACGTCGAGCAGCAGGACGTCCTTGACCTCACCCTTGAGGACGCCCGCCTGCAGGCTGGCGCCGATGGCGACGACCTCGTCGGGGTTGACGCCCTTGTTGGGCTCCTTGCCACCGGTCAGCTCCTTGACGAGCTCCACGACAGCCGGCATGCGGGTCGAGCCGCCGACGAGCACGACGTGGTCGATCGCGGAGACGCTGATGCCCGCGTCGCGCAGCACCGACTGGAACGGCGCCTTGGTGCGGTCGAGCAGGTCGGAGGTCATCTGCTGGAACTGGGACCGGGTGACCTTCTCGTCCAGGTGCAGCGGTCCGGCGTCGGACGCCGTGATGTAGGGCAGGTTGACCGTGGTCTCGGTGGACGAGGAGAGCTCGATCTTCGCCTTCTCCGCGGCCTCGCGCAGACGCTGCAGCGCCATCTTGTCCTGGGACAGGTCGACGCCGTGGCCGTTCTGGAACTGCTTGACCAGGTAGTCCACGATCTTCTGGTCCCAGTCGTCACCACCGAGGTGGTTGTCGCCGCTGGTGGCCTTGACCTCGACGACGCCCTCGCCGATCTCGAGCAGCGACACGTCGAAGGTGCCGCCACCGAGGTCGAAGACGAGGATCGTCTGGTCCTTCTCGCCCTTGTCCAGGCCGTACGCGAGGGCGGCGGCCGTGGGCTCGTTGACGATGCGCAGGACGTTGAGCCCGGCGATCTCACCGGCCTCCTTGGTGGCCTGCCGCTGGGCGTCCTCGAAGTAGGCCGGCACGGTGATCACGGCGTCGGTGATCGTCTCGCCCAGGTAGGACTCGGCGTCGCGCTTGAGCTTCATCAGCACCCGCGCGGAGATCTCCTGCGCGGTGTACTTCTTGCCGTCGATGTCGACGGACCAGTCGGTGCCCATGTGCCGCTTGACCGAGCGGATCGTCCGGTCGACGTTGGTCACCGCCTGCCGCTTGGCGACCTCGCCGACGAGGACCTCACCGTTCTTGGCGAACGCCACGACGGACGGGGTCGTCCGCTGACCCTCGGCGTTGGCGATGACGGTGGCCTCGCCACCCTCCAGGACGGAGACGACCGAGTTGGTCGTCCCCAGGTCGATACCGACCGCACGTGCCATGGCTGTTGTTCCTCCGCTGGGAGCTGAGATGGGTTCACACCGGCTGGTGCCGGAGCCGGCCACAAGTTGAGCCGTCTGGACTCAAGTATGCCTGCCGGCCGGGCGGGAGTCAAAGGGAGTTGAGTCCGCCGCGACTCAACTCTCGCCTCAGCCGGTGCGCAGCGTGACGGTCCGGCTCAGCCCGGCGGCCAGGCCGCCGCTCCGGGGGGCCGCGACGACCACCCGCCAGGTCGAGCGCGGGGCCGTCACCCGGGCCGACAGCTGGTAGCGGCTGCGCGCCGTGAGCCGGCCGCGCTCCTCGGTGCGCCACGTCCCGTCGGCTGCCGGCGCTGCAGCCGCACCACGCCGTCCGAGCGCGCGGGAGACACGGCTCCGCGGAAGACGGCGACGTCGCCCCGGCGGAGGGTCCGGTCGACCTCGAGGCCGACCCGCTGGCGGACCTCGACCCGGCTGCACCGCGCTGCGGGCGCCCAGCTGGGTGGCCGTCCCCGCGTACGTCACGACGTACCGGGCACCGCGCCGCGGCCGAGCGGTCAGGACGAAGCCGCCGCTCGGGGCCGGTCGTGTCGGCGGCCACCCGCTCCCACGGCCCGGACCGGCCGTCGCGGCGCATCAGGCGGACCGTCCGGCCGGCGACCGGCGCCGGCCCGGCGCCGGTGAGAGCACCCCGCACGCGCAGCGCCGAGCCGAAGGTCACGCTGCCCGGCCAGGCCACGCGCAGCGCCGACCCGGCGGCGCCGCGGAGCACCGGGGGCGACGTGCCGTCGGCCGTGACCGCGACCAGCTGGAAGGTGTAGTCGACCCCTGCCGGCAGACCCTCGAGCAGATGCCGATCGCGCGGACGGCTCGACCGGGACGAAGTCGACCTGGTCGACCGCGGGGCTGATGTGGATGGCGTAGGAGTTGATCGGCGACGAGCCGGCGGACTCGGGGGCCGACCAGCGCAGGATCACCGAGCGGATGCCCGGCTTCAGCGTGACGTCGCGAGGCTCGGTCGGCCCCGCCCACCGGGTCAGGCCGGTGGCCGCGACCGCCCCGTCGACGCTCTGGCAGTCGGTCGCGGTGATCCCGGCCGCCGCCGCCGCTGCCAGGTTGAGGCAGGACTGCCGGAGGACGGCGCCGAGGTCGGTGAAGTCCGCCGCGGGGGTGAGCGTCCGCAGCGCCGTCCAGTACAGGACCGCTGCCTTGTCCGCGCCGATGCCGGGGAAGGCGGAGCCGTTGAAGGCGCCCCCGGGCTCGCCGACCGTCCCGTCCACGACGAGGTATGCCGCCTTGTTGGGGACACCGCTGTTGGTGTGCACACCCCCGTTGTCCAGGTAGTCGGGGGCGAAGTCGTAGAGCTCGCTGGCGGTGTGGTCGGGCTGGCCGTAGAGCGTCGGGTCGGACATGTCCCGGGTGACGCCACCGGCCTGCGGGGGCAGGTCCTCGCCGAGCTGCCACCGCGCCTCGGGGTGTCGGTGCCGACCCCGTCGGCCAGGTCAACCAGCTCCCCCAGGACGTCGGCCATCGACTCGTTCAGTGCCCCCGACTGGAACCAGTAGATGAGGCCCGCGGTCCGTTGGATGACGCCGTGGGCGAGCTCGTGGGCCACCACGTCGTCCGCGGAGGCGAACCCGGCGCCGTAGACCATCTGGTCGCCGGTCCAGAAGGCGTTGTCGAACGGGCAGCCCTCCGGCGGGCAGAACCGGGTGGTCGAGCGGAGCTTCTTCGTGCCGTCGCCACGGTCGTTCCCGATCAGGTCGGTGAGGTCGACGCCGAGGTGCCCCGCGTACCAGCCCGCCGTCGCGCCGGTGTGGTCGAAGGCCTGGTCGATGTCCGCGACCCCGGTCGCCGGCTGTCCCTCGACACGGTCGTAGCGGCCCGGCTTGCAGACATGGTCGGAGGACGGCATCCCGGCGCTGTCGCAGACGACCCGGTCCAGCACGTGCGCCACCTGGTCGACCTGGAGAGCGACGGCGCCGTCGCCGGCATCGACGAGCACCAGCTCCCGCACGTCGGGACGCCCGGGCGCGCTGACCTCCACCCGCCAGACCGCCCGGGCGCCCTCCCGGCCGCCGGGCTGGAGCAGGGCAGCGTCGTAGAGCCAGCGCCCGGGCCGGTCCGCTCGGACCGCCCTGGCCGGCAGGTCGTGAGCCACCGCCGTCGACCGGCGCGCCAGGCGGGCGGCTGCCGACGCCGGGATCCGGTACGTCGCCGACTCCACCCGGCGGCTCGCCTCGCCGGTCACGGAGAGCAGGGCAGCGGAACCGTCGAGAACGGCCACCAGCTGTCCACCCAGCACGGGCAGCCCGTCCACCGTCTGCTGGAACCGCACCAGGTCGTGGCCGTACTCAGTGCTGGAGGCCGACAGCGCGCGCAGCCGGGAGGTGCCGGGCAGGCCGAGCGTGGCGCCGTAGCGGCGCAGGTGCGCCCGCGCGGCCTGGACCGGGCCACGCGCGGTCGCCGGGGCGGCCGCGAGCGTGTGCCCGGGAGAGGCCCCGAGCAGGCGGACCCGGCCGGTGCCGTCCCGGACGACAACAGGACTGAGGGGATCGACCACGTCCGGCGCCGGGGTCGCAGCGGGTTCCGCGGCGGCAGCCGGGATTGTCACGACCGTGCCTGCGACGAGGAGCCCGACGAGCGCCAGCAGCACCGCGCGCCGAGGTCGGGCGGGGCAGGTCTGGTGCACGACGCGGCCCCCGGAGGTGCTGACGGACGGTGGTGGTGGTGGTGACGAATCGGTGCGAGTCGGAAATACGCAGGTCAGGCTAGTAGCGCATCGGTCCCCGCGGGGCCGGACTGGAGCGATCCGTGTCGTGGGCGGGGGGTTGGGTCGGCCGGCCCCGGGCAAGGAGTCCGACGTGGCGGCGAACCCCTCGATCGGCTGGAAGCTGTTGGGCACTGTCTCGGCGGTCTTCGCGGGCTTCGCCGCCCGCACGGTGATGGTCAAGGGATGGCGGGCCGCCACCGGCAAGAACCCGCCCGCGAACCCGGCCTCCCCCGGCACCGAGTGGAAAGAGGCGATCCCCTACGCCCTCGCCAGCGGTGCCGCGATGGGACTGGCCAGGATGCTCGCGACCCGCAAGGCCGCCGGCTACTACCGCAAGTCCACCGGCCATCTCCCGCCCGGCATGGAAGAGGTCACCTAAGCGCACCCCACCCCACGAACGTTGCGCCGACACACCACTTCGCCGGCGTGTCTGGTGTGCTGGCGCAACATTGCGCGCTGTACGCATCGGGCCATAAGGGTCCCCGAGGCGGTCGTCACCGCCGTACGCTCGACTCGTGCTCCCCGCCCTGCGCGACCACAGCGGCAAGCCGGCCGCACCACTACGGCTGCTCGCGGCGCTCGTCGTCCTGGGGATGCTGACCCTGGCGGCCCCGGTCATCGTCCCGCTGCTGCGCTGGGCGTCCGGGGCGCTGCTCTGACGGCGGTCCGACGGGCCTCCTGACATGGTGCCGGACGTCGTGGCCAGGGCGGACGAGCTCGCGCGCATCGCCGAGTTCGTCGCCTCTCCCGAGCCGGGCACCCGGGTGCTCGTCCTCGACGGAGCGCCCGGCGTGGGCAAGACAACGTTGTGGGAAGCGGGCGTCGGCCTCGCCCGGAAGAACGGCATGCGCGTCATGACGGCGCGGTCGAGCGGCGCGGAGACCGCGCTGTGCTTCGCCGCGGTCGTCGACCTCTTCGATGCCGTGTCGCTCGACGACCTGGTCGGACTGCCCTTCCCGCAACGGCGGGCCCTCGAGATTGCTCTCCTCCGCACCGACCCGGGCGACGAGCCCGCCAACGTCCACGCCATCGGGCTCGGCCTGCTGGGCGCGCTGCGAGAACTTGCCGAGGACAGCGGTCTCCTCGTCGCCCTGGACGACGCGCAATGGATCGACGCCGGGTCGGCTGAGGTCCTCGCGTTCGCGCTGCGCCGCCCCGGCACAGAGCACGTGCGGGTTCTGCACGCGCGTCGCACCGGGCCGGTGCCACCGTGGCAGCGCGGCCTCCTTCCCGATCAGCTGACCCGTGTCGAGGTAGGGCCGCAGAGCCTCGGGGCCACCCGGCAGCTCCTCGCGCAGCGTCTCGGCCTCCGACTCTCCCGCCACGACCTGCGCCAGGTCCACGAGCTGACCCAGGGCAACCCGCTCTTCGCGCTCGCGGTGGGCCGCCTGCTCGCTGAGCAGCGGACGACGGCCGACCACCTACCCGTGCCTCGCGACGTCGAGGAGCTTCTGGGCACCCGGTTGTCGGGCCGTCCCACGGCGGTGCGGCGACTCGTGCTCGCGCTCGCCCTCAACGGAGACCTGAGGGCAGACGACCTCGTCCGGCTGGCCGGCGAGGCGGCGCTGACCGAAGCCGAGACGACGGGGCTGGTCGTGGTCGAGCGGGAGCGCGTCCGTCCCTACCACCCGCTGCTCGCCGCCGCGGCCCGTGAGCAGGCCTCCGACCAAGAGGTCCGTGCCCTGCACCTGGAGCTGGCCCGCGTCCTGCTCGACGAGCAGCAGTGCGCCGTCCACCTGGCGCTCGGGTCGGTGGACCCTGATGACGAGAAGTCGGCGACCGTGGCATCGGCGGCCGCCAAGGCCGGCGCGCGCGGAGCAACGCGGGAGGCGGCCGTCCTCGCCGGGCACGCCCTAAGGCTGACGCCGACGAGCTCGGCGGAGGCGCCCGAGCGGGTCCTCGACCTGGCGGATCGACTACGGCTCGTCGGTGACAAGACGGAGCTGACCGCGTTGCTCACGGGCGCGCTCGACTCGTTCCGAACGCCCACACACCGGGTGCGCGCGCACCTGCTGTTCACCAGCGGGGAGATCGAGCACAGCGACGACGTCCGGCGCCACCTCGACCGGGCACTCGAGGCCGCAGGGGACGACGCCGCTCTCCGGGCGCCCGTGCTCGCGAGGATGGTCGACAACGAGGCGGTCGTACGGCTGCAGAACGTGCCGCAGGCGCACGAGTGGGCGCTCCTCGCCGTTGCGTCCACCCCGGAGCGCGCGGACCAACGCGTGCTCGTCCGGCACGCGCTGGCCTGGACCCGGGCGCTGCAGGGCCGTCCGGTGGACGACCCGTCGTCGGACGACGGGACGACCGCCGACACCTGGGACCCGGGGCGCATCGGCGGCCAGCGCCTGGTCTGGCGGGGCGAGGTCCACCCGGCGCGCAAGGTCCTGACCCGCCTGCTGCGGACCGCCGACGAGCAGGGGGTGCCATGGGCCTACGCGATGCATCGACTGCACCTCTGCGAGCTCGAGCTGCGCGTCGGCGGCTGGGCGGCCGCGGGCGAGCTGCTCGACGAGTGGGCCGACTCCCCGGACAGCGAGCTCCTGCACTGGCCGATGTACGAGCGGTGCCGGGCCCTCGCCGCGGCAGGCGTCGGCGACCCCGAGACCGCGGTCCGGTGGGCCGACGAAGCCATCGAACGGGCGGACGCGACCGGTGTGCGATGGGACCGGTTCGAAGCGCAGCGGGCCCGCGGCTCGGTGGCGCTGCTCCGGCACGACGCGGCGGCGGCCGTGCTCGACCTGCTCCCGGTGTGGGAGCACTGCCAGGAGCACGGCATCGACGACCCCGGCGTCTTCCCCGTCGCACCTGACCTGGTCGAGGCCTTGGTCGAGACGGGAGACCTGGGCACCGCCGCGGGGGTGACGGACCGGTTGCTGGCGCTCGGGCGGGCGCAGGATCATCCGTGGGCCCTGGCGGCGGGGGATCGGTGCACCGCCACCGTGCGCATCGCGGGCACCGACGCCGGTGACGCCGCGGTCCGGCAGATCGACGCGGCCGCGACCAGGCTCGGCGAGCTCGGGCTGCCCTTCGACAGCGCCCGGACGCTGCTGGCTCTGGGCCGGGTGCAGCGGCGGCTGCGCAGGTGGGGTGCTGCTCGCGATGCGCTGAGCCGCGCCGCCGCGGCCTTCGACGCGATCGGATCGGTCGGCTGGGCGGACGACGCCCGCGCCGAGCTGGCCCGGGTCGGCGCCCGCCGGCCGAGCGCAGCCGGCGAGCTCACGCCCACTGAGCAGCAGGTAGCCGAGCTGGCCGCCGAAGGGCGGTCGAACAAGGAGATCGCGAGCAGCCTGGTCGTCACGGTCAACACAGTGGAGTTCCATCTCCGCAACACCTACGCCAAGCTCGGCATCCGCTCGCGCTCGCAGCTGGCAGGCCGCCTCACCCGGGGCGGTCGGGGCGAAACCCCAGCGGTGGCGGACCGCTAAGACTCAGGGTTTCCGTAGTTTCGGCCGCCGCGGCCTGCCTGCACCGTTGTCGGCATGACCGAGTTCCTCGTCGAGCTCTACCGCTCGCAGACCGAGGTGCAGGCCGCCTTCGCTGACGGCGAGCATGCCCGGATCGCCGCCGACTCCCTGACCCGTTCAGGCACGACGGTCCGCCTGGTGCGCTCGATCTTCGTCCCCGACGACGAGACCTGCTTCCTCCTCTACGAGGCCGAGTCGGCCGACGCCGTCCGCGCGGCCATGGCGCTCGCCGGTCTGCCGTGCGACGAGATCCACGAGACGGCCGGCCAGCTCCGGCCCGACCCCATCGACGAAGGAGTCTGAGATGTCCCGCACCACTACCCCGTCCAGCAGTCAGGCCGGCCTGCGCCGCATCCTGACCGCAGCGGTCCTCGCACTGACCGCAGCCTTGGCCGTGGGCGCCGCGACGCCGGCACAGGCCGGCCCTGCGGCGCCAGACGTGCCCTCCACCATCGCCGTCGTCGGCGACTTCAAGCCGTTCCTCGTCGGACACGCGACCGGCTGGCAGGTGCACACCTGCGTCGCCACGGCGACGAGCTACGCCTGGTCCTTCGACGGGCCGACCGCCTCGCTCTACGACGACAACGGCAAGCTCCTCACCACCCACTCGGCCGGCCCCACCTGGACCGCACGCGACGGCAGCTCGGTCGTCGGGGCGGTCGTCGACCGCGCCGTCGTCTCGCCCACCGCGATCCCTTGGCTCCTGTTGCGCGCGACGCCGAGCCCCGGCGGACCGGAAGATGGCCGGCTCTCCGCGACCACCCACATCCAGCGGATCGCGACGACCGGAGGCCTGACCCCGGCAGCGACGGACTGCACGGCCGCCAACGTGGGCGAGACGCGACACATCCCCTACACGGCGGACTACGTGTTCTGGAAGGCCAACGCCAGCTCCTGAGCGGGCCACCGCAACCTACGACCCCGTCACACCACCCACGTCAACGCACCACCACCACGGAAGGACGCATCACCATGACCCAGCTCCAGGAGGCCCCGGCCCCCGACCTCGCAGCCATCAAGACCAAGCAGCAGCAGACCTGGTCCAGCGGCGACTTCCACGTCGTCGCGGCTCTCATCCAGCCCACGGCGGAGCAGCTCGTCGACTCCGCCGACCTGCACGCCGGCATGCGCGTGCTCGACGTCGCGACAGGCAGCGGCAACGCCGCGATCGCCGCGGCACGTCTCGGCGCCACGGTCGAGGGCGTCGACTACGTTCCCGCACTCCTCGAGCGAGGTCGCGTGCGGGCGGCCGCGGAGGGATACCGCATCCGGTTCGTCGAGGGCGACGCCGAAGCGCTCCCCTACGCGGACGGTGAGTTCGACGCCGTCACGACGATCTTCGGTTCGATGTTCGCGCCCGACCACGACAAGGCCGCCGCGGAGCTGCTCCGCGTCACCAGGCCGGGCGGCACCATCGCCATGGCCAGCTGGACGCCGACAGGCTTCATCGGCCAGGTGTTCAAGACCGTCGGAGGACACGTGCCGCCGCCCGCCGGGCTGCGGTCCCCGCTGCTCTGGGGGACCGAGTCGCACCTGCGCGAGCTCTTCGGCGACGAGATCTCCTCGCTGGCCGTCACCGAGCGCACCTTCACCTGGCGCTTCACGTCCGCGCAGGCATTCGTCGACACGTTCCGCACCTGGTACGGCCCGACCGTCAAGGCCTTCGCGGCACTGGACGAAACCGCCCAGCCGGCTCTGGAGGCCGACCTGGTCGCCCTGGCCGAGAGCTTCGACCGGCTCGGGGCCGACGACGCGGTCGCGATCCCGGCGACCTACCTCGAGGCCATCGCCGTCCGGCGCTGACCTCGACCACCGCATGAAACGGAGGGAAGTGGCCGGCGTCCCATGACGGGCGCCGGCCTCACGCCGTGCGGGCCGGTCTACCAGCCGGTGACGGCGGACACCTTCGGCCAGGTCACGGAGGCGAGCACTGCCTGGCCGGAGGTGTTGGGGTGGAAGTAGTCCCAGCTGCTGACCTGGCTCAGGGTGAACTGGTAGCTGAAGACGGCGTTGTCGTCGAAGACGCAGGTGCCTGCGTAGGTCGCGCAAGCGCCCGCAAGGGCGCTGTTGTAGTCCACGACGCGCTGCCGAACGCGGTCGCGCCGGGCGATGTCGGCGGCGGTGGTCGAGCGCGGGTTGGCCAGCATCGACTGGCAGATCCCGAACGCCGACCACGCCGAGCGCGCCGAGAAGGAGTTGCGACCGATCTCCCAGAGCCGCTTGATGTCCGGGATGGACGAGACGAAGACCGTCGCTCCGGGCAGCCCGGCGTGCAGCGCGTCGAGCCCCGTGTCCAGCCGGGCCGTGAAGTCGCTCACGGTCGTCATCCCTGCCTCGGTGCTGGTGCACGCGTCGTTGGCGCCGAGCAGGATGGTGACGTACTGCGCCTGCTGCGAGACGGCGGTGGAGACCTGGCCGGCGAGGGCGGACATCTTGGCGCCGGTCTTCGCGTCGTTGTACGCGGTGAGCGACTGCCGAGCGGCCAGCCGCCGGTAGTGGGAGTTCACGGTCGAGTAGCTGCCCGTGGACCACGACCGCGACGGGCAGTCGACGTACCAGCCGCACGCGTTGAAGCCGCGGGTGATGGAGTCACCCAGCGCGGCCATCCGAGTCGGCCGGTCCGCGGCCTGAGCCGGCGCGCCGGACGGCAGCACCGCCGCCACCACGAGGATGAGCACGACCAGGACGCGACGGACCATGGCGGACCTCCGGGATGCGGCGACCAGCCGACCGTAGGCCGGTGGGACGGCGGGAGCAAGACCCCGACGGGCCGGTCGGGCGCCGTTGTTACCGGTGAGTAGCATGGGCGGGCCCTACGCTGACGCCAGCGTCGGGGGGACGGATCAGGAGGACCCCTTGGTACGGCTCGTGCTCGGCCTGGCCATGACGGTCGCGGCGCTGGCGATCGCCGGTCGCCGGGTCCAGTACCTCTACCGGTTGATCTCGTCCGGGCAGGCGGCACCGGGTCGGCTCGACGGGATCGGGCAACGGGCCAAGGGCCAGCTGCGCGAGGTGTTCGGCCAGCGCAAGCTGCTGCAGTGGTCGGTGCCCGGCGTGGCGCACTTCCTCACCTTCTGGGGCTTCATCGTGCTCGCCGCCACGATCCTGGAGGCCTACGGCGCGCTCTTCGACCGTGACTTCGCCATCCCACTCATCGGCAGATGGGCGCTGCTGGGCTTCCTCGAGGACTTCTTCGCCGTGGCGGTCCTGCTCGGCCTGGCGACCTTCTCGCTGATCCGGCTGCGGCAGGCTCCGGAGCGCCGGCAGCGGGCGTCGCGCTTCTACGGCTCGCACACCCGCGCGGCGTGGCTGGTGCTGTTCATGATCTTCAACGTGATCTGGACGCTGCTGCTCTACCGCGGCGCCCAGATCAACACCGGCGTCTTCCCGTTCCAGGAGGACGGCTGGTGGGCGTTCGCCTCCAAGGCGACCGCCGAGCTGCTCGAGCCGCTCGGCGAGGAGACCAACGAGGTGCTCGAGACCCTCGGCGTCCTGGCGCAGATCGGCGTCGTGCTCGGCTTCCTGGTGCTGGTCGTCTACTCCAAGCACCTGCACATCTTCATCGCGCCGCTCAACGTCCTGACCAAACGGGAGCCCAAGGCGCTCGGCCCGTTGCTGCCGATGATGGTCGACGGGAAGCCGATCGACTTCGAGAACATCGACGAGCTGGACGAGGACACCGCGTTCGGCCGGGGGAAGGTCGAGGACTTCACCTGGAAGGGGATGCTCGACTTCGCGACGTGCACCGAGTGCGGGCGCTGCCAGGACCAGTGCCCGGCGTGGAACACCGGGAAGCCGCTGTCCCCCAAGCTGGTGATCATGGACCTGCGGGACCACCTCTTCGCGAAGGGCGCCGGCGACGAGGCCGAGGCCGCGCGGCCACTGGTGGGCACGGCCGAGCAGGGCGGAGTGATCGACCCCGACGTGCTCTGGTCCTGCACGACCTGTGGCGCCTGCGTCGAGCAGTGCCCGGTCGACATCGAGCACGTCGACCACATCGTCGACATGCGCCGCTTCCAGGTACTGGTCGAGTCGTCGTTCCCGTCCGAGGCGGGCACGATGCTCAAGAACCTGGAGAACAAGGGCAACCCGTGGGGCATGGGCGCCAAGGCGCGCCTCGACTGGACCCAGGGCCTCGACTTCGACGTGCCTGTGGTCGGTCAGGACGTCGAGGACCTCAGTGAGGTGGACTACCTGTACTGGGTCGGGTGCGCCGGCGCGCTGGAGGACCGCGCCAAGAAGACCACCCGCGCGTTCGCCGAGCTGCTGCACATCGCCGGCGTGCGGTTCGCCGTCCTCGGCGAGGCCGAGGCATGCTCGGGGGACCCCGCCCGCCGGCTGGGCAACGAGTTCGTCTTCCAGATGCTCGCCCAGCAGAACGTCGAGACCCTCAACGAGGCCGGGGCCGACAAGACCGTCATCGTCGCCACCTGCCCGCACTGCTTCAACTCCCTCGCCCGCGAGTACCCCCAGGTCGGCGGGAACTACGAGGTCGTCCACCACACCCAGCTGCTCGCGCACCTCGTCGAGGAGGGCCGGCTCACCCCGATCACGCCCGATCGACCAGCTCGTGACCTACCACGACCCCTGCTACCTGGGCCGGCACAACTCGGTCTACACCCCGCCCCGCGAGGTCCTCGCCTCCGTCCCCGGCCTGCGCACCGAGGAGATGCACCGCTGCAAGGAGCGCGGCTTCTGCTGCGGCGCCGGCGGGGCCCGGATGTGGATGGAGGAGAAGATCGGCAAGCGGGTCAACGTCGAGCGGGTCGACGAGGCGCTGTCGCTGGACCCCGACGTGGTGTCGACGGCCTGCCCGTTCTGCCTGGTGATGCTCGGTGACGCCGTGACCGCCAAGAAGCAGGACGGCAGCGCCCGCGAGGACGTCGAGGTCCTCGACGTCGCGCAGCTCATGCTCCGCTCGGTGCACCGCAACATCACCGTGGTGCCCGTCGGCGCGGAGGACCCGGGCGCGCCCGGGCAGCAGGGGGAGCCGGCCACCACGGCCTGATCGGACTTCCGGGCCCCAGAGCATCCCCCTTTCGGCCAGCGACCGGCCGATCTGTTAGCCCGTCCGTGTGCAATGCGTGGTGGCCTGGCGACACACGGTAACGGGTCAAGGAATAGTAACGATCTGTGCACGAGATCGTACTGTCCGTGGGGAGAGGCCCTGTGAAACCGCATCAGCTCGACCGGGCGATGGGTTGGCGCGCGAGCGTCGCCGCGGCGCTCGCCGTGGGTGGCCTGCTGCTCGCGCCGTCGACCGGCGACCGGCTCAGCCCGGTCGCGGCCAGCGAGCCGCAGCGCCCCGACCCGATGGTTCGGCTGATCGTCGAGAGCAAGGCCGACCGCGTCATGGAGGTCGGGCGGGCCGCTGTCGGGCTCGGCGGCCGGGTCGTCGCGACGCAGCGCTCGCTCGGGACCGTGGTGGTCGACGTGCCGGCGAGCACGGCAGACCCAGGTCGGGACGGTGCCCGGTGTCCGGGCGGTGACCAAGGACAGCCGGCTGCGCCTGCAGTCGGCGGGCTACGGCCCCACGGGCGAGGACGGCGACATGACCAACGTCGCCCGCCTGACCGGCGCGATGACGTACTGGAAGAACGGGTTCGTCGGCCAGGGCGTCGACGTCGCTCTGCTCGACTCCGGGGTCCTGCCCGTCGAGGGCCTGACGACCACCAACAAGCTGGTGCTGGGACCGGACCTGTCCTTCGAGTCGCAGCAGCCCAACCTGCGCCACCTGGACACCTTCGGCCACGGCACGCACATGGCGGGCATCATCGCCGGCCGCGACTCGGGGGTCACCGCAACCTCGTACTCGACCGAGAAGCCGCCCTTCCTGGGTATGGCTCCCGGCTCCCGCGTGGTCAGCCTCAAGCTCGCCGACGCCCGGGGCAACACCGACGTGTCGCAGGTCATCGCGGCCATCGACTGGGTCGTCGCACACTCCAGGGACGCCGGCCTGAACATCCGGGTGCTCAACCTGTCCTTCGGCACCGACTCGGCTCAGGACTACCGGCTGGACCCGCTCGTCCACGCCGCCGAGGTGGCGTGGAGCAGGGGCATCGTCGTGGTGGTCTCGGCCGGCAACGGCGACGGGACCCGCAGCGGTCTCGCTAACCCGGCCTACAGCCCGAGCGTCCTGGCGGTCGGAGCGGTCGACACCAAGGGAACGCCGGACCGCGGCGACGACGTGGTGCCGGCCTTCTCACAGCGCGGGAACGCGGCTGAGGGCAAGCGGGCACCGGACGTCGTCGCACCCGGCGTCTCCGTCGTGAGCCTGCGCGCGAAGGGGTCGTTCGTCGACTCCAAGTACGCGGCGACGGCAGCGATCGGCGAGCGCTTCTTCAAGGGCAGCGGCACCTCGCAGTCCGCGGCCGTCGTGTCCGGCGCCAGCGCGCTGTTGCTCTCGCAGCGGCCGGGCCTGTCCCCGGACCAGGTCAAGGACATCCTCCGACGCTCCGCGCGGCCGGTGCCGTCGACGTCCACCGACGCCCAGGGCGCGGGGTCGCTGGACCTCGCGGCGGCCTACGGCACCAACAGCCGGTCGGTCACCGCGGCCGCCGTGCACTCCGGCGGTGGGTCGCTGGACAAGGCTCGTGGCCGCTTCAAGGTCCAGCAGAACGGCGTCGTCCTCAGCGGCGAGCAGGACATCTTCGGCAACTCCACGGACACGACCGACCTCGCCCAGGACGAGCTGGCCGGGGCGACCTGGGCCGGCGGGAGCTACAACGGCGCCACCTGGGCCGGGGGCGCGTGGACCGGCTCCCCGCTGCTGGGGGCCACCTGGGCCGGCGGCTCGTGGACCGGGGCGACGTGGGCCGGCGCGACCTGGGCGGGCGCGACCTGGGCCGGGGCGACCTGGGCCGGGGCGACCTGGGCCGGGGCGACCTGGGCGGGCAACGGCTGGTCAGGGGCTACCTGGGCCGGCGCGACCTGGGCGGATGCAGCGTGGGCGAACGAGCTCTGGGCCAGCGCGGGGTGGTCGTAGCAATGCGTGGACATCAGGGACAGTGCGGACAGAGCATCAGGAACCGGAATCATGACGGGGAGGGCACCATGAAGGGAACCGAGACGGGCCGCGAGCCCGGCTCCACCTGGGTGTGAGCCGGGGGCTCAGGCTCAGGGCCAAACGGGTCGATGCACCCGGCATGACGACCAGAGGGACGGTCGCTGGAGCTGCCCTCGACGGCACCCAGCCGTCACGACGGGCCAGCCGACCCACCGGGCGCGTGCTGGCTCTGGTCGGCCTGCTCGCCCTCGTCGGCGCCGCTCTCTGGCTCGGCATCCAGACCCATCCGCCGGACGCGCCGCTGGACCTGCGGATCCCCTGGTGGGTGCTCGCGCTGATGTTCGCCGCGACCGAGATATGGGTCTTCCACATCCAGGTCGGCCGCGAGGCCCAGAGCATCTCCGTCAGCGAGATCCCGCTCATGCTGGCGTTCTTCTACGCCGTCCCCGACGACCTCCTCATCGCCCGCGTGGTCGGACCTGCCCTGGTCATGCTGCTGCACCGGCGCCAGACCCTGCTCAAGTCCGGCGTCAACGTCGCGCTGATCTTCGCCGACACGACCGTCGCTCTCGCGGTGTTCCGCATCGTCGGGGGCGGCAGCACGGCTGACGGCTGGCGGGAGTGGACCGGGGCGGTCCTCGCCTGCAGCGCGGCCATGGCGGTGGACCTCATCGTCCTCAGCGTGATCATCCGCTGGTACGACGGGAAGCCACCGCTGTCGGGGCTGCGGAGCCTGGTGTCCGGGATCGGGCTCGCCGCGGCCAGCGCCCTCATCGGGCTGATGCCACTGCTCACCCTCCGCCTCGGCCTCATCGCCGCCGTCCCTCTGGTCGCCGCCGGCGTGATGCTGATGGCGGGCTACCGCGCCTACGCCTCGCTCGCCGACCGGCACAGCAGCCTCGAGCGGCTGTTCCGGTTCAGCCGCGAGCTGAGCATCGCGCCGGAGTCCGACGACGTGCTGCCCTCCGTGCTCGACCAGGCCCGCGAGCTGCTGCGCGGGGAGTCCTCCGAGGTGCTGCGCTTCGGCGACACCGAGGTCACCGTCTGGCGGTTCGACGGCCGCGCGGTCGTGACGCTCGACGAGGACGCGGCCCGCGTCGCCGCCGAGGCGACCCGGGCGCTGCTCGGGGACGCCGACGCGATCCTCGTCCGTGGGGACGACCCGGCCGTGCGTCACTACCTGCAGCTGCGCGGTATCGACGAGGCCGTGCTGGCGCCGCTGCGCTACGACGGGCAGACCGTCGGTGCGCTGGCGGTGCACGACCGGCTCGGCGAGGTGCGCGGCTTCGTAGCCAGCGACGTCCACTTGCTCCAGACGATCGCCAACCACGCGTCGGTGGCGCTGCACAACGAGATGCTGATCGGCCGGCTCCGCCACGACGCGCTGCACGATACCCTGACCGGCCTGCCGAACCGGGCGCAGCTCACCACCCGGGCGAACGAGGCCCTGGCGGAGGCCAGGGGCACCAGCGGCCTGGTGGCACTGATGATCATCGACCTCAACGGCTTCAAGGTCGTCAACGACACCCTCGGTCACCACGTCGGTGACGACCTGCTGCGCCAGGTGGCGGACCGGTTCGTCGAGGCTGCGCCACCGGGCGTGACGGTCGCGCGGCTGGGGGGCGACGAGTTCGCCGTCCTGGTGCCCCCGTCGGTGGCCGGGGGGGCGACGGCAGGTCGCCCGGAGCCTGCTGGACTCCCTCGAGGACCGGTTCACGGTCGACGAGGAGCGCCTGCACCTGTCGGGGTCGGCAGGGATCGCGGTCGCACCGGAGCACGGCCGCACCGTCTCCGACCTGCTCAAGCGGGCCGACATCGCGATGTACGCGGCCAAGAACGGCGCCGAGTCCTGCGTCTCCTACCGCGCGGACATCGACCTCAACGACCCCTCGCTGCTCTCTCTGATGGGCGAGCTGCGGGAGGCCATCGTCGCCGGCGAGGTCGACATCGAGGTCGAGCCGGTGATGGACCTGATGACCGACCGGATCCGGTCCACGGAGGCGCTGGTCCGGTGGCACCACCCGGTGCGCGGCACGCTGCGACCCGGACTCTTCCTCCCGCTGGCCGAGCGCAACGGGCTGATCGTGCCGCTGACCGCACTCGTCCTCGACCGGGCGGTCGCGGCGTGCGCGGCCTGGCGGGCCGACGGCCTGGACATCGGCATCTCGGTGAACCTCTCGGCGAGGTCCCTCCTCGACACGATGCTGCCGCAGACCGTCGCCGACGTGCTGGACCGCTGGGACCTGCCGAGCGACCGGCTCACCCTGGAGATCACCGAGAGCATCGTGCTCAGCGACGCCGACCGGGCACTGGGGCTGCTCGCCGAGCTGCGCAGCCTCGGCGTACGGCTCTCCCTGGACGACTTCGGCACCGGGTACTCGTCGCTCACCCACCTGTCCGAGCTGCCCATCCAGCAGCTGAAGATCGACCGGTCGTTCGTGAGCCAGGTGCACGACTCACCGAGGGACCGGGCGATCGTCGGCGCCGTGGCCGACCTGGCACGTCACCTGGACCTCGAGGTGGTGGCCGAGGGGATCGAGAAGCCGGAGACCGCGGTGCTGCTGGCCGAGCTCGGCTGCGCCTTCGGGCAGGGCCACCACTTCGCCCAGTCGATGTCGCCGGAGCTGCTGCCCCTCTGGGTCAGGACCCGGGAGCCGGACTGGCAGCCCACCCCCGCGGGACCGCCCCGGGCCCAGCTGCTGCGCGCCGTGCGCTGACCGCGCCGTTTTCCCGGATTCGCACCATCCCGACGGCCGGCCTGCGTCATGATCGTCCGCGGGGATGACACGGGGGGTGCTAGCCACACCTTTGCTCGCCAGTCAGCACGGTCGCCGTCGCGGCCGGTGCGGGGACACCGTGGACCTCGTGACCACCAATGCCTCAATCAATGCCTCAGAGCCGGACGCCGCACGACTGGGAGCACCCGAGATGACGACGACGATCCCGCAGCCACGCCCTGCCCGGACGGGCACGCACCAGGCCGCCGTCCGGACGGTCGACGTCCGCAAGACCTACGGGTCCGGCGACGCCGCCGTGCACGCCCTCGCCGGCGTCACCGTCGACCTGTACGCCGGCGAGTTCACCGCCGTGATGGGCCCGTCGGGCTCCGGGAAGTCGACGCTGATGCACGTCGCCGCCGGCCTCGACACCGTGACCAGCGGGACGGTCTGGATCGGCGACACCGACCTGACGACCCTGAAGGACAAGGGCCTGACCCGGCTGCGCCGGGACCGCGTGGGCTTCGTCTTCCAGCAGTTCAACCTGGTGCCGACGCTGTCGGCGGCGGAGAACATCTCGCTGCCGATGCGGCTGGCCGGGCGCGCCCCCGACCAGGCATGGCTGGACCAGGTGATCGAGGTCGTCGGGCTCGGCGACCGCCTGAAGCACCGGCCGAGCGAGCTCTCCGGGGGCCAGCAGCAGCGGGTGGCCGTCGCCCGGGCCCTGGCGGGCAGGCCGGAGGTCGTCTTCGCCGACGAGCCGACCGGCAACCTCGACTCGCGGTCCGGTGGCGAGGTGCTGTCGTTCCTGCGCCGCTCCGTCGACGAGACCGCCCAGACGATCGTCATGGTCACCCACGACCCGGTGGCGGCCAGTCACGCCGACCGCGTGGTGTTCCTCGCCGACGGTCGCGTGGTCGACGACATGAGCGAGCCAACCGCCGACAAGGTGCTCGACCACATGAAGAACCTGGAGGGCTGAGCGATGCTCGCCCTCACCCTGCGCGGCCTAGCCGCGCACAAGCGCCGGCTCGTCAGCACGGTGCTGGCGGTGCTGCTCGGCGTCGCCTTCATGGCCGGCTCGCTGATCTTCACCGACACGATGCGGGCCCGCCTGTCGGGGGCCTTCGCCGAGACCGAGCGGAGCACCGACGCACTCGTCCGCGGCCCGGCCACGATCGAGGGCTTCAACGGGACCGAGCACGCGCCGGTCGACGAGGCCATCGTCGACCGGGTCGCGGCGGTGCCCGGCGTCGCCGGCGTCGCTGCCTCGCGTCGAGGGCTTCGCCCAGGTCGTGGGGAAGGACGGCGAACCCGTCGACGACATCGGGATGGGTGCCGCACCCGCGGGCGCTGCCTGGACCGACGTGGCGGAGCTCAACCCGTTCGACCTGGTGGCCGGTCGGGGACCGCGGACCGACGACGAGGTCGTCGTCGACCGGTCGCTGGCGGACGAGGTCGGCCTGGAGCCGGGTGACCGTACGACCGTGCTGACCGGTTCCGGACCGGTCGACGCCCGGGTGGTGGGCGTCGCGACGTTCGGGGCGGCGGACAACAGGGCGGGGAACCGCACGGTGCTGTTCACCCCCGACGCCGCACAGCGGGTGCTGGGTCGCGACGGGACGGTCGACAGCATCGCCGTCGAGGCCGTCGACGGCGTGAGCCAGGCTGAGCTGGCGAAGAACCTTCGCACCGCGCTGGGCGGTGACCTCGAGACCATCACCGGTGCGGCGCTGACGGAGGAGAACCGCAACCGCAGCAACGAGGACGTCGAGTTCTTCGGCATCTTCATGCAGGTCTTCGCCGTGGTCGCGCTGCTGGTGGGCGCCTTCATCATCAACAACACCTTCGCGATCCTCGTCGCCCAGCGGACCAAGGAGCTGGCGCTGCTGCGAGCCATCGGTGCCAGCGGCCGCCAGGTCCGTCGCAGCGTCACGGTGGAGGCAGCGGTGGTGGGGGCGTCCGCGTCCGGTCTCGGTCTGGTGGCCGGCGTCGGCGTGGCGAAGGGCATCGGGGCCCTCTGGGGCAGCATCGGCGTCGCCATGCCCGACGGACCGCTCGTGGTCTCGTCGTCCTCCCTCCTGCTGGCGTTCGTGGTCGGGCTCGTCGTCACGGTCGGCTCGGCGCTGCTGCCGGCGCGCCGCGCGTCCCGGGTGGCGCCGGTCGCCGCGATGCGCGACGTCGCCGTCGAGACGACCCGCCCCTCCCGCAAGCGGATCGCGATCGGTCTGCTGCTGACGGTGGGCAGCGTCGTCTCGGTGGTCGGCGGCATCACCAGCGGGAGCGTGCCCGCCGTTCTGCTCGGCGCCCTGGCCGGTTTCCTCGGCGTCGCCACTCTGTCCCCGGTGCTCGCCCGGCCGGCGGTGCGGGTGCTGGCCGCCGGGCTGCCGCGGATCGCCGGGATCCGCGGCCTGCTCGCCCGCGAGAACGCCAGGCGCAACCCCAAGCGCACGGCTGCCACCGCCTCGGCCCTGATGATCGGCGTCGCGCTGGTCGGCGCGATCACCGTGTTCGCCGCCTCCGGCAAATGGTCGGTGAGCCACTCCTTCGACAAGGAGTTCCGCGGCGACCTGGTGGTGGACACCGGCGCGTGGATGTACGGCGGCGCGGGCGCCGATCTGGCAACAGACCTGCAGAGCGCAGACCACGTCGAGGTCGCCGTGCCGCATCGGCTGACCGAGGCGGAGGTCGGCGGCAACGTCAGCGAGCTGGCGGGCTGGCCGGCCGACACCGTGCAGAAGGTCTTCGACCTCGGCGTCACGGCCGGCTCCCTGGACGGACATGGGCGACGACGGCCTCGCCGTCGTCGACCCGGCACGCCGAGGGGAAGGGCTGGGAGGTCGGCAGCCGGGTCCCGGTCACCTTCGGCAGCGGCGTCGAGCGTACGTTCGTCGTCCGGGCGCTCTTCGACCACGCCGACTGGACCGGCAAGGTCTGGGTCGACCACGCGGCTCTCGCCGCGGCCGAGCCCGGTTCGCTCGACACCAGCGTCTACGTCCGCGGCGAGCAGGGTGCCGACCCGGACGCGCTGCGGCAGTCGGTGGACGCGGCGGCGGCGGCGTACGCCAACGTCGAGGTCCGCGACCGAGCCCAGATGCGGGAGCTGATCGTGGCCGAGTTCAACACGATGCTCGGCGTCGTCTACGCCTTGCTTGCGCTGGCGATCCTGATCGCGCTGGTCGGCATCGCGAACACGGTTGCCCTCTCCGTCGTGGAGCGGACCCGCGAGCTGGGACTGCTCCGGGCGGTGGGCATGTCCCGCGGCCACCTGCGCGGCATGGTCCGCTGGGAAGCCGCGCTGATCGCGGTCTACGGGACGGTGCTGGGGCTCGCGGTCGGACTCTTCCTCGGCTGGTCGCTGGTGTTCGCCATCAAGGAGTCCGGGATCGAAACGGCCCGCACGGTCGTGCCGCTGGGGCAGCTGGCGGCCATCGTCGTGATCGCCGGGTCGTGCGGGGTGCTCGCGGCGCTGCTCCCGGCTCGGCGGGCGGCCCGGCTCGACGTGCTGGACGCCGTGGCGAGCACCTGACCGGGCGCCTCCGGTGGCGCGACCTTGCCTCGGTCAGGTGGCGGTGCGGTGGAAGCTCTGGAACGACCGCGACGGGGTGGGGCCGCGCTGGCCCTGGTAGCGCGAGCCCTGGGCGCCCGAGCCGTACGGGCGCCTCGGCCGGGCTGGTGAGCCGGAAGAAGCAGAGCTGGCCGATCTTCATGCCCGGCCACAGCTTGATCGGCAGGGTCGCGACGTTGGACAGCTCGAGCGTCACGTGGCCGGAGAAGCCGGCGTCGATGAAGCCGGCAGTGGAGTGGGTGAGCAGGCCGAGTCGGCCGAGCGAGCTGTTGTGTGTCGGGATGTAGCGCTCGCCGACGAGGAACAGACCGTCCGGGTGGTCGACCTCGATGCACCGGACGGGCACGGGCGCGATCGGCCGGGCGTCGACGATGCCGCGGAACGCGTGATCCCGGGCATCGGTCTTCAGCCGGGCCAGCTTGCGGGTGAGGCGGAACACCGGAAGGCGGGGGGTCATCTTGACCTGGAAGCAGGGCCCGCAGTCGATGCCGTTGAGCATGGCGCGCTTCTTGCGCATGACCGGCCGGAGACCGAGGCTGGCGGCAAGCTCGGCGACGGCGTTGCTCAAGTGCTCCTTCATGTTGACGAACTCGCACCGGCCATAGACGTCCACGTAGCCGTCGGAGTCCATCAGACCCTGCAGCAGGGCGAGCCGCTGGTCCACGCTCGCCGTCATGTAGATCTCGGGCACGTGCTTGTTCCCGAGCAGCCCCATTTGTCGCAACACGCTTGATAGAGAGGCATCTCCGGCGTACCTGCCCGTGAGCGGGTCGCGGACGCGCCCGACCGCGTGGCGGGACAGCCCACCGATGCGCCACGCCATCGGTGCCGTCGCGTGCCACACCTGGTAGCCCGCTGCCTCGATATTGGCGAGCACCTCACGGTCGGCTGGGGAGCAGGTCACCTCGGCTTTGGTGGAGGTTCCGTCCCCCAGCCAGACGCCCAGGACGTAGGGTCGACGGCATAGCGCCTGCTCGGGATAGCAGACCGGCGAGGGGAGCGCGACGTGGTGGTTTACCTCGCCGCGGACCCGGAGGCTGGCCGCGATCTCCGCGGTGGTGCGGACCGAGGAGCGGCCGCGCTGCCCATGAGCCCGCTCCGCCTTCGAGGTCGTCACCCACTGGTGGGCCGCGTCACTGATGATCACGGAGTGGTCGGAGAACTCGACCTCGTAGCAGGGCCGGTCGGTCATCACGTCCGTCGCGGCGACGACAGTCCGTGGCAATCCGTCCGGCCCGAACACCTCGTCGCCCGGCCGGAGAGCACCCATCGTGGTCCACCCAGTCGGAGTGCGGGACAGGCGTCGAGATCGCCAGCGCCTTGCCCTCGAGCCGGGCTGACACGTCGTCGCGGCAGGGACACGACCTCGTAGGTCGAGCCGAGGACGAACTCGCCGGGGTGCAGGATGAACGGCTCGTCGCCGTCGGGCTCGACCAGCCTGGTCAGCTCTGCCTGCTCGACCGAGGGGTCGATGTGCGGGTAGCGGTGGTTCTCGAAGACACGGAAGTAGCGGTCGATGCGGACGTCGACGCTGGAGGGCTGGACCATCGCCGGCTCGTATGGTTCGAGGGCGATCCGGCCCGACTCGATGGCAGCGCGAATGTCGCGGTCCGAGAGCAGCACAAGGCGACCTTAGCGGCGACCCTGGACCCAATCCGGCAAGGCGCTAGCATGTCCGGGTTGCACCAAGCGGGTGTAGTTCAATGGCAGAACATCAGCTTCCCAAGCTGACAGTGCGAGTTCGATTCTCGTCACCCGCTCCACGAATCTCCCCAGGTCAGAGCCTCCCTCGCGTGATCCCGCCACTTTCGCGACCCTGGCCGCCGTGGTCTTCGCCGGCGCTTCGCTGCGAGATGTGACTGTGCAGTCCCGGTAGATGGTGGACACATCGGTTCCGCCTCCTGGGTGACAGGTGCGGACGCGGTTCCGGTTCCTGGGCGACACCAGTTCCGGTAGGTGGGTGACACCCAGCCGACTGTTGATCTCTGGTTCCAGCGGTTCTTCGGTGGTCTTACGACCGCGGAAGGGGCTGGGCATGCTGGTGGAGCTGGGTGTGGTGGAGCAGCGGTATCGGGCGGTGCTGGAGGTCCTGGACGGGGCCGAGGTGACCGATGTCGCGCGCCGGTATGGGGTGGCCCGGCAGACGCTGCACGGGTGGCTGCGCCGATATGCGGCCGAGGGTGGGATCGCGAATCTGGCGGACCGCTCGAGCCGGCCGGTGTCGTGTCCGCATCAGATGCCGGCGGTGGTGGAGGTCCGGGTGCTGGCGATCCGCAGGGAGCATCCGGCCTGGGGTCCGTCGAGGATCGCCCATCAGTTGCTGCGGGAGGGCGTGGACCCGGTGCCCGGGCGGTCGTCGATTTATCGGGCGCTGGTGCGCCATCGGGTGATCGACCCGACGAAGCGGCGCCGGCGGCGGGCCGACTACCGGCGGTGGGAACGGGGCCGGTCGATGGAGTTGTGGCAGATGGACGTGATGGGCCGGGTGCTGCTGGCCGACGGTGCCGAGGTGAAGGTGGTGACCGGGATCGATGACCACTCCCGGTTCGTGGTCTGCGCGGCGGTGGTCGCCCGGGCGACGGCCCGACCGGTGTGTGCGGCGTTGTCGGCGTCGCTGGCCCGGCACGGGGTGCCGGAGCAGATCCTGACCGATAACGGGAAGGTGTTCACGGCCCGGTTCGGGCTGGGTCCGGGGCCGGTGATGTTCGACCGGATCTGCGCGGAGAACGGGATCCGGCACCTGCTGACCGCCCCGTACTCGCCGACCACGACGGGGAAGGTGGAGCGGTTGCACAAGACGATGCGGGCCGAGTCCTTCAACGATCACCAGCGTGAGTTCGCCACCATCGCGCAGCTGCAGGCGGCGTTGGACGCCTGGGTGGTGGAGTACAACACCGAGCGCCCGCACCAGTCGGTCGGCGGCCGGCCGCCGGCGGAGCGGTTCGCGCTGGCCGAACGCTCCATCGTCGCGGTCGAGGTCGACGAACCGACTGTCGCGGTCTCGAGAACACGCAATGAGGAGCCGTTGCCGGCGGGGGTGAGCCGGTGGGTGAACGCCCGTGGCCTGATCTCGTTGGCGGGCTTCCCGTATGCGGTCGGGGCGACGTTCTCCGGTGAGCCGGTGGAGGCGGTGGTGGTCGGTGGGCTGGTGCAGATCCTGCACCGCGGGGTGCTGGTTGCGACCCACGCGCAGCGGATCCGTCCGGACCAGGTCGACCGCGGGCCGCGGGCGCCGCGGATCCCGACCCAGCGCCGCGCCCGGGACGCCACCGTCGGGCTGACCGTGACCCGCAAGGCCGACAGCAAGGGTGTCGTCAGCTTCGCCGGCTCGGCCTATGCCTGCGGCCGGCAGTGGGCCCGCACCGACGTGCAGGTGTCGATCGTGGCCGGCTCGGTGCAGCTCGCCGTGGACGGCCGGGTGGTGCGGGTCCATCCGATCCGGCACGACCGGGCCAAGGAGCTCGGCGCGTTCGCTACTCCGAACGGCCGACCCCGCAAGATCAAGACCGCGTGACGATCATGTCGCCCACCTACCGGAACCGATCCGTCGTGCGGGTACCGGAGATTGACAGCTGCGAGATGTGACCGCGGACGTACATCGTCGCCTGTCGCGACCCGCGCCGCTCGCCAGTTCGCGCGCGCAAGCGGCCCAGGCGGTGGCGCCTCTCGACACCAGGTTACCTGAGGTTTTCGTCATGTCCGCATAGAACGACACTTGACAAGCCGACAGTCATGAGTGACGATATCGTCAGTACTGCGAGACACACGGTCTGGCAGGCATCTCATGGAGGTGGATGGACATGACCCAGCACACGAACTTCAACGAGCGGCTGGATGGTCTGCAGCAGCGCGTTGCTGCCGCAAAGTCGGCGGTGCAGGCCGCCGCGGCCGAGTCGGACGAACAGCTCAGGGAACGGATCGACCGGGCCCAGGCCGAGCTGGATCAGTCAGTTCAGAGCGCACGGCAAGAGATCTCCCAGGCCGGCGACCGCGCACACACGAAATGGGCGAAGGCGAAGGCTGACGCCGTAAACAAGCTGAGCGACGTCAAGGCAAACGTCGCGATGCGCACCCACCAGATGGACGCCAAGATCGCCGCCACCAACGCGGACTGGGCTGAGGACGAGGCGGCGGACGCCCTGGACTTCGCCGATTGGGCCGTCGAGAACGCCCAGCTCGTCATGCTCGACGCGGTCCACGCTCGCGACTACGCCGACAAGCTCGCCAAGGCGGCAGCCAACTCGTAACCGAAGCAGTCCGGGAGCCGTCCGGCCCCCGCGATTCCCCTCCCCGCATTCAGACCGAAAGGAGTTCTGCACATGACGACTGATCTGAAGACCCTTGACCCCGTCGCCGACACCATCCGGGCCGGCGCCCGAGACGCGTCGGCGGCCTGGTGGTGGTTCCTGCCCCTGGGCGCCCTGTGGATCTGGTTCGGCACATTCGTGCTGTCCTATCAGGTGGAAAGCCTGGCCGCGGTGGCCGCGTTCGTGGGCGTCGCGTTCCTAAGCGGCGGCATCACCCAGCTCGTGGTCGCCAGCCGGGCACCCACGATGCGCTGGCTGTCCATCCTCGGCGGCGTCCTCGGGATCGCCGCCGGCATTGTCACACTGGCCTGGCCGGGCATCACGCTCTACGTCGTGTCCATCCTGGTCGCCTGGTACCTGATCGCATTCGGCATCGTCCACTTGGTCACCGCGCTGGCCGGGCCCAAGCTGCCGGGGTGGTGGACTGGGCTGCTGCTGGGCATCGCCGAGCTGGTCCTGGGAGCGTCGGCGGCACGTTCATGGGAGCACTCGCTCGTGACACTGCTAACCCTGGTCGGAGTGTGGGCCATCTGCCGCGGGGTCAGCGAGATCTTCGCCGCCTTCACCCTGCGCCAGGTCGGCAAGCAGGCGGAACTACTGGTCTCCTGATTCGCAGCTCGACAAAGTCCAGGTCAGCCATGGCCTGGACTTTGGCGTCTGTCCGTCATGACGTCGCATCAAGTTGGCCGGGGTCGGGCAGGGGCAGGGAGCAGATCCGGCGAGCCTCCCGAGGTGTGAGGCCGAGGGTGCGCAGGACAGCCTCAGTTACTCGGTCAGTTGCGTCGGCGTCGTTGCGCTTCGGCTGTTCATGTAGCAGCTGGCCGAGAGCGAGGGCACTGCCGGCGGCGACGGCCAGGGCAAGGTCGACATCCTCGACCTTGAAGCGGCCGGCCCGGGCTGCGGCCTGTATGTCGCGTCGAGCGCGAGGCCCGAGTCCAGCGTCCGCGCTGATCAGTTGGAGGCCGTGTTGGAGCAGCACCTTGCTCAGTTCGGGGTCCCGTCGGTGCAGCCGGCCCGTCAGCCGGAAGCTTTGAGCGAAGACCACCGCGGGGTCGTCTTGCCCCTCGGTCAGTCGGTCCAAGAGCGCGCCGTGCTGGTCCAGCGCGTCCTCGACCGCAGCGGCGAACAGCTCCTCCTTGGTCTCGAAGTGGTTGTAGAAGGACCCCATCCCCACGTCCGCGGCCTGAGTGATCTCGAGTATCGGGGCGCTGACCCGCCCCGCTGCGATGAACGACTGAGCAGCCTTGATCAACGCCGCACGGGTACGTGCCTTGCGACGCTCAAGACGGGACGGGGCAACGGCTCCGACGGTGCTCATATGGCCACTCCTCTAATGCGGTTCAGTCAGAACTGACGACGATCTCAATCAAAGCACACAACTGAGGATTTCCTCATTTACCTCTTGACGACGATAGCGTCATGGATGACGATATCATCAATCAAGAGTTAGGAGGGCCAGATGAATGCCGTCGGAAGCGGAGTCGCCGGTCAACTCCGCCACAGCGCAGCTGGACCGAGAACACGCCCGTGGGCGGCTCTGAGCCGGCAGCCGCCCTGGCTGGCCAGAGCGGTGTTCACCTCGACACTCATCGTTGTCGGCTTGCTGTCGCTCGTGCACCTGCTGACCAGGCTGCGAGGATTGTTCATCCTCGTACTGATCAGCTTCTTCCTCAGCTGCGCGCTCGAGGCACCGGTGAACCGGATGGTACGTCGCGGTTGGCGGCGTTCCACGGCGACCTCGGTGGTCTTCGCTGCGGCCCTAACGGCCGTCGCCACCTTCGTCTGGGTCATGGGGCAACTCGTCGTCCGGCAGGTGACCTCCCTGATCGACCAGCTCCCGGTGTACTCCCGCGACGCCGCCAACCTCGTCGACGAGAAGTTCCACACACATCTGACGAACGAGGACGTGACGGCCCAGCTGACCGGCGCCAACAGCCTGATTGCGCGGTTCGGTGGACAGTTCGCCGGCAATGTCGTCGGCGTGAGCACGTCGGTGCTCGGCCTGCTGTTCCAGACCCTGTCCGTCGCCCTGTTCACGTACTACCTCACCGTTGACGGTCCGAGGCTGCGCCACTGGCTCTGTACATTCATGCCGGCGGGCCGGCAACGGGAGTTCATGCGGCTTTCTGACATCGCGATCGACCGGACCTCCGCATACTTCAACTACCGCATCGTGCTGGCGATGCTGTCGACCACCGTGCACTCGTTGTTCTTCCAGTCTGTGGGTCTGCCGAGCGCAGTAGCCCTCGGGCTCTGGGTCGGGGTGATCTCCCAGTTCATCCCGACGATCGGCACCTTCATTGCGGCATTCCTGCCGATTCTCGTCGCGCTGACCCAGGACCTCCGCACCACGGTATTGGTGATTGGCTTCATCGTCGTTTACCAGCAGATCGAGAACTACGTGATCTCGCCACGCCTGGGTCGGCACGCTCTCAAGGTCCATCCCGCGGTTGGGTTTGGTGCGGTCCTGGCTGGAACAGCCACCCTCGGCGCCGTCGGTGCCGTGCTTGCATTGCCGATGGTCGCCATCATCCAGTCGTTTGCGGGGGCATACGTCCACCGGCATGAAGTCATCCCAGAGATGCGGCCGGAGCCGCAGGCCGCGACTCCTTATCCCGGGCAGACCTGACTACTACGCGCCCCGCCGGATGCCGCCCCGATACACACCCGGGGCGCGTTGCCGAGGTCACCGATACACCGTCGAGCCGCAGCGCGCGGGCTCGACGCGCGCGACCCGGGACGACGCCGGGGTGGGCTGCTCCGAAACCCAGCAACGGGATCTCGACGCGATACGAAACTCAGGGACGTACGGCGCCCGGGTCAACGGTCATATCGTCAAGAAAGGAAGAAATCAGACCTGGCTGAGTCGCCCGGGTAGGATTGTTTGTAGGTCATACGAACCGCGGATCCAGCTCCGGGTGGCTCCATGGCGGCCGCAGTCGGCACGGCTCGCAGCGACGAAGGGCAACGCAGATGAGCGACGTTTCTGCCGAAGCGAGGGCAGCTTCGCGCGCTAGCGGCTTGGCGGCTACTGCTCGGCAGATCCCTCAACCCGGTCGCACCCGCGGATCGGCGCGCCAGTCGACGATGCTGTCCTCCTCCCGGGCCGGCGAGGTCAACCGCGCTCGGGTCCTGAAGACTCTCTACGCCAACGGCCCGCTCGCCCGGCCAGAGCTCGCGCGGCTGACCGGCTCCACCCGCGCGACGATCGGGCAGATCGTCCAGCCGTTTCTGGATGAAGGGCTGCTCGAAGAACAGGCTCCGCTGGCCAGCGGGGCACGTGGTGGCAAGCGCGCGAGACCGGTCTGGTTCTCCAGCGCGGGCTGGCCGGTGGGCGCAGTCCTCATGCTCCCTGACGGCGCGCAGGCTGCCGTGGTCACGGCGGGCGGGGAGGTCACGTCGAGAGCCGCCATTCGATTTCGCCCGACCAAGAAGAACCACGACCTGATCGCCGGTCGGTTGACCAGCCTGTTGCGGGAGGTCACGGCGAACGCCGCATCGCCTCTACGCGGCATCGGCATCGCCGTCGCCGGGATGGTCGACACTCAGACGGGCGAGATCGTGCGGTCGGACCACGCGCCAGGGTTCAACGGCCTCGCCGTCGGCCCGCTGATTGCAGAGAGTCTCGGCGTGCCAACCTTCGTCGACCTGCAACCGCGCGCCCAGGCGCTCGGAGACATGCTCTTCGGTGCGGGCAGAGGTGAGTCGTCGTACTGCTCTCTCTACGTCGGGGAAGGCATCGGCGCCGGGTTCATTCTGGACGGCGCCCTGCACCGCGGAGCTCGGGGCGCCGGGGGCGAGGTAGGCCACACGATCATCGACCGAGACGGCCCTCTCTGCGAGTGTGGGCTCACCGGGTGCTGGGAGGCTTTGGCCGCAACCCGGTGGCTTCGCGAGGAGGCCGCTGTGCGAGGCCTGCCACAGCCGAAGACCGTCGGAGCAGCAGGCCTGTCGGCTCTTGCACCACAGAACCCGGCCGCCGCGGCACTGCTCGAGGACTACGCGGCGAACATCGGCGTCGGGATCGCGAACCTGCAACAGATTCTCGGCATCGGGCTCTTCATCGTGCACGGTGAGCCGGTCGGCGGTGGCGAAGCACTGCGATCCTCGATCGAGAACCACGTTCGCCGCCAGGCCTTCGCACACCCGGGCGGGGAGCCGCACGTCGTCTTCGCGGGCCCCGACGACTACGCGACACTGCGGGGCGCCGCGAGCATCGTGCTCTCCCGGTCGCTCGACGTGGCCTTCTGACCGCTCCACCCCGCTGGTCGAGAACGGTCCCACCGGGGCCAAAGCCTGGCTGAG
This sequence comes from uncultured Actinomycetota bacterium, assembly GCA_963829565.1. Lineage (GTDB taxonomy): Bacteria > Actinomycetota > Actinomycetes > JACCUZ01 > JACCUZ01 > CAWHJC01. The sequence continues at coordinate 234,444 of CAWHJC010000017.1, forward strand.
ACTCTTGACCGGTCGTGGGTTCGCATGTAAGTCTTACAAACATCGAAAATCCATTCCGGACCGTGGCCGACGGTCACCACATCCCAGAACGCCCCCGACTGACGTCGTCAGGAACAGAGCCGGGCGTGCGTCTCACGGGTGGCCAGTGCCGGGTCGAGCGCTGCGAGTGCCAGCCAGGCGGCCCCGCCCACCCCGGTTCGGGCCGGCAGGACAACGCCGGCGAACCGGGCCGCGAGCAGAGTTCGCAGCTCGGCCCCCACCGGGGACGCGTCGCCGGCCAGGCTTCCCGCGAGGACGATCGGCGTGCTCTCGCCCGGGTCCCGGATCAGCGCGAGGGTCGCCACCAGAGCAGCCGCAGCGCGCTCGACGATCGACTGCGCCTGCGCGTCGCCGGCCCGGTAGGCAGCGGTGACCAGCGGGGCGAGCGCCGAGAGCTGGACACCGGGACGCGAGTTCACCACCTGGATCACCCGGTCGTGCTGGCCGTCGCTGCCTGGCCGGGCGGCGCCCAGCTCGCTCAGACACGGCGTCGACCAGCGGGCCGGGCGGAGTCCCCGCGTCCAAGGTGCGCAGCGTGGTGCGGACGGCTTCGCGTCCGAGCCAGAACCCCGAGCCGTCGTCGCCGAGCAGCCAGCCGTGACCGTCCGCGGTGCGCGTCAGCCGACGCTGGGTCAGCGACCCCGCGGCGGCGCCGGTACCGGCGACGAGAACCGCGCCGTCGGCCTCAGGCGTGCCGCTCACGAAGGCCACCTCGAGGTCGGGGACGTAACCGGGGTCGCAGGTCAGTCCGGCCCCCGCCCACACCCGGCCGAAGTGGGTGGCCACCGCAGGGGTGCGCAGCGCCGAACCTCCTGCGACGCCCATCACCGACGCCTTCACCTGGGCGGGGTCCACCCCGGCCAGCGCGGTGCGCAGGGCGTCACCGAGTGCGGCGGCGGCGCCGGCCGGATCGGTCGTCGGGTTGCCCCCGCCGGTGACGCCCCGACCGTGCTCCTGCCCGTCGGCGCCGACCACCAGGATGCGCGTCGACGTGCCGCCGAGGTCGCCGCCGAGGGCCAAGATCTCCGACTGCACAGGTGCTCCGATCCAGGCGAATTTCGGTTAGTGTCGCACCGATTCGGAACGGCCCACGTCCCCCGCGGCGCATCACGCGCTCACGTCACAGGAGGCCATAACTCCGATGGTTGACACGTTCAGTGCGGCCGAAACCGGCGGCGACTCCGGTGCTGCCGCGGCCACGGTCAGCGCCGAGGCCTACCTCGCCGCACTCACGCCGATCATGACCAAGGTCGCCGAGCAGACCGACGGCCCCGTGCAGGAGGCAGCCGACCTCATCGTGGCGTCGTTGCGCGCCGGCGGCGTCGTCCAGGCGTTCGGCTCCGGGCACTCGGAGGCGTTGGCGATGGAGATCGCCGGTCGCGCTGGTGGGCTGGTGCCGACCAACCGCATCGCCTTGCGCGACGTGGTGATCCTCGGCGGAGACTCGCCCGAGGTGCTCGCAAGCAAGCACCTCGAACGTGACCCGTCGATCGCGCACCGGCTCTACGACCTCGCCAACGCATCGGCTGCCGACATCTTCGTGATCGCGTCGAACTCCGGTGTGAACGGGTCGATCGTCGAGCTGGCCCAGCTGGTGAAGCAGCACGGGCACCGGCTGATCGCCATCACGTCGTTCACCCAGACCGCGGGTGTCGACTCCCGGCACCCGTCGGGCACGAAGCTCATCGACCACGCTGACGTCGCTCTCGACAACGGTGCGCCCTATGGCGATGCCGTGCTGCCGCTGCCCGGCGGCGGCACCGTCTGCGCGGTCTCGTCGATCACCGGCGCCCTGGTCGCGCAGCTGATCGGCGCCGAAGTCGTCCGGCGGCTGACCGAGGCGGGCGAGACACCGCCGGTCTACCTGTCGGCCAACGTCCCCGGCGGGGACGAGCACAACAGCAGCCTCGAAGCCCGGTACGCCGGCCGGATCCGTCGTACGGCCTGATTGTTGCCCCAGCACACCGACCCGGAAGGCAGACACCATGACCACGGAGAACAAGGCAGTCGACCGCCGCAGCTTCATGAAAGGCGCGCTAGCGACGGTGGCAGTCATTCCGTTCAGCGGCGCACTTGCCGCGTGCGCGGGCGACAGCAACGACTCTGCCACCGACAAGAAGGGTGGCGGCAAGGTCAGCGAGAGCAACCCGTTCGGTATGGCGGAGAAGTCGTCGGTCGACGCGGTGATCTTCGACGGTGGCTACGGCACCGACTACGTCGCGTTCGCCGCCACTCTGATGGAGAAGAACCACGCCGGGTCGTCGGTGAAGGTCTCCCCGACGACCAAGATCGCCACGGAGCTGCAGCCACGCTTCGTCGGTGGCAACCCGCCCGACCTGATCGACAACTCCGGTGCGGACGCGATCGGGTTCAACACGATCCTCGACCAGATCGAAGACCTGTCGGACGTCCTCGACGCGAACACCCTCGAGGGGACGAAGATCCGGGACACCCTGTTCGGTGGCGTCGAGGAGCCGGGCACCTACGAGGGCAAGCTGGCCGCGCTCAACTACGTGCTCACGGTCTACGCGGTCTGGTACTCCGCGAGCCTGTTCGAGGAGAACGGCTGGACCCCGCCGAAGACGTGGGACGAGGCGATGGACCTGGGCGCACAGGCCAAGTCGCAGGACAAGTACCTGTTCTGCTGGGGCAAGGAGGCGGCGACGTACTACCAGACCCTGGCGATCGGGTCGGCGATCAAGGAGGGCGGCGACGAGGTCCGGCTCGCGCTGGAGAACCTGGAAGCGGACTGCTGGTCGCACCCTGCAGTCCAGGCCGTCCTCACCGGCATGGGCGAGATCGTCAAGGCCGGCTACATGAAGCCCGGCGGAGCGGGCACCCAGTTCACTGCTGCTCAGGCCCAGTGGAGCAACAACCAGGACGCCTTGCTGTACCCGTCGGGGTCCTGGATCGAGAACGAGATGAAGGACACGACCAAGCCCGACTTCAAGATGACCGGATTCCCCGAGATGACGGTGTCGGGGGACTCTTCGATGCCGTACGAGGCGCTGCACAGCGCGTCCGGTGAGCCGTTCGTGATCCCGTCGCAAGGCAAGAACGTGGCCGGTGGCAAGGAGCTGCTCCGGACGATGCTCTCCAAGGAGGCCGCCACGAACTTCGCCAAGACCAAGCTCGCGCCGACCATCGTCAAGGGCACCGTCCCGGCTGACGGTTTCGGCTCGACCGCCCTGGTCTCGCAGAACGATCTGCTCAGCGCCGCCGGGACTGACGTCTTCACCTGGAAGTTCGTCGACCTGTACGGCATGAACACCGACCAGCTCGTCCTCTGGAACAGCTTCCTGGCCGGCAAGGCCGACGTCGCGGCGCTGACCAAGGCACTGCAGGAGATCAGCGACAAGATCCGTGAGGACGACTCGATCAAGAAGATCAAGGTCACATGATCGACTCGGCATCCGTTGCCGCTACGGAGGCTGCGCCGGTCGTGACGTCGCAGGAAGGCGCGCCGCAAGCTGACGTTCGACCGGATCAGCTTCTTCGTGGTGTTCCTCGGGCTGCCGTTGGCGATCTTCCTGCTGTTCGTGGTGTGGCCGTTCGTGCAGGCGTTCTAGTACTCCATGACCGACTGGTCGGGCTTCACCCCCGACATGAACTTCGTCGGTCATGCGGAACTACCGGACGCTGCTCAACGACGACATCTTCGTGACCGCGTTCTGGAACAACATTCTGCTGGCGATCGTGGTGCCCTTCGTGACCGTCGTGCTCAGCTTCGTGCTGGCCACGATGGTCACGGTGGGCGGCACAACGCACGGGGCCGCGCGTGGGATACGAAACTCGAACTTCTATCGGGTGATCTCGTTCTTCCCCTACGCGATCCCGGCGATCATCATCGGGATCTTGTGGAGTCAGATGTTCGACCCGTCCGCCGGCCTGCTGAACGGCATCCTCACCGAGCTCGGGTTCGACCAGTTCGCCAGCTTCCCCTGGCTCGGGGACACCCGCACCGCCATGCCGGCCTCGATGTTCGTGATCATCTGGGGGTTCGTGGGCTTCTACATGGTGCTGTTCGTCGCGGCGATCAAGGGGATCCCGTCGGACTACTACGACGCGATCCGGCTGGACGGCGCCGGCCGGATCCGGACGGCGGTCTCGATCACGATCCCGTTGATCCGCGACAACATCCAGACCGCCTACATCTACCTGGGCATCCTGGCCCTCGATGCGTTCGTCTACATGCAGGCGCTCAACCCCGGCGGAGGGCCGGACAACTCGACCCTGGTCATGCCCCAGCGCCTGCTCACCACCGCATTCTCGAAGGGCCAGTTCGGCCTCGCCAGCGCAATGGGCGTGGTCCTGGCCCTCGCGACCCTCGGATTCGCCGCGATCGTCTTCGCGGTGAACTGGCTGACCGGCGGACGCGAACAGAAGGTCAACCGATGACGACCACGACACAACCCACATCGGGTACCGCCGGGCAGAAGACGGTCACCGCCGTCTCCCATCGTCGTCCTCAGCCTGTGGACAGTCCTGATCATCGTCCCGCTGCTGTGGACTCTGATGTCGTCGTTCAAGACGAGCAAGGAGATCTTCGCCTCACCGTTCACGCTGCCGGCGAACTGGAACTTCGACAACTACGTCTCCGCGTGGACCACGGCAGGCATCGGCAGGTACTTCGCCAACACCGTCATCGTGGTCGGATTCGCACTAGTCATCGTCATGGTGCTGGGAGTCGATGTGCGCCTACGTGCTCGCCCGCTTCACCTTCTTCGGCAGCAAGGCTCATCTACTACCTGATGCTCGCCGGGCTGACGTTCCCGGTCTTCCTTGCTATCGTCCCGCTGTTCTTCGTGCTCCAGGACGTCGGCCTGCTGAACACCCTACCCGGACTCATCATCACCTACGTGGCGTTCGCGCTCCCGTTCACGGTGTTCTTCCTGTTCCCGTTCTTCAGAGCCCTTCCCGACGAGATCGCCGAGGCCGCCGAGATCGACGGGGCAGGCGAGTGGCGCAAGTTCTTCCAGGTCATGCTGCCCATGGCCAAGCCGGGGATGGCATCGGTCGCCATCTTCAACTTCCTCGGCCTGTGGAACCAGTTCCTGCTACCGGTCGCCCTGAACACCAACCGCGACAACTACGTCCTGTCCCAGGGCATGGCCTCCTTCGCCTCACAGGCCGGCTACAACGTCGACTTCGGCCGGTTGTTCGCCGCCGTCGTGATCACCGTCGTCCCCGTCCTGATCGTCTACGCCATCTTCCAGCGACAACTCCAAGGCTCGGTCACCGCGGGAACCATGAAGTAGCTGCCTTCTCGATGAGTCGATGAGCGAGCTGCGTCTCGAGACGCTGACCATGCCGACCGCGCGACGTCGGGCCGGAGAACCCGCTGCCGCCGCTGTTCTCGGCGGCGCGACCTGCACACGGTCGTCGACGCCGGCGAGGCGGACGCCGAGATGCGTCACAACATCGGCTACGGCCGGGTCCGCTCGGTGCTGCCGTATCTCGTCCAGGACGGCTACGGCCGCGACCGCCGGCCGGCCGAGCACAAGGTCGCCGTGCTGGAGAACGACGTCCTGCGGGCCACCTTCCTCCTCGACCTCGGCGGCCGGCTGTGGTCGCTGGTGCACAAGCCCACTGGTCGCGAGCTGCTGTACCGGAACCCGGTCTTCCAGCCGGCGAACCTCGCCCTGCGCAACGCCTGGTTCGCCGGCGGCGTGGAGTGGAACATCGGGACCATCGGTCACTCCCCCACGACGTGCGAGCCGCTGCACGCGGCCCGGGTGCTGCAGCCGGACGGCACCCCCGTGCTGCGGATGTACGAGTTCGAGCGGCTGCGCGAGGTCGTGTTCCAGGTCGACGCCTGGCTGCCCGAGGGCTCCCCCGTGCTTCTGGTCCACGTCCGGATCGTCAACCCCAGCGACGTCGAGACGCCGATGTACTGGTGGTCCAACGTCGCGGTGCCCCAGGCGGACGACGTACGCGTCCTCGCACCTGCCGACGCGGCCTGGCAGTTCGCCTACGACAGCCCGTCTGCGGCGCGTGCCGATCCCGGTCCTCGACGGGCAGGACCGCACGTACACCACCCGCGCGTCCGAGGCCGCGGACTACTTCTTCGCGATCGACGACGACGAGCGTCGGTGGATCGCTGCCCTGGACGGCCGGGGCAGCGGGCTGGTGCAGACCTCCACCGACCGGCTCCGCGGCCGCAAGCTGTTCCTCTGGGGGAAGAGCCCGGGAGGCGAGCACTGGCAGGAGTGGCTCGCGCAACCCGGTCAGGGGTACCTCGAGATCCAGGCCGGGCTGGCTCGGACCCAGCTGGAGCACCTGCCCATGCCGGCACGGGCGTCCTGGTCGTGGGTCGAGGCGTACGGGCTGCTCCAGAGCGACGCCGGCGCCGTCCACGGCGACGACTGGTCGCTGGCACGAGGCGGCCGCGTCGCGTGACCTGGAGGAGCTGGTCCCACGGGCCGAGCTCGACCGGCTGCTCGACGCCGCGACAGCGTGGGCCGATGCCGCGCCGGTCGAGGTGCTGAACCGCGGGTCGGGCTGGGGAGCGCTCGAGCGCAGGTTGCGGGAGCGGGACGGCGACGACTCGCTGTCCCTGCCCGGCACGCCGTTCGGCGACGAGACGCTCGGGGCCTGAGCAGGAGGCCTTGGGTCGCGCTCCTGCGGACCGGCCGGATGCCGTCGCCACCGCCGGAGCAGCCGCCGTCCTCGTACCAGACGAGCCACCGGTGGCTGCCGCTGCTCGAGGCGGCGGACGGCTGGTTAGCCGAAGCTGCACCTCGGGGTGGTCCTCGCCCACGCCGGGGACCAGCAGGGGGCGAGCGACGCCTGGGTCCGCTCGCTCGCGGAGGAGCCGACGGCGTGGGCCTGGCGCAACCTGGCGATGCTGGCCCGAGGCCGATGGCGACCTTGCGCTCGCGGTCCGCCGGTACCGAGCATGCGGTCGCGCTTCGCGGGGACCTGGCGCGTTGAGGCGTGAGCTGGTCGACGCGTTGCTGGCCGCGGGCGACGGCGCGCAGGCACTCGCGGTGATCGACGCCGCACCGGCCGAGCAACGCGCCTCGGCCGGTTCCGGCTCGCCGAGATCCGCGCGGCGTTGCTGACCGGTGACCTCGACCGTGCCGGCCGGATCCTCGAGGACGGGCGTGCTGCTCCCCGACGTACGCGAGGGTGAGCCGGCGCTGCACGAGGTGTGGTTCGACTACCAGGTGGCGCTGGCGGCGCGCGAGGAGCGTCGCCCGGTCGACGCCGACCTCGAGGCGCAGGTGCGTGCCACCGTGCCGGTCCCGGAGGACCTCGACTTCCGGATGACGTAGCCCGCATCGAGTCCTCAGGTCAGCAAAGGCGCATAGAGAGGTCTCTCGAACGGCCATGCATCGCTGGTGAGCCAGTCGGCGATCGCGCGTCGGAGGACATCGTCGAGGGCGGCCTCGGACTCCCGTACCCACGACTGCACGTTGGCATCATGTACACCGTCGCGAGCCGGGTACACGTAGAGGCAGCCGATCACGTCGTCGCCCGCATTGAGAACGGTGAAGGTAAAGCCTTCCGATCGACGAAGTCTCGGGCATGCCGCTCCAGATCAGCACGGTTCTCGTCCACGCTCATGTCCCGAGGCCAGTTCCCATCGGGGAAGCCCGGCGAGCGTCGAATGTGTTCCATGCTCGAGGTCCAGGCTGCGTAGTCGCGCTCATTGTGCTCCGGGCCGAGAGGCTCAAGGCGAAAGTCCCCAGCCGTGAAGCCGGTCGGAGGGTCAAAATCGGTGGGCACGAATGAGTCGGACTCGGACACGTCTCCCCTTTGCGACGACGCCAGGCTTCCGGACAGGGCGGGCATCCACACTGTAGGGAGCATGCCGAGCGATGGCATGCGAGTTGGGGAGGCGCCTCTCGTCGAGCCCACCCGAGCCCAGCCCACCACTGAAGGTGACGTGCGAACCTTGACGAATGGTTCTCAGTCCGGGTGGGCGCTTCGACGGTGCGGCAGCGTTGGTGACTGGCGGAGCACATGGCATAGGACGGGCCTGCGCCGTTCGCCTCGCGGACGAAGGCGCGCGGGTCGCGGTCCTGGACCTCGACGAGGGGGTTGCTCATGACGTGGCGGCTCAGCTCGGGCAGCTGGGTGGGCGTCCGCACCTTGCGGTGCAGATGGACGTGACCGACGGGTCGTCGGTTGAACAGGCAATAGGTCGCGCTGCTAGCGAGCTTGGTCAGGTAGACACCCTGGTCAATGTTGCCGGTGGAGATATCGAGCACGGCACGTTCGTCGACACGAGCGACGAGGTGTGGACACGCGTCCTCGCGCTCAACCTCCTCGGCGTCGTCCGCTGTTGCCGCTCGGCGATTCCTTACCTTCGGCGAAGCACCATGAGCCCGGCCATCGTGACCGTCAGCTCGATCAACGCCTTCACCGCGCTGGGCAGTGAGGCGTACTCCTCGGCGAAGGCTGGGCTCACGTCACTGACGGGCAATCTCGCCGCCAGCCTCGCTCACGAGGGTATCCGGGTGAACGCTGTGGCGCCGGGAACGATCAGGACCCGGGTCTGGGCCTCTCAAGTTGGCGGGGCGGATCGTCTCCAGCCGATGTATCCGCTCGGGCGCGTTGGCGAACCCGAGGACGTAGCCGGCGCCATAGCCTTCCTCGCATCAAGCGACGCGGCCTGGATCACGGGTCACACGCTCCCGGTCGACGGCGGCCTGTTGACCGGCGACGGCAGCCGGATGGACGTGCGGTGACGGATTCGCCCGCCACTGGCATGACTCGTTAGCGCTCGAGACGCGTCAGCGCAGGGCGAGCAGCGCCAGCAACCGGGCCGCCTCGGCCGCTACGGCGTCGCGGGCAGTGCCCAGGTACCGCCGGGTGTCGACCACGTCCGGGTCCTCGGCAAGGTGCCGCCGCAGTGCCGCGGTGAAAGCGTTGTTGAGGTGCGTGGCGATGTTCACCTTCGTCATCCCGGCGCGGACGGCGGCGACCAGGTCGGCGTCCGGGACACCGGACGCGCCGTGCAGCACCAGCGGAACCGGCACCCGCTCATGGATCGCCGTAATCAGCTCTATGTCCAACTCCGCGGTCCGGCTCGTCATCGCGTGCGAGGACCCGACGGCGACTGCCAACGCGTCGACCTTGCAGTCCGCCACGAACTGCGCCGCCGCGGCAGGATCGGTGCGTACGCCGGGGGCGTGCACGCCGTCCTTGCCGCCGATCTCGCCCAGCTCCGCCTCGACGCTGACGCCCGCGGCATGGCAGCGCTGCACGACCGCGCGGGTCGTGGTGCGGTTGGCCTCGTCACCGAGCCGCGATCCGTCGTACATCACCGACGTGAAGCCGAGCGCAACGGCCTCGTCCACGAGCGGCTCGCTGACCGCGTGGTCGAGGTGCAGGACGCACGGCACCCCTGCCCGCTCCGCGATGGTGCGCGTCGCCAGCGCGATCGGCGCCAGCGAGCCGTGGTAGCGCACGGCGTTCTCGCTGATCTGCAGCACGACCGGGCAGGCCGGTCTGCTCGGCGGCCGCGACCAACGCTTCGGCATGCTCGAGCTGGATGACGTTGAACGCGCCGACGCCACGCCCGCCTGCGGCTGCGTCCGCGAGCACCTCGTCGAGCCGGGCGAGGGTCATCGGGCCTCCACCAGCACCTGGGGCGGCCAGCCGCGCCACGTCATCGTTGTGGATCTCTCCGGCGATGGGCTGCAGCACGGCCGCGGCAGACCAGCTCACCGCGTCCTGCACCATCTGATGCCAGGTCGAGCCACTGGCCAGGCCCGCGGCGAGCGCTGCGACCACGGCGTCGCCAGCGCCCGTGGGGTTGCCGGACAGCGGCGCCGACAGTCGGGCCTGCCAGCCGGAACCCTGCTCGGGCATCAGCACCAGACCGTCGGCACCGCAGGAGACCAGCACGTCGCGCGCACCGAGCTCGCGGAGGGCGGCTGTCGCCGCTGCGAGATCCCGCGTGCCGGTCGCCCGGACCATCTCGGCACGGTTAGGCGCGACCAGATCGGGGCGGGACCTCAGGGCACCTCGCAATGCGTCGCCGTCAGCGTCGACGATGACCTTCGCACCGTGGGCGTGGCCGAGGTCCACCAGCTCGGCGTACGCGTCGTCCGGCAGCCCACGCGGGAGGCTGCCGGAGAGCACCACGACGGTCGCCTCAACCTCGCCCATCAACGAGTCGAGTCCAGTCACCAAGGCCAGCCAGTCCGGGTCCGGTCAGTTCCGGGCCTGGCTCGTTGAAGATCGTGGCGTTGCCGTGGACGGCCGAGACGACATTGACCGTACGGCGGGAGCTGCCGCCGCCGTCCACGAACCGCGCCATCACGCGTCGTGCCTCGAGATCCGCGCGGATCTCGTCCCCAGCCGCACCACCCACCAGGCCGGTCGCGATCACCGGGTGCCCCATCCGGGTAAGCACCGAGGCGACGTTCACGCCCTTGCCGCCGGCCCGCTGACGAACCGCCGTCACCCGGTGGCTCTGGTGCGGGACCAGCTTGTCGACCTCGTAGGTGATGTCGAGCGAAGCGTTCGGCGTGACGGTGAGGATCACAGGGCGTCCCAGGCGAGGCAGGCAGCGCCCAGGCAGCCGGCCCGTTCACCGAGCGCGGCCTGCTCCAGCCGGGGCGGGCGCTGGAAGGTCAGCCGGCTCGCGACGTCCGCGCGCAGCGGGTCCAGGAGGGCGGCACCGCTCTCGGCGAGGCCGCCACCGATCAGGACGAGGTCGACCCCGGTGATCGTCACGGTGGCGACGATCGCCTGCGCCAGGGCGGCGACGGCCCGGGCCCACACGGCGGCCGCGTCGGGGTCACCGGCGGACGCCCGTACGGCGACCTCCTCGGCCGCGACAGCAAGCGCCGGTCCGCGCGGCGTACTCCCGTTCGATCGCGGCCGCCGAGGCGATCACCTCCAGGCACCCGGTCGCTCCGCAGCCGCAGGGCGGGCCCGGCCGGGTCGATGACGAGGTGCCCCAGCTCGCCGGCCCGGCCGTCGGCGCTGATCACGGCGCCGTCGAGGAGCAGCGCCCCGGCGATGCCGGTGCCTACCGGCAGGAACAGCGCGTGCCGTGCACCGCGGGCAGCACCCAGCCGGGTCTCGGCCAGCAGGCCGGCGCGGACGTCGTGGCCGACGACGGTCGGCACGCCGAGCACGGACGCCACCGGATCGCGGATCGGCAGGTCCCGCCAGCCGAGGTTCACCGAGTACAGGCCGACGCCGCGCATCTCGTCCACCAGGCCGGGGACGACGACCCCGCAGCCGACCAGCCGAGCGGACGGTCGTGCTTGCGCCGCCGTGGCCAGCAGGTCGGTCACCGTCGCGTGGACGACCGCGCCGACGTCCGCGGTGATGTTCTTCGGGGTCGGAGTCGTGACGGCGGCAAGCGTGTCGTAGGCCGCGGTCACCAGGGCGGCCTTGATGCGGGTGCCGCCGACGTCGACGGCTGCCACCACGTCGGACACCTCGGCCACGCCCTACTCCGCGGAGGTGGCCGCCGGCAGGACCACCGATCGGGTGAGGTGTCGCGGGTGGTCGGGGTCGAGGTCGCCCTGCCGGGCCTTCGCGAGGCAGAGCCGGTGCACCCGCACGAGCTCGGCGAGCGGGTCGACGTCCCGGCTCTCGAAGTGCGCACCGGTGCCGCGCACCTGCTCCGCCAGGCCCGGCGGCACGTCGCCCAGCGCCCAGGTGACTCGGCCCGCGGTGGCGATGCTCACCGGGCCGTGCCGGTACTCCATCGCCGGGTAGGACTCGGTCCAGAACTGGGCCGACTCGCGCAGCTTGAGGGCGGCCTCCGCGGCCAGCCCGATGGTCCAGCCGCGACCCACGAAGGTCACCTGCTCGGCGTCGGCCAGCACCGGCCAGGCACTGCGCCTCGTCCTCGGCCAGCACGGCGCGAGCATCCGCGATCGCGGCCGACAGGTCCTCGCCGAGAGACGCACGGAGCAGCGCCAGGGTGGAGGTGGCGAACCGGGTCTGCACGACCGACTTCTCGTCCACCTCGGGAAGCAGGATGGTCCGGTCGGCCAGCTCGGTCACCGGCGTTCCGGGCGTGGCGACGATCGCCGTGGTGATGAGGTCGCGGCCGCGCAGCGAGGTGAGGACGTCGATGACCTCGGTGGTGGTGCCCGACCGGGTAATCACCAGCACGGCGTCGTAGCCGCGGTCGAGCCGGTGCTCGCTGGCCGCGAACGCGTCGGTCTCGCCCTGACCGGCATGCTCGCGCAGCGCGGCGTAGGCCTGGGCCATGAAGTACGACGTGCCGCAGCCGACGACCGCCACCCGCTCGCCGGCGGCCGGCAGAGCGCCGGCGAGCTCCGGCAGCCGGGCGACGACGCCGGCCCAGTCGTCAGGCTGTCCGGCGACCTCCCGCTGGAGGTCGCTGTCCGGGTTGAACGTCACTGCGGCTCCCGGTGCTGATCGATACGCTCTGCTTTCGGCCAGTGTTCGACCCTATCCAAGGGCGGGAGATGCTGGCCCGCGTGACCGCTCCCCGGCCGCCGTCTGGAGGGCCACCCGAACCTTCACACCAAGCCTCGACGGGCGGCCCACACAACGGCCTGGATGGGAGAGGTGACGCCGAGCCTGTTGCAGATCGAGCGGGTCCTCCGTCGCACGGTCCGGTCAGACAGATTCATCCGCTGCGCAACGGCGTCCACCGCCAGACCCGCCGCCAGCAGGCGCAGCAGCTCGACGTCCTCCGGGTCGCCTCCGGGGTTGACACGATTCAGTAACGAGGCCACGGTTAGCTTGGATCCGCCGCGGTGATGCGGACATTCGTCCTGGCAGGAGGGAGCGTGGTGACCGTTCAGGCCACCAGCATCCGCGACGTCGCGGCACGGGCGGGTGTATCGGTGGGCACGGTCTCCAACGTGCTGAACCGCCCAGCGCTGGTCGCTCCGTTGACCCGTGACAAGGTGACGAACGCGATCGCCCAGCTCGGTTTCGTACGCAACGAGTCCGCGCGACAGCTGCGGGCGGGCCGGAGCCGGACCATCGGACTGGTCGTGCTCGATGTCGCGAACCCGTTCTTCACCGACGTCGCGCGAGGCGCCGAAGAGATCGCCGACGCCAAGGACACGATGGTCCTGCTCTGCAACACGGGAGAGGACCCGCGGCGCGAGCTCCGGCACCTCGAGATGCTCGAGCAGCAGCGGGTGCTAGGCGTCCTCATCACACCGGTGGACACGAAGAACCAGCGGATCGAAGCCATGATGAGGCGTGGGATGCCGGTCGTCCTGGTGGACCGACGCTCGAAACGGCGCAATCGCTGTTCGGTGGGCGTCGACGACGTGCTCGGCGGCCGGCTCGCCACGAGCCACCTCCTCGACATGGGCCACCGAAGGATCGCCTTCGTCGGCGGACCCACGACTCTGCAGCAGGTCGCCGAGCGACGGGAGGGCGCTGCCCAAGCGCTGCATGGGCGCGCCGGGAGCCTGCTGACGATCGAGACGCCGAGTCTCAGCATCAGCACTGGGCGAACCGCGGCAGAACAGATCGCGAACCTGTCCGCGACCAAGCGTCCAACTGCCGTCTTCTGCGCCAACGACCTCCTCGCACTTGGTGTGCTCCAGGAGCTGACTCGACACGGCCTGCGGGTTCCCCAGGACATTGCCTTGGTGGGCTACGACGACATCGACTTCGCCGCCGCCGCGGTCGTCCCTCTCTCATCGGTCCGTCAGCCGCGCGAGCAGCTCGGACGCACTGCTGCTGACCTGTTGCTCGAGGAGGTCAACGATCCTCAGCGGCACAAGCATCGTCAGGTGGTCTTCGAGCCGGAGCTGGTGGTTCGCGAGTCCAGCTCTCTGCGCCGGAGCGCTGCGACCGGCTCGACGCGAACCGCACAACGTCGCGGCGCTGCAGCCGCTGTCTCGCTGGCAGACTGACGGTGCGAATCGCGCTGTTCGTGACCTGTCTTGCCGACGGGCTGTTTCCGCAGGTCGGGCAGGCAACCGTGTCGTTGCTGGAGAGGTTGGGACACCAGGTCGTCTTCCCGGGCCGCCAGACCTGCTGCGGGCAGATGCACACGAACACCGGCTACCAGCGCGAGGCGTTGCCGCTCGTGCGCCACCACGTCGAGGTCTTCGAGCCGTACGACGTGATCGTTGCCCCGTCGGGCTCCTGCGTGGCCTCCGTCCGGCACCAGCACGCGATGGTCGCCCGCCGTGCCGGTGACGAGTCGCTGGCCGGCCGGGCCGACGCGGTGGCCTCACGAACGTACGAGCTGTCGGAGCTTCTCGTCGACGTTCTCGGCGTCGAGGACGTTGGCGCGCACTTCCCGCACCGGGTCACCTACCACCCGACGTGCCACTCGCTGCGGCTACTGCGGGTGGACGACAAGCCGCTGCGGCTGCTGCGCAACGTTCGAGGAATGGATCTCGTCGAGCTGCCGGACGCGGATCAGTGCTGCGGGTTCGGTGGGACGTTCGCGGTGAAGAATGCCGACACGTCGACGGCGATGCTCGCCGACAAGATGCGGCACGTGCTGGGCACCGGCGCCGAGGCGGTCACCGCCGGCGACGCCTCGTGCCTGATGCACATCGGCGGCGGGCTGTCCCGGTTGCGCACCGGCACCCGCACGCTGCACCTGGCTGAGATCCTCGCCGCGACGGAGGACGCAGAGGCGGTGACCCTCTGAGCACCTTCCTCGGCATGCCGGTCCACGCACCCCGTGGTGTCGGTCAGCTGCGTGCCGAAGTGCCGTTTCCTGAGGCCGCCCGCGTCGCGCTGGCCGACACCCAGCTGCGCCGCAACATCGGCCACGCCACCCAGACGATCCGAGCCAAGCGCGCCGCGGTCGTCGGTGAAGTGCCCGACTGGGAGGAGCTGCGAGTCGCCGGCCAGCAGGTGAAGGCCGCCACGATGGCCCGCCTCGACGAGCACCTCGAGCGGTTGGAGCGCGAAGTGATCGCGCGCGGCGGTGTCGTGCACTGGGCCCGCGACGCCAACGAGGCGAACGACATCGTGACCCGGCTGGTGCAGGCGACCGGCGAGACCGAGGTCGTGAAGGTCAAGTCGATGGTGACCCAGGAGATCGGGCTCAACGAGGCGCTGGCCGAGTCCGGGATCACGGCGTACGAGACCGACCTGGCCGAGCTGATCGTGCAGCTCGGGCACGACAAGCCCTCCCACATCCTGGTGCCCGCGATCCATCGCAACCGGACCGAGATCCGCGAGATCTTCCTGCGCGAGATGGCCGGCGTCGACCGTGACCTGACCGATGAGCCACGGCTGTTGGCGATGGCTGCCCGCTCCTACCTGCGCAAGAAGTTCCTGACCGCCAAGGTCGGCATCAGCGGCGCCAACTTCGCGGTCGCCGAGACGGGGACGCTGCTCGTCGTCGAGTCCGAGGGCAACGGGCGGATGTGCCTGACCCTGCCGGAGACGCTGATCACCGTGATGGGCATCGAGAAGCTGGTGCCGACCTGGCGGGACCTCGAGGTCTTCCTGCAGCTGCTCCCCCGGTCCTCGACGGGCGAGCGGATGAACCCGTACACCTCGGCATGGACCGGGGTCCACTCCCAGGACGGCATCGTCGACGGTCCGCAGGACTTTCACCTCGTGCTGCTCGACAACGGCCGGACGGCGAGCTCTGGCCGACGAGGTCGGCCGCGAGGTGTTGCATTGCATCAAGTGCAGTGCGTGCATGAACGTCTGTCCTGTGTACGAGCGCACCGGTGGCCACGCGTACGGCTCGGTCTACCCGGGGCCCATCGGAGCCGTGCTCTCGCCCCAGCTCACCGGCGTCGAGGGCAACGCGTCGCTGCCCTACGCCTCGTCGCTGTGCGGAGCGTGCTTCGACGCCTGCCCGGTGCGCATCGACATTCCCGCGCTGCTGGTGCACCTGCGCGCGAAGCACGTCGAGGAGCGACGGGCCGCCTCCCGCGTCCCGACCGCCGAGGCCTTGTCGATGGCCGCCACATCGTGGGTGATGTCCGACCCGGTGCGGTTCGCCCGAGCAGAGAAGGCAAGCCGCGCCGGCAGGCTGCTGGCCCGCGACGGACGTCTGCGATCCCTGCCCCCGCCGCTGTCCGGCTGGACATCGAGCCGAGACGCCCCCGCGCCCCCTGCCGAGACCTTCCGTGAGTGGTGGGCCCGCACCCGTGGGCCGGCGTCGTGAGCACGCGCGAGGAGATGCTGGGGCGGGTGCGCAACGCCCGCGCCGGGGCGGCGCTGGTGGAGCCCGCTCGCGACTACCGGCGGCTGGGCGAGCACGATCCAGGGTCGGAGGCGCTGCTCGACCTGCTCGAGGAACGGCTGCTCGACTACGGCGCACTGTCCGGCGGACCGACCCGGCGAGGCTTCGCGGTGCGGTGGCCGACGCGCTGGCAGCGGCCGGAGTCGTCGGACCCGTGCTGTTGCCGCCCGGACTGCCACCGGAATGGGTGCCGGACGGACGGCCGCGACAGCGGTTCTTACGGCCCCACCGAGCTGGACGAATTCGCTGCGGTGGTCACGGCGTGCAACTGTCACGTGCGCTGACACCGGGACGATCGCGCTCGACGGGTCGGCCGGCCAGGGTCGGCGTGCGCTCACGTTGGTGCCGGATGTTCACGTCTGCGTCGTGCGCGCCGACCAGGTCGTGCAGATCGTGCCCGAGATGCTCGCGCGGCTCGATCCCACCCGGCCGATCACCTTCGTCAGCGGCCCGTCCGCAACGAGCGACATCGAGCTCGACCGGGTCGAAGGCGTCCACGGCCCCCGCACCCTCGCCGTCGTCCTGGTCACCGACCGACGAGGACATCCCAGCGACACATGCTGAAGCCAGGACGGCCTTCTCCCGCTTGATCAGTCAGGTGACGGCTCACTGCTGACGAGGCGTGAACGGGCCTGGCAACCGGAGCGGTTGGATGCTCGTCACGGGCGGCGGCCGCGACGATGGCCGATTCCGGACAGAGGCCTAGCCGGGGACGTCTGGGGCAGCGGCAGGGTGGCATCCAGTCGGTCGCAGGACGTCGCGTACGGCGGCCCCGCTCTCACGTCGCACTCGGCCTACTACTGGTCTGTCCGGGTGTGGGACGGCCATCGTGGAGGAGGGCGGCTTCGGGTTCCACCGCCTGCAGCTCTCGGAGGTCGATGCACGCCGGCTGACGTCATGACACGCGCGGCTCAGGCCCGGCCGGTCGCTCCACGCGAGCGGGTCTCCTCGCGTACTTCAGCAGCCTCCGGACCATGCCGAAGTAGTCGGTGGAGGAAACGCCGCGCCGGCCCGGCGGGACGTGGACGTGAGCCGGCTGGAGAAGCACCGTGGTGGAGACGACAACGGCAGCTGAGGACGTGGCCGCAACGTGGCCGGCTGAGCAGGCCGAAGAAGCGCTTCGCCGAATCGTGACGGTGATCCTGCACAGCCCCGGGCCGAGGGGTATCCGGGAGATGGCCGTGCTCTGCCTGGCCTGCGACGCGCTGGGCATCGACGAGCCGGTCATGGCCGGCGACCCAGTCGCCCCGCGGTTGCAGGCAGTCGCCCCCAGAGCCCTGCTGGCTGGTTGACCTCGCGCCTCGCGTCGGTGCCCGGCCGGTCGTTCTCGTGGGCATCCGTCCGGTGGTCGCTCGTCGCGGCCATTGCGCGCGCGATGCGCCGGGCATCGAGCGCCAGCTCGCGGAGCATGCCGCTGATCGGGTTCGTGTAGCCGGTGAACCACAGGTCGGGAGCGCGGGCGTCGGTGACCCCACCGTGCACGCGCGGCCTGCCGTCGGGACGCAGCACGCCGAGATGGCCGACCAGCGGCGCCAGGCCGCGCTGGTAGCCGGCCGCGACGACGACGGCGTCGGGCGTGATCCGGTCGCCGCCTGCCAGCAGGACGTCGGCACCGTCGAACCCCTCGACCGCACCCACCACCTCGACCCGGCCAGCGTGCACCGCGTCGATGAGCCCCACATCGAGGATCGGGACCCTGTCGTCACGCACGATGCACGTGTAGGCGCCGTCGGCAGGCCGCGGCAGCCCCCTCGCTGACAGGTCCGGCACCGACAGGCGCGCCACGGTCGCGATCATCCGGTCCACGACCCGCGTCGGCAGGTGGCGAACCAGGACGCTGATGGCCTGGGACGGCAGGCCGGCGACCTGGCGGCGCACGATGTTCGGGGGCGTGCGGACCGCGAGCCGGACCCGACGGGCGCCGCCCTCGACCAAGTCGACCGCGATCTCCGCGCCGGTGTTGCCGGCACCGATGACGAGCACGTCACGACTGGCGTACGGCGCGGCGTTGCGATAGCGCGACGCGTGCACCAGCTCGCCGGTGAAACCGTCCCGGCCAGGCCAGTCCGGCAGCACCGGTGTGTGGTTGTGGCCGGTGGCCACGACGACGTACGCCGTGTCGATCGGGCCGGTGGATGTGACCACCCGCCACGCCGTCCCGAGGCGGTCGATGCGCCGCACCTCGGTGGTGAGCGACAGGCGGACCCGGTGGTGCGCGGCGTAGCGCTCGAGGTACTCGACGACGTGCTCGCGCGCGACGTACCGCCCGTAGGAGCGTGGCATCCGGAGGCCAGGCAGGTTCGACAGCCACCGCGCCGTGTGGAGGTGCAGACGGTCGTAATGGCCGTGCCAGCTCGCACCGACCTTGTCGGACCGGTCGACCACCAGAGGGTCGATGCCGCGGCGGCGCAACATCGCGGCGACGGCAAGTCCCGCCGGTCCGGCACCGACGACGACGGCTCGCTCCACGCCCTCAGAGTTCCCACACCCCGCACAGGCTGACCCCGAGCGACGGTCAGCGGGTGAACTCCAGCCGCACCGAGTCGTCGTCCGGCAGCACGGTCACGGTTCCGGACGACAAGGTCCAGCCGTCGGAGAGCAGGAAATACCGGCCGCCGGCCCGCTGCAG
Source organism: uncultured Actinomycetota bacterium (assembly GCA_963829565.1). Lineage (GTDB taxonomy): Bacteria > Actinomycetota > Actinomycetes > JACCUZ01 > JACCUZ01 > CAWHJC01. The sequence continues at coordinate 253,253 of CAWHJC010000017.1, forward strand.
GAACCGCAGGCCGGTGTAGCGGTACCCGAAGGAGCTGGTGTCGGGGTCGGCGACGGCGGACTCGACGACGCCGGGAGCCTCCAGAGCCAGGCGCTTCGGGCTGTAGACCGTGACCGCCGGCTGGTCGAGCAGGTCAGCCTCGACCAGCGACGCGCGGCCGTAACCGACGGCCGTCGCGTACTGCGAGACCTCCCAGAAGAGCGCCATCGTCACCAGGATCCCGACGCAGGTGATCGTCACCGCCTGCCGGCCGGTCGACCGCGGCGCCCGCGGACGGCCCAACCGCGCATCGACCCGGCCGACGAGGCTCACCCCGTAGACCGTCACCAGGACGCCGATCGCGCAGCCGAGGGGCACCAGCAGCTGCCAGTGCGGAGGGTCGAGCGGGCCGTTGAGGGCGGTCAGCAGCCAGGCCAGCACCCCGCAGAGCACGGGGACGATCAACCAGCCGAAGCAGAGGACCTGCGCCACCCGCCGGATCCGCGACAGGTTGGTCTCGCGGTCGACGAGCTCCTCGATCCGGGCGGAGAGCCACAGCCAGCCGAGCACCGCGACGGCGGTCAGGGCAAGGGGCAGGAAGAGCGCGTCGATGCTGCGCAGCATGTAGTCGCGGGTCGACATGCCCAGGACGCTCTCGTCGAAGCCCAGCGCTCGTGCCTCCGCGTCGCTGCGCGCCCAGCCGAAGTAGAAGAGCAGGGCCGTCGCGAGGGTGATCGGCGGCGCGATGGTGGCCACCGTCCGGAAGGCCGATCCGATCCGCCCGACGGCGTCGTCCGAGTCGTCGGCCACCTCAGCCGCCGCTGTCCGTCGCGTCGTCGGTGTAGGTGAACGCGCCGGGCTCACTGGCGGCCACGCCGGCCGGACTCTCCACCACGACGCGCACCGGACCAGGTGCCGCGGCCGGGAGGCGCGGTGACGACCAGCGAGTCGGCCCCCGGACTCAGCTCCGGTGCTCCGGCATCGACGTCGCCGAAGCGCACGGCCGTCACGTCGACGAAGCCCTTGCCGCTCACCTGGACCGTCGTGCCTCCGGTGACCGGGCCGGACGCCGGGCCATCGACCGCGACACCGTCGGTGCCGAGGAAGCTCGACAGCAGTGACCTCGAACGGGCAGGCCGTGCCGCGCCCCTCCCGCAGGCGCACCGGGAGGTCGGGTGCCGCGGCATGCGCCTCGACCAGCCGGTCCAGCAACCCGAGCGCAGCCCTGTCGAGACAGCCGTAGTCGACCGACCGGTCGACGCCGTCTGCCGCGGAGACGGCGAGCGTCCAGTCGGCCTGGTCGCCCTCCACCGATGCCGAGCAGGCGTACGCCAGGGCCAGGTAGATCGGCCGCACCTGGTCTGGACCTTGGTCACCGATCGAGTCGCCCTCGGCGCGCTGCCGCAGGCCGTCGCAGTCGCGGTCCTCCAGCGCGCCGTACCAGCCGAACGGTGGCGGGCTGCCGGGAGAGGCCGGCCCGAACGGCACCCAGGCGACCCGGGTCGGCCTGGCTCCTCGTCGTGGTGGCCGACGGCGTGCTCGGGCTCGGCGAGGAGGTTCCGGTGCCGGATGTCGCTGTGCTCGTGGTCGCGGTCGAGCGTCGACGTACCCGTCGGCGTGGTCGATGACGTACCGGTCGGCGACAGGACAGCTTCGTCGTCGGCCGAGCGCCCGAGCGGGCCGCAGGCGACCGTCAGCGCGACCATGCCGACGATGCTGACAATGCGGGCGGTGGCGGCCGTGACGACCGGACGACGCGCCATCAGCTTCCCCCCACTGGCGCTCCGACGTGCTCGAATCTCGTCACCCAGCGTGTTCTGGTCGAACCGTTCCGTCAAGGACCGGGCAGGGTAGGAGGCGGCGGTATGGCGTCGTACACGGTCAACCCGGCGTCGGTCGAGCGCGCCCGGTCGCTCATCGACGCCCGCCAGTACGTCCTGGACAGTGACTGGGGCGACGTCCAGCCCCGTGCTGCCGAGCAGAACGACTACCTGTCGTCCCACGCGTGGGACGAGTACGCGCAGTGGCACCTGGCCCTCACCGAAGGGCGCTACCGACGAGACCAAGGCGAGGTACGCGTTCGCCTACGGCGACTTCCGCCGGGTGCACCGCAGCGGGCTGATCGCCTGCGTCTACCGGGCGGCAGAGTGGCGGCACAAGGACGTCGAGCTCGCCGCGCACGAGCTCCTGCAGCACCTGGACCGCACGAGCGGCTGAGGGTGGTGTACCTCTGAGGGCGTGACCAGACTCGACCACACGGACCGCTCCCGCCGCTCGACCACCGGGCTGGGCGTCGCCTGGCTGGCCCTCGGTGTCCCGGTGGGCGGCTTGATCGGCTGGTTGACCCAGCTGTCCGATCACGACGGTGACCGGCAGTACGGCGCCTTCCTGCTGGCCCTTGCCGCTCTCTCCGCGGCTGTCGGTGTGGTTCTCGTGCAGAGGTCAAGACCCTGGCTCCTGACGGCGTCGCTCGCCCTGAGCGCCGCCTGGCTCGTCGCCGCAGGGATCGCCTGGACCGTCGCCGACTTCACCACCGACAAGCTGTGGGGCGCGGGACTCACGGGCGCGGTCGCCGTGGTGACTGCAGCACTGGCGCTCGCGGGCCGCCGACGAGCGTGAGCGCCGGACGTCGGCTCAGGGCACGGTGACGACGATCTTGCCGATCTTGCCGGAGCCGAATGCGGCGAGCGCGTCGGTGGCATCAGCGATCGGATAGGTCGCCGAGACGTGCACCGCCGGGTCGCCTGCGGCAACCTCCTCCAGCAGCTCCGTCAGCTTGGCGGAGGTCGTCTCGGCGGCCAGTGAGGTCACCCGCACGTCGTCGCGCCCGACTGCCGCCTGGTCGGCGCCCAGCACCGAGACGAGGTGCCCGCCCGGCCGGAGCAGAGCGGCGAGAACCGCAGGGTCACCCGCGCCATGGACGATGGCATCGACTCCGTCGGGCGCGACGGCCCGGACCTCGGCGCTCAGGTCGCCGCTGTAGTCCACCGGGCGAAGGCAGCCGGCGAGTTGCGGGACGACTTCGCCCACGAGGACCTGGCCCTGCTGCTGATGGCAAACGCCGGGCTCGTTCACCGGACCTCGGCTGCAGCTCCGACCGCCTGGCGGCGCATGCTGAGCATCACCCTCGACGGACTGCGGGCCAGTGCCTGCGTGGCCGCGGCCGCGCCCTCGCCCGGGGAATCGTCCGTTGCCCGGGCGATGACCGACCAGGCCGCCCGGTTCGGCTGCGGCTGAGCGTTCTGCTCACGTCAGCCCGCCACGACGGCGCCCGCGGTCTCGGCGATCAGCAGCGCGAGGGTGGTGTCGACCTTGCTGCCGTTCCAGGCCAGGCCGGTGAGGTCCACTCCGGTCAGGTCGGCGCCGACCAGGTCCGTCTCGTGCAACCGCACGTTCCGGACGTGGCGCGGGAGAGGTCGGCACCCCGGAGGACGGTCTCGCTCAGGTTCGCCTCCGACAGGTCGGCCTCCACGAGCTTGACGCCCGAGAGGTCGAGGCCCGACAGGTCTGCGCCGCGCAGCATGACGTAGGACCAGTTCCCGCCGTCGACGGTCATGGGCCGCAGCTTCGCGTCGGTGAACGTCGAGCCGACGAGCTTGCAACCGCGCAGCGTCGCGGCGAAGAACGACGTCCGGCGGAACGTGCACGCAGTGAACGACGTGCCGTCGTGGGTGGACGCGTTCATCGCACCGCCCAGGAACGTGCAGCCCTCGAACCGCGCCCCACGCGACGTCGCCTCGGTGAGATCGGCGTCGACGAACTCGCAGGACACGAACGCTCGCGACCCGAGGTCCTCGCCGTACCAGTCGACACCCCGGAAGGTCTGACCCTCGGTCACCTCTGCCGCCACGTCGGTCCTTCCGTGCGTCGTCTCCTGCCCCGATGGGCCTGCTCAGTCTGTCGAAGCTCGGTGGCGCGACCGGCCCGCCACTGTCACCCTGGCCGACGCGATGGCGACTCCGACCCCACCCTCCCACCGGCCGCCGCGGCGGCGTCCACGGCTCCCGGCCGTGCTGCGCGACGAGCCGCAGTACCGGCTGCTCTTCGCCGGGCAGGTGCTCTCGATCCTGGGCGACCGGGTCACCGGGGTCGTCCTGCCCTTCGCGGTGCTCGCCGTCGGCGGCGGTGTAGGCGACGTCGCGATCGTCTCCGCGGCCCAGTTCCTGCCGTTCGCGGTGCTGGCGCTGCCCGCCGGGGTCTGGGCCGACCGCTACAACCGCAAGCTGATCCTGATCGGGTCCGACGTCGCCCGCTTCCTGTGCCAGCTGACCGGTGGCCTCCTGCTGGTCACCGACCGGGCGGAGATCGCGCACCTGGTCGTCATCGCCGCCGTCTACGGCGCCGCCGACGCGTTCTTCGCCCCCGCCTTCACCGGCCTCATGCCAGGCACGGTCGCGCCGGTGAACCTCCAGCCGGCCAATGCGCTGCGCGGGCTGAGCTTCTCGACCGGCTCGATCGCCGGCCCGGTGCTCGGCGGAGCCCTCGTCGCGTTCTCAGGCCCCGGGCGGCGCGTTCCTCTTCGACGCGGCGACGTTCGCCGTGTCGATCGCCTGCCTGGTTCCGCTGCGACCCCGGATGGTCGCCGATGTGCTGCACGACGAGGACCCCGAGGCGTCCACCACGCACTTCCTCACCAGCCTCAAGGAGGGCTGGGCCGAGGTGCGCAGCCGCCGGTGGGTGACAGCGTTCCTGGCAGGGATGGCGTCCTACCACGTCATCGTCCTGCCGGCGATCTTCGTGCTGGGGCCGGTTCTCGCGGCCGAGGAGATGGACGGCGCGAAGTCGTGGGCGATCATCACCGCCGGCTTCGGACTGGGCTCGGTGCTCGGCGACCTGCTGCTGCTGAGATGGCGGCCGCGGTTCGCGCTGCGCGTCGCCTCCCTCATGCTCGTGGGCGCGTCGTGCCAGGCGGCCTTCATCGGCAGCGGGCTCGATGTGTGGGCCATCGCCGGGCTCGAGGTGCTCGCCGGCGTGTGCGTCACCGGGACGTTCACGCTGTGGGAGACATCGCTGCAGGAGCACGTCCCGCAACGGGCGCTGTCCCGCGTGTCGAGCTACGACTACCTGACCAGCTCCGGGCTGATCCCGGTCGGCAACCTGGCGATCGGCGCGAGTCAGTGCCGCGGCCGGTGTCAGGCCGACGCTGTTCGTCATGACGGCACTCGGGGTGTCGGCGGCGCTGGCCATCGCGGCCCTCCCCGCCGTACGCCGGCTGCCTCGGGCCGATCCTCCGCGCTGAGGGGCGCCGGGGGTGCACCATGTGACCCATGGCGATCCAACATCAGCCAATGGCCGAGCCGCCCGCTCCGGCTGCCGTGGTTGGAGCGCCTCGGCCGCGCCCGCGGCTGCGACCAGCTGACACCGACTGGCCCCCGCGTGCCGCGAGCGTCAGGTGCCGACGTAGGCCCCGAGGTGCTCGCCGGTGAGGGTCTTCTTCTTGGCGGCGACCAGGTCGGCGGGCGTGCCCTCGAAGACGATCCGTCCGCCGTCGTGGCCGGCGCCCGGACCGAGGTCGATGATCCAGTCGGCGTGCGCCATCACCGCCTGGTGGTGCGCGATGACGAGGACCGACTTTCCGGAGTCGACCAGACGGTCGAGCAGGCCGAGCAGGTTGCTCGACGTCGGCGAGGTGCAGGCCGGTGGTCGGCTCGTCGAGGACGTAGACGTCGCCCTTCTCCGCCATCTGGGCGGCCAGCTTGAGCCGTTGCCGCTCGCCGCCGGACAGCGTCGTGAGCGGCTGCCCCAGCGTGAGGTAGCCGAGCCCGACATCGGCCAGCCGGTCGAGGACCTTGTGCGCGGCCGGCGTCGCCGCGTCGCCGTCGCCGAAGAACTCCGTCGCCTCGGTCACCGACATCGCGAGCACCTCGGCGATGTTCCGGCCGCCCAGCGTGTACTCCAGCACCGACGCCTGGAACCGCTTCCCCTCGCACTCCTCGCAGGTCGTCGCCACGGTGGCCATCACGCCCAGGTCGGTGTAGACCACGCCGGCGCCGTTGCAGGCCGGGCAGGCGCCCTCGGAGTTGGAGCTGAACAGCGCCGGCTTCACGCCGTTGGCTTTCGCGAACGCCTTGCGCACCGGCTCGAGCAGCCCGCTGTACGTCGCCGGGTTGCTCCGTCGCGAGCCGCGGATCGCGCCCTGGTCGACGACCACCACGCCGTCCCGGCCGGCGACCGAGCCCTGGACCAGCGAGCTCTTGCCGGAGCCGGCGACGCCGGTGAGGACGCAGAGCACCCCGAGCGGGATGTCGACGTCGACGTTCTGCAGGTTGTGGGTCGACGCGCCACGGACCTCCAAGTGCGCCGGACGACGTACGCACCGACTCCTTGAGCGACGCCCGGTCGTCGAGATGGCGACCAGTCGTGGTGTCGCTCTTCCGCAGCCCCGCGACGGTCCCCTCGAAGCAGACCGTGCCTCCCGCGGTGCCGGCGCCGGGACCGAGGTCGACGACGTGGTCGCCGATCGCGATGGTCTCCGGCTTGTGCTCCACGACGAGCACGGTGTTGCCCTTGTCGCGCAGCTGCAGCAGCAGCTGGTTCATCCGCTCGATGTCGTGCGGGTGCAGGCCGATCGTGGGCTCGTCGAAGACGTAGGTGACGTCGGTGAGCGACGACCCGAGATGGCGGATCATCTTGGTGCGCTGCGACTCTCCCCCGGACAGCGTCCCCGCCGGCCGGTCGAGCGAGAGGTAGCCGAGCCCGATCTCCGCGAACGAGTCGAGCAGGTGCTGCAGCCCGGCGAGCAGCGGGGCGACCGACGGCTCGTCGACCGTCCTGACCCAGTCGGCCAGGTCGCTGATCTGCATCGCGCAGAGGTCGGCGATGTTCTTCCCCTTGATCTTCGACGACCTGGCCTCCTTGCTGAGCCGGGTGCCGTCGCACTCGGGGCAGGTCGTGAACGTGATCGCCCGCTCGACGAAGGCGCGGACGTGCGGCTGCATCGCCTCGACGTCCTTCGACAGCATCGACTTCTGGATCTTCGGGATGAGGCCCTCGTAGGTGAGGTTGATCCCTCGACCTTGATCTTGGTCGGCTCCTCGTACAGCAGCTTGTCGAGCTCCTTCTTGGTGTACTTCCCGATCGGCTTGTCCATGGGCAGGCCGGCTCCGCTGAAGATGCGGCCGTACCAGCCGTCCATGCTGTAGCCGGGGATCGGTCAGCGCGCCCTCGCTCAGCGACTTGCTGTCGTCGTACAGCGCGGTGAGGTCGAAGTCGGAGACCGAGCCCATGCCCTCGCAGCGCGGGCACATGCCGCCCTGGTAGACGACGTTGCGCACCACGTTCTTCTCGACCCGGCCGCCGGACTTCTCGGTGCTCATCACCCCGCTCGCCGTCCGCGTCGGGACGTTGAACGAGAACGCCGTCGGCGAGCCGATGTGCGGCTTCCCGAGCCGGCTGAAGAGGATGCGCAGCATCGCGTAGGCGTCGGTCGCGGTGCCGACGGTGGACCGCGGGTTCGAGCCCATCCGCTCCTGGTCGACGATGATCGCCGTCGTCAGCCCCTCCAGGAGATCGACCTCCGGGCGCGACAGCGTCGGCATGAAGCCCTGGACGAAGGCGCTGTAGGTCTCGTTGATCAGCCGCTGCGACTCCGCGGCGATCGTGCCGAACACCAACGAGCTCTTGCCCGAGCCGGAGACGCCGGTGAACACCGTCAGCCGGCGCTTCGGCAGCTCGACGCTGACGTCCTTGAGGTTGTTCTCGCGGGCTCCGTGCACGCGGATCAGGTCGTGGCTGTCGGCACCGTTCGGCGCAGGCGACTGGGTGTTGGCCTTGCTCATCATTTCTCCTTGTGCTGCGCGGGAATGCCGTCGCGCGTCAGCTCGCGGTCACGTCAGCCTTCTGGGAGAGCAGCAAAGTCACGCTTGGCCCTCCGGTACCACCCCATGCCTGCTAGCGGGTTCTTCCACCTGCCCTGCATCTCCTTCAACGCACTCCTGTGCGTGTCGTCACCACTGGCGACCATCTCTTGCAGATGGCTGTCCTGCGCCTTGATGACATCGTTTGCGGTCTTGCCGTGCAGCGCGAGATCGCACGGCCCACCGAGTTGCTTGACACGTCATCGATTTCATCGAGCATCGCTCCCTTGATCGTATTGATCGTCGCATTGGTGATGGCAGAGGTCACGCTAGGTGCGGCTCAGTGACCGGCGCTTCTCGATTCCTGACCGGTCTGGGTCGCTGCGGCGCTCTGGTTCCTGCGTCGGGCCAGCAGCAGGACGCACGCGATGGCGCCGAGCATCACGGTGGCGAGTCCGGAGCCGCCGAGCGTCGCGCGCGGGCCCAGCGCCGTGGTGAGCGGTCCGCCGAGCGCGGTGCCCAGCGGGGAGGCGGTGAGCAGCACCGCACTGCGGGCTGCGAGCATCGCGGCCAGGTGCTGCGGTGGCGCCTTCGCCTGCATCAGCGTCACCGAGAGCGCTACGAACGGTCCGTAGATCGCGCCGCCGAGCGTGAAGCACGCAACGGTGACGGCCGTCGGGACGTCGAACCCGAACGGCAGCAGCGCGAGCCCCCAGGCGACGACGATGCCGACCGTCACCGGCCAGAGCGGCAGCTGCCGCAGCGCGCCGATCGAGAGCCCGCCGATCACCGCACCGACGCCGAACAGCATCCAGTAGAGGCCGAGCAGCGTGCCCGGTGCGTGCAGGTCGTCGGTGACGTGCAAGGGCAGCGCGACCTCGACCGAGCCGTACAGCAGGTTGAAGAACCAGGTGAGTGTCAACAGCCCGAGCAGCTCCGGATGGGAGCGCAGCAACGCGAGTCCGCCGCGGGCAGCCGCCTGGTCGACCGGGGCGGCGACGTGCCCCGACTCCGGCAGCCGGGTGCGCACGACGAGCACGGCGAGGAACACGTAGGTGAGAGCGTCCAGGCCGAGCACGAGTGCGGCGCTCACGTACGTCACCAGCACTCCCGCGATCGCCGGCCCCGCGATAGTGCCAGCGAAGTTGAGCGAGGTGACGACGGTGTTCGCGGCGAGCCGCTGCTCGCCGGGCAGCAGCTCGGCCAGCAGGGTGTACTTGCCCGCAGTGCCCAACGCGTGCAGCAGGGACGAGACCGCGAGCAGCACGACGTACGTCGGCAGGGCCAGCAGTCCGGCCAGCCAGAAGAGCGGTACGGCGCCGAGGAACACGCCGCGCACCACGTTGTCCATGAGGAGCAGGCGCTTGGCGGGCATCCGGCGCAGGCGGCGACCGAACACCAGCGCGCCCACAACGCCCGGCAACGTGTAGGCGGCCACCGCGCCACCGACCCACAGCCCGGCAGTCTCCTGCGGCGCGAGCTCGATCGCGAGCCACGCCACCGCGACGAAGCTCATCCCGTCCCCGAGGTACGAGACACCGAAGCCGAGGATCAGCCGCCGGAACACCCGGTTGCCGAGCACCGGCCGGTAGGCGGCGGGGACGAGGCGTCGGCGCATCGAGGGCACGTCGTGAGGATGCACCTGAGATCGGTCCCGTCTCAGCAGCCTGTTGAGGCGCCATTCATCGCTTGCCACGCCGACGCCTCATGATCGTGAGGGGATTCGGGCCCTGCGGAGGCCTGATCCCCCTCACGATCATGAAACGCGAGGGGTGGCGCCCGTGGGCTTTCCTGTCAGCCGGGCTTGCGATAGTGGATGAGGTTCAGCGCAGCTGTTGGATGCGGACCATGTTGCCGGCCGGGTCGCGGAAGGCGCAGTCGCGGACGCCGTACGGCTGCTCGGTCGGCTCCTGGACGACCTCGGCGTCGCTGGCCTCCACCTTCTCGAAGACGCCGTCGAGGTCCTTGGTGGCCAGCAGGATCCAGCCGTAGGTGCCCTTGGCCATCATCTCGGCGATGGTGCGGCGCTCGTCGTCGGTGATGCCGGGGTCTGCGGCCGGCGGCGCCAGGAGGATGGACGTGTCGGGCTGGCCGACGGGGCCGACCGTGATCCAGCGCATCGTCCCGTCTCCGACGTCGGTCCGGACCTCGAAGCCGAGGATGTCGCGGTAGAAGGCCAGGGACGCGTCCGGGTCGTCGTGCGGGAGGACGCTCGTGTGAATGGTGAGGTTCATGAGCGGTCAGGCTAGGTGCGGCTCGGGGGCCGGTGCTTCTCGATTCCTGATCGGTCTGGTCACCTGCTTCACGACGCACGGCGGCATGCCCGCCGTTCCCCGCGCCTGTTCGCGCCGGTAGACGCTGGGCGGCACACCGACCAGCTCGGTGAAGCGCGTGCTGAACGTGCCCAGTGACGAGCATCCGACAGCGAAGCAGACCTCGGTGACGCTGAGGTCGCCTCGACGCAGCAGCGCCATCGCGCGCTCGATGCGCCGGGTCATCAGGTAGGCGTACGGCGACTCGCCGTAGGCGAGCCGGAACTGGCGGCTGAGGTGCCCACCCGACATGTTGACGCCCCGGGCAAGCGCCTCGACGTCCAGCGGCTGCGCGTACTCCCGGTCGATCCGGTCGCGGACGCGGCGCAGCAGCGCGAGGTCGCGCAAGCGTTGCGCCGTGGCGGGACTGCTGGTCACCGGCGAGATCGTGCCACGTCGCGCCGGGGTTGCCTAGCGTCGCCTGGCGTCCCCCGATCCCCCGGCCGAGCCGGTTTCGGCCGATGGCCTTGCCAAACGTTACTCACGAGTAGCATCATCGTTGTTACCGACGAGTAGCACGCCAGCCGGACCGAGTTGTCGAAGGGACTGCGCCTGCGATGGGCCACTACAAGAGCAACCTGCGCGACATCGAGTTCAACCTGTTCGAGGTCTTCGGCCGCCAGCAGGTCCTGGGCAGCGGACCGTACGCGGAGATCGACGAGGACACGGCGCGCAGCATCCTGGGCGAGGTGGAGCGCCTGGCGACCAACGAGCTGGCCGAGTCGCTGCATGGACTCCGACCGCAACCCGCCGGTCTACGACCCGGCCACCCGGTCGGTGACGATGCCCGCCGGCTTCGCGAAGTCGTTCCAGGCCTACATGGACGCCGAGTGGTGGCGGCTGGACCTCCCCGAGGAGCTGGGCGGCACCGTCTGCCCGCCGAGCCTGCGCTGGGCGGTCGCCGAGCTGGTCCTCGGGTCCAACCCGGCCGTGCACATGTACTCGTCCGGCATGGCCTTCGCTCACGTGATCTACCGGCTCGGCACCGAGGAGCAGCACAAGGTCGCCCAGCGGATGGTCGACGGCCGGTGGGGCGCGACCATGGTGCTCACCGAGCCGGACGCCGGCTCCGACGTCGGGGCCGGCCGCAGCAAGGCGGTTCAGCAGCCGGACGGCACCTGGCACATCGAGGGCGTGAAGCGCTTCATCACCTCGGCAGAGCACGACATGACGGACAACATCGTGCACCTGGTGCTGGCCCGTCCCGAAGGCGCCGGACCCGGCACCAAGGGGCTGTCCCTGTTCATCGTCCCGAAGTTCCACTTCGACTGGGACACCGGCGAGCTCGGCGAGCGCAACGGCGTCTACGTCACCAACGTCGAGCACAAGATGGGGCTCAAGGCGTCCACGACCTGCGAGCTCACCTTCGGTGAGACCGAGCCGGCGGTCGGCTGGCTCGTCGGCGACGTCCACGACGGCATCGCGCAGATGTTCAAGGTGATCGAGTTCGCCCGGATGATGGTCGGCACCAAGGCGATCGCCACCTTGTCGACCGGATACCTCAACGCGCTCGACTACGCGAAGACCCGCCTGCAGGGGCCCGACCTGACCCAGATGACCGACAAGAGCGCGCCCCGGGTCCCGATCACCCACCATCCCGACGTACGCCGGTCGCTGATGCTGCAGAAGGCCTACGCCGAGGGCATGCGCGCACTGATCCTCTACACCGCGACCGTGCAGGACGAGGTCGCCGTCGCCGAGGCGACGGGTGACGAGAGCGCGGCATCACGACCTGGCCGTGCGCCTCAACGACCTGCTGCTGCCGATCGTGAAGGGCTTCGGCTCGGAGAAGTCCTACGAGCTGCTGGGGTCGCAGTCGCTGCAGACCTACGGCGGCTCGGGCTATCTGCAGGACTATCCCGTCGAGCAGTACATCCGGGACGCCAAGATCGACACGCTGTACGAGGGCACCACGGCCATCCAGGGGATGGACTTCTTCTTCCGCAAGATCGTGCGGGACAAGGGCCAGGCCCTGACCAAGCTGATGACCGACATCCAGGAGTTCGCCAAGGGTGACGAGGGCAACGGTGCGCTGCGCGCCGAGCGCGACCTGCTCGCCAAGGCCCTCGAGGACGTCCAAGGGATCATCGGGACGATGGTCGGCGCGCTGACCGCGTCGGCGCAGGACGTGACCAACGTCTACAAGGTCGGCCAGAACACGACGCGGCTGCTGCTCGCCTGCGGCGACCTGGTCACCGCCTGGCTGCTGCTGCGCCAGGCCGTGATCGCTCAGGCCGCGCTCGACGCGGGCGCCCAGGGGCGCGACAAGGCGTTCTACCAGGGCAAGGTCGCGGCCGCCAGGTTCTTCGCCCAGCAGGCGCTGCCGCTGCTCGCCGCTCACCGGGCCGTCGCCGAGGGCATCGACGGCGCGCTGATGGAGGTCCCGGAAGAGGCGTTCTGACGACTGCCGGGCGCACGGCGGCGTGACGTCTGCCCGGGATGTCCCGTTACGGTGGGGTTCCTGACCGCGGTGCCGTCAGCCGATCGGGTGGTGGCTGGTTGCCTTCCGGGTAGCCACGGGTAGACCCCCGCTGTCAGCAGGGCGGCAACCGCCGTCCCGCACCCGGCCGGCCCGCCCGGTCGACCCGCCAGCTCAACCGGGAGGTTCCTATGGGCATCGGGGTCAGCATCTTCCTGATCGCCGTCGGCGCGATCCTCGCCTTCGCCGTGAACTTCGACGTCTCGGGCGTGGACATCAACGTCGTCGGCTACATCCTCATGATCGTCGGCCTGATCGGGCTCATCATGACCGCGTTCATCTGGGGTCCGCGCAACCGCGGCTCCCGTGGTGACGTGGTCGAGGAGCGCCGGGTCTACGACGACCGCGTCTAGCAGGCAGCAGGCCGGCGGCCCCTCGGGGGACCGCCGGCCTTGCCATGTCGCCCGTACGGAGGTACCTGACCAATGGGACCAATGACCCACCCACGACGCTCCCCGGTCGGCCGAGCCTCGATCGGCACGGCCGTGGTGCTGATGGCCCTCGGTGGCGTCACCGCGTTCGGCGTCCAGTGGCCCGCGGAGGTCGAGCGCTACGTCGACGTCCTGGACCTCGGCCTGATCCTGATCTGGTCCGGCGTCCTTCTCCTCGTGATGCAGGTCGTGCTGCACCGGCCCCGCGGGCCGAGACGCGCAGACCGCCGCGCGGCCGCCTACGCCGACCGCACCGACGAGTGGTACGAGCAGGACGTGCACCGGCCTGGCTATGCCGGGCAGACTCGTCGGCTGCCGACGGTCCGTGACCGCTGACGACGACGGTCAGTCGGACCCGGCGCCGCGGCGCGGCCAGCCGCTCAGCCGGCGAGGTGCAGCACGAGGGTCGCCGGCGCGCGGTCGACCAGCCGCACCGGCACCCCCCAGTCCTGCTGGTGCACATGGCACGCCGGGAAGTCCGCCCCGCCGTCGCCGGGCTCGTCGCAGGAGGCCGCCATCGCCGCGACGTGCAGCACTCCGTCACCGACGTGCGCGTCCAGCGTCAGCCGGCGGGTGAGCTCCGGCCCGGTGCCATGGCCCTCCTTGAGCAGCCCCGGTGGCGTCGCCGTGACAGCCAACCGGGTGGCGGGCCCGTAGCGGTCGTCCAGCTTCTGGCCCGCGGGAGGTGTGAACAGCACCTCGAGGTCGACCTCACCCGGGCTGAGCTCGGTGACCGGACGGTGGGTGCGCTGCGCGACCCCGTCGACGACCAGCGCCTCGGTCGGCAGCCGGAGCCGGGTCAGCCGGTGCGCGCCCGACTCGACGACCAGCAGGTGCTCACCGTCGACGAACGCGTCGCTCGGCTCGGCCAGGCCGGTGAGCAGGGTCGTGACGGCGTTGCTCGCCGGGTCGTAGCGCCGCACCGCGCCGTTGTACGTGTCGGACACCGCCACCGACCCGTCCGGCAGGACGGTCACACCCAGCGGGTGCTGCAGCAGCGCCGTGTCCGCCGGACCGTCGACGTGCCCGAAGTCGAACAGCCCTGCGCCCACCGCGGTGGCGACCGTGCCGTTCTCGACGAAGCGCAGCGACGATGTCTCGGAGTCGGCGAGCCACAGGCGCGGGCCGTCGGCGGCGAGACCCGAGGTCTGCGCGAACCAGGTCTCGTGCAGGGGTCCGTCCACGAGCCCTTCGTTCGACGTGCCCGCCCACACGGCGATGGAGCCAGCCCTGGGGTCGAAGCGCCACAGCTGGTGGATTCCGGCCATCGCGACGATGACCGCGCCCTCGTCGTCCGACCAGGCGAGATCCCACGGCGACGACAGGTCGGCGCTGTCCGCAGCACCCTGCATTCTTTGCCGGCCGGTGCCTGCGACCGTGAGTGACCTCGCCGGACTCGAGACGGACGCCGCGTAGCGCGTGGTTGGCGGTGTCGGCCACCACGACGTCGTAGCCGACGGTCGCAGCGACCTCGGCCGGCAGCAGGACCAGCCCCTGCGGCTCGCGGAACCGAGCCGCACCAGCAGCGCCGTCCACCAGGCCCCGCGCGCCCGAGCCGATGCGGCGCAGCACGGTCTCGCCGTCGCCGGCCAGCTCGACCAGCGAGTGGTGCCCGGTGTCCGACACCAGCAGCGTCCCGCCGGGGAGCCGGACGACCTTCCCCGGGAAGCGCAGCTCCGTCGACGCGCCGGCGGAGGGACGTACGGCCCGTCGCCGCGGTGCAGGGTGCCCTTCGCGGCGTGCTCCTCGACCAGGTCACCGACGAGTCGGTCCAGAGCATGCGCGTGCCCCTCCCCGGACAGCTGCGACACGACGTACCCCTCGGGGTCGACCACGACCAGCGTCGGCCAGGCCCGCGCCGTGTATGCGGACCAGGTGACCAGCTCCGGGTCGTCGAGGACCGGATGGTGCACCTCGTACCGCTCGACGGCAGCCGCGAGAGCGACCGGGTCGGCCTCGTGGGCGAACTTCGGCGAGTGGACGCCGACAGTGACGAGGACGTCGGCGTACTTCTCCTCGAGCGGCCGCAGCTCGTCGAGGACGTGCAGGCAGTTGATGCAGCAGAACGTCCAGAAGTCCAGGAGGACGATGCGACCTCGGAGGGCTGCAAGGCTCAGTTCCTTGCCGCCCGTGTTGAGCCAGGCGCGTCCCTGGAGCTCCGGAGCACGAACCCGCGGTCGGCTGCTGGCGCGTGAACTGGTCACCCGTCACATTCTGCCCGGCACGCGCGCTGTCGGACCGTCCTGGTGTCATGGATCATCTGTCCCTCACACCGACACGGGAGTCCGAGATGACTGAGGTTCTGCTGTTCCACCACGCGCAAGGACTGACCTCCGGCGTGCTCGCCTTCGCCGACGAGCTCCGCGGCGCCGGGCACACCGTGCACACCCCAGACCTGTACGACGGGCGCACTTTCGAGACCTTGGACGAGGGTCTCGGCTACGCCAAGGAGATCGGGTTCGGTGAGGTGTTCGAGCGCGGTGTGAAGGCGGCGGAAGCCCTGCCCGCCGAGCTGGTGTACGCCGGCTTCTCGCTCGGGGTGATGCCGGCACAGGCGTTGGCCCAGACCCGGGCGGGCGCCCGCGGCGCGCTGCTCTTCTACTCCGCCCTCCCCGTCTCGGAGTTCGGCGGATCCTGGCCCGACGGCGTCCCCGTCCAGGTGCATGCGATGGACGCGGACCCGTTCTTCGTCGGCGAAGGCGACATCGAGGCGGCCCGCGCGATCGTCGCCGAGGCCGACGATGCGGAGCTGTTCCTCTACCCCGGTGACCAGCACCTCTTCGCCGACAGCTCGTTGCCGGCGTACGACGAGGACGCGGCCGGGCTCCTGCAGCAGCGGGTGCTCGCGTTCCTCGCGGCGCACTGACCCGGAGCCCGACGGTGGCCGTGGGCGGGCCCGATCGGCCGGCCCCGTCGTCCCCAGCGCTGCGAACCTGCCCGGTCGGAGCCCGGCGAGTCCGGCGTGTCGGGAGCGCTCGCCGGGAGGTCGTCGAAGAAAGTCCGGCCGCGCGGTCTTGACCGGTACAGTTGATCCGAGCTACTGTAGCGGTACAGAAACCACCACCAAGCCCGGAAAGGACCCGTCATGAGCGTCCCCATCTCCATCTTCCTCGTCGACCAGGGACTCAGCGTGAGCGAGGCGCGCAGCGCCCTGCCCGGACGCCCCGGTCGTCCCCAGGACGCCGCTGCGAGCGCGCCGCGTCTGCGTCGAACACGCCACATCACCGCCGCGGCGCTGCACCGCGCCGCGGCCCGGGTCGCGCCCGCCTGGCCGATGCCGGCCGGGGGCGTCTGCCTAGGGTTGTCGACGACGAGAAGGGTGGACGCATGGGGCGGGTGACGCTGCAGACGGTCGCCGACAAGGTCGGCGTCAGCCGGATGACGGTGTCCAACGCGTTCTCCCGCCCCGACCAGCTCTCCGCCCACCTGCGGGCGAGGATCCTGGCCACCGCCCAGGAGCTGGGGTACGCCGGGCCCGACCCGGCGGCCCGGGCACTCGCCCGCGGGACCGCCGGGTCGGTCGGCGTGCTGATGACCGACTCGCTCAGCTACGCGTTCACCGACGAGGTCGCCACCGGCTTCCTCGGCGCGATCACCGAGCAGCTGGCGCCGACCGGCCTCGCCCTCACCCTGCTGTCCTCGTCGGCCCACGGCGACCTCGTCCCGGCTCGCGACGTCCCGATGGACGGGGCGCTCGTCTACTCCTGCGACCTCGACTCGGCGGCGGTGGACTGGCTGTCCCGTCGCGGAATGCCGCTGGTCTTCGTCGACCAGGAACCGCCGGCCGACGCGCCGAGCGTCAATGTCGACGACCGGGTGGGCGCCCGGGCCGCTGCCCAGCACCTCGTCGACCTCGGCCACCGGAGGATCGGGATCCTGACCGCCGAGCATGCCGGCCCGCATGGCGTGCTGGTCCCGGCGCAGACCGCCAGCGAGCACCACGTCGCGCGGGCGCGGATGCTCGGATGGACCGACGCCCTGAGCGAGGCAGGCATCGAACCGCTGGTCGTCCGGGAGGTTCTCGTCCGGGAGGAAGGCGGCCTACCAGGCGGCCCGCGTCCTGCTGGACCGAGACGACCGACCCACCGCGATCCTCTGCTTCGCCGACGTGATGGCCCACTGGGTCGTCCGGGCGGCCGAGGACGCAGGACTTCGCGTCCCGGAGGACTTGTCCGTTGTCGGCTTCGACGACAGCCCGCTGGCGCGACGGATGCGCCCTGAGCTCACCACCGTGCGCCAGCCGGTGGCCGAGAAGGGGCGGGCCGCGGCCGCCGCCCTGATCGAGGCGATCGAGCGGGCCCAGCAGGGCAAGCCGCCGCGGGTACGCCACGTGGTGCTGCCCACCGAGCTGGTGGTCCGGGACAGCACCGGCCCGGCTTCCGACCGACGTCAGCCGGCCCGCCCGCCTCCGGGCCGGGCGATGTCGGTGAGCACCTCGAGGAACTGCTCGTAGCGCTCGGCGCCGACCCGGCGGGCCCACGACCGCTCGATCCGTCGGATCCGGGCGATCACGGCCTTGACCGTACGGTCGCCGAGGGCCGTCCTGGCGACCAGGCGCACCCGTCGGTCGTCGGGATCTGTGCGGGTCTCGAGATGTCCGGTGCCCTCCATCTGGGTCACGAACTGTCCCGCCGCCTGCTTCGTCATCCCGAGCAGCACGGCGAGCTCCGTGACACTGATCCCTCCCGGCGGGACGTAGGACAGGAACCGGAAGTGCGACTGCCGGAGGCCGCCCCAGTCCTCCGCGGCGAAGGTGGCCCGCACCTCCTCGATCAAGCGGCCGCTCAGCGCCACCGCGTGCAGATCGACCCACTCCGGGACGGGCGGCAGATCGTGAGGGTTGACGCGGGTCATAAAGCAACCTTACCTTCATGAAGACAGGAAAGGCACCTTACCTTTTGAGGATTGACCGTGGAGCAACGGACGGCCCTGGGCACGGCGGACGTCGATGACGACGTGCTGGCAGAGATGGTTGCGGCGCAGCTGGGCGTCGCACGGGTGGAGCTGCTGTCCGCCGTTGCGGAGGTGGCGCCGTACGACCTCGAGGCCCTGACCACCGCCGGCCGGTTCTGGGTGCACGGGAAGGCACGCTGCGGCGACACGTCGATGCCGTACCGGTTCTTCGTCAAGGTGGTGCAGTCCTGGGAGCGGTCGCCCTTCTTCGCGCTCGTGCCCACCGAGCTCCGCGAGGTCGCGATCGCCTCGGTGCCGTGGCGCCGCGAGCCGGACGTCTACGCCAGCGACCTGGGGGACCGCCTGCCGGCCGGCCTGTCCATGCCTGCCGCCCGAGCTGTGGTCGAGCTCGACCAGCTGAGCGCGGCGATCTGGCTGGATGCCGTCGAGGCGGTGCCGGTCCGCTGGGACGCACGGCGCTTCTCGCACGCGGCATACCTCATGGGCCGTCTGGCTGCGAGCGCCGACGTGGCGCCGCTTTCGGCGATCGGTGACATCGGCAACGTGCCGCGCACCTACGCCGCGGGACGACTCACCCACCAGGTGTTGCCCGCTCTGCACGACGAGGACCTGTGGTCTCACCCGGTGATGGCCGCCGCCTTCGACAACCGGCTGAGGGACGACCTGCGCACGGCGGCCGGTCGGGTGCCGGCCATGCTCGATGAGCTGGACCAGGTGCCGCTCGCCACGTTCCACGGCGACGCCTGCACCCGCAACCTGCTCGTCCGGCGCGGCGCCGAGGAGGACGGCTTCGTCCTCATCGACTTCGGGTTCTGGGGCAGGGGGCCGGTCGGGTTCGACCTGAGCCAGCTCCTCCTCGGCGAGGTCCAGACCGGGGAGCGGGACGCCGACGAGCTCCCGGCCCTGGAAGCTGCCTGCGTCGACGACTACGCCCGCCTGACGCCGCTCAGAGCCTGCGGTCACCGATGACCGGGAACGACGTCCGCGTCGCGCCGACCAGGTCCAGGTCGAGGTCGACCGCGAGCACCTGCTCGCCGTCCCCGGCGCCTCGGCCACGACGACGCCCCAGGGGTCGACGACCATCGACTGCGCACCCATCGGCACACCGGCGTGCGTGCCCGCGGTGTTGCAGGCGACGACGTACGACTGGTTCTCCACCGCGCGCGCCTGCGCCAGCAGCCGCCAGTGCGAGACGCGCTTGGCGGGCCACGCCGCGACCAGCAGGACGACCTCTGCCCCCAGGTCGAGCAACAGCCGGAACTGCTCGGGGAAGCGCAGGTCGTAACAGGTCGCCAGACCGAGCTTGTCGTGCACGACGGGGCCGTCGCCCGCGGTCAGGTGCTTGGGCTCGCCGTCGCCGAAGCCGAAGAGGTGGATCTTGCGGTACGTCGTCAGGATCCCGCCGTCAGGTCCGAGCGAGGACCGAGGTGTTGAACAGCCGGCCGGCCTCATCCCGCTCGACGAGCGACCCCATGTGGACCGTCGCCCCGATGTCGCGGGCCGCCTCTCGCAGCGCCTCGACGACCGAGCCGTCCAGCGGCTGCGCCTCCGCCTCCCACCGCTCGTAGGAGAACCCACCTTGCGGCCACAGCTCGGGGAGGACGACGAGGTCGGCACCTCGCTGGGCGCGGACCAGCGCCGCGACGCGGCTGGTGCGCTCGGCGAGCGGCTCGTCGTCGGAGTAGGCCAGCTGGACGAGGTGCACCTTCATGGGCTTAGCCTCGCACGCGCTCCGTGAGGTGCAGGCGGGCCACACGAGCGGCGAAGTCGATCCGGCTGCGCGGCGGCGCGCCCTCCTCCTCGTCGTCGCGGACCAGTCCTGGGAGCTGCGCTGGTCGAGCTCGTGCTGCTTGCCCGGTGACAACGCAGCGTGCAGGAGGTCGAAGCCGGTGGAGGACACCGGGGTGTCCCGCCGCCACGGGACGATGCCGCGCCCGCGCAGCCGCAGGAGCGCCTGATCGACGAAGGCCACGAGGAGCAGCAGGACCACCAGGCCGGGCAACGTCAGCGCGAAGACGAGCCCCATGGTCTCGAGGCTAGCCGTGGTCGGCTCCGGCCGGGGTCGCGCAGGGACACCGCGAGCAGTCCACCGGCCAGTGCGAGCAGCACCGCCCACCGCTGATGAGCCGCGTCCCATCCCGGCCCCGGAAGGGATGCCATCGCGACCTGCTCCGGCAGGACGGGCAGGAGGAGGGCCAGCGGCGACCACCACCGGGGAGGTCACCGTTCCGGGGTCGGTCACACCGCGCCAGCGGGCCAGACCGCCGGCGACCGCGAGCACCGTGACCAGCAAGGCGCCTGCCTCGAGGGTCAGGCCGGTCGCCGGCAACGACCCCTCGACGCGACCGACGACAAGTGCCAGAGCAGCCGCCCAGACCAGCGCGGCCGGAACCAGAACCGCGCCGAGCCGCAGCCCGGCCCGCCACCACAGCGGCGTCGGCACGGCCGCCAGGGTCGCCCGGGTCCGGTCGTCCAGACCGAAGGGCACCGCAGCCGCCAGCAGCAGCGCCACACCCCGGAGCACCCAGACGGCGTGGCTCGGCGACGTCACGGCGTCGTACTGGGACCAGATCAGCAGCCCTGACAGCAGGGCGGCAACCGGGATCGGCTGCCAGCGGACGACGCGCACGAGGAACGGCGCCAACGTCCGGAGCTGCATCGCGCGGGTCCCCGTCACGTCGGCAGCTGCAGCGTGCCGGCGACGAGGACGAGCACGCCGAAGCCGCCGCCGAGGACGACGGGAATGATGCGCCGCCTGACGTCGCGCAACAGTGCGCCGCAGGCCGCCAGCGCGACGAGCGCCCCCAGGTAGACCAGGTGCAGGGATCCGTTGCCAGGCTCCATCATCGGGACCTCGTCGCCGCCCTCCCACTGGGCGAAGTCGACGTAGAAGCCCAGGTAGTCCTCGACGGTGGACACCCACACGTTGAAGGAGACCAGGCCGACCATGACCAACAGCGCCATGCCCGGCCACGGCAGCAGCCTGGCGACCGTGACGCCCAGGACTGCGCCACCGAGCACGGTCAGCGGCACACTCGCGACGTGCGTCCAGACGATGGGCATCGCGAGCCCGTCCACGGCGATGACGGCGTACAGGACCAGGTTGAGCACCGCCGCCAGACCGGCCGGGGCAAGCGCGGCGACGAGCAGGGCCAGCGTCCGGTCACGCTCCGGCATGGAGAGGGCTCCCGTCCAGTCGTCGGCCCCCGACCGGCGTTCCGAGCTGGCGACCAGGTTCGCCGCGAAGAACGCGAGCGGACCGATGAAGAAGGCGACGAGGCCGGTGACGCCGGAGTACTCCTCGTACGGAGTGTCGGGAGCGCCGAAGCCCATCGCCACGGCGACCCAGGCGAGCCCGACGAGCACGACCGGATGACGCACCATCCGCCGGGCATGGAGCCGGGCGAGCTCACCGACAGCGCGGGCCGCGTGGCCTCCCGGGACCGCGTGCTCCGAGGCGCTTGCGCCGGACACCAGCAGCTCGGTCATGCGGCCACCGCCCCAGGGGCTCGGTCACCGACGAGGAGCAGGTACGCGTCCTCCAGGGTCGGCCGGACGAGTCGGGTCCCCGCGGGTGCCGCATCGCCGATGTTGCGCACGTCACCGTCCGCCGTGCGCCAGGCGAGGCGGGCACCGGGAGAGCGCTCGGTCGAGCACCAGACCATTCCCTCCGCCGTGGCGGTGAGGGCAGCGGGTGTGCCGTCGAAGACGGCGCGACCGGCGTCGACGACCACCACGTGCGGGCACAGTGCCGCGACGTCCTCGGTCTGGTGGGTCGAGAGGAGGACCGAGCGCCCCTCGCCGATGCGGGACACCAGGTCGCGGAACCGCAGCCGCTGCTCCGGGTCCAGCCCGGCGGTCGGCTCGTCGAGCACCACCAGCTCCGGGTCCCCGAGGATTGCCTGCGCGACCCCGACTCGGCGCCGCATGCCCCCCGAGAGTGCGCGGATCCTGCGACCTGACACGTCGGAGAGCCCGACCAGGTCGACGACCCGGCGCACCTCGTCGTGCCGCGCGCGGCGGTCCGTCATCTCCTTCAGGATCGCCACGTAGTCCACGAACTCGAACACCGTGAAACCGCGGTGGAACCCCGGCTCCTGCGGCAGGTACCCGAGCCGGCGGCGGATCTCCAGCCGGTCGGAGGCGTCCTGCGGGTCGCGGCCGAGGAGCTGGAGCCGCCCGGTGTCGGGTGCGAGCACCGTGGCCAGCATCCGGAGCAGCGTCGTCTTCCCGGCGCCGTTCGGCCCCAGGAGGCCGGTGACCCCGGTGCCCGCGGTGAACGACAGCCCGTCCAGCGCCGTGGTGCGGCCGAACCTCTTGGTGACGTCCTGGACGCGCACCTCGCTCATGCGGATCTCCTCGTGTCGAAGGCGAACAGAGTGCGCTGGCCGTACAGCACCAGGACCCCGGTGAGGATGACCGCGGTGGCAACGGCCTGCCCGGCCGGCCCGAACGCGGCCACCGGTGAGTCCGTACCACGCCATGCGGCGAAGACGGTCGTGACCCACGCACCCAGCAGCCCGGTCGCAGCCCACACCGGCGCCACCCTGGCGGACAGCACCAGCGTCAGGACGGACAGCGCGAGAGCCGGCAGCAGCCAACCGGCCGCCTGCCAGCCGGCGTCCGCGAGCAGGACGCCGCCCGCGGCGGTGAGCACGAGGGTGGAGCCGACGACCGCCACCGACCGCACCAGGAGAAGCCGGAGCATGGAGTACGGCGACGCGACGGCGAGCTCGTACGCCGGGTCCGCGTGCCGACCGTAGGCCGCCGCGACCCCCGCCACGGGGAGCATCGGAGCCAGCGTCAGGTAGAGGAACAGACCGCGGGGCGAGGTGTCCGACGCCGCGGCCGCGAAGACCGCGGCACCCGCGACCGCGGTCAACCAGGCGGTGCCCAGGGACGGCGTCGCGGCGAGCAGCCGGGCGGTGTCCTGTCGCACACCGACCCGGACGAGGACCCGCTCGAACCACGGAAGCCCGCCGGTGTCCACCCGCTCCGTCACCTCCGCCCAGATGGCCTCGAGCCGGTCGGCGGGAACGGCTGGTGCGAGTCGCGCCCGGCACACGTCGCACGACGTCAGGTGCGCCTCCGTCGAGGCCGCCGAGACCGCGCCGGCCTGCCCCGCGGCGTAGCGCGCGAGGGACTGCTCGTCCACGTGCCAGCTCATGCCAGTGCCTCTCGCATCTGCGCCTTCGCGCGCATCATCCGGGTCTTGACTGTTCCGGCCGGGATGCCCAGCAGCCGGGCCGCCTCGCGGGTGCTCAGCCCGTCCAGGACGGTGGCCTGGACCACCGCCCGCAGCTCAGGCGAGAGCCCCTGCAGTACGCCGGCCAGGTCGCCGTGCTCGACGCCCAGCAGGACTCGCTCCTCTGCCGACGGCTCGGTGCCGTGGACGGCCTCGGTGAGCTCGGCCGTGGCGGCCGGTCGCCGACGCAGCTGGTCGATCAGCCGACGGATGCCGATGCCCCACACCCACGCGGCGACCTCGCCCCGGCCGTCCCACCGGCGGGCGCCGCGCCAGAGCGCGACGAAGGTGTCCTGCACCGCCTCGTCGACCAGGTGCGGGTCGTTGCACCGCCGGGTGAGCCGCAGGACGAGCCACGGTGCGTGCCTCGCGTACAGCAGCTCGAGGGCCCGCCGGTCGCCGTCGGCGACGGCGCGGACGAGGTCCGCGTCGCTGACCGCGTCAGGGCGCTCGGGGTCGCCGGTCCGGGGCACGGGTATCACTCTGGCTGCCTGCACCGTTGCCTGCACCGGGATCAGAAGGGAACGGTCACGCAGGCCAGCCGGGCGCCGGCGTTCCCCGGGTCGGGGACGGGACCCGGGCTGGTGGCGTTGACGTGCAGGATGACCGACCTGGGTGAGCCGTCCGCCCGGGCACGGAACGTCCAGTCGACCACCGTCTGCGCCCGGCCGTTGCCGGAGGCGTTGGTCGCGAGGTCCAACCAGACCTCGTTGTCCGGGTTGGCGTAGTCGTCGTTCTTCGACACGACCGTCTCGTCGCCGCCGGTCGCCGGGTCGACCACGTTCTGGTAGTGCGCTCCGGCGGCTGCACCCGTCGCGCCACAGGACCGGTAGTGCGCGTGCGCGCCGTAGGACTCGTTCGGGAGCAGCCCCCAGGCGTGCAGGGTCACGATCGTCTTGTTGTTCGGTGTCTCGACCGTGTGGACCTGCACCTGCGCCCCCACCGGGACCTGGACGGCGTCGTAGGTGACGACGGCGTTGGTGCCTCCTGGCAGCGCGAAGTTCCCGCCTGCCGACACCGGTTCCGCTGCGGCTCCGGCCGGCAGCGTCGATCCCGCAGCGACGGTCAGGGCAGCGCCGAGGGCGGCGACCACGGCCAGGTGACGACGAGGGACATTCATGGTGGCGCCTTCCGACGGGCGGGTTGATTCACCACCCCTGTCGTGCGCGACGGCGAAACCGGTTCGTTTCCCGGTCACGGGTTGTAGAGACCGGATCGAGCTGCGGGCCAGCGAGAGTGGCATCGGCGAGGCGGAGCTGCGCGCCGCTGCCCAGCGCGGCGGGGTGCTGTCGGGCCAGCCCGTCGACGACCTCCCGCAGGCGCACGTCGAAGCGCCCGTCCAGGGCCGGAGAAGGTTTCCATCCGCTCGCGCGCGGACCTCTCGGCTCCTGCCAGGAGGGCGGCGTCGTGCCCGTTGCCCACCCGATCGAGAAGAACGACGACCTGCAGCAGAGACCACCACTGCGCCGCGCGGTTACCCAGGTCCTCCCAGCGCTCGAGTACGTCGTCACACGCGCGCAGCGCGTCGTCGGTCGGTCCGCGGGCCGCGAGCAACGCCAACCGGGCCGTCTCGGCCATCATCAGGAACAGCTGGCTGTCGGCCCGGCGCCCATGGGCAGAGCTCGTGGCGAAAGCGTCGAGCGATCGCTGCAGGTCGTCGTCGCGCCAGAGCTCACCGGCGAGGAAGTAGGCGAAGCAGAGGACCGTCGGGTTGCCGAATCGCTCTGCTCTGGACAGCAGGTCGGGCAGCGCGGTCAGGACCTGGCCGCGGTTCGGCCCGTAGGAGCGCGCCTGTTCCGCGGCGATCTCGGCCGACAACGCGTGCACGACGTCGCCGCGCTCCTCGCGGAGGCGGGCCACCTCCTGGTAGCCACGAACGGCCTGCTCGCCCCGGCCGGAGAACATGTCAAGGTCGGCCCGCACGTCGAGCAGGTCGGGCAGGGCGGCGCCTGTCGCGCCGGCGGAGCCGCCTGTCAAGGCGTAGCCGCGGTCGACGTGCGCCGCCGCCTCGTCCATCCGGCCGGACGCCCAGGCGGCACAGGCGGCGGCTCGCAGCGCGGCCGGCAGGTCCGGTGTCTCCAGGTCCCAGGTCACGGCGGTCGACGCCCACTGCAGGAGGTCGAGTCGCTGCCGTGGGTACGCGAAGTCGAAGACGTCGCCGGCCATCCGCAGCGCCAATGGCCGGTCGGCGGCGGCCGCCTGCTCCCATGCCTGCTGGAGGTCGGGCAGCATCGCGAACACCTCCCTCACCGTCTCCGGCTCCCGGTCGCTCCACAGGCCGGCGTTCAGGGTTCGAAGCCGGTCGGCGGTGTGCTGCGCGTGTCGGCCGCGCAGGCCGTCCAACGGCCCGGGGCCCAGCCGTTCAGCGGCGTACGCCCGCAGGGTCTCGAGCAGCCAGAACCGGCCGCCCGCCGACTGCACGAGTGACTGCTCCACCAGGCGGGCGAGTAGTGGGGCGACCGAAGCCCGGGGCAGCTGGTCATCAGCGCAGACCGCCTCCGCGTCGCCGAGGGAGAACCGGGCGGGGAAGACGGCGAGCCGGGCGAACAGCTCGGATTCGCCTTCGGTGAGCTGACCGTGCGACCAGTCCAGCACCGTACGCAGCGTGCGGTGGCGGTCGGAGGAGGTGCGCCGGCCGCCGCCGAGCAGGTCGAGCCGGTCCCCGAGCCGCTCGGTCACCGCCTGCAGGCCGAGGGACGCAGCGCGGGACGCCGCCAGCTCGATCGCCAGCGGCAACCCGTCGAGCCGCCGGCAGGTCTCCACGACCAGGGCCAGCTGGTCCGGCGGCAGCGCCTGGTCCGCCCAGCCGGCCCGGCTCAGGAACAGGCGCACCGCGGGGGTGTCGGTGCTCGCGTCCGGAGGCAGCGCCAGCGGCGGGAGGAGCCGCACGGTCTCGGCGTCGACCGCCAGCCGTTCCCGGCTGGTGACCAGGACGGAGATCCCCGGCGCGCCGGCCGCCAGCCGTTCCGTGAACCCGGCCACCGGGTCGAGCAGGTGCTCGGCGTTGTCCAGCACAAGGAGCCCGCGGTGGGCGGCTACGGCGGCCGCGAACGCTGCCGGGTCCGGCGGATGCTCGACACCGACGGCTCCCGCGATCGCGGCCATCAAGCCGGCCGGTGTCACGGGAACCAGGTCGACCCACCACGCCCGCGTGCCCGAGTCCGCCGTCCGGTGTGCGAGCTCGAGCGCCACCCGGGTCTTTCCGATACCACCGGGCCCCACAGGGTCAGGACGCGGTGCGTCAAGCAGGGCTGCCTGCAGGTCGGCCAGCTCGTCGTCGCGACCGAGGAGCTCGGACGGTCTCGCCGGGAGGTCGTGCCCCGGTCGCACCGGCAGTGGTGCCGCCGGCTGCTCGGCGATGGCCGGCAGCTCGTCGCGCAGGATCGCGGTGTGCAGGTCGCGCAGCGCGACGGACGGGTCGATCCCGAGCTCGTCGGCGAGCCGGGACGCGGTACCGGTCGTACGTCACGAGGGCCTCGGCAGTCCGGCCGGTTGCGTGCTGGGCGCGCATGAGCAGCTCGACCGGCCGCTCGCGCAGGGGATGGGAGGCGGACAGGTCGGCGGCCTCGGCGGCGGCGTCGTGACCGTGGCCCAGCCGGAGCTCGAGAGACGTGCGGTTCTCGCGGGCCGTCACGTGCAGCTCGTCCAGCCGGGTGGCCGCCGCGGCCGCGAACGTCTCGGCGAACTCGCCGTAGGCGGGACCACGCCAGAGCTCAAGGGCCTGGTCCAGCAGAGCGGCCGCCTGCTGGGGGCCGGGAGCGAGGTCCGCCCGGCCCGACAGAGGCTCTCGAACAGGGCGGCGTCGACTGCCTCGTCGTCCACCGCGAGCAGGTAGCCAGGCGGCTTGGTGACGACGCAGGCAGCAGCCGACCCGAGGGCCCGTCGCAGCCTGGCCACGGTGGTCTGGACGGCTCCCTCCGCGTGCACCGGGGGGTCGTCACCCCACACGGCCTCGGTCAGCCGATGGACCGGGACGACCACTCTCGGCGCGAGAAGCAGCGCGACGAGCAGTGCCCGTGGGCGGGCACCGGTGACGGTGACGGTGCCGGCGTCGGTCTCCACCTCCAGCGGGCCGAGGACGCGGAACTGCATCGCAGCGCACCCTCCCTCACCCGCCCTGACAGCAGGATGCCACCGCGGTGCCAGCGTCGTCAGCACCGTCGGGGTGCGCCGGGACGAGCCCGGTCCGACAGAGGAGGACGAAGGATGTCCAGCACATCGACGGTGACAGAGACCCGCGGGCGACGGCTCCGTGCCGGGTCTGCTGAGCTCTGGGTGGAGCAGCGAGGGGCCGGCCCCGACGTGCTGCTGATCGCCGGGCTCGGTGACCCGGCGGAGGTCTGGGAGGCTCAGCTCGGCGGGCTCTGCGACCGCTACCGGCTCACGGCGTTCGACAACCGGGGCGCGGGGCGCTCACCCCTGCCCGACGGCCCGCTCTCGGTGGCCCAGATGGCCGACGACGCGGCGGCAGTGCTGCAGACCCTCGACATCGAACGGGCCCATGTCGTGGGCTTCTCCGGCGGGAGCATGATCGCCCAGGAGCTGGCGCTCCGGCAGCCGGACCTCGTCCGCAGCCTCGTGCTCGTGGGCACCTGGGCCAGGTTCGACCCGTACGCCCGGCGCATGGTCGCGTTCTGGAGCTGGCTGGCGGAGGCGGCGCCGAGCGAGCGCGCGTTCCAGGAGTGCGTTCCTGCTGTGGATCTACACCCATCGTGCGCACACGGCCGGGCTCGGTCGACCAGCTCATCGAGGAGTCGCTCGCATTCCCCCACCCGGCGTCGACCGAGGCGATCCAGCGGACCATCGAGGCCCTCGTCGACCACCAGACGGCGGACCGGCTCCCGGACATCGCCGCGCCGACACTGGTGCTCGCCGGTGAGCTGGACATCGCGATGCCGCCGCCAGCTCGGGACGGGTCGTCGCCGACGGGATCCCGGGCGCCCGGTTCGAGCTGTGGCCGGGCGAGGCCCACCAGCCGTTCCAGGAGAGCCCGCAGGAGTTCAACGCCCGGGTCGACGCCTTCTGGCGCGAGGTGGAGGCCGCCGGCTGAGACGACCGGCCGGCGACCGCTCCGCGGGGCGACATGCCGCTACGCAAGGCGTCGGTGCCTCGCGAAGTGTGCGTTGACCACGTTTACGTGGTCAACGCGCGGGGCGCCGGACCTACCAGAGCAGCGCGGTCGCCGGGTCCTCCAGCACCCTGGCGATGTCGGCGAGGAACATCGAGCCGAGCTGACCGTCGACCAGCCGGTGGTCGAAGGACAGCGCGAGCTGGGTGACCTTGCGGACGACGATCTCGCCGTCGACGACCCACGGCATGTCCCGGACGGCACCGAAGCACAGGATCGCCGACTCGCCGGGGTTGAGGATCGGGGTGCCCGCGTCCACACCGAAGACGCCGACGTTGGTGATGGTCATCGTCCCGCCGGACATCTCGCCCGGTTGGGTGCGCCCTTCGCGCGCGGTGGCTGTCAACGACTGCATCGCCTCGGCAAGCTCCCGCAGCGACATCTGGTCGGCGTCCTTGATGTTCGGCACGACGAGCCCGCGCGGGGTGGCCGCGGCGATGCCCAGGTTCACGTAGTGCTTGAGCACGATCTCCTGCGCTGCCTCGTCCCACGCGGCGTTGATCTCGGGGTTGCGCCGTACGGCGAGCAGCAGTGCCTTCGCGACGAGAAGCAGCGGCGACACCTTGACGTCGCGGAACTCCCGGTCGCTCCGGAGCCGCTCGACCAGGTCCATCGTGCGGGTCACGTCGACGGTGACCCACTCGGTCACGTGCGGCGCGGTGAACGCGCTCGTCACCATCGCCTGGGCGGTCATCTTCCGCACACCCTTGACGGGGACGCGGGTCTCGCGCTGACCCGGCGTCCGCTGGGCTGCCCCGGAGCCGCCGGTGCGGTCCCGGAGGCCGCCGCCTCGACGTCGGCGCGGGTCACGACGCCTCCGTCGCCGGACGGAGTGACGGTGGTCAGGTCGACACCGAGGTCCTTGGCCAGCTTGCGCACAGGTGGCTTGGCCAGGGCCTTGGCGCCGGCGCCGTTCGACCCGGACTCGACGGTGTGCGCGGGCACGGAGTCCGCGACGTTCTCCAGCTCCGGCTCGCGCACCGGGGTCGGCGTCGTCATCATCGAGGTCTGCACCGCCTGCTGCGCCGCCGCCGCCGACGCCGCGGCAGGGGTGGCGGCGCGGGCCGCGGACTTGTCGCCGGCACCCTTGCGAGGACGCCGGGTCGCGCTCGTCGTCCGTGGGCCGTAGCCCACCAGCACCGACGTACGGCCGCCAGGTGCCGGGCCGCCGATCAGGCCAGCCTCAACGGCCTGGTCCTCGGCCGGCGTCCCGATCGCGGTGTCGTCCGCCGGAACCGGCGGGAGCCATGTCGTCGCGCGGCGGCGCGGCGGGCGCATCGCCGGTGCCGTCGTCGACGGTGATGATCGGCGTCCCGACGTCGACCGTCGTGCCCTCCGGCACGAGCAGCTCGCCGACGACACCCGCGAACGGCGAGGGAAGCTCCACGAGCGACTTGGCCGTCTCGATCTCGACGACGATCTCGTTGACCTTGACCGTGTCGCCGGGCTTGACCTTCCACGACACGATCTCGGCCTCGGTGAGGCCCTCGCCGACGTCGGGGAGCTTGAACTGCTTCATGTGGACGGGCTCCTAGAACGCGAGGGATCGGTCGACGGCGTCGAGGATGCGGTCGAGGTCGGGCAGGTAGTCCTCCTCGACCCGGCTCGGTGGGTACGGGGTGTCGAACCCGCCCACGCGCAGCACCGGCGCCTCGAGGGAGTAGAAGCAGGTCTCCGTCACCCGGGCAGCGACCTCCGAACCCATGCCCAGGAAGACCGGAGCCTCGTGCACGACGACCAGCCGCCCGGTCTTCTCGACCGAGGCGCACAGCACGCCGGTGTCCAGCGGTGAGAGCGATCGCAGATCGATGACCTCGAGGGACTTGCCCTCCTCGGCCGCCGCGGTGGCGGCCTCGACGGCGGTCTTCACCATCGGGCCGTACGCCGCGATCGTGACGTCGGTCCCCTCCTGGACGACCCGCGCCGACGAAAGCGGCAGGGCCTGGTCCAGCGACAGTGTCTCGTCGAGCTCGGCCTTCTCCCAGTAGCGGCGCTTCGGCTCGTAGAGGATGACCGGGTCGTCGCTGAGGATCGCCTGCTGGACCATGACGTACGCGTCGACAGGGTTCGAGCAGGCGACCACCTTGAGGCCGGCGGTGTGCGCGAAGTAGGCCTCGTTGGACTCGCTGTGGTGCTCGACCGCCCCGATGCCGCCACCCACCGGGATCCGGATGACCACCGGGAGCGACACCTTGCCGAGAGCTCGGGCTCGCATCTTGGCCAGCTGGCTGACGATCTGGTCGAACGCGGGGTAGACGAAGCCGTCGAACTGGATCTCGCACACCGGGCGGTAGCCGCGCAGGGCGAGCCCGATCGCGGTGCCGATGATCCCCGACTCGGCGAGGGGCGTGTCGATGACCCGGTCCTCGCCGAAGTCCTTCTGCAGGCCGTCGGTGACCCGGAACACCCCGCCGAGCTTGCCGACGTCCTCGCCCATCACCAGGACCTTGGGGTCGTTCTCCATGGCCTTGCGCAGACCCATCGTGATGCCCTTGGCCAGCGTGATCTGAGCCATCAGCTGTCGCTCCCCTCGAACGTCTCGAGGTAGGCGCGGAACTGCTCGCGCTCCTCCTCGATCAGCGGGTGCCGCTCCGCGTAGACGTGGTCGAAGATCGACAACGGCTCCGGGTCGGGCATCTCGAGGCAGCCCTTCCGGACGTGCGCCGCGAGCTCGTCGGACTCCTTCTCGACCGCATCGAAGAACGCCTGGTCGGCCTTGCTCGTCCGGACCAGGTATGCCTTGACCCGCTCGATCGGGTCCTTGAGCTTCCACGACTCGAGCTCGTGGGTCAGTCGGTAGCGCGTCGGGTCGTCGGACGTGGTGTGCGCGCCCATCCGGTAGGTGTAGGCCTCGACGAGCGTCGGGCCGTTGCCCTCGCGGGCGTTCTGCAACGCCGCCTTGGTGACGGCCAGCACCGCCAGGACGTCGTTGCCGTCGACGCGGATGCCGGGGAAGCCGAAGCCCATCGCGCGCTGGTAGAGGGGGATCCGGCTCTGCTTCTCGATCGGCTCCGAGATCGCCCACTGGTTGTTCTGGCAGAAGAACACGACGGGGGCGTTGAAGACGCTCGCGTAGATGAAGGCCTCGTTGACGTCGCCCTGGCTGGTCGCGCCGTCGCCGAAGTAGGCGATGACCGCGTTGTCCGCCCCGTCCTTCTGCATGCCCATCGCGTAGCCGGTCGCGTGCAGCGTCTGCGCGCCGATGACGATCGTGTAGAGGTGGAAGTTCTTCTCGTTCGGGTCCCAGCCGCCGTGGTTCACGCCGCGGAAGAGGCCGAGCAGGTTGAGCGGGTCGACGCCGCGGCACCAGGCGACCCCGTGCTCGCGGTAGGTCGGGAAGGCGTAGTCGTCGGGGGCCATCGCCCGCCCGGAGCCGACCTGGGCGGCCTCCTGGCCGAGCAGGCTGGCCCAGATGCCGAGCTCCCCCTGCCGCTGCAGGGCGGTCGCCTCCGAGTCGACGCGGCGGACCAGGACGAGGTCGCGGTAGAGCGCGCGCAGCTCCTCGTCGCCGATGTCGAGGGAGTACGTCGGGTGCTCGACCCGCTCGCCCTCGGGGGTGAGCAGCTGCACGAGCTCGGGCTCGGCGCCGGGTGTCGGCCCGGCCGGCTGGACGCGTACCGCGGACTCTCGCGGGGCGCCGACGGCGCTGTCGGTCACGTGTGCTCCTCGTCCGCTCGCGCCGCTCGCGGGGTCTCCGCGATGGCGGCGTCGTGCTCATCGGTCATCCCCGCGCCGGACGCGTCGACAGGGATGGCGCGACGCGCGGCCGGGAGCCTTGCAGTGCTGCGCCTCAGGGCGAGGCGTGCCGCAACGGTACCGGCGCGGACAGCCGCGCGACCAACCGGCCAACGCGCCCGCCCGATCGACCGCCCAGCGGCTAGTGCTCGTCGTGCCCCTTGGCAAGTCCCGGAGGCTCCTGGGCAGCAGGCGGGGACGCCGGGACGGGCACCGCTGGTGCGGTCGGCACCGGCCTGCCGCGAGACGGGTCGGCCGGACGGCCTCCCTCGGCGTGGCGGAGCCGCCCAGGTGCCGTGTCGCGCCGCGATGTCGGCGTGGCCTGGCCGGAAGCGGCCAGCGTCGGCCTCTCCTCCTCGGCCTCATCCCGCGGCGCGCCCACCGCGCGGGCCGCGGCCGGCCCGGCGGTGCCGTCGGCGTTGGTGTGTCCCGGCGAGACGGCCGACTTGCCGTGCTTGTCGGCGAACACCACGGCGGGCGCGGGCGGAAGGGCAGGAGGCACCGAGGCGAGGTCCGGGCCCAGGCGCGGCGATCGGCTCGGGAACGGCCAGGCCGTTGTCGGGCGAGATGGTGCCGGACGGGGTCAGCCCGCCGAGCGACGGCGGCAGGAAGGGCACGAAGGGGACGAACGTCGGGCCGCTGCCGGTCGGTGGGGGGTTGTCCTGGCTGTCATCGCCGCCACCGGAGGTCCCTCCGGGCTCCTCGGCATCGCCAGCGGCCACCACCACGCCGTCCGGCGGCTGCACGGACCGGGGAGAGCTGAACCGCTCCGGGCGGTCGCCGGCGATCTCGCCCGCGGTGACCAGCCCGAGCGTCGCCAGCGCCCCGGCGCTGACCAGCGCCAGGGTGGCCGTCGCGACGCCCGTCGTGCTGCCGGAGTCGCCGAAGGGACCCCGGGATCGCCGGTGCCGCCTCGTGCCCTTGGTGGTCATCAGGTGCCTGCTCGCCCCGCCTGCCGCTGTGCTGTGGTCCGGCCTGGCGCCCGGGTCCGGGGGCGATCACATGCCGTAGTGATGTCACGACTATACGTATCAGATCGGACACCACATAGGGCCGAACCGGTGAAACTTCCGGTGTCTCGTAACACCGCCCGCAGGCAGTCTGCGCTCGTCGGTCCGAGGGTGTCACCGGCGTCGACTAACCTGCCAGGTGCAAAAGGGGTTGATGCTGATGACAGGGGCCACCGACCGGGCTGCTGCCGGGCCGCCGAGCGCGCTCGCGGTCTGGACCGCCCTGGTGACGGTGTACCTCGTCTGGGGGTCCACGTACCTCGCCATCCGCGTCGTCGTCGAGACCGTGCCGCCCCTGCTCGGCATGGGCGCCCGGTTCCTGCTCGCCGGCGCCCTCCTGGCAGCGGTGCTCGCCGCCCGGCGGGGTGTCAGCTCGCTGCGGGTGCGTCCCCGCCAGCTCGGCGGGGCAGCCGTCGTGGGCCTGCTGCTGCTGCTCGGGGGCAACGGCGGCGTCGCGGTGGCGGAGCAGACCGTGCCGTCCGGGCTCACAGCGCTGCTCGTGGCGGCGACCCCGCTCTGGCTGGTCTGCCTGCGCACCGCTGCCCGGGACCGCCCGGGCCCCTTGAGCCTGCTCGGGACGGTCGTGGGCTTCCTCGGGATCATCGTCCTGGTCCGCCCCGGCGCGTCGTTCGGCCAGGACGTCGAGACCTGGGGACTGGCCGTCGTGGTGTGCGCGGCGGCGAGCTGGGCGCTCGGCTCCTTCCTTTCCTCGCGGCTGCCGATGCCGGGTGACGCGTTCGTGGCGACCACGTGGGAGATGGTGACCGGTGGGGCCGCGCTGGTCGTGGCGGGCCTGCTGGCCGGCGAGCAGGACGGGTTCTCGCTGAGCCAGGTGGCGCCGGCGGCCTGGGCCTGGCTGGGCTACCTCGTGGTCGTCGGCTCGATCATCGCCTTCTCCGCGTACGTCTGGCTGCTCCACCACGCGCCGATCTCGCTCACCGCGACCTATGCCTACGTCAACCCCGTGGTCGCTGTCGCCCTCGGCGCGCTGGTCCTGGCCGAGCCGGTGACCCTCTCGGTGGCGATCGGCGGCGCCGTGGTGGTGCTCGGTGTGGGGCTGGTCGTCACCGCCGAGAGACTGCCGGGCAACGGGGCAGCCGGTCGCCGCCGGGTTGCGCCGGACGAGCAGGTGGTAGACCTCCCGACATGACCCACCTGGTTCTCGGCCCGCTCCTGCGCCACGTCGGGGAACGGGACGCGACCGTCTGGGTCGAGACCGGCGGCCCGTGCACGGTGGAGGTCCTCGGGCACAGCGAGCACACCTGGCGGGTCGGCCGGCACCACTACGCGCTCGTGTGCATCGGTGACCTCGAGCCGGGGAGCTCGACGACGTACGACGTGCGCCTGGACGGGGAGCTGGTCTGGCCCGCACCCGACGACGAGCTGCCGCCCCCGCGGATCCGGACCATCAGCGGCGGCGACGCGCTCCGCGTCGTGTTCGGGTCCTGCCGGTACGCCCGCCCGGACGCGGTCGCGGACGACAGCAACTTCGAGGCGGACGCTCTCGACACGTATGCCAAGCGGATGGCCGGCTGGCCGGAGGACCGGTGGCCGGACGCACTGCTGCTGCTCGGCGACCAGGTCTACGCCGACGAGACCTCGCCGCGGACCCGGGAGCGCATCCGGGCGCGGCGCGACGTGAGCCAGGAACCGGGCGAGCAGATCAAGGACTTCGAGGAGTACACCTGGCTCTACGAGGAGTCCTGGACCGACCCGGACGTGCGCTGGCTGCTCTCGACCATCCCGTCGTCGATGATCTTCGACGACCACGACGTCGCCGACGACTGGAACACCTCCGCGCAGTGGCGCCGCGACATGCAGCAGACCTCGTGGTGGGAGGAGCGCGTCATCGGCGGCCTGTCGTCGTACTGGGTCTACCAGCACATCGGCAACCTCGCCCCGCAAGCCCTGGCGGACGACCCGGTCTACCAACGGGTCACGACCCACGACGGCGACTGCGAGCAGATGCTGCGTGAGTTCGCGGCCGCCGCCGACAAGGAGGCGGACGGGCGCAAGGGCGCGCAGTGGTCCTACCGCCGCGACCTCGGCGACGTCCGGCTGCTCGTCATCGACTCGCGCTGCGGTCGGATGCTCGACGAGGACGCCCGCTCGATTGTGTCCGACGCGGAGTTCCGCTGGATCGAGGACCAGGTCGCCGGAGACTACGACCACCTGCTGGTCGGCACGTCGCTGCCGTGGCTGCTCGCCCGCGCGCTGCACGACGTCGAGGCCTGGAACGAGGCGCTGGCCGCCGGCGCCCGCGGCCCGCGGATGGCGCGTATCGCGGAGCGGTTCCGGCGGGCCGCCGACCTCGAGCACTGGGCGGCATTCCGGGAGTCCTTCGACCGGCTTGCCGAGCTCTTCGCCTGCGTCGGCCGCGGCGAGCACACCGGGTCCGGCGGTAGGGAGCCGGCGACCGTGTGCGTCCTGTCCGGCGACGTGCACCACGCGTACGCGGCGCAGGCCCACTACCCGGACCGCTCGGTGCGCTCGAAGGTGTACCAGCTCACCTGCTCACCGGTGCACAACTACGTGCCGCGGCTGATGCAGGTCGCCTTCCGGATCGCGTGGAGCCGGGCCGCGGAGAAGGTGATGCGCTTCCTGCTCGACCGGGTCGCCCGGGTGCCTCACCAGCCGCTGTCCTGGTCCAGGCTGTCCGGCCCCTACTACGGCAACGAGATCGCGACCCTGACCCTCGACGGCCGGGACGCCCGGCTGGTCATCGAGCGGGCCCGGGTGCAGGCGGACGGCCCGGCCCGCCTCACCCCCGTCGTCCACCTCCCCCTCACCTGACCCCCCCCGGCGGTGATCATGCAGGAGTGGCTGGCAACCACAGCTGCATGATCACCACCGGTTGAGGGAGGGTGTGACCTGCGGTGATGTCCGGGCACAGCCACTCCTGCATGATCACCGCGGGGTTGATCATGCAGGAGTGGTTACCGGGTTGATCATGCAGGAGTGGTTGCCGGGCTATGGACAGACACCTTTCGAAAGAGTACGTTCGAAAGGTGTCTGAAACTGTGGCCGCTGCCGTCCGCCGCCAACAGAGGGACCTCGGCGAGGACCCCACCGCAATGCGTGCCCTGGCTCACCCCCTGCGGCTGCGGCTGCTCGAGGAGCTGACGCTGCGCGGCCCGATGACCGCCACCCAGGCCGGCGCGCACGTCGGGGAGTCACCCTCGTCGTGCTCATTCCACCTGCGCACCCTGGCGAAGTACGGCTTCGTCGAGGAGGCGCCCGGCGGCACCGGCCGGCAACGCCCGTGGCGGGTCGTGTCACTGGGCAACCGCTGGCAGTCCGGGCCGACCACCGAGCCCGCGGTCCGCACGGCGGGGGAGGCACTGGCAGCCCAGGTCCGGCGTCGCGACCGGGAGCTGCTGGACGAGCACCTCGCCCACCAGGACGAGCTGCCGCCGGAGTGGCACGACGCGGTCGTGCACGCCAACTTCGGCGGCTGGCTGACTCCGGAGGACCTCGCCGAGCTCGGTGAGCTGCTGGAGTCGTTCTGGGCGCCCCACCTGGAGCGGCTGCGGGACCCGCAGCGGCGCCCGGCCGGATCGCGGCTGGTGCACATGTTCGCCCACGCGTTCCCGCGACCCGACGCGGCGGACGGGCAGGCGCTCGACCATGCGTGAGCTGGTGCGAGACCACGACTTCCGGCTGCTCTTCGCCGGGCAGACGCTGTCGATGTTCGGCGACATGGCGATGGTCCTGGTGCTCGCGATGTGGGCCAAGGAGCTCACCGGCTCCAACGGGATCGCGGGCTCGGTCTTCGGGGCGCTGGTAGTCCCCAGCCTGCTGGCACCGCTCGCCGGCGTCGTGATCGACCGGTTCCGCCGGCGCACGGTCATGGTGGTCACCGACCTCGCCACCGCCGCCGTCGTGCTGCTCCTGCTGTTCGTCGACGGCCGGGAAGACCTGTGGCTGATCTACCTCGTGGCCCTCCTTTACGGGCTCTCGCTCGTGTCGTTCTCCAGCGCCCGCTCGGCGCTGCTGCCGGCCATGCTGCGCGACGAGCAGCTCGGCGAGGCGAACGGCTCGCTCGGGTCGGTGCGGGAGGCGCTGCGCCTCGTCGCCCCCCTCGCCGGCGCCGCGCTCTACGCCGGTCTCGGAGGTCCGGCCGTCGCGATCCTGGACGCCGCGACGTTCCTGCTCTCCGCAGCCGCCCTGCTCGCCTTGCGGGTCGAGGAGCCGGCGCCGGTTCCGGCCGAGCAGCATTTCCTGGGCGAGGCCAGTGCCGGCGGCCGGCACCTCCTCGGGCACCCGCTGCTGCGGGCCACTGTCGTGTCCACGGTGATCTGCATGCTGGCCATCGGCATCAGCGAGTCGGCCCTCTTCGCGGTCATCGACGACGGGCTCGGCCGGCCGGTGGAGTTCCTCGGCGTCCTCGGCGCCGTGCAGGGCGTCGGTGCGATCGTCGCCGGCATCGCCATCACCGCGGTGATCCGCCGGACCGGCGAGCTGCGACCCATTCCGTGGGCGTTCGCCGCCCTCGCGCTGGGCGTCCTGCTCTTCACGTCGAGCTCGCTGCCGGTGGTGGTGACCGGTGTGCTGATCTTCGGCGGGGGACTACCCGTCCTCATCGTGTGTCTCACCACGACGATCCAGCGGCGGACCCCGGCCAGCCTGCAGGGTCGCGCCTTCACCGCCTACGAGCTGTTCACCGGCGTGCCCCAACTGCTGTCGATCCTCGGCGGTGCGATCGCGGTGTCGCTGGTCGACTACCGGATCCCGCTGCTCGTCATGGCGTGCGGCATCGCCGCGGCGGCGGTCCACTCCGCGGTCCGGCTGCGCGAAGAGGTGCCGACGGGATCAGAGCTCGCGGACCCGCCCGTCGTCCACGTGGACGTGGCGCCCGGTGGGCACGTTGTCGAGCAGCCGCCGGTCGTGGGTCACGAGCAGCAGCGTCCCGTCGTACGTCCCTAGCGCCTCCTCGAGCTGCTCGATCGCGGCCAGGTCGAGATGGTTGGTGGGCTCGTCGAGCACCACGAGGTTGGCGCGCCGGGCCATCAGCAGTGCCAGGTCGGCCCGGGTCCGCTCGCCGGGGGAGAGCGCGCCGACCGGGCGCAGCACGTCGTCCGCCCCGAGCCCGAACTTCGCCAGCAGGGTGCGGGCGTCCGCCTCGTCCTGTCCGGTTGCCGACCGGAACGCCGCGACCAGCGGTTCGTCCGCCGGGAACGTCCGCCGCACCTGGTCGACCTCGCCCACGACCACGCTCCGGCCGAGCCAGGACCGTCCAGCCGTGAGCGACAGCCTGCCGAGCAGCGCCGCGAGCAGGGTCGACTTGCCGGAGCCGTTTGCGCCGGTCACCGCCATCCGGTCGCCCCTGTGCACCGTCAGGTCGACCGGGCCCAGCCGGAAGCCGGCCCGCTCGACGACCGCGGCCGCGAGCCCGGCCACGTCCTCCGGGCCGCGCGTCGCCGGATCGAGCGCGAGCCGCAGCTGCCACGGATCGCGCGGGTCGTCGATGTCCTCCAGCCGGTCGAGCTGGCGCAGGACGCGTGCGGCGGATGCGCCGCGTGCCTGCGCACTGGCGACCCGGCCCGCGCGGACGAACTTGTCCGGCTCGGCGGCCCGTGCCCGGGCACTGGTGGCCCGAGAGGTGCCCTGACGCGACCACTCCTTGTCGCGGCGCGCCCGTTCGGTCAGGGCGGTGCGCTTCTCGTCGTACGTCTCGAAGGCCGCCCGCGCCGCCGGCCCGAGCGCGCTCCCGCTCGGCGAGGTACGCCGCGAAGCCACCGCCGAACACGGTGGCCCTTCCGGCTGAACTCGTCGATCTCCAGCACCGCGGTCGCCACCCGCTCGAGGAACGCGCGGTCGTGGGAGACGACGGCCAGTCCGCCATCGCGGCTCTCGAGGAACGACCCGAGGTCAGCAAGCCCGTCGGCGTCCAGATCGTTGGTCGGCTCGTCCAGCAGCAGGACGTCCACCTGGGTGAGGAGGACGGCAGCGAGGCCGCAGCGCGCGAGCTGTCCTCCCGAGAACGTCGACGTCTCCCGGTCGAGCAGCGCGTCGCTCAGGCCGAGCCGGTCGAGAACGACAGCCGAGCGGCTGTCCAGGTCGGCGCCACCGAGGCCTAGCCAGCGCTCGAGGGACGCGGCGTAGGCGTCGTCGGCACCGGCCGAGCCGGCAGCGAGGGCGTCGGCCGCAACGCGCAGTGCGTGGTCCGCCGCGGCAACGCCCGTACGCCGGGAGAGGTACCCCCGAAGGCTCTCGCCGGATCGCCGGTCGCGCTCCTGCGGGAGCAGGGCAACCGTCGCGGACGGCGGCGATACCGTCACCGTGCCGGTCTCCGGCTCGAGGACACCGGCGAGCAACGAGAGCAGGGTCGACTTGCCGACTCCGTTCGGGCCGACGACGGCCAGCCGGGCTGCCGGTCCGATCGTGGCGGTGACGTCGGCGAGGACGGTGTGCGGACCGTGCGAGAAGCCGACCGATCGCAGCTCCACCTCGGCCACGGACGCGCTGGGCATACCGGCCACGCTAGGTGGACGCTGTGCCGCTGGTTGCGAGCGGAATTGCGCCGTCAGTCGATGCGGACGGTGCCGTGCGCCGTGGCGAAGAACACCGTGGTCAGTCCGGGCTCGTCGGCATCCACCCAGTCCACCCGGAAGTCGATGCCCGTCGAGCGGCTCGCCGACCCATTCGAGGACCTTGTCCCGGTCGCCGCAGATCTCGACCTGCTCGATCCGGGCGGCCGCCCCGTCGACACTCGGGTGCAGCCGGGCGTCACCCTCCCACTGCACGAAGAAGGGCAGCGCCGGGTCGTCCAGCAGGTCCAGCACCCCGATCTGCCGCCAGGTCAGCTCCACCCCGTCGGGGCGACGCCGGTGGCCGACCACGGAGGTCCGGCCGAGTCGCGACTCGACCGGCGCGATGTCGTCGACCGCGACGACCCAGGCGAGCCAGCCGCCGCCGGCCTCGCTGCGCGACTTGACGGCCTGGCCGAACGGCGCCTTGTCCGCAGCGGGGTGGTCGAGCGCCGCGACGACCTCCAGGTAGACGTCCCCCGCGAGCGGCAGCACGAAGTTGCGGGTGCCGAACCGCGGGTGCAGGCCGCCGTCGCGGAATCCGGCACCGAGCGCCGCACCGATGCGCTGCGCGCAGGCTCCGAGTCCTTCCGGACCGGCCGCGTAGGAGAGGTGGTCGAGACGCACGCTTCGACCATTTCACGGTCCGTCGCACCGGCTGCACCCGGGTCCGGGCCTCCGCTGCGCGGTACCTGGCCGGACGTGTCGAGGCGACCTCAGTCGACGACGAAGCCCTTGGCCACCCGCAGGAAGAGGTCGTTGGCCTCGGGCTCGCCGATGGTGACGCGCGCCCCCTCGCCGGCGAAGGGGCGCACGACCACTCCCGGCCTCCTCGCAGGCCGCGGCGAACGCCTCGGTGCGCTGCCCGAGCCGGAGCCAGACGAAGTTCGCCTCGGAGGCCGGCACCTTGGTCCAGCCCTGCTCGCGCAACGCCTGCTGCACCCGGCCGCGCTCGGTGACGAGAGCGGCGACCCGCTCGAGCAGCTCGTGCTCCGCGCCGAGCGACGCCGTCGCCGCGACCTGGGCGAGACCGCTGACGCCGAAGGGGACCGCCGTCTTGCGAAGTGCGTCCGCGACCGGCTCGTGGGCCACCGCGAAGCCGACCCGCAGCCCGGCCAGCCCGTAGGCCTTGGAGAAGGTGCGCAGCACGGCGACGTTCGGGCGGTCGCGGTAGACGTCGAGGGCGTCCGGCACGTCAGGGTCGCGGACGAACTCCCGGTAGGCCTCGTCGATCACGACGAGGACGTCGGTGGGCACCCGGTCGAGGAACCGGTCGAGCTGCTGCCGGCGTACCGCCGTGCCGGTCGGGTTGTTCGGCGTGCAGACGAGGACGAGCCGGGTCCGGTCGGTGATCGCGTCGGCCATCGCATCGAGATCGTGGTGCTCGTCGGCGGTCAGCGGGACCCGCACCGAACGGGCGCCGGAGACCTGGACGACGATCGGGTACGCCTCGAACGAGCGCCATGCGTAGACCACCTCGTCGCCCTCGGCCGCGGTCGACTGGACGACCTGCTGGAGGACGCCGACCGACCCGGTGCCGGTCGCGACGTGGGTGACCGGCACGCCGAACCGCTCGGCGAGCGCAGCGGTCAGCCCCGTCGCGAACATGTCGGGGTAGCGGTTGACGGACTCGGCGCCGGCCCGCACGCGTCTCGAGCACGGACGGCAGTGGGGGGTAGGGGTTCTCGTTCGACGACAGCTTGTACGTCGGCGCACCGCCCGTCCCGTCACTTCTGGCGGCGGGCCGGCCGGGCTTGTAGGTGGGGATGCCATCGAGGGCCCGGCGCAGCCGCGGGGTGCCGTCTGTCATGACGACCACCCTAGGACGGTGGACGTCTAGCGCTTGACCTCGAGTGCGACCAGGCAGGCGCTGGGGTCTTCGTGGTAGCGCGCGACGAGCTCGGAGGTCGCCCGGTCGAGACGCTTGTGCAACGCCTCCCGGTACGAGGACAGGACGCTCTCGGCGGAGGAGAGCCGGGCGAACAGCGCGGCTCGCTCCTCGTCGGTCGTCCCGGCGGCTCCGCTGGCCCACAGGTCCGGCAGATGCGGCAAGACCGGCATGCCGCCGTCGGGG
Organism: uncultured Actinomycetota bacterium; assembly: GCA_963829565.1. Lineage (GTDB taxonomy): Bacteria > Actinomycetota > Actinomycetes > JACCUZ01 > JACCUZ01 > CAWHJC01. Next base: position 294,886 of record CAWHJC010000017.1, read on the forward strand.
TGCAGCGAGAGGATTACTTGCCGGCCGAAGGATCCGCGCTGCTCGGTGAGCGCCTCGATCAGCGCGATGCGGTCGCCGAGGGCCGTGTTCGCGCGCAGCAGGTCCCGTCGGGCCTGCAGCAACCGGCGCCAGTACGAGGCGCGCAGCTCCTCCTCGAGCAAGGTCCGGCGATAGGTGCGGAGCCGCTTGAGGTCGAGGTGTGACAGCTCCGGCACTCGCAGCGGCACGGGGCGCAGGGTCGTCGCCGGCACCGAGCGGGCAGGCTTGGGCGCGAGGTCGGCGTCCCGCCGGTCCCCGCCCACCTCGGCCACCTGGCTCAGCGATGTCACGCCCCTTGCATCGACGGGACCTGTCACGCCCTTGATGCGTCTCACCCGACTGGATGCAGGGAGCGACCTCAGGCGGCTCAGCCAGTCGGCAGGGTGACCCAGTGCGGCTCGCCGAGATGGCGGCCCTTCGCGTGGTACATCGCGTCGTCGGCCGCCGCGAAGAGCAGCCGTGGTGAGCCCAGCATCCGTCGCGTGCTGGCGCCGCCACAGCTGACCCCCGCCGGATGCGGCAGGGCCACGACCTCGGCAGCGAACCGACGGAGTGCCTCGTCCACTGTGGCAGTGTCGGAGGTCGGCACGACGAGGCAGAACTCGTCACCACCGGACCGGGCGGCCAACGCCCCGGGCAACGAGCTGGCTGCCCGCGCGAGCGCGTGCCCCACGGCCTGGAGCAGCCGGTCACCCGCGTCGTGCCCGTAGCGGTCGTTGACCGGCTTCAGGTCGTTGACGTCGATCGCCACGATCACCAGGTCGGCGCGCGAGCACGCCAGCGTCGCGGCGACGTGGTCGAGGCGGCGCCGGTTGGCCAACCCGGTCAACGGATCCTGGAAGGCCAGCTCGGTGAGCCGGCTCTCCCGGACGGCGCGGGACACTCCGGACGCCAGGATCGCGGCCAGCGCCTCGACGTACGCCAGGTCCGCCTCGTCGAAGAAGCCGCGCCCGACGTGCCGCGTGAGGTAGAGCTCGCCCCAGAGCTCGCCGTCGACGACGACCGGAGCGCCCAAGGACGCTCCCTTGCCGAACTCGAGCAGCAGAGCGAGCTCGTGCGGGTCCGCGTCCGGGTCGTCCCGGGAACAGGTCCAGGCCTGCAGGTCGCCCACGACACCGGCCAGCTTCGGGAAGTCGGCGATCAAGTAGGTCTCGTCGGCAGGCCGCGGTTGCTCGCCGGGACCGAGGTCACCGACGTTGACCAGCACCCGGACAAGTCCAGCCGGCCGGTCGAGCACGCTCACCGAGCCGGAGTCGGCGTCGACGACGCGGATCCCCTCCGTGACGGCACGTTCCGCGACATCCAGAACGTCGCCGGACCGGACCAGGGCACGCGCCATCGAGGCCAGGCTGCGCAGGCGTTCGCCCTCCGCACGGCTGACCGGGGGAAGGCCGACCACCTTCGTCCTCGCTGAGGCCATACGGGTGGGATCGGCACACTTGCCTGCCGGGTCAAGTGCCGTCAGATTCCTGCGTATCTCACGAGACGACTTTCCGCGTGAACGTGAGGTGGGTGACGCCGCTGGGGGAGGAGACCGCCTCGACGTCGTAGGCATCCTCGAGGGCCTCCAGGCCGTCCCAGATGCGGACGCCGCGGCCGAGCACGATCGGGACCTGGACGAGGTGCATGTGGTCGACGAGCCTGGCGGCGACGAAGTCGCGTACGACGGTGGGGCCGCCGCCGATCCGGACGTCCTGGCCATCGGCTGCTTCGCGGGCGGTCTCGAGCGCCTCGGCCGGGGCGGCGTCGAGGAAGTGGAACGTGGTGCCGCCCTCCATCTCGATCGGAGGCCGCGGGTGGTGGGTGAGCACGAAGGTCGGTGAGTGGAACGGCGGGTTCGAGCCCCACCAGCCCTTCCAGTCCGGGTCGTCCTGCCAGCCGGGCGGGCCGAACTTGTTGGCGCCCATGATCTCGGCGCCGATGCCGTAACTGTGGCGCTCAGCGAAGGCGTCGTCGACTCCGGCGGTTCCCGCCCGCGTCCCAGAACCGGGTCTCGAACATCCACTCGTGCAGACGCTCGCCCGCATGGCCGAACGGTGCTTCGGCGGACTGCGGCTCGCCGGTGGCGAAGCCGTCGAGGGAGATGGACAAGTTGTGGATCCGTGTGAGTGACATCCGCGCGCTCCTCGATTGATGTTTCCGGGCGGACACGTCGTAGATCGGCCTCCTCGGCCGCACGAGCAAGTGTCAGCTCTGCGCCATGTCGACGAAGCGCGAGTAGTGGCCCTGGAACGCCACCGTGATGGTGGCCGTCGGCCCGTTGCGGTGCTTGGCGACGATGAAGTCGGCCTCGCCGGCGCGCGGCGACTCCCGCTCGTAGAGCTCCTCGCGGTGCAGCAGGACCACCATGTCCGCATCCTGTTCGATGGAGTTGTGTACGGCGATGCCGTCGGCGATGAAGTTGTGGGTGCCGAGCACCGTCGCGTCGTAATACCTCTTCGATCCGGCGGGCTCGATGGCCACGACCGCGTCCCAGAACACGTCGTTGGTTGCCAGCACTCGAGTTCGGCGTCGTCCAGAACCTCGGCCACCTGACCGAGGCGCTCGCGGACTCGGAGCGTGCTTCCACGGCGCGCTGCCGCAGAACTGCGTGCCCATCGCTGCCGCGAACTCGGCGGTGGGTCATTCCCTTCTCGAGCAGAGCGCTGCCGGACCCGGCTCCAGACATCGACCGGGAATGGTGTCGACGTTCGTGTTGGGCACGACGCTCTCGACGATTCGAGCAGCCTCTCGGCGCCGTCACCCCGCGGGTCCCGTGCACGCCGATCTCCTGCGAGGAACCGGCGCTGGTCGTTCCGCGCCCGAGATGTCGAGCGGTAGCCAGTCGGTCGGTAGCCGGCCTTCTTGCATGACTCTGACGCGCGACGGAGATGCCGAAGCGCAGAGCAGTAGCCGGGCGACATCGTCGACCAGCCGCCGGCTCGTGGACGCGTAGTAGATGCGTGCCCAGCCGGCCGTCTCGGTTGACCGGTGACCGAGCCGTCGGTGGCCCAGAGATGGCGCAGGAAGAGCGCGATCTGCCGCTTGGGCAGCGAGAACACCCAGCCCGGCACGAACTTCTCGTGGCTACGCGCAACCGAAGAGGCCCGAGGCCGTCCAGCCACGCGGCGATCGGGTTGCGCTTCGGCCGTGGGTGAGGCGGTACGGCGCAGGCAGCCGTAGCGTCGTGCACCCGAGCTGCGGCGTAGTCGTCGCGAACGCCGGTCATGCCGAAGTGCCGCGCTGCGTCCGTCACGGCAGTGAGGTTGGCCTCGTCGACGCTGGCGTAGCGGATCGGCTGCCGGCGGACGAATGAGCCGTCGCCGATCAGGTGAGCCAGCAGCACGACCTCGCTCCGGATCGACGGCGCGTCCGACGTCCATCGGGGGCCGGCACGTGCCGTGCGACCGCCAGCCGGTCGCCCGCAGACCAGGTCGCCGAGCGGCTCCAGCCGTCGTACGTGAGCAACGGGTGGTTGGCGGTCGCCTCGGATCTCGCTTGCCGGACGCCAGCTCGAGCCGGAAGACCTCCTGCGCGCCGTTGGAGAACACGTGGGTCATCGTGCGAGGCACGAACTGCAGGCGAGTCGTCGAGCGACCAGACCGGAACGTCGCGGGCGCCCGACGTCGAACAGCTCGCCCAAGCGTCACCTCGGCACCGGTGTCCGCGCGCATGATCCGGGTCGACGCTGGCAGGCAGCCTGACTCGCGAAGGTCGGACATCTGCGGCTTCTTGTCGGTGCGCTGCTCGGGACCGCGGTTGAGCTGGGAGATGGCGATGACCGGCACCTCGAGCTCCTTGGCCAGCAGCTTGAGCGCACGGGAGAACTCCGACACCTCCTGCTGGCGGCTCTCGACCCGCTTGCCGCTGGACATCAGCTGGAGGTAGTCGATGACGACGAGCTTGAGGTCGTGGCGCTGCTTGAGCCGGCGGCACTTGGCCCGGATCTCCATCATCGACATGTTCGGCGAGTCGTCGATGAACAGCGGCGCGTTGGACACCTCGCCCATCCGCCGCGCCAGCCGGGTCCAGTCGTCGTCGGTCAGCTTGCCGGTGCGCATGTGGTGCAGCGCCACCCGGGCCTCGGCGGACAGCAGTCGCATGGTGATCTCGGTGCGGCTCATCTCGAGGGAGAAGACGCAGGTCGCCATGTTGTGCTTGATCGCCGCGGACCGCGCGATGTCGAGCCCCAGCGTCGAGTTGTGGGTCGGGACCATCGTTGGGCCGGCCAGGTAGAGGTGGTCGGCGCTGTCGACCTCGCACGCACCGGACCGGCACGCTGGCCACCCGGCGGACGTCGACGACGGCCCGCGCTCCGGACGTCACCGGTCGCGCCGCGCGACGCTCCTTGTGCATCAGCCGCTTCGCCTCCACCCGGAACACGTCGTGCTCCGCGCAGAACGCCAGGGTCGCCGCGCCCGTCGGCCCGACGGTCAGCCCGCACTCGTAGCCCAGGCCGACGACCAGCTCGCGCACGTCCCCGGCCAGCGGCACCGGCAGGCCCGGCACCTGCACGCACCCGGACCGGGTCACCGCACCGAGCCGGTCCAGAACCCCGGCGAGCACCGCCCGGCGCTGCACCTCCGACCCACGCAGGTAGCCGGCCGGTACTCGCGGCTCGTCGAGCAGCCCGAGCGCGGCGACAGCCGGCCCGACGGCTGCCGGGTCGAGCTCGGACTCGACGTACATCGCGATCTCTGCGTCGGCCGGCGCGCTCGCGGGGCGATCGCCGAGCCACGACCCCAGGACGTACGCCGGGACAGGCAGCTCGGCATCGGGCAGCACCATCGCGCCGGCGCCCGGCACGGCGTGGTTGAGCAGCCGCTCGGCTCCTGACTCGTCCCACAGGGTCGCCGCGAGCTCGCGCGTCGTCCGGACCGTCGCAGCGTGGCCGCGCCGGGTGGTGGTCGACCAGCCGTGCTCGGCATCGGCCACCACGACCGACCCGTCGGAGAACTCGACCTCGTAGCAGGGCCGACCGGTCATCACCTCGGTGGCCGCGACGACCGTCGTGGGCCGGCCGTCGGCGCCGATCAGCAGGTCGCCGACCCGGACCTCGCCCATCGTCGTCCAGCCGGTCGGGCGTCGGCAGCGGGGTGTCGAGGGCCAGCGCCTTGCCGACCGCGGGCCGGGCGGCGACCACGATCATCTGGCCCGGGTGCAGCCCGTTGGTCAGCTCGTCGAAGTCGGCGAACCCGGTCGGCACCCCGACCATCTCGCCGCCCCGCGACCCGATCGCCTCGATCTCGTCGAGCGCGCTCTCCATGATCGCCGACAGCGGGAGGTAGTCGTCGGAGGTCCGCTTGTCGGTGACGGCGTAGACCTCTGCCTGCGCCGCGTCGACGATGTCGTCGGCGTCGCCGTCGCCGGTGTAGCCGAGCTGGACGATCTTGGTGCCGGCCTCGATCAGCCGGCGCAGGATCGCCGTCTCGCGCACGATCTGCGCGTAGTAGCCGGCGTTGGCCGCCGTCGGCACCGACTGGAGCAGGGTGTGGATGTAGGGAGCGCCGCCGACCCGGCCCATCTCGCCGCGCTTCTGCAGCTCGGCGGAGACGGTGACGGCGTCGGCCGGCTCGCCGCGGCCGTAGAGGTCGAGGATCGCCTCGAACACGAGCTCGTGGGCGGGCCGGTAGAAGTCGTGCCCGCGCAGCACCTCGACGACGTCGGCGATCGCGTCCTTGGACAGCAGCATCCCGCCGAGCACGGACTGCTCCGCGGCGAGGTCCTGCGGCGGCGTCCGGATCAGCTCACCGGTCGACGGCGCGCCGGGGAACTCCGCGATCGACACCGGCAACGCTCCAATACCACTAGCCCGGGACACAACGAGGTCGCTCATACGCCACTAGATCGCGACCCCTGGACAGAACCCTCTCGTGTTCTCGGAGCCGCTCCGACCATCTGTGCCGATGACCCGTCTCCCCTGTGGGCGGGCTGTGGACAAGGTCCGCGCGAGGTGGGGACGACGCCGGGCCAGCCGTGGACCCGGGTGTGGACAGCCTGTGCACGGCGTCGCCGCCCGCGGCCGCCGCAGGGCTGTCGCGTGCAGGCACGCCCGTCCACCCCTGTGGACCGGAGAAAGTTTCGCCCTCTGTCTACGATGCGGACAGTGCGACCACCATCCGGACCGCTGCGGCACCCGCACGACCGCGAGATCCTGCGGCTGGCCGTCCCCGCCTTCGGTGCGCTCGTCGCGGAGCCGCTGTTCCTGCTCACCGACTCGGCGATCGTGGGTCACCTCGGGACGCCCGAGCTCGCCGGGCTCGGCGTCGCGGGGTCGCTGCTCGCCACGGCGGTGTCGCTGTCCGTCTTCCTCGCCTACGGCACCACCGCGTCGGTCGCCCGGCGGGTCGGTGCGGGCGACCTGCGCGCTGCCGTGACCCAGGGCATCGACGGCCTGTGGCTGGCGGCCGGCGCTAGGCGTCCTGCTCGCAGCCGCCGGGCTGCTCGCCGCCGAGCCGCTCGTCGCGGCCTTCGACCCCTCGGCGGAGACGGCCGGTCACGCGCTGACGTACCTGCGGATCTCCCTCACGGGGCTGCCCGCGATGCTCGTCGTCCTTGCCGCAACGGGTGTCCTGCGCGGGCTGCAGGACACCCGCACGCCGCTGGTCGTCGCGGCGACCGGCGCCGTCGCCAACATCGTCCTCAACGTGCTCCTGGTCTACGGCGCGGACCTGGGCGTCGCCGGCTCGGCCCTCGGGACGGTCCTCGCGCAGCTCGGCATGGCCGTGGCGTTCGTCGTGGTCGTCGTGCGCGGCGCGCGCGCAGCACGAGTCGCCGCTGCGCCCCGACCTGCCCGGCATCAGGGCGGCGGCGACGGCGGGCGTCCCGCTGATCGTGCGCACCGCGACGTTGCGCGCAGCGCTGCTCCTGACGACGTACGTCGCCACGGCGATCGGCACCGTCGCCGTCGCGGCGCACCAGGTCGCGTTCACGATCTGGATGCTCCTCTCGCTGGCACTGGACGCGATCGCGATCGCCGGCCAGGCCATCGTCGGCCGCTACCTCGGCGCTGGTGACGCCGCCGGCGCCCGGGAGGCGACCCGGCGGATGGTCGAGTGGGGCGTGGCGGCCGGGGTCCTGCTGGGCGTCGTGGTCGTCGGCTTGCGGGCGCTCTACGTCCCGCTCTTCACGCCGGACGCCGACGTGCGGGAGCTGCTGGCCTCGGTGCTGGTGGTGGCCGCGGTCTTCCAGCCGGTGTGCGGTGTCGTCTTCGCGCTCGACGGCGTGCTGATCGGCGCGGGCGACGGGCGCTACCTGGCGTGGGCCGGCGTCGTCACGCTGCTCGTCTACCTGCCGCTGGCGCTGCTGGTGCTGGCCGCGGACGCCGGGCTCGTCGCGCTGTGGTGGGCGTTCAACGGCTTCCTGCTCGCGCGGCTCGTCACGCTGATGTTGCGGTGGCGCGGCGGGCGCTGGCTGGTGACCGGCGCCGCGCTGCCCCGCCGCTGACCGGCTCGTTCAGGCCGCTGTCCGGCTGGTTCAGCTAATCGCCGGTGCTGCCGTCGACGGCCTCGCGCAGGAGGTCGGCATGCCCGTTGTGCCGGGCGTACTCCTCGATCATGTGCAGCACCAGGGCGCGGATGTCGATGATCGTCTCCCCGGAGCCGTCGCGGCCGTGGATGACGAACGTGTCGTCGTAGTCCTTGGCCGCGAGGATCGCCCGAGCGGCGTCGACCTCGGCGGCGTACGTCGCGAAGTCGGCCTCGGCGCCGGCGGCGTCTGCGGTCGTCGAAGTCGGTGTCCCATGGCCCGTAGACCCGGCCGACGTCCTCGCCGGCAACCCGGTCCCGGAACCACACGCGCTCGACCTCGGCCATGTGCCGCACCAGCCCGAGCAAGGACATCGACGACGGCGGCACGGACCGTCGCGCCAGCTGCCTGCCGGTGAGCCCGGCGCACTTCCACAGCAAGGTCGCGCGGTGGTACTCGAGCAGGTCCTCCATGGCCTTCCGCTCTGGGGCCACGTTCTCGGCTTCGGTGCGCTCGACGTCGGGCGCGATCCACTCAGCAGTCATGACGGACGAACCTACCGATCCGCATCCGGCCGGAGCGGGGAGGGGAGCCGAAGCCGTGGCGGGGCTGGCGGGAGGCCGAGCGTGCGAGGCCGGATGGTAGGCGAGCGCGCCTCCCCGCGGAGGCCGGAACGGCGAGAGCCCCCGCGACCCAGTAGGGCGACGGGGGCTCTCGACGGACGTACGTCGGGAAGGTCGGCCGTCAGGCTCCAACGACCTCGACCGACACGGCGGCGGTGACCTCGGGGTGCAGCCGCACGGTGACCTGGTGGGCGCCGACGGTCTTGATCGGCTGGCCGATCTCGATCCGGCGCTTGTCGACCTGCGGCCCGCCGGCCTTGGAGACGGCCTCGACGATGTCGGCGACGGTGACCGCGCCGAACAGTCGACCGCCGGTGCCGGCGCGGACCGGGATCCGGACGGACAGGCGCTCGAGGTCGCGCTTGATCTCGGCCGCCTGGCCCTGGTCGCGGACCTCGCGGACCTCGCGTCCGCGCTGGATCGAGGTGACCTGCTTCTCGCCGCCACGGGTCCAGCGGATCGCGGCGCCGCGCGGCATCAGGTAGTTGCGGCCGTAGCCGTCCTTGACCTCGACGACGTCGCCGGGGCCGCCGAGGCCGGCGACCTCCTGGGTGAGGATGAGCTTCATCGGTGTCGCTCCCCTCAGCGCGCGGTGCTGGTGTAGGGCAGCAGCGCCATCTCGCGGCTGTTCTTCACAGCGGTCGCGACGTCACGCTGGTGCTGCGTGCAGTTGCCGGTGACCCGACGCGCGCGGATCTTGCCGCGGTCGGAGATGAACTTCCGCAGGAGGCCGGTGTCCTTGTAGTCCACGTAGGAGATCTTCTCCTTGCAGAACTGGCAGACCTTCTTCTTGACCTTGCGGGGTGGTGGCTTGGCCATCGTGGTGCTCCAGGGTCTGGATGCCCGGCTCTTCGGCCGGGATGGTCAACGGATGGGGGGACGGATCAGAAGGGTGGCTCGTCGGACGTGCCGGGGGCGTTCCATCCGCCACCGCCACCTCCGCCGCTGTTCGCGGGAGCCGGAGCGGCGGACGCCCACGGGTCGTTCTCGGCCGCCGGAGCGCCGCCGAAGCCACCGCCACCGCCGCCGCGCTGGGTCTTGTTGACCTTCGCGGTGGCGCTGCGCAGGCTCGGGCCGACCTCGTCGACCTCGACCTCGTAGACCGTGCGCTTCTCGCCCTCCTTGGTCTCGTAGGACCGCTGCTTGAGCCGGCCCTGGACGATCACGCGCATGCCGCGCTGGAGGGACTCGGCGGCGTTCTCCGCCGCCTGACGCCAGACGTTGCAGGTCAGGAAGAGGCTCTCGCCGTCCTTCCACTCGTTGGTCGTCTTGTCGAGGTAGCGCGGCGTCGAGGCCATGCGGAACTTCGCGACGGCCGCGCCGCTCGGGGTGAAGCGCAGCTCGGGGTCGTCGACCAGGTTGCCGACGAGGGTGATGACGGTGTCGCCTGCGGCCATGGGTGGTGGCTCCTTCGCTCAGCGCTGGTCGGGACGGATGACCTTGGTGCGCAGCACGGCCTCGTTGAGGTTCAGCTGGCGGTCGAGCTCCTTGACGGTCGCCGGCTCGGCCTGCAGGTCGACCACGGCGTAGATGCCCTCGGTCTTCTTGGCGATCTCGAACGACATCCGGCGTCGCCCCCAGATGTCGACCTTCTCGACGTTGCCGCCGTCCTTCTTCACGACCGACAGGAACTGGTCGAGAGCGGGCGCAACGGTGCGCTCCTCGACGTCGGGGTCGAGGATGACCATCAGTTCGTAGTGACGCATGCGGACAACCCACCTCCTCTGGACTTCGCGGCCACGGTCTCTCCGTGGCAGGAGGGCTACTGCGTCGGCCGGTGGCACTGATGGGCACCAGTGGCCGCCGACCAGGGGCAGAGACTACCGGGACCGGGGGACAGTCCCGAAATCGTCGTCCACAGGGCGCCCGCCTGTCGGGGCCCGGTCGTAGGGTCGGACGCGTGACGACGCTGCGCATCGGTGCCCACGTGGACCAGGTCGACCCGCTGGCCGAGGCCGACGCCCGCGGGGCCGACCTGGTGCAGTTCTTCCTCGGCGACCCGCAGGGCTGGAAACAGCCCACCGTCGCGTACGCGGGGGGAGCCGCCGCCCTGCGCGCGGACGCCGCGGCCGCCGGCATCGACCTCTACGTGCACGCGCCGTACGTCCTCAACGTCGCGACGTCCAACAACCGGATCCGCATCCCCAGCCGCAAGCTGCTGGCCCAGCACGCCGCCCTGGCCGCCGAGGTCGGCGCGAAGGGCCTGATCGTGCACGGCGGGCACGTCCTGAAGGACGACGACCCGGAAGCCGGCTACGACAACTGGGCGAAGACCTTCGAGCGGCTCGAGCCCCCGCTGCCGATCCTGGTCGAGAACACCGCCGGTGGCGGCAACGCGATGGCCCGCCGGCTCGACCGGATCGCCCGGCTGTGGGAGGTGCTGGACGGCCGCTGCGAGCCCTCGACGCTGTCGCGCATCGGCTTCTGCCTGGACACCTGCCACGCCCACGCCGGTGGCGAGGAGCTCTCCGGCATCGTCGACCGGGTGAAGGCCGTCACCGGCCGGGTCGACCTGGTGCACGCCAACGACTCACGGGACGTCTTCGACTCCGGCGCCGACCGTCACGCCAACTTCGGTCACGGCGCCATCGACGGCGAGGACATCCTCGCTGTCGTCGCCGCGGCGGGGGCGCCGGTGGTCGTGGAGACGCCCGGCGGGGCGGAGGGTCAGGGCGCCGACATCGCGTTCCTGCGGGCCGGGCTGCCGGGCTAGTCCGCCTCAGTCGGAAGCGCGGCAGCGCCGGCCCGCCGCTGCCGGCGGTGGCGCAGGGCACCACGTGGTCGCGGACCCGGCGCAGCAGCCGCACGAAGGTGTCCAGGTCGTCGCCGCCGCCGGCCCGCAACGGGCCGACCAGCCACTGCTCGATCAGTGCCAGGTGGTCCGGGCAGCGCGCTCTCGAGCAGGGCGCGACCGGCATCGGTGACGACCGCGTAGGTGGTGCGCCGGTCGGTCTGGCAGGCCTGCCTGGTCACCAGGCCGCGATCGACGAGTCGGTCGACCACCCGGGTGACGCCGCTGGTCGTCAACGAGGTCTGCGCCGACAGGTCGGTCATCCGCAGCAGCCCGAGCGGTGAGCGGGTCAGCCGCAGCAGCACCTCGAACTCCACCGGCGCCATGCCGTGCTCGGCCAGCTGGGCCGCGCCGCGGGTCGCCAGGCCGCCGAACGCCTCGGCGAGCAGGCCCATGACCGTCAGGCGGTCGTCGTCCGCGGCCTCGGACGGCCGGGCGTGCGACGCCTCGCGGTCGCGAGGCGCGGTGGGCTGGCTGGGCATGAGACCCATCGTACCGGAATTTGACAACGGGAATGTTGAGAGGGCAATGTTTGCTTCAGCAGGCACCACCGATCCACCCTCTGGAGAGGAATCGTCCCCATGACCACCACCCCCGACACCCGCCGCGACATCGCCGTCGAGCAGGCCGAGGAGAACGGCAGCTCCGGCCTTCGCGTCGTCGACGGCGTGGCCCTGCCGGCCCCGGGCACCTACGTCCTGGACCCGACGCACACCCGGATCGGCTTCGTCGCCCGCCACCTGATGGTCACCAAGGTCCGTGGCCGCTTCGCCGAGTTCGAGGGCAGCATCACCGTCGGCGACGACGCGACCGCCTCGACCGCCCAGGCCACGATGCAGACCCTCTCGATCGACACCGGTACCCCGGACCGCGACACCCACCTGCGCTCCGGCGACTTCCTCGAGGCCGAGAAGTACCCGACGATCAGCTTCCGCAACGCCCGCGTCGTCTCCCAGAAGGGCGCCGAGTTCAAGGTCGCCGGCGACCTCACCATCAAGGACACGACCCGCGAGGTCGTCCTCGACGTGGAGCTCGACGGTGTCGCCAAGGACCCGTGGGGCAACGAGAAGCTCGCCGTCACGGCCCGCACCGAGATCGACCGCGAGGACTTCGGGATGACGTGGAACGTCGCCCTCGAGACCGGCGGCGTCCTGGTCTCCAAGAAGGTCGTCATCGAGATCGAGGCGCAGGCAGCCCGCCAGGCCTGACCCCCGACCCGCACCACCCGACCCCGCACCACCCCGACCCCGCACCACCGCGACCCGCACCACCCCGAAGTGGACCGGCTACCGGCGCGCATCCAGCGCCGGCGGCCGGTCCACTTCGGTTGTGGGGGCGGCCTCGTCGGTAGCCTGCACGCCCATGGCCGCCCTGACGACACTGACCGTGCGGGCGATCACGCCGGACGAGCACCTCGCGTTCGTGACCGAGCGGGCGCGCGACACCTCGGTGAGCTTCCTGCAGTGCCCGTCGTGGGCCGCGGTCAAGTCCGAGTGGGGGTCGCAGAGCCTCGGCTGGTACGCCGCCGACGGGACCCTCGTCGGCGCCGGCCTGGTGCTGCTGCGCCAGGTCCCGAAGGTCAAGCGGTTCCTGGCCTACCTCCCCGAGGGTCCGGTCATCGACTGGGCGGCCGAGGACCTCGACGCCTGGCTCGACCCGATGGTCGCCCACCTCCGGGCTGCCGGCGCGTTCGGCGTGAAGATGGGTCCGCTGGTCGCGCGACGGCGCTGGTCGGCCGCCACCGTCAAGGCAGCGGTCGCGGAGGGCTCCGCGCGGCGGCTTGCCGACGTACCCCCTGACGAGACGGACCCGGTCGCGGACCGGGTGGCGAAGACCCTGGCCGGCGCCGGGTGGCGGGCGCCGTCGACCGACGAGGGGTTCGCAGCCGGCCAGCCGCAGTACGTGTTCCAGGTGCCGCTCGCCGGGCGGTCCGAGGACGAGCTGCTGGCGGGCTTCAACCAGCTGTGGCGGCGCAACGTCAAGAAGGCCGACAAGGCCGGCGTCGAGGTGACGCTGGGTTCCGCGGCCGACCTGCCCGCGTTCCACGCGCTGTACCTGGAGACCGCCGAGCGCGACCACTTCACCGGACGGCCGCTGTCGTACTTCCAGCGGATGTGGGAGGCGATGCAGGCCGAGGACCCGGACCGGATCCGGCTCTACCTGGCGCACCACGAGGGCGACCTCGTCGCGGCCACCACGATGGTCCAGGTCGGCCGGCACGCCTGGTACTCCTACGGTGCATCGTCGACGGCCAAGCGCGAGGTGCGCGGCTCGAACGCGGTGCAGTGGCGGATGCTGCGGGACGCGGCGGCGGCCGGCGCCGAGGTCTACGACCTGCGCGGCATCACCGACACGCTCTCCGAGGACGACCCGCACTACGGGCTCATCCAGTTCAAGCTGGGGACCGGTGGCGAGGCGGTCGAGTACCTCGGCGAGTGGGACCTGCCGCTGAACCGGGTGCTGTTCAAGGCCTTCGAGGTCTACATGGACCGCCGATGAGGGCCACCCCATGAGCTTCACCCTCTACGTCGACGAGGACCGCTGGCGCGCACACCTGCGCTCCGTCGTCGACGCGACCCCCGACATCGTCCCGGTCATCAAGGGCAACGGCTACGGCCTCGGCAACGCCCGGCTGGCCCAGGAGGCGACCCGGCTCGGGGTGCCGGCTGTCGCGGTCGGGACCGCCGACGAGCTGCCGACGGTGCGCGAGCACTTCGCGGGCGACGTGCTGGTGATGACGCCGTCCTTCCCGCGCCCGGAGAGCGACCCGACCGGCCGGGTCGTCCGGACCGTCGCGCACCTGGAGACCCTGCGGGCCGGCGACGGCGCACGGGTCGTCATCGAGGGGATGACGACGATGCGCCGGCACGGACTCAATGCGGCGCAGGCGGAGGAGGTGGCCGGGCTCCTTCCCGGCGTACGGCTGGAAGGTCTCGCCTTCCACCTCCCGATGGACCGGCACGGCGGGTACGACCCGGCGGACGAGGTCGCGGTGTGGCTGGACCGGTTCGCGGCGGCCGGGGTGCCGACGGACACCGCATGGGTGAGCCACCTGACCGGGGCGGAGCTGGCCGGGCTGCGCGCCCGGTTCCCCGGCACGACGTTCCGGCCCCGGATCGGGACGTCGCTGTGGCTCGGTGACCGGAGCGCGCTGGTCGCGCGCGGCACGGTGCTCGACGTGCACCCGCTGGCGCGTGGCGAGCACTACGGCTACCGGCGGCGGCGTGCGCTGCGGGACAGCCACCTGGTCGTGGTCGGCGGCGGCACGGCGCACGGCGTTGCCCTGGAGGCGCCCCGGACGGTGCGCGGACCGGTCGGGCGCGGCAAGGCGCTGGCGGTCGGGACGCTGGCGGCGGCCAACCTGTCGCTGAGCCCGTTCACCTGGGCGGGTCGCCAGCGGTGGTTCGCCGAGCCGCCGCACATGCACGTCTCGCTGCTGCTGCTGCCGGCGTCGGTCGACCCCCCGCGCATCGGCGACGAGCTCGACTGCGACGTCCGCCTCACGACGATCCACCCCGACCACGTCGCCCCGACCTGACCGACACCCACGCCCGCGCGTCGACCACGTATACGTGGTCGACGCCAGCTTGGCGCGGCGTAGACGCCACGCCAGGCGGTCTTTCACCGTGCCATGCCCGTACGGAGTGATCGGCCGGCGTCCCGGCGATGCGGCTAACCGTGCAGCCAACCGACACCGTGCCTGCGCTCCGCGGCGCGAGCCATGGCTGCCCGGACCCGGCCGCCCAGACTTGCGGCCGATGGAGGTCCTGCATCTCCAGCTAACCACCTCGTGGGCTCGACGCGCAGACGGTCCTCGCGAGCGCTTCTCCCGCCACAGGACGTACGAGCGGCTCGCCGGGTCAACAGCCGGGACATCGATGCCGTACTTCACCTTGCCATCGAACTCGCCCAGCACGCCGTCCCAGCCGAAGTCCGCGTAGCCGATGAGGCCATGCGCGTCGTAGACCGGCACCTGAAGGGCGAGAGGCGGAGACCCATTGGATCAGCACAACGCGGTGAAGGACTCGCCGGGGTTGTCGGCGCGACTGTCAGCGAGTCGCATCGCCCGTCGCCACCAAGCGCGCGCCGGGCCAGCTGCGACAACCGTGCGAAGACCTCTCGCAGCTCGTCGCGGGGGACACCCATCCGCAGAGCGGAGTCGAAGGCTGCGACGGCACACTCAAGCCGGTCTGTGTCGCGGGCAACATCTACAGCGGTGCGAGCGAGCGTGGACAGAGGTCGAGGAACCGACACCGAGTGGACTGGTGGCCGGGAACTCTGCCACGTGATGCTGGACTCCGGCCTCTGCGGCTGGCGACCGGCACTTCGCGCGTCACATGGAGAGCGAAAGATCGGGTTCCAGCAGATCCAGGACGAGCTCGACCGCTGCCGACTCGTGGGTGAGCACTGCGTGCCGGAAAGTCGGAGTCGGAGGGCGGCGAACTCGATGCGGTAGCGGGTCGGTGGGTGAGGCGGCGAGGTACGCGGTCGGCCACGCGTAGACGCCGCGGCGCAGGGACGTGAACACCGATGCTTCGGCGGCCGGGTGCGCAAATCGTTGAGCTCGCGAACGGTATGACCGCAAGCCGATGGCCTGGTCGCGCTGAAGACTCCGCCCTGCGCCGCCATCAGCGCAATCACGGCGGGGCGAGGTCCGGTGACGCGGCACCCTCGAGACGTGGCACTGTCCCGACACAGTTTCCGTGGTGCTCGTCCACAGCGACGACCGGCCACGTCCGGCCGTGGTCGTCCGCACAGCGGAACGTGGCAAGTGAGGACGCCTGGCTGGCGTAGCGGGCGGCCAGGGGCGTCGACCACGTTTACGTGGTCGACGCCGCCAAGAGGCCCGCCGGCGGGTGGCGTCAGGTGGCGGGGCGGAGGCGGAAGGCGTCGGCCGCGCCGTCGAGGACACCGCCGGCGGGGTCGTCGGCGACCGGGGTCCCGTCCACGTCGGTGCGCACCGGGTCGTTCTCCGGGCGCAGCACGTCGCGGATCACGACGGCGCACAGCCAGAGAGTTCCGGCGACGTGGGCCAGCACCGTGACGCCGTAGCCGTCCTCGCTCAGCGCCCGTTCCGCGTTGCCCGGCGGGTAGCCGGCGATCAGCAGCCAGATCCCGAAGAAGTGCACGACCTCGCCGGCCTGCCAGATCAGGACGTCCCGCCATCGGGGCCGGGCAAGGGCGGCCAGCGGGAGCAGCCAGAGCAGGTACTGCGGCGAGTACACCTTGTTGGTCAGCAGGAAGGCGGCGACCACCAGGAGCGCGAGCTGCGGCAGCCGCGGCCGCCGCGGGGCCGTCAGGGCCAGCACGGCGATGCCGATGACAGCACGCGGCGAACAGGCCGCCCGCCAGCGTGTTGAGCGCCTCCTCCGGCACGCGCGTGACCCTGCTGGTTCGAGCACGAACCACACCGAGCTGAAGCCCGCTCCGCGCTCCTGCGACAGCCGGTAGAAGCGCGCCCAGCCGTCGAAGTCGGCCACCATCACCGGCACGTTGACCGCCGACCACGAGCACCACGGCGGCGACCAGGGTTGCCCAGAACTCCCGCATCCGCCCGGCCCGCAGACACAGCAGCAGCAGCGGGCCGAGCGCGAAGAGCGGGTAGAACTTCGCGGCCGCCGCGAGCCCGATCAGCACCCCGGCCGCCACCGGTCTCTCCCGCGCCCACGCCAGCATCCCGAGGGCGAGCAGCGCGACGGCATAGAGGTCCCAGTTGATGGTGCCGGCCAGCGCGAGCCCGGGCGCGAGGGCGACCATCGCCGCGTCCCAGCGCCGCCGGCCGGCGGTCAGAGCGGTCGCCGCCACGGCGATCGCCGCGCACACCGCGAGCGCCAGGGCGTTGATGTCGAAGTAGCGCAGGGACCGGGCCGCCGGGTCCAGCCCGTCCGGCACCAGCGCCGCGGTGGCCCACATCGCCGCTCCCGTGAGCACCGGGTACTCGACCTGCCGCTCACCGGACTGACCGATGTAGGGCACCTCGCCGTCGGCGAGCCCTCGGCCGAAGTAGAGCGGCGGGATGTCGCTGTAGCAGGCGTGCACGTAGTTGCCCGGCGCCGCCCACCCGTTGTCGCGGCAGTAGTCCTTCTGGACCAGCCCGACCCCGCAGGTCAGCAAGGTCAGGGCGATCAGCACCCGCAGCGGCGTCCACCAGCCCCGGCCGGTCAGCGCGCGTCGGCCCAACGGACCGCCGAGCACCTCGCTGCCGTGCCGCACGACAGGGTCCTCGCGCGACGGGGCGACGACCTCGGGCATCCGGTCGGTCAACCGGTGGCCGGCGAGATGATGATCGTCTCTGGTGCGGAGGTCTCCTGCCCTGGTGGCGTGGTCGGCGGGCCGGGTGAGGCCGACGGCGGGACGGTGGTCGGGGTCGGGGTCGGTGTCGGCGTCTCGGTCTCGGTCGGCGTCGGCGAGGGCGAGGGCGTGGGCTTCGGGTTCAACGTCTCCCCGACGTACGCGGGCTCAGGGAAGTCCTCGACCGCCAGCCCCTGCATCGCCCCCTGCATGAAGGCCGTCCAGATCCGCGCCGGGTACTCGCCGCCGAAGAACGTCGACAGCCCGCCGACGCCGTCCAGGTCGGCCCGGCCGGTTCCCTTGTAGAAGCTGACGGCCGCGGACAGCTGCGGGGTGTAGCCGACGAACCAGGCCGACGTCGTGGTGTCCGGCCGCAGCGCTGCCGTGCCGGTCTTGCCGGCGGCGGGCCGGCCGAGCGACTGCGCCTCCGTACCAGTGCCCTGCTCGACCACCTGCTGGAGCGCGTAGCCGAGGTCGGCCATCACGTCCTTGCCGAAGACGCGCGAGTTGCCGTCGTCCGCCTGGTACCTCGTGCCGCCGTTGGTGCCCTTGACCTCCTGCACGACGTGCCACTGCGCGGCCCGGCCCTGCGCGGCGAACGTGGCGTACGCGGTGGCCATGTCGATGTTGCGCACCGACGCGGTGCCGAGCGGGATGACGCCGTTCGGCTCGAGGCCCGGGGTGTCCTCGGGGATCCCTGCCTCCACCGCGGCGTCGAGGACCCGGCCGGGAGTGATCTCCAGCGTCAGGTCCACGAAGGCGGTGTTGATGCTCTGCTCGGTGGCGGTCACCAGGTCGACGGACGAGCCATAGTCCCGGTCGAACTCGTTGTTGACCTCCTTGTCGGTCCCCGGCAGCTCCTGCGGAGAGTTGCCGTTGAACCGGCTGCGCAGACCGACGTCGTCCTCGAGCGCCGCGGCCAGCGCGAACGGCTTGAACGACGACCCCGGCTGAACCCTGGCCTGCGTCGCCTCGTTCAGCTGACCGGCCTCCGCACCGCCGTACATCGCGACGACCGCACCGGTCCCCGGCTGCACGGCGGAGAGCCCGATGTGGACGTTGCGCGCGTTCTCCCGCGGGCGCTCCTGCCGGACCGCGCGCACCGCGGCCCGCTGCGACTTGCGGTCGAAAGTGGTGACGACGCGCAGCCCGCCGAGGTCGATGTCCTGGTCGCTGAAGCCCTGGGCCTTGAGCTCCCGCCGGACCGAGTCCATCAGGTAGTACGTCGGGCCGCCGCGCGCCTTGCGCGGGTCCGCCGTCTTCGGGACCTGCATCCCGGCCCGCTCACCGGCGGGCAGCCAACCCTTGGCCACCATGCCGTCGAGCACGTAGTCGAAGCGGCCCTGCAGCCGGTCGGCGTCCTCGTCCGGGTCGTAGTTGGCCGGTGAGCGGATCACGGCGGCGAGGACCGCGCCCTCCTCGACGGTGAGCTCGGAGGCCGGCTTGCCGAAATAGGTCTGGGCGGCGGTCTCGATGCCGTAGGCGCCACGGCCGAAGTAGATCGTGTTCAGGTAGTCGGCGAGGATCTTGTCCTTGTCGTCCCGGCGGGCGAGCTTCACCGCGATGAAGAACTCCTTCATCTTCCGGGTGTACGTCCGCTCCTGCGACAGGTAGGCGTTCTTCGCGTACTGCTGGGTGATCGTCGACCCGCCTTGCGTCGAGTTGCCGCGAAGGTTGCTCCAGAAGGCCCTGGCGATGCCGGTCGGGGAGATGCCGCGGTTCTCGTAGAAGGACCGGTCCTCGGCCGCCAGCACCGCCTTCTGGACATGGTCGGGCACCTTGTCCAGCGGGATGATGATGCGGTTCTGCTCGCCGAACCGGCCGATCTCCGTCTTGCCGTTGTCGTAGTAGACGATCGTTGTCTGGGCGCTGATCAGGGCCTTCGGCGGCGGGATGTCCGTCGCCGCGTAGGCCACGCTGACCAGGGCGACGAGGCACAGGAAGCCCACTCCGACCAGGGCGAGGAACTGCCGGAAGGAAGGGACCCAACGACGGAAGCCCTCGTAGTCCTGGCGTGGGTAATCGACTCTCACGGGGTCCCGGTTCGGATCGGGGGCGGGGGGCAAGGCGGGGCACGGCGGGTGGTGACCGGCCGCAAGCCTAACGACGCGCGCTCTGGCGGCGTTCGGCGCCGGGGTTCGCCGCGCCCCTGCGGCGCCCGGAGGCGCCCTCACCGAGGACGAACGACTGGACCAGGTGGTTCCAGCCGCACCCCGGCAGCCCGTGCTCGCCGGCGCAGACCTCGACGACGTACACCCTGAACTCGCCGTGCTCGCGCGCCATCTCCTCGAGCTCACGCGGCGTCTTGACCCGCCCCTCGCGGGACCCGAGCTCCTCGCCGTACACATAGCTCACGTTGGTGAGGTGGCAGCGGCCGCACACCGGGCAGTCCCGGTCCGTGCGCACGCCATGGTGGCGGGCCGCCCGCAGGAGGTACGGATGGGCGTCACACACGTCGTCGCGAGTGGTCGATCCGCCGCCGCGCAGCGCCGATAGGGTCGCCCGTCGGGCGAGCCCGTAGTCGACCACGGAGCGCTGCGACCGCACACCGACGAGCGTACTGACTTGCGGCCTGCGAGGCCTGCGCCTATCGTCACGATGTATCGGCTCGATACATCAAGCCGCCAGCATCAAACCGCCGCAGCCCGGACATCAAGGGAGGACCGCGTGGCCAAGCGCAGCGACGTCCTCGAGATGGCCGTGCTCGGCCTGCTGCAGGACAGCCCGCTGCACGGTTACGAGCTCCGCAAGCGTCTCAACACCGCCCTCGGCTCGCTGCGGGCGTTCTCCTACGGGTCCCTCTACCCCTGCCTCAAGCAGCTGCTCGCCGACGGCCTGATCGCCGAGGACACCGGCGACGCGGCAACGGTGACCGGCGGCCCCGGCAAGCGCTCCCGGATCGTCTACAAGCTCACTGCGGAGGGCAAGGAGCACCTGCAGGACCTGCTCGCCGAGAGCGGGCCGTCCGCGTGGGAGGACGAGGGGTTCGGGGTCCACTTCGCCTTCTTCGCGCGTACGGACGCCGCGACCCGGCTGCGGATCCTCGAGGGGCGCAGGTCCCGGCTCGAGGAGCGCATGGACGGTTTCCGGGGCGCCCTGTCCCGGACCCGCGAGCGGCTCGACAGCTACACCCTCGAGCTGCAGCGCCACGGGCTGGAGTCCGTGGAGCGCGAGGTGCGCTGGCTCTCGGAGCTGATCGACGACGAGCGGCGCACCCAGCACGACAAGCCATCTCTGAACGACAACTGAAGTCATCGATGAAGGAGCACCCCATGGGTTCGGTACGCGTGGCCATCGTCGGCGTCGGCAACTGCGCCGCGTCGTTGGTCCAGGGCGTCGAGTACTACAAGGACGCCGACCCGCAGAGCCGGGTGCCCGGCCTGATGCACGTCCAGTTCGGCGAGTACCACGTCCGTGACGTGGAGTTCGTCGCAGCCTTCGACGTCGATGCGAAGAAGGTGGGCCAGGACCTCTCCGACGCGATCGTCGCGAGCGAGAACAACACGATCAAGATCTGCGACGTGCCGCCGACCGGCATCACCGTGTCGCGTGGCCACACGCTCGACGGGCTCGGAAAGTACTACCGCGAGACCATCACCGAGTCCGACGAGGAGCCGGTCGACATCGTCGCCGCGCTGCGGGAGTCTCGGGCCGACGTGCTCGTCTGCTACCTGCCCGTAGGGTCCGAGGACGCCGCGAAGTTCTACGCCCAGTGCGCGATCGACGCCGGCGTCGGGTTCGTCAACGCCCTTCCGGTCTTCATCGCCGGCACCCCCGAGTGGGCCCAGAAGTTCACCGACGCGGGTGTGCCGATCGTCGGCGACGACATCAAGTCACAGGTCGGTGCCACCATCACGCACCGCGTGCTGGCGAAGCTGTTCGAGGACCGCGGCGTGATCCTGGACCGCACCTACCAGCTCAACGTCGGCGGCAACATGGACTTCAAGAACATGCTCGAGCGCGACCGTCTCGAGTCGAAGAAGATCTCGAAGACCCAGGCCGTCACGAGCAACATGGAGAACAAGCTCTCCGCCCGGAACGTGCACATCGGTCCGTCCGACTACGTGCAGTGGCTCGACGACCGCAAGTGGGCCTACGTCCGGCTCGAGGGCCGCAACTTCGGCGACGTGCCGCTGAACATGGAGTACAAGCTCGAGGTCTGGGACTCTCCCAACTCCGCGGGCGTGATCATCGACGCCATCCGGTGCGCGAAGATCGCCATGGACCGCGGCATCGGCGGTCCGCTCCTGTCGGCGTCGAGCTACTTCATGAAGTCGCCGCCCGAGCAGTTCGACGACGACACCGCGCGCGACAAGGTCGAGGCGTTCATCCGCGGCGAGGTCGACCGCTAGTCCAGCGCCAACCTGCGCAGACCTGCGTCGACCTGGGTCGACATCGAAGCGGACCGGCTCGTGGCCTCGACAGAGGTACGCGGGCCGGTCCGCTTCGTTTGCTCGTCCGCGCTCCCGTCGCCCGCGCTGACGACGTGGACGGCTGACCGGCCGGCCGTACGCTGGCCGGGTGTCCTATGCCGGTGACCTGCGGGCGGTCCTCCGGCACCGGGACTTCCGGCGGCTGTTCGCGACCCGCCTCACCTCCCAGGTCGCCGACGGCTGCTTCCAGGCGGCGCTGGCCAGCCTCTTCTTCTTCTCGCCCGAGCGGCAGACCTCGGCCGCCAGCGTCGCGTCCGCGTTCGCGGTGCTGCTGCTCCCCTACTCCCTGGTCGGGCCCTTCGCCGGTGTGCTGCTCGACCGGTGGCGGCGGCGGCAGATCCTCGTCGTGTCCAACCTGCTGCGCACGGCGATGGTGCTCGGGGTCGCAGGCCTGACCTTCGGGGGTGTCACCGGCGTTCCGCTCTACGTGGCCGTGCTGGCCTGCCTGTCGGTCAACCGGTTCTTCCTGGCCGGCCTGTCCGCCGCGCTGCCGCACGTCGTGACCCGGCACGAGCTGGTGATGGCCAACTCCGTGTCGACCACCACGGGGACCATCGTCGCCATCCTGGGGGGCGGCATCGGCTTCGGACTCAAGCAGCTGCTCGGCGACGGCTCGACGGCGGACGCCCAAGTCATCGTCGTGGCCGCACTGGCGTACGCCCTGGCGGCGGCCCTGGCGGCCCGGATGGACCGCGACCTGCTCGGCCCGGACCTGGAGACCGCGCGTCCGCAGACCCGCGAAGCTGTCCGGCACGTGACACGCGGCCTGGTCGACGGTGCCCGCCACGTCTGGTCGCACCGGTCGGCCGGCCATGCCCTGGCCGCCATCGGCGCCCACCGGTTCTTCTACGGCATCTCCACGATCAGCGGGATCCTGCTCTTCCGCAGCTACTTCAACGACGTCGACGACGTCGATGCCGGTCTCGCCGGTCTGGCCAAGGCCTTCGCGGCCTCCGGCGCAGGATTCCTGCTCGCCGCGGTCATCACGCCCGAGGTGACCCGACATCTGCGCAAGCAGACCTGGATCTCCATCTGCTTCGCGGCAGCTGCCGTCACCGAGGCGTTCTACGTGGTGCTGCTCAGCGAGTGGGGGCTGCTCGCCGGCGCCTTCGTGGTGGGCGTCGCCGCCCAGGGGTCGAAGATCTGCGTCGACACCATCGTCCAGGAGTCGGTCGACGACGCCTTCCGCGGCCGGGTGTTCTCGTTCTACGACGTCATCTTCAACATCGCGTTCGTGTCAGCGGCAGCGTTCGGGGCGGTGGCGCTGCCGGCCGACGGGAACTCGCCGGCCGTGTTCGGCATCATCGCGGCCGGCTATGCGGCCACCTCGACGACGTACGCCCTCGCCACCCGTCGCCTCGCGGCTCAGCCGCCGCCCCTACCGCCGCCATTGCCCCCCGACCGCGCTGAATTCACGGCGGTCCGGGGGCAGTGATCACGCGCGCGTGATCACTTCTCGGTGGTGGTGGCCCACCAGCGGCGCAGCTCGGCGACGGCCTCCTCGTGCGAGAGCGGTCCCTGCTCGAGGCGGACCTCCTTGAGGTGCTTCCAGGCCCGGCCGACGACCGGTCCGGGCGGCACCCCGAGGATCTCCATGATCGCGTTGCCGTCGAGGTCGGGCCGGATGGCCTCCAGCTGCTCCTGCTCGCGCAGCCGGGCGATCCGTTCCTCGAGGTGGTCGTAGGTCTTGCGCAGCGCCTCGGCCTTGCGCCGGTTGCGGGTCGTGCAGTCCGAGCGGGTAAGCAGGTGCAGCCGGTCCAGCAGCGGCCCGGCGTCGGCGACGTACCGGCGTACGGCCGAGTCCTTCCATTCACCGGTGCCGTAGCCGTGGAAGCGCAGGTGCAGCTCCACCAGCCGGGCCACGTCCTCCACCACCTCCTTGGGGAAGCGCAGCGCCTGCAGCCGGGAGCGGGTCAGCTTGGCGCCGACGACCTCGTGGTGGTGGAACGAGACACCGCCACCGTCCTCGAAGCGCCGCGTCTTCGGCTTGCCGATGTCGTGCATCAGCGCGGCAAGCCGCAGCACGAGATCCGGACCGTCGGGCTCCAATGCGATCGCCTGCTCCAGCACGGTCAGCGTGTGCTCGTACACGTCCTTGTGCCGGTGGTGCTCGTCGATCTCGAGCGCGAGGCGGGGCAGCTCGGGCAGCACGTGGTCGGCCAGGCCGGTCTGCACGAGCAGCGCGAGCCCCGGCCGCGGAGCCGGCGAGCACACCAGCTTGACCAGCTCGTCACGCACCCGCTCCGCCGACACGATGTCGATCCGGTCGGCCATCGCGGTCATCGCCTCGACGACGGCGGGGTCGACGGCGAAGCCGAGCTGCGAGGCGAACCGTGCGACCCGCATCATCCGCAGCGGGTCGTCGCCGAAGGAGTCCTCGGGCCGACCCGGGGTCCGCAGCACCCCGGCCGCGAGGTCGGCCAGCCCGCCGAACGGGTCGACGAACGTCTTGTCCGGCACCGTGACGGCCATCGAGTTCACCGTCAGGTCGCGCCGGCGCAGGTCGTCCTCGAGGGAGGCGCCGTAGGTCACCTCCGGCTTGCGCGACTCGTAGCGGTAGACCTCGTCGCGGTACGTCGTGACCTCGACCACGACGTCACCCTTGCGGGCGCCCACCGTGCCGAAGGCGATGCCGACCTCCCACCACGAGTCGGCCCAGCCCTTGACGAGCGCGAGCACCTGCTCCGGACGGGCGTCGGTCGTGAAGTCCAGGTCCTCGCCCAGCCGGCCGAGCAGGGCGTCGCGCACCGATCCGCCGACGAGCGCCAGGGAGTGCCCCTTCTCCGCGAAGCGCCGCCCCAGCTCGTCGGCCACGGGGGCAACCCGGAGCAGCTCGGCGATGAGCCGGCGCTGGGCCTCGTCGAGGGCCGCGGCCGGCGCGACAGGGAGGTCGGACACGGGCGACAAGGGTACGTCGGCACGGCCGCCGCGGGCGCCAGGGCCGTCCGGTGGCTCTGGCTACCATCGACAGATGTCCCCGCCCTCCGCCTCGCGACGGTCCCGCAGCCGCCGCGGCGGTCCGCTGCGCCGCGGCCTGCGGCGGGTCGAGGAGACCTCTGCGGGCGGCCTGGTGGTCGACCGAACCGCCGGCGGCCCGCGCGTGGCGCTCATCGGCCGGGTCGACCGGCGGGGCCGGCTGCTGTGGTCGCTGCCGAAGGGTCATCTGGAGGCCGGTGAGACCGCGGAGGACGCGGCCGTGCGGGAGGTGGAGGAGGAGACGGGCATCCGGGGGCGGGTGCTCGCCTCTCTGGGCACCATTGACTACTGGTTCGTCGCCGACGACCGGCGCATCCACAAGACCGTGCACCACTACCTGCTCGAGGCCTCCGGCGGCGAGCTGAGCGACGCCGACGTCGAGGTCGACGAGGTTGCGTGGGTCCCTCTCGGCGAGCTCGCCGCGCGGCTGGCCTACGCGGGGGAGCGCCGGCTCGCCGAGACGGCGGCCGGCCTGCTCGCGGACACCGCATGAGCCGCCGGTGAGGCGCCGATGACCGCGGCCAGCACTCGGCGGTCGACCGGCGTCAGGTGGTCCGGCCTCGCGGCGGTGCTGGCGCTCGTCCTGGGGCAGCTGGTCATCGGCGGCGGGTACCCGCCAGCGGCGCTGGCGGCGAGCTCGCCCGCGACCATCACCATCTCGACCCTGACCCCGGACACGGCGAGGGCGGGGGCGCTGCTGCGCGTCGCCGGCCAGGTCTCCAACACCGGCAAGCAGGCGCTGCGCAGCGTCGAGGTGCGGCTGCGACTCTCCGACACCCGGCTGGGCAGCCGGGCCGAGCTGGCGGCGGTCGCGGACGGCCAGACGACCAGCCGGGACGGCGCCGCGGTCGTCACGCGCAGCCTGCCGGACCTCGCCATCGGGCAGACCACCGACTTCGACGTCTCGCGACCGGTGGACGAGCTGGACGCACTGACGGCCTCAGGGGTCTACGTGGTCGGTGTGGAGGTGCTCGCCAGTCGCAGCAGCGGCTTCGGCCGGGTGGCGATCGTGCGGACCCTGCTGCCGTGGGTGCCGAAAGAGCCCGACTTCCAGCCCACCGGCTTCAGCTGGCTGTGGCCGCTCGTGTCCCGACCGACCAGGCTGGCGGACGGCACGTTCGCCGAGGACACCCTGGCCGTCGAGATGGGCCCCGGTGGGCGGCTCACCAACCTGCTGGCCGCCGGTGAGCAGCTGCAGGACCGTGCCGCCCTGACCTGGGTCGTCGACCCCGAGCTCATCTCCGCCGCCGAGGACATGGCCGATGGCTACGAGGTGCTTGCTCCGGACGGCTCGACCGTCGACGGCGGCGGCTCCGGCCTGGCCGGCCTGTGGCTGGACAGGCTTCGGGCGGCGACGGCGGGACGGCGGGTCCTGGCTCTGCCCTACGCGGACCCGGACCTGACCGCCCTGAACAGAGCAGGGATGCGCGCCGACATCCCCCGCGCCACGGAGGCTGCCGAGGCGACGCTGACGGAGGTGCTGCCGCTCGCGGCTCCGGTGCCCGACGCCGCCTGGCCGATGGACGGCTTCGTGAACCGCGGCACCCTCAGAGTGCTGCGGCGGGTCGGGGCGACGACGGTGGTGCTGGACGGGCGGGCCGTCCCGACCGAGATCGACCTGAGCTACACGCCCTCCGGACGGGCCCACGTCGGCAGCGGCGCCGGCCGCGTGGAAGCGCTCCTGGCCGAGCCCGGGCTCGCCGACCTGCTGCGCACTCGAGGGCCGAACCCCGTCCTGGGGGCGCAGCGGTTCCTCGCCGAGACGGCGATGATCACCTCCGAGCTGCCGAGCACCGGGACCGAGCGCGTGATCATGGTGGTGCCGCCGAGGCGCTGGGACCCCGACCCGGCGTTCCTCGACCGGCTCTCCCGGGCGGTCCCTGAGGCGCCGTGGATGGCGCCGGTGCCGTTCGCCCAGCTGGCCGCCAGCGAGCCGCCCGAGGTCGACCGTCAGCCGCTGCACTACCCCGCCGCACAGCGACGCCGGGAGCTGCCGGCATCCACCTACCTGAGCGCTGTGGGTGGGATGCGCACGAGCATCAGCCTGCTGTCCGCCATTCTCACCGACCGGTCCGAGCTGATCCCTGAGCTCAATCGGTCCGTGCTCGGCCTGGAGTCGACCTACTGGCGTGGCAGGGCGGGCCGCACGAGCAGGCTGGGCCGCGAGCAGGGCTACCTCACCACCACGAGGGGGTCGGTCGAGGTGCAGCCCGGCAACTTCACGTTCAGCAGCCGCGAGGGAACCATTCCCGTCACGATCGCCAACGGGCTCGACCAGGAGGTCGAGGTCGGTCTTCGGCTCGAGCCGCAGACCCCCCGGCTGCGCGTCGAGAACACCCAGTCCGTCCGGATCGGACCTCGGTCCAAGCTCCAGGTCCCCGTGCGCGCTGCCGCCGTCGCCTCCGGCCCGGTGGTGGTGGACGCGCGGTTGCACACCTCCGGCGGTGCCGCCTACGGCCAGCCGGTTCCGTTGCGGATCACCATCACGCAGTACGGCACGGTGGCGCTCTACATCACCGCCGGCGCCGCCGCCGTCCTGTTCCTGACCGCCGGCTTCCGGGTGCTGCGACGACTGCTGGCAGCCCGCCGGCGCGGTGCTCAGGATCCGGGCCGCCCACCTGACGCCGACTCTGACGCCGACGCGGAGCGGGCCCCCGGAGACGAGCCGTCCGGGGTGGCCCGGTGAGCGCCCCTGCCGACGACGTCGCGCCGGCAACCGGTGAGGGAGCCGACGACACCGGGTTGGCTCGCAACAGCGCCGTGATGGCGGCCGGCACCATCGTCTCCCGGGCTCTCGGCTTCGCGCGCAGCGCTGTCCTCGTGGCGGCGCTGGGGTCCGCGCTGACCTTCTCGACGTTCACGGTCGCCAACACCGTCCCCAACATCATCTACATCCTGCTGGCCGGGGGCGTGCTCAACGCGGTCTTCGTGCCACAGCTGGTTCGCGCGATGAAGGAGGGTGCCGAGCGGTCGCGCGCCTACTCCGACCGCTTGCTCACCCTCGCCGGCCTGGTGCTGCTAGCCATCACGGTCGTCGCCACTCTCGCCGCACCGCTGGTGATCGACCTGTACGGCACCCGGATGTCCGCGGGGGACGCCCACGTGGCGACGCTGTTCGCCTACTGGTGCCTGCCGCAGATCTTCTTCTACGGCGTCTACACGATGCTCGGCCAGGTCCTCACCGCCCGCGGCAGCTTCGGCCCGATGATGTGGGCGCCGGTCGTCAACAACGTCATAGCCATTGCCACCGGCCTGGTGTTCATCCTGCTGTTCACCGCAGACCCGAGGGACCCGACGTCGCTGTCAGGCGGCGCGATCGCCCTGCTCGGCGGCGGGACCACGCTGGGCGTCGTGCTGCAGGCGCTCGTCCTGGTCCCCGTCCTTCGTCACAGCGGCTTCGGGTGGCGACCCCGGCTTGACTTCCGGGGCGTGGGCCTCGGCCGGACCGGTGACCTGGCCAAGTGGACGCTGCTGTTCGTGCTGGTCAACCAGCTTGCGTACGTCGTGATCGTGAACCTCGGCCTCTCCGTGGACGTCCAGGCCAAGGACGTCATCCGCTACGGCGTCGGATACGGCGCCTACGCGACCGCGTACCTGATCTTCATCCTGCCGCACTCGATCATCACCGTGTCGGTGGTCACCGGCCTGCTGCCCCGGCTCAGCCGCGAGGCGGCTGACGGCGACCTCCCGGCGGTGCGCGCCTCGCTGTCCGAGGCGTGGCGTCTCACCGGAGTGGCAATCGTCGCGGCCGCGGCGGGCCTGGTCGCGCTGGGGCCCGACCTGACCGGCATCCTCTACTCGGGGACGTCGGAGGCCGGCGCGCGCCAGATCGGGCTGATCACCGCCGCGTTCGCGCTCGGGCTGCCGGCGTTCTCCGCGCAGTACGTCGCCCTGCGCGGGTTCTACGCCTTCGAGGACACCCGCACTCCGTTCCTGCTCCAGGTCGTCATCGCCGGCGTGAACGTCGGCCTGGCGCTGCTGGCCTTCGCCGTGCTCCCGCTGGCCGCCAAGATGGTCGGCGTGGCCGCGGCGTACGCGGTGACCTATGCGTTCGGCCTCGCCCTGTCCACGGCGGTGCTGCGTCGCCGGGTCGGTGGGCTGGACGGGCGAGAGGTCGTCCGGACCTACGTCCGGCTGGTGCTGGCCGCAGCTGCCGCAGGCCTGGTCGCGTGGCTGGCGTCCTGGCTGGTCGGCCGTTCCCTGGGGGACGGGGTGGGCGGCTCGACGGCATCCCTGGCCGTCGGCGGCGTCGTGCTGCTCGCCGGCTACATCGCGGCGGCCAGGGCCCTGAGGGTGCGGGAGATGGACCTGCTGATCGGTACCGTGCGGGCACGCGTAGGGCGCTGAGGCTCAAGGCAGGGCCTCGTCAGGCCGATCCCACGTCCATGCGTCTCGTGCACCCTCTGCGGCCCCCCCTGCGGCACCCTCTGCGGCTCTGTGCGACCGGAACCGATCGCGGCGACATCGTCCTGAGCTGGCTGAGCAAGATCGTCGCGATCCTGGCCCTGTTCGGCATCGTGTTCTTCGATGCGATCTCGGTCGGCTCCACGGCCATGAACGTCTCCGACCAGGCTTCCTACGCCGCCCGCGAGGCGTCTGAGAGGTGGCAGGAGACGAAGAGCGTCCAGGAGGCCTACGACCATGCGGTCGAGACCGCCGTCGAGCAGAACCCCCTCAACGTGGTGGACCCGAAGAGCTTCCGCATCGACGCGGACAACACGGTGCACCTGCGGGTGACCCGCACTGCGACCACCCTCGTCCTCTTCCGGTGGGACCGGACGGCATCGTGGGCCGTCGTCGAGCGGGAAGCCGTCGGACGCAGCGTCGCCTGAGCGAGACACCGCGCCGACGAGGAGTGATCGGCCGGGAGACGGGTACACCGCGCCTTACCATTGTGGTGCCTGCCCGCGCGTCGACGAAGGAGACCTGTGCCGGACGTCGTCCAGCCGGGAACCCGGCTCGTCCAGCGATACTGCCTTGAGGAGCGCCTCGGCGGCTCGCGCGACGACACACGGGACGGCACGACCTACTGGCGGGCTCAGGACGAGCTCCTCGCCCGACCGGTCGGCATCTGCCTGATCGCGGCCGGTGGCGAGCACGCCCAACAGGTCCTGCGTGCCGCCCGCCGCGCGGCGGCACTCACCGACTCCCGGTTCCTGCGGGTCCTGGACGCCAGCGAGGTCGACGGCGTCGTCTACGTGGTCAGCGAGTGGGTCAGCGCCACCGACCTGGTCGGCCTGGTCGCCGACGGGCCGCTCCCGGCGGACGAGGCGCGGTCGCTGACCGCCGAGCTGGCGGCGGCCATGTCCGCGGCGCACGACGTCGGCCTCTCCCACCTGTGCCTGCAGCCCGAGCACGTCCTGCGCACCGCCCACGGGCAGGTGAAGCTCGCCGGGCTCGCCGTGGACGCGGCTGCCCGCGGCCTGGCCGAGGACGACCCGGCCACCGCGGCACGCATCGACGCGCGGGGCATCGGCGCCGTCCTCTACGCCGCTCTCACGGCCCGCTGGCCCGGGTCGGGGCCGGCGGGGCTGCCCCCGGCGCCCTACGCCGACGACGCGATGTGCAGCCCGCGCCAGGTGCGCGCCGGCGTGCCTCACGAGCTGGACGAGATCGCCTGCCGCGCGCTGCAGATCCCCGGCCGGCACGGCGGTGGGACGCTGGACAGCCCGGCCGATGTGTCCCAGGCGCTCGCAGCGGCAGGCGGCACGACCCGGCTTCCTCCCGTCCGGGACACCGGGCCGGCAGAGCAGGCCCCGTCCTACCCGACACCGGCCGTGGCGCCGTACGAGCGAGACCGTCCGGCATCCCGGTCCCGCTCTGTCACGCTGGCCTGGGCGGCAGCGGCCGTCGTCCTGGTCACCGGTCTGTCCTTGTTCGGCGGCCAGGTCGTCATGACCGCGCTGGACGGGGGCGACGCCCCGTCGGCGGCGACCGACGACGGCGGCACGCAGCAGGAACCGGACTCCCGAACCGTCGGCCGGCTGGGCGTGGCCGGCCTCAGCTCCTTCGACCCGCCCCAGGGGACGGCGAGGAGCACGAGGAGCAAGCCGGTCGCGCGGTCGACCGTGACGAGTCCACGTCCTGGACGACGATGGACTACTACGACCCCATTCCCTCGCCCGGCCTCAAGGAGGGCGTCGGGCTGCTCCTCGACCTGGGCGCGCCCGCGGACGTCTCCGAAGTGGTCGTCAGCGTCGAGGGTGGCCCCACCGACCTGCAGATCCGCGTGGCGGAGCAGAAGGGTGACGTGCGCTCCGACTTCGACGTCTTCGACCGCACGGCCAACGCGGACGGCCCGACGACATTGCGGGTGAGCGACCCGGTCCGGGCCCGGTACGTGCTGGTCTGGCTGAGCGGGCTGCCGGCCGTCGGCGGCAACTACGTGGGTGAGATCTCGGAGATCTCGGTCCGCGGGTCCGCTGCCTGACCGAGCCGCCGTGACCGGCCGCTGCCGTCTCGGGTTGCCCCGGCGCGCTTGAGCCGGTCGGCCCGGATGCCGACCTAGGGTGGAGAGGCCGTGCGGCGGCCCACCGGCCCACCGGGTCGCGAGCCGGCGTCCGGAGCCGTCGGAGACTCGGAGGGACAGGTGACGCGAGACGTGGCGCACCACTCGGGTGGCGACGCGACGCGAACGGACGCCGAGCTGCTCGCCGCGCACGCCGACGGGGACCCGGCCGCCTTCGGCGAGATCGTCCGGCGGCACCGGGACCGGCTGTGGGCAGTCGCTCTGCGCACCCTCGGTGACCGCGAGGAGGCCGCCGACGCCGTGCAGGACGCCCTGGTCTCCGCGTTCCGCGCCGGCGGCCCGAGCGGCGGCTCCAGCGCCTTCCGCGGCGAGTCAGCCGTGACCACCTGGCTGCACCGCATCGTGGTCAACGCCTGCCTGGACCGGGTGCGCCGCGCCGCGGTCCGGCCGGCCGACCCGCTGCCCGAGCAGGACCTGCCGGCGCGAGGACCGGACCAGGTCTCGGCGCGCGAGACCGCGCTGGACGTGACGGCGGCTCTCGCCCGGATCCCGGCCGAGCAACGCGCCGCTCTCGTCCTGGTGGACATGTACGGGTGGTCCGTCGAGGACGCCGCCGCCGTCCTGGACTGCCCGACCGGCACCGTGAAGAGCCGGTGCGCCCGGGGCCGGGCCCGGCTGCTCCCGCTTCTGCGCACCGACGGGAACCGCGACGCCGGGGTCGGCGTCACACCGCAGTCAGCAGCACATCGACCACCAGCACCGCAGAGGGAGGTGACCGGCCGTGACCGATGGCCCGACCCCTGTCGTCGACGGCGGCCACCTCGACCTCGACACCCTCGCCGACCTGCAGGAAGGCCTGCTCGACCCGCCGACCGCCGGAGCTGCGGAGCGTCACCTGCGCGACTGCGCCCGCTGCTCGGACGACCTCGACGAGCTCGGGACGGTCCCCGAACAGCTGGCTGCTGCCGACGACGCCGGGGGGATGCCCGACGACGTCGTGGCCCGGCTGGACTCCGCGCTCGCCACCGAAGGTCTGGCGGCGGGGGCCTCGGGTGCACGAACGGTGACGCCGGTGACGCCGATCGGCGCCGGGCACCGGTCGCCGTTCGGCATGCGGATCCTGCAGGCTGCCGCCGTCATCGTGCTCCTGCTGGCCGGCACGGGCGTCGCCCTGTCCGCTCTCGGCGGCGGCGACTCCCTGAACGATGACTCCGGCGGCGCGGCGGACAGCGCTGGGAGAGCCGCGGAGTAGGCGCCAGGGTCCTACCCGGTGACCGCCAGCGGCCGGAACTGGGGCGCTGAGACCCTGCCGGTCGCCGTGCCGGAGCTGGTCGACGGCACGCTCGCGCCGACCGTCACTGCGCAGCGCGACCGCGCCGGTGACGACGAGCCCTCCGACGAGGCGGCGGCACCGCAGCTGCTCTCCGAGAGCGACGCGGCCAGGTTGGCCGGCGGCCCGCCGCTGGCCGAGTGCGTCACTGCCCTCAACGACGGACCCGTCACGCCGTTGGCCGTCGACCTCGCCTCCTGGCAGGGACAGCCGGCGGCGGTCATCGTGCTGCCGACCCCGGACGACCCGGCCACGGTCGACGCCTGGGTCGTGGCGCCCGACTGCTCGCAGGCGGACGCCAAGGTGCTGCACTTCGCCCGGGTGGCGCGCCCCTGACCCTGCGGGAATCGCCGGCGCCTACCATCGGTTGTGGCAGACCCGCCCCGACCTCCCGGGGCCGGCGCGCACGGAAAGGTTGCTCGGCCGACGTGGACGACGTACGCAACGTGATCATCATCGGCTCGGGCCCGGCCGGCTACACCGCCGCTGATCTACGCGGCCCGGGCCGACCTGGCACCACTGGTGTTCGAGGGGTCGGTGACAGCCGGCGGCGCCCTGATGAACACCACCGACGTCGAGAACTACCCGGGCTTCCCGGACGGCGTGATGGGCCCGGACCTGATGGACCACTTCCGCAAGCAGGCCGAGCGCTTCGGCGCCCAGCTGGTCAGCGACGACGTGACCGCGGTGGACCTCACCGGCGACATCAAGCTGGTCACCGACGGCGCGGGGACCGAGCACCGGGCACGTGCCGTCATCATCGCAACCGGGTCCGGCTACCGCGAGCTCGGCGTGCCGCACGAGAAGCAGCTCTCCGGCCGCGGTGTGTCCTGGTGCGCCACCTGCGACGGCTTCTTCTTCCGTGACCAGGACATCGCCGTCGTCGGCGGCGGCGACACGGCGATGGAGGAGGCCACGTTCCTGACCCGCTTCGCGCGGTCGGTGACGATCGTGCACCGGCGCGACACGTTGCGCGCGTCGAAGATCATGCAGGAGCGCGCGTTCTCCAACGAGAAGATCCGCTTCCTGTGGGACAGCGAGGTCGTCGACGTGCTCGGCGAGGGCAAGGTGACCGGCGTCCAGGTCCGCAACACGCGTACCGGCGACGAGTCCGTCCTCGATGTCACCGGCCTGTTCGTCGCGATCGGCCACGACCCGCGCAGCGAGCTGTTCGCCGAGCAGGTGCGCCGCGACGAGGACGGCTACATCCTCGTCGACGCCCCGACGACAAGGACGAACCTCGTGGGGGTCTTCGCCTGCGGCGACGTCGTCGACCACATCTATCGCCAGGCGGTGACCGCGGCCGGCACCGGGTGCTCGGCAGCCCTCGACGCCGAGCGCTACCTCACGTCCCTTGACGACGCCGTCGCGACCGGCGACCCCGCGCACGTCGCGCAGGCCGTCGTCGCGACCTGAGGCAGGGAATCCCGTCCTCGTCGACCGCGTTGACACCAGCAGAGGCGGGCGACCGCCGACCGAACCCGTCAAGAGAGGGAAACCCGTGGGAGCGAACACCAAGACCGTCACCGACGACAGCTTCGCGAGCGACGTGCTCCAGCACGACAAGCCGGTGCTCGTGGACTTCTGGGCGGAATGGTGCGGCCCATGCCGCCAGGTCTCCCCCATCCTGGACGAGATCGCCGGTGAGCACACCGACAAGATCGTCGTCGTGAAGCTCAACGTGGACGAGAACCCGCGGACCGCCGCCGAGTACGGCGTCACCTCGATCCCGACGATGAACGTCTACCACGGCGGCGAGGTCGTCAAGACGATCGTCGGCGCGAAGCCGAAGGCGATGCTGCTGCGCGACCTCGAGGCCTTCCTGTAGATCGCCTGCCCCACGAGCACCAACCGGCCCCGGCCCCCGCACGATGCGGGCGTCGGGGCCGTTCGCGTTGGGTACCATCCGTGTCGCCGGTGCACCCGACCGACTCCCTGAACGCACCCGGACCGAATCCCGCGAGGAGTGCCCGCTCATGTCCTTCGAGCGCACGTACCGCCGCGGAGACGACGGCCCCGCGGTGGCCGAGATCCGCTCCAAGCTCGCCGTCCTCGGCCTGCTGCCGGGTGAGGACCAGGTCGCCGCCGCGACGTCGGCAACCTTCGACGGCCCCACGGATCGTGCGGTGCGGGCGTTCCAGCAGGAACGGGGGCTGCCCGTCGACGGCATCGTGGGCCCGATCACCTACCACGCCCTGGACGAGGCCCGGTGGCGCCTCGGGGACCGCATCCTGTTCTACGTGCCCGCGCGGCTGATGGCGGGGGACGACGTCGCCGCTCTGCAGCAACGACTTCTCGACATGGGGTTCGACTGCGGGCGGGTCGACGGGCTGTTCGGCGTCGAGACCGAGCAGTCCCTGCGCGAGTTCCAGCGCAACGTCGGCGTCGTGGCCGACGGGACCTGCGGGCCGGCCACGTTCAAGGCGCTCAGCCAGCTGTCCCGCACCGTCGTCGGCGGCCGCCCGCACGAGATGCGCGAGTCGGAGGCCATCAACCGGGCTGGCCCGACGCTGTCCGGCAAGCTGGTCATCGTCGACCCCGGCCGGGGCAGGACGGACGACACCGGCCGGATCTCGCCGTCCCGGCTCGACGTCGGCGACCTCGTCTACGACCTGGCCTCCCGCGTCGAGGGGCGGCTGACCGCCACCGGCTGCTCTGCGTTCCTCACCCGCGGACCCGAGCGCCGCGAGGGTGGCCCCACCGAGATCGACCGGGCCAGCTTCGCCAACGCCGCGGGCGCCGACCTCCTGATCTCCCTGCACGTCGAGGCGCACGACAACCCGCAGGCGTCCGGAGTGGCCACCTACTACTACGGCAGCGACCGGTACGGCCACTACTCGTCGGTCGGCGCCCGCTTCGCCGGGCTGGTGCAACGGGAGATCTGCGCCCGCACCGACCTGGTCGACCTGCGCACCCACCCGATGAACTGGGACCTGCTGCGACGGACCCGGATGGCCGCGGTCCGGATCGAGGTGGGCTACCTCACCAACGCCGGCGACGCCGCCCGGCTCGCCGACCCTGCCTTCCGGGACGTCCTCGCGGAGGCGGTGGTGGCCGCGGTGCAGCGGCTCTACCTGCCGCCCGACCAGGACGCGCAGACCGGCTTCCTGCGGATCCCGGCGCTGCGCGGTTAGACCGGCCGGAACGCCGGCTCGGGGCTCATCGAGCCGAGCAGCCGCTCCAGCGCGACCTCGACGTCGGCTCGCCACGACACGGCGGTCCGCAGGTCCAGACGGAGCCGCGGGAACCGGTGGTGCGGGCGCACCGTCTTGAAGCCGACGGCGAGCAGGAAGTCGGCGGGCACCACGCAGCCCGGTCCGCGCTCGTCGACCCGGCCGTCCCGATCGACCCGGCCGGCCCGCCCGAACGCCTCGATCGCGCGGACGCCGCGACGGGTGAGGTCCTTGGCCGCTGTCTGGACGAGCATCCTGGCCAGCCCACCCTCGGAGAACTCGGGCAGCACACGGGCGGTCATCAGCAGCACCGCATCGCCGGAGACCGGCGAGGTGGGGAAGGCCATACCCCGCGGCACATGGGTGGGCGGCGCGTACGTCAGGTAGCCGGCCGGCAGGGAGTCGACGTAGACGATCTTCCCGCAGGAGCCCCAGTCCAGCAGCGTGGCGGACAGCCAGGCCTCCTTCTCCAGCTCCAGGTCACCGGCCTCGGCGGCCGTCTGACCTGCGACCGGATCGAGCTCCCAGAACACGCATCGCCGGCATGTCGAGGGCAGGTCGACCAAGTTGTCCAACGTGAGACTGGCGACCCGACGCGACACCGCGCCCTCCGACCCCTCGAGCCCGACCGGCGGCCCCGCGGCACTCGCGACCATCCAGGGATTGACCGTCGGGCAGACTATCGCCCGGCGGCCGGGACGACCAGAGGCCCGCCGATCGATGTCGACATGTCGATCGCCTCACCAGTCGCCCAGTCGATGTGTCGGCTTGTCGTCTCGTCGGCCTTGTCGACATACCGACGTGTCGCTGGATCGCCATGTCGCTGGATCGATCTGTCGCCGTGTCGGTGCATCGATGTGTCGACTTCTCGTCCCAGCAGCCACACTGGGCAACACTGAGCCACACCGGCCCCTCGGCTCACTCCTGGTCGGTCGACTCGCCGATCCCGGTCGGCAGCTCGGCGTCCGGGGCCATCACGGCGACGATCCGCTCCAGGTCGTCCAGCGACGCGAACTCCACCACGATCCGGCCCTTGGACCGGCCGAGGTCCACCTTGACCCGGGTCTCGAACCGGTCGGAGAGCCGATCGGCGAGCACCGCGAGCTTCGGCGCGACCGGCCGGTTCCCCGACCTGGGCTTCGATCTGGCCGGTGCCTCGTCGCCGCCGAGGGCGACGATCTCCTCGACCGTCCGGACCGAGAGCCCCTCCGCGACGATGCGCTGGGCCAGCCGCTCCTGGGCCGCGCCGTCGTCCAGGCCGAGCAGTGCCCGGGCATGGCCCGCGGACAGCACGCCGGCCGCCACCCGCCGCTGGACCAGCGGCGGCAGCTTCAGCAGCCGGAGGGTGTTGGAGATCTGCGGCCGCGACCGGCCGATCCGGCCCGCCAGGTCCTCGTGCGTGCAGCCGAAGTCCTGCAGCATCTGGTCGTAGGCCGCGGCCTCTTCGAGCGGGTTGAGCTGGGACCGGTGCAGGTTCTCCAGGAGGGCGTCGCGCAGCATCGCGTCGTCACCGGTGGACCGCACGATCGCCGGTACGGCGGTGAAGCCGGCGTCGCGGGCCGCCCGCCACCTCCGCTCGCCCATGATGAGCTCGTACCGGTCCTCCCCGACGGACCGGACCACCACCGGCTGGAGCAGGCCGACCTCGCGCAACGAGTGCGTCAGCTCGGCCATCGACTCCTCGTCGAAGACGGTCCGCGGCTGTCGCGGGTTGGGGGTGATGGCATCGATCGGGATCTCGGCGAAATGCGCGCCGGCCACCGGTGCCGGCTCGGCGGCACCCGGCCCCGGCGTACCGGCAGCGCTGTCCCGGCCGGGGATCAGCACGTCGACCGGCGATGGTCCACCGGCCGCCGCCGACTCTGCCTTGCCGGGCGCCGCCGGGATCAGAGCACCGAGGCCCCGGCCGAGTCCTCGCCGACGATCACTCACCTGCATCCTCCAGTGCTCCGGTCGGTGTGCCGCGCAACGCCATCTCGCGCGCGGCCTCCAGGTAGGACAGCGCCCCGGTGGACCCCGGGTCGTAGGTCATCACCGTCTGCCCGTAGCTCGGGGCCTCCGAGATGCGGACCGAGCGGGGAACGGTCGTGCGCAGGACGGTGTCGGGGAAGTGGGTCCGCACCTCCGCGGCGACCTGAGCGGCGAGCCGGGTCCGCGCGTCGTACATCGTGAGCAGGACCGTGGACACGTGAAGTCCCGGGTTGAGGTGGGCCTTGACCAGCTCGATGTTGCGCAGCAGCTGGCCGACCCCTTCCAGGGCGTAGTACTCGCACTGGATCGGGATGAGGACCTCCGGTGCCGCCACCAGGGCGTTGACCGTCAGCAGTCCGAGACTGGGCGGGCAGTCGATCAGCACGTAGTCGAGGCGGGTCGTCCGGTTCTCCTGGCACCAGTCCGAGTACGCCACGAGGGACTTGGCCAGCCGGGACTCGCGGGCCACCAGAGCTGACCAGCTCGATCTCGGCGCCGGCCAGATCGATCGTCGCCGGGGCGCACCAGAGACCCTCGATCCCCTCGACCGGTGCGACGACCTCGTGCAGGGGGCGGCTGTCGATCAGGACGTCATAGACCGACGGGACCTCGCTGTGGTGCTCGACGCCCAAGGCGGTGGAGGCGTTGCCCTGTGGATCGAGGTCGAGGACCAGGACCTCGAGGCCCTGCAGGGCCAGCGCGGCGGCCAGGTTGACCGTCGTCGTCGTCTTGCCGACCCCACCCTTCTGGTTGGCAACGGTCAGGATCCGGGTCTGGCTCGGAGCGGGCAGTGGGTCCCCGACCCGGCCGGCGAGCACCCGCAGAGCCGTCTCGGCGGCGCGGGCGATGGGGGTGTCATCGGTCTCGGCCATTCCCTCGCCGGGATCGTCGGTCACCGCGATCTCCTCTGCCGTCGAGGCACCGCCGAGGCGGCCCAGCTGTCCCAGGACGTCATCCGGCGGGCTCTCCACGGTGCGTGTTTCACGTGAAACCGCCGGTTCGGCAGGCCGAGTCGCCGGCGCGGAGGTTTCACGTGAAACGTCTGCGGGGGCACTCCAGGTGATCCGGATCGGCGCCTCGAGGACCCGGCCGAGCGGGCACGGGCTCACCGCCGCCGCCACCCTCCGGCGCCGGCGCGTGGTCCGGCTGGGTGTTGGCGGGTCCGGCTGGTTCCTGGCGGGTCCGGCTGGTCCTGACTGGCTCGGTGGCGCCGGGCCACCCCAGGCCGCCGGTGGACCGGTCGTCGACCTCGACGCCCTCGTCGTGGCCGGGCGGCGATGGCCAGCCCAACCCCGTGTCCCTCGTCTCGACGGCCGTCGAGGTCGTCACACCGGTGTCCTCTCGTCAGATCACGCTGGGCAGATCACTTGGTCAGATCACCGGGCAGATCCGGCACGGTCTCGGCTCCGGACGCGTCCTGCCGACCGTACGGCTAATCCGGGCAGACCCTATGGCCCGCTCCGTCCGACACGCCAGGCGACCGGCGGCTCAGCGCCGGCGGGACGTGCGGCGCCGGGCACCCATCGGCGGTTCGGCACTGATTCGTCCCGGTATCGGGCGCTGCGCCCGCAACGCTGACCACCCGGACCACGCGGACGGCCGGTTCGATGACCCCCTCGCCGTAGACCTCGATGGCCCACGCGCTGGCCCCCAGCCCGGGAAGGGTCGCGACGACAGCCTCCAGCTCGGCGGCCGCCCGGTCGCCCTTCAGCGCCAGCACCGAGCCGCCGGGCCGCAGCAACGGCAGGCACCAGCGGAGCAGTCGGTCCATCGGGGCCACGGCGCGGGAGGTGACGACCTCGGCGTCCAGCACTCCGTGCACCTCCTTCGCCCGGGCCCGGTGCACGGTCACGGTGCCGTCGAGGCCGAGCCGGTCGACCACCTCGGTCAGGAAGCGGGTCCGACGGAGCAGCGGCTCGAGCAGCGTGACCTTCAGGTCGGGGCGGGCCAACGCGAGCACCAGGCCGGGCAGGCCGGCGCCGCTGCCCACGTCGATGACGTCCGCGCCCGGTGGGATGCCGGTCGCGACAACCGCACAGTTGAGGAGATGGCGGTCCCAGATCCGGTCGGCCTCCCGCGGGCCGATCAGGCCACGCTGCACCCCGTCGATCCGCAGGATCTCGGCGTACTGCTCGGCCAGCGCGAGGCGCTCCCCGAAGATGCCGCGGGCGACGGTTTCACGTGAAACGCCACCGGGTGTCGTCACTGTGTCGTCACCCGTCGTGTCGTCACCCGTGTCGTCACTGTGTCGTCAGCCGGTCAGGCGGGCAGGACGACGACGTACCGCCCGGGCTCCTCGCCGTCCGACTCGCTGCGCAACCCGGCCTCCGCCACGGCGTCGTGCACGATCTTGCGCTCGAACGGCGTCATCGGCTCGAGCTGGGCCGGCTTGCCGGTGCTCCGGACCGTCTCGGCGGTCGTCCGGCCGAGCTCGCTCAGCACGGCTCGCCGCCCCGCCCGGTATCCCCCGATGTCGAGCATCAGCCGACTCCGCTGCCCGGTGCTGGTCAGGACCGCCAGCCGGGTAAGCTCCTGCAACGCCTCGAGCACGACACCGTCGCGACCGACCAGGTCGTCGAGGTCCCCGCCCACGATGGACACCAGGGCGCGGTCGCGCTCCACGTCCATGTCGATGTCCCCGTCGAGGTCGGCGATGTCGAGCAGCTCCTCGAGGTAGTCCGCGGCGATCTCACCCTCGCGCTCGAGATCCGGCTGGCCGGGCTGGGTCGGGCCGGCGGACTCGCCGGTGTCGCCGGTGTCGCCGGTATCACCCGTCTCGACAGCGTCGACCGGGTCATCGGTGCCATCGGTGTCGACTGTGTCGACTGCCTCGCCGCTGTCGCTGGGCTGGGACGTCGGGGTGGGAGTGGGGCTGCGTCATCGGAGGGTTCCTTCGTCGTGCGATGAGGGAGGCGAGGGGCGGGGGAGCAGACCTGGGGCGTGGCAGATCGGCCGGCCGCTTATCGCTTCTTCTTGTTGCGTTTCGGCTGCTGTCGCTGCCCGGGCTTCGCCGGGGGGGTCCCGTCCGTCCCGGTCGTCCCGTCGGCGCCGGGGGTGCCGGTAGCGCCCTCGGCCGTCGTCCCGCCGGCACCGCCGCTGGACGGCGCCGCCGGGTGCTTGGCCGCCTTGGCGGCCCGACGTCGCTCCAGGGCTTCGTAGGCGGGAGAGCCGGGGGACGGGTTGCGCCGGATGACGTAGAACTGCTGGCCCATCGACCAGAGGTTCGTCGTCAGCCAGTAGAGGAGGACACCGATCGGGAAGTTCACGCCGGACACGGCGAACACCAGAGGGAAGACGTACAGCAAGATCTTCTGCTGCTGGGCGAACGGGTTGTTCATCGCGTCAGCCGGCATGTTCTTGCTCATCAGCTGCTTCTGCGTCAGGAACGTGGTCGCCGACATCAGCAGGATCATGATGGCGGTGACGACCTGCACGGTGACGCTCTCGGCGCCGAGGAACTTGTCCGAGATCGGCGCCCCGAAGATCGTCGCCTCGGCCGCCTCGCTTGGCCAGGATCGCTGGTGAGGGCGCCCTTCGCGCCGGGCGGGTTCTTGCCGATCCCGTTGAGGACCGAGAAGAGGGCGAAGAAGATCGGCGCCTGCAGCAGGATCGGCAGGCAGCTCGCGAGCGGGTTGGTCCCGTTGTCGCTGGTAGAGCTTCATCATCTCCTGCTGCTGCTTCTGCCGACTCTCCGGGTCGGTCTTGCCCTTGTACTTGGTCTGGATCTTCTTGACCTCGGGCTGCAGGATCTGCAGGCCACGCTGGGCGTTGATCTGCTTGACGAAGAGCGGGATGAGCAGGATCCGGATGACGACGACCAGGCCGACGATCGCGCCGCCCCAGGCCAGGCCGCTGCCGGGATCCACGCCCAACGTCTTGAAGAAGGTATGGAACGCCACCATGATGGCGGTCACCACCGCGTAGAGCGGCTCGAGCAGCTGGGCGGTCACGGTCGGGCTCCTGCTCCCTGGGGGGCGGCGGCGGTCGGGTTATCGCCCGAGCGGGTGGACGGCGGGACGGGATCGAGCCCGCCGGGGTTCCACGGGTGACAACGCAGCAACCGACGAGCCGCCAGCAGGGTTCCACGCAACGGTCCGTGACCGCGCAGCGCCTCCACCGCGTAGGCGGAGCAGGACGGGTAGAACCGGCACCGCGGCCCGAGCAGCGGCGACACGACCAGCTGATAGGCCCGGATCGGGAGCACCAGCGCCGCCACCACGTAGCCGGCGCGACGCGGTCATGCCGGCACCGCCCGCTCGAGGGCCCGCTCGAGCGCGGCGGCGAGCTGGGCGTGAGCTCGCGGTCGCGCTGGCGGGCAGGGCTCGCACCACGACCCGGCTCCCGCTCGGCAACCGGTCAAGCCGCGCCGCCACGAGGTGGCGCAGGCGGCGGCGCACCCGGTTGCGGGTCACCGCCGGGCCGACGGCGCGAGAGACGACGAATCCCACGCGGGGCGCGGATCCGGTCGAGGACGTAGCGGCGGCGTCGTTCATGTCGCCACCGGCGGCGCTGCCGCTACCGGTGGAGACATGGACGACGAGCAGCCCGGCGCCGCGGGCACCACGGGCCGACCGCAAGGTCGCGACGAAGTCCGCGCGACGACGCAGCCGGGATCCGGCCGGGAGCACGTCGGTCAGGCCGAGAGCCGCGTGCGCCCCTTGGAGCGCCGAGCGGCGATGATGGCGCGGCCAGCACGCGTGCGCATGCGCAGGCGGAAGCCGTGGGTCTTGGCCCGCCGGCGGTTGTTCGGCTGGAACGTGCGCTTGCTCACTCGTGGGCTCCTGGACCTGACGTCGGGTGGATCGGCTGGTGGGCACGGACGAGGCGCAGACCGGGCAGGCCGCAGCAGCAGTCGTCGGCGCGACCGGGCAACGGTACGGTCGGCAGACGCTCGCGGTCAAACCGCCGGGAGC
Organism: uncultured Actinomycetota bacterium; assembly: GCA_963829565.1. Classification (GTDB taxonomy): domain Bacteria; phylum Actinomycetota; class Actinomycetes; order JACCUZ01; family JACCUZ01; genus CAWHJC01. The sequence goes on from CAWHJC010000017.1 coordinate 337,341, forward strand.
CGCGCCAGGGCGCCACAGAACCGGGCAGCCTCGCACCGCTCGACGCCGGCTCGGCTCCCGACACGCCGAGCGATCGCCCGCCCACTGAGAAATCCTGGCCCGGTTGTGGACAACCGCTTGCTGCGGGGTGCGCTGCGTTGTTAGCGTCTCGCCCGGTCGTCGGCCCCTTCCTCGTTGTGCGGACCGTCGCCAACCGGTGCCGTCGCGCGCCCCGTCACAAGGGCCGTGCATATCGGGACATCTCCGGGCAACCTATGTACACAGGTTGTGGACGAGCATGTGGACGCCGGGTGCGACAAGCCGGCGGAGCGTGCCACCGCACGGGCCCACGTACGGGTAGGACGCATGGGCGGACCGGACGTTTCCGCATCCGGTGCCGCACACGAGAGGGATGACGTGGTGACCGACGAGACCGTGACGGACGTTGACCGGGACCCGGCCCTGGACGGGCTGGGCGAGCTGGAGGAGGCCTGGACCCGGGCTCGGGCAGCCCTCGAGGACACGGTCACTCCCGCAGCAGCGCGCCTTCATCGGCCTGAGCCGGCTCGACGGCGTCGTCGGGGACACCGCGCTGCTCTCGGTGCCGCACCAGTTCGCCAAGGACGTGATCGAGCAGCGCCTCCGCGACGTCATCACCTCGGTTCTCACCGAGCAGCTGGGCCGTGACCTGCGGGTGGCGGTCGTGGTGGACCCCAGCCTCGACGGATCGGCCGCCCACGCCGAGCCGGCGGCGACTCGGGCTGCAGCCCGACCCCGAGCCCGAACCAGCGGCGACGGCCGCGCCGAACGCCGAAGCCGCCGGGACGGGCCGCGAGCCCGGCGCCCGGCGGGAGAGCGAGCCGACCCGGCTCAACCCGCGCTACCTCTTCGAGACGTTCGTCATCGGCTCCAGCAACCGGTTCGCCCACGCCGCCGCGGTCGCGGTGGCCGAGGCTCCGGCCAAGGCCTACAACCCGTTGTTCATCTACGGTGACTCGGGCCTCGGGAAGACCCACCTGCTGCACGCCATCGGCCACTACGGCATGAGCCTCTACCACGGGGTCCGGGTGCGCTACGTGAGCTCGGAGGAGTTCACCAACGACTTCATCAACTCGATCCGCGACGGCCGGGCCGAGGGCTTCCGCCGGCGCTATCGCGACGTCGACATCCTGCTCGTCGACGACATCCAGTTCCTGGAGAACAAGGAGCAGACGCAGGAGGAGTTCTTCCACACGTTCAACACGCTGCACAACGCCAACAAGCAGATCGTGATCTCCAGCGATCGTCCGCCGCAGCAGCTGGTGACGCTGGAGGACCGCCTGCGCAACCGGTTCCACTGGGGCCTGATCACCGACGTCCAGCCGCCCGAGCTGGAGACCCGGATCGCGATCCTGCGCAAGAAGGCGGCCCAGGAGCGGCTGGCTGCGCCCCCCGAGGTCCTCGAGTTCATCGCCAGCAAGATCTCGACGAACATCCGCGAGCTCGAGGGCGCGCTGATCCGGGTCACCGCCTTCGCCAGCCTCAACCGGCAGGGCGTCGACCTGGCGCTGGCCGAGATCGTGCTCAAGGACCTCATCCCGGACAACAGCCAGCCCGAGATCACCGCCGCGACGATCATGGCCCAGACCTCGGCGTACTTCGGTCAGTCGATGGAGGAGCTGTGCGGCTCCTCCCGCTCGCGGGTGCTCGTCAACGCCCGTCAGATCGCGATGTACCTCTGCCGGGAGCTCACCGACCTCTCGCTGCCCAAGATCGGCCAGCAGTTCGGCGGCCGCGACCACACGACCGTCATGCACGCGGACAAGAAGATCCGCCAGCTGATGGCCGAGCGGCGCAGCGTCTACAACCAGGTCACCGAGCTGACGAACCGGATCAAGTCCCAGGCGCGGGCCGGTTGATGGCGCCGCAGCCCACGTTCACACCATGGGGACAACCCTGTGGATAGCTGGGGGCGAGGCCGGGGACAGGGTGTGGACACCGGGCCGGCCGCCAGCTCGTGCACAGGCGGCACCCTGCCGTCCTCAGCTGGCCCGACGTACTGTCCCCAGGCCGGTCTAGCCTCTGACCAGCACCGACGTGGTCTGTCCCCAGGATCCACCACCCCTGATGAGACCACGACAGTGAGCAATGGAGTTGGATCGGCACAGCACACCGAGGACGGACCCGGCTGGGGACCACCGTCCGGAGACACCCCGCTCGGGGCGAGGCAAGGAGGCGGTGACCGGTGAAGTTCCGGGTGGAGCGTGACGTCCTCGCGGAGGCGGTGGCCTGGGCGGCGCGCAGCCTGCCGGCCCGTCCCCCGGTCCCGGTGCTCGCCGGCCTGATGCTCGACGCCAACAGCGACGGCGGCGGTCGGCTGGTGCTGTCCAGCTTCGACTACGAGGTCTCGGCCCGGGTCGAGGTCGCCGCCGACATCTCGGAGCCGGGCGTCGCGCTGGTCAGCGGCCGGCTGCTGGCCGACATCTCCCGCAGCCTGCCCGCTCGGCCGGTCGAGGTGACCACCGACGGCGCCAAGGTGGTCGTGACCTGCGGGTCGTCACGCTTCACGCTGCTCACGCTGCCCGTCGAGGACTACCCGGCGCTGCCCGAGATGCCCGGCGCATCCGGCTCGCTGCGCGGGGACGTGTTCGCCGCCGCCGTGGCGCAGGTCGCGGTGGCCGCCGGCCGCGACGACACGCTGCCCGTGCTCACCGGTGTGCGGCTCGAGATCGAAGGCGAGAAGATCACCATGGCGGCCACCGACCGCTACCGGCTCGCGGTGCGCGACCTGGCGTGGACCCCGGAGCAGGCCGGGCTGTCGGCCATCGCGCTGGTGCCGGCCCGCACGCTGTCGGACACCGCGAAGGCCCTGGCGGGGGCCGACAAGGTGACCGTCGCGCTCGCCGGCGCGCCGTCCGGGGACGGCCTGGTCGGCTTCGAGGGCGGCGGCCGGCGCACGACGTCGCGACTGCTCGACGGCGAGTTCCCGAAGTACAAGTCGCTGCTCCCGGCCGAGTCGGCGAGCGTCGCCACGGTGGAGACGGCCGGGCTCATCGAGTCGGTGCGCCGGGTGGCGCTGGTGGCGGAGCGCAACACCCCGATCCGGCTGAGCTTCTCCGGCGGCGAGGTGACCCTCGAGGCCGGCACGGGTGACGAGGCCCAGGCCTCGGAGTCGCTCGACGCGTCGCTCAACGGCGACGACATCTCGATCGCGTTCAACCCGTCCTACCTGCTCGACGGCCTGAACGCGCTCGACACCGCGCACGCCGAGCTCCGCTTCACCGCCTCGACCCGGCCGGCGGTCCTCGCCGGCAAGGACTCGGCGGACGCGACCGCGGGCGACGACTACCGCTACCTGCTGATGCCGGTCCGCCTGTCCGGCTGACCGAGGTCGATGCTGCGAGGCAGTTCCAGGAGTCCGGACAGGGAAGGGGCGTCAGCCATGGAGATCGGACTCGTCGGGCTCGGCCGCATGGGCGGCAACATGCGCGAGCGACTGCGCCGGGCCGGGCACACGGTCGTCGGCTACGACCCCAACCCGGACGTCAGCGACACTCCGACCCTCGAGGACATGGTCGAGCAGCTGCCCGTCGCCGCGGGTGGTCTGGGTGATGGTGCCGGCCGGTGACATCACCCGGCAGACCATCGAGAAGCTCGGAGGACCTGCTCGCCGAGGGCGACGTCGTCGTCGACGGCGGCAACTCGCGCTGGACCGACGACAAGGACCACGCCGAGATGCTCGGCGAGCGCGGCATCGGCTTCGTCGACGCCGGTGTCTCCGGCGGCGTCTGGGGTCTGGACAACGGCTACGCGCTGATGGTCGGCGGCGACGCCGAGAACGTCGCGCAAGGTGCAGCCGGCGTTCGACGCGCTCAAGCCCGAGGGCGAGTCCGGCTTCGTGCACGCCGGGCCGGTCGGCGCCGGGCACTTCGCCAAGATGGTGCACAACGGCATCGAGTACGGCCTGATGCAGGCCTACGCCGAGGGCTACGAGCTGCTCGAGGCGGCGGCCGTCGTCGACGACGTGCCGGGTGTCATCAAGTCCTGGACCCAGGGCACGGTCATCCGGTCCTGGCTGCTGGACCTGCTGGTGCTGGCCCTGGAGGAGGACCCGAAGCTCGACGAGATCAGGGGTTACGTCGAGGACTCCGGCGAGGGCCGGTGGACGGTCGAGGAGGCCATCAACCACGCGGTGCCGGCGCCGGTGATCACGGCCGCGCTGTTCGCCCGGTTCGCCTCCCGGCAGGACGACTCGCCGGCGATGAAGGCGGTCGCGGCGCTGCGCAACCAGTTCGGCGGGCACGCGGTCACCAAGGTCGCCAAGCAGGAGGTCGAGAAGCCGGCCTAGCCTCCGGCGCGCCACGATGCACCTCCGCCACCTGTCCCTGCACGACTTCCGCTCCTACACCGAGGTCGAGCTGCCGCTCGAGCCCGGGGTGACGGCGTTCGTCGGGCCCAACGGCCAGGGCAAGACCAACCTGGTCGAGGCCGTCGGCTACCTCGCGACCCTGGGCTCGCACCGGGTCGCCCACGACGCGCCGCTGGTGCGGCTCGGCGCCGAGCGCGCCGTCGTCCGCGGCCAGGTGGTCCGCGCCGACCGCTCGCTGCTCGTCGAGGTCGAGATCACGCCCGGGCGGGCGAACCGGGCACGGATCAACCGGTCCCCGGTGCCGCGGCCGCGCGAGGTGCTCGGGCATCCTGCGCACCGTGCTGTTCGCGCCCGAGGACCTCGCGATCGTCAAGGGAGACCCCGCCGAGCGGCGGCGGTTCCTCGACGACCTGCTGGTGCTGCGGTCCCCGCGCTTCGCGGCCGTGCGCTCCGACTACGAGCGGGTCCTCAAGCAGCGCAATGCGCTGCTGAAGTCGGCCGGCGGCGCGCCGTGGCGGCAGCGCCCCGGCGACCTCGCGACCCTCGAGGTGTGGGACGCCCACCTCGCGACCGCCGGCGCCGAGCTGCTGGCCGGCCGGCTCGAGCTGGTCGACGCGCTGCGACCGCTGGTCGACAAGGCCTACGCGCGGTCGCCGAGGTGCCCTCGACCGGCACGTCCCGACCGGCACCGAGCGGCGCGGCGACGATCACGTACAGGAGCAGCCTGTCCGACCGGACGGGAGACGCCGAGGGCATGCCGCTCGTCGCCGACCGCGAGCTGCTGGCCGCCGCGATGCTCGAGCAGATGGTGGCGGTACGCCGGCAGGAGCTCGACCGCGGTGTCTGCCTGGTCGGCCCGCACCGCGACGACCTCGTGCTGGCGCTGGGACCCATGCCGGCCAAGGGATACGCCAGCCACGGCGAGTCGTGGTCGTTCGCGCTGGCGCTGCGGCTGGCGTCGTACGACCTGCTCCGCGGGGACTCCGGCGAGCGGCGACGAGCCGGTGCTGGTGCTCGACGACGTGTTCGCCGAGCTCGACGACCACCGTCGCAACCGGCTGGCCGGCATGGTCGCCGGCGCCGAGCAGGTGCTGGTGACGGCCGCCGTGCCGGGCGACGTCCCCGCGGCGCTGTCCGGTGCCCGGGTGGACGTGCTCGGCTCCGAGGTACGGAGGGTGCACGTGACCCGACCACCAGCCGGAGGACGGTGCCGGGACGGCACGCGATGCCGCCGAGGACCCGCCGCGTCGTCATCGGGACTGGACGTGGCCCGGCAGGCGCTGGCCGCCGCGCGGGCCGAGGCACGCCGGCGCGGACTGGTGCCCGGACGGATGCCCGCCGGGACCGCGACCCGCGACGCGACGACCAGGGAGCCCAGGCGCGGGCCCGCCAGCGCCGACCCGTCACCGAGGCGCGCAGCGGCGCCCACCCGGACGAGCGCGACCCGCAGCTGCTCGGCCCGACGCTCGACCGGGTGGTCGCCGAGCGCGGCTGGGAGACCGACGCGGCGGTCGGCGCTGCGATGGGCCGCTGGGCCGCGATCGTCGGTCCGGAGGTGGCCGCCCACTCGACGCCGGTCTCGTGGACCGACGGCGAGCTGGTCGTGCAGGCGGACTCCACCGCATGGGCGACCCAGATCCGGCTGCTGGCCCCGGCCCTGCTCGCCCGGCTGGCCGCCGAGCTCGGGGCCGGGACGGTGACCTCGGTGACCGTCCGCGGGCCGTCGGCGCCGTCCTGGAAGCGCGGACCGTGGAGCGTCCGGGGCCGCGGCCCGCGGGACACGTACGGCTGAACCGGCCCTCCGGACCGTCTGGCCGCGTGGGGGGGCCCGTCCCCACCCGCGTCGGCACGCTGCGCCGTCCCCAGGCGCCCCTGGTGGCCGGTTCTGCGCCTGCCGACAGGTAGGATGAAGGCCGTCCGCACCCCTTGGTGCCGCCGCCGTCCGTGGTCCCTCTCCGGCCCCCTTCCCCGCGGTCGACCCGGCTGCGCACCCGACGAAAGGTGACTCTGTGACCCAGCCGGCCGAGCCGCTCGAGCCCACGGAGATCACGTCCTCCGACCACAGCCGGCCGCTGTCCCCGACTACTCCGGCACCTCGGACCACTCGTACGACGCCAGCAACATCCAGGTCCTCGAGGGCCTCGAGGCGGTCCGCAAGCGGCCGGGCATGTACATCGGCTCGACCGGCGAGCGCGGCCTGCACCACCTGGTCTACGAGGTCGTCGACAACTCCGTCGACGAGGCCCTGGCCGGGCACTGCGACCGGATCGAGGTCACCCTGCTTGCCGACGGCGGCGTCCGGGTCATCGACAACGGCCGCGGCATCCCGGTCGACAGCGTGGCCAGCGAGGGCAGTCCGCGGTCGAGGTCGTGCTCACCGTGCTGCACGCCGGCGGCAAGTTCGGCGGCGGCGGCTACAAGGTGTCCGGCGGCCTGCACGGCGTCGGCGTCTCGGTCGTCAACGCGCTGTCGTCGCGGCTCGACGTCGAGATCCGCCGCGAGGGCCACGTCTGGACGCAGTCGTACACGCGTGGGCGTCCCGGACGCGCCGCTGGCCAAGGGCGCGGACGACCGACAGCACCGGCACGACGATCACCTTCTGGGCCTCGCCCGACATCTTCGAGACGACCGACTACAGCTTCGAGACGCTGTCCAACCGGTTCCGCGAGATGGCGTTCCTCAACCGGGGTCTGACCATCGTGCTGCGCGACGAGCGGCCCGCCTCGGCCGAGGAGAGGGAGCACGACGAGGTCGAGGAGACGACCCCGACCGAGGTCGTCTACCGCTACGACGGCGGCCTGGTCGACTACGTCGACCTCCTCGGCGCCCGCAAGGACCCGGTGCACCGCACGGTCGTGTCGTTCGAGGCCGAGTCCGAGGACATCGACGGCGGCCTGTCGCTCGACGTCGCCATGCAGTGGAACACCGGCTTCACCGAGTCGGTGCACACCTTCGCCAACACCATCAACACCCACGAGGGCGGCACCCACGAGGAGGGCTTCCGGGCGGCGCTGACCACGCTGGTCAACAAGTTCGCCCGCGACTGGAACATCCTCAAGGAGAAGGACGCCAACCTCACCGGCGACGACGTCCGCGAGGGCCTCACCGCGATCGTCAGCGTCAAGCTCGCCGAGCCGCAGTTCGAGGGCCAGACCAAGACCAAGCTCGGCAACACCGAGGCCAAGTCGTTCGTGCAGAAGGTCGTCAACGACCGGCTCGGCGAGTGGTTCGAGAAGAACCCGGGCGAGGGCAAGGACATCGCCCGCAAGGCGCAGAGCGCGGCGATCGCGCGGCTCGCCGCCCGCAAGGCGCGCGACGCGGCCCGCAGCCGCAAGGGTCTGCTCGGCGGCGGCAGCCTGCCCGGCAAGCTCGCCGACTGCCAGTCGACCAACCCGGAGGAGTGCGAGCTCTTCATCGTCGAGGGCGACTCGGCCGGCGGCCCCGCCAAGCAGGGCCGCGACCAGCGCACCCAGGCGATCCTGCCGATCCGCGGCAAGATCCTCAACGTCGAGCAGGCGCGCCTCGACCGCGTCCTGCAGAACCAGGAGGTGCAGGCGATCATCTCGGCGCTGGGCACCGGCATCCAGGGCGACGAGTTCGACCTCGACCGGCTGCGCTACCACAAGATCGTGCTGATGGCCGACGCCGACGTCGACGGCCAGCACATCCGCACCCTGCTGCTGACGCTGCTGTTCCGCTTCATGCCCGAGGTCGTCGAGCAGGGCCACGTCTTCCTCGCCCAGCCGCCGCTGTACAAGATCAAGTGGGCCCGGCCGGCCGAGCCGGAGTACGCCTACTCCGACCGCGAGCGCGACGCGCTCATGGCGGCCGGCCTCGAGGCGGGCAAGAAGCTGCCGAAGGACGAGGGCGATCCAGCGCTACAAGGGTCTCGGCGAGATGAACAACGACGAGCTGTGGGACACCACGATGGACCCGGCCAAGCGCATCCTGCTGCAGGTCACTCTCGAGGACGCGGCGCAGGCCGACGAGATGTTCACCGAGCTGATGGGCGAGGACGTCGAGACCCGCCGCAAGTTCATCCAGCGCAACGCCAGGGACGTCCGGTTCCTCGACATCTGAGCTCGACGCCGCCGCGCGGCGCAGCGACGTCCTGCACGTACGACCTCCTAGGAGAACCACCCGTGACTGACACCACCGACGCCCGCCGTCGACTCGGCCCGCGGCGGCCGGATCGAGCCGGTCGACCTGCAGGTCGAGATGCAGCGGTCGTACCTCGACTACGCGATGAGCGTGATCGTGCAGCGGGCGCTGCCCGACGTGCGCGACGGCCTCAAGCCGGTGCACCGTCGCGTGCTCTACGCGATGTACGACGGGGGCTACCGGCCGGACCGCGGCTTCTCGAAGTGCTCGCGCGTCGTCGGCGACGTGATGGGCCAGTACCACCCGCACGGCGACACCGCGATCTACGACACCCTGGTGCGGCTCGGCCAGCCGTGGTCGATGCGCTACCCGCTGGTGCAGGGCCAGGGCAACTTCGGCTCGCCGGGCGACGACCGGCAAGCCGCGATGCGCTACACCGAGTGCCGGCTGGCGCCGCTGGCGATGGAGATGGTGCGCGACATCGACCAGGAGACGGTCGACTTCTCGCCCAACTACGACGGCCGCCAGCAGGAGCCGACGGTCCTGCCGGCCCGGTTCCCGAACCTGCTGGTCAACGGCTCCGGCGGCATCGCGGTCGGCATGGCGACCAACATCCCGCCGCACAACCTGCGCGAGGTCGCGTCCGGCGTGCAGTGGCACCTCGACCACCCGCGAGGCGTCGCACGAGGAGCTGCTCGCCGCGCTGCTCGAGCGGGTCAAGGGACCGGACTTCCCGACCAAGGGCCTCATCGTCGGCACGCACGGCATCCGCGACGCCTACCGACCGGCCGCGGCTCGGTCACGATGCGCGCGGTCGTCGAGGTCGAGGAGGACAACCGCGGCCGCACCATCCTGGTCATCACCGAGCTGCCCTACCAGGTCAACCCGGACGCGCTGGCCCGCAAGATCGCCGAGCTCGCCGACAGCGGCAAGGTGCCGGGCATCGCCGACCTGCGCGACGACTCGTCGTCGCGCACCGGCATGCGGCTCGTCGTCGTGCTCAAGCGCGACGCCGTCGCCAGCGTCGTCCGCAACAACCTCTACAAGCACACGCAGCTGCAGGACACGTTCGGCTGCAACATGGTCGCGCTCGTCGACGGCGTGCCGCGCACGCTCTCGCTCGACGCGTTCGTCCGGCACTGGGTGACCCACCAGATCGAGGTCATCGTCCGGCGCACCACGCTACCGGCTGCGGCAGGCCGAGGAGCGGGCCCACATCCTGCGCGGCCTGCTCAAGGCGCTCGACGCGATCGACGAGGTCATCGCGCTGATCCGCGCCAGCGCCACCGTCGAGGCGGCGCGCGACGGGCTGATCGAGCTGCTCGAGATCGACGAGCTCCAGGCCGACGCGATCCTCGACATGCAGCTGCGCCGGCTCGCCGCCCTGGAGCGGCAGGAGATCCTCGACGGGTACGACGAGCTGATGCGGGCGATCGCGGAGTACAACGCGATCCTCGCGTCGGAGCAGCGGCAGCGCGAGATCGTCAGCGAGGAGCTGGCCGAGATCGTCGAGAAGTACGGCGACGAGCGGCGCACCCAGATCGTCCCCTACGAGGGCGACATGACCGCCGAGGACTTCATCCCCGAGGAGGACGTCGTCGTCACGATCACCCGGGGCGGCTACGCCAAGCGCACCAAGGCCGACCTCTACCGCGCGCAGCGGCGCGGCGGCAAGGGCGTGCGCGGTGCCCAGCTGCGCCAGGACGACATCGTCGAGCACTTCTTCGTCACGACGACCCACCACTGGATCCTGTTCTTCACCAACAAGGGCCGGGTCTACCGGGCCAAGGCCTACGAGCTGCCCGACGCCGGCCGCGACGCCCGCGGCCAGCACGTCGCCAACCTGCTGGCGTTCCAGCCCGACGAGCAGATCGCCCAGGTGATCGACCTCCGCGACTACGAGGTCGCGCCGTACCTCGTGCTCGCCACGAAGCGCGGGCTGGTGAAGAAGACGCGGCTCACGGAGTACGACTCCAACCGCACCGGCGGCCTGATCGCGATCAACCTGCGCGAGGACGAGGAGGGGGCGGCGACGAGCTGATCTCGGCCCGGCTGGTGTCGGCCGAGGACGACCTCCTGCTGGTCAGCCGCAAGGCGATGTCGGTGCGCTTCACCGCCACCGACGAGGCGCTGCGCCCGATGGGCCGGGCCACCTCGGGCGTCAACGGCATGCGCTTCAAGGGCGAGGACGAGCTGCTGTCATGGAGGTCGCCAGGGCCGGCGGCACGGTGTTCACGGTGACCGACGCCGGCTTCGCCAAGCGCACCGACCTCGGCGAGTACCGCATCCAGGGCCGGGGCGGCTCGGGCATCCAGGCGATGAAGTTCTCCGAGGCCCGCGGCTCCCTCGTGGGTGCCGTGGTCGTCGACGAGACCGACGAGGTGTTCTCGATCAAGGCCAGCGGGGGTGTGACGCGCGTGTCTGTTGGGGAGGTGAACCCCACCGGGCGTGTCACCATGGGCGTACGGTTCATCTCGCTGACCGAGGATGACACCGTGGTGGCGATCGCCCGCAACGCCGAGCGGGCAGTCGCAGGTGAGGTGGAGGAGCTGACGCGACCGATGGCCCACCCTCCGACGTGGACACGGTCGGGCCAGCGGCTGAAGAGGAGACCGACGAGTGAGCACGCCTAACGTTCCGGGCACAGAGCCCTGGGGCCGCAGCGCCGGTGGCCAGCCGACAGCCACCATGCCGCCCGTCCGTGACGTCACCAGCCCCGGCACCTCGCGGCCGGTCGGCCGGCCACGTGCCCGGCGGGCCCGGCTGGTGCTGGCCCGGGTCGACCCGTGGTCGGTGATGAAGCTGTCGTTCCTGCTCTCGATCGCCCTCGCGATCATCGCGCTGGTCGCGGTGTTCGTGCTGTGGTCGGTCCTGGACTCGATGGGTGTCTTCGACTCGGTCGGGAAGACGGTCGAGAGCGTCACCCGGTCCAGCGACAACGCGCAGGGCCTCGACATCCTCGACTACATCGGGCTCGGCCGGGTGCTGTCCCTCACCGTGGTCCTGGCGGCCGTGAACGTGGTCCTGATGACCGCGCTGTGCACCCTCGGCGCCTTCCTCTACAACATGGCTGCCAGCCTCGTCGGCGGTCTGAACGTGACCTTCACCGAGGACGTCTGAGGCGCATTCCGGGGTGTCACCAGGCCCGGAACGGGTTGGGATCACCCGCGCGGCGTGGGGTACTCTTGCGCGGCGCGCGGGCCTATAGCTCAGCTGGTTAGAGCGCTGCCCTGATAAGGCAGAGGTCAGTGGTTCAAGTCCACTTAGGCCCACTCTCCGTCGCCGGCGCCCACCGGCGGACGGCCGTCCTCGCAGGGAGCACCCGATGTCCAAGAAGCTGCTCGCAGTCGCCATCGCGGCCGTCGGCGGTCTGCTGGCCTACCGCAAGGTGGTCGCCGACCGGGAGGCCGAGCAGGACCTCTGGGCCGAGGTGACCGACCGGCCCTGACGCGGGCGCACCACGTACCCGGGGACGTAGCTCAACTGGCAGAGCACCGCCTTTGCAAGGCGGGGGTTAGGGGTTCGAGTCCCCTCGTCTCCACCGGCTCAACCTTCGGTAACACTTCCGGCGCCTGATCGGATAACCAGATGCCGCCCCGTCCGAGGGGCGCCCGGAGGCACTCGATGCTGACTCGCTTGCTCGCCATGGCTGCCGACCGCACCCGTCTGGTTGTCCTTGTCTCCGTCGCCGTGCTCGCCGGCGCAACGGGTGGGGTCTGGGCGGCCACGAACGTTGCCGGTCCAGGGATCACGGTCACCAACGTGGCGGACGAGAAGGGCGGGGCAGCCAAGGCCGACAAGTCCAAGGCTGCCAAGCAGAAGGCCGCCGCTGCCGAGCGGGGCGGCGAGCCGCAGGGCGCCCACGGCGCGTGTGTCTCGGCGGTGGCCCGCAGCTCTGCCACGGGTGGCGAGAACGACAACCACGGCGGTGCGGTGTCCCGGGCGGCGCACACCTGCCCGCCGAACGCAGCGGGAGCCAGCGACCGGGCCGCCAAGCCCTCCGAAGCCGCCGAAGCCGTCCAAGTCCCCCAAGCCGACGGCTTCGGAGGCCGCGACCGCCCAAGGCGGTCAACCAGACGACGCCGGGCAAGCCGACGGACGCCGGCAGTCCCAGCACGGGCGGGAAGCCGTCCGACCTGCCGACGCCCCGACAGCGCCACGACGTCCACAGCCACGGCGCCGGCTACGACGGCCACCGCAACGCCATAGCCGTCAGGTCGTCAGCTCTTGCTGGTCGACGAGCCCTTCGCCGCGGTCGACGAGCCCTTCGCCGCGGCGGTGGACGCCTTGCGGGCGTTCTTCGGCGTCACGGTCTCGGTCGTCACGGTCTCGGTGGTGCTGGACCCGGTCGGGGACTCGTCCTCGGCCTTCGCCTCGTCGGCGGCGTCGGCGAGCGCCTCGTCCGGCCCGGCGCCACCGGGGTCGTCCGTCGCGGGTCGCGCGGGCGAGCTGACCGGCCGCACAGTCCCGGTGCTCGCGACGGCGGTACTGGGCGTCGACCACGGCGAGACCGGGTCCGAGGTGTCTTTCTTCGCCACCCATGCCTTCCAGCCCGCGTAGGCGCCACCGAGGACGGAGGCGAGCAGGAACAGCTTGCGCAGCCGGTGCTTCTTCTGCTTGGGCGGTGCCACCTCACCCTTGAGGGCGGCCAGCGCGGCGGTGCCCCGGGTGGCTGCTTCGGACCGTACGGGCTCGGTGGCGGCGAGCGCCGCTGTGACCGCGCCGGCCACCGCCGGGAGCACGTCGCTCTTGACCTTGTCGGCGACGGGCTCGACCTTGGGTGCCGCCCAGTCCCTCGCGGTCTCCACCTTGGGCGCCGCCCAGTCCCTCGCGGTCTCGACCTTGGGCGCCGCCCAGTCCTTCGTTGCGCCGGCATACGTCGCGGGGCGGCTCTGCTTCTTGCGCAGGGTGAGCGTGCGGGACACGGGGGACCTCCCGGATGGGGAACGTCGGGCATCGTCGAGCGTATGGTCGTCCTGCCCCGGATGCCTAGGGTGAAACCGAGCCTCCCGGCAGCACTGAGCCAGCGGCCGCGTGCGAGGATGGCCGTCCTGCCCGAGCGCGAGAAGAGGGGTCCCCGTGGCCGAGGAGCTCTACGCCACCCTGAAGACGAACCACGGCGACATCGAGGTGAAGCTCTTCCCCGACCACGCGCCCAAGACCGTGGCCAACTTCACCGAGCTCGCCGAGGGCAAGCGGGAGTGGGTGGACCCGCGCAGCGGGCAGAAGAGCAGCGACCGGCTCTACGACGGGACGGTCTTCCACCGGGTCATCTCCGGATTCATGATCCAGGGCGGCGACCCGCTCGGCACCGGCACTGGTGGCCCGGGCTACCGCTTCGCCGACGAGTTCCACCCCGAGCTGCAGTCTTCGACCGGCCGTACCTGCTCGCGATGGCCAACGCCGGCCCCGGGACCAACGGGTCGCAGTTCTTCATCACCGTCGGCCCGACGCCGCACCTCAACCGCAAGCACACGATCTTCGGCGAGGTCGCCGACGGCGGCAGCCGGGAGGTGGTCGACCGGATCGCGTCGACACAGACCGGCGGCATGGACCGCCCGGTCGAGGACGTCGTGATCGACACGGTCGAGGTCGAGCGCCGCGACGCCTGACCCTCGCTCCCTGTGACCGTCCAGCCGCCGGAGGGCGGGTCGGCCCAGCCCGACCCGGCGCCGGCTGAGCCGGCGGTCTGCTACCGCCACCCGGACCGCGAGGCCTACATCCGGTGCACCCGGTGCGAGCGGCGGATCTGCCCGGACTGCATGGTCCCGGCGGCTGTCGGCTTCCAGTGCCCCGAGTGCGTGCGGGAGGGCAACAAGGACGTACGTCAGGCCCGTACCGTCTTCGGTGGTCGGGTCAGCGACGACCCGGGCTGGGTCAGCAAGGTCGATCATCGGCATCAACGTCGGTCGCCTTCGTCCTCAGCAGTCACCGGTCGACGTTCAGCCGGCGGTTCACGACGTCGGCGCTGTCGTCGACCCGTTCGGCCTGAGCGTCGGGGTCGCGGACGGTGAGTACTACCGGTTGCTGACGTCCGCGTTCCTGCACGCAGAACCTGGTGCACATGCGCTGAACATGTACGCGCCTGTACATGTTCGGCCCGCAGCTCGAGGCGGCGCTGGGCCGGCGTCCGCTTCATCGCGCTTGTACCTGGTGTCGGCGCTGGGCGGCAGCGCGCTGTCCTACGCGTTCGCCAACCCCGGGCCAGCCCTCGCTGGGCGCCTCCGGCGCGGTGTTCGGCCTGCTGGGGGCCTACCTGGTCGTCAGCCGGCGGCTGGGCCGGGACTCCACGCCGGTCATGGTGCTGCTGGCCATCAACCTCGGCGTACGGGTTCCTCGTCGCCGAACATCGACTGGCGGGCGCACATCGGTGGCCTGATAGCCGGTTCCTTGTGCGCGCTGTCGATCGCCTATGCCCCGCCGCAGCGGCGCAAGCTGGTCCAGGCCGTCGGGATCGCCGCCGATCGTGGTGCTCGTGCTCGCCGTCGTCGTGTGGCGGACCGCGATGGGCGGCTGGAGCATGACCGGGCGGGACGCGGTCGTCGTCGACGCCGTCCGCACACCGGTCGGCCGGCGGGACGGCGGTCTGGCCGGTGTCCATCCGGTCGACCTGTCGGCGTACGTCCTGGACGCCCTGGTCGCGCGCAACGACCTCGACCCCGCCCTGGTGGACGACGTCATCTGGGGCTGCGTGTCCCAGACCGGCGAGCAGGCGGTCAACGTCGCCCGCAACGCCGCGCTGGCGGCCGGCTGGCCCGAGGACGTGGTCGGGGTGACGGTCGACCGGCAGTGCGGCTCGTCGCAGCAGGCCGTGCACTTCGCTGCCGCCGGTGTGATCGCCGGGCATTACGACGTGGCGGTGGCGGGCGGCGTCGAGTCGATGTCCCGGGTGCCGATGCTGTGCACCATCACCCAGGGGCCGGGCGAGCCGTTCGGACCCCGGATGACGCGACCGCTACGAGGGCGGGCTCGTCCCGCAGGGCGTCAGCGCCGAGATCGTCGCCGAACGGTGGGGGCTCTCCCGGACCGACCTCGACGAGATCGCGGTGCGCTCCCACGCGTGCGCGGCTGCGGCGGCCGACTCGGGTGGTTTCGAGGCCGAGACGGTGCCGGTCGGCGGTCTCGCGGCCGACGAGGGGATACGGCGCGGGACCGACCTCGACACGCTGGGCGGCCTGCGGACCGTGTTCCGGGCGGACGGGGTCGTGACGGCCGGGAACTCCTCGCAGATCTCGGACGGGGCGGCCGCGCTGCTCGTCACCACCTCGGAGTTCGCCGCCCGGCACGGCTGGCGACCGCTGGCCCGTGTGCACGCGGTCGCGACGGCCGGGGTGGACCCGGTCACCATGCTCACGGCGCCGATCCCGGCCACCCGCCGGGTCCTCGACCGCGCCGGGCTCGGCCTCGCCGACATCGGGGCTTTCGAGGTCAACGAGGCCTTCGCCTCGGTCGTGGGTGCCTGGCTGGCCGAGACCGGCGCCGACCCGGCCTTGGTCAACCCGCGGGGCGGAGCGATCGCGCTCGGCCATCCCCTCGGCGGGTCGGGTGCCCGGATCATGACCACGCTGGTCCACCACCTGCAGGCCACCGGCGCGCGGTACGGGCTGCAGACCATGTGCGAGGGCGGCGGGATGGCCAACGCCACCGTGCTCGAGCGCCTCTAGGCGGGGTTGTCCCCACCTTCCCGGCCGTCCGCCGATCCCAGCCGTCCCGCCCATCCCGACCCGGCCGCTTTGGGCGACGTTACGTACGACGGCGTCGGCGTGTCGTGCGGTGTGTCGGTTTGCAACGTCGCCTAAGGCGCCCGGACGGGGGGGCCGGGGTGGGCGGGCTGATCTTTCGAGCCGGTTGCGCCGCTTTTGCCGGCTTCCCAGCCGTCCCGCCCATCCCGACTCCCGTGCCGCCACACGTCTGCTCCAGCAGGCGTGACGGCACCTGACCACGCGCAGACACCTCGTGAGGCGACCACACGGCTGCCATACGTGGTCGATTGCGCGGGTCCGGGTGCGGGGCGCCGGGTGCGGGGGTCCGGGTGCGGGGCGCCGGGGGCGGGGCGCCGGGGGCGTGCGGGGGTTGTCCACACTGGGGATAACTGGTGTGGACGACTTACAGCGGTGTGTTTCCGCAGGTTGGGCGGCTGGTCATCGCTGGGACACCCGGCGGTCGCCGGCTGGACACCTCGGGGCGCTGTGGGTGGGAGCAGCTACTTCCAGCGGGTGGAGAGCGCGAAGCCGACGATGATCAGGCCGAAGCCGATCGCCATGTTCCACAGCCCGATGCCCTCGATCGGGTAGTCGGTCTGGGTGACGTAGTAGACGACCACCCAGAGCAGCCCGACGACGAAGCAGGCGATCATCAGCGGGACCAGCCAGCGCGGGGCTGCCGATGCGGACGGCGTCGGAGCGCTCCTTGGGTGGAGTGAAGGCGAACCGTCGGCGGATCCGGGACTTGGGCACCGACCTCTCTCTTCCTGCTCGTCCTGCGGCGGCACCATCGGCCGGCGCCGTTCGTCGGTTAGCGTACGGGCGCGGGCCCGGTGGGTCAGCGTAGTCGGGGCCCGTGGCGGCCCCGCGGAGGTTCGCGTCATCCGGTGCCGGACGGGAGGTTCGCGCGTGGCAGTCGTGTGGCGGATGGCCGCCCCGCTCGCCTTCGCGGCCGCCGGCATCCTGTTCGCGACCAGCGCCGGGAGCATCCCGCGGCGCCGACCTGCGCGGCGGCACGAGCAGCGACCTGGCCGACCTGATCAGGGCCGAGGAGCGCCGGGCCGACGACGTCACCCGCCAGGTCGACCGGCTGCGCGCCGAGATCGAGGCGGCCACCGAGCGGGCCGGCGAGACGGACCGCCGGGTCGCCGCCGCAACCCGCCGCTCGAGGGGGCTCGAGCTGGCGGCCGGCACGCGCGCCGGTCCGGGGTCCCGGGCTGCGCGTGACGCTGGCGGATGCGCCCCGGTCGGCCGACCGGGTCCTGCCGGAGGACGCCAGCCCGGACGACCTGGTCGTGCACCAGCAGGACGTCCAGGCGGTCGTCAACGCGCTCTGGCTGGGCGGTGCGGAGGCGATGCAGATCATGGACCAGAGGGTGATCACCACAAGTGCGGTGCGCTGCGTGGGCAACACGTTGATCCTGCAGGGTCGGGTCTACTCGCCACCGTTCCAGATCACCGCGATCGGCGACCCGCAGCGGCTGTCCGAGGCCCTGGACACCTCGGAGGGCGTCGCGGTGTACCGCTACTACGCCGACACCTTCGGCCTGGTCTACGGGATGGGGGAGATGACCGACGTACGGCTGCCCGGCTACGACGGGTCGCTGGACCTCCTGCACGTGTCGGGCGCCGCGTGAGCGGCAGCCGACCGGCACGCGCGGGGCGCGCGCGCCACGCTCAGGGATCGGCGAGCTGCTCATCACGGCCGGGCTGGTCCTGCTCCTGTTCGTGGCCTACCAGCTGGTCTGGACCAACCTCGAGGCCCAGCGGGCCCAGGATCGAGGTCGCGGACCAGATCCACGACGAATGGCAGCGGCCGCCCGCCGGCGACGCGGGGGGACCCGGAGACCGAACCGCGGCAGGTGGACCTGGGCCAGGGGATCGGGTTCCTGCGGATCCCCCGGCTCGGTGAGCGCTACTCGGTCCCGGTAGTCGAGGGCGTCCGGCTCAAGGACCTCGCGCGCGGCGTCGGCCACTACCCGGACACGGTGCTGCCGGGCGAGGTGGGCAACTTCTCGGTCGCCGGGCACCGCGCGACGAACGGCGAGCCGTTCGCCAACCTGGACCGGGTGCGGCGGGGTGACGTCGATCATCGCCGAGACCCGCAGCAGCTGGTTCACCTACGTCGTGGACAGGACGCGCATCGTCGCGCCGAGCGACACCTGGGTCATCGACCCGGTGCCCGGGAAGCCCGACATGACTCCGACGGAGCCGCTGATCACACTGACCACCTGCAACCCGCGGTGGGCGTCGACCGAGCGGCTGATCGTGTTCGGGCACCTGGAGAGTGAGCGGCCCAGGTCCGAGGGGCCGCCGCCGCAGCTGGTCAAGGAGGCCTAGGTGTACGCGTGGATCTGGCGGCGCCTTCCCGGACCGTTGCCGCTGCGCGTCGTGACCGCCGTCGTGCTGGTGGCGGCCGTGGTGCTGCTGCTCTTCACGACCGTGTTCCCGTGGGCCGAGACGGCGCTGCCGTTCCTCGACGTGACGGTGGACGAATGACGGTCGGGCGGTCCGGCGGGCCGCGGATCCTCGTCGTCGACAACTACGACAGCTTCGTGTTCAACCTCGTCCAGTACCTCGCTCAGCTCGGGGCGGAGTGCACGGTGCGCCGCAACGACGAGGTGGGCCCGGACGACGCGCTGGGCTACGACGGCGTCCTGCTCAGTCCCGGTCCCGGGACGCCCGAGCGGGCCGGCGCGTGCGTGGACATCGTCCGTGGCTGCGCCGGCAGCGTGCCCGTTCTCGGGGTGTGCCTCGGCCACCAGGCGGTCGCGGTGGCCTACGGGGCGGTCGTCGAACGAGCCCCCGAGCTGCTGCACGGGAAGACCAGCGAGGTGCACCACGAGGGCGCGGGCGTCCTCGCCGGGCTGGCATCGCCCTTCACGGCGACGCGCTACCACTCGCTCGCTGTCCGTCCGGACAGCCTGCCGGTGGAGCTGGAGGTGACCGGGCGGACGCTCGGCGGCGTGGTGATGGGCCTCCGGCACCGGGACCTCGCGGTGGAGGGTGTCCAGTTCCACCCGGAGTCGGTGCTGACCGAGGGCGGGCACCGGCTCCTGGCGAACTGGCTGGTCGTCTGCGGCGACGAGGACGCCCCCCGCCGTGCCGAGGGCCTGGCCCCGGTGGTCGACCGGCCGGCCTGATCGGGACGGCCCTCAGGGGACCGGGGTCTCCGTGGGCAGGCCGGTGTCGGTCGGGGTGGGCGTCGGGGTCGGCGTCGGCTCCTCCGGCGGCGCCTCGGCGACGACGAAGGTGACCGTCGATCCCAGCCGGCTGCTCTCCTTCGCGCCCGGTGACTGCGAGACGACCGTTCCGGGCTCCGCCTCGTCGGTCTCCTGGTGTCGAGCGGGTTCGGCGTGAAGCCGGCCTCCTCGATGAGGGAGCGGGCCTCGCCCTCCGAGCGGCCGACCACGTCGGGCACCCGGTTGCTGCCGCTGGCGTAGCGGACGTCGACCATGCTGCCCGACGGGGACCGTGTCGCCCTCCGCCGGGTCGACCCGGGTGACCGTGCCGCGCGGCTCCTCGCTGGGGACCGGCCTGGTGTCGCCCAGCTCGAGGTCCGCCTCGCGAAGCGCCTGCCGCGCCTCGTCCAGCGAGAGACCGACCAACGACGGCACCGCGGTCTCCTCCACGCCGGCGGACACGGTGACGTCGACCGCGCCGCCCTCGTCGACCTCGGTGGAGGCCTCGGGGCTCTGGTCGATGATGTTGCCCACGGGCACCCGGTCGTCGTTCTGCTCGGTGGTCTCTCCCAGCGTCAGGCCGGCGCCCTGGAGCTCCTCACGGGCCTGCTCGACGGTGAGGCCGGTGACGTCCGGGACCCGGACGGTGTCGCCTCCCCCGCCGGCGAACAGCTCCCGGCCCAGCAGGGCGGCGATGACGAAGACGGCAAGAACGGCCAGCCCCAGCAGGGCGTAGCCCAGGGCGCGACCACCCGTGCCCTCCCGTCGGTCGTCGTCGGTGGAAGCCGGGAAGGTGGACGTGCCCGCGAGCACCGAGGTCCGGTCGATCGCCTGCGTCTGGTTCATGGGGGCGGGCGGGGGGGCCACTGGTCGCCCGGCCTGAACGGCGGCGATGTCACGGCGCATCTCGTCGGCGCTCTGGTAGCGCGCGTCGCGGTCCTTCGTCAGGGCCTTGAGGACGATGGCGTCGGCACTGCGCGAGAGGTCCGGGTCGAGGGACGACGGAGGGGTCGGCTCCTCGCGTACGTGCTGGTAGGCCACCGAGACGGGGGAGTCGCCGACGAACGGCGCGCGCCCGGTGAGCAGCTCGTAGAGCAGGCAGCCGGTGGAGTAGATGTCGCTGCGGGCGTCCACCTGCTCACCGCGGGCCTGCTCGGGAGAGAGGTACTGGGCGGTGCCGATGACGGCGGACGTCTGGGTCATCGTGGCGCCGGTGTCGGCGACCGCCCGCGCGATGCCGAAGTCCATCACCTTCACCTCGCCGGAGCGGGTGAGCATCACGTTGGCCGGCTTGATGTCGCGGTGGACGATGCCCTGCTGGTGGCTGTAGGCGAGCGCTGCCAGGATCCCGTCGATGATCTCGAGGGCCCGCTCCGGGACGAGCTTGTTGCCGGAGGCCAGCAGGTCGCGCAGCGTCGAGCCCTCGACGTACTCCATGACGATGTAGGGCACCGGGTTGCCGCCGAACTCGTCCTCGCCGGTGTCGTAGACGGCGACGACCGAGGGGTGGTTCAGCGAGGCAGCGGAGTGGGCCTCGCGGCGGAACCGGGCCTGGAAGGACGGGTCACGCGCCATGTCGGGTCGCAGCATCTTGACCGCGACGGCGCGGCCCAGCCGGGAGTCCCGCCCGAGGTGGACCTCGGCCATGCCTCCCCGACCCAGCAGCTCGCCGATCTCGTAGCGACCGCCCAGCTGCGCCGGCACTGCGGTGCTCACTCAGTCGTCCCTTCCCTTGCCCCGGCCGTTGCCCTTGCCGGGCTTCTGCTTGTCGTCGTCCTGGTCGCCGCCCTCGTCCTGCCCGGGCTGGGCCGCGACGGCGTCGAGGGTCACCAGGCTGCCGGCCTCGACCGCGCCGGTCGGGTGCACGCCCTTCACCGTACCGACTGCGCCACCGCCGGCCGACCGTACGACCTCGACGCGCAGGCCGAGCCCCTCGAGCTCGGTGCGCGACGTCGCGGACCGGGGCGCCCCAGGTAGTCGGCGGCCACGACGTCGAGCGAGGTCGGCGCCGTCGCCGTCTCGAGGTCTCGCTCGGTCGCCCGTGGTGCCGACCTCGCCGCCTCCGCCGCACGCCTTCGCCAGGACGAGCACCAGCAGGGCCAGGACGGCCAGCGCCACGGCCGCTGGCAGCCAGGCCGGCCGCCGCGACGGCAGGGGCAGGTGGAACCCGGGGTCGGTGTCGGCGGGTGCCCCGGCCTCCCGGCGTCGGCGGAGCCACCACCACGGTGGTCGCTCCGTCGCCGTCGCCAGGTGCTGGCGCGGCGGCGGCCGGCCCGGGCGTCGGGGGAGCCGGCATGGCCTTCGTGGCCGCCGTCTGCTCGCGGGCCAGCGCCGGACCGAGCGCGAGCGCCTCCCGGCCGAGCTCGCCGGCGCTGTTCGGGCGGCGCTGCGGCTCCTTGGCCAGCATCCGCATCACCAGGTCGCGGACCGGCGCGCGGAAGGCTGTCCGGCAGGGCGGGCGGCTCGTCGCGGACCTGGGCGAGGGCGACGCTGACCGGGGTGTTCCCGGCGAAGGGTCGGCGGCCGGTGAGGCACTCGTAGGCGACGATGCCGAGCGAGTAGATGTCGCTGGCGGGGGTGACCGAACCGCCGCTGGCCTGCTCCGGCGAGATGTAGTAGGCGGTGCCCATGATGGCGCCGGTCTGGGTCAGCGGGACGGAGTTCGTCGCGCGGGCGATGCCGAAGTCGGTGATCTTCACGTCGCCGTCGGGCGTCACGAGGATGTTGCCGGGCTTGACGTCGCGGTGGATCACCCCGCGTCGTGGGCGGCCTGCAGACCCAGCGCGGCCTGCCCGATCACGTCCATGGCCTGGGCGGGCGTCGAGCACCCCGTGGCGGCTGACCAGCGTGGAGAGCGGGTCGCCGGGCACCAGCTCCATCACCAGGAACGGGCTGCCGGTGTCGCCGTCGTGGCCGGGCTCGCCCTCGCCGAAGTCGTACACCGCGGCGATGTTGGGATGGGACAGGTTCGCGGTGTGGCGCGCCTCCGCCCGGAAGCGTTCGCAGGAACGT
Organism: uncultured Actinomycetota bacterium; assembly: GCA_963829565.1. Classification (GTDB taxonomy): domain Bacteria; phylum Actinomycetota; class Actinomycetes; order JACCUZ01; family JACCUZ01; genus CAWHJC01. The sequence continues at coordinate 359,666 of CAWHJC010000017.1, forward strand.
CGGGTCGTCGGCGTACTCGCGGCGCAGGATCTTGACGGCGACCTCGCGACCGAGCACGTCGTCCTGCGCGCGCCAGACCTCGCCCATGCCGCCGCCGGCGATGCGGTCGGTGAGCCGGTAGCGGCTGCCGAGGATCTGGTCGGAGGCCGGCCTCACCGGCTCGAGCACCGCCTCCATGACGGCCTGGGCGATGGGGGCGGCGAGCTCGTTCCCGCTGACCTCGGGCGGCGTCGCCGCCCTCCTCCAGGACCACGGCGACCGCCACCTTCGCCTCGGTGTCGGACGGGCGCGAAGGACACGAACCAGGCATGGGGCTTGCGATTGCTGCCTTGCTGCGCGGTGCCGGTCTTGCCCGCGACCTTGACGCCGTCGATGGCGGCGTTGGTGCCGGTGCCGTCGTCGACGACGGCCGTCATCATCTGCGCCAGCGTGGCGGCGGTCTGCGGGCTGATCGGCGTGCTCAGCTCGCGCGGCCGGGCGCTGTCGATCACCGACAGGTCGGGGGCCTGGACCTCCTGCACGAGGTAGGGGGCCATCAGCACGCCGCGGTTCGCGACGGCGGCGGCGACCATCGCCATCTGCAGCGGCGTCGCGCGGACGTCGAACTGGCCGATGGCCGACAGCGCGGTCTGCGGCTCGTCGGGGTCCTCGGGGTACCGGCTGGCGACGCTGCGCATCGGCACCTCGAAGGCGCTGTTGAAGCCGAACTTCTCGGCCTGGGCGCGCAGCGCGTCGTCGCCGAGCTCGAGGCCGATCTTGCCGAACGCCACGTTGCAGGACCGCTTGAGCGCGTCGGTGAGCGTGGCCCGTCCCGAGGAGCTGCACGGTGCGCCGTCGAAGTTGGGCAGGGTGTCGTCGGTGAGCGGCAGGTCGAGCCGCGGCCCGTTGTCGACCTGCGAGTCGGCGCTGTACTGGCCGCTCTCCAGCGCTGCGGCAGCGGTGACGATCTTGAACGTGGAGCCCGGCGGGTAGGTCTGGCGCAGTGCCCGGTTGAGCATCGGCCGCGACCTGGCCGAGTCCAGGCGCTCGTAGTTGGCGCGGACCTCGGACGGCGAGTGCGACGCGAGCAGGTTCGGGTCGAAGGACGGCGTGCGACACCATGCGCGAGGATGGCTCCCGTGCTGGGGTCGATCGCCACGACCGCACCCTTGGCGTTCCTGGCCCGCAGCCCGTCGTACGCCGCCTGCTGGGCCTTCGGGTCGAGCGTCAGCGCGACGCTGCCGCCCTTGGGCTGAGCCCCGGTGAGCAGGTCGATCACCCGCCGGACGAAGAGGCTGTCGTCGGTCCCGGCGAGGACGGAGTTGGACTCCTGCTCGATCCCGCTCGCGCCGTAGACCAGCGAGTAGAAGCCGGTGGCCGGTGCGTACAGCTTCCCGTCGGCGTACTCGCGCAGGTACTTCAGCCGGTCGTCGGTCTCGACGCTGGACGCGACCGGCTTGCCGGCCACCAGGATCGGGCCGCGCTCGCGGGAGTACTCCTCGGCGATGAGCCGCGGGTTGTTGCTGTCGTTGTGCAGCGAGTCGGCCTTCACCACCTGCAGGTAGTTGGCGTTGATCAGCAGCAGGCCGAACAGCAGCATCACCGCGACCGAGAGCCTGCGTAGTGGGGCGTTCATCAGTACGCACCACCTGGGTCGTGGCCTCCTGCATCGGCGGTGCCGGCGGCGGAGCGGGCCGGCGGGCCGCGTCGCTGATCCGCAGCAGGAGGGCGACGAGCGCCCAGTTGGCGACGAGCGAGGAGCCGCCGTAGGAGAGGAACGGCAGGGTGAGCCCGGTGAGCGGGATCAAGCGGGTCACTCCCCCGACGACGACGAACACCTGCAGGGCGATGGAGAAGGCCAGTCCGGCGGCGAGCAGCTTGCCGAACGAGTCGCGCACCGCCACCGCCGTGCGCAGACCGCGCTGGACGATGATGGCGTAGATGAGGAGCACGGCCATCAGGCCGGTCAGCCCCAGCTCCTCACCGATGGCGGCGACGATGAAGTCGGTCTGGGCGTACGGCACGATCTCGGGCCGGCCCTGGCCGAGGCCCTTGCCGAGCAGCCCGCCGGTCCCCATGCCGAACAGTCCCTGCACCAGCTGGTAGCTGTCGTCGGAGACGTTGCGCGGGGCGAAGGCGTTGCAGCCAGATGTCGACGCGCTCCCGCACGTGGCCGAACAGCGACCACGCGAGGAACGACCCGGACAGGAACAGCGCGACGCCGATCAGCAGCCAGGACAGCCGCTCGGTGGCCACGTAGAGCAGGGCGATGAAGACCCCGAAGAAGAGCAGCGACGTGCCGAGGTCGCGCTCGAAGACCAGGACGGCGAGGCTGGCGACCCAGGCGAGCAGGACCGGGCCGAGGTCACGGGCGCGCGGCAGGTCGATGCCCATGACCCGACGGCTGGCCAGGGCGAGCACGTCGCGCTTGACGACCAGGTATCCGGCGAAGAACACGAGCAGCACGATCTTGGCCAGCTCGCCGGGCTGGAACGAGAAGCCGAGGAGCCGGATCCAGATCCGGGCGCCGTTGATGGTCGTGCCGATGATCGGCAGCAGCGGCAGCAGGAGGAGCCCGATGCCGGCGACCATCGCGGTGTAGGTGAACCGCTGCAGGACGCGGTGGTCGCGCACGACGATCAGCACGACGACGAAGAGCGTCACGCCCACCGCCGTCCAGGTCAGCTGGGCGGGTGCCGCGGCGGACGGCGCCTCGCTGCCGAGCTGCTCGGCCCGGTCCGCGTAGGCCAGGTCCAGGCGGTGGATCACCGCCAGCCCGAGCCCGTTGAGCGCCGTGGCGGCGGGGAGCATCACCGGGTCGGCGTCCGGTGCGAAGCGCCGCAGCGTCACGTGGGCGATGCCGAAGAGCAGGGCGAGCCCGCCCCCGTAGCCGAGCATCCCGGCCGGCAGCGTCCCGTCGTGGGCCAGGCCGACCGACGCGTACGCGGCCATGGCGATCGCCAGCGAGAAGGCCAGCAGCACCAGCTCGGTGCCTCGCCCGCCCCGGCCGGCCTCGGCGCGGCGGGTCACGTGCCGTCCCCGCAGTCGGTCGCAGCGGGGCCGGCCGTCCTGGGTCGTCGAGGGGCTCGGGGAGGCGCTGGGCGAGGGTGACGCCGAGCCGGAGGCCTGGTCGCTCGCGCCGGGACTGGGACTGGCGGTCGGGCTGGGGGTCGGCGTGGCCTCGGCCAGCTCGCGGCAGACCTCTGCCTGGTCGCGGAGCATCTTGACGATGCGGCGGGCGTCGGTGAGGCCGCGGGTCGCGATGTCCGCCTCGACGCGTTCCCGCTGGTACGGCGGGAGGTCGGTCAGCGCGACGTCCTCCTCCGAGTAGAGCCGTGAGGTGCGCAGCGGGCCGACGTCCTGGGAGAGCCCCTGGAAGATGGCGACGTTCTCGCCCTGTGCGCCGACGTAGTACTGCGTCTGCGACCACCGGTACGCGCCGTACAAGCCCGCCGCGAGCAGTGCGACCAGCAGCAGGAGCAGCAGGGCGAGCCGAGCGCGGCGTGGGCCGGCCTCGGGTGGCTCGTGCTCGAACTCGTCCGGCTCCTCCGGCGGAGGCCGGAGGGCCGCTGCCTTGCCGGCGGGCGTGTCCGCCGGGCTGCGCTGGACGACGCCGTCCGCGGCGGCGCCGACCGTCACCGGAACTGCGGACGGCGGCTTGGTCTCCACCTCGACGACGTCGGCGACGATCGCCGTGATGTTGTCCGGCCCGCCGCCCTTGAGCGCCAGGTCGACGAGCCGCTCCACCACGACCTCGGTGTCCGCCTCGTCGAGCAGCGTCTCGCGCAGCGTCTCCTCGCTGACGACGCCGGAGAGGCCGTCGCTGCACAGGAGGTACCGGTCCCCCACGCGGGTCTCGCGCACCGACAGGTCGAGCTCGATGCCCTCGCGGCCGTCGAGGGAGTTGGTGATCAGGTTGCGCTGCGGGTGGTGGTCAGCCTCCTCGGCGGTGATGCGGCCCTCGTCGACGAGCGTCTGCACGAACGTGTGGTCGTGGGTGATCTGCTGGAGATCGTCCCCGCGCAGCAGGTAGCAGCGGGAGTCACCGACGTGGACCATCCCGAACCGGGAGCCGGCCCGCAGCAGCGCGGTCAGCGTCGTCCCCATGCCCTTGAGGTCCGGGTCGCCGGTGACCATGTCGCGCAGGTGCCGGTTGGCGCTGTTGACCGCGGTGGACAGCCGATCGAGCAGGTCACCGCCCGGCGAGTCCTCGTCCAGCGTGGCCAGCGAGGCGACCGCGACCGAGCTGGCGACCTCGCCTGCCGCGTGGCCGCCGACGCCGTCGGCGATGACGAGGAGCCGGGGCCCGGCATAGCCGGAGTCCTCGTTGATCGCCCGGATCAGGCCGGTGTCCGACCTGGCGGCGTAGCGGAGAGCGAGCGCCATCCCGGGGTTACTTCCTCAGCTCGACGACGGTCTTGCCGATGCGCACCGGCATGCCGATCTTCACCGGGGTCGGCGAGGTGACCTTGGTGCGGTCGATGTAGGTGCCGTTGGTGGACCCCATGTCCTCCACCAGCCACTGCCCGTCGCGGGGGTAGAAGCGGGCGTGCCGGCCGGAGACGTAGTCGTCATCGAGCACGATCGTCGACTCCTGGGACCGGCCGAGCGTGACCGGCTGGTCCCCGAGCCGGACCGTGGTGCCCGACAGCGCGCCCTGGGTGACGACCAGCGTCGACGGGACGCCGCGCTTCCCCTTCGCGGGCTTGGGCGGCTTCTCCTGGCGCGCCGGCCGGGCGGGCGGTGCGGTCTGGCCCCGCCTCGGCTGCGGCCGCGACGCCGTGCGCCGCCCGAACAGGTCCGACCGCATGACGCTCACCGCGGTCAGCACGAACATCCAGAGCACCGCGAGGAACCCGAGCCGGATGATCGTGAGCGTGAGCTCCGACATCTCACTCATGTCCGGCCCTCGTGGAAGACGAGGGTGGTCGATCCCATGACGACCCGGGAGCCGTTGCGCAGCCGGGCCTGCTCCACCCGGTCACCGTCCACGACCACGCCGTTGGTCGAGCCGAGGTCGACGACGGTCACGTCGCCGCCGGACCGGCGCAGCTCGGCGTGGTTGCGCGAGATGCCCGGGTCGTCGATCCGCAGGTCGGCGTCGGCACCGCGGCCGATGCGGGTGGTGGGTCGGGCCAAGGCGTACGTCGTCGAGCCGACCTCCACCCAGGGCACGCCGGCACCGCCCGCGGTCAGCGTGTCCTGCCCCCGCCCGGTGGCGCCCGCCACCGCGGCGCTGCGGACCTGGAAGCGCCCGGTGGGCAGCTCCTCGTCGAGCTCGAAGGTCACCGTCACCGGCCCGATGAACGCGTAGCCCTGCTCGTCGGCGTGCTCGCGGACCATGTCGGCCAGCTCGCCGCCCAGCGCGTCTCGGTAGACCTCGAGCCGGGCATGGTCGTGCTCCCCGAGCGCGACGGTGAAGGTGTTGGGGACCATCGTCCGGCCGCGGGCCACGATCGCGGCCCGGTCGTCGAGCTCCCGCTGGAGGGCGCTGGCGATCTCGACCGGCTGGACCTCCGCCTTGAAGGCGCGGGCGAAGGGGCGGTTCACCATCTCCTCGATGCGTCGCTCGAAGCGCTGCAGGACGCCCATCGGTGGCCACCTCCTCGGGTCGGTACACGGTCGGGGCACTGTCGGGGCACTGTCGGGTAGGGCGGGTCGGGGGCAACCGGACAGCCCGGCCACGCGATCGTAGCCGGGCCGGTTTGCACCGCCCTCGTTCCCCGGTGGGCGGTCCGCTATGCCCGCGGGGGCTCGCGCGCTGCGTGTTAGCCTTGCTGGCGCTCGCGCGAGTGGCGGAATAGGCAGACGCGCACGGTTCAGGTCCGTGTGCCCGAAAGGGTGTGGGGGTTCAACTCCCCCCTCGCGCACAACAACAACAGCCCCAGGACCTCGGACCTGGGGCTTTGTCCATTCCGAGGCCCAGCGCGCGGACGGCGACCGGATCCCGCTAGTTCGACGTGAAGCGGACGGACTTCACCATCTGTCTGAGTGCAGCGATCGTCCTCGCCGACGTACCAGGGAAGTAGTTGGCGACGATCAACACCCGGTGACCTTCGACGTCGATGACCCACACCTCCCAGATGTTGCGTGGACCTTGGGCGTAGAACCCGGGGTCCCAAGGGCGCCACTCCTCGCACCTACTGAGGTCAGCCGGCCCGGTGAGAGTGAAGTACCGCCCGGAGGCGCCTCCGACCTTCGTGTCCACTGGCGGCGTGCCACGGAACCACTGCTGGGAGGTGACCGTGTCCACGAAGTCGTCGACGCCGGGCCCGACCTTGACGTCGGGAAGCTCGTGGGACTGCGACGAGCACGGGTCGGATTGCACCCCCACCGTGTTGCTGGTCCAGCCCAGAACCAGTGCGCCATCCTCGCCGGTCGGCTCACGGAGGGTCCTGATGACGGGGAAACCCGGCAGGTGCTCCCATCCGTCCGGCACGGTGACGTCCAGTGGGATCGGCGGGGGGTCTGCGACGCCCTCGGGACAAGCGATCGGATCGCCCGTGACCCCTTCGCAGTCCACACTCACCACGAAGCGGTATCTGCCGGGATCCACGGGGCCGTCCGCAAGCGGGACGACTCCTGCCGGGGAAGGGGAGATGAGGGCTTCGCTGGCCGTAGCAGTGGCCGGTGTCGCGACAGGGCCGTCGATGGCCTCGGTCGTCCCGCCACAGGACGTCACGCCCAGCAGCAGCATGGATGACAACACGACCGCCGTGCGTCTATACATCGGTGTCGCCGTCATTGCTCTCTCCTCAGCCAGATCAGCCATCCGGACGTGCGGCGGTTGTGCGGGTGCCGGGCGAGCACGCTGCCGTCCTCGGCGGAGATCTCCACGATGCTGCCGCTGGTCCGCACCGCGATCCGCGTTCCGTCGGGCGACCAGGCGACGTTTCCGGCCCAGTCGAAGCCGCGGTTCGACCGGTACAGGACCTGCGGGGTCATCGCGGGCCACGAGCCCGCGGACGACCGGTCGAGAACCACGACGTCGGCGCCGGAGTCGCGGAACGTATTCCTGCCTCGGCGAGGGACCAGCTGGTCGACCAGCAGGCGCTGCCCGTCCGGCGACCAGGTGGCGCGAAGCATCCATGGGTTGTTCCCCGAGTAGGCGAGCTTCGGTGTGTCGTCACCTTCCACGAGCCAGAGGTCCGAGCGTCGGCGGGCTCGGTGGGTCAGGACGGCGAGGCGGTTGCCGTCAGGTGACCACGCGAGCAACCCGATGTCATCGAGTCGCGCGAGCACCGCGGTGAGGTCGATGGTCCGGCGGAGCGTGCCGTCGTACCCGATCACGTTCAGGCTGCGGTCGCCGCTTTCGACGGTGACGTCATCGGCTCCCGGCCCGAGGGTCGCGGCGGTGCCGTCGTCGCTGGCTCGACAGAGGGAGCCGTCGGAGCAGGTGAGCCTCGCGACGCGGCCCTCGCGCCCGACGACGGCGATGCGGGCGAGTTCGATCTCCCTCGGTCGGCACACGCGGCAGAAGCGGTACGAGACGAAGAGCCCGGTGTCCGAGGCGCTGTCGAACGCCAGCCAGTGATAGCTGCCGACGTCCCGCCGGAGATGCCTCTGGACCGACGTGATCCGGCCGTTGACCACCGGGGTGTTCTGGGTGGCCCGGGTGATCGGGGTGGTTGGGGGGTTCGACGTCGCGCCGGACGTCTCGGACGCCGACGGGCCTGCGTCGGGACTCACGGAGGACTCGGTGCAGGCCGCGACGGACACGACGAGGAAGACGGCCATGGCTGCCCTGGCGGCGGCCCGCACGCTAGTGGTCCCTCGCCGGCCAGATCAGCCAACCGTTGTTGTGCCGGTGCTGGCCGACGACCCGGCCGTCCTCGGCCGAGATCTCGACGATCCGGTTCCGCTGGCTGCGGGGGATCCTGGTTCGTACGGCGATCCGGGTCCCGTCGGGCGACCAGGCGAGGTTGCCCCACCAGTCGAAGTTCTTGTTCGAGTGGTAAAGCGTCTGCGCGACCACCGGTTCGACCGCCCCGTCGGGCTGCAGGTGGAGGGCGACGACGTCGGCGCCGTAGGAGAGTCCGGTCAGCACGTCGAGCAGCAGGGTCTGCCCGTCGGGCGACCAGGTCATGCTCCAGCCGGGGATCCAGACGGCTCCCTGGCGGTCGAAGCCCGTCGTGTCCAGCCGGCCGGGATGCGAGGCGTCTGACACCAGCGAGTACGCGAGCTGCGCGCTGCCGCCTTCTCCGTCGACGAGCCACACCCGTGAGGCACCTCGGAGACCTGACGCGTTGAGGGCCTCGCCGGTCACGACGGCGAGCCGGCCGCCTTCGGGCGTCCACCGCAGACTCTGCACCACCGCGCCGCCGGTGGTCGTCGCGGTCAGGTCGATCGTCTCCCGGAAGGTGCCGTCGAAGCCGATCACCTGCGCCGTACCGTCTCCGGACCTGACGGTCACCTCGTCCACGCCCGGCCCGAGGGTCGCTACCTGGCTCAGGTAGCCGTCCTCCGGCGAGCACGGCAGGACGCTGCCGCAGGTGAGGGTCGCGACCGGACCGTCCGGTCCCACGACTGCGAGACCCGCGGCCCCGTGCCTGCGGTTGCGATCGGTGCTCTCGGGGTCGGCCTCGATGGCGTAGAGACCGGTCTCGGTGACCGGGTCGAAGGAGCGCCACTGGTAACCATGGGCGTCCCCCACCAGGTAGCGCTCGGCGCTGGTGACCCGGCCGTTCACCATCGGGGCGGCGACGGGGCTCGAGGTGGTCGGCGTCGGGGTGGCGGTGGCGGTCCCGGACGGCGAAGGGTGCGCGGCGGGAGCCGCGGATGACCCGGTGCACGCCGCCACGGTCGCGACGAGGACGCCCGCCAGGACGGTCCTCAGGACTCTGCTCATCCCGCCTCCTCCTGCAGCCGAGGGTCGAGCAGGAGGTCGATCACGTGCTGGTCCAGGTCGGCGTCCACCGCCTCCTCGTCCGCACTCACCACTAGGGACTCCCGGACGATCACGGTGTGACGAGGCCCCACGTACACGAACTCGCGACTGGTGGCGCGGGAGTTCCTCGGGCAGCAGTCGGCCCAGTCCTCCTCGTCCCAGGCACCGACGAACACCGTCGTCGGGTCGTCTGCGCCGAACACCCGGCGCTCCACGCACTCGACGAGCCAGCTGCGCCCACATGTAGGCGCTCCTCCCGCGGAACGGACCTGCACGCCCAGCACCCGGCGGCCGAGATGACCCCACGACCGCGCGTAACCCAGAGGCTCCGTCACCGAGGGGTCCGGGCCGGGCCGGTAGTCGGGGAAGTGCTCGACCACGATCGACTCGAGGGCCCGGTCCGACGGGACCGCGAACGCCGACTCCGGGAGGCCGAGTCGTGGGTCGGTGGCCGCGGCGGCCATGGCGGCTGGACCGAACGGAACGAAGTCGGGCGTACCACGCCCCTCCGCCTCGACGTAGCCGATCAGGCCGTCCCGGCGCTCGACCGCCACCACGACCCTGTACTCACCGCAGATCGCAGGCGCCGGCCCACCCCCCTCGTAAGCGCCGCACCGCCGTCCCCAGCGAGCGATCCTTCCGCTCTCGCCGTCCGGCCCTTCCAAGCGCTGCGCGCTGCACGACTCCGTGCCGTTGGAGGGTCTCGGCCCCTTCAGGAGGTACCGGCACCCGTCGAGCGGATCCAGCTCGCCGCGATCGAGGATCAACCCCAGTCGTCCGGTGACGGCGTACAAGGAGCCCTGCTCCCGCCAGGTGAACTCCTCGACGAGCGTGCTCGTGACCTGTTCGCGGGCATCGAAGTGCTCACCCGTCGGGTCGAGGTGATCGGCCGCGACCGCGAACCATGCCCTCCGAGCCTTCTGCAAGGGGTCAGGGACATCCCATCCGTATCCGTTTGCGGCGGCGACCGGGGTGTCCGCCCAGGTCTGGGGTGACTGCGACTTCGCCGGCGTCGGCGAGGGGCTTGGCCGGCTCCGGGAGGGTGTCCCGGTCTCCGCCGGTGATCAGCGAGGCGGTCAGGACGACGCCGGCGACGCCGGCCCGACCGCGCCGGTGACGATCCCGCGGTTGCGGCGCACCCGCCGGCGCCCGCGCCGTACGTCGTCGGCGACGGGGACCATGGGCGGGGCGATGTGGTCGTGGTAGTCCACTAGCCGGCTCAGGACGTCGAGCTCGTCGGTCATCGGTCCTCCCCCTTCCCGAGTGCGGTCCCGAAGGCCGGGGCCAGGGTCTTGCGGAGCGCGGCGACGGCGTCGGCGCTCTGGCTCTTCACGGTGCCGGTGCTGATCCGCAGCTCGGCGGCGGTCTCCTCGATGGTCAGGTTCCAGATGTGGCGCAGCACGATCACGCGGCGCTGGCCGGGTGGCAGGGCCCGGAGCGCGGCCCTGATCGCGTCGGCGTCCTCGGCCGGGAAGCCCGGGTCGAGGGGTACGTCGCGGGGCTCGGTGGCCCGCTCGCGACGCCACGGCCGGCGCCGGTCGCTGTAGTCGGCGTTGACGATGATCCGGCGTACGTAGCCGTCGATGTTGTCGATCCGGGCGACCCGGTCCCAGGCGGCGTACAGCCGGACCAGGGCGTCCTGGACGACGTCCTCCGCACGGTGCGGGTCGCCGCACAGCAGGCATGCCGTGCGGAACAGCTGTGGCCGCCGCGCCGCCACGTAAGCGCTGAACGCTGCCTCGGTCGTCATGGCGCCCCTCCTCTCGGGCCCCTAACGCAGCAGGATGGCCGAACTGTTGGGTCCCTGGGGGCGGTTTTCATCGCCGTCACGGAGATGGCGCGGGTGCTGCGACCGGGCGGCCGGCGACCCGGGGCGGGCGGTCAGCTCGTGGAGTGGGGAACGGGCGGCGTCGCCAGCCCGGAGACCAGGGCGCTGACCAGCGTCGGCACCTGCTCCCGTGGCAGGCGCAGCGTCGCGGCGCACGAGGCGTTGCGCCAGATGCTCAGCACGACCAGACCGGCCTCGTCGTGCCAGGTCACCCGCATCCAGCGGTCGCCGCCACGCGCGTCGCCGACGATCTCGCCGCTCGAGGGCAGCGCGACGACCTCGGCGGTGGCGCCCGACCGGTCGGTCATCGGGTCATCATGCGCCTTCCCCAGGCCCGGCGGAAGGGCCGGACGGGTGCCAGCACGAGCGGGCGGCTGCAGCACCGCAGGCCCTCGCGGCGAGGCGGCCACGTCGGCCGCGGAACCGAAGGGGGCGGGTCTGCGTCCTCGGCTCAATCGCCTGTGGCCCCGCTCGCGCCGGCGCACCATGGTGGCTGGCGCTGCGGGCGGTGAGGTGGGGGGCATGGGGAAGACGGGTCGCGGTACGTGACGGCCGGCGTTGCGGTCTGCGTCCTCACCGTGCCGGTATCCGCCGGTGCGGCTGACCCGGTCAGCGCCCTCGCGCCCCTCGGCACCGAGACGCTCGGCCTGCCCGGCCCGGCTTCGCACGTCTCGTGGACAACTACCGAAACTTCCGGTTCACCGGCTTCTGGGTCCTGCCGAGCTCGGCGGACCGGGCCGTCCTCTGCTACTCGCCGACGGGTCCACCAACGTCTCCGGCGACGGCCGCCTCGTGCTCGGCTCCCGGGACCTACTACGCGGAGCTGATGCCCGGCGCGGCCAGCTCGGTGGATCCGCCGGTGCCGCTCGAGCGGTTCGCCGTGTTCTCCCTCGACTCCGCCTCCGGCACCTACGGGCCGGCCGCGCCGTACCGCGGTGAGGTGCCGCCGCCGTTCCCGCCGGTGAACCTCGACTGCGGAGGGGATGTCGGCTACCGCCCTCGACCTGCGCTGGGACCTGGCGGGCTTCGCCGGAGCCGGCTTCCCCTACCTGGGGCTGGGCGGGACCACGGACTGGGTGGTCAGCCGGCGCGCGGTGCGACCCCGCCCTGGGCCGCCCCCGCCGACCGGGTGACCACCACACCGTCCCCGCCGACCCGGACGGCGGTACCGCGGTTCTGCGCGTCTCGCGGCTGGCGAAGGACACGGACTACACCTTCGCCATCCGGGGACGGGACGCCGAGGGGAACCTCAGCGAGTGGAGCGAGGCGCTGACCACCGCGGCCAGGGCGCCGGGGATGTACCTCGTCCATGACGCGACCACGCGAGCTGGCTGGCGGGTGGAGCGGTCTCCGAGGAGCCGGCGTGCCGACCAGGGATCTCTCGCCGTGCAGCAGTCCGGTCGAGCGAACCTCGTGTTCCGCGGCTCGGACGATCCGCGGCATGCCGTCCGTTCCGAAGGCGGACTGGCGAGTGCAGGAGTCGCGGCGGGCGGGCACCCAGGGTCTGACCTCCTCGCCCGACGGGACGCTTGCCGCGGCCGCGGCGGATGTGTCACGGTGAAGCCGCCGGCCGGGCGGTGGCGGGTGGCGCGGTGTCTCAGCGACTCCCAGCCCGCAAACATGAGCGACCCCGTGTTCGACGCCCGGGGACGGCTGCACATCGTCGGCGAGATCCGAGCTGATGACGGTGGCGTCCGGCTCGTCTATGCGACGAACCGGGGCGGACGGTGGCGCACCCGGCCCCTGGCGGGCGGCACCCTCCCGACGCTGACGTACGACCGGGCGCGCGACGAGCTGCTCATGCTGCGGACCAATGCGGCGGGCGACCAGATCCGGGTGGCGCGCAAGTCGCCGGGAGCCCGGTCATTCGGATCCCGGTGGACCTGGACCCTGCCGAGCGGAACCGTGTCCAGCGGCTGACCAGGCCACCGCTCGCGGCGGACGGCTCACCATCGTGGCCGGCACCCCCGACGGCATCGTCCTGGCGACATCCACGACGTCAGGGCGGGATCGGGACGTCAGCCGGGCTATCGGCGGCAGCGGCGGGCGGGTGGCAGCCCTCTCGCGGAGCCGCGTCCTGGTGGCCTGGACAACGGCACGCGGGGTGCGGACCGCCGAGCACCGGTACCGGCACGGAAGCGACACGTGGCTGCTCTCGGCGCCTCACCGACGTACCTTCTCGGCGTACGACCGCCTTCTCGACGCGGACGTGGATGGTCGTGGGCGGTGCTACCTGATGGTCCACCGCAGCGGGCCGGAGCTCGGCCGGCGGGTCGTCACGAGGGTGGAGTGACAGATGGAAACGGCGCCGGTCGCGGGCCCCTCCTCCCGCGACCGGCGCCGTTCGTCAGAGGGCGCCGCAGTCCTTCCCGGCGCTCAGAACAGACGGCTCCAGGTGTGCCGGCCGACGTTGCCGCGGCCTTGCCAGCCCAGCGACTTCTGGAAGCGCGACACGGCGGCCTTGGTGTAGGAGCCGTAGTAGCCGGTGGCGGTGACGTCGAGCCGGGCCTGCACCCGCTTGACCGCTGCGCCGGTGCTGCCGTAGGTGAGCTTGCCGGTGTACCCGGTGGTCGTGGAGCTGGTGGTGATGCGCATCGGGCGGCGGAACACCTCGGCGACCCAGACCCGGCCGCCGACGACGACCGCGCCGACACCGACCTCGGTGTAGTCGCGGTCCAGGATGTTGGCCCGGTGGCCGGGCGAGCTCATGAAGGCGACGTGCACGGTCAGGGCATCCGGGCCGTAGCCCACGTTCTCGCCGACCCAGCGCCAGTTGTTGACGTCGGAGGTGAGCTGGGGGTTGTGGTAGAGCTTGCTCTGCGCGGCCATGGTGTTCGCCCATTCGCGGGCGACCGCGACCAGGTGCGAGCGGGTGGCGAGTCTCGGGATGCCCCGGGCGGCCCGGGCCTGGTTCATCCGGGAGGTGAAGCTGTCCTCGACGCTGGTGGCGCCGGCCGGGGCGGCGACGGTCGCGGCGCCGGTGACCAGGGCGGCCAGCACCAGTGCGAAGGCGACGAGCATCGCGGCGAGGCGCTGCCGGCCGGGGGTGCTCAGCACGGCGGCAGGGGTGGGGGAGGTCACGCGGGGGAGGGTGTGGTCCACGGTCCTTCGTCCTCGATTCGGTGGGGCCGGTCGGCCCCGGGCGGTTCTGCGTGCCCTATATGTGTCGGGGCCGCGGCGCCCGGGCTGGACTCGGCCGAATGGGTGACGTCCCGTGCGGCAGACTTGACACGTGCCCGAGCTCCCCGAGGTGGAGGCGCTGGTCGCCTTCCTGACCGACCGCGCCGTCGGACGGGTCGTCGCCCGCGTCGACCTCGCCGCGTTCAGCGTGCTGAAGACCTACGACCCCCCGGTGACGGCCGCTGCAGGGGCTGGAGGTCACCGGCGTCAGCCGGCACGGGAAGTTCCTCGCCGTGGACGTCTCCGGCCTCTTTCTCGTCACCCACCTGGCCCGCGCCGGCTGGCTGCGGTGGTCGGACGCGCTGTCCCCGGTGCCGCCGCGCCCGGGCAAGGGCCCGCTCGCCGCCCGGGTGCACCTCGACGACGGGTCCGGGTGGGACCTCACCGAGGCAGGCACCCAGAAGCGACTCGCGCTGTACGTCGTCAGGTCGCCCTACGAGGTCCCCGGGATCGCCCGGCTGGGTCCCGACCCGCTTGGCGCCCGGATTCGGGGTGCCGCGAGCTGGCCGCGATCCTGTCCGGCCACCGGACCCAGCTGAAGGGGCTGCTCAGGGACCAGTCCGTGCTGGCGGGCGTGGGGAACGCCTACTCCGACGAGGTCCTGCACGCCGCGCGGCTCTCGCCGTTCCGGCTCGCCGGGTCGCTCAGCGAGGGCGAGGTGACGGTGCTCTACGACGCGCTGCGCAGCGTGCTCGAGGATGCGGTCGAGCGCGCGAACGGGTTGGCAGCCGGGGAGCTCAAGAAGGAGAAGAAGACCTCGATGCGGGTCCACGGCCGGAGCGGGCAGGCCTGCCCGGTCTGCGGCGACACCGTCCGCGAGGTGTCCTTCGCCGACTCGTCGCTGCAGTACTGCCCGACCTGCCAGACGGGCGGCAAGCCGCTGGCCGACCGCAGGCTGTCCCGCCTGCTCAAGTGATCTGCTCCCCGACGGCCACGTCTACACTGCCGGGGCTGGGCGGTCGTCCGGCTGCTTCCACCTGCCCCCTACCCAGGACCGACATTTCGTGACTTCCACCGCAACCCGCCCGGCGTCCGACGAGGATGCCGGGGACCGACGCGGCTCCACGTGGCGGGACCGGCTCCCGCACGGCCGGATGCGCTGGGTGGTCCTCGCCGCGCTGGGGCTGCTCGCGGTGCTCGCCGTCCTGGCTGCGGTGTACGCCTGGTGGCTGGGCGGGGGCCTCGCGAGCGTCTCGGACACCGCCAGGCCGAGCCAAGGTCGCCCAGAAGCAGCTCGAGGCTGTTCCAGAAGTCTGTCCAGGCCGGCGACGAGCCGGCGGCCAGGCGGCACCTGGACCGGGCGAGGAAGGCGCTTCGACTCGCGCGGAGGACGCCGCCCGGGCCCCGCAGGTCCGGATCGCGAAGTGCATGCCGTACACCCGCAGCACGGTGGCCGACATGGACCACCTGCTCACGGCGGCCGACGTGCTCGTCGACTCGGCAGACGACGCCCTGACGCTGTACATCGCGTACTCCGGCGAGACTCAGAGCTGTTCAAGGACGGCAAGGTCAATGTCGAGGCGCTCGTGCAGGCCCGCGACGCGATGCGGAACCATGCGGGAAGCGCTCAGCCGAGCCCGAGTCGGAGCTGAAGCAGGTCGACGGCGACGGGCCGATGGGCGACGAGGCGCTGGACAAGAAGCGCACCGGCCTGCGGCAGATCGCATCCCTGCAGGCCGAGATCAAGCCGCTCGCGCCGTCTGGTCGAGGCGCTGCCGTCCGCCGTCGGCGCGGAGGGCACCAGGCGGTACCTCGTCGCGATCATGAACCCGGCCGAGATGCGTGGCTCGGGCGGAGCACCGCTCAGCATGGCGATGGTCGTGCTGAAGAACGGCAAGCTGACCATCCCGATCAAGGGCACCACGTCCTCGCACTACCTGCACTCCCCTCCAGGGCCTGCTCGGTGACAGCCCGGAACTGGTCTGGAAGCGGGTCAAGGGCGACCCGTTCCAGCCGCCGCTCGGCGAGCCGGTGCGCTTCGTCAACACCGGCTTCAACCCCGACTTCCGGGTGTCCGGCGAGCAGATGATGCGCGCGACCCCGAAGAACTTCGGGATGCGGACGGACGGCGTCATCGCCATCGACGTGGTGGCCCTGGCCAAGCTGCTCACGGTGGTCGGCCCGATCGAGTCCGACTACGGAACCCTGACCTCGGAGAACCTGGCCGACGAGCTGCTCGTCAAGGCCTACGAGGAGCAGGGCACCGATGTCCAGGCCAGGCAGAAGCGCAACGACCAGCTGATGTCGTCCATGCTGTCCAACCTGATGGCCGGCGGTCAGCTGCAGGCCAAGGCCGATGCGCTCCTCGAGGCCGCTCCAGCGCGCCACGTGCAGGCCTACTTCCGGGATCGCCCGGCTGGAGAAGCTGGTCGCCGGCCGGGGCCTCGACGGCGCCGTGCCCGCCCCCAAGGTGGGCAACCTGACGGCCGTGTACACGCAGAACGGCAACGGCAGCAAGCTCGACGTCTACCAGGCGCGCACCGTCGTGCAGACCGTGTATGTGCGACCGGACGGTTCTGCGCTGGTCAGCCGGACGGTGCGCATCGGCAACCCGACCCCGCCGTACACAGGGATCGGGCCGGACATCCAGCGCGGCTACACCACGCGCTGGGCGACCAACCTCGTCATCAACCTGATGCCTCCTGGCGCCCGGATCACCCAGCAGCCCGAGGTGGAGATGGCCGCGACGGTGAAGAGCGGCAAGGACACGTACGGGCGCCCGTTCGCTCAGGCCGCCGTGCAGACGCCACCCGGTGGCAGCAGCGAGATCCACTGGGAGTACGAGATCCCGAAGGTCGGCGTCAAGCTCGGTGATGGTTGGCAGCTGCGGGACGAGTTCGTGCCGCAGAACACGCTCAACCCCACCCTCCTGCAGTACATGGTCGTGCCCCCCGAGGGCTGGGTCACCCGCCTGGTCGACCCCACCCAGTACTGGTCGATGAACCCCGGCAACGCGTTCCTCCAGCTGAGCCTGGACCGCCCGCTGGTGCTCACGCTCGAGGTCGCCCCGCAGTAAGGGCCCCTCAGGCCGGAGCGGACCCCGCTGCCAACTGGCGGTAGTAGGTCACGCAGTCGTCGTACCTGGGCAGCAGCCCGGCGGCGCCGGTCGCAGCCAGCGTCGGCGCGGCTGCGTCCTTCGCCGACAGCAGCGGCTCGACGTCCTCGGGCCAGCCGATGCCGAGCTCCGGGTCAAGCGGGTGCACCGCATGCTCGCGGGCGGGGCTGTACCCGGCGGAGCACAGGTAGGCGACGGCCGTGTCCTCGGTCAGCGCCATGAACGCGTGGCCGAGCCCCTCGGCGACGTAGACCGCGCGCCGGTCGACGTCGTCGAGCCGGACGGCGTCCCAGCGGCCGTACGACGGTGAGCCGACCCGGATGTCGACGACCACGTCGAGCACCGATCCGGTCACACATGTGACGTACTTGGCCTGCCCGGGCGGGACCTCGGCGAAGTGGATGCCCCGGACCGAGCCCCTGCGGTTGAGCGACAGGTTGGCCTGGGCCAGCTCGAGGCGGTGCCCGACCGCGGCACGCAGCGGCTCGTCCTTGAACCACTCGAGGAACGCGCCGCGGTCGTCAGGGTGCTGCACGGGTGTCAGCTCGTAGGCGTCGGGCACCGACAGCTCGCGGACCTTCACCGGTCAGCTCCCCTCGGCCTCGGCCAGGACGTCGAGGAGGTACTCGCCGTAGCCGCTCTTGCGCAACGGCTCGGCGAGGGCGCGCAGCTGCGCGGCGTCGATGAACCCTTCACGGAAGGCGACCTCCTCGATGCAGCCGATCTTGATGCCCTGGCGCTCCTCGACCGCGTGCACGAAGGCCGTCGCCTGCATCAGTGACTCGAACGTCCCGGTGTCCAGCCAGGCCGTGCCCCGGTCGAGGACGGTGACGTGCAGCGCACCGCGGCGCAGGTACTCCGCGTTCACCGCCGTGATCTCCAGCTCGCCGCGCTCGCTCGGGGTGAGCCCCTTCGCGATGGCGACCACGTCGTTGTCGTAGAAGTACAAGCCGGGCACGGCGTATCGGCTCTTCGGCCGGTCCGGTTTCTCCTCGATGGACAGGACCGTGCCGTCCTCGGCGAACTCCACGACGCCGTACGCCGTGGGGTCCGCCACCCGGTACGCGAAGATCCGTCCGCCGCGGACGTCGGTGTTGTGCTTGAGGGACCGGCCCAGGCCGGCTCCGTAGAACAGGTTGTCGCCCAGGACGAGGGCGACGGACTCGGCGCCGATGAAGTCGGCGCCGATCACGAAGGCCTGGGCGATTCCTTCCGGTGCCGGCTGAACCGCGTAGGAGAGCTCCATGCCGAGCTCCGTGCCGTCGCCGAGCAGGCCACGGAACTGTTGCTGGTCCTCTGGCGTCGTGATGACGAGAACCTCGCGGACGCCGGCCATCATCAGTGTGGACAGCGGGTAGTAGATCATCGGCTTGTCGTACACCGGCATGATCTGCTTGCTGATGCCACGAGTGATCGGGTACAGCCGCGTTCCCGAACCACCGGCCAGGATGATCCCTCGCATGGGTGGCGAGGGTACCCTCGCCGACGTGCGGGACCCGGCTCGGTCGACGTGGTACGTCACGGGCGCGGGCGGGATGCTCGGGTCCGATGTCGTGGACGTGCTGCGCACCGCGGACCATCACGTCGTCGCCCTGACGCGGGATCTCCTGGACGTCCGCGACCCGCAGGCCTGCCTGGTGTCGCTGGCGGGAGCCGATGTCGTCGTCAACGCGGCCGCGTGGACCGACGTCGACGGCGCCGAGGGCGACGAGGCAGCCGCCTTCGCGGTCAACGCCGTCGGCGCAGCCAACGTGGCCCGGGCCGCCTCCCGGGCCGGCGCCCTGCTGGTTCACATCTCCACCGACTACGTCTTCGCCGGGTCGGGCAACACGCCGTACCGCCGGACGCATCCCCTCGATCCGGTCAACGCCTACGGACGGACCAAGGCCGCCGGCGAGTGGGCCGTGCGCGCCGAGTGCCCGCGAGGCGTATCGTCGTCCGCACGGCTTGGCTCTACGGCGAGCACGGCCCCAGCTTCGTCCGCGACGATGCTCCGCCAGGCCGGGAGCGCGACATCGTGGACGTCGTCGACGACCAACGCGGCCAGCCGACGTGGACCGGGACCTGGCGGTCTTCCTGCGGAGCCTGGTGGTCGGGAAGGCGCCGGCCGGCGTCCACCACGGGACAGGTGCAGGCGAGGCCACCTGGTACGAGCCTCGCGCGGCAGGTGTTCACGCTGGCAGGTCTGGACCCGGACCGGGTCCGCCGCACGACGACTGACCGGTTCGCGCGGCCGGCAGCCCGCCCGGCGTACAGCGTTCTGGACGACAGCGGGCAGCTGCCGGACTGGCGGGACGCGCTGCGCCGCGCGATGCCAGCCTTGCTTGCCAGCAGCTAGGACCGTGGCACTGGCGGTCGGCGGCCGCGGAGCTCGCGAGCGGCCTGGGCGAGGAACGTCGCGTTGCCGATCAGGTACCGCCGCCAGAGCCGGCGCGGCTCTGTCCCAGCCGGAAAGCCCACTCGAGGCCGGTGCGGTGCAGCACCCGGGGCGCTTCGGACTTGTGCCCGGAGAGGAAGTCGAAGCGGCCCCGACACCGATCGAGAACCGCGGCGTACGGCCGACGAGCTGGGAGATCACCCGGTCCTGTCGCGGCGTGCCCAGGCCGACCCAGACGATGTCGGCGCCGGACCGCGCGATCTGCTCGGCCCAGGACACCAGCTCCGGCTCGCTCGGGTCACGGAACGGCGGCGACAGCCGCCCCACGATCTCTGCGCCGGGGTAGCGCGACGTGATCTGCACCTCGAGGTCCTGCAGGACCTCGGCGCTGCCGCCGAGCAGGTGGTGCTTCAGCCCGGGCCGAGCGAGGACCGCCTTCATCAGGCCGGGCCCGCGGACCGGGCCCCGCGCGTGTCGGCGCGCCGCCAGGCGGTAGAACCAGGCGACCGGGGTCCCGTCCGGGAGGTTCACGGCGTCCGGGTGCTCGCAACAGCTCTCGGTAGGCGCTCCCGGCTCGCCAGGGCGAGCGTGTAGGCGTTGCAGAGGTGCAGCCCCTGGGGCTGGCCGGGCGGCGACGGCCTCCGTGACGGACGTCACAGCGGCGTCGATGTCGGTGTCGAGCGAGCGGCACGCCGGCGAACTCGAAGGGCCCGCCCTGGCTCCAGTACGGCGGGCGGCGGACGGCATCGGCGGGATCGTAGCAGATCGAGTTCGCGGCAGGTAGGCTTCCGCGCCGTGACGACGAAGAAGGCCTTGATCACCGGGATCACCGGCCAGGACGGGTCCTACCTCGCCGAGCTCCTGCTCGACAAGGGCTACGAGGTGCACGGCATCATCCGTCGCGCCTCCACCTTCAACACCGACCGGATCGACCACATCTACCAGGACCCGCACGAGCGAGGACCCCACGCCTGGTCCTGCACCACGGCGACCTCTCCGACGGCGTGATGCTGGTCAACCTCATGCGCGACATCGAGCCCGACGAGGTCTACCACCTCGGCGCCCAGAGCCACGTGAAGGTGTCCTTCGAGATGCCGGAGTACACGGGCGACGTGACCGGTGCTCGGCACCATCAGGCTGCTCGAGGCGATCCGTGCCTCCGGCGTGGACACGCGCTTCTACCAGGCGAGCTCGTCGGAGATGTTCGGCTCGACGCCGCCGCCGCAGAACGAGGACACCCCGTTCCACCCGCGCAGCCCGTACGGCTGCGCCAAGGTCTACGCCTACTGGGCCACGGTGAACTACCGCGAGGCCTACGGGCTGCACGCCACCAACGGCATCCTGTTCAACCACGAGAGCCCGCGCCGCGGCGAGACCTTCGTCACCCGCAAGATCACCCGCGCCGTCGCCCGGATCGCCGCCGGGCATCCAGGACGCCGCTGTACCTCGGCAACCTCGACGCGGTGCGCGACTGGGGCTACGCCAAGGAGTACGTCGAGGCGCAGTGGCTGATGCTGCAGCAGGACACGGGCGACGACTACGTCGTGGCGACCGGGCCAGGCGGCCACGGTCCGCGAGTTCTGCGAGGTGGCGTTCGCCCGGGCCGACCTCGACTGGGAGAAGTACGTGCGCACCGACAAGCGCTACGAGCGCCCGTCCGAGGTCGACGCGCTGATCGGCGACGCCTCCAAGGCGGCGCGCCAGCTCGGCTGGAAGCCGACGACCGGGTGGCGGCGAGCTGGCCGAGCTCATGGTCGACGCCGATCGTCAAGTCCCTGGACGATGCGTTGTCCGGGAAGCACATCCGCATCGACCGGTAGCCGACCGGTTACCGACTTCTATCGACTGCGCGCTCGTAGCGCATCCACTCGCTGTCCTCGTGCGTGAGTCGGAAGCCCGCACTCAGGAAGGTCCTGATCGACCGCGTGTTCTCCCGCCTGATGTCGGCGATCACCCGCCTGGCTCCGGCAACCGTCTCGAGCCACCGGCAGGCGGTCTCGAGCGTCGGCGTCCCCAGCCCCCGACCCCGCGCGGCCGGCGAGAGGTTGATGCTGACCAGCCAGTCCCCGGCAGCCTGCTCGTCGAAGCGCACCACACCGACCGGCTGCGCGTCGGAGGACGCGATGAGCAGGTGACGCTTCGGATCGGCCAGAACGCTCGCGAACCAGACCTCGTGGACCTCCCACGGAACAACGTCCACCTCACCCGAGGCGGCGCGAGTCGTCTCGTCGTTGCGCCATTGCCAGACCGCGCGCGAGTCCGCGGGTTTCGCCTCGCTTAGGGTCGGCACACGTTGCGACTCGGGCACGGCTGGGGTCAGCCCAGCATCGGCCACTGGAGGATCTCGTCAGCCTCGACGTCCTCCAGCGTGCGGCGGCCGAGGTGCGATGTCCATCTCGTAGACAGGTATGCCGTAGCCAGGTCGCTTCACCGCGATGTCCTCTCGGGTGAGCGTGGTCCCCGCAGGCAGGTCGCGCGCCGCGACCAGGCTGCGGCGGCCGATGCGGAACATCTCCGACTCCGCCTCGGTGACCCGCTTGACCGGGCTGCCCGAGCGACGCCTCCGTCTCGCGGATGGCCTGCACCATGTCGGCCAGCTCGTGCGGCTCGAGCGCGAAGGCGTGGTCGGGGCCCTCCTGGTCGCGACCGAGCGTGTAGTGCTTCTCGACGATGCAGGCGCCGAGGGCCACGGCGGCGACGTCGGCGCTGTGCCCCATCGTGTGGTCCGACCAGCCCACCGGCACCTGGAACGCGCTGGCGAGGGTCTGGATCGCTCGCAGGTTCAGGTCGTCGAACCGCGGGCGGGTAGTTGATCGCGCAGTGCAGCAGGGCGACCTGGTCGCACCCGGTGTCGTTCGCGACGTCGAGTGCCCGCTCGATGTCGGCGAGGGAGGCCATGCCGGTCGAGATCAGCAGCGGCTTGCCGGTCTTGGCGCGTAAGTGATCAGGGGCAGGTGGGTGATCTCGTACGACGCGATCTTGTACGCAGGCACCTTGACGCTCTCGAGCAGATCGACCGCCGCCTCCTCGAACGGGCGACGACAGGAAGTGCAGGCCGGTGCTTGCAGTGTGGGCTGCCAGCTCCTCGTGCCACTCCCACGGGATCTCGACCCGCTTGATGAGCTCCCAGACCGTCTCCTGGGACTTGAGGAGGCTGGCCTTCTTCAGGTAGCTCGGGTTCGGTGTCTTGCGGGAGTAGAGACCCTCGGCCGTGTACGTCTGGAACTTCACCGCGTCGGCACCGGCCTCGGCGGCGGCGTCGATCAGGCGCTTGGCGGTGTCGATGTCGCCGTTGTGGTTGGAGCCGGCCTCGGCGATGACGTAGCACGGTTTGCCCGGCCCGACCGGACGTCCGCCGATCTCGAACGTCGGACGGCCATAGATGCGTGCGGTCACGGGATCTCCTCATGGACGACCGGCTCAACGCTACCTCCTGGCAGCAGGGCGCCCACCGCGTCGGCGACCCGGTCACGACCTCGTCCGTCGACCAGGGCGTGCCCGGCTCGCGCGAGGCGGCGCCGGAGCGGCGCGTCCTCCAGCAGCCGGGTCAGCGACTCGATCGCGGCTTCGGGAGCATCGTTGAGCCGGGCCGCCGGGCCGAGCCCTGACGCGAGCCCGGAGGAGACCATGGCGTCATAGGCCGGCAGCTGGTTGTCTGCCACCGTCACCAGGGCCATCGGACGACCGAGGCAGGCCATCTCCCACACCGTCGTGCCGGCCGCCGAGAGAACCAGGTCGGCGCCGACCGCGAGCGCCGCGAGGTCCTCGAGGGGGTCCGACGTGGTGACTCGCTGGCCCTCCCGCCGAGCGAGCCCGTCCACCCGCGCCCGGATCTGCGGCGTCGAACAGACGACGTCGACCTCGAGCGGCAGGCCGGTGGCCAGCAGCCGCTCGGTCGCGGTGGCGGCGGCCATGAGGACGTCGGTGCCACCGAGCACCACGAGCACCCGGCGCGCGACATCGGGGACGTCGGGGGGAGCCGGCGGCCGCCGCCGGGTGACCGAGGTGCGCAGCAGGGCATAGGGCACGCCCGCCAGGACTGCACCCCGGTGTGGCACCGCCATCGCAGCTTCGGAACCGAAGTTGGGGTTCACCAGCAGGTCGGCGTCGAGGGTCGGTGCTGGTGCGTCGACGATGGCAGCCACGGGGCGTCCCGAGGAGCGGGCCTCGGCGTGAACGGTCGCAGGTACTGCGTACGAGTCGACGACAAGGACCGCTGCCCCGATCTCGTCCAGCACCGGCAGCAGGGACCCGTCCGGAGCCGGATGCAGCCGGATGTCCCGCTCGGCGAGCAACCGCTCGGCGAGCGGCACGCCGCCCGCGCTCCCGACCACGACGACGTCGCGACCACGGCCCCGAAGTGCCTCGGCAAGGGCAAGGCAGCGCAGCCAGTGTCCGAGGCCAGTGTCCGGTCCGGCGTCGCAGCGCAGCGCCACGAGTGACCCGCTCACCCCTCGTCCAGCGCCTTCTGTCGCACGTGCGCGTTGAGGTCGGTCAGATCCGGCCGCCTACGGAGCAGGTCCACGACCTCGCGCCAGGCGGGCGGTCGGTCCCCGAGCTCTGCGACGACCGCCTCGAGGAGTCGCAGGTCGTCGGCTACGTCCAGGGTGACCCGGAGGTCCTGGGCGTCGGGCCGGAACTGGAGGCCGACGACGGCGTACCGCTCTGGTGAGGTGTATACGGCGGAGGTGACGTGAACCCGGTCGGCCCCCTGCGCGTGCGTCGCCACCCTGCGCAGCGCGGCGGCAGAGAGCACTTCGACGTCGAGACCACGGGGCAGGGACCGTTCGAGCACCGTGCTGAGATAGTCGAACGAGCCTTCGGCCGCAAGGAACGTCCGGACCGCCAGCCGGATCAGCGCAGGATCGAGGAGCGGGCAGTCGGCAGTGAGGCGGACGACGCAGGTCGCCGACCGACCGTCGAGCACGCCGAGGAAACGGGTCAGCACGTCGTCCTCGGGACCGCGGACCACCGACGCGCCCAACGTGCGCGCGAGGTCGGCCACCGCGTCGTCCTGGGGCGCGACCGAAGTCGCCACGACTACTTCGTCGAGCACCCCCGACTCCTGCGCGGCGCGGACCGCCCAGCCGAGGACCGGGCGTCCGCGCAGCGGCAGGAAGACCTTGCCGGGCAGTCGGGACGAGCCGGAACGGGCCTGGATGACGCCGATCACCGAGGTCGGTCCGACTGCTGCCGGACTCGGGTCATCCACGGAGGTCAGGCTACAGTTCTGGGCGTTCTGGCCTCGACCATCGGAGTAACGGATGACCTCGTGGGACGGAGCATCGGTGCTGATCACCGGTGGCACCGGCTCCTTCGGCAAGGCGTTCATCCGCCGGCTGCTCGCCGACGGCCTGGCCAGCCGGATCGTCCTGTACTCGCGGGACGAGCTCAAGCAGTACGAGGTCCGGCAGCAGCTCGGCGACGACCCGCGGCTGCGCTGGATCATCGGCGACGTCCGTGACAAGGAGCGGCTGCGCAGGGCCATGTCGGGCGTGGACTACGTCGTGCACGCCGCGGCCCTCAAGCAGGTCGACACCGCTGAGTACAACCCGTTCGAGGCCGTCAAGACCAACGTCCTCGGCTCACAGAACGTCATCGACGTCGCCATCGATTCGGGCGTCAAGCGCGTGGTGGCACTGTCCACCGACAAGGCCAGCAGCCCGATCAACCTGTACGGCGCGACGAAGCTCTGCGCCGACAAGCTGTTCGTCGCCGGCAACCACTACGCCGGTGCCTCGGACACCCGGCTGTCGGTCGTGCGGTACGGCAACGTCGTGGGCAGCCGCGGCTCGGTCGTCCCGTTCTTCAAGCGGCTGGTCGAGGAAGGCGCGGCGGCGCTGCCCGATCACCGACGAGCGGATGACCCGGTTCTGGATCACGCTGCCCCAGGCGGTTCAGTTCGTCCTCGACGCGTTCGACCGGATGACGGGCGGCGAGCTGTACGTGCCCCGCATCCCGAGCATGAAGATCACCGACCTCGCGCAGGTCCTCGCTCCCGGGCAGCGACATCAAGGTGATCGGCATTCGCCCCGGCGAGAAGCTGCACGAGGAGATGATCAGCGTCGAGGACGCTCACCGCACGCTGCGCTTCGCCGACCACTACGTCGTGCAGCCCGTCATCTCCGAGTGGGGCGGCGAGCACGTCGCACGGTGGCGAGCCGGTCGCGGACGGCTTCCAGCTACCGCTCGGACCTCAACGACCAGTGGCTCACGCCGGCCGAGCTGGCGGCGATGGTGCAAGACGGTATGACCGCTGGGCCGTGGCTCCCCTACGGCCGACAGCAGGTCGACCAGTCCGACCTCGACGCGGTCGTCGGACGTGCTGCGTGGTGACTGGCTCACCACCGGCCCGGCGGTCGACGCCTTCGAGGACGGCCTCGAGGAGACCGCCGGAGCGCCCGTGCATCAGCGTCACGTCGGGCACCGCTGCACTGCACGTCGCGTACGCCGCGCCTGGGGTTCGAGCCCGGCGACGAGGTGGTCACGACCCCGCTCACGTTCATCGCCACGGCGTCGTGTGCCGCGATGCTCGGTGCGAAGGTGCGGTTCGCCGACGTCAGCGACGACACGCTCAATCTCGACCCCGAGGCCGCGAAGGCAGCGCAGTCACCGAGCGGACGACGGTCGTCGCAGCCGTCGACTACGCCGGGCATCCCGCTGACCTGGATGCCCTGCGCGCAGTGGCGGACTCGACGGGCGCGACGCTCCTGGAGGACGCGGCGCACTCCATCGGTGCGACGCTACCGCGGCCGCCCGGTCGGAACGCATCGCTGACATCACGACCTTCTCGTTCTTCCCCACCAAGCACCTGACGACGGCCGAGGGCGGTGCGGTGGCGCACCCTCGACTCCGCGGTCGCGGCGCGGGCGCGACGGTTCGCGCGGATCGGTCGCGATGCGCAGCCACGCCACGGTGCCGACGAGGGGGCGTGGTGGTACGAGATGTCGGCGTTCGGCCTCAACTACCGCCTGCCCGACGTGCTCTGCGCGCTGGGTGAGAGCCAGCTGCGCCGACTGCCCGTCTTCCTCGACCGTCGCGCGGCGTTGGTCGCGCGCTACAACTCGCTGCTGGCCGACGTGTCCCGGGCTCCGCCTGCCGGTGGCCCGAGACGACGTCGAGCCGGCCTGGCACCTTTACTGCCCTGCGCGTTCTCGGGGGCCGCCGTCGCGAGGTGTTCGACCGGCTACGCGGCGCGGGCATCGGCGTGCAGGTCAACTACATCCCGGTTCACTGGCATCCGGTGTTCGCCGATCTCGGCTACCGCCGTGGCATGTGCCCGGTGGCTGAGGCGGCCTACCAGGAGGAGATCTCGCTGCCGCTGTTCCCCGGCATGACCGATGCCGACCAGGACAGGGTCGTCGAGACCGTGCGCACCATCGTGGGGCTGTGATCCCGGTCACCACACGCACGCCGCCCATGGCTGACCGGGAAGGCCGGGAGACGGTCGGGCGACGGGCCGCTCGCTGATACCGTCTAACCGCGCCAACATGACTAGGGGAGATGTACGTGTCGTCCGCAGAACCTGGCTTTTCCACGCCGCAGGAAGCGTTCTGGGCTGGTGATTTCGGGGATCAGTACTCGTCACGCAACACCGGAGACCATTGGATCGCGTCCAACACGGCGCTCTTCTCCAGGGTCCTGTCCCGGCTGCCCGCAGTCACGTCGATCTTCGAGATCGGCGCCAACATCGGCCTCAATGTCCGCGCACTCCAGCGGCTGCTCCCGGACGCCGAGATCGCGGGCCTCGAGATCAACGACGGCGCCGCCGACCAGCTCGAGCAGACCGGGTGCACGGTGTTCCGTGGCTCGGCTCTGTCCTACGAGCCGGAGCGCACCTACGACCTCGTCTTCACCAAGGGTGTCTTGATCCACATCTCGCCCGAGCACCTCGAGAACGTCTACGCCCTCATGCACAAGGCATCCAGCCGGTACGTCCTCCTTGCCGAGTACTACAGCCCGCGCGTCGAGACTGTGACCTACCACGGTGAGGACGAGCGGCTCTTCAAGCGCGACTTCGCCGGCGAGCTGTTGGACCGCTTCGACGACCTGCGCCTCGTGGACTCAGGCTTCGCCTACCACCGTGGTCCGTTCCCGCAGGACGATCTCACCTGGTTCGTGCTGGAGAAGACGCCGTGATCACGTATTGCCGCAACTGTGTGATGCCGTCGACCAAGCCCGACCTGCGGATCGAGGACGACGGCATCTGCTCGGCCTGCCACAACTTCGTTCGACGTGAGGACGTTGACTGGGCCGCTCGCCAGGACGAGTTCCTCAGTGTCGTGGATCGCTATCGCTCGCGCGACGGCAGCAACTGGGACTGTGTCATCCCGGTGTCCGGCGGCAAGGACAGCACCTCGCAGGTGCTCAAGGTGCTTGGCCTCGGCCTCAACCCTCTCTGCGTCACTGCGACCACGTGTGACCTGTCCGAGATCGGTCGTCGAAACATCCAGAACATCAAGAACCTCGGCGTCGACTACGTCGAGATGACACCCAACCCCCGCGTGCGTCACAAGCTGAATCGGATCGGTCTCGAAGAGGTCGGCGACATCTCCTGGCCGGAGCACGCCTCGATCTTCACCATTCCGGTGCGTGCGGCAGTGGAGTACAGGGTGCCGCTGATCGTCTGGGGCGAGAACCCGCAGAACGAGTACGGCGGCCCTGCGACCGCGGCCGAGACTGACGTCCTGGACCGGCGCTGGCTCGAGGAGTTCGGTGGCTTGCTCGGCCTCCGCGTCAGTGACATGGCTGGTCGGCACGGACTCCAGCAGCGCGACCTGATCCTGTACACCTACCCGACCGACACCGAGCTGAAGGAGGTCGGCGTCACCGGCGTCTTCCTCGGCTACTTCTTCCCGTGGGACGGGTTCAAGAACGTGTTGCTCGCGCAGGGGCACGGTTTCGAGACGTATCACACAACGGTCGAAGGCTCGATCGTCAACTACGAGAACCTCGACAACCACCAGACTGGCATCCACGACTACTTCAAGTTCCTGAAGTTCGGGTTCGGGCGGGCGAGCGACATCGCTTGCCTGCACCTGCGTCGCGGACGACTGTCCCGGGACGAGGCGCTTGAGCTCGTTCGGCTGCACGACGGCAAGTTCCCGTGGAGCTACCTCGGGAAGCCGCTCGAAGACATCCTCGCCGCCACTCGACATCGACGTCTCGGAGTTCCAGCGCATCTGCGACCGCTTCACGAACAAGCGGTTGTTCAAGGTGGGCGACGATGGCGCGCTGGTGCGCGACCGCTCCGCCAACCTCGTGAAGACCAACGATGACAACGTCGACTGACGCAGGCTCGACTCGAGTCGCGATCATCGACCTCGGCGTCAACAACCTCGCATCGATCACTCGTCGGGTCGAGGACGCAGGCGCCGCGTCGCTCGACGTGCTGCGCGAACCGGATCAGCTCGAGCGCTTCACTCACATCGTGCTTCCCGGAGTCGGAGCCTTCGCTGTGGCGATGCGCATCATGCACGAACGCGCCTGGCCGGAGGCGCTGCGCACGGTGACCGCCGGGACGCCCCTGCTGGGCATCTGTCTCGGCATGCAGCTGTTGGGTGAGCGCAGCGAGGAGGGTGAGCCCGTCGAGGGTCTCGGGCTGGTCCCCGGCGAGACGATCCGGATCACGCCGCAGGCGGGAGAGCGCATCCCGCACGTTGGCTGGAACGAGGTCACGCCCACTCCGAGCTCGCGGCTGTTCGGCGGGGTCACTCCCGGTGCCGACTTTTACTTCGTCCACAGCTACGTCTTCCACCCGACCGACGAGGCGGACGTCGCCGCCTACACCCCGTATGCGGGACAGTTCGCCTCGTCGGTGCAGCGGGCGAACGTCTACGGTATGCAGTTCCACCCGGAGAAGAGCTCGGCCGCCGGGCTCCGGGTCCTGCAGAACTTCATCGCAATGAGGCCCATCGATGCTCAAGGTCCGCGTCATCCCGACGTTGCTGTCGAACGGCTTCGGGCTGGTCAAGGGTGAGGCGTTCCACAGCTGGCGCACCGTGGGCACCTTGGTGCCGGCCGTGCGTGTGTTCAACACCCGTGACGTCGACGAGTTGCTGATCCTCGACGTCGCGGCGCGGCGCGAGCACCGGCCCTGCGACCTCGACACGGCGCGGGACGCCGCAGTCGAGAGTCGGGTGCCGCTGAGCATCGGCGGCGGTGTCTCGTCCATCGATGACGTCCAGGACCTGCTCGCCGCCGGGGCCGACAAGGTCGTCCTCAACACCGCGGCGCTCGAGCAGCCGCAGCTCATCGAGGACGCAGCGCGCCGCTTCGGCACGCAGTGCGTCGTGCTGGCCATCGATGTCCGAGTGGTCGACGGGGAGCGGGTGGTGACGTCCCGATCCGGCGCGGAGCTCACGGAGCGGGACCCGGTGACGTGGGCGAAGGAGGCGCAGGACCGGGGGGCGGGAGAGATCCTGGTCACCCGCGTCGAGAGCGACGGCCTCCAGACCGGCTACGACCTGCCTCTCCTGGCGGAGGTGTCGGCGGCCGTGACCGTGCCCGTCATCGCGGCCGGCGGTGCGGGGAGCTACGAGCACATGCGGGCCGCGATCCAGGACGCCGGGGCGTCGGCCGTCGCCGCAGGGGCGATGTTCCAGTTCACCGAGCAGACGCCCGCGATGGCGCGTGCCTACCTGGCCGAGCACGGCATCCCGGTCCGTCGGGGTTAGCGAAGCTACAGGCCGGACAGCTCAGCCTGACGGTTGAGGCGCGGAACAGCGGCGCGAACCTCGTTGAACGTTCCCGACGAGACCAGGCGACCGGCCTCGAGGTAGAGCACCACCGACGAGTTCAGGACCGTGGACAGCCGGTGGGCGACGACGACGACGGTCACGTCCCCGTCGAGGGCCCGGAGTACCTCCGTGACCGCGTGCTCGGTCTCCGTGTCCAGCGCGCTGGTCGCCTCGTCGAGCACGAGGAGGACGGGGTCCGTGTACAGCGCCCGCGCCAGGCCGAGGCGCTGCCGCTGCCCGCCGCTGAGCCGGGTGCCGCCCTCGCCGATCTCGGTGTCGAGCTGGGTCGGGAGACCTCGCACCATGTCGTCGAGCTGTGCCCTCGCCAGCGCCTTCCAGACCAGCTCGTCGTCGATCTGCTCAGGCGGCAGTCCCAGGCCGACGTTGCTCCTGATGGTCGTGTCGGCCAGGAAGACGGTCTGGGGTACGTACGCGATCGACCCGGGCGAGCCGCTGATGGCCTCCATCGGGCTCACACCGCCGAGAGCGACCGTCCCGGCATCCGGCTCGAGCACGCCCATGAGGACGTCAGCCAATGTCGACTTCCCGGCGCCGGACGGCCCGACGAGGGCGAGGGAGGCACCTGCGGGGACCGAGAACGAAACGTCCACGAGGGCCGGCACGTCACTGGTCGGGTACGTCAGCACGACCCCCGCCACGTCGATGGAACCGTTGAAGTCCGCACGCTTCTCGAGGCCCAGCCGCAGAGCGCGGTCCGGCGAGCGACTGTCCCCCCCGTCGTTGAGGAGCTCGTCGACCAAGGACGAAAGTCGGGAGGGCGGCACCTGCGGCGTTGCCGGCATTCAGGACTGCGGCCTGGAGGCGGAGGATCGAGGGAAGGATCCGGGTCGCCGCGGCGAAGAACAGGGACACCGTCAACGTCGCCGAGTCGGCGTCGGTCCAGATGAACTGGGACGTCGCCAGGGCGAGTGCTCCGAGGACGAGCGCGACCTCGAGGGCGTACTTGGGGAACTGGGCGATGAACAGGCTGTCGGCCATTGCCCGCGCGAAGACGCGCCGGAGCGCGGCCACTCTGTTGGCGTACGGCTCGCGGCGATCGAGCACCCAGATCTCGCGGTACGTGCCGAGGGCCTCCTGAATGAGTGCCCGACTGTCGATCGACGCGCGGCCGACGACCTCTCCGGCGGCGTTCATGCGTCGGCCGAGAATTCGTTGCATGAACGCGACGATCAAGCCGAAGAAGACGATGGCCATCAAGGTCACCCACGGACTGATCACCAGGAGCGCGGCCCCGAGCCCGACCAACATCGTGATCTCGGTGAGGACGATGATGACGCTGCCGAGCAATGACACCGTCGCCAGGCTCACACCGTCGGTGATGGCGTAGGCGGTCTCCTGGCTCGAACGGGTCTGGATCTCGAGCAGGGGGCGCGAGAGAAGGGCCCGGGTGAGTCGGGCAGAGACCTCGGTGTGCCTGTTGGCGAGGAACCGCAGGATGCGCCAGTTGAAGTAAAGAGCTGTGAGGCTCTTGGCCACCAGAAAGCCGCAGGCGCTCAGGCCGACGATGACCAGCAGGGACTCGGGCGTCCTCGCCTCGAACCCGACCGCCTCCATCGTGTCCCGGATGGCTGCGGGCGGCGCGTTGCCGTTGAGGCTCGCGGCGCCCAGCGTCGCGAGCGCTCCCAAGAGGATGACACCGATGACGTCGAAGATTCCGGTGGCCATCTGCAGCACCGTCGCCAGCAGGAGCCTCCGCCGGTCCCGCGGTCGGAGCATCGCCAGGGACGCTCGGACGGTCGTGACAAGACTTCGCGGTTGCAATCTGGGGATCTCCTCATACCGGCTGCTGCTCGGGGCCCAGCGACGTTTCTCCCGGCAGGTCCCTTCGGGCGCCTATCGGCGCACGAGGGTGTGGAAGGATGATGACATCTCGAGCCTCTGATGGCCCCATCCGGGTGTGGGTGTGCAGCGACAGCGGCCCCGTGACGTGGCCCCGGCGGGACGCCGCACGCGTGCTAGCATCGCGCCCCGTGCTGGGAGAGAAGGTGCGTCGTCTTTTGTCCCTCACAGGGCGAATCGATGCTCTGGACGCGAAGCTGGACCGCATCCACCAGGGAATCGGCCGGCTGGAGCTGCAGCTCCAGGACCTCCGTCATCTCGACGACCCGGCAGACCGTGAGTTCGGCATCTCCTCCCAATGGGGCGAGGACGGACTCATCCAGGCGATCATTCGTCAGGTCCCGATAGGTCAACGCCGCTTTGTCGAGTTCGGCGTCGAGAACTACACCGAGGCCAACACCAGATTCCTGCTCTGCAACGACAACTGGTCCGGCCTGGTCATGGACGGCGCTCTGAGCAACATCGAGTCCATTCGTCGCGATCCGATCTACTGGCGTTACGACCTGAAGGCCCAGCAGGCCTTCATCACTCGCGAGAACATCGATGAGCTCCTTCGGTCGAGCGGCTTCGCGGAGAACCTGGACCTGCTGTCGATCGACATCGACGGCAACGACTACTGGATCTGGCAGGCGATCTCCGTCGCGTCCCCCACCATCGTGATCGTCGAGTACAACAGCATCTTCGGACCGAACGCTCGATGCTCCATCCCCTACCGTTCCGACTTCCGTCGCCACGAGGCTCATCACTCCAACCTCTATTACGGCGCGTCGGTGGGAGCGTTCGAGCTGCTGGGTCGCGAGCTCGGCTACCGCCTCGTCTGCGGAAACAAGGCCGGGAACAACTTGTTCTTCGTCCGCGACGACCTCGCAGGTGACCTGCCGCGGCGTACCCCGGAAGAGGTCTGGGTGGCCTCCCGGTTCCGCGAGGCACGCGACGCCAGCGGGCGCACGACGTTCCTCCGGGCGGACCAGGCCCGCCAAGAGATCGAACATCTCCCGGTGGTCGACATCTCGGATGGTCGTTCGGTGACGCTCGCCGAGCTTCTCGCGGCCTGACTGATGCCTTCGACTGCTTTCGTCATCGGTGGCAACGGGTTCGTCGGAAGACACCTGGTCGACCTGGTGCTGGCGAGTGACTGGCGGGTCGCAGTCATCGACCCGAGCCTCGACGCCCACCCTCCGCCGGCAGACTCCATGACTGCTCGTGCGAGCCGGGACGATCAGGCCGCCCTCCTGGACAGCACCGTGACGGCCGAGACACTCGACACGGCACGCGAGCGGGCCGGTGACCCGGACCACGTCTTCCACCTGGGCGGCAGCGGTTCGGTCGGTGCAGCTGCTGCTGACCCGGCACTCGACTTCCACTCGACGGTGTCCAGCACCGCCACGCTGCTTGGTTGGCTGGCTCGTGGGTCTGGCGCCCGCGTCACGTACGTGTCCAGCGCGGCGGTCTATGGCGACGGAGCTGCGACGCCGCTGATGGAGAGTCGGCCGATCAACCCGATGTCGGTCTACGGTGTTCACAAGGCGGCTGGCGAGCAACTGCTGCGGAGCTATCACGCGCTGCTCGACATCCCGTACACCGTCATTCGGTTCTTCTCGCTCTACGGCCCCGGCCTTCGCAAGCAGCTTCTGTGGGACGCCTGTCAGAAGCTCGGTCAGCCACTCGCCGAGTTCGGCGGCACCGGCTCCGAGCTGCGTGACTGGTTGCACGTGGACGACGCTGTCCGCCTCATGATGACGGCAGCACTGGCCGAGACGGACGAGCTGGTGGTCAACGGCGCAACCGGACGGGCGACCCGCATCGACGCGGTGATCGAGCAGCTCCGGACGGCGCTGCGGTCCACGGCCGACGTCCGCTTCTCGGGTCGCAGCCGCGCCGGCGATCCACACTCGATGGTTGCTGACGTGGCCCGTGCGCGCGACCTGGGGTTCGAGCCCAGGATCTCTCTGGAGCAAGGGCTGGCCGACTACGCGCGATGGTTCGCCGAGCAAACGTGCTGAGGGTCGGCTACCTGCGGGACGAGAACGGGTGGCTGGGCGGGATCAGCTACTTCCGGAATCTCCTGCACGCGCTCTCAGAGCATCTGTCCGACACGGTCCAACCCGTCCTGATCGCGCAACCGGGCGCCGCGTTGCACGGCCTGGACCTCCTCCGCGGCGTCTCGGTGCTGGAGATGCCAGTGGCCGGTAGACCCGGCGTCACACGGGGAAGGATCCAGCGGCGCATCCTCGGCCGGGACGAAGCCATGGCGGCGCTGTGCGCCAGCAACGGCATCGACGTACTGTCGCACTCGGGCACCTTCGGGTGGCGGTTCCCCGTCGCCACGACGCCGTGGATCGCCGACTTCCAGCACCGTCGACTCCCGTCGTACTTTCCGACCGTCGAGCGGCGTAGGCGGGACTATGCGTTCTTGCGCCAGCTGCTTGAGGGAACCGTCACGGTGCTGAGCAGTGAGGCGGCCCGACGCGACGCCCGACGGTTCTACGGCCCTGCCGCGTCCCGCACGCAGGTCCTGCACTTCGTCTCTCAGCCCAGCCTGACGATCGGTCACCTCGCGTCACTTCCCCAGCTGCGAGCACAGTACGGACTCCCGGAACGGTTCTTCTTCCTCCCGAACCAGTTCTGGCAGCACAAGAATCACCGGGTAGTCCTGGACGCCTTGGTGACAGCGCGGGAGCGCGGCGTGCGGCCGATCGTGGTGCTGACCGGCGAGGGGCACGACTATCGCGCTCCTGACTATTACCCGTCCCTGATGAGAGAGGTCGCCGACAGAGGGGTCTCCGCGCAGTTCCTGCATCTCGGCGTGGTGCCCTTCGACGACCTCATTGCCTTGATGCGGCACAGTGTCGCGGTCATCAATCCGTCGCTGTTCGAAGGCTGGAGCACGACCGTCGAGGAAGCTCGATCGCTCGGGAAGCTGACGATCCTCTCCGACATCGACGTCCATCGTGAGCAAGACCCACCCGGCGCCCGGTACTTCGATCCCCATGATGGCGTGGAGCTCGCCGACACCATGGCCGAGGTCATGGGGATGGCGGCGGGATCCGATGACGAGCTGGCGCGGGCGCAGGCAGCCAAGGAGTCTCTGGTGATCCGTACTGAAGCCTTCGCCCGCGACTACTCGCGGATACTCCACACCGCCGCCCAGGCGTCCCACTGAGACGCCACCCCTCACCGGGACAGGCGGACCATCGACCTCAGCCGCTGCTTCTGCCGCCGCAGACTGCTCGGGGCGATGGGCTGGCCTTGCCTGGTCAGACCGAGCAGCGCCGGGCCCCAGCGGTCGATCCGTTCGAGCCGGAGCAGGGTCTCGCGGAGCTGTGCTCGACTCTGGAGATCTGCGGCGCCGAACAGGAACTCGGTGAGCTGCCGCTGTCGCGCCGGCTGGTCCGGCTTCGGTGTCCCGAAGGCTGCGGTCATCTCCTGATAGATCGGCCGGATCCGGCTGTAGTCCGGCTCGATCCACGGAACCCCGTCCGGCTCGCGTCGAGCCAACAACGTGTCGGGGTGGATGTCTGCCTCGCGACCGACATGGAAGTACGTGCAGCCGGAGGCCACGGCGTGGAACATGTGCGAGCCGAACTCGTTGCCGGCCGCGTAGGTGAACCGGGACGCCAGATGGTGCAGGCGGGCGGGAAAGTCGGGGTCGTACATGTGGCCGGCGGAGACGATCGACAGGCCGCGTCGCCGGAACGGCGCGTCGCGCCCCAGGTGCAGGTCTCGCCAGTAGAGGCACACGGTGACCGGCGACAGCTCATCGGGGAGAGACGACAGGCGATCGGCGAGATGCTTGTAGTCGGCCTCGTCGTCGACATGGTGCGTCGAGTGGGACGGGAAGAAGAGGGTGCCCGCTCGCTGCGCCGGAGCCTCGACGGCCAGCAGCTTCGTGAGGTACAGGTAGGGGGCCGCACCGGCCAGAACGATCTTCCCTCCGGCCGCTTCGTACACGCGTCGTCGCTGCGGTTCCCAGCAGACGACGGCGGGCAACGGGGCGTCTCGTTCCGCCTTCCACACGAAGCCGGGGTCGATCACCGTGCCGTGCGGGACGACGGCCTTGAGGCTGTACGTCGCAGGCAGGTCGGCGTAGCGCTTCACCACCTGGTCGAACCCGTAGTAGCCGTTGGGGTCGAAGATCTCAGAGGTGCGCAATGGCCGATCAGCGCAGAGGGCGGCGAGATCGTCCTGCGCGCTCCATGCGTCCCGCGCACTGAGAAACCCGGGGCCGTCCCAGTGGCCGATCTTCACCGCATGAAGGTACCGGAGGCGTGCAGCCAGGACTGACCCGCCGGTGTCCCGGCGCCGGGGCTGACTCCGCCGGTCAGGACGACGAGATAGCCTTCCGGGACAGCCGCCAGTCCCAGACGCATCCGTTCCGGTGTGGAGTCCGATGTCAGCAGAGATCTCACGGCAGGGCGCGGCTCTCGCGCCCTTGGACGTGACAGCGCCGTTCTACGTCGCGGGGCACCGTGGCCTCGTCGGTTCGGCGGTGTGGCGGCACCTCGAGGAACGTGGGCACACCCGCCTGATCGGCCGGTCGAGCAGCGAGCTCGACCTGCGCGACCGGGGAGCCGTGGACGCATTCTTCGACGAGCAGCGCCCCGAGTACGTCGTGCTCGCCGCGGCGAAGGTCGGGGGCATCGTCGCGAACAGCACCTACCCTGCCGACTTCCTCAGCGACAACCTGCGGATCCAGCTGAACGTGCTCGATGCAGCCGCACGCACCGGCGTACGCCGGTTGCTGTTCCTCGGATCGAGCTGCATCTATCCCAAGTACGCGGACCAGCCGATCCGTGAGGACAGCCTGCTGACCGGCACCCTCGAGCCGACGAACGACGCCTACGCCATCGCCAAGATCGCTGGGGTCCTGCACGTGCAGGCGCTGCGCCGCCAGCACGGTGTGTCCTTCATCTCTGCGATGCCAACCAATCTGTACGGCGCGAACGACAACTTCGACCCCGAGACGTCCCACGTGCTCCCGGCGTTGCTGCGCAAGTTCGCGCGAGGCCAAGCGAGCCGGGGCGCCGTCGGTCGAGCTGTGGGGCACTGGCACGCCGCGTCGGGAGTTCCTGTGGGTCGACGACCTGGCCCGGGCGTGCGTCACGTTGCTGGAGAAGTACGACGACCCGGCACCGATCAATGTCGGGGTGGGCGAGGACCTCACCGTCTCCGAGCTCGCGGCCCTGATCGCGCAGGTGGTCGGGTATGACGGCGAGCTGACGTTCGACCCGAGTCGCCCGGACGGCACGCCGCGCAAGCTGCTGGACGTGTCCAGGATCCACGCGCTCGGCTGGAAGGCCGAGGTCTCGCTCCGTGACGGGATCGAGCGGATCTACCGATGGTTCGAGGCGAACGAGGCCTGAGCCGAGGCGTGGTCCCGCCGGTCCGCCGTCCAGGTGTGCCGGGCCAGCTGGCCGACCGCCCAGAAGTAGGGGATGGCGCCGAACGGTGATTCCAGCACCACGCCCAGCAGGGCGGTGACGGGCAGCGCCAGCACCAGCAGCGCCGCCAACGCCGTGGGCACGCCCACCGGACCGGCAAGTGCCCGAACGCCGGCCAGCGCGGCCCCGGCGAGCATCAGGGCGGCCAGCAGCATGCCGGCGAGACCCAGCCGGGCGAACGCGCCGACGAGGTAGTTGTGCGGCGAGCGCACGTCCTTGTACAGATCGCCCTCGAGCAGGTAGGTCGCCCCGCTGTCGGCGAGGAAGTCGGGACCGAAGCCGACACCGATCGCTGTCCGTGGTGGGTCGGCGAGCACATAGCGGTCCACGGCGCGCCAGGCCAGCTCGCGTGCGTTGATCGTGCCGGAGGCGTTCGACTGCTGGCCGCTCAGGGACTCGACGATCCGGTGACCTGGAGGGGTCAGCGCGAGGAGACCGACGAGGAGGGCAAGCAGCACCGCAAGCACGCCGAGGCGCAGGCGGCCGGACAAGCGCCGCGGTGCCACGGTGCGACGCAGCAGCCAGCCCAGGACGACCACGCCTGACGCCACCAGGCCCGACAGCAGCC
This sequence comes from uncultured Actinomycetota bacterium, assembly GCA_963829565.1. GTDB lineage: Bacteria > Actinomycetota > Actinomycetes > JACCUZ01 > JACCUZ01 > CAWHJC01. The sequence goes on from CAWHJC010000017.1 coordinate 397,580, forward strand.
CGGCCCTGGTGGGCGAGGAGAGCATGGCGTAGCCGTTGACCGCCAGGAAGAGACCCAGACCGGCGAGGACCCACCGGTTCCGGGGTCGTCGGTGCAGCAGCTGGTGCAGCGCCAGGGCGACGGCGACGCCGACGATGGCGGTGTCGAAGTCCGGCCTGGGCGTGAAGATCGCCGCACCGCCGAGCAGCGGCCAGTCCTGCGGCCACGCCGGCAGGTAGCGGACTCCCTCGAGCCACAGGACGTGCAGGGTCAGCGCCGCGTACACCAGCCGCTCGGTGCGCAGCCGGTCCGCCACCGGGAGCACGAACGCAGCCAGCGCGGCGACCGCGTAGGCGTACGGTGCCAGGTCGCGCAACGCCGTCAACGGCTCGTCGGCCAGATCCGCGGCGCCGAGCAACGCCCGCAGCAACGCCCAGGCCAGGAACGCGACAGCCAGCAGCAGGAAGAGCGGTGCGCTGCTGAGTGCGCGGAGGACGTCGTGCACCCTGCCGCGGGCGCGGACCACGAGGATCGTCTGGATCAGGCCGGCGGCGAGCACGACGTCACCGACGTAAACAGGAAGACCGGGCGGGGCGACGTAGCTGCCCCACCGGCTGGTCGTGCACAGGTACAGCACGGCGAGGAAGACGATGCTCGCGTCCGTCGGCGACGGCAATCTGGCCGCTGGCACCGAGTCGGCCGCGTCGGTGACGTCAGTCGCCGCTGCCCGGCGTTCCCCCTGCGACGTCCGCATCAGGAGAAGTCCTTCGCCAACAGGCCGGCGTATCGGGTCAGGACGCGGTCGTCGGTGATCTCGGCCAGCGAGGCGACTTCCTGCACCATCTGCTGCTCTGACCTGGCGTCGCCCTTGCCGCCGAGGATGGTGGTGAGGACCGGCGCGGACTTCTCGCGCAGGCCGGGCAGACGGGTCCGCAACGCGGCGACGCCGCCGCGGAAGAAGAGGTAGGCGGTGCGGTCGTGACTTACCCGCCAGTAGTCGTAGAGACCGAGCAGGGCGGTGAGGTGACCCATGACGGCCTGGGTCGGTGCGTGGGCGCCGGCGTACTGCTCGAACCAGACGTACCCGCCGTCGTCGAGCAGCGCGAGCCACGGGTCCGGCGGAGGGTAGTCGTAGCCCCGGACCTGCACGAGGGCGGTCGACACGGCAGCCGCATCCCGTCTCCAGCGCTCGTCGCCGGTCTCGGTGTAGAGCCTGCTGAGGGCGCTCAGCATCAGGCCCTGCCCCTCGGCGGAGTACCACGTCCCCGACACAGGCGCACCGAAGAGCGTGCGGGTGCGGTAGCGGTTGGGCAGCGCACCGCCCACGGCCGTCCTGATGGCCTCGTCGGCGGCCGCCTCGGCCCGCGTCAGCCATTCCCGGTCGGCCGTGCGTCCGGTACTCCGAGAGCGCCGCGAGCACGAACGCTGCGTTCCTCGTGGGATCGAGCACCCCCGCGCCCTCGGTGGGAACGCCGCCCGCCGTGACCCGCTGCGGACGCTCGCGGTCCGCCTGGTCCGCCACGTCGGCGGGGAGAACGGCTGGTAGCCGTCGACGTCGTCGGCGAGCCCGGGCGCGCTGACCGGGAAGAACGGGACGTTGTCGTCGCGATCGAAGAGTCTCGGCATACCGGGTGACCGTCGGGTCGCCGGTGACCCGTGCGAGTACTTCGAGCTGGGCCACGGCGAGGAAGTGCGCGCCCATGTCGTGGTTCTTGGCGGTGAGGCTGTCGATCGAGATGCGGCCCGGGTTGCGGTAGCTGTCCAGGTAGTGCTGGACCGTGGCGAGCCCGCCGGCGAAGAGCTGGGTCGACTCGGCCCTCCAGGTGCCGGTGCGGGCTACCGCCCCGCGGTAGTCGTAGATGCCCAGCAGGGTCCACAGCTGGTTGTTGAGGATCGAGTACGTCCGAAGGTCGCTGCTGAAGCGGTCGAACCAGAGGTAGCCCCGCTTCGTCCACACTGGTGAGCCAGTACCTCGGGCACGGGCCGGTCGCCGACCAGGAAGTTCTTGAACGAGGACAGGGCGCCGAACACCTCGTTGGCCGTCGCGCGCCACCGCGCCTCACCGGTCCGTGTGAACAGGCGGCTCAGGGCACTGAGCATCAGGCCCTGGGTGTCGCCGGCGAACCAGGGTGCCGCGACGTCGAGCCCGATGATGTCCTTCGTGGGGAAGTCGTGCGGGATCAACCCGTTGTCGAGAGTGACGAGCACGTCATCCACGGCTGTCTTGGCGCGGTGCAGCCAAATGGCATTGCTGGTCTCGTCGAAGCGGTCGAGCGCCCCGAGCGCATAGCGGAGGTTCGTGTCGGGGCGCAACGCGCCGTCCGGGAACGTGACGTGCCCTCGGCCGTCGACCCGGGCGGGGGCGTCGAGCTCGGTGCTCAGCCGCAGAACGGGAGCGGGATCCCGGTAGACGTCGGCGTCCCAGGACAGGTGGGACACGTCGGCCTGGGCAAAGGCCGGCGCCCGCGGGTCGTCCCGCCGGTCCACGTAGACAGCGGCCGTCGCGGCGAGGTCGACGACCAGGACGACCGCCAGGATCAGCCCGAGCACCACGAGCGGGCCGCGTTCCGTCCCGGCGCGGCGTCCGGACACCCTGGCGAGCAGCCTGGCGCTGCCCTGGCGAGCGGATCGGATCATGGCCTCGGTAGGTCGGGGACGCCGGTCGGGGGACCTTATGCTGCGTCGATGCCGCGGCCCCGACCTGACACTCTAGAGGGACCGCCCCGGGTGCTCCTCGTCGTGCCGAGCCTCGGGGAGCGGCCCGACCTCCTGCGACGCACCCTCGCCTCGATCCGCGGCCAGGACCAGCCGGGCGTCCGCGTCGTCGTGGTGGCCGGCTCCGGAGGTCCCCGGGCTCGCCGGCGAGGTAGCCACCCTCGGCGCGGAGCTCCTGCTGCAGTCGCGGCCGGGGCTCAGTCAAGCGATCAACGAGGGCTGGGCGCACTGCGGCGACGAGTACGACGCGTGGACCTGGCTGGGCGACGACGACGAGCTGCTCCCCCGCTCGCTGCATCACACCGCCTACGCACTGGCGGGCGACCCGTCGGCGAGCATGGTCTACGGGCGCTGCCGGTACGTCGACGCCACCGGCCGCCGGCTCTGGACCGCCCACCCGGGACGGCTCGCGGCCGCTATCTCACCGTGGGGTCCCAACCTCATCCCGCAGCCGGGCTCGCTCCTGCGCGCATCGGCCGTCCGAGACGTGGGGGTCCTCGACACGACGCTCCGCTACGCCATGGACATCGACCTCTTCCTGCGGCTCCGGCAGGTCGGCCGGCTCCGCTACGTCCCGCACGAGCTGGCGCTGTTCCGGTGGCACGCCGGGTCCACGACCGTGGCCAACCAGGAGGCCTCGGACCGCGAGCTGGCCGCCGTCCTCGCCCGCCACCGGCCGGTGCGCGAACCGTGGTGGGAGCCGCTGGCCCGCAGGGCGGCACGAGCGGCCGGGAGTGCGGTCGTACCACCTCGACCGAGCCCGGGCTCGAACGGTACGCCGGTGAGCGCGCCCGCGGGACAACCGGCGCTCGACCTGCTGGTGGTCCCGGACAGCCTGGACGGCGGGCTGGGCGCGGCGGCCCTGGCGCACGCCCGGTGGTTCGCCCAGCTGGGCTGGCAGGTCGGGCTGTCGGCCGACTCGGTCCCGCCGGTCGAGCCGTCGGTGCGTCTGCTGCCGCTGACTGTCCCCGGGAGCGCGTTCGACCTGCGCAGCATGCTCTCCGCTGCGTGGCGGCTACGATGCCGTGCTGCGCGCCGAGCGGCCCTCGGTGGTGCATGCGCACGGCACCAGGGCTCAACTCGTGGTCCTGCTGGCGGGCCGCCGTCCCTTCGTGACGATGCACGGCGGCGGCCGGGTCGAGGGTCAAGGTGCGATCGCCGCCGCTGTTCGCCGGCTGGCTCGCAGAGTCGCCGCCCGCCTGTCGGCCCAGGCGTTCAGCGCCGCACCGGCCGACGGAAGGTGGCAGACGCTGGTGCACGCCAGCCCGCTGTTGCGGGACCTCGGCCAGCTGCCGGTCGATCCGACGGCACCGCCGACGTTCGTCTGGCTGGGACGGCTGGACGCTCCGAAGCGACCGGAGGTCTTCGTCCGGGCCTGCGCCGCGGCCGCGCTGCGGCAGGACGTGGTCGGCATCGTCGTCGGCGACGGCCCGATGCGGGCCGGGCTCCAGCAGCTCGCCGCGGAGGTGCGCTCGCCCGTCGAGTTCGTCGGTCATCGCGACGACGTGACGCCCTATGTGGCTCGGGCCCGGGCGGTGTGCCTGTTCAGCGACTTCGAGGGAGTCCCGTTCTCGATCCAGGAGGCGATGTGGGCCGGGCGGCCGGTGGTCCTCTCGCCGCTGCCGAGCCTGCTGTGGTTCGCTGGCGACTCGGCGGCCTACGCCGCGTCGGTGGACCAGGCCAGCGGACGCGCTGCTGACCCTCTGCAACCCGGACGTCGCCGCCCGGCGCGGACTCGAGGTGGCAACCCGGGTACGCAGAGCTCGTGACCGTCGACGCACCGTTCCCGGACCTGCTCGCTGCCTACCGGCGCTCAGCCAGGACGTCGCGGTAGATGTCGACCTGAGCCGCGATGACGACGTCCGGCGCGAACCGCAGCTGGTAGAGGTTCCGTGCAGCCGCGCCCCGCTCGTCACTGGCCACGGCCGCGGCCCGGGTGAGCACCTCGGCCAGCGCGGCCACCGTCGGGCGCGCGAGCCAGCCCACGGAGGTGTCGACGACGTCGGCGAGCCCGTCGGTCGCGATGACCGGCCGACCGTGGGCGAACGCCTCCAGCACCACCAGCGGCATCCCTTCCGGCGAGGTGCTCGGCACGACAACCGCAGCGGCTGCGCGCAGCGCCGCGCTGACGCCAGCGGTGTCCAGCGCGTCCGGCGGCGACCACGCCGCTGCCTGGCTGCTGCGCGCGGGCCTCGACCAGCGGGCGCTCGGGACCGTCGCCGGCGACGATGAGGGTGCCGAACGGCCGGCCGGCCGCCTCCCATGCCTCCAGGAGCAGCGGGACACCCTTCTCGGCGCTGAGCCGACCGACGTAAAGCAGTCCCTGTCCCGGCGGCGTCGGCGGCCCGGGGTCGGGCACGCTGTTCGGGCGCAGGACCACCTGGTCCGGGGAGACGAGCCCGGACGCCAGGATGCTGTCGGCGATCGGTTGGCTCAGGGCGACGTACCGGTCGACCGCGCGCTGGTCCTTGCGGTGCAGCCGGAAGGCGGCAGCCATCGGGATGCTCTGCAACCGCGAGTCGCGGTAGCAGCCGTGCTGCACCGCGGGCCAGGGGAGAGCGCGGCCCTCGCACTGACGGCAGTCGTGGCCGTCGCGGAAGTAGCTGCCGCGCATGCAGCTGTGCCGGTGGTTGTGGACCGTCGCGACCACGGGGACCCCGCGACGGTGGGCGGCCGGGACCACCGACAGCGAGATCAACGGCCACGGGTTGTGCAGGTGCAGCACGTCCGGGCGATCGGCGGCCATCAGCGCGTCCAGGTCGGCCACGGCGCGGCGCGAGTGCAGGGGGAGGAACGGCACGGTCAGCTGCTGCGCCGCGCTCATCGCGGGGATCTCGTCGCTGGAGCGCAGGTAGCTGACCACCTCGACGCCGGCCCGCCGGAGGCCGTCGATCTCGGCGTCCACCGCGCGGTTCTCCCCGGACGGCAGGGTCGACCGGTACCGGTTGTGGACTACGAGGACTCTCACCCCTGGCTCTCCACCATGACCGGCAGCTCGACCGTCAGCTGCTCACCCGGGGTGGCCGGCCTGGGCTTTCGACCCAGCCGCTCGTACGTCGTCGCGCCGTCCGGCAGGGTGACCGACACGGTGCTGGTCGGGTTCCAGTACACGGTCCGGGTGCTGCCGTCCGGCGCGGTGAAGGGGCAGGCATAGGTGCCGTCGGAGTCCGGGCTGCACGGCTGCGGCGTGGTCCCGACCAGCCAGCCCTGCACGGTGACGAAGGCGTCGCCGGCCTTGGTCAGCGTGGCGCCGTCCGGCTCTGTCAGCAGCGTGTCGACGATCGTCTGCTGGTCCCAGCCGTACCAGTAGACCCGGGCAACGCCGTTCGCCGCGTTGAGCACGTAGGTGGCGACCACATTGGTCAGCTGCTGCCGCTGGGGTGCGGGCGCCACCTCGGTTCCCGTGAGGCCGTAGTTGATCTCGGTGTTCCAGATCGGCTTGTCGACCTGGTGGGTCGCCAGCATGGTGCGCATCGCCGCCAACAGCTCCATGGAGGTCTCGGGCGTGCCGTCGGCTTCCGGGTAGAGCTGCAGCGACACGGCGTCCACGAAGTCGGCGACCGGCTGGCCGTCGACGGTGGTCGCGTAGAACCGGTCGATCCAGGAACGCTGGCCGGTGAGCCGGGTGACGAGAGCGGGGGCAACGACGCGTCGGACGTGGCTCGATGTCGGCCACGGCGTCGTAAGTGGCCTTGGTCAGGTCGGCCATCTGCTGCTCGTCGCCGCTCCAGAACCCGACCACGTTGGCCTCGTTCCAGACTTGCAGCACGACCGGCCGGCCGGCGTACCGCTTGGCCACCGTGCGAACGTACGTCTTCCAGGCAGCTGGCTTCGGCGGTGACGAGGCACCCTCGCCGTAGAAGCTCTCGGCGGTCGGGTCGGTCGCGTGGAAGGTGGGCGTCTGGCCCAGCACCAGCAGAACGTCGGAATCGTGCGCCTCCGCGTTGGCGACGAGTGCGTCCAGACGGTCGAAGTTGAAGTTGCCCGGGGACAGCTCGATCTCGCGCCAGGTCACCCCGGCATCCCACGCGCGCATCGACCCGACCGGCGCGTCCGGCCAGCCGGTCGGGCCGGCGATCACGGGGTCGTGGTCGTGCACCCCGAAGTAGGTGGTGGCGATCTCCGGTTCCGGCGTGGCGGTCGGTGACGGTGACGCGCTCGAGCCGCTGCGCGTGCCGGACGGAGGGTCGTCGGAGGTGCCGAGCGAGCAACCGGCGAGCGCGGCGACCAGGGCGAAGACCGAGAGGCAGAAGCGGAGTCCGTGCATCGGGTGACCGTATCCGGGAATCGCGGCCCGCCCTCGCGGAGGGGTCGTCGGCGGGGACCGTGAGATAGTGCGCCCCGACAGCGCCGAGAGCGAGGACGCCCTGCCGGCTCGGCGGCCGGGGTGAGCAGGAGGTTTCCCATCGACCACGGTGTGCTGTCCGGGGCCGTGGCCGCCGCCGCCATCGTCGTGACCTGGGGACTCCTCCTCGGCTTGCTCGCACTGCTCGGGCGCAGCGTTGTACGGCTGGTCGTGCCGGCGTACCCCCCGGGTGTGCTGACGTGCTGCTGGGTCGGCTTCACGGTCTACCTCGGCTACGTGCTGCTCTGGCACCTCGTGCTGCCTGCGGACGGCTGGGCATGGGCGCCAGTGGTCGCGGTCGCCGCCGTCGAGGTGTGGCGGTCCCGGGCCCGGGTGACCGGTTGGCTGACCCAGCGGCGAGCGAGCGGCCGGGGCTACTGGCTGGCAGCCGCGGCGGTGCTGGTTGCGAGCCTGTGGCTCGCCCACCTGTCGGTCCAGCAGCCCTACCACTACGACTCCGGGCTCTACCACCTGCAGGCGATCCAGTGGGCCGGTGCGCATCCAGTGGTGCCCGGCTTGGCGAACCTGCACTTCCGGCTGGGGTTCACCAGCGCGTGGTGGCCCTTCGCGTCGTCGCTCGGGCTGGGACCGTGGGCCGGCCACCAGGCGCACCTGGAAACCGGGATGGTGCTCTCCCTGCTCTTCGCCGAGCACGTCAGGTGCCTGCTGGGTGTCGTCCGGCTGCGTGCGCTCCGCCCCGACCTCGTGCTCGGCGTCCTGCTTCTCCCGGTGACCGCGAGCCAGGTCTCGTTCGGCTGGGTCAGCAGCCCGGGTTACGACCAGTCGCTCTACGCGTTCCAGGTGGCGGCGGCGATCTACGCCCTGCGCGCGCTCGTCGTGGAGGGGCGGCTGGGGCCTGTTGCCGTCCTGCTGGCCACGGCCGCGGTGCTGATGCGGCTGCAGGCGGCGCCGTTCTCGCTCGGCCTGTGCGTCGTGCTGCTGCTGTCGGCGCTGCGGGACCGAGCGGCCGGCCGGCAACGACTTCGTGCGCTGGTCGTGGCGGGCGGTGTGGGGGTCATCGGCACCGCCGCGTACCTGGCGACCGGAATCATCGGCAGCGGCTACCCCTTCTTCCCGCTCTCGGTCGCGGGTCTGCCGGTCGACTGGCGGGTGCCGGTCGAGACGGCCGCGGCGGTCGAGCGGGATATCAGGGAGGTCGCCCGGCTGACCCCTGGCGGCTCGACGGGCTGGGACTGGGTCGAGCCGTGGTTCCGGTACAACCTGGGCGTGTCAACGTTCAAGTTTGGCCTCGGGCTGCTGGCCTGCGCCCTCGTCCTCCTGCTGGTGGTCGCGGCCGCCGCGCCACGCCGGGTCGCGCGGACGCCACACGTCCTCGCACTCGGCGGTGTGCTCGCCTCTGGTCTGCTGGGTCTGGGCGCCTGGTTCGTGGTCAGCCCCGACCCCCGGCTCGGCCTCGGGGCCATCTGGGTGCCCGCAGGGGCGGCGTTCATCGTCGCGGTCGCGGTGCTCGACCGGCCCGGGTTCGGCGGTTGGTCGAGGCGGGCGGCGTGGACCGTCGCGCCGGCCGCCGTGCTGCTGCTGTCCGCCCAAGCCGTGTGGTCGCTGTCCGGGTCGGGTCAGCTGTGGCCGACGATCGCGGCGGGCGACGGACCGTTCGGGGTGATCGCTCCGGCCGAGCCGGCGACCCACGAGGTGGGACCGGCGGGCTCGAGGTACCGGGTGCCCGACTCGGGCGACCAGTGCTGGTCGGCGCCCGTCCCCTGCGCGCCGTCCGAGCGACCCGAGCTCGAGCAGCGGGGCACGGACATCCGAGACGGCTACCGCGTCCGGTCGGGCGAGTGAGCGCGTGAGCTACCTCCAGACGTTTGTCGCCCTGGTGCTCGTCACCGGAACCTGCTCGGCGGTGTGGGTGGCCTGCTCGCTCCGCTCGGGCAGCCTCCGCCGAGGGCTGCTTGCCGGAGCCGTCGTGCTGGGTTCTGTCGTCTGGACGACCACCGAGCTGCTGTCTCTGGTGCACGGCATCCGGCCCCTGCCTGTCACGGTCGTATGGGCAGTGCTCGGCGGCGCGGCCGCCGTCGACGGGTGGCGCCATCGTCGCGTGCTGCCGAGGCTGCGCCGCAACGTCGCGGCTGTCTGGAGCTGGCCACTGGGGGTCCTCGCCGCGGCGAGCACGGGTCCCTCGGTCCTGCTCGCCTTCGCGGCGGCGCCCAACAACTGGGACTCGATGACCTACCACTTGTCGCGGGTCGAGCACTGGCGCGTGCACGAGTCGGTCTCGTTCTACGCCACGATGATCGACCGCCAGCTCTGGCTCTCGCCGTTGTCGGAGTTCGGGGCGCTGCACCTGAGGCTTCTCGCCGGTGACGACCGGCTGGTCAACCTCGTCCAGCTGGTGGCGTTCCCGGTGGCAGCCATGGCTGCCTCGGTGGTGGCGCAGCGTCTCGGTCTGGGCCGCCGCGGGCAGCTCGCGTCCGCGGTGGTGGTGCTCACGACTCCGATGGCCGCGGTCCAGTCGGTGACCACCCAGAACGACCTCCTCTGCGCGGCCTTCGTCATGATCGCAGTCGCGTGGCTGCTCTCTTTGACGCCGGGCACCGACCGCGCCGCCCTGCTGCACGCCGGCGGGGTCGCCGTGGCCATGGGCCTCGCGATGGCCACGAAGCCGACATCCCTCGTGTTCCTGCTGCCGTTCGTGGTCGCTTGGGCGTGGAAGGGACGGCGGCAGGTCGGGCCGCTCGCGGTCCAGGCCGTGCTGATCGGCGTGGTCGTGCTCGCGATCAACGCCCCGCATCTCGTCCGCACCCAAGAGGTGTTCGGAACCCCCTTGGGGCTGGGGCAGGAGGCGACCGGCAACAAGCGATACGGCGTCGACGTCACGCTGGAGAACCTCGTGCGCAACGTGGCGATGAACGTCGCCACTCCGGTGTCCAGGATCAACACGGCGAGCACCGATGTCATCACCAAGGGTCTGGAGGCCGTCGGGCTTCAGGCGGACGATCCGGCGAACACGTTCCCGGGGCAGCCGTTCGCGGTGAGCTTCGACGTGCACGAGGACCTGACGAGCAACCTCGGCCAGCTGGGGCTGATCGTGCTCGCGGCCTTGTCGTTGATCATCTTTTCCCGCGACCGCAGACGGGTGGGCGTCTACAGCCTGTGCGTCCTGTTCACCCTGGTGCTGTTCTCAACGCTTTTCAGCTGGCAGCCCTGGGGGAACCGCCTGCTGCTCCCGATCTTCGTCCTGGCTGCCGTCCCCGTAGGTGCCCTGCTCGAGCGGCTGCCACGTCGGCTGTTCACGGCCGCGCTGGTGCTGCTGGTCGTCGCCGTTCTCCCGTGGTCCCTGTCCTGCCGGCTCCGGCCGGTGACGCCTTTCATGCTGGGGGTGTCGACTCCCAGCGTGCTCACCGTCGACCGGGAGCACGAGTACTTCCTCACCCGGCCGGAGCTCGAGCCCGGCTACCAGTTCGCGACCCAGAAGGTCGCCGACCTCGGCGTGACGGACGTCGGGTTGGTCCAGGGGACGGACTCCTGGGAGTACCCCCTCTGGGTCCTGCTCCAGGACAAGGGCTCTCCGGCAGTGCTGCGCGACCTGGAGGTCACCAACGACTCGCGGTCACTGGTGGACGACACCAGGCCCGAGGCGTTGATCTGCACGGTGGAGTGCACTCCCCCGAGCGGCTGGCGCAGCAAGGTCGTCGGCGGCGTGACCGTGGCGTGGCCAGCAGGTCGCTGACCTAGAGCCCGGCCGGCGTGCGGGCTACTGCGAAGAGTGACTGGCCGACGGGCGGGTGCCAGCGGGCCTCCAGCCGCGCGAGCAAGGGAACGACGAACCGGTCGTACGTGGTGAGTGCCACGCCCGCCCGCGGCCGCTGGCGCAGGAGCTTCATGAGCACGATCCAGGCGACCAGACCGACAGCGTTGACGTAGTGCAGTCGCTCGGTGGTCAGGTCCGCCGCGCGCAACGCCGCGGCGAGCGAGCGCTTGGTGTAGCGGCGCTGGTGACCGATCTCGAGGTCGAACCGGCTCATCGCCAGCGGCACGGCGGGCACGATCAGGACGACCTTGCCGCCGGGAACGACGAGCCCGGCCATGGCCTTGAGGGCACCCACGTCGTCGGGGATGTGCTCCAGCACGTTGTAGGCCACGACCGCGGAGTGCTCGGCCTGCACCGTGATCGGGACCACCAGCTCGCGCACGTCGACGTCGGAGCGGTCCTCGAACCGCTGGCGAAGCAATGCCAGCCGGTTCGGTTCGGCCTCAGAGCAGGTGAACCGGTCGACGGAGGGCGACCACTCCTCGGCGTAGTCGCCTGTCCCGGATCCGATCTCGATGGGGCACCGTCCAAGATGGGCAGCAGCCAGCGACGCCAGCCAGCGCCGGTAACGGACGGCAGTCGAGAGATCCTCCAGGACGGTGCTCTGGACAGCACCGTCGCCCAGCACACCTGACACAGGTTCGTTCCTTTCCGAGACCGGCCGCCGACTCTAGCGTTCACCGTCAGCGGGCACCGCCGCTCGGCTCCGCACTATGGTTCTCGGCATGGATCCGCGCTCGGAGCACGCGACGGAAGCACGTCGCCGCAACCTCGTGCTGCGCACGTACGACCGGCTGCAGACCGTCGTGCACGAGCTGATGAAGTACGGCGTCGTGGGTGGCGTCGCCTTCGTCGTGGACGTCGGCACCTTCAACGCCCTGCAGTACGCGGGCGGGTCCGGGCCGCTTCATGGCCGGCCGTTGGTCGCCAAAGTGGTGTCTGTGGTCCTTGCGACCACCGTGGCCTACCTCGGCAACCGGCACTGGACGTTCCGCCATCGTGGCCGCTCCGAGCTCCGCCGTGAGTACACGCTGTTCTTCGCTCTCAACCTGGTCGGGCTGGGGATCGCCCTGAGCTGCCTCGGCCTGTCGCACTACGTCCTGGGGTTCACCGGCGCGCTCGCGGACAACGTGGCCGCGAATGTCGTCGGTCTCGCCCTGGCGACCACGTTCCGGTTCTGGTCCTACCGGCGATTCGTGTTCCCCGCTCGAGTCGTCGAGGAGCTGACGCCGGTCGTGTGAGTCGGCCGGGTCGGCCTCCCGCCGAGAAGCAGATACCCTGACTCCTCGGTTCTGTTCTGCTCAACCTTCAACCCGCGAGGTCAGCCCGATGAAGCTCTCGGTCCTCATGCCCGTCTACAACGAAGCGGAGACATCGACTCCGCGGTGAAGCGGGTGCTCGCCGTCGACTTTCCGTGTGAGATCGAGCTCGTGCTGGTCGACGACGGGAGCAAGGACGGCACAGCCGAGGTGCTGGCATCCCTCGATGACCCGCGGCTCACCCAGTACCGGCACCCCAGGAACCGGGGAAAGGGTGCTGCCATCAGGACGGCAGCGGAGGTCGCCACTGGTGACTACATGATCATCTGTGATGCCGACCTGGAGTACTCGCCGGAAGAGATTCCCTCGCTTCTCGAGCCGGTGCTGCACGGCGAGGCCGAGGTCGTGTACGGCACCCGCACGTTCGGCAGCCACACCGCCTACTCGTTCTGGTACGTCATGGGGAACAAGGCGGTCACGATGTGGGCCAACCTGTTGTACAACTCCTGGATCAGCGACTTGGAGACGTGCTTCAAGCTCATGCCCCTGGCCCTGTACCGCTCGCTCAACGTGAAGTCGGCTGGGTTCGGGATGGAGGCGGAGGTGACCGCGAAGCTGCTGCGGTCAGGACACCGGCCCTACGAGGTCCCGATCAGCTACACGGCACGATCCCGCGAGGCGGGCAAGAAGCTGACCTGGCGGGACGGCGTCGAAGCACTCTGGATCCTCGCCCGGCTGCGCACTCCGGTGAGCAGGACGAAGTAACCCCTAGCCCGGGACGACCCCGGCAAGAGCGCCCTTGGTCAGCAGCTCGCGGAAGTAGCTCACGGTCGTCACCAGGCCGTCGTGCATGTCCACCCTCGGGGACCAACCCAGGCTCTTGACCGCATAGGCGATGTCCGGCCGCCGACGGGAGGGATCGTCCTGCGGGAGAGGCAAGTACGTGATGCCGGAGCTGGAGCCGGTGAGCTCCACCACCTTGTCGGCCAGCTCCTTGATGGTGAACTCGGTCGGGGTTGCCGAGGTTCAGCGGCCCGGTCGTCGCCACCGGGCTGTCCATCAGCCGGGTCAGTGCTTCGACCAGGTCGTCCACGTAGCAGAAGGACCGGGTCTGTGAGCCGTCGCCGTAGATCGAGATGGGGTTGCCGGACAGCGCCTGCACGATGAAGTTCGACACCACCCGACCGTCCTGCGGGTGCATCCGCGGACCATAGGTGTTGAAGATCCGGGCAACCTTGATAGCGGTTCCGTGCTGCCGCCAGTAGTCGAAGAAGAGGGTCTCGGCGCACCGCTTCCCCTCGTCGTAGCAGGAGCGGATGCCGATGGGGTTCACGTGACCCCAGTACGTCTCCTTCTGCGGGTGCTCCAGGGGGTCGCCGTAGACCTCGCTCGTGCTCGCGAGCAGGATCCGGCTCTTCGTTCGCTTGGCGAGGCCGAGCATGTTGATGGAGCCCATCACGGCGGTCTTGGTGGTCTGCACCGGGTCGCGCTGGTAGTGCACCGGCGAGGCCGGGCACGCCAGGTTGTAGATCTGGTCCACCTCGACGTACAGCGGAAACGTGATGTCGTGGCGCATCAGCTCGAACTTCGGGTGGGGCAGCAGGTCGAGGATGTTGTCGCGCGTGCTGGAGTAGAAGTTGTCGACGCAGAGGACGTCGTAACCGTCATCCAGCAACCGCCTGCACAGGTGCGAACCGATGAAGCCGGCGCCTCCGGTGACGAGCACCCGTCCGTTGCGCATGGGGAGTCCCCGCTCTCGAGTCATCGAGCGTCGCCCCGGATCGAGCGCGTGAGTCACGTCCGGTGACTGGTCGCGTGAGTCTACCGAGGTGTCGGGCCGCGGCTGCCGGGCACCGGTGTCACCATGGTCGGCGTGAGGACGGCGAGCGGCCGCGGCGCTGTGCAGGTCGTCGCCCATCGCGGCTCGTCGGACGACGCCCCCGAGCACACGCTCAGCGCGTACAAGCGGGCCATCCAGCAGGGCGCCGACGCGCTCGAGTGCGACGTTCGCCTCACCCGCGACGGGCACCTCGTGTGCGTCCACGACCGGACGATCAACCGGACCTCCACCGGCAAGGGCGTCTTGTCCACGCTCGAGCTCGCCGACCTCACCCAGCTCGACTGGGGCTCCTGGCGCGACACCTGGGAGGACTTCGAGGACCCGGAGGTCCCCGACCGCGACAGGTCGCAGATCCTCACCCTCAAGACCCTCCTCGAGGCGGTCAAGGACGCTCCGCGGCCGGTCGAGCTCGCCATCGAGACCAAGCATCCGACGCGCTACGCAGGCCTGGTCGAGAGCCGGCTGGTGCACCTGCTCGACCACTTCGGCTGGTCCGGCACGAAGTCCCCGGTGCGCGTCATGAGCTTCTCGCTGGTGTCGTTGCGCCGGTTGCGCGACCTCGCGCCGGACCTGACGACCGTCTACCTGATGGACCGGGTGCCCCTACGTTTCCGGGACGGCACGTTGCCCCCGTACGTCCGGATCGCCGGCCCGAGCATCGAGGTGGTGCGCGCTCACCCCCGGTACGTGGAGCGGGCGCAGTCCCGCGGCAACCGGGTCCACGTCTGGACCGTCGACCGCGACAGTGACGTGGACCTCTGCCTCGAGCTGGGCGTCGATGCGATCATCACCAACCGGCCCGGAAAGGTGCTGGCCGCGCTCGGGCGCGCGTGATTTCTCCCGGTTAGGCCGTTTCCTCCTAGTGGACCCGGGAAGCGGTGACATGAGACGACCGGGCGGCGTCGCGAGTGCGCCCCACCGGCGACGAGAGGGCGTGCGATGACGACCGGGGCGGTGCGGCCGGGCGAGCCGTCCGTCTCGTTGACCGTGCCGCACGAGCGCACCGGGGTGCGCCTGGCCCGCCACGCCTTCGCCGACCAGCTCGAGGCGGCCGGCGTCCTCGCGGAGGAGCGCGAGGACGCGATGCTCGTCCTGTCGGAGCTGGTGTCGAACGCCGTCAAGCACGCGGCGCCGTTGCCCAGCGGCGAGATCCGGGTCCGCTGGGAACTGGCACGCGACGTGTTGCACATCGAGATCACCGACGGCGGGGCCGGCACACGGCCGCACGCCGGTGAGGCCGCCCTCTCCTCGCTCGGTGGACGGGGACTCGACATCGTGCGCACCGTCAGCACCCAGTGGGGGGTCACCGAGGGAGAAGGCAGCGTGACGGTCTGGGCGGAGGTGCCTCGGACGGCGGGCTAAGGTCGCACGGGTCGCCGCCGCGCCGACCACGCCGACCGACCACAGGAGCCGCATCGCCATGGGCAAGAAGTCCACCCGACGACGTGCCATCACCGCGCGTGCCGGGGTGGCCGTCACGGACGTTCCGGTCGTCGGCGCGCGCGAGCCGTGCCCGTGCGGGTCGGGTCGGCGCTACAAGGCGTGCCATGGCCGGCCGGCTGCCCAGGAGGCCGAGCGGTTCGTCCACCGGCCGTTCGAGGGGCTGGCGAGCGAGTGCGACTGGGTCGCCTTGCGCGAGATCGTGCCCGCCGCCACCGCTGCCCTGACGCTCGCCGGGGACAACGCCGGGCGGACTGCGACGGTCGCCACCGTGCTGCCGATGGCGTGGCCCGGGCTGGTGCGTCAGGACGGCGCGGTGTTCGCCGGGCTGCAGGTGAACGGTGGCTCGGGCGATGCCAGCCGGGACGTCGCGCACGCGCTGGAGCTGGCCCTGGCCGCCGAGCCCGGCACGCCCGTGGCACCGGTCGCGCTGCCCGGTCCTGGTCCCCGCCTGCAGGACCTGCTGGACACGTCCGCGCCCCTCGTCGTCGAGGTGCATCCCGGATTCGACTTCTGGCTCGACGACGACGACGAACGCTCGCCCGAGGTGGTCGCGTCGATGGAACGGGCCAACGAGGCGGCCGTCCCGACCGTCCGTCTCGGCTCCGTCGAGGCGGCGTACTGGTGCGAGATCCGCGGCCGGAACCACCTGCGCTGGGTCCTGCCGCACGACGAGGACGCCGTCCTGGACGCGATCTCCCGGCTGCACGCGACCGGGGACGACACGCTCGGCGAGGGGACCCGTTACGTGGGGTCGTTCCGCGCGAACGGTCTCGCGGTGCCGGTGTGGGACCTCGCGGACGGGACGCCGGCGGAGTCGCTGGAGGAGCCGGTGCAGGCGCTGGCCGGGCGGCTCGCGGAAGCCCTCGCCGACAGCAGCCCGCTCGACGCGCCTGCCCGGCGCGCCCGCGAGGGCCTGCGCAGCCGCCAGCTGACCCTCGAGGTAGTGCGGTTGCATCGTTCCCGAGGCCACCGCGGCGGATCAGGTTGCACCGCGCACGAATCCGGATATCGTTGCTGACAGGCCCGAGCGCTGCTGCATCCCCCGTCGGTTGCGCTCGGGCCGTCTCATGTCTACCGCCGGTTCCCGACGCCACGACGGAATCCGTCAGGTCGGCGTCCCGGCGCTGCTGGTCTGCTCAGCCGACCGGCAGCGGGTCGCGCGCGATCGGGCAGGACATGCACCGGGGCCCGCCGCGGCCGCTCCCGAGCTCGCTGCCGGCGATGGCCACGACCTCGATCCCGGCCTCGCCGAGTCGCGCGTTGGTCTCCACGTTGCGCTCGTAGGCGACGGCCAGCCGTGGCGCGATGGCCAGCGTGTTGTTGCCGTCGTCCCACTGCTCCCGCTCGGCGGTGATCGGGTCCAGGCCGGTGTCGATGATCCGCAGCGTGTCGATCCCCATCGCCTTCGCGGCAGCCACCAGGAACGGCTCCGGCCCGTCGACGTGCACGTCGCCGCCGTCGGTGACGGTGAAGGCCTGGAGGCTGTCGGCGATGTTGGGATACATCACCACCGCGTCGACGTCGACCATCGTGCACACGGTGTCGAGGTGCATGGTGGCCCGCTCCTGGGCGATGGGCACCGCCAGCACCGTCGTCGCCAGCCCGCGGTCGAAGACGGTGCGGGCCAGCCGCTCCACACCGGCTGGCGTCGTCCGCTCGCCGACACCGACCGCGATGGTGCCGGGGGCGAGCAGGAGGACGTCGCCGCCCTCGACCGGCTCGTTCTCCGGGCCGTGCACGATCTGGGTGCCGGTGAAGCGCGGGTGATGGCGGTAGATCGCCTGGGTGAGCGTCGTCTCGCGCATCCGGGCCGGCATCGCCAGGCTGGTGACCGCGACGGCGTCGCGGATCCACACGCTGGAGTCGCGGGTGAACAGGAGGTTCGGCAGCGGGTCGATGACGAAGTCGTGGCGGTCCATGAAGCGGTACGTCAGGCCGCCGACCGGAGCCATCTCCTCGTGGGCGAGCCCGGCCATCAGGGTGCCGGCCAGGTCCGCCGGGTGCAGGCCGCGCAGGTAGGTCTCGACCGCGCGGTGCAGCGACTCGCCGAGGCGCGGGTCGGCCAGCACCGCGCTGATCGTCTCCTGGCGCGCCGCCTCGACCTCCAGGGCGCCGGCCAGCAGGTCGGCGAGGTAGAGGACCTCGACCCCGTGGTCGCGCAGCGCCTCCGCGAACGCGTCGTGCTCGTCCTGGGCGCGGCCGATCCACGGGATGCCGTCGAAGAGCAGCTTGTCGTTGTTGCGCGGCGTGAGGCGCTTGAGCTCGGCCCCGGGTCGGTGCAGCATGACCGTCCGCAGCCGACCGACCTCGCTGTCGACGCCGTGGCGTGCCGGACTGTCCACCATGGCCGGATCGTAGCCGTGACCGCGCCTCAGTAGGGTCGACTCCATGGCCCTTCTGGAGAGCAAGGTCGCGATCGTCACCGGGGCGGGGCGGGGCATCGGCCGCGGGGAGGCACTCGAGCTGGCCCGGGCGGGTGCGCGGGTCGTGGTCAACGAGCTCGACGCCGAGGCGGGGCAGGCCGTCGTCGACGAGATCACCGAGGCCGGTGGCGAGGCTGTCCTGGACACAGGTGACTGCTCCGAGGAGACCACCGCGCGGGGCCTGGTGGCCCGCGCCGTCGACACCTGGGGCCGGCTGGACGCGCTCGTCAACAACGCCGGGATCCTGCGCGACCGCACCATCGCGAAGATGTCGGTCGACGAGTGGGACGCGGTCGTCAAGGTCCACCTGCGTGGCCACTTCCTGCCGACCCACTACGCCTGCGCGCACTGGAAGGAGAGCGGGAACCCCGGCACCACCGTCGGCCGCATCGTCTGCACGGCGTCGACGTCCGGCCTGCTCGGCAACTTCGGGCAGTCCAACTACGGGGCGGCCAAGGCCGGGCATCGCCGCCTTCTCGACGATCGTCGCGATGGAGATGGCGCGCTACGGCGTCCGCTGCAACGCCATCGCCCCGGCCGCGCGTACCCGGATGACCGAGAGCGCGTACGGCGCGTTCAAGGACCTGTCGCCGTCGGACGAGGATGGCGACACGTTCGACTTCTGGCACCCCGACAACGTCGCACCGCTGGTCGCCTTCCTGTGCAGCGACTCCGCGGGGACGATCAGCGGGAAGGTGTTCGGGGTGCAGGGCGACGCGGTGGAGCTCTACCAGCCGTTCACGTCGGCCGCGGTCATCCAGAACCACGACACCCGATGGACACCGGAGGGCATCGCGGCGCGAGCGCACGAGCTGTTCGAGTCGAGCGGCATCGACCCCGAGGTCGAGAACATGATGGCCAGGCTGCGCTTCACGATGACCGAGCGCTCGACGCTCTGACGTTCAGAGCGAGGACACCAGGTCGTACGTCGCGAGGCCGGCCAGCAGGAGGCAGACCGCCGCACCCACCCGCCGGACGGTGCCCAGCCGCACGAACCGCAGCACGGTTCGACCGAGCACCACGGCCAGGCCGGCGACCGTGACCAGCGCCAGCCAGGACCCGGTGAAGACGCTCACCGGATCCTCATAACGCGCCGCCAACCCGGCCGTGAGCAGCTGGGACAGGTCTCCCCACTCGGCGAGGAACAGGACGCCGAAGCTGGTCGCCACGACGCGCACACCGTGGACGTCCGCGTCCAGCCGCCGCAGCGAACTCCTCCTCCGCTGCTGCTTCCTCCTCGTCGGCCCGCACCGCCCCGCGCCACAGGATGACAGCGCCGACGAGGAAGAGCAGCGCCGCGGCGCCGGCGACCACCGCACCGGGCAGCAGAGCCAGCAGACCACCGGCGGTGACCGCGACGACGCACTGCACGAGGAAGGCGAGCGAGACGCCGACCCAGACCAGAGCCGGGCGGTAGCGGGTCGCGAGCACCAGGGACGCGACGAATGTCTTGTCCGGCAGCTCCACCGGGAAGATCAGCGCAAAGGTCGTCGCGGTGACGCCGAGGTTCATGCACGGCCGGTCGGCTCGATGGGCTGCTGCGACCGCTGCGGCCAGGACCGACTTCGCCGGCGCCCCGAGGGCCGCCGCGGCAGCGACCACGTCGTCGTACTCCGGTGCCGCGTTGACCACCTCGCCGTCGAGCATCGCGAGCTTCACCCGGATGTCACGGCCACCGACCTGCACGGTGCGAGTGGCGCGGTCCAGCGCGTGCTTGCTCACCCGGTGCTCGCGGAGGCCGATCGTGGAGCTCTCGGTGAACACGACCCGGCGCACGGCCTCGGCGCGGTCGGCGGGGACGAGCACCGACAGCGTGTGGGCCGGCCGGCCCTTCTTCATCAGGATCGGCGTCAGCCAGGCGTCCGACGCGCCCGCGTGCAACAGGGCGGAGAGGACTCCCGGCCACAGCCGGGGGTCGAGGTCGTCGACGTTGGCCTCGAGGACCAGCGACTCCGCTCGGTCCGGGTCGCCGCCGGCGGTCTCCTCGCCCAGGACGACGCGCAGGACGTTGGGCACCTCGCCGTCGTCGCGGCCACCGGCGCCGGTGCCCGTGGCCGTGACCCGCATCGGGGGAAGCGGTCCCCACGACGTGGCGAACGACGTGAGCAGCGCGGCGCCGGTCGGCGTGCACGCCTCCTCGGGGCTCGAGCCACCCAGCGCAGGTGCACCCGCCTCGGCGAGCAGGGCGAGCACCGCAGGCACCGGGACCGGCAGCACACCGTGCGCTGTGCGGACCGAGCCGCTGCCGACGGCGACCGGCGACGAGGCGGCACGCGTGATGCCGAGGGACTCCATCGCGGCACACGAGCCGACGACGTCGGCGACCGCGTCGAGCGCGCCGACCTCGTGGAAGTGCACGTCGTCCGCGGGGATCCGGTGGGCGGTCGCCTCGGCTCGGGCCAGCCGGGCGAAGACGTCGAGAGCCCGTGCTGCTGACGCCGGTGGGCAGGTCCGAGTCCTCGAGCAGCCGACGGATGTCGGACCAGGTTCGCCTGACGTCGCTCGGCTCGACGTCGACGTCGACCTTGGTGGCTGCCAGACCGGCCCGGGTGACGGCGCCCACGGACAGGCGGATCGGCTCGACACCGACCGCGTCGACCGCGGACTGCAGCACCGGGAGAGGTGGCACCGGCGTCGACGAGCGCGCCGAGCATCATGTCGCCGCTCGCGCCGGCACCGGCGTCGAACCAGGCGAGCGTCACGCCGGCGCCTCGTGCCGGGCCGCGGTCCTGGCTCCGGCGCGGCGGGCCACCCTGGCGGCGAAGACGCCCGCGCCGAACCCGTTGTCGATGTTGCAGACGGTGACGCCGGGTGCGCACGAGTTGAGCATCGCGAGCAGGGCGGCCAGCCCGCCGTACGACGTGCCGTAGCCCACCGACGTGGGGACCGCGACGAGCGGCACGCCGGTCAGGCCGCCGACCACGCTGGGCAGGGCGCCCTCCATGCCCGCCACCACGACGAGGCAGTCGGCCGCGTCGAGTCGCTCCCGGACGGCCATCAGCCGGTGGATGCCCGCCACGCCGACGTCGTCGATGCGGTCGACGCCGGCTCCGAACGCGCGGGCCACGAACGCCGCCTCGGCGGCCACGGGTGCGTCGGACGTGCCGGCGGACACGATGCAGACCGCCCCGCGTGGGGTGGGCATCGGGCCGACCGCCACGGCTCGGGCGACCTCGTCGACCACGGCGTCCGGGAACTCCGACCGGACCGCTGCGATCGCCTCGTCCGGGAGCCGGGTGGCCAGCGCGGGCCGTCCACCGTGCTGGCGCACGAGCTCGTGCAGGATGCCGAGCGGTCTGCGCCGGTCGTCTTGCCGCCGGCGAAGACCACCTCCGGGTCGCCGGTCCGCAGGCCGCGATGCGTGTCCACGCGGGCGAAGCCGAGGTCGGTGACGCCGCTCATCGGACCCGCCGACAGCCGCTCCAGCGCCGCGTCCACGGCGACGCTGCCCGCCGCCACGTCCCGCAGCAGCGTCTCGACCTCCGTTCGGTCCATGGCGGGAAGGCTAGTGCCCGGTAGCGTGCGGGCCGTGCTCCCCGATCCCCAGCTCGACCGTGACGACCTGGAGCTGATCGCCCTCGCCGGCGCTGCGGCCGCCGGGCTGTGCCTGCTGCTCCTGCTGTTCGTCCTCGGCCGGGTCCGGGCGCTGTCCAAGCGCATCCGACGGCTCGGAGCGGCGCCGCGGGACTCCGCCGCCGGTGCCGTGGACCCGCACGCCCTGCGGCACGTCGCGGTCGTGCGCTACGACGCGTTCGGCGACATGGGCGGGCGGCTGTCCTTCTCGGCCGCGCTCTACGACGACGCCGGCAACGGTCTGGTGATCTCCTCGATCAACGGGCGGTCCGAGACGCGGACCTACGCCAAGCCGCTGGTCGACCTGCGCAGCGACCACACCCTCTCGCCCGAGGAGGAGCAGGCCATCAAGGCCGCCCGCGGCCACTAGGGTCGGCGCATGCCTGGAGTGCCGCCTGCGCGATACGCCTTCCTGGGTCCCGAGGGGACCTTCGCCGAGGCGGCCCTGCGCACGCTGCCGGCCGCGACCAAGGCCGAGCTGCAGCCGCAGCCGTCGGTGGCCGCAGCACTCGAGGCGGTTCGTCGCGGCGAGGCCGACCACGCGCTCGTCCCGATCGAGAACTCCGTCGAGGGCTCGGTGTCGACGACGCTCGACGAGCTGGCGTCGGGCGACCCGCTGATGGTGACCCGGGAGGTGCTGCTTCCGGTCTCGTTCGCGCTGATGGTGCGCCCGGGCACCGGCCTGCACGAGGTACGCCGGATAGCGACCCACCCGCACGCGCACGCCCAGTGCCGCCGGTGGCTGGCGACGGTGCTGCCCGACGCGACGGTGGTGCCGGCCCTCTCGACCGCCGAGGCCGCGGCGACCCTGGCCGACGGATCGGGGACGCAGGACGCCGCGATCGCCGCGCCGATCGCCGCCGAGCGGTACCGGCTGGACGTGCTGGCCAGCGACGTCGAGGACAACCCGGACGCGGTGACCCGGTTCGTGCTGGTCGGCCGGCCGGACCAGCCTCCGCTGCCCACCGGTCACGACAAGACGACGCTGGTCGCCTTCATCTCCGACGACCATGCCGGCGCGCTGCTCGAGGTCCTGACGGAGTTCGCCGTCCGGGGGGTGAACCTCACCCGGATCGAGTCACGGCCCACCGGCGAGGGCATGGGCCGCTACTGCTTCTCGATCGACTGCGAGGGCCACGTGGACGACGCCCGGGTCGGCGAGGCGCTGACCGGGCTGCGCCGGGTCTGCCCGGACATCCGGTTCCTCGGGTCCTACCCCCGCGCCGACCGCGGACCGGCCGCCGAGCAGGCGGAGCGGGACTCGCACGAGAAGGACGCGATCTACCGCGACGCCGCCGCGTGGCTCGGTCGCATCCGCAACGGCAAGCTGACCCAGCTCGACCCGGCGGTTTTCCCAGGATCGGATAGGTATTCGGCCCCACCGTGACCGAATACCTATCCGATGCGGTCAGTCGCGCAGGTCCTCCGGGTCGCCGCGCTCCGGCTCGGTCACGCCGGCGCGCACCGCTTCGAGCTGGGCGCAGAACGCGATGCCGAGGAACAGGGCCACCGAGGTGAGGTTGGCCCACAGCAGCAGGGCGATGACGCCGGTGAGCGGGCCGTAGGTCGAGCCGAACGATCCGCTGGTCTGCACGTAGACCGAGAGCAGGTAGGTGAACAGCACCCACAGGGTGAGCGACACACCGGCACCGATCGCGATCCATGACCACCCCGGCTGGCGCCTGCGCGGTGACCGCTCGATGAGCAGGGTGAACGCGGCGAGCGCCAGCAGGATGCCGACCGGGAAGCGGGCGGCCGTCCAGAGGTCCTGCTGGAGCTCGGTCCACGCGTACTCCCGGGCGAGGACGCGACCGGCCACCCCGCCGGCGACGATCACCAGGAACCCGAGCAGCGACAGCAGCCCGGCGGAGAGCGCCATCGCGAGCGCCCGGGCGTACTTGCGCAGCGCCGGCCGGTCCCGCCGGATGCCATAGATCCGGTTGGCGCCCCGCTCCACCTGGCCCATCGACGTCGTGAGCGCCAGCAGCGCGGCACCGAGACCGGCGTAGAGGGCGATCTCGCCGTTCCCGGTGGCCTGTCCACCCTTCTCGAGGGTCTGCCGCACGATCTCGTCGGTGCTGCCTGGCGTGATGCGCAGCAGCACCTCGCGCAGGACGGCTGCCACGCTCTCGGCCTGCACGGTGCTGGCCAGGCCGACGAATGCGATCCCGAGCGGGATCAGGGACAGGACCAGCTGAAGAGCGAGTGCCCGCGAGTGGCTGAAGCCGTCGCCGTAGCGGAACCGGACGAACGAGTCCTTGATGAGCTTGAGCCGGCCGTAGTGCCGCAACGTGGTGCGCGCGTCGTCGGCCGAGAGGTCTTCCTCGGTCATCGAACGGGTCTGCGGGACCCGGGTCACCGTGGTCATGCGTTCGGCACCTTGACCTGCAGCGCGCCGGGCTCGATCCGGATGTCCAGCGTCTTGCCCTCGTCGATCACGTCCCCGTCCAGCTGCCTGGGCTGGGCATGACTCGCCTCGACCAGGATGTGCTGCGCGGTGAACCGCTCCATCCGGCGGTCGGGCACGTCGGCCCGCCGGAGCACCCGGCCGGTGACCCGGGCCCAGTCGACGACGTTGCGGGTGGCGATGACGACGACGTCGAGGATCCCGTCGTCCGGCTTGGCGTCGGGGAGGAGCGGGATGTTCCCCTGCAGCTTCCCGACGTTGCCGACCACGACGGTCCGGACCCGTCGGTGCAGCGGCTCGCCGTCGTCCAGAGTGATCGTGACCCGGCTGCCGCGGCCTCGCAGGTGCTTGGCCGCGGAGACGACGTACGCCGGCCAGCCGACCGCCTTCTTCAGCCCCTCCGGTGCGTCGCGCATGATGGCGGCGTCGAAGCCGAGCCCGGCCATGACGGCGAACTTGCGGTCCTCGACCGAGGCCACATCGATCGCGCGCGTCCTCCCGGAGATGCCGACCTGAAGGCACGCCTCCTCGTCGTTGATCGGCAGGTCGAGGTTTCGGGCGAGCAGGTTGCCGGTGCCGGTCGGGAGGATGGCCAGCGGGACGCCGCAGCCCGCCATCGCCGTCACGGCAGCCATCACGGTGCCGTCGCCGCCGGCCACGAAGACGACGTCGCACTCCTGCTTCACGGCGATCCGGCACATGCCGGCGCCGGGGTCGTCCTCCGTCGTCTCCAGCCAGAGCGGCTCGGCCCAGCCGTGGCGGGACATGAAGGTCTCGACGCGCTTGGTCAGCGCTGGCAGGTCGGTGACCTTGATGGGGTTGTAGACGACTGCAGCGCGGCTCACCTCGCCCCCGTGGTCACGGGGGCCTGGTCGAGGGTCGCCGTCACCACCGCCCAGCTGGGAGAAGCGGGCCAAGGGTCCGCGCGCCAGAGGATCAGCCGGCTGCGATCGCGATGGTGATGCCGCCGTTGACGTAGGCGGCCAGGATGTCGGTGAGGTGGTGGGCTCCGCGGTACAGCCGGCCGATCGCCACCAGCAGCGGAACGGCTAGCAGCACGGTGATGCTCAGTGTCCGCACCCAGCGCTTGCGCACGTACCACGCGACGAGGAGTGCGCTGCCGACGAACAGCGCGGTGGCGGCGCCGGTGTGACCGCTGGGGAAGCTCGACGTGGGGATGCCGCTGTCCAGACGCTTGACGTCCGGCCGCTGGCGCTGACGGCGAACTGCACGAGCAGGAAGACGAGGGCCTGAGCGGACACGGCGAGGACCAGGAAGATCGAGGGCCGCCACTTCTTCATGGCGACGACAGAGCGCGATCGCCACGACGGCAGGGCGCCGATGATGGCCCCGGTGTTGCCCAGGCCGGACAGCAGGTAGCGTGACGTCGTTCATCGATGGGGTGCGGTCCGTCGGCCAGTGCCGGTGTTGATCGTCCTCCTCGGCGGCCAGCCAGGAGTCTGCCTCGAACACCTTGGTGAGCAGCAGCCCGATGCCCGAGGAGCAGCAGGTAGTCGAGCGCGAGCAGGACGGCGACGATCACCGCAGTGCGGGCGATGCGAGCCATCATGAGCGGGGACTCCGTTGCGCCGCGATGCGGCGTCGCAGGGGCGAAGCGGCGGAGGGTAGTCGGGCTCAGCGGTCCGCACATCTCGTCCGCGGCCTCGGGCTCGACGCCTTCGGTAACCGTGGAGGCCGGCGGCCATGCTCGCGGCGCCAGATCTCGAAGCCCGCGCCGGTCCCGACGAGACAGGCGAGTGCGACGGCCCAGCCCGCGAGGACGTCGCTGACGTAGTGCACGCCGAGGGCGATCCGGTCGTAGCCGGTGAGCAGGACGAGCGCGGCATCCGAGGGTGAACGCCACCGCCCGGCCGGCCCGGGTCAGCACCGGCAGGAAGACGAGCAGCAGGACGCCCACTGCGAGGAACGAGTTCAGAGCGTGCCCGCTCGGGAAGCTGTAGCCGCTGGCATGGGCGACCGGCTCCGGGAAGCTCGGCCGGGCCCGGTCGACGAGGTACTTGAGGACGACGCCGAGGATGCCGCCGATCGCCATGGTGACCACGGACCAGGCGGCGAGTCGTTGTGCTCCCCGGCGCCACAGCCAGACGGCGACAGCAAGGACCGCCAGCCGGAAAATCCAGGGCGAGAGGGCGACGGAGCCGACCTCGAGCGCGTCGACCAGGCCCGAGTCGCCACGCGCCACGTCGTTGAGCCGGTCGGCGACGTCACGGTCGAGCTTGTCCAGGGGCTCCCACTCGGACAGGACGAGCAGCATGAGCAGCGTGAAGGGGATCGGCGACCAGGGCAGCCGCGCCGGCTCCGAGAGCCAGCCGGCCGGCCAGCCCGTGCTGGGGCTGGCGGCCGCGGCGCCGGGCGTCCTGGGGTCGGTGCAGCGCTTTGAGCACGAGCCCGTGGTACCCCGCCGGACGCCCCCGCACGCCCCGACGGCGAGAGCCGTCCGGTTCGTCCGGTTTGGTGCTCAGCCGCCGAGGCGGCCCAGCATGCCGCCGACCCCGCCGCCGCTCTGGCCTCCGCCGCCCTGGCCGGCCGTCCGCGGCGGGTTCTCGCTGGGCTGCACGATGACGAAGCCCTGGCCGGCGAACCCGAGCTGGAAGGCCTCGCCGGAGCCGCGGCCGAGCATCGCCATCGGCTTGAACCCCGACGACTTGATCGAGGTCTGCAGGGATGCCGACCAGGCGACCACGGCGTCGGTGTCGACGAAGGTCGGCGCATCGACCGTGAGCACGACCGGCGTGCCATCCGTGGTGATGGCGATCTTGCCGCTGCCGGTGAAGTAGGTGTTGAACAGCCCGCCGCCGATCATCCCGGCGCTGCCGATCATCTTGATGTCCCACTGCAGCGCTGGGCTCGAACGCCAGGACGCTGACGCCGTTCACCGAGAAGGCATCGGCGCCGTCGAGCTCGATGATGTGCACGTCGCAGGCCCGGTCCGCGAAGAACACGTCGCCCTGCCCGGTCACCCGCATCAGGTCCACGCCCTCGCCGGTGACGGCCTTCTTCAGCATCTTCCCGATGCCGCCGGCCGACTGGTAGTCGAAGGCCACGTCGCCCTGGTAGGCGACCATCGAGCCCTGCCGCGCCATCACCGTCCCGCCCGTGAGCGCCACCTTGAGCATCTTGGAGTTCTGCAGGCCGAAGCCCTCCGGCGCTGACGTCTCGAGGTACTCCTGGCTGAACAACGAGCTGCGCATCTGTCGGTCCCCTCCTGAGCGCGGTCGGATTCTCCGCTCGGCACGCTATTGCCTCGCCGCCCTTCGACGAGGATGGTTAGGCTCGCCGGGTGCTCGACCCGAAGCTGCTGCGTGAGGACCCGGAGGCCGTCCGGGCCTCCCAGCGCGCCCGCCGCGAGGACCCCGGGCTCGTCGACTCGGCGCTGGCGGCCGACGAGGCCCGGCGCCGGCCGCCATCGCGTCCTTCGACCGGCTGCGCGCCGAGCAGAAGAGTCTCGGTCGCGAGGTCGCCAAGGCCAGTGGCGAGGAGAAGGCGCGCCTGCTCGACCGCACCAAGGAGCTCGCGGTCCTGGTCAAGGCGGCTGACGCCGCCCAGGACGAGGCGGCCGCGGCCCACGACGGCTACATGCGCAGCCTGTCCAACATCGCCGAGCCGGGGGTGCCCGAGGGCGGCGAGGACGACTACGCGGTCCTGGAGCACGTCGGGGAGCCGCCGGACTTCGACTTCGAGCCGCTCGACCACCTCGAGATCGGCCAGCGGCTCGGCGCGATCGACACCGAGCGCGGGGCGAAGGTGTCCGGCGCCCGGTTCTACTACCTGACCGGGGTCGGTGCGCAGCTGCAGCTCGCGATGCTCGAACCTGGCGATGGCCCAGGCGGCCGAGGCCGGGTTCGTTCCCGTCGTACCGCCAGTGCTCGTGCGCCCGGAGGCGATGGAGGGAACCGGCTTCCTCGCCCAGGCGGCCGAGAACGTCTACCACCTGCCGGACGAGGACCTCTACCTCGTCGGCACGTCCGAGGTGCCGCTCGCCGCGTTCCACATGGACGAGGTGCTCGCCGCCGACCGGCTGCCCCTTCGCTACGCGGGCTGGTCGACCTGCTTCCGCAAGGAGGCCGGTTCCTACGGCAAGGACACCCGCGGCATCCTGCGGGTGCACCAGTTCGACAAGGTCGAGATGTTCTCCTACGTCGCCCCGGAGGACGCGGCCGCAGAGCACCAGCGGCTGCTCGACTGGGAGAAGGAGATGCTGGCCAAGGTCGAGCTGCCCTACCGCGTGATCGACGTCGCGGCGGGCGACCTCGGCTCGTCGGCCGCGCGCAAGTACGACTGCGAGGCGTGGGTGCCCACCCAGGGCCGCTACCGCGAGCTGACGTCCACCTCGAACTGCACCACGTTCCAGGCGCGTCGGTTGCGGATCCGGGTCAAGGACGACCAAGGCGTACGCCCGCTCGCGACCCTCAACGGCACCCTGGCGACGACCCGGTGGATCGTCGCGATCCTGGAGAACCACCAGCAGGCGGACGGGTCGGTCCGGGTCCCGGCCGCGCTGCGGCCCTACCTCGGCGGCCGTGAGGTGCTCGAGCCGGTCGCGCTCCGTGATCGACGAGCCGGCCGCGGACCGCCACTCGGCGGGCCGTCGCGCCGAACCGCGGAGCCGTCGGTAGCGCGCGAGCTGATCGGCCGGCGCTGCACCCGGTTCCTCGGCGGCCACGGCCCGCGGTCGCCGGCGGAAGTCCTCGCGGAGGGGTCGGCCGACGGGAGCTGGGTCGACGATGGCGGGCCGGCAGGTACGGCGAGGGGGGAGTCGTCGCCGAGCTCGAGGCCGAGGTGGCGCGACCTGCTCGGCAAGCCGGCGGCGGTCTTCATGCCGAGCGGCACGATGGCCCAGCAGATCGCGCTGCGGGTCACGCCGAGCGCACCGGCCGGAAGGTCGTGCTCTGCGCACCCCAACCAGCCACCTCGAGCTGGCACCGACGGACCAGGCGGCGAGGACGTGCAGCAGGCGCGGCATGGTTCCCACCGCGACTGCTGCGGCCGCCGCCAGCGCGAGCGACCCGCGGCGGCTGACCGCCCCGGAGGTGCGGCGCGCGGGGCACCGCGGCGATGCTGCTGCTCGAGCTGCCGCAACGGGAGATCGGCGGGCAGCTCCCGCTGGGACGAGCTGGTCGCGCAGACCGAGGCCTGGCCCGCTCGCACGGCACCGCGGTGCACCTGGACGGCGGCCGGCTGCTGGAGTGCCTGCCGCACTGACGGCCGGACAGCGGCCGAGGTCGCCGGGCTGTTCGACAGCGTCTACCTGTCGCTCTACAAGGACGGCTCGGCGGCATGGCCGGCTGCGTGCTGGCCAGCCGGATGGGCAGCCACCACTCGCGCAGCGCCGCAGAGGTCAGATGGCGGAACCCGCTGTCGCGGGGCGGCACCTTTGACATCGCCGCGCCCGCTCGACCAGGGTGTCCGGCGCGCGCCGGGGCGTGACCTCTGATGGCGCGTTGCGTCGGGCACGCGCAGGCGGTCGCGGCCAGCTCGTCCTCGTCGAGCACCTGACGGTCGGACCCGATCCTCCTGTGACGACGATGATGCACCGGGTCTACCTCGAGAGCGCAACGGCGGGAGGCGCTCTCGGCCGCCATGCGTGCGCACGCGGCCGAGGCGAAGGTCTGGTCCTGGTCGCGACTGCTTCACAACCGACCTGTCGGCCGATGGCGAGGTCGTCGACCTCAGCGTCGGCGACGCGACGTTGGAGTGGTCGCCCGAGCAGGTGCGCGACCTGGTGGCCGGCCTGCTCGAGGCGCAGCCGGTCGGCCTAGAGGTCGACCTGCGGCAGCCGGGTCAGCGGCTCGGCGAAGCGCTCGTCGGTCAGCTCCTCGTCGACGATCCGGCCGCCGAGGAAAGCGTCGTAGGCGCGCCAGGTCGAAGTGCCCGTGGCCGCACAGCGCGGTGAGGATGACCTTCTCCTCGCCGGACTCCTTGCAGGCCAGCGCCTCGCGGATGCAGGCCGCCAGGGCGTGGGTCGGCTCCGGGGCCGGCAGGATTCCCTCGGCGCGGGCGAACTGCACCGCCGCGGTGAAGCACTCGGTCTGCGGGATCGCGACGGCCTCCATCAGGCCGAGCTCGTAGACGTGGGAGATCAGCGGGCTCATGCCGTGGTAGCGCAGGCCGCCGGCGTGGATCGGGTCGGGGACGAAGTCGTGGCCGAGCGTGTGCATCTTCAGCAGCGGCGTGAAGCCGGCCGTGTCGCCGAAGTCGTAGGCGTAGGTGCCCCGGGTCAGCGAGGGGCAGGACGCAGGCTCGACGGCCCGGATCGTCGGTGACATCCGACCTGCCAGCTTCTCGCGCAGGAACGGGAACGCCAGCCCGGCGAAGTTCGACCCGCCGCCGGTGCACCCCACGATGAGGTCCGGCGAGTCACCGGCCTTCGCCATCTGCAGCAGCGCCTCCTCGCCGATGACCGTCTGGTGCAGCAGAACGTGGTTGAGCACGCTGCCGAGCGCGTAGTGCGTGGCGTCGTCACCGGCAGCGACCTCCACCGCCTCGCTGATCGCGATGCCGAGGCTGCCCGGGTGGTGCGGGTCGTCGACGAGGACCTTCCGTCCGGACTCGGTACGGTCCGACGGGCTGCGGTGGACCGTTGCGCCGAACACCTCCATCACCGACTTGCGGTACGGCTTGCCGTCGTAGGACGCGCCGACCTGCCATACCTCGCACTCGAGGCCGTAGACCGCGCAGGCGAAGGCGAGTGCCGTCCCCCACTGCCCGGCGCCGGTCTCGGTGGTGACCTTCGTGACGCCGGACTTCTTGTTGTAGAACGCCTGCGGCACGGCGGTGTTCGGCTTGTGCGACCCGGCGGGGGACCCGCCCTCGTACTTGTAGTAGATGCGGGCCGGGGTGCCGAGCGCCTTCTCCAGCCGGTGCGCCCGGTAGAGCGGGCGAGGGTCGCCAGAGCTTGTAGACGTCGAGCACCTCCTCGGGGATGTCGACGTAGCTGTCCTGCGTGACCTCCTGCAGGATCAGGTCGATCGGGAACAGCGGCGCGAGGTCGTCCGGTCCGACCGGCTGCAGCGTCCCGGGGTGCAGCGGTGGCGGTGGCGGCGACGGCAGGTCGGGGATGACGTTGTACCACCGGGTCGGGAGCTCCGACTCGTCGAGCAGGAACTTGTGCTGGTCCGCCACCGGGGCCTCCTCATCGACGTCGAGGGGCCCCGACGCTAGTGGCGGTCGAGGGCACCGGGAAGGCATCGGCGAGGATCGTCTCGTGCCACTGCAGCCACCGCGACTCGTCGCCACCGACCTCGACGGCACGATCATCCCGTACGACGGCGAGATCACCGACCGCACGGTCGCCGCGTTGCAGGCGGTGGAGGCGCGCGGCGTGCCGCTCGTCCTGGTCACCGGCCGGCCGCCCCGCTGGATGGCTGGCGTCGCCAAGCGCACCGGGCACACCGGGGTCGCCGTCTGCGCCAACGGGGCGCTGCTCTACGACCTGCACACCGAGGAGGTCGTCGACTCGTTCCCCATCTCGGTCGAGGTCGGGCTCGAGGTCGCCCGCCGGCTGCGCGAAGTTCTCCCGGACGTCTCGTTCGCGGTCGAGAACCCGGAGGGGTTCTCCCGCGAGGAGGGCTACGCCGCGCGGTGGGACGTCCGCCCTGGCCCGCGAGGTCGACGTGCTCGAGCGCATCTACGACCAGCCGGCCACCAAGCTGCTCGCCCGCCACGAGGCGATGGGGCCGGACGACCTGCTGGCTGCCGCGCGCGAGGTGGCTGGCGACCTGGTGGAGCTGACCCACTCGTCGTCGTCCGGACTGCTGGAGATCTCCGCCGCGGGGGTGTCGAAGGCGACGTCGCTGGCCCGGCTGTGCGAGCGGTACGGCATCGACGCGGCGGACGTGGTGGCGTTCGGCGACATGCCCAACGACCTGCCGATGCTGGCGTGGGCCGGACGCGCGTACGGCGTGGCCGGTGGTCACCCGGAGGTGCTCGCCGCGGTCGACCGGGTCGTCGCCGCCCCCGAGGATGACGGCGTCGCCAAGGAGCTCGAGCGCCTCTTCGACCTCTGACCGTCCGCGCGACTCTCCGTGGCGCGCCCGCGCACGCTCCGGCGCACCCGCCCGCGCACCCCCCTTCCATGATCGTGAGGGGATTCTGGCCTCCATCAGGCCTGGTTCCCCTCTCGATCATGGTGATGAGGGCCGAGGAAGGTGCGGATCTCGGCGACGACGGACTCCGGCTCGGTCCACAGCCGCCGAGCCGCGATCCGCAGCAGCACGATCCCCGTCGTCTGGATCGCGTTCTGACGCACCAGATCGGCCCGCCACGCTGCCGCGTCGAGGTGGAACGCCTGGCCGTCGACCTCGGCCCCCTTCCCGAGCCACCTCCACAACGCGTCCACGTAGCGAGTGCCCAACGACGTCACGACGGGCGCGTTCAGCTCCGGCATCGGCAGCCCGGCCCGTCGGAGCAGCTGAAGGAGGCGTGCCTCGCCCGCCGATCGAGAGCCCATGGCCAGATCGGCGAGCGACTGCCGCGGAAGCAGGGACCCCCTCCGCGGGGCAAGGTCAAGCTCGTGCGCCAACTGGTCGAGCGAGACGCCTCCCTTCTGGAGAACGCGTCCGAGGTGAGCATCGACGGCCGCGGAAGTCCTCAAGCCAAGCGCTGTGTCGACCGCAGTTCGGGCCCGGGGTGTCAACAGCAGGTCCTCGACCAGCTCCGGTCGATATGGCCGCCGGCTCTGGTGAACCTGGACGGCGTCGGTCGAGCGGAGGTGCCGGCCGTGCGGCACGGTCAGGTGCACGCGATCCGGTGCCGGGCCGAATCCCCAGAACGAGCCGGCCGAACCGTGGCTGATCGCGGCACCTTCCCCGCCGTACAGGCAAGCCGCGACCAGCCACT
This sequence comes from uncultured Actinomycetota bacterium, assembly GCA_963829565.1. GTDB lineage: Bacteria > Actinomycetota > Actinomycetes > JACCUZ01 > JACCUZ01 > CAWHJC01. The sequence goes on from CAWHJC010000017.1 coordinate 430,195, forward strand.
GGTACGTCGTCAAGATGCCCGTCGTCCGGCAGACCACGCCGGGCAGCGGTTCCAGCCAGGTACCGCGCTGCACCCTCCGGCGGACGGTCTGACGTCGCAGTCCGGTCCGTACCAGCTCGGCGACTCGCGCGATGTCGTGGCACCAAGGGCTGCCGGACTCGGCTGACGGTCACGTTCGACGAGGAACGAGCGGGGGTGGGGGCCGGCGCGGGATGGAGGCACCGCCTACAGGTACTGGCCGGTGTTGGGGCGGCCCTGCTCGGGGCCGGGCTGGCCCTCGCCGCCGGGCATCGACATCCCGCTCGGCAGGGCGCGGCGCCGGATCTCCTCGAACTGCGCGCGCGCCGCCATCTGCTGGGCGAACAGAGCGGTCTGGATGCCGTGGAAGAGCCCCTCGAGCCAGCCGACCAGCTGGGCCTGCGCGACCCGCAGCTCGGACTCGCTGGGCACCGCGTCGTCGGTGAACGGCAGCGAGATCCGCTCCAGCTCCTCCACCAGCTCGGGCGCCAGGCCCTCCTCGAGCTCCTTGATGGACCGGGTGTGGATCTCCTTGAGCCGTACCCGGGCCGCCTCGTCCAGCGAGGACGCCCGGACCTCCTCCAGCAGCTGCTTGATCATGCTGCCGATCCGCATCACCTTGGCCGGCTGGTCGACGAGGTCGGTGACCGACCGATCGTCGTCCCCCTCCTGCAGCCCGCCGGGCACCTCGACGGCCATGCCGTTCGGCCCGACGACGACCACCCGCTGGCCTTCCGGGGCGTCGGCTCGGTCCTGCTGCTCCTCGGTCATGCACCCATCCTTGCCCACGGGGAATGCGATGGACCGTGCCGGGCCCCGCTGGCAGGCTTCCCGGCCATGACCACGACCGACGCGGGGGCGGCCACCGCAGGACTGACCCGACGCGATCTGGGGCCTGACGACCTCGACGACGTGACGGCGCTGCTGCGGGCGAGCGACGTCGCCGTGCTCGGCCGGGTCGACTTCACCGACGACGAGATCGCAGCCGACCTGCGCCGGCAGGACGCCGAGCAGCACGGCTGGTACGCCGCCGACGGCACTCTTCTCGCGTACGGCTGGGTGTCCCGTGAGGGCGACAGCGAGCGGGCTGAGCTGGACGTCTACGTGCTGCCCGACCACGACGGGCGGCTCGGTGTGGCGGCCCTGGACGTGCTGGAGGAGCGAGGCCGCGAGCTCGCCCGGGAAGCCGGCCACGACCAGCGTGGTGCTCGGGATGGGTGTGTACCGGCAGGACGAGCGGACCCGGGGATGGCTGGCCGATCTCGGGTACGACGTCGAGACCACCTTCACCCGGATGCGCATCGACCTGGACGACGAGGCCGATGTGGTGCGCGCCGGCTCAGCGGGTGCGGGTCCGGCGGACCGGCATGTCGGCAGGAGGACCTGCGGGTCGCGCACCGGCTCGAGAGCACGTCGTTCACCGAGCACTTCGGGCACGTGGAGAGGACCTACGAGTCGTGGCTGGGGCGGCTGACCGACCGGGGGCCGGACTTCGCCGAGGTCTGGCTGGCCGACGTCGACGGCGAGCCGGTCGGGTTGCTGGTCGGCACGACGCAGTTCATGCAGGAGCGAGAACGCGGGCTACGTACGGACGCTCGGCACTCTGCCCCAGGCCCGCGGCAAGGGCGTCGGCACCGCGCTGCTGCGCGCCTACTTCGCCGCCTCGGCGGAGGTCGGCCGGTCGGCGGTCCTGCTGCACGTGGACATCGCGAACGTGACCGGTGCGCTGCGCATCTACGAGTCGGTCGGGATGCGCCCGGTGCTCGAGATCGACGCCTGGACGAAGCGGTCGCCGGTGAGCTGACGGGCCATCTCTGCTGGGACCTTGGTTCCGTGACTACATAGTGATGTATCTTCACTATATGGACGCCGGCCAGGAGCACGCCCTCGACCAGGTCATCGAGCTGACCCTGCTGCTCACCGACGACATGAACCGCAGCTACGAGCGCGACGGGCTCACCCCGGCCCGGGCCCACCTTCTGTGGGTGCTCCGCGGCGGTCCGTCCACACAGCGGGCGCTGGCCGACGCGCTGCGGGTCAGCCCGCGCAACATCACCGGGCTGGTCGACGGGCTGGAGGCGTCCGGGCTGGTCGTGCGTCGCCCGCACCCGACCGACCGGCGGGCCACGTTGGTCGGGTTCACCGACGACGGCGCCCGCCTCGCGGCGGAGATGGCGCGCGGCCAGGTGGAGCTGGCGACCGGGCTGTTCGGCCCGCTGACCGAGTCCGAGGTCGGTGCAGTTCAGCACGCTGCTCGGCGGCGTCATCGATCGGCTCAAGGCGATGATCGCGGAGGCGGAGGCGGAGGCGGAGGCGGCGCGGGGTCCGGGGCCGCCGCCGGAGGGGCGACCGGATGACCGGCTTCCTGCGGAAGGTCCCGCGACTGCTGTGGCACGCAGTCGTCTTCGAGCTGGCGATGTACCGCAACCTGCTTCGCTGGGTCGTACGCCGGCCGTCGGTCGGTCCCGGTGACGAGCCCGTCGGCTACGCGCAGCTCGTCACGCCAGTCATGTGCCTGTGGATCTTCGCGTCGGCGGCCGAGGTGCCGCTGCTGCACATCCTGCTGCCGTGGCAGCAGCGCCCGGGTCGTCTCGATCGCGCTTGGGGTATGGACGCTGGTCTGGATGCTCGGCTGGCTGGCCGGGCTGCGCACCCGGCCGCACCTGATGTCCGAGTCGGCCTGCGAGTGCGCAACGGCGGGTTCGTCGACATCCGGCGTGCCCTGGGAGGCCATGGCCTCGGTCACGACCAAGGAGGCCGACCTCCCAGCTCGATGTGGAGCCTGCAGCCCCTGGAGACCGAGGTCCGGGACCGACCTGCGGGTGGGGGTGTCGGGACAGGTGAACATCCAGGTCCAGCTGCATGCGCCGATGGCGGTGCCGACGCGCGGTGGCGAGCTGACCGTCAGCCGGGTCAGCTTCTGGGTCGACGAACCGCGGCAGGTGGCTGCCCGGATCCGCGAGCGCCTGGTCAGCCGGGACGCAGCCAGGTGAGCACGGCCGGCCGGATGATCGTCGTTGCGCCACCGCACCAGACACGCCGCCGCGACGGTGTGTCGGGCGCACATTCAGGGTCGGTCAGGTGGTGAGCAGGACCTTGCCGACTGCCTCGCCGGCTTCCAGGACGCGGTGCGCCTCGGCGGCCTCGGCCATCGGCAGCACCCGGTCGACCACCGGCCGGACGCTGCCGGACCCGACCAGCGGCCAGACGTTCTCGCGCACCGACGCGATGATGGCGGCCTTCTCCGTCGGCCGGCCGGCCGCGCAGGTTGGTGGCGATCACGGCGGCCCGCTTGCGCAGCAGCAGCCCCAGGTCGAGCTCGGCCTTGGTGCCGCCCTGCAGGCCGATGACGACCAGTCGGCCGTTGGTGGCGAGCACCTCGACGTTGCGCGCCAGGTACTTCGCGCCGATCAGGTCGAGCACGACGTCGGCGCCATGACCGTCGGTCTCTTCGCGTACGCGTGAGACGAAGTCCTCGTCGCGGTAGTTGATGAGCACGTCGCCCCGAGCTCACGGCAGCGGTCCAGCTTCGCGGCGGAGCCGGCGGTCACGATCACCCGTGCGCCCATCTCGCGCGCCAGCTGGATGGCCATGGTGCCGATGCCCGACGCGCCGCCGTGGACGAGGATCGTCTCGCCCGGGCGCAGGCCGCCCAGCATGAAGACGTTGGACCAGACCGTGGCCACCACCTCCGGGAGCGCGGCGGCGTCGACCAGGTCCACGCCTGTCGGCAGCGGCAGCACCTGGGCGACCGGGACGGCGACCTTCTCCGCGTACCCGCCGCCGGTCAGCAGCGCGCACACCTCGTCGCCGACCGCGACCCCACCGGCCGCGTCGACGCCCTCGCCGAGGGCTGACACCCGGCCGGAGACCTCCAGCCCCGGGTAGGGCGAGGCTGCCCGGCGGCGGGTCGTAGTGGCCTTGCCGCTGGAGGAGGTCGGCGCGGTTCACGGCGCTGGCGACCACGTCGATCAGGACCTCGCCCGGGCCGGGCCCCGGGTCGGGCACCTCGTCCCACCGCATCACCTCGGGGCCACCCGGACCGGTCAGCACCACGGCTCTCATGGACGACACCCTAGGAAGCCCGGCCGAGCGGGCCTGCTCAAGGACCCCGGGCGACCGGCCGATGCCAGGTATGACCGCCTTTCCCGGCTCCGACGGACGCCGGGATGTCCGCCGACCGACGACGACGCCGACCTGTGGAGTGTCTGCATGCTGCGTGACGCTGGAGTGCGCACCAAGCTTCTCGCTGTCCTGGCGATCCCGACTCTGCTGCTCGCGGTCGTCACCGGACTCCTCGTCGCCAACCAGGTGACGGAGGCGCGACGGGCCGGTCAGATCAACGCGCTGACCGAGGTCGCGGTCCAGGTCAACGCCGTGGTGCACAGCCTGCAGGAGGAGCGGAGCGTCACCCTGAACCACCTGCAGTCCCCCAGCGGCGGCGCAGCGAGGACGCGATGGTCGCCCAGCGGCGGTTCACCGACCAGCAGCTGCGCGAGCTGGACATCCTGGTCGAGGCATCGCCCGTCGACGGGATGTCCGAGGCGGTGCGCCTCGCCGTCGCTCGGTCCACCGCCGTCCACGGCGAGCTGACTGGCGCGCGCGCCTCGGTCGACGCCGGCCGGTTCTTCGCCACCGAGACGGACGTCTTCTACGGCAAGGTGATCCGGGCCGACCTCGACCTGCCCGGCGTCCTGTCGTCCGACCGGCACCGCCGAGCTCGGTCAGACCCTCGAGGCCTACCAGGCGCTGTCGCGCGGCATCGAGTACGCCTCGCACGAGCGGGACCTGGTCGAGGTCGCGATCGTGCTCCGGCGGGCTCGAACGAGGCGGAGTTCGCCCAGGCGTCGGCTCTTGCCGCCCAGCAGCGCGAGGCGCTCCAGGACTTCCAGGGATCGGCACCGGCCGCGGCCTTCTCCGGCTCTGGAGGACAAGCTCGCCGGCGCGCAGAACTACGAGATCGACCAGGTACGTCGCGAGCTGCCCGACCTGCTCAAGGGCAGCGAGCCGGACATCGGGGCAGCGGTCGAGTGGGTGATGGCGGCGAACTCGCGCATCTCGGCGATGACCAACGCGGAGTCGTCGCTGGTGAACGACATCGCGCGGGTCTCCGAGACCACCCAGCTCGCCCAGGAGCGGCGCACGCTCGTCCTCGTGACCGTCGCGGTGCTCGGCCTCGGGCTGGCCCTGATGCTGGCCATCGGCCTGGCCCGCCGGATCACCCGGCCGCTGCGCCGTCTGACGGTCGCCGCCGGTGACATCGGCGCCGAGCTGCCGCGGATGGTCGAGCGGATGCAGACCCCCGGCGAGGGCCCGGGTGTGGTCGTCGAGCCGATCCCCGTCGAGTCGCGCGACGAGATCGGTCGGCTCGCGCAGGCGTTCAACACCGTCAACGACGTCACCGTGCAGGTCGCCAAGGAGCAGGCCGCCCTGCGCTCGAGCATCGCCGAGATGTTCGTCAACGTCGCCCGGCGCAACCAGGTGCTGCTCGGCCGCCAGCTCAAGGCGCTCGACCAGATGGAGGCCGGCGAGGAGGACCCCGACGTCCTCGAGCGGCTGTTCACCCTGGACCACCTGGCGACCCGGATGCGCCGCAACGCCGAGAGCCTGCTGGTGCTCGCCGGCATCGACGCGACCCGTCGGCTGCGCTCGGCACTGCCTCTCTCGGACGTCATCCGCACCGCCGTCGGCGAGATCGAGGCGTTCGACCGGATCGACCTGTCGATGTCCGAGGACCCGGACGTGTCCGGCCGGCTACGCGCTCACCGTCGCGCACCTGCTGGCCGAGCTGCTCGAGAACTCGACGCACTTCTCGAACCCGGAGACCCGGGTCGTCGTCGCGGCGTCGCTGCACCGGCCACGGGGTCGACGTGACCGTCACTGACTACGGGCTCGGCATGTCCGAGGAGGAGATCGCCGACGCCAACGAGCGGATCGCGCACCCGCCGGTCGCCGAGATCGCCGTCTCGCAGCGGCTCGGCCTGTTCGTCGTGGGCCGGCTCGCGGCGCGGCTCGGCGCGACCGTGCAGCTGCGCCGGGGTCGCACGGCCGGGACCGTCGTCACCACCAGCCTTCCGCAGGCGTGTTCGAGGGCCTGCCGTCGACGAGGTCGAGCCGGTCGTTGACGAGGCCGCCGACGCGGTCGAGTCGAGCGCCGGTCGAGGCGACCAGCCGGTCGACGAGGTCGAGCAGCTCGTCACGAGGTCGTCGGAGCAGCAGCCCGCACCGCCCAAGCCGGCGCGGCGCTGGTCGCTGCCCCGGCGGTCGAAGGCGCGCAGCGGCACCCGTGACGCCGGTGCCGGAGGCCGTCGAGCCGGTCACCGTCGAGGTGCTCCTCCGACGTCTTCTCGGTCGCTGCGGACCACCGCGACCCGGCCACGTTCGACCAGGTGGAACGACGCTCGAGCCGGTCGACGGACGTCGTCGAGCCGGTTGCTGACGAGGTCGAGGGTCGCGCCGGTCGCGGACGAGGTCAGGTCGCGCCGGTCGCGGACGAGGTCGAGGTCGAGCCGGTCGCGGACGAGGCCGTCACCGTGGCCGAGCCGGTCGCACTGGACGACCCGCCGAGCGCCGCCCGAACCGGCGCCCGAGACCCAGCCCGAGCCGGACCCGCAGCCCGAGCCGGTGCAGCGCTTCCAGTTCGCCGCCGCCGTCGACATCCTGCCCGGCCCTCCGACCGGCGGTCGCTTCGGCCGGCAACGCCATCCGCTCCCGCCGCGCCAGCCGGCACCAGTGCTGACACCGGAGCCGGTCCACGGCCGACCTCGCGCCGACCGCTCCCGTCGCCCCGGCGCCCGTCGCCTGCTCCGACCCCGTCCCGTCGGCTGCCCGCCGGGTTCCTGACCCCGCGCCCGTCGCCGAGGTCGCCCGCTCCGGTCCGTGCCCGCCGTTCCTGACCCCGTGCCCGTCGCCGAGGTCGCCGCGCCGGTCGCTCCCGCCGTCGACCGGCCGCCGGCCGAGCCGGCCCTCCCCGCCCGCCGGGCAGCACCGGCCGAACCGGTGTCGGTCGGCGCCGGCCTGCCGTCTCGCGGCCCGGTCGCGTCGTCGTTGCCGCAGCCCGTCACGCGGCGACGGAGGACCACTCGGCCGCCCTCACGGCGCGGTCGGACCTCACGTCGTCGGCGCTGTCCGAGCTGCGCGGGCTCTACGAGCCGTCCTTCGCGCCGGCGCTGGATCCGCAGCCCGCCGCGGAGGTCCCGCGACACCGGCCTCGTCCGACGTACCCGAAAGGCCACCCCCGACCCCGGTCGCCGCGGCGGCACCGCCGCCGCCCGGCCAGGTCGCGCACCGCCAGCGACGTGCGCGGGATGCTCTCCGGCTTCCGGGCCGGCGTGGAGCGCGGCCGGGCGACCTGCCGGCGACGACCAGACCAGCGACGACCAGACCAGCGACGACCAGACCAGCTGACCCCACCGACGAGACAAGGACCACACGACGTGAGCACTCTCAGCACCGAGGCGGCCAACTTCAGCTGGCTGCTGGGCAACTTCGTGAAGAGCGTCCCCGGCGTGCGGCACACCCTCGTGGTGTCGGCCGACGGTCTGCTCATGGCCATGTCCGACGAGCTCGACCGGACCCAGGGCGACCAGCTCTCGGCGATCGTGTCGGGGCTGTCCAGCCTGACCCGCGGCGCGGCCCGCCAGCTCGCCGCCGGTGAGGTCCGTCAGTCGATCGTCGAGATGGACCACCTGTTCCTGTTCACGACGAGCATCAGCGACGGCTCGGTGCTCGCGGTGGCGGCCGACGCGACCTGCGACGTCGGGATGGTCGGCTACGAGATGACCCTGCTGGTGACCCGGGCCGAGGCGACGATGACCCCGCAGCTGGTCGAGCGAGATGCGCTCGCGGCTGCCGCTGGGCGCTCGGTGGCCTCCGGACTGCGGCCCGTGGGCGCGGAGAGGTGACCCGTGACCGGCCCCACCGATCCTGACCGGCGCAGCGGCGCCGGCCACCACGACCTCTACGAGGAGGAGACGGTCGAGGAGGCCCGCGTCGTACGCCCCTACGCGCTGACCCGCGGCCGGACCCGACCGGTCCGCTCCGGCCTCGCGCTGGAGGCGCTCGTGCGCGGGGTCACCGGTGCGCACGACCCGGTCGGGCACCTCGGAGCGCCGGCGCATCCTCGACCTGGCCCGTGACCAGATCCTGTCGGTCGCCGAGCTCTCGGCGCACCTGTCCCTGCCCCTCGGCGTCGTCCGCGTCCTCGTCGGTGACCTCGCCGACGAGCGGCTTGGTCGTCGTGCACTCCGGCTCGCCGGCCGCGACGGCATCCCCAGCCACCAACCTCAAGGTCCTGGAGAGTGTTCTCAATGGCATTTCCTCGCTCTGACGTCACGGTGGCTCCGGAGCCTCCCGCGCAGCAGCCGGCGGGAAGTGCGCCGGTAGCCCCCATCACCGTCAAGATCGTCGTCGCCGGCGGGTTCGCCGTCGGCAAGACGACCTTCATCGGGTCCATCTCCGACATCGAGCCGCTGTCGACCGAGGCGGCGATGACCGAGCACAGCGTCGGGCGTCGACGACGCCGGCGGCGTCTCGGACCGCAAGACCTCCACCACGGTGGCGATGGACTTCGGTCGCATCGCGCTGCCCGGCGACCTGTGGCTCTACCTGTTCGGCACGCCCGGCCAGGACCGGTTCCACTTCATGTGGGACGACCTGGTCACCGGCGCGATCGGCGCGGTCGTCCTGGTCGACACCGAGCGGCTCGAGTCGTGCTTCGACGCGGTCGACTACTTCGAGGCCCGGCAGATCCCGTTCGTGCTGGCGGTCAACTGCTTCGACGGCGTGGCCAAGCACTCGATCGAGGACGTGCGGTCGGCTCTCGCCGTACGCGACGAGGTGCCCGTCTTCTACACCGACGCCCGCAACCGCCAGGCCACCAAGCAGGCGCTGATCACCCTCGTCACCCTCGCCATGTCCCGCATGCAGTCCTGACCGCTCGCTGACCCGTACGTGACCGCACCCGGCGTCGGCGTCGATGCCACGCCAAGCGGCAGTGGACCGCGTATACGTCGTCGGATTGCGGCCCGGGGCCGGGTCCGCCACATAGGGTGAGCCGGTGACGATCCGGGTGCTGCTGGCCGAGGACAACGCCCTGCTCCGGCAGGGGCTCGAGCGGCTGATCGCGCACGACGACGCGCTGGAGCTGGTCGGCGTCGGTCGCCGACCTGCCGTCGCTGCAGAAGGCCGTCGTCGAGCACGAGCCGGACGTCGTCGTCAGCGACATCCGGATGCCGCCGACCAAGACCGACGAGGGCATCCAGATCGGCGCTGCAGCTGCGCCAGGAGCGCCCGCACATCGGCGTGGTGCTGCTCAGCCAGCACGCCGAGGCGTCGTACGCGCTGCAGCTGCTCGAGGGCGGCTCCGGCGGCCGGGCGTACCTGCTCAAGGAGCGGGTCGGCGACGTCGGCGAGCTGACCAGCGCGGTGCAGCGCGGTCGCGGAGGGCGGCTCGGTCATCGACCCGACCGTCGTCGAGCAGCTGGTCGCCGCCAACCAGGGCCCGCGGCAGACGCCCGCTCGCGACCCTGACCCCGCGCGAGCTCGAGGTGCTCGGCGAGATGGCGCAGGGCAAGAGCAACGCGGCCATCGCGGCCAGCCTCTTCCTCTCCGAGCGGGCGATCGAGAAGCACACCAACTCGATCTTCTCCAAGCTCGGCGCTGACCGAGGAGCGCGACCTCAACCGCCGGGTCAAGGCCGTGCTGGTCTACCTGCACGAGCACGGCTCCACGCCGGCGTAGGGGGCTGGCCACACCTCGGTGCGGGCACGGTCGCACCTGCTCCACGCCGGCCCGCCGACGCGGCGGCACACTGGGCGGCATGACCGGACGAGCGGCAGCCCGTGCGCGTGCTGGTCGTGGACGACCAGCGGCCCGTTCCGGGTGGCGGCCGCCGCGCGTGCTGCGGCGTACGCCGGGTTCGAGCTCGTCGGCGAGGCCGCCACCGGCGAGGAGGCGCTGACGCAGGTCGACCGAGCTGCGGCCCGACCTGGTGCTGATGGACATCAACATGCCGGGCATCGGCGGCATCGCGGCGACCCGGCGCTGATCCGGCCGCTGACGGCGCACCGGTGGTGTTCCTCTGCTCGACCTACCAGCGCAGCGACCTGCCGGCGGACGCCGCGGACAGCGGCGCGGCGGCGTACCTCGCACAAGGAGGAGCTGCGCCGCCGACCTGCTCGCCCGGCTCTGGGCCGACGCCGCCGCGAGCCACTGCCGACCCGCGACCGACTGACCGGCTCGCCCGGCGCGTCACTCGGCGCGGAGCACCGCGGCGGGACGCAGCGTGGCCGCCCGGCGGGCGGGGAGCAGGGCGACCAGCGACGGTGCCGATCAGCACGACCGGCACGGCGGCCAGCAGCAGCGCCACGGCACCGCCGGGTCACCGGCGGCGCCGATGCCGGTCGCGACCTCGCCCCAGACCACCCGGCCCGACGGCCAGCCCGAGCAGCGGCCCGAACGCCAGCCCGACCAGCGCCGATCGTCAGCGCCATCGCGACCAGCGCGCCACCGACCTGGCCGGGCGTGAGCCCGATGACCCGCAGCACCGCGAGGTCCGGCGCGCGGCGCCGCGCGGTCAGCACCAGCGAGTGCGCGAGCACCGCGACGGCCAGCAGGGCGAGGAACGCGGCCAGCAGCGTCGGCAGCCGGCCGAGGTCGACCAGGTTGCGCACCTCCGCCGGCCGCGCCGCGCGGGATCATCTCGAGCCGCCGCGCCAGCTCGGCGTACATCGCCTGCGCGTCGACCCCCGGCGCCACGTCGACGAACGCCGTCGTGAACGCCGTCGACCGAGCCGCGGCCGCTGCGCCGTGCGCGGCGGTGAGGAACGCGCCGTCGCCGAAGCCCCTCGCTGACCGGCGGGGTGATCACCAGCCCGACCACGCGCAGCGTCCGGCGACCGCGGCACCGTCCCGGTCGTACGTCGTCAAGCGCGACCGTCGAGCCGACCGTCGCGCCGAGCCGGTCGGCCTCGCGGCTGCCCAGCGCCACCTCGTCGTCGCGCCGCGGCAGGCGCCCGGCCAGCACGGTCAGCGGCGTCTCGCCCTTGCAGCGGCCGCGAGGACGATGCCCTGCACCCGCCGGCCGGCGATGCTGCACCGGCGCTCGCCGAGCTGTCGACCAGCGCGGCGACCCGCGGGTCGGCGGCCAGGTCCTCGAGGTCGAACGGCTCGCGAGTCGATGATCGCGAAGTCGGCCGGCCCAGCCGTAGCGGGCCGGTGTCTCGCCGAGCCGGTCCAGGCTCGCGGCGAAGGTCGCCACCGCGACGACACCGCAGAGCCCGAGCACGGCCACCGCCAGGGTGGCGCGCACCGGCACCGCGCCGGTGGAGCCGCCGACCGGTCCGGACCGGCCGCCCCGCAGCGCGAAGGTCATGCCGGCCAGCGCCGGTGCCCGCCGGCCGAGCAGCGACAGCCCGACCGGCGGCCGGGCGGACGTCGACGCCGGTCCGCTCCGGCCGGATCACCCGCGCCGCCGTGACCGCCGCCAGCGCGAGGAACGACCAGGGCGGTGAGCAGCGCGCCGAGGCCGACGACGAGCGGGTCCGGCAGCCAGCCCGGGCTCGGGCTCGTAGGCGCGCAGCGGCCCGAGCGGCTCGACCCGGCCGGCCAGCAGCGCGCCCCCCGCCGTCAGCGCCGCAGCGACACCGGCACCCAGGACGGCGGGTGCCAGCCGGGCGAGGACCCGCTCGCGAGCGGGTCAGCCCCAGCGCCGCCTCGATCTGCTGGTCGGTCGCGCCGGCCGCGTGGTGGCGGGCCAGGCCCTGGGCGAGCGCGAGCAGGCCGCCCAGGACGGCCAGCCCGACGAACACCACCTGACCGGCGACGAGGGTCGAGATCGCCGCGCGTGACCTCCGGGTCGGTCTGCGACGTGGGGTACGTCGACTCCAGGGTCCCGAACTCCTCGCCGGCCGGGCCGACCGGGCCGCTCGCCCGGAGGCGGGCCAGCCGGCGCTCGAACGCCGGCACGCCGGCCGGACCGTCGGCCAGCCGCACCAGCACGTTCTCGCCGATCTGGCTCTCCGGCTGGGCCGCCGCCAGCGCCGGGGTCCCGAGGACCGGCCCGACGCCGCCGCCCACCCACGTCCGGGCGACCCGTGCGATGCCGACGACGGTGAGGTCGACCTGCGGTCCGTCCGGCTCGCCGAACCCGGTGTCGAACTGGGTGACCTCCTCCGGGGTCAGCAGCTTGAGCGGCAGCGGGTCGCCGACGCGCAGCCGCCAGGTCGTCCGCGAAGGACCGAGGGCACCAGCACCTCGTCGGCCGCGTCGTCGCGCGGTGCCCGGCCGTCGATCACCACCGGGGTGAACAGGTCGGCCGGTCGCGGCGGCCCGCTCGAGACGCTGATGTAGGTCACCGGTGCCCCGACCAGCTGACCGATCACCTGGCGGGACCGCCACGACCGAGTGACGCCGGGGAAGTCGGCGATCTCCCCGACGTCGACACCCTCGGAGAACACGATCACGCGCGCGTCGTCGAGGTGGGTGGCGGCGACCAGCCGGTCGTACGCCGTGGCGGTGCGCCGGGCGACGCCGGTCGCCCCGGCCACGACCGAGCCGACCAGCCCGGCGAGCACGCCCAGGACGAGCAGCGAGACCCACCGCCGGCGCAGCTCGCTGCGGGCCACCGCGCGCACGGCGTCGCGGCTCACGGCGCACCGCCGTCAGCGGGACCCGCAGGTGCAGCCGGGTGCCCTGTCCCGGCGTCGGACTCCCAGCGCAGCCGACCGCCGACCGCACCGAGCCGGTCGGTCATGTTCTGCAGGCCCTGCCCGCCTTCGGCCGTCGCGGGGTCGAAGCCCGGGCCGTCGTCGGACACCTCCAGCGCCAGCTCGCCGGGCGTCTCGGTCAGCACGCACCTCGGTCGCCGCGCCGGGCGCGTGCTTGGCGACGTTCTGCAGCGCCTCGAGGCGCAGAAGTAGACCGCCGCCTCGACCTCGGCGCCCGCGCGGCCGACGCCGTGGGCCGAGACGGTCACCGGAGCCGGGCTGCGCTGGGCGGCCGCCCGCAGCGCGTCGGGCAGCCCGGCCTGGCGCAGCAGCGGCGGGTAGATGCCGTGCGCGAGGTCGCGCACCTGCGGCGATGGTGGCGCGCACGTCGCCGCTCATCTCGGCGAGCAGCTCGGCGACCGAGGAACGGTCCTCCGACTCGTCGGCCAGCAGCTGGCGGGCCAGGCCGAGGTTGACCGCGAGCGCGGCGAGGTGCTGCTGCGCACCGTCGTGGATGTCGCGCTCGATGCGGCGGCGCTCGGCGTCGGCGGCCGAGACCAGCCGCAGACGCGACGCCCGCAGCTCGGCGTTGGTGCGCCGCAGGTCGTCGAGGCTCGCCTGCAGCGCTGCGTCGAGCGCCCGGTTGTGCAGGACCACCCCGAGCCGCCGGCTGACCTCGCCCAACGTGCGCTCGTCGTCGGACCGGATCCGCTCGCCCGTCCCGGGGCTGCTCCACGACGAGGGCACCGAGCAGGTCGCTGCCGTAGCCGACCGGCGCGACCCGCACCTGGGCGTCGCCTCGCCCCACGAGCAGCTGCGGCAGCCACAGCGCGCAGCCAGGCCTCGCCGGCGACTCCGGCGCGCGCCGGAGCACGTGGCGTCCTCGGCGCCGAGTGCGGTGGTCGGCGCCGGCCCGGTGCGGGACCGAGAGCAGCCGGCTGCAGCCTGCGCTGTCGCCGGTCCACACCTCGACGCTGTGCAGCGCCCAGCGACGCCCGCAGCGACTCGGCGAGCTGGCGCAGCAGCTCCTCGAGCGGTACGTCGCGGGTCCCGCGGTCGCCGAACGCCTCCAGCACCGCCTCCGGGCGAGCGCCGCAGCCCGGTCGTCGATCGCCGGGTCGCCGACGTGATCGCACGGCCGCAGCGGGGCGAAGCAGAGCGCCGCCGCAGCAAGGCCCAGGACCGCCGGGAGCACGACGCGTCCGCTCGTCGGCGTCGCGGCAGCCGGCCGAGCACCAGCACGACGACCAGCAGCCCCAGCAGCACGGCGGCGCCGAGCCCGGCCAGGGCCGCCGCTGCGGCGAGGACCCGGCTCGGCGTCCCGGCGTACGCGGGTCAGACCGCCGGCCAGCGCCCCCGACGAGCAGCAGCGCGAGCACCGCCCCGACGACCAGCCAGCCTCCGGTCGACCGCGCGCCGAGCAGCCGCACTGCGACACCGACGGTCGCGGCGACGGTCAGCGCGAGCAGCCCGGCGGCGACGACCAGCTGGACCCGCTGGCGCGTGACCGCGGGCGTCTGGGCGCCGAGGGAGAAGGTCACTGTGCCGGACACCGCCAGCCGGTCGCCTGGCTGCGTCGTCGGTGACCACCCCGTCGCGCAGGTGCACGATCCGCGACGCGCCGGCCGCGACCTCGGGGTTGTGGGTGACCATCAGGATGCTCTGGCCGCGTTCGTGCAGCCGGCGGAAGAGCGTCGAGCACCTCCTCGGCGCCGTCGCTGTCCAGCGCACCCGGTCGGCTCGTCGGCGAGCAGCAGGGTCGGGGAGTTGGCCAGCGCCCGGGCGATCGCGAGCCGCTGCCGCTGGCCGCCGGACAGCGTCGTCGGCGAGCCGGTGCGCCTTGTCGAGCAGGCCCAGCAGGTCGAGCAGCTCCTGGGCGCGCGCGTCCGCGTCCCGCCGGGACGCGCCGGCGACCATCGCGGCGAGGCCGACGTTCTCGGCGACGCTCATGCCCTCGAGCAGGTGGAAGAACTGGAACACCAGGCCGACGTGGCGGCGGCGCGCCTTGGACAGCCGGCTCTCGCGAGAGCGTCGGTGAGCTCCTCGCCGGCCAGCCGCACCGAGCCCTCGTCCGGCCGGTCCAGCCCGGCCGCCAGGTGCAGCAGGGTCGACTTGCCGCAGCCGGACGGGCCCATCAGCGCGACGAACTCGCCCGTCCCGACGGTGAGGTCCACCCCGCGCAGGGCGCGGACCGGGGCGGTCTCGGCCTCGTACGTCCGGCGGACCCCGGCCATCTGCAGCGCCGGGATGCTCGCCTGCGGACCGCTGCTCGCGTCGCTCACGATGCGGCAGCCTAGGTCGACCGGTCGCCCGGGTCGGTGACCTTCCCGGATTCCGGCCCAACCCGCGGCGCTCGTCACCAGGACGGCACAGGACGCATCACGGACCCCAGTTGTGTCGGGGAGTCAGCGGCCGCGGTTCGGCGCATCGCGTGGCTAGAGGCGTACGACGTCGACGTCGATCTCGAGGCGCAGGACGCGGGGCACCAGCTTGCCGACGCCCGGTACGTCGAAGCGGACGCCGAACGCCTCGCGGTCGATCGAGCCCGCCGGCCCGGACGAGCATCCGGTCGGCGCGGCGACCAACGACGTAGCTCGCGGTGAGGGACACCGTGCGCGTGACCCCCCGCAGCGTGAGGGTGCCGTCGATCAGCGCGCCGTCCTGGGTCCAGCTCACCGCGGTGCTGCGGTAGACCGCCACCGGGAAGTGCGCCGCGTCGAAGGGGTCGAAGGTCGAGATCACCTCGTCGTACGCCCGGCAGCCGGTCGTCAGCGACGTGACGTCGACCTCCACGCGTACCGAGTTCTCGGACCCCACCTCGACGGTGCCGCTGACCTCGGCGAAGCGGGCGCTGATCGTCGGCGCCAGGAACGACGACCGGCCGGCGAAGGCGACGACCGCCCGGGCCGGGTCGATCAGCCAGGTTCCCGCAGGCGGCGCGTCCAGCCGGCCGGTGCCGGGCCGGGTGGCGGTGGCCGTCGCAGCCATGGCGCGCCCCCTTCGGGTCCGGGCAGGGCAGGCTCCCTGCGTCTGCGTCCAGACTCGTCGGGTAAGAGACGTGTGACGATCGTGCTGACCGGCCGATCGGTGGTGTGGCTGGCACCACTCGAGCGCCCGGCGCACCCCCGAACGCTGGACGCGGTGAGGAGGCTGGGGCCGGTGCCTGTCGCCGCCGCGCGATCGGCCGTGCGGACCCTGCTGACGGGCGACCCGGACGGCGCGGCGCCCTGGGTGCGCGCGATCGGCGAGCCGGGCGACGACGGCTGGTTCGGCCCCGGGTCGACCATCTGGGCGGTGCACGCCGACGCGGCCACCCTCGTCGGAGGGGTCCGCGCGCTGCTGGTCCAGGCGATGCACCCGACGGTGCTGGCCGGCTTCGACCAGCACTCGGGCTACCGCGAGGACCCCGAGAGCCGGCTGCAGCGCACCGCCGCGTTCGTCACGGTCACGACCTTCGGCACCGTCGCCGCAGGCCGAGCAGGCCTGCGAGCGGGTGCGGCGGGCGCACGCGCCGGTCCGCGGCCGGACGCCCGGAGGGCCAGGCCGTACGACGCCGGCGACCCCGACCTGCTCGGCTGGGTGCACCTCGCCCTGGCCGACTCGCTGGCCGAGTCGGTGCGGCGGCTGGGCCGCACCGCGTTCGACCTCGACCGCTACCTCGCCGACATGGCCGTCGTCGGGCGAGCGGCTCGGCGCCGCCCACGTGCCGCACGACCGGGCCGGGCTGCGCGGCCGCCTGGGACCACTACCTGCCGCAGCTCGCCGTCACGCCCGCCACGACGGCGACGCCCACCGGTTCCTGCTCGACCCGCCGCTCCCGCCGCGGGTGCGCGGTGCCCTACCGGGTGGTGGCCGCGGCGGCGGTCGCCACGCTCCCGCCGGACTTGCGCCCGCTGCTAGCCGCGCGCCCGCTGCTGCCGGACCCGGCCGCCCGGCTGGTCGGCCGGGCGGCGACCCGGCTGCTCGTCCGCGGTCCTCGGCCCCAGCCCCGCGGCCGCCGCCGCCCGCCGCCGCACCGCACGACCCGCGTGAGCGACTGACGGTGCTCGACCGCGCGGGCCCTGAGCCAGGTGGTCAGGCGAAGGGAAGCCGCCAGGATCCGACGGCCACGGACACGGCTGTCGCCAGCACGACGGCGGCGAGCGTGGCGGCCAGCAGCAGCCAGTCGCCGCGGCGCATCGGCTGCGGCCGGGCCACCGTCCGCTCGACGCCGGTCGCCCCGAAGCCCCGCGCCTCCATCGCCTGGCGCCAGTCGCACCCCGCGGCGGACGGCGGCCACCAGCACCGAGAACACCTGCCCGGCGAACGCCCGCAGGTGCAGCAACCGGTGACCGGCCGGCGTCCAGGCCTCGAGCGCGGCGGGCCCGCCCGATCATCTGCCAGTCGGCGGACAGCAGGGGCAGCAGCCGCAGCGCGGCCAGCGCGCCGTAGGCGAACCGGGCCGGGACGTGCCAGCGCTGCACCAGCGCGTCGGCGAGGTCCATCGGGTCGGTCGCGGCCAGCACCACGATGCCCGGCAGGGTCAGCGCGAGCAGCCGCAAGGCCACGGCCGCCGCCGACTCCAGCCCGCCGCTGGTGACCTCGACCGGGCCGAGGTCGAGCAGCACGTCCCCCCCGTCGACCGCCACGACGTTGGCGACGCAGACACCGGCGATGCTCAGCAGCAGCGGCCACGACCGGCGCAGCAGCGTGCCGAGCCGCACGCCGGTCGAACGGGAACGCCAGCACCTCGATCAGGAGCAGCACACGCCGGGGTGACAGCGTCCAGCGACAGCAGCATGCCGACCGTGACGATGCCGACGGCCGCGAGCTTCGCGACCGGGTTGAGCCGCGCCAGCGCCGCGTCCGGGTCCGGCGCCAGCGGCACGAGCAGGCTCACCGGCAGCCCTCGCGGTCGGGACGAGCTCGAGGCGGACGTCGGCCACCGCGTCGACCAGGTCGGTGTCGTGCGTGACCATCACCAGGGCGCAGCCGTCGTCGCGCAGGTCGGCGAGCAGCCCGGCCAGCACCGCCCAGGTCAGCGCGTCCTGCCCGAACGTCGGCTCGTCCGCGACGACCACCCCGGGCGCGGTCGCGATGGCGGTCGCCACCGAGAGCCGACGCTTCTCGCCGCCCGACAGCGTGAACGGGTTCGCTGCCGCCAGCGCCGTCAGCCCGAGCTGCTCCAGCAGCTCGTCGGCACGCCGACCAGCCGCCGTCTCGTCCGTGGCCGGCCCGCCGCGGCCCGACCATCAGCTCGGCGCGCACCGTCGACGTCGACGAACTGGTGCTCCGGGTCCTGGAACACCGTCCCGACCCGGGCGACCAGGTCGCGGCCCGGCCAGCGCCACATCGGCCGCGGCGGCATCCGGCGGGTCCAGCGCCGGCTCGGCGAGCACCTCGCCCCCGGTCGGCCGGAGCAGCCCGGCCAGGCACAGCGCGAGCGTCGACTTGCCGGACCCGTTGGGACCGGTCAGCGCCAGGGCCTCGCCGGCGCGCAGGGTCACGTCGGTGGGACGCAGCGCGTCGACGTCCGCAGCCGGGTAGCGGAAGGTCGCCGCCTCGGCACGCACCAGGCGGGGTCCGGGCGGCGGCCACAGCACCACGACGTACGTCGGGACGGTGGCCCGGCACCCACACCCCGCGCGCCGCGAGCCGGGCACCGGACCGTCCGAACACCTCGTCGGGCGGGCCGTCCTCGGTCACGCCGCCGCCGGGCTCGAGCACCACCGCGCGGGTGACCAGGTCGACGATCTGCTCGACCCGGTGCTCGACGATGACCGCCGTCGCGCCGGTCGCCGAGAGGACGTCGGCGAGGACGGTGCGCACCAGGGCAGCGCCGCCCGGGTCGAGGTTGGCGGTCACCTCGTCGAGCAGCAGGAGGCCGGGGCGCAGCGCGAGGATCCCGGCGAGCGCCAGCCGCTGCTGCTCCCCGCCGGAGAGGGCCGCGGTCGGATGGTCGCGGCCGTAGGGGAAGCCGACCGCAGTCAGCGCCTCGTCGACCCGACGCCAGATCTCGGCCGTCGGCACGGCGCGGTTCTCCAGCCCGAACGCGACGTCGTCACCGGCGCGCGCCATGACCAGAGCCGCCTCGGGGTCCTGCATCACCAGCCCGGTACGCGCGCGCGCCCGCGCCGCCGGCTGCCCGTCGAGCAGCACCGCACCCTCCTGCTCGCCGCTGCCCGCGTCGAGCAGCCCGGCCAGCGCGGTGAGCAGGGTGCTCTTGCCGGCGCCGGACGGGCCGAGCAGCAGCACCCGCTCGCCGGGCTCGAGGTGCAGGTCCACGCCGCGCAGCGCCCACGCCTTGCGCCCGCCGTGGCGCCAGCCCCAGCCCCGGATCGTCGACCGGACGACCGGGGCCGTGTGACTGCGCGAGCTTGGTCAGACCCGGCCTGGTCGCGGCCGGAGCCGAACGGCGCGAGCACGCCGGTGCGGGCCAAGGCCCGGACCAGGAGCCACGACCCGAGGCCGGCGATCAGCGCCGAGCTGGCGACGAGCACCGCGGTATAGGTCAGCTGCCAGGCACCCGACCACGCCTCGTAGTAGAAGACGATGTCCAGCAGCGCGGCGGCGGCGCCGGCAACGGCCCCGGCGACGATCGCGGTGTGCAGCCGCCACGAGCGGTAGAGGGCGAAGGCGAAGACGATCTCCGCCGCCCCGCCCTCGAGCAGCCCGTAGGCCACGACGGAGAGCCCCCACGCCGTGCCGAGCAGCGCGGAGACGATCGCGGCGACCAGCTCGGTGTAGATCGCTGCGCCGCGCTTGCGGATCACCAGCGCGCCGAGGACGCCGGGCATCAGCCAGATGCCGTACATGAAGCCCTGGGCGGGCGGGAAGCCGGTGAACGCGCTCGACGTGGCGTTCCAGAGGTTGCCCCAGCCCCAGAAGACGACGCCGAAGGCGACCGCGATCGCGGAGGCGACGACGACGTCGACGGTGCGCCAGGGCCGCGGACCGGTCGGTGCCGACGTCCGGCGGTGTGCTGCTCGTGGTGGTGGTCATGCTCGCTCCTGTCCGAGGCGGACGGGGCGGCCGTGCTCCGAGCCTCCTCGCCGGCGTACGCCGGAATGGTCCGGTGGACGACGGCGGGGTGGTAACCGACTCCCTGCGCTGGCATTACCCAGATCAGGTAGGAGGGTCTGCGGGCGGACCCGCACTCTCAGCGCTGTAGCGCTCCCCTGTGGTTGTGGAGTTCTTCGTGGCTTCGACGCTAGCACGCAGTCGGACGGGATCCTGGGGGCGACTGGCGCACTGAGAACACCTGTTAGTCTAGCGACACAGTAGAGAATCAGAGGTGTCGGAGGTGCTCATGAGGCGCGGCGGAGCGGACAGCGGAGGGGAGTGTCCGACCCGCCGGGTCGCGGTGCTGGGTGCCGGCGCTGCCGGTACCCTCACCGCGATCCACCTGGCGCTCACCCATGCGCGGTCGCGTCCCTCGCACCGGCTCGACGTGCTGCTGGTCGACCCGGCCGACCAGGTCGGCCGTGGTGTCGCCTACTCCACGACCGACGACCGGCACCTCCTCAACGTCCCGGCTGCCGGGATGTCCGCGCTGCCCGACGAGCCGAACCACTTCCTCGACTGGCTGTGCCGCACCACCCGCTCCGACGCGCGCCCCGGCGACTTCGCGCGACGCAGCGACTTCGGGCGGTACCTCGCGGAGACCCTGGTCGAGACGATCGCTGACGCCGACGGCGTCACGTCTCCCACCGACGCGATCGGGCCGTCACCCTGACGATGCGCGACGGACTGGTCGACATCGGTCTGTCCGGTGGTGGCCGGCTTCAGGCTGACACGGCCGTGCTCGCGCCCGGGATCTTCGCGCCGGGCACCGCCTGGGCGCCGCGCGCGTTGCGCGACTCGGCGCGGTTCGTCGCCGACCCCTGGGCGCCCGGCGCTCTCGACGCGGTCCCGGCCGACGGCGACGTGCTGCTCGTGGGCACCGGCCTCACCGCCGTCGACGTGGCGCTCACGCTCGAACAGGCGGGACGGACGCTGCACATGGTCAGCCGCCGGGGACGGCTGCCGGCGGTCCACACGTCCGGCGGGTGCGAACCGCCGGCCCCGCCGTCGAGACGGCTCGCCGCAGCGGCCGGCGGGCTGCCCGTCGGCCTCGACGGCCTGCGTGAGCTCGTCGCCGAGACGGTACTGACCGCGGTGCGCGACCAGGGGGACTGGCGGCCCGCCTTCGACACGCTCCGCCCGCTGACAGGTGCCCTCTGGTCGGAGCTCGATGACGACGACCGGGCCACCTTCCTCCGCCAGGACGCGGCGTGGTGGGACCTGCACCGGCACCGGATGGCACCGCCGTCGGCTGCGGCGCTGCACGAGCTGCGAGCGGACGGCCGGCTCGCCGTCGGTGCCGACGAGGTGGTCGACGTCGAGGAAGCAGCCGATGCCCTCGTGGTGCGGCTCGGCTCGGGGCGCACGATGCGGTTCGCCGCGGTGGTCAACTGCACCGGGCCGCTCGGCGACGTACGCGCTGCTGGTGACCCTTGCTGGACCACCTCGTGTCGGCGGGCACGGCGACCGTCGGGCCGCTCGGCCTCGGGCTGGCTACCCACGACGGGCGGCTGGTCGACGTCCGTGGCAGCACGGCGGCTCCGCTGTGGACGCTCGGGGCGATGCGCCGCGGCGAGCTCTGGGAGTCGACGGCGATCCCCGAGATCCGTTCCCAGGCGGTGGAGGTCGCCGCGGCAGTGAGCCAGGCTCTGGCGGCCCGCAAGCGCAGTCTCGCCGCTCGATGTCGGCGATCGACCTCATGGAGCCGACGCCACGCCCTCACACGAGGTGGGAGTGGCGTCGGGCCGCGACTGGTCGACCCGCTCCGTGCCGCCGGCCCGGGCGGTACGGTCGGACCGGTGCCCAACAGGCACCACGGCGGGGTCGCCTAGCGGCCGATGGCATGCGCCTTGAAAGCGCACAACGGGCAACCGTTCGTGGGTTCGAATCCCACCCCCGCCGCCGTCCCCCGCCGCCGTGTGATCTCTCAAGGTCGGTGACAGACCGAACCCACGGCGGCGACATCGGCTAGGCGCGGCGGGCCCCGATCAACCACATCGCGGAGCCGAACCTGACCCCGTCGCCGCTGTCGTGCTCTTGCATCGTCTGCATCAGGGCGCGCAAGGCGGCCTCGCGGCGGGTGTCGTCGAGGTCGGCGACCAGCCAGCCCAGCTGGCCGAGGACGAAGTCGTAGGCCTCGCGGGCCGTGGCGCCGAAGGTCATCGGACTTCGCGCCTCGCTGACCACGATGTCATCGAAGCCCGCCGCCTCGAGCAGACCGGACACCCGGTCCGGGTCGCTCATCGAGAACGGATGCGGTGCGTCGGGAGGCGGCGACGGCAGGTCACGGCCCGCGGCCAGGGCGCCGGTGAACGCGGTGAACCATTCGTTCTCCGACTCGCCTGCCACACCGCGAGCGCAACGCGGCCTTCCGGTCGCAGCGCGCGAGCGATGTTCGCGTAGGCCGCCGCGGGCTCGCCGAAGAACATCGTGCCCGTCCGACTGATGGCCACGTCGAACGACGCCGGCTCGAACGGGTGGACCTGGGCGTCCGCGTGGAGGAAGACACGTTGCCGACCCCCTCGTGCTCGGCCCGGGCGCGAGCTACGTCCAGCATGGCGCGAGGACAGGTCGACCCCGACGGCGGAGCCTGCGACGGCCAGCCGTGCCGCATCCCGAGTTGTCTGGCCGGTGCCGCATCCGACGTCGAGGACGCGATCGTCCGGCCGATGGCGGCGAGGTCCAGGAGCGCGTCGTGGTAGCCGGCGACCGCCGCGTCGTACTGGTCCGCGTGCGCCGCCCAGTACCGCCCCTCGCCGCCGTCCCATGCGGTGAGCTGGGCGGTGTTGGTGGCGGCGACCGGGACTGCGGTCGTGTGCCATGTGGGACTCCTTCCGGTATAGTCCCAAGGGGACTATCTCCTTGGTAGTCCGGGGAGGGCGGGCATGTCAAGCAGTCGGCGGCTCACGACCACCTCGTACGCGCTGCTCGGTCTGCTCGCGATCAGGCCGTGGAGCACCTACGAGCTGACCCGGCAGATGGAGTGGAGCCTGAGCCGGTTCTGGCCGCGGGCGAAGAGCAAGCTGTACGAGGAACCGAAGAAGCTCGAAGCGGCTCGGGTTGGCGACGTCGCGGCGCGGAGAGCACCGGGCAGCGCGGCCGCGGACCGTCTACACCATCACTGCCGAGGGTCGTCAGGCGCTCAGGGAGTGGCAGGCGCGAGCCGACGGCGGGGTTCGCCCTGGAGGCTGAGCCGTTGCTGCGGTTCTTCCTGGCCGACCAGGGCACGCGGGGCGACACGCTGGCGACGCTGGCCGCGGCCCGTGCCTGGGCCGAGGAACGCAATGTGGGCAACCTGGCCGCGGGTCGGGCCTTCCTCGCCGGCGGTGCCGAGTTCCAGGCCCGCGCGGCTCCGACGATGCTGGTGGGCGCGTTCCTCACCGACTTCTACAAGCTCGTCGCCGACTGGGCCGACTGGGCCACAGAGCAGGTCGCCGACTGGCCGGAGGATCCGGCCGAAGCGAGACCCAACAGTGCCGAGCAGCGCGCCATCGTGGCTCGCGCCGAGTGGAGCGACCGCTAGCGCCGGTTTGTGGCACGCCACGACCGATGAGTTCGCGCGGCCACCGGAGTCCTAGCGGTCGATGCGCGAGTCATGGCTCGCGAGTAGCGTCTGGCCCGACGAGAGGAGCACCACTGATGAGTGGCGTACGAGTCCTGGTCGGCACCCGCAAGGGCGCCTTTGTCCTGACCTCCGACGAGCGCAGGGAGTCATGGAAGGTCGACGGCCCCCACTTCGCGGGCTGGGAGATCTACCACGTCAAGGGGTCCACGGTGAACCCCGACCGGATCTACGCCTCGCAGACCAGCGGGTGGTTCGGCCAGGTCATCCAGCGCTCCGACGACGGCGGCGCGACGTGGGACACGGTCGGCAACGACTTCACGTACGACGGCGTCCCCGGCGAGCACCAGTGGTACGACGGCACGTTGCGGCCCTGGGCCTTCACCCGGGTCTGGCACCTCGAGCCGTCGCTGCACGACGCGGAGACGGTCTACGCCGGCGTCGAGGACGCGGCGCTGTTCAAGTCCACCGACGGCGGAGCCAGCTGGACCGAGCTGTCCGGCCTGCGCAAGCACGAGACCGGCCCGCAGTGGCAGCCAGGGGCGGGCGGCATGTGCCTGCACACGGTCATCGAGCACCCGAGCGACCCGGACCGTCTCTTCGTCGCCATCTCCGCCGCCGGCGCGTTCCGGACCGACGACGGCGGCCAGACCTGGCTGCCCATCAACAAGGGCCTGCGCTCCGGCGAGATCCCCGACCAGGACTCCGAGGTCGGCCACTGCGTCCACCGCATCGACATGCATCCGTCCAACCCCGACGTGCTCTACATGCAGAAGCACTGGCACGTCATGCGCACCAAGGACGGCGGCGACTCCTGGCAAAAGGTCAGTGGCAACCTTCCGTCCGACTTCGGGTTCCCCATCGCGGTCCACGCCCACGAGCCGGAGACCGTCTACGTCGTGCCGATCAAGAGTGACTCCGAGCACTTCCCGCCGGACGGGAAGCTGCGCGTCTACCGCAGCCGCAGCGGCGGCGACGACTGGGAGGCGCTGACCGACGGCCTGCCGCAGAGCGACTGCTACGTCAACGTGCTGCGCGACGCGATGGCGGTCGACTCGCTGGAGTCGTGCGGGGTCTACTTCGGCACAACCGGGGGTCAGGTCTACGCGTCCTCGGACTCGGGTGACAGCTGGGCACCGATCGTCCGCGACCTGCCGGCGGTCCTGTCCGTCGAGGTCCAGACGCTGCGATGACAGGCTCCAACGGCACGGTCCGGGTGGTGCTCCCGGCGCACCTGCGCACCATCGCCAAGGTCGAGGGTGAGGTCCGCGTCGAGATCGACGGCGCGGTCACCCAGCAGTCGGTCCTGGACGCGGTCGAGGAGCGCTATCCGAAGCTCGTCGGGCACCATCCGCGACCGCGACACCCACAAGAGACGTGCGTTCGTCCGGTTCTTCGCCTGCGAGCAGGACCTCTCGCACGAGCCGCCCGACGCACCGCTCCCGGAGCGGGTCGTGCGCGGTGAGGAGCCGTTCATGGTGGTCGGCGCGATGGCCGGGGGGTAGCCCGCGCGGCCAGCGGCGGCGGCGAACCAGTTGCCGCCGCGGCGCGCGGGCCCGACAGTTAGCCCATGACCGCGCGCCTCGACCAGTACGCCGCCGCCCTGGACCGCGCCCGCCACCACGTCGAGTCGTGGCTGGCCTCGATGCCGGACCGGCCGGTCCCGCCGCAGGCGACCGTCGACGAGGTGGCGAAGGTGCTCGGCGACGCGCTGCCCGACGGGCCGACCGACCCGGCGGAGGTGGTCGACCTGCTGGTCCGCGGCGTCGAGCCGGGGTTGATGGCGATGCAGTCGGGCCGGTTCTTCGGCTGGGTGATCGGAGGAACCTTGCCGGCGGCGATGGCCGCGGACTGGCTGGTCAGCGCCTGGGACCAGAACAGCGGGATGCGCTACGCGACGCCGGGTGTGGTGGGCGCCGAGGAGGTCGCGGCCGGCTGGCTGCTCGACCTGCTCGGGCTGCCCGCCACCTGTGACGTCGGGTTCGTCACCGGCGCGACGATGGCCAACTTCACCGGGCTGGCGGCCGGGCGGCAGCACGTCCTGACCGCGGCCGGCTGGGATCTCGACCGCGACGGGCTGACCGGGGCCCCTCGGGTCACCGTGCTGGCCGGCGAGGAGCGGCACGGCACGGTCGACCTCGCGCTGCGCTACCTCGGGCTGGGCGCACCGACCTCGGTCAAGGCCGACGACGAGGGCCGCCTGCGCGTCGACGCCCTGGCCGGCGCGCTCGCCGAGGTGACCGGCCCGGCCATCGTCGTGCTGCAGGCCGGCAACATCCACTCGGGCTCCTTCGACCCGTTCCGCGAGGCCATCGGGCTGGCGCACCAGCAGGGAGCCTGGGTCCACGTCGACGGTGCCTTCGGCCTCTGGGCAGCCGCCTCCCCCGACCTGCGCCACCTCGTCGCCGGCCTCGAGTCCGCCGACTCCTGGGCGACCGACGCGCACAAGACCCTCAACACGCCCTACGACTGCGGGATCGCCGTCGTGGCGCATCCGGCCGACCTGCGTGCGGCCATGGGGATGCACGCGAGCTACCTGGTCCAAGCCGACGACGTCGGCGACGCCTTCGACCGGGTCCCGGAGCTGTCCCGGCGGGCGCGCGGCGTCCCCGTCTGGGCGGCCCTGCGCTCTCTGGGGCGCCAGGGCGTGGCCGACCTGGTCGAGCGGCTGGCGGCCTCGGCGCGAGCGATCGCCGACGGGATCCGCACCGTGCCCGGCGCCGAGGTCCTCAACGACGTGGTGTTCACCCAGGTCAGCGCGAGCTTCGGGTCCGACGAGCGCACCCGGGCGGTCACCGAGCGGCTGATCGCCGACGGGACGGCATGGATGTCCGGGTCGCGCTGGCACGACCGCGACGTGCTGCGGGTGTCGGTCAGCAACTGGTCCACCGACGCCGACGACGTCGCCGCGAGCATCGAGGCCGTGAGGCGCGCGGCAGCCGAGGTGTGACGGGGCGGTTCACCGCTGGCTGGCGGGCTCCTCACCGCGTACGACCTGATCTCGGTGTCGGGCCGCGCGACGGTGCTTGGCGCGCCGCGCGACCGCCACCACGACACCGAGCACCAGCAGGCCGTAGAAGCCGTAGTTGATCGGGTCGCTGTACTGCTCCACGGAGGTCCAGCGCCTGCCGAGCTGGTGACCGAGCATGACGAGCACCGTGTTGTACGCGGCGCTGCCGATCGTGGTGTAGGCGAGGAACGGCACCAGCGGCATCCGGGCGACGCCGGCAGGGATCGAGATCAGGGACCGTACGCCGGGAACGAGCCGTCCGACCAGCACCGCGGTGCGCCCGTGCCGGTCGAACCAGTTCTGTGCCCGGTCGACGTCGTCGGCGTCCATCAGCGGGGTCCGCTCGGCCAGCCGCCGCAGCCGGTCCGGCCCGAGCGCTGCCCCCGCCCAGTAGAGGAGGACCGCGCCGAGCACCGACCCGGCCGTGGCCGCGACGAGCACGGCGAGCAGGGAGAGCTTGCCTTGGCCGGCCAGGAACCCCGCCAGCGGCAGCACCACCTCGCTGGGCAGCGGCGGGAACACGTTCTCCAGCACGACGAGGAAGGCGACACCGACGGCGCCCATGGACTGGATGACGTCGAGGACCCAGCCGGCGAGGCCGCCGAGCTCGGCGGCGACGCGGAGTGGCATGTCGGGTGTCGTGCCCGTTCCGAGGCGGTGTTATCCCCCGCGGACGCGGCCGCTGTCCGCCGAGGCACGCAGGGACGCGGTGTCCACCGCCTCGAAGGCCGACGCTGGCACCGACTTGAGCTCGTCGAGCAGCCCCGACGGCCACTTGGCCGAGGCAGTCCCCTGGAAGTACCACGGGGAGCCGTTGTCGGCGAGGACAACCCGTGACGCTGCATCGCGCGGAGCACCACGCGGGTGTCGGGGCGGAACGAGGACACGGGGAAGGACGCGCTCAGCCGGAACCACGCACCCATCGGCGGGTAGGCGGGGTTGCTGACCGAGCCGGCGTCGTGCCGGGCCGGCCAGACATGGCTGCGGTCGGTCACGTTCGTCGTGAAGCGGATGGCGTGGTCGACGTGGCCACGCCGGACCTCGCCGAGGCGGAGCAGGCCCGGCAGGATCGGCAGGCCGGCGGCGTCGGCGGAGGTCCAGCCGTCCGGCCGTAGCGCGTTGCTCGTCAGCCGCCAGGTCGCGCCCGAGCCGGCGCGCCACCGACCGGTGGAGGTCCGTCGCGTCGCGAAGGTCTCGTAGAGGCGGCAGGTGCTGCGGTCCACGACGAGCGCGTGCCGGTCGCCGTCCGCCGTCCGGCCGCCCTCGATCCTGGTGTCGCTGCCGAGGGGATAGCGCACCCGGTCGCTCTCGTCCGCGTAGTCGAACCGGACGCGGACCTTCGGGTGCGTCCCGCCCACGACGGTGATCGGGATGCCGTACGGGACGGGTTGCGCGCCGTAGGAGGGCCCGAAGTCCGGGTGCAGCTCGCGGTCGTCGGACATGTTCGACATCCACTGGTCGCTGCGGTCGTGCACCGGCAGGGTGCTGACGTCGGCGTGCCAGTAGCTCGTGGCCGGGAAGACGGGGCACTCCGTCCCCGGCAGCGTCCGGCCGGCACCGCTGGCCGGGCCGCCGGCGCCGACCGCCGCGGCGAGGGCCAGGCAGAGCGCTGCCGAGGCCGCGGGTGCAACATGCCTGGTCAGGGTCATGGCAGGAGATCGGCACGGCCGTCGGCCGGCCGGAGGCGGCCACCCGGGTGACACGCCCGGGAATGGGACCTCTCGGGCAGCCTCGCTACCCTGGCCGGCATGCCGCCGCACGACGATCCTCACGCGGCGCCCCTGCTGCACGCCGCCCTGCACGACGACGAGATCGCCATGCTGGACGAGATACTGCGCATCCTGGGCGACCGCTCCGACCGGGTCGTGGGCTACTTCTACGCCGCGCTGTTCCTCGAGGCGCCGGAGCTGCGCTCGATGTTCCCGGCGGCGATGGACGTGCAGCGCGACAGGCTGTTCAAGGCCCTCACGGGCGCCGTCCGGCACCTGGGCGACCCTGACCGCTTCGTGCCGATGCTGCAACAGCTCGGACGTGACCACCGGAAGTTCGGCGTTCGCCCCGAGCACTACGAGGTGCTCGGCCGGGCGCTGGTCACCGCGATGCGTCACCACGCCGAGGACGTCTGGGTGCCGGAGCTCGAGGACGCCTGGGTCCGGGCCTACGCCGCGATGTCGGCCACGATGATCGAAGGAGCCCAGGAGGCGGCGAGCAGCCAGCCGGCTTGGTGGCGCGGCGAGATCGTGGCGCACGAGCGGCGGGCCCAGGACCTTGCGGTGCTGGTGCTGCGCACCGATCGTCCCTACGAGTACGCCGCCGGGCAGTACGCGAGCATCGAGACGCCCTACCGTCCACGGTCCTGGCGCACCTACTCCATGGCGACCGCGCCGAGTCCTGACGGGCTGCTGGAGTTCCACGTGCGCGCCCTGGACGCGGGCTGGGTCAGCGGCCCGCTCGTCTGGCGGGCCGGTGTCGGTGACGTCCTGCGCCTCGGCGCGCCGCAGGGCGAGATGCGGGTCGACCACGACTCTCGCCGTGACGTCCTGGCGGTGGCCGGCGGCACCGGCCTGGCGCCGGTCAAGGCGATCATCGACGACATGACGAAGTGGAACAGCAGCCGTCAGGTCACGTTGTTCTTCGGCGTCCGTCACACGCACGAGCTCTACGACATGGCGGCGCTGCACCGGATGGCCGCGCTGAACACCGTGGCTCCGGGTGGTGCCCGTCGTCTCCGAGGACCCGGCCTTCACCGGGGAGCAAGGGCTGCTGCCCGACGTCGTCCTGCGGCACGGCGACTGGTCCGAGCACGACGTGCTGCTGTGCGGGTCACCCCCGATGACCCGCGCCGCGCACGACCGGCTCACCGACGGCAGGCGTCCCGGCGCAGCGCATCTCCTACGACGTGGTCGGTGACGCCCACCCGGCGGCGGCCGAGGTCATCGACCTCCGGGGTCACCAGCGCGGGTCGCTGCGCAGCAGGTCCTCGAGGTCCGCCGAGCGCATCGGCCGACCCATCAGGTAGCCCTGGGCCCGGTCGCAGCCCATCGTGCGGAGCGCGTCGAGCTGCGCCTGCGTCTCCACGCCCTCGGCGACGACCACCAGCTCGTGCGCGTGCGCCAGGTCGACGACGGCCGCCACGACGGCGTCGTCCCGGAGGCTCTGGCCGAGCCGGCTGACGAACGAGCGGTCGATCTTGAGGAACTGCAGCGCGAACCGCTGCAGGTAGGCCAGGGCGGAGTAGCCGGTGCCGAAGTCGTCGAGGCCGACCTGCAGGCCGAGCGTCGCCATCCGCTCCAGCGACTCCCGGACGGCCGGGCTCGTGGTCAGCAGGCTGCGCTCGGTCAGCTCCACCCGGATCGCCGAGCCGGGCACGCCGTACCACTGCAGCGCGCGGCGCAGCCCGTCGACGAACGTCGGGTCCTCCAGCGACCGGGCGGACACGTTGGTGCTCATCCGGCGCATCGAGACGCCCGGGACGCGGACCAGCCGTGCGTACTCCTTGGTGACCATCTCGAACATCCGCGCGTCGACCTCGACGATCAGGCCGGTCTCTTCCGCGACGTCGATGAACTCGGCCGGCGCGATGAGCGACCCGTCCGCGGCGGCGATCCGGACCAGCCCTTCGGCGGCGCGCAGCGTGCCGTCGCGGAGGTCCAGCATCGGCTGGAAGACAGGGACGAGCCGGTCCTCGGCGAGGGCATGGCGCAGCAGGGTCTCCGACCGCATGCGGGCGACGGCCCGGGAGCGCAGGCGCGTCATCGAAGAGCGCGTACTGGTCGCGGCCCGCGTCCTTCGCCCGGTAGAGGGCCAGGTCGGCCTCGCGGTAGAGGTCGACGTGGGAGCGGGCCGGCGAGTCCGCGACCGAGACGCCGAGGCTCACCGTGGCGACGAGCGACTCCGCCGCAGGTCCGAGGTTGTACGGGCGGCGCAGCGTCTCGAGGAGGCGGGCAGCGATCCCGTGCACCTCGTCGACGTCGCGGAGTCCCTCGCTGAGGACGACGAACTCGTCTCCGCCGAGGCGGGCGACCGTCGAGTCGGCGCGGCTGACCGCCTCGATGCGCCCGGCCATCTCGACGAGCAGCGCGTCCCCGACCTGGTGACCGAGCGAGTCGTTGACCAGCTTGAAGCGGTCCACGTCGAGCAGGAGCATGGCGCACGCACCGCCGGTGCGCTGCAGGCGGGCCAGCGCCTGGTCCATCCGGTCGGTGAGCAGCGTGCGGTTCGCCAGTCCGGTGAGGTTGTCCGTCAGCGCGAGCCGCTCCAGCTCGGCCTGCTCGGCAAGCTTCTCGGTGAAGTCGACGGCGTGCGTCACGAGGTACAGCGGCTCGCCGAGGTGCCCGCGGGCCACTGCCGTCGTCACCCACGCGTGGACCGGTGTGCCGTCCTTGCGCCGGTAGCGCTTCTCGAACGAGAGCTGGTCGACCTCGCCGCGGACGATCCTGGCGAACAGCTCGGAGTCGCGGTCGGCGTCCGCGGCATGGGTGAGGTCGAGCAGCGGACGGTCCACCAGGTCCTCGCGGGAGTAGCCGACCATCTCGAGGAACGCTTCGTTCGCTCGCAGGTAGTGACCGCGGGACTCAGGGGCCAGGCTGATCAGCGACATGCCGATCGGCGCGTTGTCGAACGCCACCCGGAAGTGTTCCTGGCTCGCCGCCAGCCGGGCGGCGGACTCCACCTGCTCGGTCACGTCCACCGCCGTGCCCCACAGATGGGTCACGGTGCCGTCGGATGCCGTGCGGACGTCCGTCATCGCCCGGATGTGACGGATCACCGCCGTCGGCGTGGACGACCCGGTAGACGGCCTCCTCGGGGACGCCCGTCTCGACGGTGCGCCGGCCGAGGTCGGCCATCCGCTGCCGGTCCTCGGGGTGCACGCAGCCCAGGAAGTCCTCGACGCCGGGCGGAGAGGCGTCCTCGCCCCGGCCCATCAGAGCCACCATGCGGTCCGACCAGGTCACCCGGTCCGACCGGACGTCCCACTCCCAGGTGGCCGTCGCGGTCAGCTCGAGCGCGGCGGACAGCTTCGCCCTGTGCACTGCCAGCGAGGAGACCGCCTCCTCGCGGTCGGTGACGTCGATCGTCGCGCCGACGACGCGGACTGCGACACCCGTCGCGTCGGTCTCCACCTCGTTCCACGACTGCAGGAAGTGGATGGACCCGTCCGGGTGCACGACGCGGAAGACCTCACGGTCACCGGTTCCCAGACCGGCCGTGCCGACGGGCCGGTCGTCAGGGTGCACGAGCTCGAGGAAGCCGTCGAGGTCAGGTGGCTCCTCGCGGGGGACGAGGCCCAGCAGGTGGAACATCGCGTCTGACCACTCGTGCCGGCCGGTCGCCAGGTCGAGGCTCCACCAGGCCAGGCCGGTCAGCGACTGAGCAGCGTGCAGCCGGGCATCGCTCGTGCGGCGCTGCAGCTCGTCGTCGCGACGGGCTGTCACGTCGCGGAAGGAGGTGATGACGCTCTCCACCCGACCGTCGACGAGGCGCGGCACAGCGTTGACCAGCAGCCACCAGACCCGTCCGGTGCCGTCGCGCAGCCCGAGGACCTCGTCCTGGCGCGGCGACCCGGTGGCGAACACGACCGAGGACGGCAGCGTCTCGACGGGTCTCGGTGACCCGTCCTCCCAGATGTACTCGTAGCCGGAGTCGGCGACGGTCGACTGCGACGTCTCGTCCCAGCCGACACCGAGCATCCGCTGGGCGCTGGCGTTGGCGAACGTGATCGCGCCGGTCAGGTCGATCTCGACGAGACCCTCGTCCAGCGACTCGATGATGGCCTGCGAGCGAGCTGACAGCGTCTCCTCGCGGGCGCGGAGCAGTGCTGCGTACAGGGCGGCCGCGGCCGCGTCGGCCAGCAGGCAGAGGAGGGCCAGGTCGTCGTCGTCGAAGGCGTCCGGCACCGGCGAGATCGCCGACACCAGGCCGATGGCCTCGCCGTCGTGCACCAGCGGGACGACGAGGGAGGACCGGGTGCGCGCTATCGAGTTGATGTCCTGCCGGGTCCGCGGGTCGGTGTCGCCGTCGCGGCACAGCAACGGTTCGAGCGTACGCAGGGCAAGACCCGCCAGCGTCCCCTCGCGCGGGATGGCCGAGCCCACGGGAGGCACGCAGGTGCCAGCCGTGGCGCGGGCCACGACGGAGTCGCCGTCCGGCTGGGCGGCCAGGGCTCCGTCGGCGTCGAAGATGTCGAGGACGACCCTCGCCAGCAGCTGGAAGACCTGCTCGGCATCGGCCGGTGCGCAGGCCAGGTCGCGCTGGGCGGCGATGACCCGGCGGAGCCGGTCCGACTCGCGGGCAGCGTGCGGCCCCGGACCGTCGGCGGCAGGTCCGGTCCGGGCGACAATGCGGGCCGGGACGGTCACATGTCCCTATCGGCAGG
The DNA here is from genome assembly GCA_963829565.1 of uncultured Actinomycetota bacterium. Lineage (GTDB taxonomy): Bacteria > Actinomycetota > Actinomycetes > JACCUZ01 > JACCUZ01 > CAWHJC01. The sequence goes on from CAWHJC010000017.1 coordinate 462,909, forward strand.
CTCCCCGTGTCACCTGAGTGGCCCATCGCCACTGCCAGTCCGGAAATGATCACGCGGACGTGATCGTTGCCCCCTGAGCGCGCTGAATTCGGGACGGTCGGGGGGCATCCGGCGCGGGAGGGCCGGCGATGGATTGCTTTGCCCGGCCGATCGGGCGGCGGGTAACCTGTGCGTCGCGCCGGGCCAGCCCAGCGCGGGGAGGCGTCGCCTAGTCCGGTCTATGGCGCCGCACTGCTAATGCGGTTTGGGGCTTCAACCCCATCGAGGGTTCAAATCCCTCCGCCTCCGCCACCGTGACCGGCGTCAAGGGCTTCGCGTCAGCCCGGTGTGGCGGCGATGTCGTCGCCCATCCCGGCGCGGCGAGGCTGCGGGAGGCGTGCCTGCCACGCCTGGAAGCCGCCCGCGAGGTCGGTTGCCCGCCACAGCCCGAGACGGCGCAGGGTGGCAGCGGCCAGGCTGGAGCTGAAGCCCTCGTTGCAGACCACGATGACCCGGACGTTGCAGTCGGTGACCTCGGGGATGTGATGGGGGCTCGTCGGGTCCAGGCGCCACTCGAGGACGTTGCGATCCACAACGAGCGCACCGGGAAGGTCGCCATCGCGGCGGCGCTGTTCGACTGGGCGGGTGTCGATGACGAGCGCGCCGGCGGCGGTCTCGGCGGGGAGGTCCGCGGGTGCAACCCGGTCAATGCCAGCGCGGGCTTCGGCGAGCAACTCGTCGATCGCGCTGCCTCGGGTGCGGTGGGACATCGTCCTCCTCCTCCTCCGGCCGTGACGGTACGCCGCGTTGGGGCTGCTTTCAGGGTTTCGCGGGACGTGTGAACGACCGAGAAGGCCTCCGCGCCCGGACACTGCCCTTCTCAGCGGCACTAGTCGCGGCGGGCGGTGGGTCCATGGTGCAGGTGCAGCGTCTCGTACATGCGGATCGCGACGACGACCCCGGAGGCGGCTGTGAGGCCGGCGACGGCCCAGACGGCGGCGCGAACGCCGAACGCGTCGGCGAGCACGCCGGCGAGCAACGCGCCGACGGCGAAGCCGGAGTCGCGCCACAACCGGTATACGCCGACGGCCCGGGCGCGCCAGTACGGGTGGGCGACGTCGCCGACGGCCGCGAGCAGCGTCGGGTACACGAGGGCGGTGCCGGCGCCGAGCAGTACCGCAGCGGCCGCCCACACCGCGAAGGTGTCGGCCCACGCGACGAGGGCGAGGGCGGCGGCCTGGGTGAGCATCCCGCCCACGATGAGCGGCTTGCGCCCGACCCGGTCTGACCAGGCGCCGGTGACCAGCTGCCCGAGGCCCCACACCGCCGGGTATAGGGCGGCGAGCACCCCGATGCGTGTCACTGACAGGCCGGCGGCTGCGAAGAGGACCGGGAACAGCCCCCAAGCGAGGCCGTCGTTGAGGTTGTTCACCATCCCGGCCTGGCTGGCCGAGGACAACGCAGGCTCCCGGAAGGTGGTCTCGGCCAGCACTTGCCGGTCGGTGAGCTCGCCGTGCAGGTGGTCGTGCCGTCTGTCGGGACGAGCGACGTGCGTCCCGGCCTCGAGGTGGGCGTGCTCGCGAGTCTCCCGAACGGCGAGGGTGGACAGGCCGAGGCCGAGAGCCGCGTAGGCGATGCCGAGGTAGAACGGCTCTGGCCGTAGCCCGTGCGCGGCGGCGAGCCAGCCGGTTGCGAGCGCGGTGACGGCGACGGCGCCGTACCCGGCGGCTTCGTTGAGCCCCATCGCCAGGCCGCGTCGAGCCGGCCCGACAAGGTCGATCTTCATGATGACGGTCGTGGACCAGGTCAGGCCTTGGCTGACGCCTAAGAGCACGTTCGCGGCGACGACCCATCCCCAGGACGGGGCCCAGATGAGCAGCAGCGGAACCGGCACCGCGACCAGCCAGCCAACGACCAGCACCGGCTTCCGGCCGTAGCGGTCCGACCAGGTGCCGGCCAGGTAATTGGTGGCTGCTTTCGCGAGCCCGAACGCGAGGATGAAGGTAAGCGCTGCGGTGTACGCGGTGAGGTGGAATGTGCGAGTCGCCAGCAAGGGCAGCACAGTGCGTTCCTGGCCGAGCATCCCGCCGACGAGGGCGTTGACGGCGACGAGCAGCGCGAACTGAGCGGCGTTGGCGCGCAGCCCGAGTCGCAGTGGCCGTGGGCCGACGCCGGTCCCTGCACGGCCGGCGCTGCTCACCGTCGCGGCTCCAGAACCGGCACCGGCGCCGTCCCGATCAGTGCCCGGTGCGCGCCAGGACGAGCCGGGCAGCAATTTCCTGCAGGAGCTTCCGGGTGAAGCCGGGCTCGGTCTCGAGGAGCAGGTCGAATGTCTGCCGCGAGACGGCGAGAATGCGCGCGTCGGTCTTGGCGCGCACGCGGGCGATCCGGGGCGAATCGGGGACGAGGAGCGAGAGCTCGCCGAAGAACCCCTCGCGCTCCATCTCGATGTGCAGATCACCGCGCTCGACCACGACGGACCCGTCGAGCACGACGAACATGCCGCCTCCCTGGTCGCCGGCCTGTGCCAGGACCTGGCCCGCCGGCACGTCCGTCACACCCCCGGCGGCCACGATCGCGGCGGTCTCCTCCGTGATCTCTGCGAAGAGTGGATATCCCCGAGATCTCGGTCTCGATCATGGCGCCTGTTGTAGCAGGTTTCCGCGGGCCGGGCCCCTGCGGACGACACGGTGGAAGATCGCCGGATATCGGCAAATCGGCTCTAATCGGGCAGGGTGCGCGCATACTGGTGCGGGCGTCCGACGGGTGTCGGACTGCACCACACGTGACCTGCCGTCGCACCAGCTCGGGGAGAACAGTGCCGCCCGTCCCACCCGCTCGTCCTCGTCCGTCCGCACGTCGCCGGCGAGCTGCGGCCGTCGGCGCTGCCGTCGCCGCGGTGCTCGCGGTCAGCTCGCTGCCGGCTGCGCCGGCGCAGGCGCGTCCTGTGCAGCTGCAGGCCACGACGCTGAAAGCCAACATCGCGGCGGCCACGGCCCAGTGCAAGATGGGCCTGGGCGCCTGGCAGAGCGGCGACAAGGCCCGGGCCAACGAGCTGATGGCCGGCCGCGCGGACCTCGGTCAGTACGGCTCGTTCCGGCTCGCCGCCGACCCGAAGTGGCGGCCCGTCTCCACGCTCGACAGCAGCGGCAACGGCCACATGCACTCGCTGCACTACCTGCTGCCGCTCCTTCGGGTCGGCGTGAGCAGCGGCAACCCCGCGATGGTCGACCGGTTCTACTTCCTGGTGCGCGACTGGCTGGGCGACAACCCGAAGGGTGGGCACAGCAGCCGCTACGCCTGGGGCCCGCCGATCTACGAGGGCTTCCGCTCGCTCGTCCTGGTCTGCGCCGCCGCCGGCCCGCGCGGACACCAGCAGTGGCTGCTGCGCGGCCTTGTCCGCCACGGCCAGATCCTGTCGGACTACCGGCGCTACGAGGGCATCAACAACGCGTCGCTGCACCAGTCGATGGGCCTCTACGCACTCGGCGAGGCGATGCGCAGGCCGGCCTGGCGCGAGATCGCCATCGACCGCATCCAGGCCCTCGCCGTCCTGCTGATCCACGAGGACGGCTCCGACGAGGAAGGCGCCCTGGGCTACGCGGTCAACAACTACCGGTGGTTCGGGCAAGCGGTCGAGCGGCTGCGCCGCGGCGGCGACCCGGTGCCCTCGCAGCTCGGCCGGCTCGCCGCGGTCCCGGCGTTCATCGCCCACGGGCACCCGTCCGGACGGCCGGGTCGAGGCGCTCGGTGACTCCAGCCCCGAGGCGCTGGTCGCGAAGCGCTGGGCGGGTACGGCAGCCGAGTTCTCGGCAACCAATGGCGCCTCCGGCGTCGCGCCGTCGGCGACGTTCGCCCAGTTCCTCGGCGGCTACGTGTTCGGTCGCTCCGGCTGGGGCACGTCGCGGCCGCTCGCGGACGAGACGTTTTTCAGCGTCCGCGGCGGGAAAGGCGACGCCGCACGCCCACGACGACGCCGGCTCGGTCACCCTCTACTCCCACGGGTCGCCGCTGCTGGTCGACACCGGGCAGTGGCGCTACAGCTACGGCACCACCCGCAGCTTCGTGGTGTCCCGTGCCGCGCACAACGCGGTGCTGGTCCACGGCGTGAGCCGCAGCCGGCTGCGCACCGGAGCTGCGGGCCGCGACGGTCAACGGCCTCGACATCGCGACCGTTGTCGACCGCGGCTACAAGGGCGTCACCCTCACGCGCACTGTCGCCTACGACCGCGCCGACGACGTCCTCGTCGTGTGGGACCGGCTGTCGTCACCCAACACCGTCCGGGCCAGCCAGCAGTGGGGCCTCGGCCGAGACCGCAAGGTCGCGGTCGCAGGGGACACCGCGCACACGACCGGTCCCGGCGCAAACGTCTCGTTGCTCTTCACCTCCGGCGGCGCGCCGCTCGACGTCGCCGCGGGAGAGCGGACCCGATGCGCGGGTGGAACAGCCAGGCGTACGGCGAGCTGGCGCCGTCACCCAGCCTGCGGGCGACCCAGAAGGGCACCTCGCTGTCCTGGCTCACCGTCATCGCCCCGCGCGCCGCCGACGTCCCGGCCTCGGACGTGTCCGCCACCGCGTCGGTGAGCCAGTCGGCCGCCACGGTTGCCCTGACGTCGCCGACCGGCTCGGCCACCGTCAATCTCGACGACGCGGGCGGCTCCCGGACCGCGTTCGGCCCGGTCACCCCCGTCGCCGTGCCGACGGCCGACATCGTGCTGGCCGGCAGCAGCACGGTGATCCGCGGCACCGGCCTCCCGCCGGGGGACTCTGCCCGGCTCGAGGTGCTGCCCGAAGGCGCCCTGGCGTGGAGCCCGGCCGGCGATGCCACCGCCGGTGCAGCCGGCACCGTCGAGATACCCGTGACGGCGACGTCGACCGCTGACTACCGAGTGGTGTCCGGGCTCACGGCATCGGCGCCGGTCCACGTCACCGCGGCAGTCGCGCCGCAACCGGTGGGCGGCCTCACCGCGACACCGAGCGGCCGCGGCCAGGTCACCGTCGCGTGGACACCGCCGGCCGACACAGGTGGTGCCCCGCTCACCCGGTACGTCGTCAAGGTCGCCGGCCGGGAGCAGGTCCTCCCGCCCACGGCCACCTCTGTCGAGTTCAGCGGCGTCGTCGCCGGCACCCGGGACGTCACCGTCCGGGCCGTCAACGCGGTGGCCAGGTCGCCGTGGTCGACGACATCGGTCGCTGTCCCGGCGTACCCGACGATCGCGGGACCCCACAAGGCGCGCAAGGGCAGCCGGGTCACCCTCACCATGACCGGGTTGCTGCCCGGCACGGGCGCGGTGGTCACCATCGACCCGGCGAAGGGCAAGACGGTCACCCGGCGCCCTGCCGTGAGCGGTGGCGGGACCGCGACGGTGCGCATCGAGGTGCGCAGCCGGACGAAGGTCGTCGTGGTCAGCGGTGGCGTCCGGTCGGCGGCTCATCTGATCCGGCTGCGCTGACCCCGGCGGCACGCACCCGCTTCGACAGGAAACGGATAGGGATCCGGCCACGCGGTGACCGGATCCCTATCCGTTGTTGCGAGATGCGGGTTCTGGAACGGAGACCTCAGGATCGGTGACCGCTGCTCGCCATGCCCTGCTTGGCCGACTGCGCCTCGTCCTTGACGGTGCCCGCCGCGTCCGTCGCGGTGGACTTGACCGACTCGGCAGCGTGCTGGGCGTGCGGCTGCAGGTTGTCCTTGGCGCTCTGCGCCGCCTCCTTGAGGGGAGCGGTCAGGGTGTCAGAGTGCTCGGACACCTTGTCCTTCGCCTCCAGGGTCGCCTGCTTCTCCTTCTCGCTGGCCGGCAGCAAGGACGACACCAGCCAGCCGGCACCGAAGGCGATCATCCCGGCTGCCAGGGGGTTGCCCTGGGTCTTGCTCCGCACCGCGGTGGGAGCGCCGCCCGCTGTGTCACCGACGCTGGACGTGGCGGACGACGCGCTCCCCATCACGCTGTCCTTCGCGCTGCTGAAGCGGCTCTTGACCGCCTCGGTACGCCGCGATGCGATCGCCGACGGGCTGACCTTCTCGTGCAGGGTGTCCACGTCGCTCGCCAGCTCGGCGCGGGTGCGCTCGATGTCTCGGCGGATCTCTTCGGGGTTCTGCGTGCTCATCGTGCTGCCTCCTGGCGGCCCTTGAGGGCGTCGGGTACTTCCTTCAGGGTGGACACGGTGCGCTCCGGCTTCGGATGCACCTCGCGCATCTTCTTCCGGCCGCTGGCGAAGAGGACCGCGGCGATGACGCCCCAGACGGCAGCCACGATGAGGGCTGCCCAGGCCTCGTCCATCACGTTGGCCAGTCCCCACCACGCGGCGATGGAGAGGAAGAGGGCGAGCATGTAGCCCGCGAAGCCGGCGCCGCCGAGCATGCCGGCCGCCTTGCCGGTCTTCGAGGCCTCTTCCTTGACCTCTGCCTTCGCGAGGTCGAGCTCCTGGCGCATCAGGGTCGACAGGTCGCTCGTCACCTCGCTGATCAGCGAGCCGACGGACCGTTGCGACACGTCCGTCGAGCCGTCAGCGGTCACCTGCGGGGAGGTGGTGCCGGTGCTCGCGGTGTGGCTCACAACCGATCACTCCCCGTGCGGCCGCCTGACGTCGTGGCGTACGGCTCCGCAGCGACCACGGTGATCTCCTCCTCCGCGAGGACGCCGCCGGCGGGCACGCCGTCGGAGCGGGTGGCGCTGGCCCACTCCGCTCCGGGCGCCGTGGCGTTCGGGTCGGCGTAGCCGGTGTACCCGGTGCCTGCCGTCGGGTCGGATCCGTTGTCGTCGCGCTTGACGTCCACCGCGCTGCGGGTGACGCGGCCGGCGAGCACGCCGGCAACGGCAGCACCGAGCAGGAACGTGCCCGGCTTGCGCCGGGCCAGGCTGCGCAGCTCCTCGATCAGGTCGCCGGGCTCCCGGGACTCGAGCCATCCGGCCAGGTCCTGGGCCTTGTCCGAGGTCTGACGAGCCAGGTCGCTCGCCATGCCGGACTGCTGCCCCGTGGACGTGCCGTCCACCATGGAGCGGAGCTCGTCGGCGAGGCTGCGGAGGCCGCCGGCCGCCTTGTCCTTCTGCGCGCGCTGCCTGCTCGCGGACCTGCGTCTGGGTCTGGTTCATCAGGTTCTGGGCCTGGTACTTGGCCTCACCGGCGACGTTCTTGGCCTGGTCGGAGGCCGTGGAGGCAACGTTCCCGGCCTGCTCCTTGGCGGCTTGGGTGGTCGACCCCTGGTCGTTCACCGGCTTGGTCGTGGGTGACTCCGTAGGAGGCTGGTAGCCACCGTACGCATCGGTCGTCATCAGCAGACTCCTTCTCGATCGACGCCCGCGGTCGGGCGCTCGCTGCACAACGACGTAGCCGAAGGTGTGGACGTGAAACCACCTGCTGCAGGCGGATCTCGACCATGTCCGAGCGGATGTCCCCGGGTTCCCGGCACGTCGTTTGGATGTCGTAGCAGTGGCAAGGCTCGCCTTGCCACACCCCTTCGACTGCCGCAGACGGAGCCGACGATGCCCGAGCCGTCTCAGTCCTTCCCCGATCCCGACGACCCGCGCAAGCCGGACGGGCCGTCGGACCTGACCAAGCCGTCCTGGAAGGGCATCCTCAAGCGCACTGTTACCGAGTTCAAGGACGACAACTGCACCGACTGGGCGGCGGCTCTCACGTACTACGGCGTGCTGGCCGTGTTCCCCGCCGCCATCGCCGTGCTGTCGCTCATCGGCCTGGTGGGCGACCCGCAGAAGACGACCGACGCCATGCTGGGCATCGTCGAGGACCTGGGTCCGTCGTCGGCGACGGAGACGTTCGCCGGTCCGATCGAGCAGATCGCCTCCAAGCCCCAGGCCGCGGGACTCGCACTGATCCTCGGGCTGGCCATCGCCTTGTGGTCGGCGTCCGGGTACGTGGGCGCGTTCGGGCGGGCAGCCAACGTGATCTACGAGGTCGAGGAGGGCCGACCGTTTTACAAGCTTCGCCCGATGCAGATGCTGATAACCCTTGTCTGTGTAGTCCTCCTCGGTGCAGTGGCGCTCTCGCTCGTCGTGACCGGTCCCGTCACCCAGGCCATCGGCGATGCGATCGGTGTCGGCAACGCGGCCGTGACGGCATGGGACATCGTCAAGTGGCCGGTGATGGTCCTCGTCGTCAGTTTCATCTTTTCGTTGCTCTACTTCGCGACGCCGAACGTCAAGCAGCCGAAGTTCCGCTGGTTCACCCTCGGTGGGTTCGTGGCGCTGGTCGTCTGGATCGTGGCGTCGGCGGCCTTCGCGTTCTACGTCGCGACGTTCTCGTCCTACAGCAAGACGTACGGCTCGCTGGCCGCTGTCGTCATCGCTCTCGTGTGGCTGTGGATCTCGAACATCGCCGTGCTCTTCGGCGCCGAGCTCGACGCTGAGCTGGAGCGCGGCCGGGAGCTGCAAGCCGGCATGACGGAGGCCGAGGAGACGATCCAGCTGCCACCGCGCGACACCACGAAGATGTCGGGCACCGAGGACCGCACCGAGGTCACGTCCCGCCGCTGACGTTTCATGATCGTGAGGGGATCCGGGCCTCCTCCGGGCCAGATCCGCCTCACGATCATGGATTCGGGGGCGTGCCGCCGGGCCGGCCGTCGGGGCCGCGGTGGACTGGCGGACTTTCACGTGAGCGGCAGCAGGACCGAGCGCGGGTGGCGGGTGGGGTGCTGCAGCGTCTCGATCAGCATCCGGGCCGCCTCGGCGCCGAGCTCGTAGTGCGGCACCCGCACGCTGGTCAGCGGCGGCCGCAGCTTGTCGATGAACGGCATGTCGTTGAAGCCCATGACGGACAGGTCGTCCGGGCAGCGCAGCCCGCGCTCCTCGAGGACGTCGTAGCACCCCAGCGCCAGCAGGTCGTTGCCCGCCAGCACCGCGGTGAACGAGACGTCGGCGTCGAGCAGCTCGCGCAGTGCTCGGGCGCCCTCGGCCTCGGTCCAGTAGGCACAGGTCCGCACCAGCTCGGCGTCGTCCTCCAGCCCGTGCTCACGCAATGCGTCACGGTAGCCACGGGCGCGCACCAGGCCGGTGGACGTGTCCTGCGGGCCGGCGATGTGGGCGATCCGTCGGTGGCCGAGCGACGACGAGGTGCTCCACCGCCATCGCCGCACCGGCCGCGTCGTCGGGGGTCACCGACGGCACCTCGTTGCTCGACAGCCGGCGGTTGATCAGCACCATCGGCATGCCCTGCTCGTGCAGGTCGTCGAGCAGCGGGTGCTGCAGCCGGGCGGTGGCGACGATGAGCCCCTCGACGTGGCGCGACAGCAGCGAGTCGATCTGGGACCGCTCGCGCTCGGGGTCGTTGTCGGTGTTGACGATCCAGGCGCTGTAGCCGCCTTGGCTGAGCACGTCCTCGATGCCGCGCACGATCGGCGGGAACAGCGGGTTGGTGAGGTCCGGGATGACCAGGCCGATCGTGCCCGAGCGAGCGGTCTTGAGGCTGCGCGCGATGGGGTTGGGGCGGTAGCCCAGCTCCTCGGCGACCCGGATGACCCGGCTGGCCGTCTCGTCGTTGACGAGGCGGCGGGTCGCCGGGTTGAGGGCGCGGGAGGCGGTCGCTGGATGCACGCCGGCCTGATGGGCGACGTCGCGCAGCGTCGGTGGCCGCACGGCGGTCACCCGGGTGGCCCGTCGGGTGCATCCCGGCGTACGTCGGGAGCGGTGCTGGAAGGGGCAGCCACGCTGCGGAGCCTAACGGCAATCGATTGTGACCGACCGGCGATCTGACGTTCACATCCTTGACACGGCCCCGCCCAGGCTCCCATGATGCGGGGGCGCAATCGATTGCGCCATCTGAGCCGGACCCCCCTCTGGAGTGCCCAATGTCCGTCCGCGGAACCGCTGCCCTCGCCCGCTCCCGCCGCCTCACCCGGGTCGCCGCCGGCCTCGCCGTGGCGGCACTGCTCGTCACCGGCTGCCAGCAGGAGAACCCCAACGAGGCGGGTTCCGGGGGTGACAGCGGCGACACCGACAAGCCGATCACCATCGGCATCTCGCTGCCGCTGACCGGTGACTTCTCCCAGCCGGGCAGCGAGGCCAAGCGCGGCTACGAGGTGTGGCGCGACATGGTCAACGCCGACGGCGGCATGCTCGGCCGGCAGGTCGAGCTGAAGATCATCGACGACGCGAGCAACCAGGACACCGTGGTCGCCGACTACACGAAGCTGATCACGCAGGACAAGGTCGACCTGCTGCTGGGCACCTTCTCCTCGCTGCTCAACTACCCGGCCTCGGCGGTCGCGGAGAAGAACGGGATGGTCTTCGTCGAGCCGGCCGGCGGCGCTCCGGACATGTTCACCCGCGGCTTCAAGTACCTGTTCTTCGCCCAGCCGGCGACCGCGCCGCGGCAGGCGGACGTGTTCGTGGAGTGGGTCAAGTCGCTGCCCGAGGCGCGAGCGGCCGAAGACCGCGGCATACCCGACGCAGGACGACCCGTTCGCCGGCCGGTGATCGAGTCGATGCAGGAGCAGCTCGAGGGGCTCGGCGTGCGAGACCGTCTACAGCGACGGTCTACCCGGCCGACACGACGAACTTCCAGACCATCGCCAGCCGGCTCGGCGGCGCAAGAGCCGGACCTGATCGCCCAGGGCGCGGTCTTCGAGGACGGCGTCGGGCCTGGTCCGCTCGCTCAAGCAGCTCGACTACTCGCCGAAGATGATGTTCCAGACCTCGGCGCCGAGCAACGCCGGCCAGTACAGCGACGGCGTCGGCGTGGCCAACACCGAAGGCGTCTTCTACACGGTCAGCTGGCACGAGGAGGCCAAGACCCCGCTGAACGAGGAGTTCGTGGCGGCGTACAAGGCGGCCTATGACGACGCGTCTCCGGCCGAGGACGCGGCGGACGCGTTCGCCGCGGCGCAGGTCCTGCAGGCGGCCGTCGAGGCGGTCGGAGGGCATCGACCAGGAGGCGATCAGGGACTGGCTGCACGAGAACGAGGTGCAGACCATCCTCGGCCCGCTGAGCTGGGACGAGACCGGTGAGCCGAAGGGCAAGTTCCTGCTCGCGCAGTGGCAGTCCGGCAAGGTGCGAGGTCGTCGGCCGCCCGAGGCGGCGACGGTCGACAAGGTCGTCAACCCCAAGCCCGACTGGAAGTAGAGGCTCTGGTAGGGGACGGGTTCCTGACCTCGAGTCGCCCCGTCCCGCACCAGACCATCGCACCGCCACCCCAGGAGGACCGCGACGTGACCAGCTGCTCCAGGCGCTGGTCCTGGGTCTGCTGATCGGCGGCGTCTACGCGCTGATGGCGTCCGGGCTGACGCTGATCTTCGGTGTGATGCACATCATCAACGTGGCGCAGGGCGCGTTCCTGGTCCTGGTGGCGATGTTCACCTGGTGGTTGTGGCGGGAGACCGGGCATCGACCCGATCCTCGCGTCGGTCGTGACCACGCCGCTGATGTTCGGCGTTCGGCTGGGTGCTCTACCGCACGCTCGATCGTCCGGATCCGCGGCTGGTCGCCGTCGATGTCGGTGCTGCTCACGTTCGGCCTGGCGTTGACGATCGAGGGCGTCCTGAACGTCACGGCGGGCAACAAGTTCAGGTCGGCCAACCCCGGCTACTTCGAGGAGTCGTTCCGGTCGGCTCGATCTCGCTGCCCAAGGCGCAGGTCTACGGCTTCCTGGCCGCCATGGTGGTGCTCGCGGTGCTGTACGTCGTCCTGACCCGCACCTGGACCGGCCGGGCGATCCGGGCCGTCGTCGCAGAACCCGTCCGGTGCGGCGCTGGTGGGGATCGGCGCGACGCGACGGCTGCGCTGGCGTTCGCGCTCGGCTCGCGACCGCCGGGGTCGGCGGCTCGATCCTGTCGGTGCTGTACCCGTTCTTCCCGGCGTCGCACTACGACTGGATCTCCCGGCTGCTCGGCATCATCGTGCTCGGCGGCATGGGCAGCTGCCGGGCGCGCTGGTCGGCGCGCTCGTGCTCGGCCTGGCCGAGACGCTCACGGCGACGTACGGGTCGCTGCGGTGGTCGACGCTGGTGTTCTACATGGTGATCCTGGCCGTGCTGCTGTTCCGGCCGCAGGGCATCTTCGGCACCAGGCTGCGCGAGGACGTCGCGGCATGACGTCGATCCAGCGGAGGATTGCCGCGCGGTCATGCGGTCGCCGGTGCTGGCCTTCCTCGTGCTGGCGCTCTACCCGGTGTTCCGGCCCTACGACACCTACTACGCAGACCGTGCTGCTGCTGGCCTTCCTGCTCGGCGTCCAGGCGGTCAGCTGGAACATCATCTCCGGGTACGCCGGCTACGTCTCGCTCGGCCACGCGTGTTCCTCGGCCTCGGCTCGTACACCGCGGCATCCTCGCGGTGCGCTCGGGCCTGAACCCGCTGTTCGGTGGCGCCGCTCGGCGGCGTCGTGGCGGTGGTCATGGCGGCGCTGGTCGGGCATGGTGGTGCTGCGCACCCGCGGGCACGCGTTCGTCATCATCACCATCGCCCTGCTGCTGGCCGCCCAGATCGTCGCGGTCAACTGGCGCGCGCTGACCAACGGCTCCGACGGCATCACGCTCGGCCTGCCGCCGTGGTCTCGCGACATCCAGAACGTGCCCTTCTACTACATGTTCCTCGGGCTGCTCCTGCTCACCGTGCTGTTCAGCGCGTCATCCGGCGTACGAAGTTCGGCACCGGCCTGGTCGCGATCCGCGAGGACGAGGGCAAGGCGGCGGCGATCGGTGTCAACACCACGCGGTACAAGATCGACCGCGTTCGCCGCGTCAGCACGTTCTTCATCGGCGTCGCCGGTGGCGTCTACGCCTACTTCCTGACGTTCCTCAACCCGGTCGGCGCGTTCACCATCCTCGGCGCGTGACCATCGTGCTGTCGGCGCTGGCGGGTGGGCGCGGGCACCCTGTACGGGCCGGTGGTCGGCGCGTTCATCGTCGGCATCGGGTCAGCGAGATGGCGACGGTGTACGGCGGCGAGCAGCTCGCGGGTCCTTGTCTTCGGTGTTGTGCTCGTCCTGGTCGTGCTGTTCCTGCCGGCCGGGCTGCTGCCGACGATCGAGGCGGCGTGGCGCAAGCGGCGCCCGGTGGAGACGGAGTACACAGGACCAGGCGGGTGCCCTGGCGGCCGGGACGCTGCAGGCGCGCGACCGCGAGCTGGCGTCAGCGGTGGTCGCCGACTCGGTGGCGGCTACTCGCTCCCGCCGATCGGCCGATGCTCGAGGTGAAGGGGCGTCAGCAAGTCGCTTCGGCGGCCTCACGGCGGTCGACGGCGTGGACCTGGCGGTCCGGCCGGGCACGATCACCGCGCTGATCGGACCCAACGGGTCCGGCAAGACGACGCTGTTCAACCTCGTCACCGGCGCGATGCAGGCCGACGCGGGCGAGGTCTGGTTGGACGGCAGGCGGATCGACCGGATGCCGCCGTGGACGCGCGGGCATCTCGGCCTGGCGCGCACCTTCCAGACGACCCGGCTGTTCAAGAGCATGACCGTGCTGGAGAACATGGTGGCGCCGCTGCCCGACGCGCGGTGGCGGACGATGCTCCCGGCGCGGTCGCCGGGCACGAGGCTGACCGGGCGCGCGAGCTGCTCGAGTTCGTCGGGATGGCGCGGTTCGTCGTCGCAGCCGGCCGGCTCACTGTCGTACGGCCAGCAGAAGCTCGTCGAGCTGGCCCAGGTGCTGATGCTCGAGCCGCGGCTGGTGCTGCTGGACGAGCCGGCGGGGGGCGTCAACCCGGCCTGGTCGGCCGGATCGTCGAGATCGTGCGCGACCTGAACCGCCAGGGCGTGACGTTCCTGGTGGTCGAGCACAACATCCCGATGGTGCTGGGGCTGTGCGACCCGGTGGTGGTGTTCTCCCGCGGCAAGGCGATCGCGGAGGGGCCGCCGGGGACGATCCGCAAGGACCCGGTGGTGCTCGACGCCTACCTCGGCGACGAGTGGCGCCCGCCGGCCGCGACCGGCGCTGGGGGCCCCGATCCCGCCACCGACAAGCCGCAGGAGGTGCGCTGACGTGCTGGCCCTCGCGGGGTGGTGGCCGGCTACGGCGGCGGCGACGTGCTGCAGGGGGTCGACCTGAACTGCGCCGACCGGGTCGATCACCTGCATCGTCGGACCGAACGGCGCCGGCAAGTCGACCGTGCTGCGGGTGTCAGCGGGCTGCTCGCCTGCACGGAGGGCGAGGTCGTGCTCGGCGACGCCCGCATCGCCGGCCGGCCGCCGGACGGAGATCCTGCGGCGCGGGGTCACCCAGGTGCCGCAGTCGCAGGCGCTGTTCCCGCAGATGACGGTGCGCGAGAACGTGCTGATGGGCGGCTTCCTGATCCGCCGCGGACAGGAAGCTGCTGCGCCGAGCGCTGGCGAGGTCGAGGCGCGGATCCCGATCGTGGCGGAGCGGGCCCGACGGCACGCCGGCAACCTGTCCGGCGGCCAGCGGCGGATGGTCGAGATCGCCCGCTGCCTGATGCTCGACCCGAAGGTGATGCTGCTGGACGAGCCGTCGCTGGGCCTCGACCCGCGGTCGCCTCGGCCGCGGTCGCGGAGCTGGTCCACCGCCTGCACGCGGACGGCGTCACGGTGCTGCTGGTGGAGCAGAACGTCCGGCTCGGCCTGGGCCTGGCCACCCACGGCGTGGTGATGGAGGGCGGCAAGGTGCGGCTCACCGGCTCGGCCGCCGAGGTGAGGGACCACCCGGAGATCGCCAGCCTGTACCTCGGCGGGACCAGCGCGGCGACCGCCGAGGCCGCTCAGCGCCCTGCGGAGGGCAGCGGCTCGGCGAACCGCGGCCGGTAGAGCTGGTCCGCCGTCGACCCCTCGCGAGCTGCTGCAGCTGGACGGCCGGTCGGGCGGCTCCGGCCGGACCAGAGGCGTCGACTGCGGCCGCGGCATAGGCGGCGGTGCCGACCAGTGCCGTGCCGGCCAGCAGCGCGGACACCAGCGTGGCGCGAAGGGTGGTCGTCGTGGTCTGCATGGCAGCCCCCTCGGGTCCGACCCCGTCCCTCGAGGCTGCCCCGAGCCTCGGCCGGAACGGGAAGATCGACATCGGGCGACTTCCTGAGGTGCGCCCCCGAAATCCCTTAGTCCGGCTCCCGGCCGGCTGGACCGACCCGGACATGCCGGTGGCCGGCCCGCATGACGCGGGCCGGCCACCTCCCCCCTGCACAGCCGGTCCCCCAACCGGCCGATCCCCTCGCGACTGCGTTCCCCGTGTACCCCCAGTGGCGGTCGGCGAGGGCGTTCCCCCGAGTGCCGGGGCTTCGCGGCCGGGTGCCGGCGTGTCCGCCACCCGGCCGCGCCCCACCCCGTGTCAGGCGGTCCGGGTCGCCGCAGGCCCGGACTGGCGCATCCGGGAGACCGTGTAGGTGCCCGCGGCACCGGTCAGCAGCCCACCGACAACCAGCGCCAGGATCGTCACGGGCACCGACATGTCGTCGTCGGAGGTCGAGCCGGCCGGAGTGTTGTTGGAGGCCGGCGACTGGTCCTCGCGGGCGGCCCGCTCGAGCCGCTCGATCTGGGCCTTCGTCTGCGCGGACAGCCCGGCGCTGGTCGACGAGTGGACCGAGCCGCGCTCCTTGTACTCGACCTGTGCCTTGTTCTGGCTCACGACCGGCTGGTCCGGTTCGGGTGCCACGGCGTAGGCCGGAGCGGAGACAAGCACGACGCAGCCGGCGAGGGCGGTCGTGACGAGGCCGTTGCGGACCTTGGTCTGGATGGTGGTCATGGCGAGCTCCTCGGGGTGTGTGACCTCGCCTGTCGAGGTCTGGCCCCGAGCCTCGGCTGGTCGCGGCCTGCGCACATCGGACGTCTTCCCGAGGTCCGGCCGCCGGATCCCTTAGACGCCCGCCTGCCGGCTAAGGGGTTGCGCCCGTCGCGGTGGCGGGGTTGGGTGCAGGGCAGTGGCCCGCCGGGGGCCAGGGGTGGGGGAGACCGCCATGGCGCGTGCGCTGGACAAGAGCGAACGGCAGCCGCCGCTGGGCTGCCTCGACGCAACCGTCGACGTCCCGTGGGCAGGGGGCAGCACGTGCGACCTCACGCTCTACCTGCGGCCCGCGGGTGGCGCGGAACGCGTGACCGAGGCCGCGTCGCGGCTGGTGGAGGAGCGGCTGGCCGGGGGCACGGCCGCGCACCTGTCGTCGGCCGAGGCCGAGGATCTCGTACGTCCGCACGCACACGAGACGGAAGCCGTCGTGCGAGCCCTGAAGGACCACGGCATCGCGCACGTGCACGCCGTGGGCCGGCGCGCGGTGCACGTTCAGGGCCGCTGGGAGGACCTGGACGATCTGCTCTCGGTCGAGCGGATGCGCTTCCGGACCGCCGCCGGCATCCTGGTCGGCCGGGCGGGACCGATCACGTTGACCGACCCCGCGCTCGACCCGGTCGTCGCGGTCTTCGGGCTGGACAACCGGCGGGCGGTGTCCTCGTACGTCATCAAGTCGCACGTGATCAAGAGCCACGTGATCAAGAGTCACGTGATCAAGTCCCACGTCATCAAGTCCGCACGTGATCAAGTGCCACGTGATCAAGAGTCACGTGATCAAGTCCCACGTCATCAAGTCGCACGGCGACCTTGGCGCCGAGATGGCGGAGGCGATCGCCGACCCGGAGCGGGAGTGGTTCACCCCGGCCGAGATCGCCGACTGGTACGACTTCCCGGACGGCACCGGCGCGGGCGCGCGGATCGGGGTGCTCGCGTTCAGCGGGACGCTCGGCGGGACCGACCAGGTGGTGATGGGCGGCTACGACGAGGAGCAGCTGACGAGGTACTGGCGCGAGGAGCTGCGGCTGCCGACGTCCCCGACGATCCGGTCGGTCGTGGTGCGCGGTCCTGGCAACTGGCCGTCGGACGGAAGTGACACCGACGATGCAGCAGGTGGAGCCGACTTCACGGACGAGGTGATGCTCGACCTGTCCGTCGTCGGCGCGCTGGCGCCGGACTCCGACATCACCGTGTACTTCACCGAGCCGACCGAGCAGGGCTTCGTCGACGCTCTGCACCACGTCGCCGAGCTCGAGGAGCCGCCGGACGTCCTGCTCATCTGCTACGGCGCACCCGAGGACAAGGGGGCGGGCACCTCGTGGACCGCGCATGGCGACGGAGCAGAGCGACCAGGCGCTGGCGGTGGCGGCCCTCCGTGGCATCTCGGTCGTCTGCTCGTGCGGCGACAACGGTGCGGCGGGACTGCCGCTCAGCACCCGCGTGCACGCCGACTACCCCGCGTCGAGCCCGTGGGTCCTCGGCTGCGGCGGCACGACCGTGCGTCCCGACAACGCCGGCACGGACCGCGAGATCGTCTGGAACGACGGCCTCGGCGCCAGCGGCGGCGGCGTCAGCGCCATCACGCCGCGGCCTGCGTGGCAGTCGGCGGCGTCGGTGCCCGAGCCGGTCGACGCGTGGGAGCGGCCGGACTTCCTGGGCCGCGGTGTGCCCGACGTCGCGGCGGTGGCCGACCTCACGACCGGTGTCGCGGTCGTCGACGCTGCCGGCAACACCGTGATGGGCGGCGGCACCAGTGTCAGCGCGCCGATCTGGGCGGGGCTGCTCGCGAGGTGCCGGGAGCAGTCCGGTGAGCGGCTCGGGTTCGTGACGCCGTTGCTGTATCAGCAGCCTGCCGGCGTACGCGACGTGCCGAAGGGTGACAACGGCGCGTATCCCGCGGCACGTGGTGAGTGGGACCCGTGCACGGGGCTAGGCGTGCCGGACGGGAAGGCGTTCCTCGAGGTCGTACGTCGCTACGTCAGCGGCGGACTGGGTAGGCAGCGGGGTCACCAGGTCGAGCGTGAAGGCGGCCGCCGCGGCTTCGCCGCGGTTGGTCGCGCCGAGCTTCATCATGATGTTGCTGACGTGGACGCTGACGGTCTTCTCACTGATGAAGAGGGCGCGGGCGATCTGCCGGTTGGTGCGCCCGGAGGCGACGAGGGGCAGCACCTCCTGCTCGCGGCGGGTCAGCCCGAGCCGCTGGGCGGTGCTGGCCGGCGCCGGCTTGGACTGCGTCGGCCCCTCGACCGTGAGGGTCGCGCGGCCGGCAAGGGCCTGCAGCTCGCGGTGAGCGGCGCGGCGTGCAGGTCGTCGGCGACCGCAGTCGCCTCGGCGACGACGGTTCCCGCCTTGCGCTTCGCTCGCTCCGCGACGAGGGCTTCCGCCTCGCGCCACTGCGCGTAGGCGCGGGGGTAGGGCTGGCTGAGCGCCTGCCAGCGCGTCGGCCACCCGGGCCCACAGGTCGTGGTCATGGCGTCCGTGCTCCCGTGACGTCTCGGCCTCGCTCTGCAGCAGGTACGCGTCGATGGCCGGCGACGCGGCCCGGGCGACCCCGTCGTGGCACTGCTGCTCGCGGACGTCGAGGTGCTTGACCAGGTCGGGGTCGGGCGGCAGCTGGTCGGGCAGCAGCCGGGCGCGCTCGGCCTGGTCGGCGACCGCGCGGCGGCCGACGGCGCAGAGGCGGGCGGCGAGCTCGTCGTAGTCGGGCTTGTCGAGAGCGGGCAAGAGTCTCGGCGACGACAGCCAGTGCTGCCGACGGATCGCCGGACCAGAGGGCGAGCTCGGCGCGGCTCGAGGCCAGGGTGCCCTCGAACCAGGCGTCTCCGCGCAGGGGCGCGATGCGCTCGGCCGTGGTGTAGCTGGCGTCTGCTGCCTCGGTGTCGCCGCGGGCAGCGGCGACGTCGCCGATGACCAGGTGCAAGTAGCCGGCGAACGCCTGCGGCACGCCCTGCTGCAGGGCGTCGGTGGCGACGCGGGCCGCTTCGTCCCAGTCGCCGAGCAGGACCAGGGTGCTGGCCGTGTTCACGAGCAGGGCGCCTCCGCCGGTGGAGGTCAGCCCGAGCTGCCGGACGCGGGCCATGCCCGGCGTACGCGACGTCGAGGCTCTCCTGCAGCCGGCCGGCCGTGGTGAGGACGAACGTCTGGTTGACGTTGACGCGGAAGACCTCCTCGAGCGAACCGCAGTCCTCGCAGATGGTGCGGGCCTGGTCGAGCAGCCTGAGCCCCTCGTCGAGCTCGCCATTGACCGCGCGGCAGACGCCGAGGGTGGTGAGCGCGTAGCCCTCCTCCTCGGCGTGCCCGGCGGCGCGGGCGAGCTCGATCGCCTTCCTCGCGTGATCGGCCGCCTCCGTCGACTCGCCGTCGAGAAGCAGCCCGGCGGCGAGGGCGGCGTGCGCGCGGGCCTGCAGCCGGCTGGGTTGCTCGCCCTCGAGGAGAGCGGCGGCCTCGCGGTCGGCGGCAAGGCTGGCGGCTGTGTCGCCGAGCTCCCAGAGATAGCGGCCGAGGCGTTCGCTGAGCAGGGCCTCGGCGGGCCTGTCGCCACTGGCGCGCGCAGTCTCGCGGGCGCTGGTGGCGAGGGTGACCGCCTCGGTGGTGGCGCCGGCCCAGTGCGCCGCCTCGGCCGCCTCCCGCTGCAGGGCCGCGAGCGTGACACCGACGACTGCCTGGGCCTCAGGGACGTGCCCCCAGGCGTCGAGGGCGCGCTTGAACTGGGCGTGGGCCTCGGCGAAGCCGGTCACGACGGCAGCGGCCCGCGCCGGCCTCGATCGCGGTGGGCAGTGCCTTGGGCCAGACCTGCGCCTCGTGCCAGTGGTGGGCGAGCTCGGCGACGCCGAGGGCCGAGCCCCGCCCGTCCTTCTCCCGGCGGTCGAGGGCCTCGGCGGTGCGGCGGTGCAGATCGAGGCGCTCGCTGGGGAGGACGTCGTCGTAGACCGCCTCTTGGCCGAGCGGGTGCCGGAAGGTGACCAGCTCGCCGTCGCGTTCGCGGCGGAGGATGCGTTGGTCGAGCGCCTCCCGGAGCGCCGTCGCGAGGGCGGCGGGGGTGAGCTCGCTGACCTCGGCGAGCAGCTCGTGGTCAGCGGGCCGGCCGATGACCGCGAGCGCGCGGATCACCTTCTGGGCATCGTCGGAGAGCCGACGCGCCCGCCGGAGGACGACGTCGCGGATGGTGAGGGCGCGCTGGTGCCGGTCGACCGATGACCGGCGGCCAGAAGCTCCTGGGCGAAGAGCGGGTTGCCGGCGGAGCGACGGACGATGTCGTCGGTCCGCTGCGCGGGGATGGCGGCTGCGGCGACGGACTGGAGGATGGCTGACAATCGTCCTTGGGTAGCGCACTCACGCGAAGCGGCTCGACGCACTGCAGCCGCTCGAGATCGGCGAGCGCGTCGGCCCGGGTGCTGCCGTCAACCGCTTCGTCCGTCCGCCATGACAGGACGATCAGGATGCGCTCGCGCGGGAGGTCACGGAGCAGGTCCCGCTCCTGGCACAGGTCCTGCACGAGGAAGAGCAGCAGGTCGAGACTCGACCGGTCGGCCCAGTGCAGGTCCTCGAAGATGAGGACGAGCGGCTGCTGGTCGCTGAGCTCGCCGAGCAGGTCGAGCACCCGGTCGAAGAGCTGCGTGCGAGCGCCCCTGCCGGCGGCTTCCTCGCCAGGGTCGGCGCGGAGCAGGTCGAGGACCTCCTCGTAGGAGGACGGCTGGGCCGCGGCCTCGGAGCCTCGTTCGGAGCGGGCGAGGTCACGCAGCGCGGAGAGGAAGACACCGAAGGGGAACTCACCCGCGGCCAGGTCGATGCCGGCACCGGCGACCACCCTCGCGCCGTCAGCCCGGGCGTGCTGGGCGAACTCGGCGAGCAGGCGCGTCTTGCCGACGCCGGCATCGCCGGTGACGGCCACGCAGCTCGGCCGGCTCCCCGTGGCGGCGGCGAGGCCCTCCCGGAGGAGGGTCAGCTCGTCGGTCCGTCCCACGAAGGGAGGCCGGGCAAGACCCCTCATGCGCGCCAGTGTGATCCCTCTCCGCCGCCCCTGCCCAGCAACTTACGCGCGAGTCGGCGTCGGACCTGGACGAACCGGGCATCCGGCGCGTCTGGCTGTTCTGTCGTGGTGAGTACAGCCGCTCAGGCTCATCCGACGACCGGACCGGACGCTGGGTCAAAGACCCCCGACGCATTGGACGCGAGCCATGAGTTCTCGATCACGTTCTGACAAGAGCCTGCGGGCTGTCGTGCTCGCGCCCGCAGCGACGACGTTCCTCGTCTACCTTCCCGAGCTCGCTACCGACGCCGGGCAGATGGCCGAGCTGCCGACCCCGGCGAGATGGGCGCAGATGGTTCTGCTGTTCGGCGCCGCGCCGGTCGTTGCTGCGGCCATCGCCAAGCGGACGCGTGCCGGCGTTGATCGGCGCGCTGCGGCAGCAGCGGGTCTCGTACAACTGGCCGTCGCTGTTGTTCTCGTGCGACTCGATGTGTGGATCGAGGTCCGGACCGGTTATCTGCTGGCCGGATCCGGCGAGGAAGCCATGGCCTATGGTCTGTCGACGATCGCGGGGGTCGCGGGCGGCCTCGTGCTGGCCGTTCTGGTGGGGCTGGCGGCCCGTGTCGGCGCACGCAAGACTGTGGGCACTCGGTGACGACCGCCGCTAGCGTCGGGCTCCTAGGCCGAGCTGCTGGAGGGCGTGTGGATGCCGTGGACCTCGCCGGGCGGTTCGCGCTTGGCGGTGCGCGAGACTGTCGGACGGGCCGGTTGCACGGGGCAAGCAGGGTGTCGTGTGGCGGCTGGACACGGCGGACGGCAGCTGGGCGGTGAAGGTGCCGTTCCACCCGTCCGGTGAGGACGAGGTCCGGTTGGCGACGAGCTTCCAGGAGGCGGCTCGCAGCGCCGGTGTACCGACGCCGCAGGTGCGACGTACGACGGAGGGACGGGTGTTCGCCGCGGTGGATGGCAGCCAGGTCAGGGTGTACGAGTGGGTCGACCTGCGGGCGCCCGACTCCGGAATCGACCCAGCGGTGGTGGGCACGGTCGTGGCCGCCATGCACCAGGTAACCGTCACCGACCTCGGCGTGCTGGACCCGTGGAATCACGAACCCGTGGGTGCTGATCGATGGGACCAGCTGGTCGAGCAGCTCCTGCAGGCGGGCGCCCCCTTTGCCGGCCGCTTGGCCGATCTGCGCGACGAGCTCGTCGCGCTGGAGTCCTGGCTCGAGCCACCCAGGACGGTGCGGACCTGTCACCGGGACCTGTGGGCCGACAACCTCCTGCCGACCGCGGACGGCGGAGTGTGCGTCCTCGACTGGGAGGACAGCGGGCTGGCTGATCCCAGCCAGGAGCTCGGGTGTGTGCTGTTCGAGTTCGCTCGTTCCGACCCGGGCCGGGCCCGAGCACTCACCGATGCGTACCGGGAGGCCGGTGGGCCGGCGGCGGTGACCCGGCGTGGGGACTTCTCGATGCTCATCGCGCAGCTCGGGCACATCACGGAGATCGCGGCCACCGACTGGCTGAGGCCAAACGCTCGCTCGCCGGACCGTGCCGACTCTGCTGCGTGGATCGGCGAAGTCCTCGACGAACCCCACACCCGCGAGCTCCTCGACAACCTGTTGGACGCAGTCGAGGGCGGTGGATGACGTCAGGCCAGGCCCATTGCTCGAAGTCGTCGGGGCGAGCAAGCTGCGCGAAGGCTTCCTGCAGGTCGTCAGGCGGAACGATGGGTCGCCGCGCGGCAAGGTCGAACCACAGTCCGACGGATTCGACCGTCGCGCACAGTCCGTGGGTAGCCGTGGTGAACCGGTTCCGGACCTTGAACGGACGCCCGTCCGGTGAGTGGCGACACACTCGAAGTCGACCGTGGAGGATTCCAGCATGCGGATCTCTCGCTTGTAGACGAGGTGGTCCACGATCACCGGACCCACCTGGTGCTCTGAGATACTTCGCCGCAGTGAAGCCCATCGAGTCGAAGTACAGGATGCGCGTGTTCGCGTCGTAGTCGAGGAAGCCGGGGTTGGCCATGTGCTGGTTGAAGTCCATGTCGCGCCACTCTGGCGCGGAACTCCTGGCTGAAGTTGACGCTCACCACTCACCACCAGCCCTGACGCTTCGTCCAGCGCAGGAGAGTGCCGCTGATGAGAAGCATGACCGCAAGGACGAGGAACAGCTGTGGGAGGTTGGTGCGATCGTTGACGATCACGTTCATCCCGTAGATCGAGGCCAGCGCGGTGATCGGCAGGGTGACAGCCGCGAGGACGGCGAGCCGTTCCACGGCAACGGTCATCTTGGTGGCCACTCGCGTCTGGTACAGGTCGATGACTCCGATCAGGAACTCCTTCTCTCCGTCGCTGACGTTGCGAAGTCGGCCGAACTGTTCCGCGACGTCCTGGAACGCGGGCTTGTCCTCCGCGGGCACCATGCGGCCCAAGCCTGCAAGGCGCGCGTAGACGTCATGGCTCTGGGCGGCCATGGTGCGGACCGTTAGCAGCTCGTGCCTGACCAGGAACATGTCGTCGAGCAGTTGCTCGGGCTTTCGGAAGTCGTCTGCCATCACGCGCTGCTCCATGGCCGCGACCTTCTCGCTCACTGCCGTCAGCACATGTTGTTGCTGACGGACCAGGGAGGAGACGATCGCGTGCGAGAGGTCGATCGGCGACCGCGGGCGTAGCCGACCGGCCTCTATGCGCGTCAGGACACCGCGTGTCACCTCCAGTGCGTGCTCGAGCGGCACCGCCGGGTTCACCGGGCCGTGCACGGTGACCAGGTGGTCAGCGCCGACGAACTGGTCGAGCTCGAGCAGGTGGACGTGCCCGGCCGCGCCGAGCTCCGGGGAGTGCAGGACGACGAAGATCGTGGCCTGGTACGCGTGGGACGTGGGCAACCGGTTGCGGTCCCGGCAGAGCTGGATGGCGATCTCGTGGAAGCCGAACTCGTGAGTCAGGACCTCGGCGGCTGCGTCGTCGAGCTGCGGGATGTCCACCCACACGAAGCCGTCATCGCGGCGTCGGAGGTCGTGCAGGTCGTCGACGCCGTGCTCCGCCACACCTGAGCCCGTCACGAACCGCACCTGCACACCGTGATGGTGCCACGGTCCGGCCGCTTCGGCACCGACTCCCGAGGGGCTCGCCACCGCGGTGGATCAGGCCAGCTCGCGTGCCACTACCAGTGCCGCATTGCGACCGGGGCGACCACTGACCGAGCCGCCGGGGTGCGCCGTCGAGCCCGTGACGAACAGGCCGGGGATCGAGGTGGCGTAGGACGCCCAACCGGGAATGACCTTGCCGTCTCCGGTCACGAACTCACCGCCGTGGCACGAGCCGCCGATGTTGTGCGGGTTGCGTTCGGCAAGCGAGGTCGGCGTCTCGGCAATGACCTGACGGACGTCCTCGCGCGTCAGGTTCGTTCGTGCGTGGACTCGGTCCATCAGGGCGGCGGCGTGCTCGTCTCCGGCCTCGTCCCAGGAGCAGCCGTCGGCTCGATCGTGAGGAGCGACCGTGAGGATCTTGAACGTGCCACCGCCGTCCGGCGCCCGGTCCGGGTCGACGACGGTCGACGCGACAAGGAGCATCCATGGGTCACGAGCGTCCGGCTCGCCTCGCCGGAACGCGTCAAGCTGGGCGGCCAGCCCATCGGCTGTGCCGAGGCCACCCGCCACGGCCGACACCGGCCCGTTCGCGGTGGGGAAGCTGATGTCCTTCGTCAACGCCGCGTGCACGGCAAACAGGCTGAGCCCCGGGCGCCAGGTGTCTCGAGCCTCGCCCAGGTCGGGCGCCGAGCCGGTCACCATGCCGGCCAGCGAGGCCAGGTGCGCGGATGACACGACGGCGCGGCGGGCTGCGATGCGCCGGCCGTCGGTCGTCTCGACCGCGCGGGCGCGGCCGCCCGACGTGTCGATCCGGGACACCGGAGCGCCAGCGACGACGGTCCCCCTGTGGTCCTCGATGTGCCGCACGAGCGCGGCCGGCAGGGCGCCTGAACCGCCGATCGGCGTCGCCCAGCCGAACCTCAGCCGGCCCGACGTGATGGCCGACGGCAACGCCCCCGTGCCAGGGCGTCGCGGATCCTGGATCGTGGCGAACCCGAGCCACAGCAGCAGATCCCGCACGACTGGGTGCGTGAAGCGCGAGCGCACCACGCCCCACGCCGAGCGGGCTCGTAGGTCGTCGTACTGCCTGGTCGCCTCGTCATCCTCGGGTGGTTCGCCGGAGCTCCACCGGGCGTGTGCGCGGTTCAGCCCACCGTCCCACTCGCGCATCATCGCCCGGAACTCGGCCGCGTCGACAGCCGAGAAGCGCGCCAACCCGTCGACGGTCGCGTCTAGATCGCGATGCACGACGACCGCGTCGCCGTCGGGAAGCGGCAGGACGACCGCCGGGTCGGTGTAGACGTACGTCAGTCCGTACGTCGAGAGGAGCCCGAGCTCGTCGTCGGCGATGACCGGGTTCGACTGGATGAGTACGTGCGCGCTCGAGCAGGAGTCGTGCTGAAAGCCGGGCAGTGTCAGCTCCTCGGTCACCGTGTTGCCGCCGACGATGTCGCGCGCTTCGAGGACGCACACCTCGAGGCCTGCCTGCGCCAGGTAGGCCGCGCAGATGAGCCCGTTGTGCCCGCCGCCGATGATGACGACGTCGGCCGACTCCGGCAGCTCTGAGGTCACAGCGCCTCACCTCCTGTCAGCAGTCCAGATGGGAAGGAGTGCAGGGACCGCGCACCGTCGGAGGTGATCTCGAAGAGCTCACCGGTCTGGACGCCCGCCGACAGGTCGGGCAAGCAGACATTCGGCTGGACCACGACGGTCATGCCCTCCTCGAGCGGCCCCGCGTCGGGTCCCGACGGCGCGCCGCGATGGCTCAGCACGGGCGGCAGGTAGCCGCCGCCGAACCCGTGCACGAGGTCGTCGACCGTCGTGAAGCCGGCATCGAGCACCAGGTCGGCCGCCCCGAGCAGGTCAGCGGGCAGGACACCCGGCCGCAGCAGCCCGACGATCGCGGCGAGGGCGGCGTCGGCCGTGTCGTGCAGCTGGCGGTACAAGGTCGTCGGCTCGGCGTCGACCGTGACCGTCCGCAGCAGCTGTCCCGGGTAGTCGCTGCCCCACGTCGTGCTCAGCTCGAACATCACGACCGAACCGGACACCAACCGCCGGCCGGTCGGCCACTGCCCCGGTGCGCAACGGTCCGGTGCGGCCATCGACGTCGCCGCCACGTAGTGGATGTGGTTGGTGCCGCCCGTTCCCGCGTAGGCCGTCTCGACAGCGGCCACCAGGTCGAGCTCAGTCGCGCCCGGCACGGCGGCCTGGACCAGCGCAGCACCCGAGGCGTCGGTCAACGCCGCCGCGTGCCGCAGCACGTCGAGCTCGTAGGCGGTCTTGCACAGTCGTGCGGCGACGTACGCCTGGTCCATCTCGACCAGCTCGACGCCTACCGACAACGCGGCGTGCAGCCGGTGCGGCGCCGGTCCGATGACGCCGACGCGGCGCGCGGGGCCCCGGCCGAGGACGTCGAGCACGGAGGCTGACGTGCGCTCGCCAGCCCCTGTGACTTCGCAGGCGCGGGCGACCCGTCGGGCGTTCGGCACGTGGTTGGGGAAGCCGACGAGCAGCACCGGCTGGGCACCGCGGCGCAGCACGACCACCGCCTCGCGGGTCACCTGCCAGCAGGTCAGCCAGGGCACCGCGCTGCCGCTGCGGTTGGCGCCGTAGACCAGCACGGCGTCCAGGCCGAGCCGCTCGGCGTCGTCGAGGAGCCGGTCACGGCGGGCGACGAGCTCGGCGTCCGACACCGGGCCGGGTGGCGTGCTGACCGGGCGGCCGGCGAGCGGGGTCGGCATTGACACGCCTGCGACATTGCCTGATCCTGCACACGATTGCAAGGCTGGAGCAGAGGAGCGGTCGTGGACGAACGGGTCGCATCGGCGATCTCGCACTGGGGCCCGCGGTTCACCACCAACGGGGTGACCGTCGCGGACTTCGAGCGGGTGACGAACTCGGTCGAGAAGTGGTCGGACTGGTGCGCCGCCTGGTCGGCGGCCGGTGCCGGGCACGAGGGCCTGGGGCGCGCCGCGCTGGCCGACGGCCGGCTGCGGTCGGCCGGGGAGCATCTCTCGATGGCGGCGGTCTACTTCCACTTCGGGAAGTTCCTGTTCGTCGAGGAGTACGAGGAGATGCGCCAGGCGCACGCCCACGCGGTGCGCTGCCTCAACGACGCGCTGCCGCATCTCGACCCGCCGGGAGAGCGGGTGGAGATCCCCTTCGAGGGCACCCGTCTGGTCGGCGTGTTCCGCGCGCCGCGCGGCGAGGGCACGTTCCCCGCGGTGCTGATGCTGCCCGGGCTGGACTCGGCCAAGGAGGAGCTCCGCTCGACCGAGAAGACGTTCCTGGACAGGGGGATCGCGACCTTCAGCCTGGACGGACCGGGGCAGGGCGAGACGGAGTACGACCTGCCGATCCGCGGTGACTGGTCGGCTCCTGGTGCGGCAGCACTGGATGCGCTCGGCGCTCTGCCAGTCGTGGACGCGGACCGGCTCGCGGTGTGGGGCGTCTCGCTTGGCGGCTACTACTCGCCACGAGTGGCGGCGGCCGTCGGCGACCGGGTGAAGGCGTGCGTGGCGCTCGCCGGGCCGTACAACTTCGGTCAGTGCTGGGACCAGCTGCCCCCGTTGACCCGTAAGGCATTCGAGGTACGTTCCAGGGCGCGCGACGACGACGAGGCGCGCCGCAACGCGTTGACCCTCGACCTGTCCGGGCATACCTCGAAGATCGCTGCACCGACGCTCGTGGTCGCCGGCAAGTTGGACCGCCTGATTCCGTGGCAGCAGGCGGCGCACATGGCGGGCGAGATCAAGGATTCCGAGCTGCTCATTCTCGAGGACGGCAACCACGGCAACATGAATGTCTGGCCGAAGCACCGGCCGTACACCGCCGATTGGGTCGCCGCCAAGCTCGGCGCCTGACGCACTCCCGCGACGTACGGCAGGAGACGCTTCCGCGGAAGCCTCTCCTGCCGTCCGGGCGGCCGAGCCGCTTAGCCAGGAAGAGTCACTGTGACGACGGCGAGCTCGCCGTCTCACTGGCGTGCTCGTCCACGTAGTCGCGGATGTGCTGCTCCCAGAGCCGAAGCGACTCAGGAGTGGTCCGGGCGTCGCTGCGCGTCCCGTCCGGGTACATGACGTCAGCGTCGCGCGGGTACGTCGTGTCGACGAAGTCGGCGAACGGCTCCCACATCTCGACCGAGAACCCGTTCGACCCGAAGGGGAACTCGGCATGCGCGCGGACGATCTTCCCGTCACGCACCCGCAGGTCCCAGTAGGCGTCGCCGTAGGGGCCGCGCCCCAGCTGCTGGGAACCGAGGGCGTGCACGCTGTAGGCGCAACGCAGGTCGACGGTCGCGCCCTCGAGGCTCAGCTGCTCGCACGGGCTCCTGAGCTCGGTCCAGCCGACCGCCTCATTCCAGGCAAGGTCGCCGCGAAAGCCCTCAGGGGATCCCCAGTCAGGAGTGATGGCCTCGTCAGTCAGGTAGCCCATCGCCCGGTCGGCGTCGTAGGAGCTGTACGCCTGGAGGAAGCCGGCGGCGACCTGTCGGGCGTCGTCGGTGGCGGACGGACCCGCCGGCGTGGCTGCGTCGTCGGTTCCGAGCCACTTCGTACTGGCCGCCCAAGTCCCGACGACGATGAGCAGCACCACCGCTGCCGTCACGATCATGCCGGTACGCTGCCGGGTCTTGACCTCTCGCTTGAGCTCAACAAGCTGTGTCATGGGGTTCACCCCTCGAGCAGACGCGTGCACTCCGTCCGCGGCACGTCGGGCGCGGGTGTCGATGCTCATGACTGCGGCCTCTCGTCGACGTTCTCGCCCAAACGCTTGGCCAGCGTGGACCGGCCATGGGCCAGGTGAGCCTTCACGGTCCCGTCCGCGCAACCCAGGATCGCGGCGACCTCCGCCACCGAGCAGCCGTAGACGTAGCGCAGGGCCACGCACTGCGCCTGGCGTCGAGGCAGCCGACGGACCTCGACCCAGAACGAACCGTCGACATCGTCGAGGTCGCACACCTCGCTCTCGCGTCCCCGCAGGCGCAGCGCTGCTCGTGCCTCGACGATCCGGCGTCGGACGAACGAGGTGGCGATGTTCGCGCACACCCGTCGGACCCACGCCGCCGGCAGATCCAGGCCGGATACTTCGTCCCACCGTCGGTACGCCGCCAGCATGGCCTCCTGGGCGATGTCTTCAGCGTGGGAGCGCGACCCGGTGAGGGCATGTGCCATGGCCACCAGCGAGGAGTACTCCCGGGCGTAGAACCTGTCGAAAGTCTCGACGCCGACCACCCACGTCATCCGACCGTCGGCCAGCCGTTCGACGCCTGAACCGGCGCCGTTCTCGGCCGTTGAGCTCGTCACACCGTCCACTCGCACGAGCACCCGTTCTGGTTTAGCCACAGATCGTCGGCCGGTCGGAATAGCCCCGCCGCTCCCCCCACGGTGCGCCCGGCCGGCCAGGCCCACAACACGTCAGATCCGGATGAGGACGTTCCCGACCTTCTGGCCAGACTCGACGTACCGGTAGGCGTCGATGATCTCGTCGAGCGGGTACGTCCGATCGATGACCGGCCGGAACTTTCCCGTGGCGATGAGCTCTCGCAGGTGCTGCACCGTCTCTTGGTCCATGGACGGCAGCGCGAACCTGACCGACCGGCCGGGGAGGATCGGCGTGACCAGCGCCAGGAGCGGGTTCTGCAGGAACGGCCCGAGGTACGGACGACAGGTAGGTGCCGCCCGGCTTGAGCAGTCCGCGGCACCGGCCGAAGGTGCTCTTTCCGACGGCGTCGATGACGACGTCGTACCGCTGCGAGTCGTGGGTGAAGTCCTCGGCCTGGTGGTCGATGACCCGGTCGGCGCCCAGCCCACGCACCATCTCCAGCTGCGCGGTCGTGCTCGTGGCGGTCACATTGGCGCCGAGCGCCTTGAGGAGCTGGACCGCTGCGGAGCCGATGGCGCCCGTCGCGCCGTGAATGAGGACGTCCTGGCCAACGCGCACCTTGGCCCACCGGATGGCCGACTTCGCATAGTGCGACCCCTCGGTGCCCGCGGCCGCCACCTCGAACGGCACTCCGTCGGGGATGGTGGCGACGGCGGCGCCCTCGCCGACCGAGACGTACTCGGCGTGACCGCCGAAGCGGACGTCGTCGTAGCCGAACACGCGGTCGCCGACGTGGAACCGCGTCACGGAGTCGCCGACGGCCTCGACCACTCCGGCGAACTCGCACCCGAGCACCGGGTGTCTGGGGCGGCTCAGCCCCGCGAAGAACCGCACGATGAAGGGCTTCGCCGCTCGGAATCCGCAGTCCGTCCGGTTGACCGTCGACGCGTGCACCCTGACGAGGAGCGCATCGGGCCGGACAGCCGGCATCTGGACGTCCTGGATATGCACGACCTCCGGCGAGCCGTAGCGCGACGTGACGGCCGCCCTCATAGCCGAACTCTAGGGCCGCCGGCGCTGCACATGGGCCGCGCCTTGACAGCCTCGGGCGCCGCTCGTAGCGTTATCCCGCAAACGATTGCAGCGATCCGCTGCTGAACCCTCGACGGCACTGGTGGGAGCCGCATGACCGACGTGAGCACGCAGCCGCTTGTCGGCTGGATCGGGACCGGCCGCATGGGGGCCGCGATGGCCACCCGCCTGGCCACGGCCGGCGTCGACCTGCAGGTGTGGAACCGGACCCGCTCCAAGGCTGAGCCGCTCGCCGAGCACGGTGCCACCGTCGTCGACTCCATCGCCGACCTGGCCCCCCGCGACGTCGTCTTCACCATGGTCAGCTCGGACAAGGACCTCGAGCAGGTCCTCACCAGCGAGGGTGGCCTCCTGACGCAGGGCACCAGTCCGGCGATCGTCGTCGACACCTCGACGGTCTCCAGCGAGACGTCGGCCGGGATGCGCGATGCCTGCGCCGCGGTCGGCACCGAGTTCCTCGCGGCGCCGGTCAGCGGCAACGCCAAGGTCGTCGGGTCCGGCAAGCTCACGCTCGTCTGCTCCGGCAAGGAGGAGGTCTTCGACCGCGTCCACCCGCTGCTCGACCACATCGGGGCGCACTCGACCTACGTCGGCGAGGGTGAGGTCGCCCGCCTGGTCAAGATCTGCCACAACCTCATGCTCGGCGTCGTCACGCAGAACCTCGCCGAGATCACCGTGCTGGCCGAGAAGGGCGGCGTCCCGCGCGCGGCCTTCCTCGAGTTCCTCAACAACAGCGTCATGGGCTCGGTGTTCACCCGATACAAGACCCCGGCGTTCGTCAACCTCGACTACTCGCCGACGTTCACCCCGCTGCTGCTGCGCAAGGACTTCGATCTCGGCCTGGCAGCGGCTCACGACCTCGACGTGCCGATGCCCGTCTCGGCGCTGACCGCCGCGTTGGTGCAGGGCACGGTCAGCTCGGGACGTACGTCGGAAGACTTCGCGATCCTGCTCGACCAGCAGGCGGCTCTCTCGGGCATGGAGCTGAAGCCGGAGGACGCGGTCGTCGACGACGGACTGGAGCCGGACCAGTGAGCACCGTTCCCCAGCTGGTCCCCGCCCCCGGTCGGATGGCAGTCGACTTCGAGGAGCGCATCGACTTCAACCGGCTGCGCGACTACCGGCTGGCCCGGACCCGTGAGGCGCTCGACGCGTCGGACCTGGGCGCGGTGCTGGTCTTCGACATCAACAACATCCGCTACATCACGAGCACGATGATCGGCGAGTGGGCGCGCGACAAGATGGCGCGCTACGCGCTGTTGATCCGCGGGCAGGAGCCGGTCGTCTGGGACTTCGGCTCGGCCGCCAAGCACCACAAGCTCTACGCACCCTGGCTCGACCCGGACAACTCGCGCGCCGGCATGCTCGGCCTGCGCGGATCGGTGGCGCCGGAGGCCGGTCTCTTCGAGCGTGCGGTCCACGAGGTCAAGGGGATGCTCGAGGACGCCGGGGTCGCCGATATGCCGGTCGGCGTCGACGTCGCCGAGCTGCCGATGGTGTTCGAGCTGCAGCGGCAGGGCATGACGGTTGCCGACTGTCAGCAGGTGATGCTGAACGCTCGCGAGATCAAGTCGCCCGACGAGATCGCGCTGCTGTCGACCGCCGCGTCGATGGTCGACGGGACCTACCAGGCGATCGTCGACGTTCTGAAGCCCGGCATCCGCGAGAACGAGGTCGTCGCGCTCGCCAACAAGCGGCTCTACGAGATGGGCTCCGACGACGTCGAGGCCATCAACGCGGTGTCCGGCGAGCGGTGCAGCCCGCACCCGCACAACTTCACCGACCGGCTGATCCGCCCGGGCGACCAGGTCTACTTCGACATCATCCAGTCCTACATGGGCTACCGCACCTGCTACTACCGGACCTTCGCTGTCGGTCGGTGCACCGTGGCGCAGCGCGACGCCTACACCAAGGCCCGTGAGTGGATCGACGCCGCGATCAACCTGGTGAAGCCGGGCGTCGGCACCGACGAGATCGCCCGGCTGTGGCCGAAGGCGACCGACTTCGGCTTCGAGGACGAGATGGCGGCCTTCGGGCTGCAGTTCGGCCACGGGCTCGGGTTGGCGCTGCACGAGCGGCCGATCATCAGCCGCCTCAACTCCCTGGAGAACCCGATCGAGCTCAAGGAGGGCATGGTCTTCGCCCTCGAGACCTACTGCCCCTCGACCGACGGGTTCTCGGCTGCCAGGATCGAAGAGGAGGTCGTCGTCACCAGCGACGGCCCCCGGGTCATCACCCTGTTCCCCGCAGAGGAGCTGTTCGTTGCCAACCCCTACTGAGCTTCTGACCAAGGTGCCGACCGACCTGTTCATCGGCGGCACGTGGCGGGCCGCGTCGGAGGGGGGCCGCTTCGACGTGACGGACCCCG
This sequence comes from uncultured Actinomycetota bacterium, assembly GCA_963829565.1. GTDB lineage: Bacteria > Actinomycetota > Actinomycetes > JACCUZ01 > JACCUZ01 > CAWHJC01. The sequence continues at coordinate 495,412 of CAWHJC010000017.1, forward strand.
CCACCGGCGACGTGATCGCGCAGGTCGCGGACGGGTCGGTCGAGGACGGCCTGGCCGCGGTGTCCGCCGCTGCGGAGGCCGGACCCGCGTGGGCCGCGACGCCGCCGCGGCAGCGAGCCGAGATCCTCCGCAATGCCTGGGCGCTGATGACCGAACGGGTCGACGAGATCGCGACGCTGATCTCGCTGGAGAACGGCAAGGCGCTGACCGACGCCAAGGGAGAGGCGACCTACGCCGCGGAGTTCTTCCGCTGGTACGCCGAGGAGACCGTCCGGATGGACGGAATGGTGACGACGGCACCGTCCGGGGCGAACCGGATCATGGTCGTGCACCAGCCGGTGGGTGTGTGCGTGCTGGTGACGCCATGGAACTTCCCGGCTGCGATGGCGACCCGCAAGATGGGTCCGGCGCTCGGCGCCGGTTGCACCCTGGTTCTGAAGCCGGCCTCGGACACCCCGCTGACAGCGCTGCTGATGGCGCAGATCCTCGACGACGCGGGAGTGCCCGCGGGTGTGGTCAACGTCATCCCCGCTCGCCGGTCCGGCGCGGTGGTCTCGGCAATGGTGCACGACGACCGCGTGCGCAAGCTGTCCTTCACCGGGTCGACCGAGGTCGGCCGGGTGCTGCTGAAGGAGGCGGCGGACAAGGTCGTCAACACGTCGATGGAGCTGGGCGGCAATGCCCCGTTCCTCGTCTTCGCTGACGCCGACATGGACGCGGCGATCGAGGGCGCGATGATCGCGAAGATGCGCAACGGCGGCGAGGCGTGCACCGCGGCGAACCGGTTCTACGTCGAGGAGTCGGTGGCATCCGACTTCGCGTCGCGGCTGGCCGAGAAGATGGGTGCGATGACGGTCGGTCCGGGGACCGAGGACGGCACCCAGGTAGGTCCGCTGGTCAACGACGCAGCCGTCGAGAAGGTGGACGAGCTGGTCCGCGGTGCGCTGGACGGCGGCGCCCGGGCCCTCGTGGGTGGGTCCGTTCCCCAACGTACGGGCTGCTACTACGACCCCACGGTCCTGGTGGACGTGCCCGCTGACGCCGCCATCCTGCGCGAGGAGATCTTCGGGCCGGTCGCGCCGATCGTCACCTTCACCGAGGAGGCGGACGCGATCCGCTGGGCGAACGACACCGAGTTCGGGCTGGTGTCCTACGTCTATACCGGCGACCTGGCGCGCGGCCTCCGGGTGAGCGAGGCGCTCGAGTCCGGGATGGTCGGGCTCAACCGCGGCCTGGTGTCCGACCCGGCGGCGCCGTTCGGGGGCGTGAAGCAGTCCGGCATCGGGCGGGAGGGCGGGCACGAGGGCCTCCTCGACTACACCGAGAGCAAGTACATCGCCGTCGCCTGGTAGGCACATGGCATGACCGCAGAGACGTTCCCGGCCGTTCGGCAGACGGTCTGGACTGCACCGACGCGCGGGCGCTCGCCGAGTTCTACCGGCAGCTGCTCGGGCTCAGGTACCGCCCCGGTGACGAGCCGCCCCCAGCCGGTGAGCCGGATCCGAACGGCGAGGACTGGCTGGTTCTGCGTGGACCGGACGGCGGCGCTCTGCTCGCCTTCCAGCAGGTCGCAGGGCTTCCCGAGGCGACCTGGCCGACGGGCGAGCACCCCCAGCAGCTGCACCTGGACATGTCGGTCCCGGACGTGGAGGCGCTAGCCGTACGCACGAGCGGGCGCTGTCACTGGGCGCACGGGTGCTGCTCGACCGAACCGATGACGAGGACGAGCCGCTGTGGGTCTATGCGGATCTCGCCGGCCACCCGTTCTGCATCTTCGTGACGGCGTAGACGCCGGGCGGGCCGGCGGGCGTCAGTACGTCAGGGTTCGATCCGCCTCGAACGTCAGCTGGATGAGCCGGTCAGGCATCGCCATCTCCGCGGGCTTGTCGGCGAGGTCGTCGGCCGTGACCCCGCGGGCCTTGCTCGACATCCCCGAGACGTAGAGGCGACCGCCTCCGCCGACCAGCGCGTCGAAGGACTCACGGAGCGACCCGGTCCCCAGGCCACTGAGCGAGTCGAGCACGGGGTCCCGAATCAACTGCACGCCGTCCCCGGCGAGGAAGACGCTGACCTCGTGACCGGCCTCCGCGCCGGCCCTCGCAACGAGAAAGCCTAGCGCCGCGCGAGTGGGGGCCTGGGCCCGCACGTGATGTGCACGAGAAGCTTGCCCATGAGACACCTCCGACTCGGGTAGTCGTACTGTGCCCGCGCGGGCCGCGACCGGCAAGATCCATTCCATCGCCGACGATCGGCGACTCGGACAATTCAGGCCCGACGTTTCCGCGGAAACGTTGGTCGCCCCCCGGCCGGGCCGTCGACGCCGCATGCCGGTCAACGCTGCGTGAGGGATTGACAGCGGGCAGCGACTGGCGCAGGCTGCAGGGGCGCGCGTCGAACTCCGATGCCGGGCGGCAGGGCTGCAAACCAGGGGGGTGATGCGGGTGTTGGATTCCGAACAGCCGTCGGAGCAGGGTTTCGGTCTCGAGGACCAGGGTGTCGTGGAAGTCGCCGAGACGACGGGGCGCTACGTCGTCGTCTTCGCGGATCCCAGCAGCTCGACGGGGACCCGCCCGCCATCCTGACGTCCATGCCGAGCGTCAACGAGGTGGTGGACGCGCGGGAGTCCGGACACCGGACTCGAAGGCATGAGCGCGCTCGACTCCGCGGACGCGACGTGGATCCCCGACCTCGGCGTGGCGGTGGTGTCCGCGGACCCGGGTGAGCTGAGCGTGCTGCAGACCACCGAGGAGGGTCGGGGCTCGATCCTGGTCGTGGAGCCCGAGCTGGTGCACCGGATCCGGCCGCTGGGCAGTGCCGACTACCTCTCCGGCTACCGGGACGGGGTGAGCGACCTGTCCGGCCGGCTCGGCGGGCAGGCCGCCGGAACTGCCGTCGGCGCTACAGCGACGGAGTCCTTCGCGGACACCCCGCAGGTCACCTGGGGGCTGCAGGCCACGGGAGCGGCCGCATCGTCACGGTCCGGATCCGGCATCCGCGTCGCGGTCCTCGACACCGGCTTCGACCTCACCCATCCGGACTTCGCGGGGCGCACCATCCAGTCGCAGTCGTTCATCACCGGTGAGGCGGTGCAGGACGGGCGCCGGGCACGGGACTCACTGCGTCGGCACGTCGTGCGGCCCCGTGCCCAGCGGCGGCACCCGACGGTACGGCTGTGCGCCCAACGCCGACATCTTCGTGGGCAAGGTGCTGAGCAACTCCGGTTCCGGCTCTGACCGGGGCATCCTGCTGGGCATCGACTGGGCGCTGGGGGGAGCAGCCGCGTCATCTTCATGTCGCTCGGCGCCGATGTCGCGACGGTCGGCGTGCCTACGAGGTCGTACGCGCGAGCCCTCGCCCACGGCGCTCTGATCGTGGCGGCGGCAGGCAACAATGCCCGCCGTCCCTCGTCGCCCGGCTTCGTCGGCGTGCCGGCCGACGGCCCGTCGATGGTGGCCATGGGGGACCATCGACTGCCAGGAGTCGTGACCCTCCTTCTCGGCGCGCAGCAACCCGGTGCGCGGGGGACA
>CAWHJC010000018.1:0-165979 GCA_963829565.1 uncultured Actinomycetota bacterium
GCTGTGGCAGCTGGACGTGGTGGGCGGGTTCCTGCTCGCGGACGGGACGCGCGCGAAGGCGTTGACCGGGGTCGACGACCACTGGAGGTTCTGCGTGTCGGCGCGGCTGATGCCAGCCGAGCGCACCCAGCCGGTGTGTGACGCGTTCGCCCTGGCGATGCGCTCCCACGGGGTGCCCGAGCAGGTGCTGACCGACAACGGGAAGGTGTTCACCGGCCGGTTCTTCCACCCGCCGGTGGAGGTGCTCTTCGACCGGATCTGCCGGGAGAACGGCATCGAGCATCTGCTGACCGCGCCCCGCTCGCCGACCACCACCGGGAAGATCGAGCAGTTCCGCCGCACCCTGCGGCCGAGTTCGACACCACCCGGGTGTTCCGCACCCTCACCGTCGCCACGCCGGCCTCGGCTAGCGCTCCCGGTCGAGGTTCGAACGCCTTCACACCGCCGCGGTCGGCGCGGCATGATCTCCACACCACCACAGTCCGGGAAACCACGGCAGGTGAGGTCCGGTGGGCAGTCTTAGGTTGGAGACGATGGGTGGCGCTCATGATCAAGTGCATCATCACGTGGGTGGCGGCACCGGGGCTTGCGCGGGGGAAGCGGTGCGCTACTGGACGGGTCCTCACAGGCCCATCGCCAGTGCCATGCCGGGCGTTCACCACTACGTTGCAGAACCCGTGCGTGCCTGACCCGCTTGGCGGGCTCACCAACCGCTTCGGGTGTCGGAGAGCTGTGGTTCACAGACATGGATTGCGGCGCACTCGACTCTGGGTTCGGCCCAATGGCAAGCGATGTTGGAGCATTCGGCGAGATTCGTGGACATGGATCGCGTGGCAGTGAGTTGGGTGGAAGCGCCGCCCTGACACTCGGCTGAAGGCCTATCGAAGATGCCATGGCCAGATCACCCCCCTCGGCCTTGACACCGTCTGAGTAGGACCTGGAATTACACCGGGCAATGTTTGCCAGACCGACCGGCTGCGAGCCAGGGTGGGGGGGGTGGCGGTACAGAGGCATTTGGGCCTTTTCTTTCAGTCGACGCGTGCTGGTGTGTCAACAACGTCCGACCGGTGGGCTGAACGATTCCCTTGGAGGCAGGAGGGGACTGTCGGTAGGGAGTCGGGGAGGGGTGCGCAGGTGGAAAGTGGCGAGCCGGCGGGGGGGGAAGCGTTGAGGGAAGCGGACGACGGCCGCTTAGATCGGGGTCATCGGAAGGCGGGATGGCTCTTCTCGCCGCGGTCACCCGCCGAGAGCCGCGCAGACGTCGGCGAAGCGGGTGTCGGCGGTGCCGGGGTTGCCGGCGGTCTTGTCCGGCGTCGTGAAGTAAAGGTCCCCGACAAGGGTGCCGGCCTGCTGCAGCAGGACGCCGCCGTCCGGGTCCCGGAAAGTGACCTGGCGCCCGGTCATCCGGGACTGCCCGGCGGCGAAGTCGTCGTGCCAGGTGCGTCGGATGTCGACCAGGACGTGGTTTCCGGTGACGTCGTTGGTGACCGTGCCGGTCACGATAGCCAGTACCAGCTCGAGCGTGACGGTTCCGTCGGTGTCGCGGAACCGGGTGAGCTTGGTGGTGAACGTCAGGTCGGCGGTGAGCGGGACGAGTTGGTGCCGATAGCGGCGCAGCCGGCCATCACCTGGGAGTCCGGGAAGGTACCGGAGAAGGAGTCCAGGACGACCTCGGGCGCGGCCCCGACGGCGGCGCCGGATCGGCCTAGCACTGCGGCGGAGGCCAACAGGACGGTGGCAGCGATCCTGGGTGCGCTTCGTACGGACATGGCGTGGTCCTCTCCCGAGTGGGTCGGTGGTGGGAGGGTGTCGACGGAGGGGCGGGGATCGCGCCTCGGTCAGCGGGTGAGTAGGCCCAGCCGCAGCAGCTGGCCGTCGGTGGGTAGCGGAAGCCAAAGGCCGCCGGTGTCCGCTGCGGGGAAGGCGGGTGCTGTTTCGTCGGCTGTGTGTGCGCTGGCGAGGACGCGTCCGGTGTCGGCGTCGAGCCGGGTGATGGTGAGCCCGGGGGCGGTGTCCTCGACGATGTAGACGGTGTCGTCGGCGACCGCCGGCATCGGCACCGGGCGCCCGGGCTGCCAACTCTGCGGGTCCGGCCCCGGGAGCCGGATCCGGCCCAGCGCCGCGCCGGTCTGCGGGTCGAGCCGGACCAGGTCGCGGGTGGCTGGCTCGGCGACCCACAGTTCGCCGCCGACCAGGGCCAACGGGCCGCTGCCGTCCAGCGTCGTGACGCGCGTGGTCGTGCCGGCGGTGGCGTCGACCCGGTACAGGGCGCCGCCGATGGCGGCCTGGGCCCACACGACGCGCCCGGCGGCCAGCAGCCCGAACGGCCGCTCGGGAAGGCGGACCTCGTCCTCGACCGCCCCGGTCTCGGGATCCAGCCGAGCGATGGTCTCCGGCTTGCCGCTGACCACCCACAGGCCGGCCTCGCCGTAGGTCGAGGAGTAGGCGCTGCCGACCGGCGCGAACGCAGGACCTGTCCCGATGTCGGGTCGAAGCGGAGGTACCCGTCCTGCCCGGCGCGGGTCGCGCCGATCCACCAACCCTGCGGGGTCACGGTGATGTGGCCCTGCAGCGAGCTGCCCGGGATGGGGAGGCTGCCCCGCAGGCGGCCGTCGGCCGCTGCGATGCGGGTCAGGCCCGACTCGGACGTGATCCAGACAGACCCTCGACCACCTGCGCTCCGGTCGGTGCCTGCCCGCCGGGCAGCTCGATGCGCTGGAGGACCTCGTCGGTGCGCAGCGGGCGCTGAGTTTTCACCGGTGCGGGTTCCCGCTCGGCGGGCGGCGCATCGCGCTGCCCGCCCGCGACCAGCAGGTAGCCCACGCCCAGCAGAAGGGCGACGAAGGCGGCCGCCGCTGCCAGCCGGCGCTGGCGACTGCTGCGCCGGGCCTGGACCCGCAGGTGGAACAGGGCCAGCTCACGGTCGGTGTCCGTCTGCGCGCGGGCCTCGGCGGCGGTCACGCGCATCGCAGCTACGAGCACGGTCTCAATCCCGTGCGTGCTCATTGGTTGCCCCCTAGCCGCAGGGCGAGGCTGCTGAGCCCACGGGACGCGTGGGTCTTCACCGACCCCGGGCTGATGCCGAGCCGGCTGGCGATCTCCGTCTCGGACAGGTCCATCAGGTAGCGCAGCGCGAGCACCTCACGTTGACGGGTGGGTAGCCGGCGCAGCTCGCCGAGCACGCGACGGCTCTCGTCCGCGCTCAGGACCAGCCTCTCGGCGCTCGACGCCTCCCAATCCGCGCCATCGACCTGCACCGGGGCGAGCCGCGGTCCAGCCGGCGGGCGACATCGCGACGGCGGAGCTGGCTGCGGGCGGCGTTGAGGACCGCGGTCTGCAGCCACGCCGGCGCGGCGTCCTTGTCGCGCAGCCGCCACCAATGCGCATGCAGCGCGACGAACGCATCCTGGACGACGTCCTCGGCAGTCTGCTGGTCATCGACGAGGATCCGGGCTAGCCCGACGAGCCGGCCATGGTGAACCCGGAACAGGGCAGACAGCGCCAGGTCCCGGTCGCCCGGCAGCGCCGGATCCGACGACGAGCCGGCCGACGCGTCCACCACGCCCGCACCTCCGTCCCCCTGGCGACCCTGCATGGCTGAAGGACGCTCGCGCCCAGATCCGTTGACACGAAATCGGCCGCCGCCAGCCAACCAGCGCCCGGCCTCTTGACGCCACGCCCGGAGCGTTCTCCTGAAACTGGCGTCGTCGTTCCCAGACCGAACGGCCTATCGCCTACGACGCAACCGAGCATCACGTCCCTCTGCGGCGTGCGGTCGAGGGTCTCGCCCGGCGGGGGCGAATACATCTACCCGATGCCGACCAAGCCGAGCCCGGCGCCGAGAGGGCCAAGACCACTGAGACCGCGCACGGCCTGACCGCCCGCGAGCTCGACGTCCCGCGACTGCTCGGAACGGGCGCCACCAACGCCGAGATCGGACGAAGGCAGGAGGACTACCCCTCGGTGACGGCGGCTTCGCAGGCGCCAGTTTCCACCGCGTAGCCCGGACTCCGGCACACCGAGGAACGCCCCTCGCTCCCTGGCCATCCGCGGTTTGTCAGTCCTCACGCGGGGGAGTAAGGGGCGCCCCTCTCCGGTGACCGGGACGTGCCGCCACTGCTGCTCTGCCGAGCCGGTGAGAGGGGGCCGTTGCCCTCACTCACGCATGCGGACGGTCGTTCCGATCCGCCGGGGTCTTGGGCGTGACGGGAGTACTGCACCCGACGGACGATGTGGAAACCCCGTCGCTCGACCCGTGAGAAGCCCTCGGCGTGGAGATCGTTTCGGGGTGTCTGGCGATGTCACCGGTCGGAGCACCCGGGACGGAGAATGCCGGATCCGGCGGGTGTCTCCGCCGGAACCGGGTGCCGTCTCTGCGATTGCTAGGACGCGTACGTGGACCCACGTCGCGGCTACTCCGCGTCCCCATCACGTCGAGGTCGAAGATGTTGTCGCCCGGTCCACCTGCCGCTGGAACACCAGGAAGTACCGGTGATTCCTCAGCTCGAGCTGCTGACATCTCCGGGGCCGGTTCGTCGGTCTGAGAGGCCGTGAGACGCCGCTGCGCCTCGTAGACCAGCGCCGCGAAGAGGAACACGCCAGAGAAGACGGCGAGCGCGAGCCACAGGTTGAACCCCGCGGAGTCCGAGGGCTCGGCGGGCGCGGTTGCGCGCAGCGGCTGAGCGGGCGGTACGACGTCTGGCAGCGGATGACCTGCCTCGGCGGCCAGTCGTCGGGTAGCCGCCTGGGCACCTACCGCAAGCGCCTCGCCGCCCTCGCCGGCCGCCGGGCCGAGCCCCGCGACCAGGGCGTCGCTCTGGTCGCGGTCCAGGGTCTGCAGATCGCCACCCTCGTCCGGCAGGTTCCCCGCCAGGCCGTAGCCCGTGGGGGTGACCACCAGAACAAGGCCACGTAGCGGGCGGGTCCGGCTCAACTCACCGGCGACGAAGGTGGCGTAGTCCTGCGGCCGGGTCAGCATGGAGAGGTCCTCGGTGAGGTCCTGCTCGTTCGCCACCAGCGAGACCTTGATCGGATAGCCCTCGTCGCGGGCGGCGTAGAGGAGCCCCAGCAGCCGTAGCTCGGTCTCCGGGGTGGGGCGGTCCGCGACGGCCGGATAGAGCACGTCCTGCTCGAGCGCATGGCTGGACGGGTCACCGTGCGCGAACGCGGCCGAGGCGGTGGCGAAGATCGCCGCCGCCCCGACCAGCGTGCCCGCGAGCATGCGGGCCAGGATCGACAGCATGTGCGTCAGTCGGCCACCTGTCCGACGCTCTCGAACTCTGCTTCATCCGCGACACTGCTGCGCCCGTTGCCCTTGTAGCCGCCGCGCAGCCCCATGATGTTCGCGATGGAGATCTTGGCGTGCCGCAAGGACCGGCCGAAGTCGGCTGCGCTCCCGATGGCGCCGTCGCTCTCGATGATGTAGTACCGGGAGCCCTTCTCGCCGACGTCGTCGAAGATGCGCTTGAAGCCGACGACCGCCGGGTCGGGGTCGACGGGGTAGCCCTGCCCGATGGAGCCCTCGCCCGCGTAGATGACGTCGCGGCCGATGTTCGTGGCCGAGGGGTTTCCGACGAAAGTCGGTGGCCGCTCCACGTTCTGGGTGAACGGGTTGAGGTTCGGCGCGGGGGCCGGCACGATCCGGCTGCCGTCCTTGACGTGCCAGCCGACCAGCCGGTGCGAGTTGGCCGTCCAGAAACCCAGCGCATCCCACCTGCTGCCGTCGACCGGGTCCGGGAAACGTGCGCGACCGGCGTAGGAGTGCAGGATGTCCGGCTCGTAGTTCACCAGGCTCGGGTCGGTGTTGGCGTTCCACCAGTCGATCCGGTGCGTGCGCTCCAGGCCGGGCGTGGTGAAGAACTGCCAGCCGTTCTGCTCGGTGTGCCAGTACCACGCGATGCCGTTGGCCGCCAGGATCTGGCCGATCACGTTGGCCCGATGGGCCATCTCGGTCCACCCGGCCTGGGTGGCGCTGTTGGCGAGTGTCGAAAGGCCCGTGGGATCTCCTGCGGTGCCGATCATGGTGTGGCCGAGCGCGGCGGCGATGTCCAGCTGGGTCTGCCCACCGGCGGACAGGCCACCAGTGGTGGGGTTGTACAGCGAGTTGCCACCGGTGCCAGTGAGTGAATTGCCGAGGCCGCCGGTGTGGGTGCCGAACGACGCCAGTCCCGCGTTGTCAAGGTAGGTGCGGATCTCCGCCGGCGTGGGCTGCCTGCCGAGCTCGTTGATGTTCTGGGAGAACTGGAAGAACTCGAAACCCCGGTAGCCGAGGCCCGCCAGGTACTCAAAGGTCTCCGCGAACCCGCCGGGCAGGTCGACCAGCGGGCCGAGGTCGGTGGGGTCGGCCGGGAAATTCGGGCCGCCCAGGTAGCCGCGCGTGGGCGTCAGCCCGTTGGCGAGGCTGTTCGCGATGCTGCGTCGGGTGATGGAGTCGCGGACGGAGAACTGCTGGAGGCCCAGCTTCCCGGGGGGACGAGGCGCTCGCCCGTTCCCGCCGCCTCCTCGGCAGCGGTGGCGCTGGAGAGAGCACCGGGGATGGCGCTGCCGACGGCGGCCAGACCGGCGACGCCGGCTGCTGCGCCGAGAAACTTGCGCCGGCTGAGATCGCGTTCGTTGCTCATAAGGAGGTCTCTCTTGTGGTTGAGTCCCGAGTGTCGTGCACATGCACGGGGAGGGCCCGTTTGCACGTTCCCTCCCCGAGCACGTTCTAAGGCGTGCCTACTCCCGCCCCCATGAATTCGATCCAGTTGAGGTTGAAGAGGTTGCCGCCGGTGGCGCCCGCCGTCAACCGTCTGGAACACGAGGAACAGCTCGTTCGACCCCGCCAACGAGAGCGGGAAGGTCTGGCTGGTCCAGGCGGCGGTCCCCCGGTCGAAACCAGGTTGTACGTGTTCACGATCGGCCCGGTCGCCGAACCGGTACGGAGCTCGACAGCCGCGAGTGGCGACCCAACCGCCCGTCCGGCCGCTGCGTCGGCCACCCGGAACGTGATCGCATTGATGTTCAGCAGGTTGAACGGGCCGGGCAGCTGGATCCAGTCACCGGCGGCGAGGCTGCCGCGGTGCGAACCTCCGCCGAGGGGGTCATTGGTCGCCACGACGTTCGTGCCGGACTGGTTGGCCGCGGCCACGTTCTCGACCTCCTGCTTCTTCTGCCGGATCTGGTGCTGCGTCTGGGTCGTCAGAGCCGGCACGCCACCCGCTCCACCGAGGTCCTCGTACACGGCGCTGATCACACCGAACACGTTGCCGCCGTGCGAGACGTCGCCTTCGTCCGTCGGCAGGATCCCGGTGCAGCCGTTGCTCGACGCCTGGGCGTGGCCGTGCGTGTCATGGCCGAGCACGAACGTGACCTCGACACGGCTGCAGTTGATCGGGCCGTCCTCCGGGTCGGTGACGGTGACCGTGAACGGGATGTTGTCGCCGAAGGCGAACGTCCCGCCGTCGACCGGCGTCGTGATGGTGACGGTGGGCGCCGTGTTGCCGACGGTGATGGTCGTGTTGGCCGCGCTGGACTTTCCGCTCGAGTCGGTGACCGTCAGCTTGGCCGTGTACTGGCCCGTGACCGTGTACGTGTGCGACGGGTTCGGGTCGACCGAGTCGACCGAGCCGTTGCCGTCGAAGTCCCACTCGTAGCGGATCGAGTCGCCGGGGTCGGGGTCGAAAGCGGTGCTCGTGAACGCCACCGTCAGTGGCGCCGGTCCGCTCGTCGGCGTCGCGGTGATCGACACGACCGGAGCCCGCAGGCCCTTGACGTACTCGAACCGCTCCATCGCCGCATCCGGGTTGATGGCGAAGAAGCCGTCACCATAGGTGAGCAGTAGAGGTTGCCGTCCGGCCCGAACTCCATGTCCATCGGGTTGTCGCACAGGAACGGGCGTGCCGTGGTGGTCGGAGCAGCCCCGCAGGGCAGAGAGTTGTTGATCTTGAAGACTCTGTTCTGCGCGTCGAGCCGAACCTCGCGCATGGTGTCCTGGGTGAACTCACCGAAGATGAAGGCACCGTCGTAGTAGGGCGGGAACTTCGTCTCGCTGGGGTTGTCGGGGTCGTAGTTGTACGGTGCGGCGCCCTGGGCGCCGACACCACCGGTGAACAGCTCGGGGAAGAGCTGCGGGCAGACGCCGATCGGGTTGGCGGGTGCGCCAGGCCCGTATTGGGCGAAGCACGGGGTGCCTTGCGGTCCGTTCGGCGCCGCCTGGTTGTCCCGGTAGGAGTACCAGATCTCGGGTTGCGTGATCGCTGGTGCGTACTCGAGCCCTGGCTCAACCGTCGGGCCGCCGTTCGCGACCCACCTCGAGGTGTTCTGCGGTCCCCGCGAGGGGTTGTCGCACTCATGCGGTTGCGGCGCAGCGGCGCTCGGCAGCGGGGTCGACGTGTTGAAGTCCCACTTGTAGTAGGGCAGGTCGGTCTTCACGCACAGCGGCCAGCCGTAGTTCGCCGGCTTGCGCACGATCTCGACGCGCCCGGTGCCCTGGGGTCCTCGCGAGATCCCGGGGATCTGGGAATCCGGCGAGTAGTCGGTCACATAAGCGACATCGTTCTTGTCCAGGGTGATGCGGAACGGGTTGCGGAAGCCCATGGCGTAGACCTCCGGGCGAGTCCGGGCTGTTCCCTGGGGGTAGAGGTTTCCGGCAGGAACCGTGTAGGCGCCGTCGATCTTGTTCGCTTCAGCGGTCGAGATGTCGCCCGCCTTGACCTTGATCCGCAACACCTTGCCGCGGAGGTCGGCGGTGTTCAGGGCTGACCGTCGGGCGTCCACATGCGGAGCGTTGAAGAGACCGCCTCGGCCGGGATGTTGACGCCCTGGCCACCTGCCACGGTCGCCATTGCCACCGTCACCGTCGGGGTCGTGCCGGTCAGGCCTGAGAAGTCCGCGGTCATCAGCGGGACATTTTGCTGCGACTTGTTGCCGCGGAAGTTGACCGTGCGCGTGCCGGTGCCCGTGACAGCGACATCGTCGAGGTTGGACAGTGCTTCGAGCGCCGACTCGATCGCGGGGTTGTCGAGCGGGTACGGGATCGGGGCGGTGGTCTGCCCGTCGAACGTCAGCGTGAAGGTGCCGCCGGTGGCGTTCGCCACGGCGATGGTCTGGCTCTCATTCGTCAACATGTCGTTGAACGGCGAGAAGCCACCCGAGTTTCCACCGCCGGAGGGCGTGTCGTCACCAGTCACGAGCCAGAGGTTGTTCTGCGAGTCGAAGTCGATGTCTCCGGCGACGTGACAGCAGGCACCACGGTTGTTCGGCACGCGCAGGATCTCCTGCTCGGTGGCGAGGTCGAGGTGTGCCGGCGTACCGGGGACAGCGTCCACGAACTTGAAGCGCGAGAGCTGGAAGTATCCGACGTACGGATCCCATGCGCTGAGCGACGACGCGAGCACCGGCGCTGTCGTCTCGTTGATCGGCGTGGTCGGGTCGTTGACCGCCGGCGTCGTCTGCGTGACGATCGAGCCGTCGGCCAGCTTGACGTCCTTCACGGTCGGCGGCGCGTAGAACAGGTAGACCCACTTGTTCGTGGTGAAGTTGTTGTCGACCTCCGGTCCGTACCCGCCGTCTTCGCTGTTGGTGTACACGGGGACGGTCGCCAGCAGGGTGGTGGAGTTGGTTGCCGGGTCGTGCAGCCGGACGCCGCCGCGGCGGTCGGTCTGGATCACGCGACCGGTGCCGTCAGGCAGCACGTCGAACCCGATCGGCTCGCTCAAGTTCGGAGGAGCCGCCACGAACGACTGCGAGTAGTTCGCGAGGACGGTGGCGCCGCAGTCGCTGTATACCGGGTCGGACTGGCCCGAGGCCCAGGCGATCGCACCGACGAGCTCCTTCACCAGGTTGCTGTCACCCCACGCGGCGTCCGATGCCCCGTGGTTGGTGTAGTACGAGCGCCCGCCCCGGTAGTCCTTGCACCAGGTCACGGGGTGGTCGGCACTCGGTGCGGTGCCCGCCGAGCCGCCGGTGAGGGCGTTCAGTGTTGGCCCATCCCCGGTCTTGTTGAACGGGGCATCGCTGACCGTGGTCAGGACGTGGCTGAGACCGCGAACGTTGGACGTCCAGTTGTAGTACGTGTCGTTCAGGTTCCAGTACTCGGGCAGATTCTTGGACGCGTCGTGACCACGGTCCAAGACCTTGTTCGTCACGGTCTGGGCGTCCAGCTTGGCTGCGGCGCGGGAGCCCAGGACGTCGGACAGGAACTGCCACCCGGGCTCGAGCTCGACTGCCGACCCGATGCCGATGAAGCCGCCGCCGGCGCGGAAGTAGGCCTCGAACGCATCTTGCTGCGCGTCGGTGAGATAGTCACCGGTCGTGTTCAGGAAGACGACAGCGCGGTACTTCGCCAGGTTGGCCTCTGTGACGAGTCCCGTGTCGGTGGTGGCCTCGAGCGTGTAGCCACGGTCGAGCCCCAGCTGCCGGAGCTCCTGCACTCGGGTCTTCTGCATCTTGCTGTAGGTCCCCGAGACGAGGACAAGAACCTTGTACTTCGGCCCGCTGCGGATCGCGTCAGAGCTGTCCGCGGACGCGCTGGAGGTGAGGGCGGCGGCCGTCGGGCTCCCCGCGAAGGACGGGACGATTCCGGCGACGAGCGCGGCGGCACAGGCAGCAGTGACAAGTCTTCTCATGGCGGGCGCTTCCTGCTCGGCACCCGGAAGAGGGTGCGGGTCGGCCGGTTCGCAACTATGACCCGCATCACAGCTGAAGTGGCCCGAACGGTAGCGCCAGATGTCCGACCTGTGAAGAACTTCCGACCACGAAATATCCAAAACTTTACGTCCGGGCGGGACAAACCCTCGTGCGCCGGGCGGCCCCGAGGCGATGGGCCGCGGCCACCCGCGACATTCCTGGCGATCTTTCTCCGAGATCGGAAAAAGTTTCCAGTTTTTCGACGAAACCCCTTCCTAACACGGCCGCAACTCCGCTACGGTCCCCGACAACTGCCTGTGGCACGGGTCACGGGAATGCGGTCCTTGAGGCGGGTCACGTGAGGCGTGTGTCAATCAGGCCGGACAGCGCACAGCAGGCAAAGCTCCTGAGACTGCTTCGCGACAACGGACCGATCAGTCGAGCGGAGCTCGGAGAGATCGTCCAGCTGTCCAGATCCAAGCTGGCAGTCGAGCTGGACCGGTTGATCGAGTCGGGTCTGGTCCAGGCTCAAGGACTCGCTGCATCGCGGGGAGGTCGGCGGTCAGCGATCGTGGGCCTGGCCAATGAGCTTCGATATCTCGGGATCGACATCGGCGCTACGTCCGTCGACGTTGCCGTCACCGACGGCCGGATGAACGTCCTCGAGCAGGTCTCGGAACCGATCGACGTGCGCAACGGGCCCGACGCGGTGCTGGCTGTCGCGCTCGATCTCGTAGGCAAGTTGCGAGCCAGCGGCAGCGCGGTCGACCTGTGCGGCGCCGGAGTGGGCGTCCCTGGCCCGGTGTCGTTCCGCGACGGTGTCCCCGTCGCGCCGCCGATCATGCCGGGTTGGAGCCAGTTCCCCGTCCGCACGGTTCTTTCCCAGCACCTCGGCTGCCCGGTCGTCGTCGACAACGACGCGAACATCATGGCTCTCGGGGAGATGCACGCGGGCCTGGCGCGTACGGTCGACGACCTGCTGTTCGTCAAGGTCGGCACCGGCGTCGGCTGCGGCATCATCGTTGACGGGTCCGTCTATCGAGGGGCCAGCGGCAGCGCCGGCGACATCGGGCACATCCGGGTCGACGATGACGGTCCCGTCTGCTCGTGCGGCAACGTCGGCTGCCTCGAGGCGTACTTCAGCGGATCCGCACTTGCCCGCACGGCCACGGAGATGGCACGAAGCGGCCGTTCCGACATGCTGGCCGAGCGCCTCGCGGAGGCAGGGACCGTCACGGCTGCGGACGTGGCCGCGGCCGCGTCGACCGGCGACCAGCTGGCCGTCGAGCTCGTCCGCGACGGCGGCCGTCGCCTCGGCCTCCTGCTGGCCGGCTTGGTCAGCTTCTTCAACCCTGGGATGGTCGTGATCGGCGGCGAGGTCGCCGCGGGGCTGGGGCACCCTTTCCTGGCCGAGATCCGCAGCGTGGTCTATCGCCGATCCCTCCCGCTGGCCACTGGCAACCTGCCCATCGTGCTGTCCGAGCTCGGGCCGCAGGCCGGCGTCATCGGTGCGGCGCGCATGATATCGGACTCGGTGCTCTCCCATGACTGACAACGACGCAGACCAGACGCTCCTCACGATGTCCGGCATCGTGAAGGAGTTCCCCGGTGTCCGCGCGCTCGACGGCGTCGACCTCGACGTCCGGGCCGGTGAAGTGCACGCCCTGCTCGGGCAGAACGGGGCCGGTAAGTCCACGCTGATCAAGGTGCTCGCCGGCGCCCACCAGCCCGACGAGGGGGCCATCACGTGGCGTAGCGAGGAGGTGCGGCTCAGCACGCCGTTGGCGGCCATGAAGCTCGGCGTCGCCACGATCTACCAGGAGCTCGACTTGGTCGACGGGCTCACCGTCGCGGAGAACATCTATCTCGGCCACGAGCGCAGCATGGGTGGGATCACCAGGCCGATCGAGGCGGCCGCGCTCACGCGCAAGCTGCTCGGCCGCCTCGGCCATGCCGAGGTCTCACCGAACAGGGAGGTAGGCCGGCTCTCTGCGGCGGGCAAGCAGATCGTGAGCATGGCGCGCGCACTCTCGCACGACGCTCGGCTGATCGTGATGGACGAGCCGTCCGCGGTCCTCGACTCCGGGGAGGTCGCCAACCTGTTCCGGGTGATCCGCGACCTCACCGCCGACGGGGTGGCTGTCGTCTACATCACCCACCGCCTCGAGGAGATCCGTGAGATCGCCGACCGGGTGACCGTTCTGAAGGACGGCCGGACGGTCGCCACCGGGCTCGACGCGGCGAAGACGCCGACGAGTGAGCTGATCAAGCTGATGACCGGGCGGACCATCGAGTACGTCTTTCCCGGTCGAGAGCAACCGCCGGAGGAGGCGGCACCCGTCCTCGTGGTCGAGGGGCTGTCCCGCGTCGGCGAGTTCACCGATGTCAGCTTCACGGTGCGGGCGGGCGAGATCGTCGGCCTGGCCGGGCTGGTCGGCTCGGGTCGTTCGGAGATCGTGGAGACCATCTACGGTGCCCGGCGTCCGTCCTCCGGCCGGGTCACCGTCGACGGGCGAGGACTGCGCAAGGGCTCGGTCGGCCATGCCGTCGGCGGCGGCGTGGGCCTCGCACCGGAGGAGCGCAAGAGCCAGGGCCTCCTGCTCGAGCAGTCGGTGGCGCGCAACATCACCATCGCCAGCCTCCGCCGGTTCGCGCGGACCGGTTTCGTGCGACGCGATCAGGAGCACGCGGCTGCCGAGAAGCAGGCCAAGGCGCTCGACGTCCGTCCGCCGGGCGTCCGGCGCCCGGTGCGCAACCTCTCCGGCGGCAACCAGCAGAAGGTCGTACTCGCGCGGTGGCTGCTGCACGGCTGCCGGGTGCTCCTGCTCGACGAGCCGACCCGCGGCGTCGACGTCGGCGCCCGCAGCGAGATCTATGCGTTGATACGGCGCCTTGCCGACGAGGGAGTCGCCGTGGTGGTCGTCTCCAGCGAGGTCGAGGAGGTCCTTGGACTCTCCGATCGCGTCCTGGTCATCAGTGAAGGGCGCGTCGTCCACGAGGGCCCCGCCTCGGACATCGACGAGCACCGCGTGCTCGACCTGGTCATGGAAGGAAGTGTCGCGTGAGCGATCGAAGCACGCATACGCCTACGGCGGCAGCCCCGCCGCCGGACGAGCAGCATCGGGTAGAGGTCGCTGCCGAGCAGGCTGGGCAGTCGTCCTCGGAGTCGAAGCTTGCTCAGGTGCTGTCCAGCCCGGCCGGGCGCAACCTCGGCTTGGTCATCGCACTGGCCATCCTTATCGTCGTCGGCATCGCCACCGCTGGCGATCGTTTCGCGAGCACGAACAACTTGCTGACGATCCTGCGGCTGGCGTCGGTCATCGGCGTCGTCAGCATCGGGATGACGTTCGTCATCACCGGAGGTGGCATCGACCTGTCGGTCGGAGCCATCGTCGCCCTGGCATCGGTGTGGGCCACCACGCTGGCAACGCAGACGATGGCGGACGACACGCACTGGTCGCTCATGGTTCTCGCCGCCCTCGCGGTCGGCGCAGGCTGCGGGCTGGTGAACGGCGTACTCATCGCGTACGGGCGAATAGCCCCCTTCATCGCCACGCTTGCCATGCTCGCTGCTGCTCGTGGGCTAGCCGAGATCATCGCCAAGCGGCGCACACAGATCGTGACGGTCGACGAGTTCGTCGACTTCTTCGGCGCCAGCGTTCTCGGAGTGCCCGTGCTGGTCATCATCTTCGCCCTCGTCTCGATAGCCGGCTGGGTGCTGCTCAACCGCACGACCTTCGGCCGCCGCACGTTGGCCGTCGGGGGCAACATCGAAGCGGCTCGCCTCGCCGGCATCAACGTCCGGCGTCATACCGCGCTTCTCTATGTGTTGCTGGGCGTTGCGTGCGGCATCGCGGCCGTCATGCTCATCGCACGTACGACGACGGGCAGCTCGACGCACGGAACGCTCTACGAGCTCGACGCGATCGCAGCGGTCGTCATCGGAGGGACCCTCCTCAGCGGCGGCCGGGGCACGATCGTCGGCACCGTGCTCGGAGTGCTCATCTTCACGACACTCACCAACGTCTTCACCCTGAACAACCTGGACACATCGAACCAGGCCGTTGCCAAGGGCGCGATCATCATCGCCGCCGTCCTGCTCCAGCAGCGGGTCACCGGAAAGAACACCGCTCCATGACCATGAGCGGGTGCGGCAACGACGCCGCGCCCGCTGCCCTCTCGACTGCTCCCGTCCCTGAACCGCAGTGCCCACGCAGGTCCCCGGCCACTGCCCCGGACCAGATACCAAGGAGTCATTCATGTCCCTGCACGCCACCAGCCCGCTCCGGCGGATTCTCATGACCAGCGGTGCTCTGCTGGCTGCAAGCTCCCTGCTCGTCGCGTGTACGAGCAACGAGCCCGAGGCAGCGGACGAGGGCGACACCAAGGCGCAACGCGCGGACAACGCCGGCAGCTCGAACGACGACCCTGGAGACACCGTCGTGATCGGGTTCTCCGGCCCGCAGGCCGACCACGGCTGGCTCGCCGCGATCAACTCTGCCGCGCAGGCGGAGGCGGAGAAGTACGAGGACATCGACTTCAGGGCAGCGGAAGGGACGAACGACGCCAACCTGCAGATCAGCCAGATCGAGACCTTCATCAACGACAAGGTCGACGCCATCGTGCTCCTGCCGACCGATGGTGCTGCCCTGACCGACGTCGCCATCCGCGCCATGGAGGCCGGAATCCCGGTCATCAACGTCGACCGTGAGTTCTCCTCGCCGTTCGCGGCCCGCGCGACGATCCTCGGCGACAACTACGGGATGGGTGTCTCCGCCGGCACCTACGCATGCCAGGTCAAGGAGGACAAGAACCTCAGCAACCCGGTGATCGCCGAGATCGCGGGCATCGACGCCCTGCCGCTGACCCAGGACCGTTCCAAGGGCTTCGCCGACGCGTTGAAGGTGTGCGACGAGACCGTCGACAACCGCGTCGCTGCGGAGTTCACGGTTGAGTCCGGTGAGGAGCAGGCGTCCAACCTGCTGCAGGCCGCGCCGAAGATCGACATCATCTGGAACCACGACGACGACCAGGGTGTCGGCGTCAAGGCCGCGTTCGACAACGCCAACCGTGACGAGTTCGCCTTCATCGGCGGTGCCGGCTCGTGCAACGCGATGCAGTGGATCGAGGACGGCGAGATGGCGTCCACCGTCATCTACCCGCCCACCCAGGCGGCCGACGGCATCCGGCTGGCCCGGCTGGTCGCGCAGAACAAGGGGATGTCCGACCTCGTGCAGGTCGAGGTGCCGAAGCGCATCGTGCTCAACGCGCCGGTCGTCACCAAGGACAACCTCGAGGAGTACCGGCCCCTGTGCTTCGAGTCCTGATCGGTAGGTCCGCGCAGGAGACGGCATGACGGACAGTCAGCCGAAGGAGACGGCATGACGGACAGTCAGCCGACCCTCGGGGTCGGGATGGTCGGCTACGCCTTCATGGGCGCGGTCCACTCGCAGGCGTGGCGGTCGGCAGGTCGGTTCTTCGACCTGCCGCTCGCCCCGGCGATGACGGCCCTGTGTGGTCGTGACGCCGGCGCAGCCAATGCTGCGGCGCAGCGAATGGGTTGGTCGTCCGTGGAGACCGACTGGAAGGACCTCGTCAAACGCGACGACGTCCATCTCGTCGACATCTGCACGCCCGGCGACACACACGCCGAGATCGCGATCGCCGCGCTCGAGGCAGGCAAGCACGTGCTGTGCGAGAAGCCGCTCGCAAACACCGTCAGCGAGGCCGAGGCGATGGTCGAGGCGGCGGTGGCGGCGGAGCGGCGCGGGGTGTACTCGATGGTCGGGTTCAACTACCGGCTGGTCCCCGCCCTCGCGTTGGCGCGCAAGCTCGTGGCGGATGGTCGCCTCGGCACCATCCGACACGTGCGCGCGCAGTACCTCCAGGACTGGATCGTCGACCCGGCGTTCCCACTGGTCTGGCGCCTGCAGAAGGACAAGGCCGGCTCCGGGTGCGCTCGGCGACATCGGCGCGCACATCATCGACCTGGCGCAGCATGTGGCCGGGTCGGCTATCACGGGTGTCTCGGGTCTGACGGAGACCTTCGTGAAGGAACGCCCCCTCCCGGAGGCGTCGAGCGGCCTGTCCGCCTCCGGGGGCGGGGACACCGGTCCGGTGACCGTCGACGACGCCGCGCTGTTCATGGCGCGGTTCGAGTCGGGGGCGCTCGGTTCGTTCGAGGCAACGCGGTTCGCCAGCGGTCGGAAGAACGCGATCCGGCTGGAGATCAACGGGTCCGACGGCAGCCTCGCGTTCGACTTCGAGTCGATGAACGAGCTGCAGTTCCATGACCACACCGAGGACTCCGAGACCGCCGGGTTCCGGCGGATCCTCGTCACCGAACCGAGCCACCCCTACACCGAGGCCTGGTGGCCGCCCGGTCACGGCCTCGGATACGAGCACACGTTCACCCACGAGGTGGTGGAGCTCGTCTCCGCCATCGGCGCAGGTCGGCCTCCTGCCCCGTCGTTCGCGGACGGGCTGCAGATCCAGCAGGTGCTGGCAGCGGTCGAGCGCTCGGCCGCCGCGAGCGGCGCCTGGGAGCGAGTCGTCGGGGCGACCTGACGACCGCCAGGAGACCGGTGGGGGCGCCCTCCCGCATTGGGGCGCCCCCACCCCTCCCTAACATCACGCTGGCGACCAGACGACACCACTGCTGGAGGACCTGACATGACGCGACCGGTCACCCTGTTCACCGGCCAGTGGGCCGACCTGCCCTTCGTCGAGATGTGCCGGCTCGCGTCCGAGTGGGGCTATGACGGGCTGGAGATCGCCTGCTGGGGGGACCACCTCGATGTCTGGCAGGCCGCCGAGGACGACGGCTACGTGCGGGACAAGCTCGACCTGCTGGAGAAGCACAACCTGAAGCTCTTCGCGATCTCCAACCACCTCAAGGGACAGGCCGTCTGCGACGACCCGATCGACGAGCGCCACCGCGGGATCCTGCCCGACCGCATCTGGGGCGACGGCGACCCCGAAGGCGTCCGGCAGCGGGCCGCCGAGGAGATGAAGGTGACCGCACGGGCGGCCCGCCGTCTCGGCGTGGACACCGTCGTCGGCTTCACCGGGTCGAAGATCTGGAAGACCGTGGCGATGTTCCCGCCAGTGCCCCAGTCGATGATCGACGACGGCTACCAGGACTTCGCGGACCGATGGAACCCGATCCTCGACGTCTTCGACGATGAGGGCGTCCGGTTCGCGCATGAGGTGCATCCGAGCGAGATCGCCTACGACTACTGGACGACCCAGCGAGCCATGGACGCGATCGGTCACCGACCCGCCTTCGGACTCAACTGGGATCCCAGCCACTTCGTCTGGCAGGACCTCGACCCGGTCGGCTTCCTCTGGGACTTCAAGGACCGGATCTACCACGTCGACTGCAAGGACGCGAAGCGTCAGGTGGGCAACGGTCGCAACGGCCGGATGGGCTCGCACCTCGCCTGGGCCGATCCGCGCCGCGGCTGGGACTTCGTGTCCACCGGGCACGGCGACGTGCCGTGGGAGGCCTGCTTCCGGATGCTCAACACGATCGGCTACGACGGGCCCATCTCGATCGAGTGGGAGGACGCCGGGATGGACCGCCTCGTCGGCGCCCCGGAGGCGCTGGAGTTCGTCCGCCGCCTGGCCTTCGACCCGCCCGACCGCAGCGTTCGACGCAGCCTTCAGCAGCAGCAGCTGAGCCACCGCTCCCCCGACAGACAAAGCCAGGCGCCCGGAACCGTGGGGGGTCCCGGGCGCCTGGCCTTACACCCTAGGCCGCGCCTATCCGCGCAGGCCATTCATGTTGGCCGCACTGATGGCGGTGAACCGCAGGGATCGACCGGGGTCGGTGCCGCCGCCGGGGGCGTTGTCCTGCTCGTAGTTCGGGTTGTGCAAGCCCTTCGCGCCCTGCTCCTTGAAGAACGTCGCGAAGTCGATGTCGCTGCGCGGGTCGCCGAACGGGATCATCGTGTAGCCCTGGCCGACGCCCGGTGCCTGGCCGGTGGAGTCGCCGTCCTTGGCGTGGTAGAGCGGGTAACGCTGCGTCTGCGTCGCGACCTGGGCCAGCGGGTCGAAGATGTCCTCGACGCGGTTGCCCTCCCAGTCGTAGCGCCAGCGGTGGATGTGCTGCGCCACGTGGGCCCAGTAGATGTCCAGCTCGGCCTTGACGAGGTCGGCAGGAGTGATGTCCAGCCAGTGCTGCATCAACCGCTTGCCCGACTCGCCGCGCACGACAGTGGGCGTAATCGGGGCACCGGTCTGGCGGTCCTGGGTGACGGTCACCATCGGCCCGTCTTGCAGGAAGGCGTATGCCGGGTCGTGGTTGTGGGGGTACATGTAGATGCCGAACTGGCTGACGCTGAGCTCGTTGAGCGCCGTCCACTTTTCACCGGCGAGGGTCCATGGCTCAATCCCGCGGTTGTTCGCGGCGGCGCTCGTCGGGTCACTACCCGTCCCCAGGTATGGCGTGCCCAGGATGTTCCCGAACTCGAGCTCGGTCTGGAAGCGCAGGAGATCGTTGGCGGACATGGCGCCGCCCGTGCTGCCGGGCCCGTCCCAGGTGTTCGGAATGAAGCCGTGGTTGCCGATCGCCTCGAGACCATGTGCGTCCAGGAGGCCGCGCAGCCTGCGCGCGTAGTCGAGGTAGGCCGCGCGGCCGGCGGCGTTGCCGTCACCCGGATAGCCGGCGGAGCCGCCCGGGTTGGCGGCGTTCTGGCCGTAACCGGCGAACTCCACCTGCTCGATGCCCACCTTGTTGAAGTACTCGAAGAGCTCGGCCCAACCCCCGGGGATCGGGACCAGCGGCCCGAGGTCGGTCGGGTCGGCGGGGAAGTTCGCACCTCCCAGCCAGCCCATGGTCGTGCCGCCGGCGGAGATCGCCAACCGGCCGGGGACATCACGCTGGGTGAAGGTGATGGTGCCGACCTTGTCTGCCGCAACGAGCCGGCCATTGCCGGTCCCGGCTACTGGCGCCGCGATGGCACCCAAGGAGTTGAGCGGCGTGAGAGCGACGGCTGCTCCGGCGCCGGCGCCGATCTTCAGCAGCTGCCGCCGACTGAGTCCCTTATCCATAACTGTGATCCCTCCTTGCGCACCCCTCGGAAAGGGGAGCGCGGGTCAGCGGACGCGACCGTGACCCGCATCACAGTCGAAGTGCTCAGACGCTAATGGCTTGTTTCCGACATGTGAAGACCTTTCGATCCAGAGATCTCGAAACTTTGGCAAATTCTCCGAAAGTGATCACGCGAGGGACGAATCCGTGGCGGCACTAGGTGGCGCTCTGAGGCTCAACCGCCCATCGGGGACCGCGACCAGGGCGGCGGCGAGGACATGGGCGGTGCGTAGGCTCGCCGCTGTGCCGCTGACCTCCCCGCCGCTGATCTCTACCGACTCACTCACCAAGAAGTACGGCCAGGTGACGGCCGTCTCCGAGCTCACCGTGGAGGTCGAGCCGGGCGTGATCGGGCTGATCGGTGCGAACGGTGCCGGCAAGTCGACCCTGATCAAGATGATCCTCGGGCTGCTCTCGCCGACCTCGGGCCGGGCGAGCGTGCTCGGTCTCGACGTCGTGACCGACGGTGCCGGCGATCCGCGAGCAGGTCGGCTACATGCCCGAGCACGACTGCCTGCCCGCCGACGTGTCGGCGACCGAGTTCGTCGTGCACATGGCCCGGATGTCGGGGCTGCCGCGGACCGCCGCGCGGGAGCGCACGGCCGACACCCTGCGCCACGTCGGGCTCTACGAAGAGCGGTACCGGCCGATCGGCGGCTACTCGACCGGCATGAAGCAGCGGGTCAAGCTGGCGCAGGCACTGGTCCACGACCCCCAGCTCGTCCTGCTCGACGAGCCGACGAACGGGCTGGACCCGGCCGGCCGCGACGACATGCTCGGGCTGATCCGCCGCATCGGCACCGAGTTCGGCATCTCGGTGCTCGTCGCCTCGCACCTGCTCGGCGAGCTCGAGCGCGTCTGCGACCACGTCGTCGTCATCGACGCCGGACGGCTGCTGCGCTCGTCGTCGACCGCCGACGTCACCGCTGCCAGCCAGCTGGTCGCCGTCGAGGTCGACGAGCGGACCGAGGAGCTCGCCCAGGCGCTCCGGGAGGCCGGGCTCGGCGTGACGGCGGTCGGCACGCTGCTCGAGGTCGACCTGCTCGACGACTCGACCTACGACGTCGTACGCGACGCGGTGACCCGGCTCGGGATCGGCCTGATCCGGATGGAGCGCCGGCGGCACCGGATGTCCGAGATCTTCACCGACGCCTGACGGGGATGACACGTGTCGACGCCGTCTGAGTCCGCGGTGCCGGCTCCGCGCACCAACCAGGGCGTCATCCACGACCTCGGCTACCGGCACTACGACGGCCCGCGGCTCGGTCGGGCCTACATCGCGCGCGCGCTTGCTGCTCGAGAGCGCGAGGGCGCCTACGGCCTGGGCCGGTCGGCCCGCTCCAAGGTCATGCCGATGCTGCTGCTCGGGGCGATCTGCCTCCCGGCGTTCATCATCGCCGTCGTCGCGGCGGTCACCGACGTCGACGAGCTGCCCGCCGACTACACGTCGTACGTGCTGAACGTGCAGGCGCTGGTCATGATCTACGTCGCGGCCCAGTCGCCGGCGCTGGTGTCCCGCGACCTGCGCTTCCGCGTCATGTCGCTGTACTTCTCGCGGCCGCTGCACCGGATCGACTACGTGGTGGCGAAGTACGCGGCGATGACGACCGCGGTGTTCGTGCTCATGGCGCTGCCGCTGACGATCATGTTCGTCGGGGCGCTCCTGGCGAAGCTGCCGATCGACGAGCAGGTGCCCGACTACCTCCGGTCGCTCGGCGGTGCGCTGCTGACCGCCCTCGTGCTCTGCCGGCATCGGCCTGGTCATCGCGGCCATCACGCCGCGGCGCGGACTGGGGGTCGCGGCGATCATCGCGGTGCTCGCCGTGCTGTCCGGCGTGCAGGGTGCGATGCAGGCGATCGCCGTCGAGGAGAACGAGGCCACGGTCGCCGGCTACGCCGGACTGATCTCGCCGTTCACCCTCGTCCACGGCGTGCAGAGCGCGGTGCTCGGCGCCGAGCTCGGCGCTGTCCGAGGGCCGCCGGGGACCGATCGGGGGCGTCGTCTTCGTGGTCGTGACCGGCGCTCGTCGTGGCGGGCTCGTTCGGCGCCCTGCTGCTGCGCTACCGGAAGGTGGCCGTCTGATGGGCACGCTGCTGCTCGACAAGGTGTCGCGGTGGTTCGGCAACGTCGTCGCGGTCAACGACGTCACGATGACGATCGGGCCGGGCGTCACCGGGCTGCTCGGCCCCAACGGCGCCGGCAAGTCCACGCTGATCCACATGATGGGCGGCTTCCTCGCGCCGTCGTCCGGCACGGTCACGCTGGACGGCGAGGTCGTGTGGCGCAACGAGGAGATCTACCGCCGGATCGGGCTCGTGCCGGAGCGCGAGGCGATGTACGACGTCGTCACGGGCTGGCAGTTCGTCCTCGCCAACGCCAAGCTGCACGGTCTCGCCGACCCGGCGGGCGCGGCCCGCCGCGCGCTGGACACCGTGCAGATGACCGAGGCCCAGGACCGCGACATCTCGACGTACTCCAAGGGGATGAAGCAGCGCATCAAGATGGCGACCGCGCTGGTCCACGACCCGCCGGTGCTGCTGCTCGACGAGCCCTTCAACGGCATGGACCCGCGCCAGCGGCTGCAGCTGATGGACCTGCTCACCGCCATGGGCGACGAGGGCCGCACCGTGCTGTTCAGCTCGCACATCCTCGAGGAGGTCGAGCAGATCGCCGGCAGCATCCAGGTGATGGTGGCCGGCCGTCACGCGGCCTCGGGCGGCTTCCGCGAGATCCGCCGGCTGATGACCGAGCGGCCGCACCAGTACACGATCCGCTCCGACGACGACCGCGCGCTCGCGGCGGCGATCATCGCCGACCCGAGCGCTGCCGCGGTGCAGCTGGTGGCCGCCCACGACACCGAAGGCGCCGCTGCGCGCGGTGACGCGAGCACCGGCCGCCGCGACGGCTCGGGCGTCGCTGCACGTGCAGGCGACGGACTTCGCGAGCTTCGTCCGGGTGCTGCCCCAGCTCGCCGCCGGCACAACATCCGGCTCTACGAGGTCTCGCCCGCCGACGAGTCGCTGGAGAGCGTCTTCTCCTACCTGGTGGCGCGATGAACGCCACCGTCGCGCAGCTCACCGCCCGCAGCCTGCTGGGTCGGCGCCGCGCGTACCTCCTGATGGCCCTGCCCGCCGTCCTGCTGGTGCTCGCGGTGGCCAGCCGTGGCCTCGCCGGCGCAGGACGCCGGGATCACCGTCGGCGTGCTCGGCGGCTTCGCCCTCGCCACCCTGGTGCCACTGCTCGGCGTCATCGCCGGCACCGGGCGCCATCGGGCCCGAGATCGACGACGGGTCGATCGTGTACCTGCTCTCCAAGCCGCTGAGCCGCTACTCCATCGCCACCACGAAGGCCGTGGTCGCCATCGCCGTGGTCACCGGCTTCGCCGCGCTGCCGACGTTCGTCGCCGGGCTGATCCTCTCGGGGACGTCGAGCCGGCTGGCTCTCGGCTACGCCATCGGCGCGCTGGCGGCCGGGATCGCGTACGGCACGCTGTTCCTGCTGCTGGCGGTGCTGACGCGCCACGCGTCGTGGTCGGCGTGCTGTACGCGCTGATCTGGGAGGCGCTGATCGGCAGCTTCGTGCCCGGTGCGCAGGCGCTGAGCATCCAGCAGTGGTCGCTCGCCCTCACCGAGCAGGTGGTGGGGGCGCGCGCCGAGGAGCTCGACGTGTCATCCGCCGTCGGACTGGGTGCGGCTGTGCCGCTCCTGCTG
Organism: uncultured Actinomycetota bacterium; assembly: GCA_963829565.1. GTDB lineage: Bacteria > Actinomycetota > Actinomycetes > JACCUZ01 > JACCUZ01 > CAWHJC01. Next base: position 23,414 of record CAWHJC010000018.1, read on the forward strand.
GTGGTCATCGTGGGGTCCACCTGGTTCGCGGGCTGGCGGCTGCGCAGCCTGCGGCTCACCAGCGACGAGTGACCGATCGGTGGATGCTGCGTCCGGGGAAGATCGGCACCGCGCACGACAGCATCGACCGGCCGGTCGACCCTACCCAGGACGGCAACGATAACCGTCGCCGGACGGCCTCGTCAGCAGGGCGAATGACGCCGAAGTCGTTGCGCAGACAGTAGTTACGTGGCGTACGGAATCCGTCGTTCTCGCCCCTTCCCTGCGCCCGACCGGCAGGTTACCCTCGGGTGGCGCCAAGCAGCCGGCGACAGCTTCCAGCGCAGACACGTACGTCCAGGGGGACGGATGATCAGCCTGCTCGACCCGCACCGGATCGGTGTTCACACAGTTGTCGGAGTCACAGGTGAGATTGACGTCGCGACCGCTCCCGCCCTTCGCGACAGCCTGCTCGCCCTGCTCAATCGCGGGGCCCCGAGCCTCGTCGTCGACCTGCGGGGCGTGACGTTCATCGACTCGACCGGCATCGGCAGCCTCCTGCGGATCCACCACCGCCAGCACCTGCTCGGCGGGTCGGTGCACTTCGTGGCCGACCAGCCTGCGGTGCTGCGGGTCTTCGACCTGATGCATCTGCGGCGCAGGCTGCACGTGGCGCCGACGGTGGCCGCGGTGGAGCAGTGCTGCCCGACCGGGCTGACGAGCACGCTGGCGCCCAGCCTGACGGAGCGCGTCGAGCTGCCGCAGGTCGCCGCGCAGTAGCCCGCTGCGGAGGGTGACCGGTTTACGGGCGGAACCTCCGGAAATCGTCGTTCGGACACGCAGAGTGAGCCGTCCGGCTTAGCCTGACCCTGCGCCACCGGTGCCAGGAGGAAGCATGGAGACTCGCGAGGGCCAGGACGTCCAGGTCCGGCAAGCTGCCCGAGATCGTCGGGCGCCCGCCGAGTGCCCGACGACGCCCCGGACGGTCCACCGCCGGCTACTGGTCGCCGGATGCTGGTCGTCGTCCTGGCCGCGGTGATGGCCCTGGCGGTCGCGCTCACCCTCCTGCTCGTCCTGTTGCGCAGCGGTGAGGACGGCGACGGGAAGGTCGAGGCGAAGACCCCGCCCGCCGACGCCCCGGCTGGTCCGGCGGCGCTGGGGATGTCGGTCCAGCAGCCGGAGAGCGTCGTGGCCGGGACACCCGCCACCCTCGAGGTGCGCTGGACGGACGGCACCGGGGTGTTCAGCGGGTCGAGCGAGGAGTGGGGCGACGGCGTCGGCACCAGCTCCCTCAAGCAGGGCAGCTGCGCCGCGAGCCCGGCGGTCGCGCCGCCGGCGGCGGGGCGCTTCGCGGTCGAGCACACCTGGAGCGAGCCTGGCACCTACCAGGTGGTGCTGGGCGTCACGACGTACGTCTGCGAGAACGGCACGGCCGTCGAGGAGCAGGTGTCGAAGAACATCACCGTGCAGGTTCTCCCCGCCGGCTGAGCTGGACGGCCCTGGCTAGAACCGGAACGGCTTGGGCGGCGCGTTGAGCGAGGCCCGCGGGCAGCTGGCCAGGTCGAGCTCGCCGAAGCCGAGGGCTTCGTTGCACAGCGTCTCGACGGTCCAGCCCTGCGAGGTGCCGAAGCGGGTGACCGTGACGCGGTAGATCGTGATCTCGTAGCGCGTCGGGGTGCCGTAGGCGACCTGGATGGTGCCGATCAGCTCCGCACCACCGGGGGAGCCGTAGCCCTCCCACGGGCGGTCGTAGCGGCTCCACAGGGAGGGCTCGGACTGCCACACCCCGCCGTTCTGGACGTCACGAAGCGCCAGCTCGACGAGGACGGCGCGCGCCGACTCCTCGGGGATGATGGCCGCGGGCCGGATCACCTCGGAGACGACGCCTTCGTCGTACGCCTCGGCCATCAGCAGCTCGGGGTTGTGCACTATGTGCCTCTCGTCCGGTCAAGAGCGTGTCACCTGCATCACTCCTATCGGCGGGGGAGGGCTCCGACTTCAGGCCTGCGGGGCACTTCGCACCGCCGGGTTTCCCGCGACCTCGTGGTGCTGCTGTGACGGGTGTGGCATGATCAGGGTCACCGCACGCGCGGTTCGCTCCACGACACGCTCGGACGAGGCCGCTGGGGAAGGCGCACCTCAGGCCCGAGCAAGGAGGAACCGGTGGCGACCCGTGGCGTTGTCTACGTGCATTCCGCTCCGCCCGCGCTGTGCCCGCACGTCGAGTGGGCCGTGGGCGGGGTCCTCGACGTGCGCGTGACCCTCGACTGGACGCCGCAGCCGGCCTCGCCGAACGCCGTCCGGGCCGAGCTGTCCTGGCAGGCCGACGCCGGCACCGGCGCCCGGCTCGCGTCCGCGCTGCGCGACTGGGGCCAGCTGCGGTTCGAGGTCACCGAGGAGCCGAGTGCCGGCACCGAGGGCGAGCGCTGGTCGTGCACCCCCACGCTCGGGCTCTTCCACGCCACCACCGGCGTCCACGGGGACATCGTGGTCCGCGAGGACCGGCTGCGCGCCTCGCTGGCCCGGGCCGCCGCCGACCCGGCAACGGACCTGGTCCGCGAGATGCAGGCGCTGCTCGGGAAGGCGTGGGACGACGAGCTCGAGACCTTCCGGTACGCCGGCGACGGCGCCCCCGTCCGCTGGCTCCACCAGGTGGTCTGACCCAGCCGTTCCGGGCGTCAGAGAGGGATGTTGCCGTGCTGGCCGCGGGTGGCGGGTGCGGCGGCGATGGCGGCGGCGAGCGCCGACCGGGTGGCCCTCGGCTCGACGATCTCGTCCACCACGCCGATCTCCTGAGCCCGAGCGAGGCCACCGGCGAGCGCCTCGTGCTCGGTCGCCAGCTCCTGCTCGACCTCGCCGCGCACGTCCGCCGGAACCTCGGCCAGGCGCCGACGGTGCAGGATGCGCACCGCCGCGACGGCGCCCATCACGGCGACCTCGGCGCCCGGCCAGGCGAACACCCGGGTCGCGCCGAGCGACCGGGAGTTCATGGCGATGTAGGCGCCGCCGTAGGCCTTGCGGGTCACCAGAGTCACTCGCGGCACGGTTGCCTCGGCGAACGCGTGCAGCAGCTTGGCGCCGCGGCGCACGACGCCGTCCCACTCCTGGCCGACGCCCGGCAGGTAGCCCGGCACGTCCACCACGACGACCATCGGCACGCCGAACGCGTCGCACATGCGCACGAAGCGAGCGGCCTTCTCGGCCGACGCCGAGTCCAGGCAGCCGCCCAGCCGGAGCGGGTTGTTCGCGATGACGCCGACGGTGCGCCCGCCGAGCCGGCCCAGCGTCGTGGTGACGTTGGGAGCCCACTTCGGGTGCAGCTCCAGCGAGGTGCCCTCGTCGAGGAGGTCATGCACGATCGGGTGGACGTCATAGGCCCGCTTCGCCGACTCCGGGAGGTGCTCGGACAGGTCCCGGTCCTCGACCGGGCCGATCTCGCGCTGGTCGCCGAGCAGGGCGGCCAGCCGCCGGGCCTCGCCGTAGGCGGCGTCCTGCGTCTCGGCCACCACGTGCACGACGCCGGACCGCCGGCCGTGCGGTTCGGGCCCGCCGAGCCGCAGCGCGTCGACGTCCTCCCCGGTCACCGAGCGGACCACGTCGGGACCGGTCACGAAGACGCGGCCGTCGGGGCCGAGGATCACGACGTCGGTGAGCGCCGGCCCGTAGGCCGCCCCGCCGGCGGCCGGGCCGAGCACCACCGAGATCTGCGGCACCTTGCCGGACGCGCGGGTCATGATCGCGAACACCTCGCCGACGGCGTGCAGCGACACGACTCCCTCGCGCAGCCGGGCACCGCCCGAGTGCCACAGCCCGACGACCGGGCAGCCCTCGGCGAGCGCCCGCTCGTAGGCGACCAGGATCGCCTTGCAGCCTGCCTCGCCCATCGCGCCGCCCTGGATGGTGGCGTCGGAGCAGAACGCGACGGTGACCGCGCCGTCGATCCGCCCGATGGCGGCGAGCATCCCCGAGTCGTCCTCGGCCGTGATGAGCTCGACCGTTCCGGTGTCGAAGAGGTGACCGAGCCGGGTCAGCGGGTTGCGCGGGTCGTCTGCCTTGAGGAGGACGACCTTCCCGGCCGGTGCTGCTGCGGTTGCGGTCATGCGTCCACCGTCCGGATGGCGAGGGCGACGTTGTGGCCGCCGAAGCCGAACGAGTTGTTGAGGGCCAGGAGCTCGCCGTCGGGAAGTGCCCGCGGCTCGGCGCCGACCACGTCGAGGGTGACGTCGTCGTCCCGGTCCTCGAGGTTGGTCGTGGGTGGCGCCGTACGTTCGTAGAGCGCGAGGATCGTCGCGATCGCCTCGACGGCCCCGGCCGCTCCGAGCAGGTGCCCGGTCATCGACTTGGTGCCGCTGATGCAGGCACCCTCGGCGGCGTCGCCGAGCGCCCTGCGGATCGCCTGCACCTCGGCGACGTCACCCACCGGCGTCGACGTCGCGTGCGCGTTGATGTGCACGACGTCGGAGGGCTGCGCCCCTGCCGCCGCCACGGCCATCGCCATCGCGCGCGCTGCACCGGCACCGACCGGGTCGGGCTGGGCCATGTGATGCGCGTCGGCGGTGATGCCGGAGCCGGCGACCTCTCCGTAGATCCGGGCGCCGCGAGCCCTCGCGTGCTCCAGGGACTCCAGCACGACGACACCGGCGCCCTCGCCGAGGACGAAGCCGTCCCGGCCCTTGTCATACGGGCGCGACGCGCGCTCCGGCTCGTCGTTGCGGGTGGACAGCGCCTGCATGGCGGCGAAACCGGCGAGCGGCAGCGCGTGGATGGCCGCCTCCGTGCCGCCCGCGGCGACGACGTCGGCCCGACCGGAACGGATCATGTCCACCGCGTAGGCGATCGCCTCGGCGCCGCTCGAGCAGGCGCTCACCGGCGTGTGCACGCCGGCGCGGGCCGTCAGCTCGAGGCCGACGACCGCGGCCGGGCCGTTGGGCATCAGCATCGGCACCGTCATCGGGAGCACCCGGCGGGCGCCGCGCTCCTTGAGGGTGTCGTACGCCGCGAGCAGGGTCGTCACGCCGCCGATCCCGGAGGCGATCACGACGCCCTTGCGCTCGGGGTCGAGGTCCGGCGACCCGGCGTCCGCCCAGGCCTCGCGGGCGGCGATCAGGGCGAACTGCCCCGAGCGGTCCATCCGCTTGGTCTGGGGGACGGTCAGCACCTCGACGGGCTCGACGGCCACCGGTGCAGCGATGTGCACCGGCAGCATCTCGACCCAGTCCTCGGTGAGGACCTTCACGCCCGACCGGCCGGCCAGCATGGCCGACCAGGTCGTCGCGACGTCGCCGCCCAGCGGCGTCGTCGCGCCGAGACCGGTGACCACCACGCGCTGGGAGTCGGTCAGTCCAGAGTCAGTCATGCCAGGTAGCTCCTTCGGGGTCCCCGCTGGATCGTGGGGTAGTGGTCAGGCGCTCGCCTTCTGGATGTAGTTGACGGCGTCGCCGACCGTGGAGAGACCCTTGACGTCGTCGTCGGGGATCCGCACGCCGAACTTCTCCTCGGCGTTGACCACGATGGTCATCATCGACAGCGAGTCGATGTCGAGGTCGTCGGTGAACGACTTCTCCGGCTGCACGTCGCCGGTGGGGATGCCGGTCTCCTCGTTGACGATCTCTGCGAGACCTTCGAGGATCTCCTGCTCGCTAGCCATCTGGTTCCTCAGCTCCTCTTCGTGGTGGTAGTGGGCTTGTGCGGGGGACAGCTTCGGACGCGCGGCACCGCGCGTCGGGTCAGGGGAGGATGACGACCTGGGCGGCGTAGACCAGGCCAGCGCCGAAGCCGATGAGCAGCGCTGTGTCGCCGCTCTTGGCCTCGCCGGACTCGAGCATCCGCTCCATCGCCAGCGGGACGGAGGCCGCGGAGGTGTTCCCGGTCTGGGCGATGTCACGGGCGACCGGCACGTGGGCCGGCAGCTTGAGCGTCTTGATCATCGCGTCGGTGATGCGCATGTTCGCCTGGTGCGGGATGAACGCACCGAGATCCTCAGGGTCGACCCCGGCGGCCTCCAGGGCCCGCGCCGCGACCGGCGCCATCTGCCACACGGCCCAGCGGAACACCTTCTGGCCCTGCATGGTCAGGTGGGGGAAGTCGACGTTGTGGTCGCGCACGTCGATCCAGGACGCCCGCTGCGTGATCGCGTCGTACTGCGATCCGTCGGAGCCCCAGATCGTCGGGCCGATGGCGGGCACGTCGGACGGCCCGATCACGACTGCTCCGGCGCCGTCGCCGAAGATGAAGGCGGTCGACCGGTCGTAGGAGTCGGTGAAGTCGGAGAGCTTCTCGCAGCCGATGACCAGCACGTGCTCGGCGCTGCCACCGCGGACCATGTCGTTGGCCATCGAGACGCCGTAGCAGAAGCCGGCGCAGGCGGCGGAGATGTCGAACGCGGCGGCGTCAGTGGCTCCGAACCGGTTCGCGACGTCCGCAGCCGCAGACGGGGTCTGCAGCGGGTGGGTGACGGTGGCCACGATGACCGTGCTGATCTGCTCGGGGCGCAGCCCCGCCTGGGCGACGGCCTTGCCGGCGGCGGCGAGGCACATGTCGACGACGGACTCGTCCGGGGCGGCCCAGCGGCGGGACTCGATGCCGGACCGCTCACGGATCCACTCGTCGGAGGAGTCGATGCGCTCGCAGATCTCCGCGTTGGTCACGACGCGCGCCGGGCGGTAGCCGCCCACTCCCATGATCCGCGCGTGCTCCGGACCCTTCGTCACCTTGAGACCGTGCCGCTCATGAGTGCACCGCCTCTGGGTGGAGCCGGATCAACGGCTGGCCGGGGGAGACCGGGTCGCCGTCCACGACCAGCCACTCGACGACCGTGCCGCCGTGGGGGGCGACCACCGGGCGCTCGTCCCGCGACGAGACGAGGGTGCCGACGGCGGTGCCCGGCTCGAGCATCGTCCCGACGGGCAGGTCGACGATGCGGATCGTGCCCTTCCCGGGCGCGACGAGCATCCGCCAGGTCGGGGAGCCGTCCTGCGGCGCCGCGCTGCCGTGGCGGGCCGCCAGGTCACGGGCGGCCTCGAGGTCGTCAGGTGTCCGCAGGGCGACGGTCTCGACGCCGGGCAGCGACCGCTTGATCAGCCCGGTCAGCGTGCCCGCCGGCGGGACCTCGATCACGCCGGTCACGCCCAGCTCGCCCATCGTCTGCATGCAGAGGTCCCAGCGCACCGGGTTGCGGACCTGGCTGACGATCCGGGCCAGCACGTCACGGCCCTCGGCGACGACGGCGCCGTCGCGGTTGGAGATGAGCCGGGTCCGGGGGTCGTGGACACTGACCGCTCGCGCGTACCCCGCGAGCGTGTCGACGGCGGGTGCCATGTGCTCGGTGTGGAACGCGCCCGCGACCGAGAGCGGCACCAGCCGCGCCTTGGCGGGCGGGTCGTCCTTGAGCGCGGCCAGCTGCTCCATCGTCCCGGCAGCGACGACCTGGCCCGCGCCGTTGGCGTTCGCCGCGGTCAGCCCGTGACGATCCAAGGCGGCGGCGACCTCGTCGGGGTCCCCACCCAGGACGGCTGTCATGCCGGTCGGCTTGAGGGCCGCGGCGTCGGCCATCGCCCGGCCGCGCTCGCGCACCAGCACCATCGCCTGCTCGGCGCTGATCACGCCGGTGCCGGCGGCCGCGGTGATCTCGCCGACGCTGTGCCCGGCCGCCGCGCCGACGGCGTGGAACGCGTCGGAGGGGTGCGAGAAGATCTCGAGCGCCGACACCAGCCCCGCGGCCACCAGCAGCGGCTGGGCGATCGCGGTGTCGCGGATCGTGTCCGCATCGGCCTCGGTGCCGTAGTGGATCAGGTCCAGACCGGAGCAGGCCGAGAGCCAGCGCAGCCTGTCCTCGAAGTGGGGCAGCTCGAGCCAGGGCGTGAGGAACCCCGGCGCCTGGGCGCCTTGACCGGGAGCAACGATGACCAGCACGTCTCCCACCCTTTCGGACCAGGTGCCCCCCCGCTGGTGCGGAGCCGGACGAAGATGCCCGGGCGCGTCTGTAGGAAACCTACAAGGCGGCGCCGACTCGTGCGTCGGCCAGCCGGCCCAGGGCGAGGGCCAGCCGCAGGGTCAGCGCGTCGCGGGGATCCGAGGGTGTGTAGCCGGTCACATCGGCGACCCGGCGCAGCCGGTAGCGCACCGTGTTGGGGTGCACGAAGAGCGCTCGGGCGGTGGCCTCGAGCGAGGACGTCTGCTCCAGGAAGGCGGACACCGTCTCGACCAGGGCCGTGCCGGTGGACTGCAGGGGGCGGTAGACGTCCTCCACCAGCCGGTCCCGGGCCAGCTCGTCGCCGGCCAGCGCCCGCTCGGGGAGCAGGTCGTCGGCGAGGACCGGGCGGGGGGCGTCCGGCCAGGCCGGGGCGGCGAGCAGGCCGGCGACCGCGGCCGCGGCGCTCTGCCCGGCGGCGAGCAGGTCGGGCACGGTGGGACCGACCACGACCGGACCGGGGCCGAACTGGGCGACCAGGTTGCGGGTGGCGCGCACCGGCTCCTTGGAGCCACCCAGGATGGCGACCAGCCGGTCCCCCTGGACCCCGGCCAGCACGTCGAGGTGGTGTGCCTTGGCGGCCCGCCGGATGTCGTCCACCACCGCTTCCGGCTCGGCGTCAGGCGCCTGACCGACCACCACGACGGCCGAGTCGTGGCTGCCCCAGCCCAGGGCGGAGGCCCTCGAGCGGAGCGAGTCGTCGGCCTCGCCGCGCAGCAGGGCGTCCACCACCAGGGACTCCAGCCGGGCGTCCCAGGCGCCGCGGGCCTCGGCCGCCTGGGCATAGACCTGGGCGGCCGCGAACGCGATCTCGCGGGAGTAGCGCAGGACCGCCTCGCGGACCTCCGCCTCGTCCCCGGGCGCGATCTGCTCGATCTGCTCCTCGACCACGGCGATCACGACCCGGACCAGCTCCACGGTCTGCTGCAGCGTCACCGACCGGGTCAGCTCGCGCGGCGCGGTCCCGAACACATCGGCACTGATCGCCTGCGGCGCCTCCGGCTGGCGGAACCAGTCGACGAACGCGGCGACACCCGCTTGGGCGACCAGGTTGACCCACGAGCGGTTCTCGGCGGGCATCGCGCGGTACCACGGCAGGACGTCGTCCATCCGGGCGATCGCGGCCGCCGCCAGGGTGCCCATGCTGGCCTCGAGGCGGCGAACCGTGGCCGGTGATCGTCGCGGCATGCCGTCACCCTAGATGCCGGCAGTTGTCGCAGGGCGACAACACCGGGCCAGCGGGTCTGGCCGGTCGTCTACCGTCCCTCAGGTGGCCAGCCCCCCGCAGCCGTTGAACCCGGTCGCCGCCCTGCGACGGGTCGGGTTCCTGCTCGAGCGCAGCCGGGAGCCGACGTACCGCGTGAAGGCCTACCGCACCGCGGCGGACGTGCTGGCGGGCCTGCCCGCCGGCGAGCTGGACCGCCGGGTGCGCGACGGCACCCTGACCGAGCTCAAGGGGGTCGGGGCCAAGACCGCCGCTGTCGCGACGCAGGCCGGGAAGGGGGAGGTGCCGGACTACCTCGAGAAGCTCGAGGCGGCGGTCACCGGCCCGGTGACCGACGGCGGCGCGGAGCTGCGGGCCGCCCTGCGAGGGGACCTGCACTGTCACAGCAACTGGTCCGACGGCGGCAGCCCGATCGACGAGATGGCGCAGGACTGCGCGTGACCTCGGTCATGACTACCTGGTGCTGACCGACCACTCACCCCGGCTGACGGTGGCCAACGGGCTGTCGCCGGAGCGGCTGCGCAAGCAGCTCGACGTGGTGGACGCCCTGAACGAGGAGCTCGCGCCGTTCCGGCTGCTGACCGGCATCGAGGTGGACATCCTGGACGACGGATCGCTGGACCAGTCCGACGAGCTGCTGTCGCGCCTCGACGTGGTCGTCGCCTCGGTCCACTCGAAGCTGAAGATGGACAGCGATGCGATGACCCGCCGGATGGTGACCGCCGTCGCCAACCCGCACACCGACGTCCTCGGGCACTGCACCGGGCGGCTCGTCGAGGGCGAGCGCGGCAAGCGCGGGGAGTCGCAGTTCGACGCAGAGCTGGTGTTCGCGGCGTGCGAGCGGTTCGACGTCGCGGTCGAGATCAACTCGCGGCCGGAGCGGCGCGACCCGCCGATGCGGCTCATGTCGCTGGCGCTCGAGACGGGCTGCCTGTTCTCGCTGGACACGGACGCCCACGCGCCGGGCCAGCTGGACTGGCAGCCCTACGGCTGCGAGCGCGCCGAGGCGGCCGGGGTGCCCGGCGACCGGATCGTCAACACCCGGCCGGTGGACGAGCTGCTGGCCTGGGCCGCCCGCCATGACTGAGGGAGATCGCTGATGCCGCACGCCGGGTCAGAAGTCGACGTACGTCGGGCAGGTGACCGGTTCGCGACGAGCCTCGGGTGGCTGGACTCGAAGCACTCGTTCTCGTTCGGCCACCACTACGACCCGGGCAACACCCACTTCGGGCTGCTGCTGGTCAACAACGACGACGTCGTCGACCCGGGCACCGGGTTCGAGACGCACCCGCACAGGGACATGGAGATCGTGACCTGGGTGCTGCGCGGGCAGCTGGTGCACCAGGACTCGCAGGGGCACAGCGGGCTGATCTACCCGGGGCTGGCCCAGCGGATGAGTGCCGGCACCGGGATCCTGCACTCGGAGAAGAACGACAGCTGGCGGCTGACCGGGCGGGGCGGCCCACCGGGACCCGGTGCACTTCGTGCAGATGTGGGTGCTGCCGGACGAGGACGGCATCACGCCGGGGTACGAGCAGCTCGAGATCGGCGACGACCTGCTGCGAGGGGGCTGGTGCCGGTCGCCTCCGGGATGGCCGAGCACCGCGACGCCGCGGCAATCCGGATCGCGCAGAAGGACGCGGCGCTGTTCGCGGGGCGGCTGGCTGCCGGGGACCGGGTGGCCCTCCCCGAGGCCGCGTTCGTGCACCTCTTCGTGGCGGCCGGCTCGGTGGAGCTGGAGGGGACCGGGCTGCTCGGCACCGGTGACGCCGCCAGGGTCGCCGGCGGCGGCGGCCAGCGCATCACCGCCGGGCCGGACGGCGCCGAGGTCCTGGTCTGGGAGATGCGCTCCGGGCTCGGCGGCTGACGGCAGGCGGCAGGCGTCATGCCGGGCGCCGTCCCGACGTACGCCCGGCAATCACCCGGTGGGGTTCCCGATGAGGCAGAACGGGTGCCCCGCGGGGTCGGTGTAGACCCGGAAGCCGCCGTTCTCCGACGGTTGGTGCTCGTGCACCGACGCTCCGGCGGCCAGCACGGCTGGCTCGGCGGCGTCGATGTCGCCGGCCCACAGGTCGAGGTGGAACTGCTGCGGGTGCGCGCCGCCTGGCCAGGTCGGGGTGACGAAGTCGTCGATGCGCTGGAAGGCCAGGGTCGGCCGTCCGTCGGGGTTGTCCGGGCTCAGGCCGCCGCCGGGTGGCACGACGTTGGCCCAGTCGCGGTCCGCGCCGTCCTCGAGCGCCCAGCCAAGGACGTCGCTGTAGAACGTGGCGAGCGCGAGGGCGTCCGGGCAGTCGAGGATGATCAGGTCGAGCAGGGGCTTGGGTGGTGTCGAGTCGCTCATGGCGGAGACGCTAGTGCGACCCACCGACACCGTTCCCTACTCCGCGCCGCCCTCCGTCTGGCCGGCCGGCGGCGCGGTGACGTCCCAGATCCGGTAGCGGTCGATCGCCTCGCGCGCCACCTCGCGGCTTCACCTCGCCTCGACGGGCCAGCTCGGCCAGCGTCTTGGCCACGATGCACCAGGCGTCGACCTTGAAGTGCCGGCGCAGCGCCGACGCGGGTGTCGGACAGGCCGAAGCCGTCGGTGCCGAGCGAGGCGAAGTCGCCGGGCACCCACGGCAGGATCTGGTCCTGCACGGCGCGCATGTAGTCGGAGACCGCGACGAACGGCCCGGCCGCGCCCTCCAGCTTGCGGGTGACGTAGGGCACCCGCTGCTCGCCGTCGGGGTTCATGAAGTTGTGCTCGTCCGACTGCAGCCCGTCGCGGCGCAGCTCGCCCCATGAGGTGACCGACCAGACCGCCGCCTGGACGTCCCACTCCTCCGCGAGGATCCGCTGGGCGTCCAGCGCCCACGGGACGGCGACGCCGGACGCCATGATCTGCGCCTTGGGCCCGTCGCCCTCGGGCGCCGCGGCGACCCGGTGGATGCCGCGGAGGATGCCCTCGACGTCGACGTCCTCGGGCTCCTTCGGCTGCAGGATGGGCTCGTTGTAGATCGTGAGGTAGTAGAAGATCTCCTCCGACCGCTCGCCGTACATCCGCTCGAGCGCGTCCTTGACGATGTGGCCGAGCTCGTAGGCGTAGGCCGGGTCGTAGGCCACGGCTGCGGGGTTGGTCGACGCGAGCAGCGGCGAGTGGCCGTCCTCGTGCTGCAGGCCCTCGCCGTTGAGGGTGGTGCGGCCGGCCGTGGCGCCGAGCACGAAGCCCCTGGCCATCTGGTCGCCGGCCGCCCAGAACGCGTCACCGGTGCGCTGGAACCCGAACATCGAGTAGAAGATGTAGATCGGGATCATCGGGATGCCGTGCGTCGCGTAGGAGGACCCGACCGCCGTCCAGGACGCCGTGGACCCCGCCTCGTTGATGCCCTCGTGCAGGATGACGCCCTTCTTGTCCTCCTTGTAGGACAGCATCAGCTCGCGGTCGACCGACGGTGTAGTTCTGCCCGTGCGGCGAGTAGATCTTCATCGTCGGGAAGAGCGAGTCCATGCCGAACGTCCGCGCCTCGTCCGGGATGATCGGCACCAACCGCCAGCCGATCTCCTTGTCCTGCACCAGGTCCTTGAGCAGCCGGACGAACGCCATCGTGGTGGCGACCTCCTGCTTGCCGGAGCCGCGCTTGACGACCTCGTAGACGTCGTCGCCGGGCAGGACCAGCGGCTTGGCCGTGGTGCGCCGCTCGGGCAGGTAGCCGCCCAGCGCCCGCCGCCGCTCGTGCATGTACGCGATCTCGTCGGAGTCCTCGCCCGGGTGGTAGTAGGGCGGGAGGGTCTCGTCGAGCGCCTCGTCGGGGATGTCGATGTAGAGCCGGTCGCGGAAGCCGATCAGGTCGTTCTTCGTCAGCTTCTTCATCTGGTGCGTCGCGTTGCGGCCCTCGAAGTGCGACCCGAGGGTCCAGCCCTTGATGGTCTTGGCGAGGATGACCGTCGGCTGGCCGGTGTGCTTGGTGGCCGCCTCGTAGGCGGCGTAGAGCTTGCGGTAGTCGTGACCGCCGCGCTGGACAGCCCCCAGATCTCGTTGTCGGAGATGTGCTCGACCATCTTGCGGGTGCGCGGGTCGCGACCGAAGAAGTGCTCGCGGACGTACGCCCCGTCCTCGGCCTTGTAGGTCTGGTAGTCGCCGTCCGGGGTGATGTTCATCAGGTTGACCAGCGCGCCGTCGGTGTCCTTGGCGAGCAGCTGGTCCCACTCGCGGCCCCAGATCACCTTGATGACGTTCCAGCCGGCGCCGCGGAAGAACGACTCGAGCTCCTGGATGACCTTGCCGTTGCCGCGCACCGGACCGTCGAGGCGCTGCAGGTTGCAGTTGACGACGAACGTCAGGTTGTCGAGCTCCTCGCGGGCCGCGACGCCGATCGCGCCGAGCGACTCGGGCTCGTCCATCTCGCCGTCGCCGAGGAACGCCCAGACGCGCTGCTGGCTGGTGTCCTTGATCCCGCGGTTGTGCAGGTAGCGGTTGAACCGCGCCTGGTAGATCGCGTTGATCGGGCCGAGGCCCATCGAGACGGTCGGGAACTCCCAGAACTCCGGCATCAGCCGCGGGTGGGGGTAGGACGGGAGGCCGCCGCCGGCGGCTGGGAGAGCTCCTGGCGGAAGCCGTCGAGCTGCTGCTCGGTCGAGCCGGCCCTCGAGGAACGCCCGGGCGTACATGCCCGGGGAGGCGTGGCCCTGGAAGAAGATCTGGTCGCCGCCGCCGGGGTGGTCCTTGCCGCGGAAGAAGTGGTTGAAGCCGACCTCGTAGAAGGCTGCGGACGAGGCGTACGTCGAGATGTGGCCGCCGACGCCGACCCCGGGCCGCTGCGCCCGGTGGACCATGATCGCGGCGTTCCACCGGACGTAGGCGCGGATCCGGCGCTCGACGTGCTCGTCGCCGGGGAACCACGGCTCGCTCTCGGGCGGGATCGTGTTGATGTAGTCCGTGCTGCGCAGGCTGGGGACGCCGACCTGGCTCTCCCGCGCGCGCTGGAGCAGGCTCAGCATGAGGTAGCGGGCGCGGTTGCGTCCGGCGCTCTCGACGACGGCGTCGAGCGACTCGAGCCACTCCGCCGTCTCGTCGGGGTCGACGTCGGGGAGCTGGCTGGGCAGGCCGTCGCTGATGATGACGGGCGGCGGCGCCGTTCGCTTTCCTAGGGAGAGGCCACGGAAGTCCTTCGCTCGAGGCGGGCAGTGCGGTGGTGCCGGGGAACGTCTCCGGGGAGCGCCCTCGCGTACCCATCGTGCTACGTCCCCTACCCGGTCGCATCCCTACCCACCGGTAACCCCTTCCTCCCGGGCCCTGGTGGGACCAGGGTGGGGGCACGCGAGCACCGCGCACCCGAATGGAAGGAGCCGCCATGCAGGCCTCGGTCGGCGACCACCTGCACGTCCACGGCCGCACGGTCGGGGACCACGACCACGTCGGAGAGATCCTGGAGGTCCGGGGGCCCGAGGGCACGCCGCCCTACCTGGTCCGCCACCCGGATGGCCACGAGACGCTCGTCTACCCCGGCCCGGACGCAGTCGTCGAGCACTCCGGCGCACCGCGCTGACCTCCGCACGGGGGTGCGTAGCGAGCTGCTCGACGTCCCCACGGGTGGGCGGGAGACCCTGCACGACCTGACCGGCGAGTGCCGGCGGTTCGTCGCAGCGCAGGCAGGGGCCGCCGATGGGCTGCTGCACGTCTGGGTGCCGCACGCCACCGCCGGGCCTGGCGGTGCTCGAGACCGGCGCCGGCAGCGACCAGGACCTGCTCGCCGTCCTGCGGGACCTGCTGCCCCCGGACGACCGGTGGCGGCACCGGCACGGCTCCGCGGGGCACGGGCGCGACCACGTGCTCCCCGCCCTCTGCCCGCCGTACGCCACGGTCCCCGTCGTCGACGGCGCGCTGGCGCTGGGCACCTGGCAGTCGGTGTGCCTCGTCGACCTCAACGGCGACAACCCGGACCGGCAGGTCCGCCTGACCTTCCTGCCGGGATGAGCAGAGCTCCGGGTCGACGTGTCGCGGCGAACGGCTTGCGCCGAGGGGCACAGTGCGTCTTGACTACCGGCCACACGCACCCAGCAGCCGGCGGGTGCGCGGCACCGAGCACGGGAGGCGCGTGGTGAGCCAGTCCGCGGACGACGCGGCAGGAGTGCGCCACGCGGCTGGACGCCTCGGGCTGCGCGCGGGGCAGGTCGTCCAGGAGCTGGGCTACGACGACGACTGCGACGAGGACCTTCGGGCCTCGGTGGAGGCCCTCACCGGCAGCGAGCATCGTCGACGAGGACTACGAGGACGTGGTCGACGTGGTGCTGCTCTGGTGGCGCGACGACGACGGTGACCTCGTCGACGCGCTCGTCGACTCCCTCGTCTCGCTCGGCGACGGGGGCGTGGTCTGGCTGCTCACCCCGAAGGCGGGTCGCGACGGTCACGTGGAGCCGGGCGACATCGGTGACGCCGCGCCGACGGCCGGGCTGCACCCGACCAGCAGCATCTCGGCGGCGCCGGACTGGTCGGGAACCCGTCTGGCCACCCGCCGCTCCGGTCGCTGACGGGAGCTACCGCGGCAGGCCCGGCACGCGGGGCATCCGGCGGACCAGCCGGCTGATGCTGCGGACGTTGTGGACCGCTGACCGGAGCGGCGCCCCACCGGGCAGCCCGGGCACCGCCTCGACGATGGGGGCCAGCGCCAGAAGTCCCGCGACGTGGTGCAGCCGCAGCTCTCGGCGGGCGAGCAGCGCCGGCACGGCGCGCCGACCGGCCGAGGCGTCCAGCAGCACGCTCGCCTCGCCCCGCACCGCCGGCCACCCCTCGGGAACGGTCGGGAGCTCCAGGGTCGACCACGCGCCGGGCGTCGAGGAGAAGGCCCAGCCGCCTTCGGGCGGCACGCAGGCCGCCGTCGCGGTCAGGTCGCCGCGCGCCGCCAGCGCGCCCGTCGTGTCCACGAGCGCCGCGACGCCGGCGGTGAGCAGGCCGGTGCTCGGCGACCGGGCGCCCGCCGGAGCCAGGTCGAGGGCGTGCACGGCCAGCTCGTAGGCGGATGCCGCCACCAGGGTGGACAACGGCAGCGGGCCGAGCACCGACCGGACTCGCCGCCGACCGAGCGCTGCCGGCTGCTCCGAGGACAGGTAGGTGGCGATCTCGCCGCGGCCCTCCCTCAATGCGGCGAGCACGTCGGCTCGCGGGGCGGCCGCCCGCGCCGCGAGAACCGCCTCGTTGTGCGACTCCTGGTCGAAGGTGCCTGCGCGGGGGTCCTCGAGGTCCAGGTCGTCGCGCTCGGCCTCGGCCCGGATCCGCTCGAGCGTCCGGCTGCCCGGCCACGACCCGAGGTGCACGCAGACGTGGCGGGCGGTCCAGCCGGCAGCCGCGTCGGTCCGTCCAGGTCGACGCCTTCGGCGATCTCGATGAACTCGTCCCACGCCGGGAGGAGGAGGGCCGCGAGGTCCGCCGGCTCCCAGGAAGCCAGGCCGCACTCGCCCTCCGACGGCTGGACGGGCGGCGGGGCAGGGGCTGACACACTGGACATCCTGCCAGTGCCGATGATCGGGAAGGACTGCCCGCGCATGCCGCTCTCGGTGGGGGACGTCGCGCCCGATTTCGAGCTCACGGACCAGCACGGCCGGCCGGTCCGGCTCGGTGACCTGCGCGGCCGCAGGTCGGCTCTCGTCGTCTTCTACCCCTGGGCCTTCACCGGGGTGTGCGGCGGGGAGCTGCGCGCGATGCAGTCCGACCTGGCCGACCTGGCTACCGACGACGTCGAGCTCCTCACCGTCTCGACCGACTCGATGTACGCACTTCGTGCCTTCGCCGACCAGGAGGGCTTCACGTTCCCGATGCTGTCCGACTTCTGGCCGCACGGCGCGGTCGCCGACGCGTACGGGGTCCTGCACGGGGACATCGGCGTCGCCCTGCGCGGCACGTTCCTCGTGGACCGCGACGGAGTCGTCCGTTGGTCGGTCCTCAACGGCATCGGCGACGCCCGCGACATCGGCGACTACAAGCGCGCCATCGCCGCCCTGTCGTCAGCGGTCGACGAGCGGGCCGGCCGCTACCCTGAGTCGCCCCGGGCGCATAGCTCAGCTGGCTAGAGCACCTGCCTTACAAGCAGGGGGTCGGCGGTTCAAGTCCGTCTGCGCCCACCGGAGAGCGTTCGTGGTCGTCACGTTCCTGGGTCGACCGCGGCGGTGGGTCTAGTCGCCGGCGTCTTCGCGGTCCGAACGGCTCTTCTCTCGGTCGGTCCTGGCCCGTTCACGGTCGGCCACGCCCTGTTCCCGGTCCTTGCCGGCGTCGGTGCGGTCGACCTCACCCTGCATCCGGTCCAGGCCCGCCGACTCGCGGTCATCCGCGGCGGCGGCCCGTGTGGCTGCCGCTAGCGCCCGCGACGCGATCAGGTCGGCGCGGTCCTCGGCCGACCCGTCACGATCCCGGCCGCTGTGAAACCTGTCGATGTCGGAGTCGATGCGGTCTCTGCCCGTTGCGCTGGAGTACCCGTGTCTCCCTCGCGTTCTTCGGCAGCGCGGTCCCGGGCCTCCGCCGCGCGGTCGCGCGTCTCAGCCGCAACGTCGGCGGCCTCGGCCCGAGCCAGCAGAAGCCCGACGTCGATGTCGCGCAGGACAGACCTCTCATCGCGGTCGTCGCTGCGAAGATCGCGACGGTCGGCGGCGCGATCTCGAGCTTCCGCGGCCCGGTCACGCTCGTCGGCGGTGAGATCCCGCTCGTCGGCGACCCGGTCCCGCTCGTGGGCGACCCGATCGCGCTCGTTCGCCCTGTGCACCCGCTCTGCCATCTCTACCTCCCCGGCACCTGCAGACCGCTCGCCCATTCCCCGCTCCCGTTGCTCCCACCCGCGCGAGGGCTCAGGATCCCACGTCTCTCGCTTGTCGCAACGGGTGCCGGCCGCTTACGCCAGGGCGTGCAGGGAAGGACCGTGCGGTGGAACACCTCGACCTGCCGGCGTCTGCCTCGGCGGCCCGGACAGGGCGAGCGTTCGTCACGGCCTTCTGCACTCGACACCGCGTGCCCGGCAACGCGCCCGCAGCCCCGCCGTTCTCACCATCGGACTCGTGGGCCAGGTCTTGCGCGTCGAGGTAGCCGACCAGAGCGACACACCGCCGACCAGCCGAGCGCCGGGCCCAGGCACCACGGGCGGTCGCGGGATGCACCTCATCGGCTCGATCGCGCAGAAGTGGGGAGTGCTGCCCGCCCGGGCGGGGAAGGGAATCTGGTTCGAGCTGTCTGCTGCTGGCTGATGCGACAGGCAGCGGGTCACCGGCCCGGCGGTTGTTCGTCCGGTCAGCCGACCGTCAGCTCGTCCGGTGACGAGGTAGCGGCATCAGCCGCCGTCGGCCCTCGTCGGTGAGGGTGTAGGGCGGCCCTTCGATGGCCGACGCCTCTCCCAGGAGCTCGATCGCCCGGTCGAAGTCACGTTCGTCCGCGCCCGGGCACCCGGCGAGCACCCCGCTGGTCGAGACGTACGGACTCGCGGCAACCGCGGTGAGGATGCGGTCCTGAACGGCACGCTGCATGTTTCCCACACTCGGACCCTGCCCACCGTCGACCTCGCCTAACCGGAGCGTGAGGCAAGTATCACTGAGCGTCACCCACTGTGGCCCATTCGGGATAACGGCCACATTCGGGTTGTCTGTGGCATATCGCCCGCGTCAGACCGCCTGTTCGCGCCCGACACTGATGGACGACCCAGACCAGCTTGCCGAGCGTCGTGCGCCGAACCCCCCACGCGGCGGCCACCTGGGCCACGATGCCCACTCCGCGGCCGCCCTCCGCGCTGGGCTCCGGGTCGGCGAGGACGGGCGGCGAGATGTCACCGTCGGCAACGGCGATGGTCAGGTGCGAGCCGTCGTGCTCGGCGGCCAGCAGCAGCGGGGTGGAGGCGTGCACCACGACGTTGGTGACCAGCTCGGACACCACGAGCTGTGCGGTCTCGACCTGCTGGTCGAGCCCCCAGTGCCGGCAGCTGGCCGCGATCGCGGCGCGCGCTATCGACGGGCTGGCCCGGTCCGGTGGCAGCTCCAGCTGGAGCACCTGGGCTCCCGGCTGGAACCACCCTGGGCCGGGCGGCTCGCGCGCGGTGAGCCACTCGAGAAGCATGGTCGCCCTTGTGAGGTGGGGACACCACGATGGTGCCTCTCGGGGGGCTGGACGAAACGTGCTGAGAGCCGGGTGGATCTCCGGCGGAGAACGAGGCCCGCGCCGCCCTACGGGGGATGAGGGCGACGCGGGCGAGGCCAGTGTGCCGCCGCTCGGGCCTGTCACGCTCGCTGTCACCGGACGTGACCCCGCGCGCCCCGCCTCGGGTGTTTGCGGCAAGGGCGATCCGGACAGGGGTAGCCCGGCCGCCATGAGGCGAGGCAGGCCTGTTGCCCGGTGGGCGACGACACGAATCCGAGCCCTACGTCAGGCAGAGGCTCATGTCGGTTGGCCGTTGGGAAGTCATCGTCCCGCTGCAGTCGGGATCATTGCGCGATCTCCGCCGAGGGCGCCCGGAGATGGATGGAGCGGCACCCCACCTGCGCCGAGGCCGAGGACGTCCTGCTGACGATGACCGAGGTGGTCACGAACTCGGTGCGTCACGGCGAGCCCCCGATCCACGTCGAGCTGCTCGATACCCAGCGATCCCTGCGCATGAGCATCAGCGACGCCTCGGACGAGCTGCCCCGTCAGAGGGCTGCCAGCCGGACAGCGAGGGAGGGCGCGGCATGATCCTCGTGGAGGCCCTGAGCTCCCGATGGGGAGTCGCCCGCACGTTACGCGGCGGCAAGACCGTGTGGTGCACGTTCACACCGCAGCCGGCGGCTCAGTAGGGGAGCTGCCGTCCGGAGGGGGAGCGAAGGTCAGGGGCATCGAGGGTGAAGCGGGTCGTCCGCTTGACGATCTGCTGCTGCTTCATGGCCGGTCACTCCTCTCGCCGGTGCGGTGTGTCAGCCGTTTGGTGGACTAGGCGGTCCGTGGCGTGGCCGTGCGCGTCGTGACGCGCAGCCACCACGCGGGCCGGCGGCGTGGGGTGGTGTGGTGCCCGGTGCGGTCGGGCAGGTCGGCGGCGAGGCGGTACGCGTCCGCGGCGCGGATCAGGTCGTTGACGTGCTCGCGGGCGACGGCGGCGGTGAGCAGGAGGCGGGGGGGTGTGGTTGGTCATGCCACGAGCCTGCGCGGCATCTCGGGGCTGCGCTGTCACCGGGACGACAAGCGAGGGCACCATCGGTGTGATGCCCGACATACAGGTGGGGCCGCGGGCCCCGGCGGCGGCTAGCGGACGGGCAGGTAGGCCAAGGTGAGGACGCAGACGTCGTCCCCCGTGGGCCCGGTGCCCAGGACGGTCTCGGTCAGCTCGTCGGCGAGCGTCGCGTGCGGTTGCCCTGCGAGCGACCCGAGGAGCGCGGCCAGCGCGTCGATGCCCTCGTCCAGTGGCCTGTCTCGCCGCTCCACCAGCCCGTCGGTGTAGAGCACGAGCCGCGCGCCCGGCTCCAGCGTCGTGGCGGCCTCGCTGCGCGGCGCCAGGCCGCCGTACGTGCCGAGCGGTGTCGAGCGACCGCCCCACAGCTGGTCGGACCGGCCGTCGGGACCGACCACGACCGGGGGCAGGTGCCCGGCGCAGGCATACCGCAGGGTTCCGTCGCGCAGGTCGAGCTCGGCATAGGCCACCGTGGCCATGTCAGCAGCCGGGACGCCGGCGACGAAGAGGTCGAGCCGTTCCAGGAGTACGGCGGGACCGGCGTCGGCGGTCGCCAGCGCCCGGACCGCGCTGCGCAGCTGGCCCATCGCGACGGCGGCGTGCAGGCCGCGCCCGACGACGTCGCCCACCACGACGGCCACCCGGTCGCCGTCCAGGAGGAAGGCGTCGAACCAGTCCCCACCGACCTCCAGCCCGAGGATGGCCGGGCGGTAGCAGGACGAGAGCTCCACGCGCGGGTCGTCCGGCAGGCGCTTGGGCAGCAGGCTGTGCTGCAGCGTCGTCGCGACGCTGCGCTGCCGGTCGCCGAACCGGGCCCGGTCGAGGGCCTGGCCGGCCTGCCGGCCGAGAGTCTGCAGCAGCCGGAGCTCCTCGGGCCCCGGCCGGCGGCCCGGTGGCAGCCGCAGCGACAGCACGCCCAGCCGGCCTGCTCGCGCGGTCAGCGCCACCCGCACGACCAGCGAGTCGGGGACGACGCTGGCCTCGGCCACCAGCAGCTCTCCGACCGGGTGGTCGGCCGCCCACGGCTCGCCGGCCGTCGCTACCAGGTGGTACTCGTCGTCCGGCTCGTCGGCGGCCCAGACGCCGCTCGACACCGCACCGAACACCGACGTGCCCGCCCGGGCCACGACGTCACTCACCTCCGCTGCCCCCGACACAGCGGCCAGGTCGGCCACCACCTGCTCGATCGCGCTCACCCAGTCCGCGGCCTGCTCGGCCCGGCGCCGCGCCGCGAGCAGCTCCGTCTCGTACTGCTTGCGGTCCGAGGCGTCGAAGACGGTGGTGCGGACGGAGACCGGCCGGCCGGCCTCATCGGCGCGCAGGTCGGCGTTGACGAGCACCGGCATCCGGCTCGCGTCGCGGCGCACGAGCTCCGTCGCGATCGAGCGGACCGACCCCTGCATCTGCAGCAGCGGGGTGAAATGCGTCTCGTGGTAGATCCGGCCGCCGGGGCTGAGCAGCTCGACGAACCGGCGCCCCACGACCTCGTCCCTGCGGTACCCGGTCCAGGTGAGGAACGTCTGGTTCACCCGGGCGATGCGCCCGTCCGGGTAGGAGGAGAGGTATCCGCAGGGCGCGTGCTCGTAGAGGTCCTCGGCGCTGTCCGGAACAAGTCGGGGCCTCCGGCTGCCCCGGCGTGGGGGGTCCCGTCGGCCGTCCCGTCCGGCGCCACCGCCGACTCAGCGGGTCTGCGCGAGGAACGCGGAGATGGCGGCGGTGGTCTCCTCCGGTGAGCTGAGGTTGGGGCAGTGGCCCCTGGCCTCGAGCTGCACGAGCGTGCTCCCCGCGATCTGGCGATGCACGTAGTCCCCGACCGAGGTGGGCGCGATGACGTCGTCCGAGCACTGGAGCACCAGCGTCGGCACCCGGACGGTCGCGAGGTCCTCCCGGTTGTCGGCCGTGAACGTCGTGCGGGCGAAGTGCCGGGCGATCTCCGGGTCGGTGCGGCAGAAGCTGTTCGTCAGCTCCTGCTCGAGGTCGGGCCGGTCCGGGGTGCCCATGATCACGGGGGCCATCGAGCTCGACCAGCCGAGGTAGTTGCTGTCCAGGGAGTCGAGCAGGCCTGCGATGTCCTCGTCGGTGAAGCCGCCGACGTAGTCACCGTCATCGATGTAGCGCGGTGACGGGCCGACGAGCACCAGCCGGCTGAACAGCTCGGGCCGGCGGTTGGCGGCGAGGACGCCGATCATCGAGCTCACCGAGTGGCCGACGAAGACCACCTCGGTCAGGTCGAGCGCCTCGCAGATGTCGAGGACGTCGTCGGCGTAGCCGCGCGAGGTCGGCGTGGCGGACGGGATCGAACGAGCGGAGGTCGGACCCGCCGGCTCCGACGTGGTCGAACAGGATCACCCGGTGGGTCGCCTCGAACGCGGGGGCCACGAGACGCCACATGTTCTGGTCGCAGCCGAACCCGTGGGCGAACAGCATCGGCGGACCGTCGGGGAGGCCCGACACCGTCACGTTGTTGCGGGCGAGGACGTCCACGGCGCGAGCGTACCTTCCGCACCGACCGACACCGCCCGGCAAGAGGACTAGGCTCACGAGCAGCCGGTACGAAGGGACCGGTGCTGCCCTGGACCTCTGGCGGCGACCTCGTGGGATGAGGACGGTGCCATGAGCAGGGCGGCGTGGTGAGCCGGGCACAGCAACGACTCGCTCAGGTCCGCGCTCTCATCGAGGCGGAGCCGGCCGAGCCGGACGAGCCCGCCGAGCCGACGGCGCCGACGCGGCGACGATGCCGCTGCTCCGGCGGTTGTGCCGGGCCGCCGTCCGGTCGCTGCCCGCCACCGGCGTCGGGGTCAGCGTGATGACCGAGACCGGCGTCCAGGAGATCGCCGCGGCCTCCGACGACACGACCCAGCGCATCGAGGAGCTGCAGTTCTCCCTGGGGGAGGGGCCGTGCATGGACGCCTTCGCGACCCGTCGGCCGGTGCTGCTGACCGACCTCCGCGACGGGGGGGCCGAGCCGCTGGCCGGCGTACTGCGTCGCGGCCGACCGCGAGGGTGTCCGCGGAGTGTTCGCCTTCCCGGTGCAGAGCGGGGCGGCCCGGCTCGGCGTCCTCGACGTCTACCGCAGCCGGCCGGAGGATCTGTCGCTGGAGGGCCTGGCCCAGGCGCTGACGTTCGCCGATGTCGCGATGACGATGCTGGTGGACGGGCAGGCGGGCGCGGCGGCCGGTCGGCTGGCCAGCGGCATGGACGAGGTCTTCGAGAACCGCTCGGAGCTGCACCAGGCGCAAGGGATGGTCATGGTCCAGATGGGGATCAGCCTGAGCGAGGCCCTGGCCCTGATGCGGGCCTACGCCTACGCCAACGACGTGGACCTCAACGATCTTGCGCGGGACATCGTCGCCCGCAGGGTCAGACTCGATCAAGGAGAAGGCGCATGATGGAGCCAGGCCAACATCGGACAAGGGGCACGCTGATGGTCAACATCTCCACACGACGGCTCGCGGACGTCTTCGTCGAGGCCGCCGACACGCTGGTCGACGAGTACGACCTGATCGAGTTCCTGCAGATGGTCACGAACCGGACAGCCGAGATCACCGGGGCCTCCGACGTCGGCCTCCTGCTCGCCGACCAGCGCGGGCAGCTGCAGTTCGTCGCCGCGTCGAACGAGACCGTGAAGGCGCTCGAGATCTTCCAGATCCAGAACCACGAGGGACCATGCCTCGATGCGTTCCAGAGCGGGCAGCCGGTCGTCGACACCGACATGGCTGACGCGGCCGCGCGCTGGCCCGTGTTCGCGCCGCGGGCCGCCACCGCGGGCTACCGGTCGGTGCACGCGCTGCCGATGCGCCTCAGAAGCGACGTGATCGGGGCGATGGGCATCTTCGGCACGGAGTCCAGCCGTCTGGGCCGCGGCGACATGCACATCGTGCAGGCGCTCGCGGACGTCGCGACGATCGGGCTCTTGCAGGAGCGGGCCATCCACCGTGCGGAGATCCTCTCCGAGCAGCTGCAGGCGGCCCTGAACAGCAGGATCGTCATCGAGCAGGCCAAGGGGGCTGTCGCGCAGCTGCACCACGTCTCCGTGGACGATGCGTTCCTGATGCTGCGCCACTACGCACGCAGCAGTCAGCGACGCCTCGGCGACGTCGCGCACCAGGTCCTCGCCGATCCCTCGAGCCTGGCCGGCCTCGAGCTCGTCCGGCCGGCCGACCCCTCGACCACGCCGGACGACGACGAGCGCACGCGCTAGCCATCGCGCTAGCCCTCGCGCTAGCCCTGGCACTAGCCCTCGCGCCGGGGGCGCGTCCCCGCGCCGTGGCACGATGCCCCGTATGCGGGTGACGATGCTCCTGGCCGACGCGGCCCAAGAGGTCAACGGCAAGCTCTACATCCTGGGCGGCGGGTGGTCGGTGACCGGCCCCGACCTGCCGCCGATGTCGCTGGCCGTGAAGCTCGACGTCCCCTGGAGCGCGGCCAACGAGGCACACCGTTTCGAGATCGTCCTGGTGGACACCGACGGCCGGCCCGTCGGGGGCACCGGCGAGGGTCGAGGTGTCCGCGTCGACGGATCCTTCGAGGTCGGCAGGCCGGCCGGGATGCCGGCCGGCAGCGACATCGACTTCGCCTTCGCCATCAACGTGCCGCCGTTCCCGCTCGCGGCCGGGCGCTACGCATGGCAGCTGCTCATCGACGGCGAGACACAGGAGGACTGGCTGCGCCCGTTCCAGGTGCGCGCCCGGCCGGCCTGAGCGATGACGGCGCCGACCCTGCGCGACGCGGTCGCGGTCCTCGACAGCCTCTACGACCCGGGGTGGGCCGAGTCGTGGGACGCCGTCGGGCTCGTCACCGGTGACCTCGACCAGCCGGTGCGACGGGTGCTGCTGGCGGTCGACCCCGCACAGGCGGTCATCGAGGAGGCGGCCGCGTGGGAGGCCGACCTGCTGGTCACCCATCACCCGCTGCTGCTGCGCGGTGTGCACGGCATCGCGACGACCGGGCCCAAGGGGCGTGCCGTCACGTCGCTCGTCCGCGCCGGCGTCGCACTGCACGTCGCGCACACCAACGCCGACGTCGCAGACCCAGGGGTGTCGGACGCGCTCGCCGCTGCCCTCGGCGTCGTCGGCACCCGGCCGTTGCGGCCGGCCGCACCGTCGGCACCGGCGGCGACGTACAAGATCGTGACGTTCGTGCCGCACGCCGACGTCGACCGCGTGGTCGACGCGCTGGCCGCCGCGGGCGCGGGACGGATCGGTGACTACGAGCGGTGCGCCTGGACGGCCGAGGGCGTGGGGACCTTCCGCGCGCTCCCGGGAGCGCGCCCCGCCGTCGGATCGGTCGGTACGTCGGAACAGGTGCCCGAGACACGCGTCGAGATGGTGCTGCCGGCGCAGGCGAGGACCGCCGCGATGGCCGCCCTGCGGTCCGCCCATCCCTACGAGGAGCCGGCCGTCGACCTGCTGGTTCTCGCCTCGGGCCTCGGTTCGCGTGGCACCGGTCGCGTCGGCCGGCTGGCCGCGCCGATGACGCTGAGGCAGTTCGCCGAGACGGTCGGCCGGGCCCTGCCGGCCACCGCGACGCGGCCGCGGGTGGCCGGCGACCCCGACAGCGAGGTGACGACGGTCGCGGTCTGCGGCGGCGCTGGCGACGACCTGTTCGACGAGGTGCGCGCCAGCGGCGCGGACGTCTACGTCACCGCGGACCTGCGCCACCACCCTGCCGCTGAGGCGCGCGAGCACGGCCGCCCGGCCCTCGTCGACTGTGCGCACTGGGCAACCGAGTGGCCGTGGCTGCGCGACGCCGAGCGGTTGCTGCGCGACGGGTTGGCCACGCAGGCGGGTGGCAGGACGGATAGCGTGGAGACCCGGGTCTCCCAGCTCGTCACCGACCCGTGGACAGCCGACCCGAGGAGCCAGCACTGAAAGCCGCCAGCGCCGACCAGCAGCACCTGCTCGACGTCCAGGCCCTCGACACCCGGATCGGCCAGCTGACCCATCGCCGGGCGACGTTGCCCGAGCACGCGGCCCTGGCCGAGCTGGAGCTATGGCAGTCGGTGCTGCGCGACCAGCTGGTCGCGGTGCAGACCGAGGAGAGCGACCTCGGCCGCGAGCTGAGCAAGGCCGAGGGAGACGTCGAGCAGGTGCGGTCGCGCTCCGAGCGCGACCAGAAGCGGATGGATGCGGGCCAGGTCTCCTCGCCCAAGGACCTCGAGAGCCTCCAGCACGAGATCGCGACCCTGGCCAGGCGCCAGGGGGACCTCGAGGACATCGTGCTCGACGTGATGGAGCGGCTGGACTCGGCGCAGAGCCGCCACGCGGAGCTCGACGCGCAGCGGGAGGCAGCGGCCGCCCAGGTGGCGGCGCTGACGGCGACGCGCGACACCGCGACCACCGAGATCGATGCGGAGGTCGCTCAGCTCAGCTCCCAGCGGCAGACCCAGGTGGGCACGATCGACGCCGCCCTGGTGACCCTCTACGAGAAGATCCGCGAGCAGCAAGGCGGGGTGGGTGCGGCCGAGCTCAAGGCGAGGCGCTGCGGCGGCTGCCGGCTGGAGCTGAACAACGTGGAGATCGGGCGGCTGCGCGACGCCGACGAGGACGAGGTGCTGCGCTGCGAGGAGTGCCGGCGCATCCTCGTGCGCACCCCCGAGTCGGGGCTGTGACGCGGTTCGTCGTCGAGGCAGACGGCGGGTCGCGGGGCAACCCCGGGCCGGCGGCCTACGGCACGGTCGTGCGGGACGGCGGCACCGGTGAGGTGCTGCGCGAGATCGCCGAGCACATCGGCACGGCGAGCAACAACGTGGCGGAGTACCGCGGCCTGATCGCGGGCCTCGAGGCGGTCCGCGAGCTGGACCCGACGGCGACCGTGGAGGCTCGCCTGGACTCGAAGCTCGTGGTCGAGCAGATGTCGGGTCGCTGGAAGATCAAGCACCCGGACATGCGCGAGCTGGCGCTGCGGGCGCGGGACGTGCTGGCGCCGTCGCAGGTCACCTACACCTGGGTGCCCCGCGAGGAGAACAAGCACGCCGACCGGCTCGCGAACGAGGCGCTCGACGCGGCCGCCCGGGGCGAGCAGTGGTCGGAGTCGGCCAGCACCGCGGAGCTCGACACGGCCGGGTCGCGGGTCACCAACCGGCTGGTCGGGTGGGATGCGGACCTCGGTGCCCCCACGACCTTGCTCCTGCTGCGCCACGGGCAGACCCCGCACACCGCGCGCAAGCTCTTCAGCGGGTCGGGCGGCGAGGACCCGCCGCTCACCGCCCTCGGTGAGGAGCAGGCCCGGGCGGCAGCCGACCTGCTGGCCGCCGTCGGGTGGCGTCGACGCGGTGGTCAGCTCGCCGATGCGCCGGGCGCGACAGACGGCCGACGTGGTCGCCGGTCGGCTCGGTCTCGACGTACGCGAGGTCGACGACGTCCGCGAGTGCGCGTTCGGGGAGTGGGAGGCACTCACCTTCGCCGAGGTCCGCGACCGCTGGCCGGACCTGCTCGCCCAGTGGCTGGCCGACCCGACCGTCACGGCCCCCGGCGGCGAGTCCTTCGACCAGGTGCGGCGGCGGGTGGAGGTCGCGCGGGACAAGCTGCTGGCGCGGTACGCCGGACGTACCGTCCTCGTCGTCACCCACGTGACCCCGGTCAAGATGCTGGTGCGGGACGCGCTCGGCGCGCCGATCTCCGCGGTCTACCGGATGGAGCTCGCGCCCGCGTCGCTGACCGAGATCCAGTGGTACGCCGGCGGCACAGCGTCCCTGCGCCGCTTCAACGACGCCGCCCACCTCCCCTGACCACCCCCCTCTAACCCCAGCCCCCAGCCCCCAAGATCAATGTTGCGCCGACACACCACTTTGGCGGCGTGTCTGGTGTGTTGCTGCAACAACGATCATGGCTGGTGCTGGGGCTGGCCGAGCCACTCGGCGAGCACCTCGTCGGTGTGCTGCCCCGGTGCGGGCGGCGGCCGGTCGAGCCGACCCGGCGTACGGGAGAAGCGTGGCGCCGGGGCCGGTTGCACCACGCCCGTGTGCTCGACGAACGTGCCGCGCGCGACGAGGTGCGGGTGCCGGGTGGCGTCGGCCAGCCCGAGAACCGGCGCGACGCACGCGTCGCTGTCGGCGAAGACCGCGGTCCAGGCGTCCCGGGTGTCGGTCGCGAAGGTCTCGGCGATCAGGTCGCGCAGCTCGGACCACCGTGCGGGGTCGTTGCGGTCGACGGCCAGCGGGTCGATGCCGAGGCGATGCATCAGCTCGTCGAAGAACGCGGGCTCCAGTGCGCCGACCGCCATCCACCCGCCGTCCGACGTCCGGTAGGTGCCATAGAAAGGGGCACCGCCGTCGAGCAGGTTGCGCTCCGGTCGGTCCTGCCAGGCACCCTCGGCCAGCATGCCGTGGAACATCGTGAGCAGGTGGGCGGTGCTGTCGACCATGGCTGCGTCCACCACCTGGCCGACGCCGCTGGCACGGGACTCGTGCAGAGCCGCCAGCAGGCCGACGACGAGGTAGGCCGCTCCGGTGAAGTCGCCGAGCAGGTTCAGCGCCGGCTTGGGCGGACCGTCGGCGGGTGCGCTGGCGCCGAGGGCACCGGTGACGGCGACGTAGGTGATGTCGTGCCCGGCCTTCCCGGCGTCCGGCCCGTCCTGGCCCCACCCGGTCATCCGGCCGTAGACGAGGTGCGGGGCACGGGCCAGGCACTCGTCGGGCCCGACACCCAGCCGCTCGGCCACACCGGGGCGCATCCCCTCGACGAGCAGGTCCGCGCTGGCCACCAGGTCGAGGACCCGGTCGACGTCGGCAGGGTCCTTGAGGTCGAGCGCCACCGAGCGCTTGCCGCGGCCGAGCAGGTCGCGGTCAGGAGCGACGATGGCAAGCCCCGGGCCGCCGGGCCGGTCGACTCGCACGACGTCGGCCCCGAGGTCGGCGAGCAGCATCCCGGCGAACGGCGCGGCACCGATGCCGGCCAGCTCGACGACGCGGAGCCCGGCGAGCGGTCCGGTCATCGGTGCAGCTTGGGCAGCACGTCGCGGCCGAAGACCTCGATCCACTCGGCCTGGTTGCGCCCGACGTTGTGCAGGTAGACCCGGTCGAAGCCGAGGTCGACGAACTGCTGGATGTGCGCGCGGTGCACGTCGGGGTCGGAGCTGATGACCATCCGGCCCTCGAAGTCCTCGGGTCGCACCAGTGCGGCCATCGCGGCGAAGTCGTGCGGCGAGCGGATGTCGGCCTTGGCGAACTTCATGCCGCCGTTGGGCCACTCGGTCATCGCGTTGGCCAGCGCCTGCTCGTCGGTCTCGGCCCAGGACAGATGCAGCTGGAGGACGCGCGGCATCGTGTCCGGATCCTTGCCGGCCTCGCGAGCACCCTCGGCGAACTTGTCGAACAGGCCGCCGATCTTCTCCAGCGGGGCACCCACGGTGATGATGCCGTCCGCGTTCTTGCCGGTGCGCTTGGCGTTGACCGGGCCAGCCGTGGCGACGAGGACGGGCGGGGGAGTCTCGGGCATCGTCCACAGGCGGGTCGTCTCCAGGGTGAAGAACCGGCCCTGGTGCTTGACGTCCTTCCCGGCGGCGGAGGCGGCGAACAGCTTCTTGATGACCTCGATCGCCTCGAACATCCGCAGCGACCGCTCGGCGGCCTCCGGCCAGTAGCCACCGATCACGTGCTCGTTGAGCGCCTCGCCGGCACCGACGCCGAGCCAGTGCCGGCCCGGGTACATCGCCTCCAGGGTGGCGCTGGCCTGGGCCACCACAGCGGGGTGGAAGCGGAACGACGGGCAGGTGACGCCGGGGCCGAGGTCGCCGGTGGTGCGCTCCCCGACGGCGGTGAGCACGTTCCATACGAAAGACGACTGCCCTTGGGCCGGGACCCACGGCTGGAAGTGGTCGGCCGCCATGCAGCCGGAGAACCCGTGCTGCTCGGCGAGAGCCGTGAGCTCGACGGCCTCGCGCGGGTGGAACTGCTCGAGCATCGCCGCGTAGCCCACGGTGAGGTCTGCCATGCGGGTGAGCGTAGTGAGGCAGGATCAGCGGATGCGTGTCGCCGTCCTCGCCGACATCCACGGCAACCTGCCAGCGCTGGAGGCGGTGCTCGCCGAGCCGGATGTGCGCGCCGCCGACCGGGTCGTGCTGCTGGGCGACATCGCGCTCGGTCCGTTGCCGGCGGAGTCGCTCGACCTGCTCGCATCGCTGGGGGAGCGCGCGGTGTGGGTGCACGGGAACTGCGAGCGGGAGGTCGTGACGGCATACGACGGGAAGGCGGCGCCCGGGCCTAGCTCCGAGGGCGCACTGGCCACCGCGGCGCTGCTGGAGCGACGGCACCGGGACCTGCTCGACGACCTGCCGCTGACAGTCACCCTCGACGTGGCCGGACTGGGTCCGGTGCTGTTCTGCCACGCGACGCCACGTCGGGACGACGAGTTCGTGCTCGTCGACAGCCCGCTGCCGGTGTGGCGGCGCGCCCTGGACGGCGTCGGCGAGGCGACGGTCGTGCTGGGGCACACGCACATGCCGTTCGACCGGCTCGTCGACGGCCGCCGGGTCGTCAACCCCGGCAGCGTCGGCATGTCCTACGGGGCTCCCGGCGCCTGCTGGGCGCTGCTCGGACCGGGAGTCGAGCTGCGTCGGACGGCGTACGACGCCGAGGTTGCCGTTGCACGCATCGCTGCCGGTGCGCACCCGGCCGCGGCTGCCTGGGCCGCCGAGTACGTCCTCGCACCGCCCGGTGACGGTGAGGCCCTTGAGGTCTTCACCACCCTGGTCGACCCGCTGCCCGCTCCATCCGAGTGATCCAGGTGGCGGCGCGGCCCCTCCAGGGGCCCTTTCGCCGCCTGGATCATGCAGCCGGGTCGGGTTGCGTAGGGTGCCGACATGCCGCGCCGACACCTCGCCCTGCGTGTCCGCGACGATGAGCCGGGTCAGGAGCTGCGGCTCGGCTTCGCCCGCATCCGGGAGGAGATGGGCCTGCCGGGGTCCTTCCCGGACGACGTCCAGGCAGAGGCGGAGGCGGCCGCGCTGGACGTCGACCTTTCGGCGTACGACCGGGACGACCTGACCGAGCTGCCCTTCCTCTCCATCGACCCGCCCGGCTCGACCGACCTCGACCAGGCGATGCACCTGGAGCGGCGCGGGCGCGGCTACCGCGTGCGCTACGCGATCGCCGACGTGGGCGCGTTCGTCCGTCCGGGAGGACGCGTCGATGCCGAGGCGCACCGCCGTGGCGAGACGCTCTACAGCCCGGACACGAGGACGCCGCTGCACCCGCCGGTGCTGTCCGAGGGTGCCGCGTCCCTGATGCCGGACCAGGTCCGGCCGGCGCTGCTCTGGACGATGGACCTCGACGCGGAGGGGGAGCAGACGGCGGTGGAGGTCCGCCGGGCTCTGGTGCGGTCGCGGGACCGGCTCGACTACGCCGGCGTGCAGGGGCTCATCGACGCCGGTCGCGCCGACGAGCGCATCCAGCTGCTCGCCGAGGTGGGGAAGCTGCGGATGGCGCTCGAGGTCGAGCGCGGCGGCGTCAGCCTGCCCATCCCGGAGCAGGAGGTTGCCGAGGACGGGGGGACCTTCCGGCTGGAGTACCGCGTCACCCTGCCGGTCGAGTCCTGGAACGAGCAGATCTCGCTGATGACCGGCATGGCGGCTGCCGACCTGATGCTGCACGGCGAGGTGGGGGTCCTGCGAACCCTCCGGCCGCTCCCGACGGCGCCCTCGAGCAGCTGCGCCGGGCCGCGCGTGCCCTGTCGGTCGAGTGGCCGCGGGACACCTCGTATGCCGAGGTCATCCACGGCCTGGACCCCGCGAACCCACGGCACGCCGCCCTGCTCGAGGACGCCACGTCACTGCTGCGGGGAGCCGGCTACACGGCGTTCGACCACGGCGTCCCGGAGCAGGCCACCCATGCCGCGGTGGCGGCGGAGTACGCCCACGCGACCGCTCCGCTGCGGCGGCTCGTCGACAGGTACGTCGGGGAGATCTGCCTCGCCCTGTGCGCCGGGACCGACGTCCCGGACTGGGTGCGGTCAGCGCTTCCGCGACTCCCGGCCGAGATGGCCGAGGCCGATCGCCGGGCGCACGAGCTCGAGCGCCAGTGCGTCGCCCTGATGGAGGCGGCCGTCCTGCACGGCAGGGAGGGTCAGGAGTTCGACGCGGTGGCGGTCGAGCTCGACGGGAAGCGGGGTGGCGGCACCGTCCAGCTGGTCGATCCTGCGGTACGCGCGCCCTGTGACGGTGACCTGCTCCTGGGGGAGCCGGTCCGGGTACGGCTGGTGGAGGCCGACGTCGCGCGGCGGTCCGTGCGGTTCACGACCGTCTGAGCACCGCTAGGCTGTGGGCACGGCGGACGAGCCGGCCGGACGGCCGCGTCGAGGTCCTCGACCTCGCCGAGGAAAGTCCGGGCTCCACAGGGCAAGGTGGTGGGTAACACCCACCCGGGGTGACCCGCGGGACAGTGCCACAGAGAACAGACCGCCGGTGACGGCCTTCGGGCCGTCGCCGGCAAGGGTGAAACGGTGGTGTAAGAGACCACCAGCGCCCGGGGTGACCCGGGCGGCTCGGCAAACCCCACCTGGAGCAAGGCCAGACAGGGAGCGTTCGAGGGCGACCCGCCCGAGCTCCCGGGTAGGCCGCAAGAGGCTGTCGGCAACGGCAGCCCGAGATGGATGGCCGTCCGTGCGCCTCGGCGCACGACAGAACCCGGCTTACAGGCCGACTCGTCCGCCGCCTGACCTCTGACCTGCGGAAACGCGGTCAGGGAGGTCAGACCTCCTGCACTTCTCCCGCATTTGGAGCGCTGGAGGCACCGAAAGCGCGGTCGACGGCCTCGCGGGTCCGGTCCCCGGTGGCGGGAATCAGGTGCCCATGCACATCGAAGGTCTGAGCGATGGAGGCATGGCCGAGGCGGTCCTGGACGACCTTGGGGGATTCGCCCGAGTCGATCAACAGCGAGGCACGAGATCTTGCTACGAGATCTCCCCGCTGGAGGCCGAATCCGAGAGCGTCCGAACGTGGTGCCGACCCTGGCGCGGACCCGCCGCTGTGAAATTTGGGTAACCCGGGGTCTAGGTCCATGCCTGCTCGCGAAAGGTCCCCCCACCCCTTTGACGGCCGCTATCGTGCGAGCCTCGCCATTGGAGGGGGGCCCATGGGGATGGTCGGTAGATACCTCACAAGGCGCGACGAGGCGAACCGGAGGCGAAACGCCGAGAAGGGGCGCACAGAGTTCGAACAGGAGTACTGGAACTGGGCGACGCAGTACTTCCGCCTGAAAATCGACGGCGGAATGGCTCCGGCCGATGCTGTCGTGGAGGCTCACTTCTCGGCGTACACCCGCACGTGGAACGCCATGGCTTCTCGCGGAGCGGTCCCGCGACCGTGGCGGGCGCCGCACGCATACGACTCCTCGGAAGGGATGGAGGCCTTCAGAGCCCTCGCTACGTGGAGCGGTGTCGATCCTGATGATGTGGTTGCGGCGCTGAACAAGCACGGTCGCTGGGGTGGAATGTCATGGGAGTTGATTCGCGAACGTGAGTTGATGCCAAGCATGTCCGGGGACGGACCAACGATCTTGTCCACTGGCCAGTCCGACTATCGACTGACGCGTGTGCCGGAGTGCCCGAAGTGCGCCAGCGACCTTCTGATCGTGGAGCATCGCCCGGCGTCGACCGACCCCGGTCTCGAGTTGACCTGGTCCAGGACCTTTCGGACGTGCTCACAGGGCTGCCAACTCACCGTCGAGAACTTCCCGAACGGATGAGCCTCACCGACAGCGAGATGACCCTGCTTACCCTTGCTTTGGGCGCTGTCATCTCACTCGGATCAGCCAGGTTCCAACATTGGCGTGACCGTGTCGCGGCCAAGGACGACCGCAAGGAGGCCAGGCACTATGCCTTGCTTGACGAGAGACGTGAACGTGAGGCCGACGCGGCGAAGTCCCTTCTGAAGTGTCAGGCCAACATCAGAACAGTTCTGCGGAACAACAGCACAGACATGCGTCCGGCCGAGTTGGCTTCGCTCACCGAAGAAGTTGACATCCTCTCCGCCTACATCGAGGACGACGCTCTGCGCGATCGTGTCGATTACCTCAGTGGATTCATCTGGTGGTGCGAGGACGTGGGGCCTCGTGTCGGCAAGGACCCGCGTGACGTCGCATGGATGGCGACGAACGAGGTCGGCTGGATCGCTAGTGCCATGCTGCGCGGGAAGGTGCACCCCGAGCCCGACTGGCACCAGTCATGGGTTGCGGCCTTCGACGCTGCCGAGGCGGACGGCTTGCGCGACCAGGAAGCCGCCCTCGCGGCTGCGGAGCACGAGCGCGGCATGGGTGCGAGCCCGGACGACTTCCGCTGAGGACCCCACAGTGCACCGACGCCTGCCTGGCCGGTCCCCAGAATAGGTAGGTGCCTAATCTGGCTGGTTTCGGCCGGTGCCAGGGGCTGCACTGACCCGCTGGAGGGCTCTGGAGGCCCCTGGAGGTCCCTGCGGACGGCCTGCTGACCTGGCCCGGACAAGGCCGCCTCCCGCACGCCTCCCGTAAACCTGGCCCTCGAGCCATCTCGCTCCCTGGCCCTCCCCAACTGCCTGAGCGCACATAACCCCAGGTCAGAGGCTCAGCGAATGGGCGCGAGTGAGGTTGGCCCCAGGAGGGGAAAGCGCACGCGCAGAACCCGGCTTAGAGGCCGACTCGTCCGCCGCCTGTTGGCTGACCTGCGAAATGCGAAAGGCGGGTCTCCCGAGTGGGAGACCCGCCTCCCGGTGGGATCACAGGTTGTTCTTGGAAGTCGTCAGTGGCAAGACCTGGATCAGAGACCGGTCTGGTTGACGCCGTAGACGGCCTGGGCGTGCGTGTAGCCGTCACCGGACGTCGACTCCAGCTGCTGGATGAGGCCAGCGCGAGAGAACGAGGTGAAGTCCAGGTAGTTCTTCGCGGCCTTTGCAGCCTGCTCGTTCCAGTCCACCGTGATGTGGTTGACCGCGAAGACGGCATCGGCCCTGGGGAAACCGTCGCCAGCCTTCGACGACAACTGCTGGATCAGACCCTGACGGCTGAACGCGGTGTAATCCAGGTAGTTCTTGGCCGCCTGGATGGCGTTCTCCTGAGAGACGGTGTACTCGGGCTCGGCCGGCTCGTCAGCTGTGTCCTCGACGACCGCTGGGCCGCTGCTCTCGTCGGTGTCGGTTGCCGGCGCCGACGAGCTGGTGTCGCTGCCCGTGTTGGTGGCCGTCGTGGTCGGGTCATCCCCGCCGCTGCCCAGTTGGACCGCGACGATGATGGCCACGATCAGCAGCGGGATGATGAACCGCTTCTTCTTGTACCAGGGCCGCTGGGCCTTGGCGTATGCCTTCGCGGCCTTGGCCTGCGCCTTGGCGTCTTTGTAGCCATGCTGCCCCTCAGGGCCGGTAGGCAGAGGTTGGTCGTACTGCCCAGGCGCGAGTGGTGGCTGCTGGGTGGTCATCGCGGTATCTCCCCGTGTGAGATCGGTCTGAAAGTTGATCCCACCGTATGGAGCGGAAGTGCGCGGTCCGCGCAAACGGAGTAAGCCGGGACGAAAGGCCCATGCACTCGACCCAAACGGCCTAGCGCAGGGGCCAACCCGGGTCAGGACCAGCCGTACAGGCCGATTCTCCGCCGCCTGTCACAGACGGGCGAGAAGCACGATGAGGGTCGCCAGCCAGAGCAGCACCGTCACGACCGTGAGCGCCTGGAGCCGCTTCGCCCTCCATCGGACCCGGAACGTCTCGTGCCCTTCGTCGAGCTCACCGAGGTGCCGCTGAAGAGCCAGGCGGAGCTTGAACGGATCCGTGTGCAGGGTCAGGCCTTGCACCTCGGCGCTCCGCTGTCCCTGCGTGAACATGCTGGGGCGCCCGTCGGTGTCGAGCTCCAGGCGAGCGTCGCGCGTGGTCGGGCCCGCGGGGGGATTGTGCGGCCCGGGGTCATGGGGCTTCACAGTGTCACCATGCGCCCGTATGCGCGTTCGCACCAGGGGTGAAGCCGACTTTTGGGGTGCTCTGGAGCCTGTCTTGGTGGGGGACGGGCCGTACGAGCACCCGGTGGGCGTCGGCTCAGCCGGTCGTGGTGAGGATCTCGGCACCGTCGTCGGTGACCAGGATCGTGTGCTCGAACTGCGCGGACCGACGTCCGTCGCTCGTCACGACGGTCCACCCGTCGTCCCACATGCGCCACTCGTGGGTTCCCAGGTTGAGCATCGGCTCGATCGTGAAGGTCATGCCGGCCTCCATCACCGTGGCGTACGCCGGGTCGTCGTAGTGCGGGACGACGAGCCCGGAGTGGAAGGAGGTCCCGATGCCGTGGCCGGTGAAGTCCCGCACCACGCCGTAGCCGAAGCGCCGCGCGTAGGACTCGATGACCCGGCCGATCACGCTGATGGGGCGGCCCGGGCGAACCGCCTTGATCGCCCGAGCCAGTGCCTCCCGCGTGCGGTCGACCAGCAGCCGGTCCTCCTCCGCGACGTCCCCGACGAGGTACGTCGCATCCGTGTCACCGTGAACGCCGTCGACGTACGCCGTGATGTCGATGTTGACGATGTCGCCGTCGCGCAGCTCCGTGCTGTCCGGTATGCCGTGGCAGACCACCTCGTTGACCGAGGTGCACAGGGACTTCGGGAAACCCTTGTAGCCCAGCGTCGACGGGTAGGCGCCTCGGGACACCAGGAAGTCGTGCCCGACCCGGTCGAGCTCGTCGGTCGTCACACCCACCGCGACCTGCTGACCGACTGCGGCCAACGCCTCGGCGGCGATCCGGCCTGCGACGCGCATCCGCTCGATGGTCCCGGCGTCCTTGACCTCGGGACCCAGGTACCTGGCCGGCGCGGGCCGTCCGACGTACTCCGGCCGCGGGATCGATGCCGGGACCTCCCGCTCTGCAGAGATCCGGCCGGGTGTCAGCAGTGGCATGGTGCAGAAGTCTAGATCGCGGGCAGGATGACCTCATGAGCGACGACAACACACAGTGGTGGTTCTGCCTCAAGCACAACACCGTCGAGCACGGCGACGCCTGCGCGAACTCCGAGCGGATGGGGCCCTACGCCATCCCGGGAGGAGGCCGAGGGAGCCATCGCCCACGCGGCCGAGCGGACGGAGCAGTGGGACAACGACCCCCGGTGGAAGGACGACTGACCAGGCCGGGCTGACGTCGAGGGGTACTGACGTCGAAGGGGCCGCACCCTGACGGGTGCGGCCCCTTCGAACTTCGTCGGGGAACTAGCCCTTGCGGGCCCGGGTGGCTGCGGCCTTCTTGCCGGCGGCCTTGCGGACCGAGGTCTTGCGGGCCCGGGTGGCTGCGGCCTTCTTGCCGGCGGCCTTGCGGACCGAGGTCTTGCGGGCCCGGGTGGCTGCGGCCTTCTTGCCGGCGGCCTTGCGGGCGGTCTTCTTCGCGGTCGTCTTGCGTGCGGTGGTCTTCTTGGCGGTGGTCTTGCGCGCGGTCGACCTCTTGGCGGCCTTCTTCGCAGTCTTCTTGGCAGTCTTCTTGGCCGTCGCCTTCCGTGCGGTCGTCTTCTTCGCCGTGGTCTTGCGTGCGGTGGTCTTCTTGGCGGTGGTCTTGCGCGCGGTCGACCTCTTGGCGGCCTTCTTCGCAGTCTTCTTGGCCGTGGTCTTCCTTGCGGATGACTTTTTCGCGGTGGACTTCTTGGCGGCCTTCTTGGCCGACTTCTTCGCGGTTCGTGCGGTGGTCGTCTTCCGCGACGAACTGCTCGCGGCGTGAGTTACTTTCGCCGTCGTGTCGTCTTCTGTAGCCGGCACACGCGCCTCCTGCGGTTTGTCGTCGATCCCGTTGGTCGACGTCTCAACGGAAAAGATCGCACTACGCGGGCGTGGTTACCAGCATTTCGACCACATGAGTTTTCTCGACGCACTTCTGTCGACACGCCAATTTCGTGTCGGCGTCGACGACTGCAGCGCTTATTGAGCGACGCAGTGGTGGCATGGTCTCAGCACGGTTGTTGTGAGCAGGAGCTGAAAGGCCTTACGCAGCAACGAGTTCTTGTGACGCGACGATTCGATGCGATGACCTTGTCATCACGCGCGTGGTCGCGGTCCACTCATGCGATCGAGCATTCGGGCGACGCGATCACGCATCGACAACTGCGACACGTTTTCTCCCGCCGCGACACTCACGAGGTGCGACACGGTGTCGAAGTCGACGAAGTCGGGGATGTTCGAGGCGACGACGAGGTTGTCGCGTGAAGTTGTCGGAACGACGATTCTGTCGTGCACGATCGAGCCGAGCTCGGTGTCACCGTCGTCGATCGAGAGCACCGTCGCACCGATCCGTCGTGCATCTGCGACGCGTTCGAGCAACGACTCGGGGGCCGCATCGGGGGCGATGACGAACACCGTCTCCCCACGTCCTGCCCGCTCGAGCCGAGACAGCGTCACCGCGAGGTGCGGGGGCGCCTGGGGCGGCGGTGCCCACCGGACCAGGGTCGGCGCGAGCTGGGCCAGCCCGGAGATCCGTGCCTCGTCATCGAGGTGTGCCGCCAGGTGCCACGGCTCCTCGTCCGGCGTGCCCACGAGGAGCAACCCGCCGGGCTCGCGGACCCGTCGCAGCGACGTGGCGAAGTCACGCGTCCGCTCCACCCAGCCGGAGCTCGCCAGCGACTCCCTGAGCAGCAGAACTCGTGCACTGTCCACCACCCCATGCTGCCCGTCCTGCGAGCACCGTGCGGGGCGCCGCGCCGTCCTTCGACGGACGGGCGCGAGGCAGCGGTCAGTGGCAGGGGTCAGTGGTAGGTGTGCTCCTCGCCCGGGTAGTCGCGCCGCTCGACGTCCTGCGGCGAAGGCGCGGACGGCGTCACCGAGCACTGAGCGCAGGTCGGCGTACTGCTTGACGAACCGCGGCAGCGGGCCCTGCCGGAGCCCGGCCATGTCCTGCCAGACGAGGACCTGCCCGTCGCAGTCCACCCCGGCACCGATGCCGATCGTCGGGATGGTGAGCTCGGCCGTGACCCGCTTCGCGACGTCGGCCGGGACCATCTCGAGCACGACCGCGAAGGCGCCGGCGTCCTGCAGCGCCAGGGCGGCCCGGACCAGCTCGTCGCCGGAGTCGCCGCGACCCTGGACGCGGTAGCCGCCCAACCGGTGCTCGCTCTGCGGCGTGAAGCCCACGTGGGCCATCACCGGGATCCCGGCATCCACGATCGCGGCCACCTGCGGGACGACGGGAGCGCCGCCCTCCAGCTTCACGGCGTGCGCGCCGCCCTCCTTCATGAACCGCACCGAGCGTCTCGAGGGCCTGCGTCGGCGAGGACTGGTACGAGCCGAACGGCAGGTCGGCGACGACCAGCGCCCGCCGCGCGCTCCGGCTGACCGCGCGGACGAGCGGAAGGAGCTCGTCGACCGTCACGGGGAGCGTCGTCTGGTAGCCCAGGACGTTGTTGGCGGCTGAGTCACCGATGAGCAGGACGGGGATGCCGGCCTCGTCGAAGACCTCGGCGGTGAGCTGGTCGTAGGACGTGAGCATCGCGAAGCGCTCGCCGCGATCCTTCATGCCCTGCAGGTGGTGGATGCGCACCCGCTTCACGGGAGGGGTGGCATCTGCTGCCGTCGGCCCGTTGCCGTACGGCGCTGGTGTCTCGGACATGGTGGTCCTCCTGGGTCGCCTCGAGGCTCCCTCCTGGAGTCCCCGGACCCCTTCATGGTGCCACGTCGCGTCAGCGGTCCGTCGGGGTGGCGTGCTCCCGCCAGCGGTTGGTGATCGGCAGTCGACGGTCCCGTCCGAAGGCCTTGAACGAGATCTTCGGCCCTGGCGGGTACTGGCGCCGCTTGTACTCCGCGGCGTCGGTGAGCCGGAGCACCTTCTCGACGATCTCGCGCTCGAAGCCGGCCGCGAGCAGCTCGGAGGAGCCGCGGTCCATCTCCACGTAGTCGTCGAGGATGTCGTCGAGCAGGTGGTAGTCCGGCAGCGAGTCGGTGTCGAGCTGGCCTGGTCGCAGCTCTGCCGAGGGCTCCTTGGTGATCGACGACTCGGGGATCGGGGGCGTCTCGCCGCGCGCTTCGGCCTCGGCGTTGCGCCACCGCGCGAGCTGCCACACCAGCGTCTTGGGCACGTCCTTGATCGGTGCGTAGCCGCCCACCGAGTCTCCGTAGAGCGTGGAGTAGCCGACGGACAGCTCGCTCTTGTTGCCGGGTGCGAGCACCAGGTGGCCGTGCTGGTTCGACAAGCCCATCAGCGTGGTGCCGCGCACCCGGGCCTGCAGGTTCTCCTCCGCCAGGCCGGTCAGCTCGATCGACGCCGAGGAAGGCCTCGACCATCGGCGCGATCGGCACGGCCGCGTAGACCAGCCCGGTGCGCTGGGCCAGCTCGGCGGCGTCCGAGCGGGAGTGCTCGGAGGAGTAGCTGCTGGGCATCGAGACGCCGTGCACGTTCCCGGCACCGATCGCGTCGCACGCGATGGTCGCCGTCAGGGCGGAGTCGATGCCGCCCGACAGCCCGAGGACGACCGTCCGGAAGCCGTTCTTGCGTACGTAGTCACGCAGACCCGTCACGAGCGCGGCGTAGACCTCGGCCTCGTCGACCAGGCGGGGGGCCACCACCGAGGGCAACGGCTCGTACGCAGGCAGCGGTTGCTCGGAGACGACCACTCGCTCGATCCGGTTGGCGCTCCCGTCCGGTGCGGCGACGCCGCTGTCCTGGTCCGTGGCCGGTGCCGTGGCTGCCGGCAGGTCGAGGTCGACCACCAGCACGCACTCCTCGAACTGAGGGGCCCGGGCGAGCACCTCGCCCGCCGCCGACACGACGAGCGAGTCGCCGTCGAAGACCAGCTCGTCCTGGCCGCCGACCATGTTGACGTAGGCGAGGGCGCACCCGGCGCCGGCGGCCCGGCGCCGGACCAGGTCCAGCCGGGTGTCGTCCTTGTCGCGCTCGTAGGGCGAGCCGTTGATGACGAGCAGCAGGCCGGCCGCCGCCTCCCGGGCCACGGCGACCGGACCGCCCTCCTGCCAGATGTCCTCGCAGATGGCGACTGCGACGTCGACCCCGTGCACCCGCGCGACGGTCAGCGACGCGCCGGGGACGAAGTAGCGGTACTCGTCGAACACGCCGTAGTTGGGCAGGTGGTGCTTGGCGTAGCGGCCCACGAGCCGTCCGCCGTGCAGCAGCGCGGCGGCGTTCTGCGGCGCGCCCTTCGGGGTGCCGAGCACCGGGACCGCGTCCGGCGCACCGTCCAGGAAGCCGAGGACGACGAGCAGGTCGCCCAGCCCTTCCTCGGCCAGGCGACGCGTCACGTCGTCCAGCGCGGCGCGCGAGGCGTCGACGAAGGAGCGGCGCAGCGCGAGGTCTTCCACCGGGTAGCCGGTCAGAGCCATCTCGGGGAAGGCGACGACGTGGGCGCCCTGCGCGGCCGCCTGCCGGGTGAGGCGCAGGACCTGGTCGGCGTTGCCGTCGAGGTCACCGACGACCGGGTCGTGCTGGACGAGGGCGAGACGCAGCTGGGCCACGTCCGCGAGCCTAGACACCCGGCTAGCGCCGGGTGGTGCCCGTCTGGCGCCGCGGCGGACCGCCGGAGCCGCCGCCGGTCTGCTCCGGACCTGCTCGACCTGCCCGTCCGGCCGCAGCCGGGTGGCGAAGCTGGCCATCCGGACCTGCAGCCACGTGGTCATCGCCTCTGCCGGCATCGGGCGGGCCAGGTAGTAGCCCTGCACGAGGTCGCACTGCAGGTCCTGCAGCACCCGCCAGGTGCGCTCGTCCTCGACGCCCTCCGCGACGACGCGCAGCCCCAGGTCGTGCCCGAGGTTGATGACGGCCCGGACGATCGCGAGGTCGTCGTCCCGCTCGGCGATGTGCCGGACGAAGCTGCGGTCGACCTTGACCTCCTGCACCGGCAGGCTGCGCAGCCGGGTGAGGGAGGAGTAGCCGGTCCCGAAGTCGTCCACCGACACCGACAGGCCGAGGTCGACCAGGCGCTCGAGCGCCTGCACGGCCCGCTCGGGCTCGGCGACGATCGCGCTCTCGGTGACCTCGAGCTTGAGCAGCGCGGCCGGGAGTCCGGCCTGGACGAGCAGCCGGGCCACCGTGTCGTCGAAGTCCGGCTCGAGCAGGTTGCGCATCGAGACGTTGACCGCCATCAGCACCGGTGTCCCTGCGGCCTGCCAGGCGACGCACTGGCGGACGGCGGTCTCGACGACGAACTGGGTCAGCGGCCTGATCAGACCGGTGTGCTCGGCCAGCGGGATGAACTCGTCCGGCGGGACGAACCCCCACAGCGGGTGGTTCCAGCGCAGCAGCGCCTCGACGCCGGTCACCCGTCCGGTCTCCGGGTCGGCCTGCGGCTGGTAGTGCAGCTCCAGCGTGCGGTCCTCGACCGCCCGCGCGAGGTCACCGATCAGGGAGAGCCGGCGCGAGCTGTAGGGGTCCCGGTCGGGGGAGTACCGCGCGACTCCGGACAGGCCGTCCTTGGCGTCGTACATCGCGACCTCTGCCCGGCGGAGGAGCAGCGCCGCCGACGACCCGTCCTCCGGCGTCGCCGCGATCCCGACGCTGGCCGTGACGTCGATGGTCACGTCGCCGAGAGAGAACGGCCGCGCGATGTCGCGGGTCATCCGCGAGACCATGCCCTCCACGTGCACGTCGTCGCCCCCGAGCAGGACGGCGAACTCGTCGCCGCCGAGGCGGGCCACCACGGTCTCCGGCCCCTCGAGGAGACGCAGCCGGCGGCCGACCTCCTGGAGCAGCTTGTCGCCGACGTCGTGCCCGAGGGTGTCGTTGACCTCCTTGAAGCGGTCGATGTCCATCAGCAGGACGGC
Organism: uncultured Actinomycetota bacterium; assembly: GCA_963829565.1. Classification (GTDB taxonomy): domain Bacteria; phylum Actinomycetota; class Actinomycetes; order JACCUZ01; family JACCUZ01; genus CAWHJC01. The sequence goes on from CAWHJC010000018.1 coordinate 66,414, forward strand.
CGCGGAACCCGTGGTCGACAGGCGCCGCTCGAGCCGCTGCTGGAAGTGCAGCCGGTTGGGCAGGCTGGTGAGCGGGTCGTGCAGGGAGAGGTGCTCGGTGTCCCGGGCCGCGTCACGGACGCGCTGCACGAGCTCAGCGTTCGCCAGCGCCACGCGGGCGTGGCCGGCGAGCGCCTCGAACAGCCGGGCGTCGTGCCCGTCGAAGGTGCTCACGTCGTCGAGACGGTCCGCGACCGCGAGGATCGCGACGATCTCACCGCCCTCGCGCAGGGGCACGGCCATCGCGTCGACGTGCCCGGCACGGCGGAGAGCGTCGTACGCAGGGCCCTGACCGCCCCGGGGCATCCGGACGAGCTCGCCGAGCAGGCCGACGCGTACCACTCCTCGACCGCGACGTCGGCCGCGCCAACGCAGGGGATCAGCTCCGCGTGACGGGCCCGCAGCAGGTCGCGGGCTCCCCGGCACACCGAGTCCTCGACCGACCCGTGCTGCAGCGCCTGGTCGACGGACTGGGTGAACCGGTAGAGCAGCTCGAGCCGGCTGTAGCGCAGGCGCTGGACGTGGTAGCCGCGGTAGAGCAGGAAGGACAGTACGGCGACCACCGACAGGAGGGCCAGCGCTTCCGGCTCGCGGACCAGCAGGATCGCCGTGACCAGCGCCAGGTCGGTGACGACGAGCGTGCTCACGGCGGCGATCGCGAGGGTGCGCAGGAAGACCCGGGTGTCCCGGTAGCCCTGCCGCAGGCTGATGATGGCGAACAGCGCCAGGTTGGCGACCAGGTCCGCGGCGAGGGTCGCCGCGAGCGCCGCGGCCCAGACAGCCGGCGCGAGACCGTCGGGGTCGACGCCCAGCCAGGACAGCAGCCCCGTGAACACGGCGGCACCCACCGACACCTGCGCCACGTTGGACGCGGTGTTGAAGGCGATCTTGATGGGCGGGTGCCGGTACCCGATCAGCTGGGCCGCCATGATGCCGACGAAGGCGGCAAGCAGGAGGCTGTCGAGGTCGAGGAAGAGCAGCCCCAGCACGAGCGGCGCCTGGCTGAACGTGATGCTGTGGTTGTCGCGACCGAACGGCAGGTGGATGGCGAAGCGCTCGCTGACACCGAACAGCACGGCGAGCAGCGGCCACCACAGATGGGGCTCGAGCTCGGGCAGCGCCGGGCCCAGCCACCACAGGACCAGTCCGATGGTGGCCAGGCCGGCGCTGAGCAGCCAGATCAGGCGATCGGCCGGTCGGGCGTGGTCCCACCCGTGCAGTGTGCGCCATCTCCGCCGATCACGCTGAGAAATCATCCGGTTGCCCTCTGTCAGGTCAACCGGGGAGGCACTCAGTGCCAGGAGGCGCCGCGGGTCGACACGACGTGCCAGGAGGCGCCGGCCTGGGTGGTCTTGTGCCAGGACGCCCCGGCCGAGTCCGTGCTGCCGAGGCCGATGCCGGCGACGAGGACCGCGGTGACCGCCAGCGCGAGCGCGGCAAGAAAGGCCAGAACGGCGGTGGGGACGGCAGGCAGGGTAGCGGTACGGGTCATGGAACGTCTCCAAGGGGGTGAGGAGGCTGACAGGGAAGTCCGTGCCCGGTGATGATCGTCATCGCAGAGTGTGCACAGCACCACGGTGCAGCGCGGTCTTGGCAAAGGATCTCGACCCGTTCGGCCATTCGGGGTCGGTCGGACGGACGATGCCTTCTGGGCCCTCTAGGCCCTCTGGTGCGGTGGGGACGACGCACGTGACGCGTAACACCGCCGAAACACCTGCCCGGCACGATGCGCCCCATGGACAAGCAGCAGGAGTTCGTCCTCCGGACGCTCGAGGAGCGCGACATCCGCTTCGTGCGGCTCTGGTTCACCGACGTGCTGGGCTTCCTCAAGTCGGTGGCCGTCGCGCCGGCCGAGCTCGAGGGTGCCTTCGACGAGGGCATCGGCTTCGACGGGTCGGCCATCGAGGGCTTCGCCCGGGTGGCCGAGTCGGACATGCTGGCCCGGCCCGACCCGGGCACGTTCCAGATCCTCCCGTGGCGCTCGGAGACGCCGGGGACCGCGCGGATGTTCTGCGACATCGTGCTGCCGGACGGCACGCCGTCCTACGCCGACCCCCGGCAGGTGCTCAAGCGCACCCTCGCGAAGGCGGCGGACCTGGGGTTCGCCTTCTACACCCACCCGGAGATCGAGTTCTTCCTGTTCCGGGACCAGCCGACCGGCGGGCAGCCGCCGACGCCGGTCGACCAGGGCGGCTTCTTCGACCACATCGCGCACGGCATCGGCCACGACTTCCGCCGCGACGCGATCACGATGCTCGAGAACATGGGCATCTCGGTCGAGTTCAGCCACCACGAGGGGGCGCCGGGCCAGCAGGAGATCGACCTGCGCTACGCCGACGCGCTCTCGACCGCCGACAACATCATGACGTTCCGCCACGTGATGAAGCAGGTGGCGCTCAGCCAGGGCGTCTACGCCTCCTTCATGCCGAAGCCGTTGACCGACCACCCGGGCTCCGGGATGCACACCCACCTGTCGCTCTTCGAGGGGGAGCGCAACGCGTTCTTCGAGGCAGGGGCGCCCTACCAGCTGTCCAAGGTGGCCCGGGCGTTCATCGCCGGCCTGCTGCGTCCACGCCGGCGAGATCACGGCGGTCACCAACCAGTGGGTCAACTCCTACAAGCGGCTGCTCGGCGGCGGCGAGGCCCCGGCGTACGTCTGCTGGGGGCACAACAACCGCTCCGCGATGGTGCGGGTGCCGATGTACAAGCCGGCGAAGGGCCAGTCGACCCGGGTCGAGCTGCGCACTGCCGGACTCGGCGACCAACCCGTACCTCGCGTTCGCCGTGATGCTCGGCGCCGGGCTCAAGGGCATCGAGGAGGGCTACGAGCTGCCGGAGGCGGCCGAGGACGACGTGTGGGCCCTCACCGACGGCGGAGCGCCGGGCCCTGGGCATCGAGCCGCTGCCGACCAACCTGTCCGAGGCGATCCGCCGGATGGAGAGCAGCGAGCTCGTCGCCGAGACGCTCGGCGAGCACGTCTTCGACTTCTTCCTGCGCAACAAGCGGGCCGAGTGGCTGGACTACCGCCGCGAGGTGACGCCGTTCGAGCTGGACCGCTACCTCTCGGTGCTGTGATCCTGCCCCCGATGAGGGTGCATCCGAGGTCGCAGCGGACGCCGACCGTCCTGGTCGTGCAGCACGAGGCGAGCACCGGGCCGGGGTGGTGGGGCGACTGGCTCGCCGACGGCCGGCCTGGCCCTCGACGTCCGGCACCCGTACGCGGGTGAGGAGCTGCCCGGGCCCGGCGGCACCGACGGCACCGACGGCATCACATGGACGGCATCGACGGCCTGCTGGTGCTGGGCGGCGCGATGGGCCCGGCCGACGACGACCGGTGCCCATGGCTCCCGGCCACGCGGGCCCTCCTGTCGCGGGCGGCCGCCGACCGGCCTCCCGACGTTCGGCATCTGCCTGGGCGCCGAGCTGCTCGCGCTGGCCTGCGACGGCGGCGTCCGGCGGGGGCTGGCCGGTCCCGAGCTGGGTGTTCTCCCGACGCCGCCGACGGCGTCCGCTGCCGACGACCCGGTGTTCTCCTCCCTGCCGGCCACGGCCCGGGTGCTGCAGTGGCACTGGGAGGAGATCGACGTGCTGCCCCCGGGCGCCGTGCTGCTGGCGACCTCACCCGCGTACCGGCACCAGGCGTTCCGGCTCGGCGAGGCGGCCTGGGGGGTGCAGGGGCACCCGGAGGTCACGCCGGAGATCGCCGCGGCCTGGGCCCGCGAGGACAGCCCGCTGCTCGTCGCCGCCGGGCGGCGGCCGGAGGACCTGGTGGCCGAGGTCGAGGACGCGACCGGGGAGCTGGTAGCGACCTGGCGCCCGGTCGCCGCCGCGTTCGCGGCGGTGGTCGGGAACGAGCCCGATCCGCAACGATCGGATAGCCGATCCACCGCGGTCATGGCCCGGTCACTATCCGATGACGCAGAAACGGGGGGTGGGGTCGGTCAGTGGATAGCGTGACCACCGTGACATCCGGTCGCGGCAGGAGTGCCAGCGCGCGGCTGGCCCGGGTGGGCTTCACCGAGCCGGCCCGTGCTGCCGCGGTGGCGGACTCGTCACCGCTCGCTGGCCGCCCTGGTCGGGGACGAGCAGGTGCTCGCGGCGCTGAGCCTCGTCGCCGACCCGGACGCGGCCCTGGCGGCGCTCGACCGGCTGCTCGAGGCGGCTCCCGACGGGGAGGACCTGGCCGCGGCCCTGTGCGCCGACGAGGGTCTGCGCGCCGGGCTGCTCGGGGTGCTCGGCGCGAGCACCGCGCTCGGCGACCACCTGGCCCGGCACCCGCGGCACTGGCACCTGCTGGCCGCGGAGCACGAGTCCGGCCCACCGCGGCCGCGCTGCGGGCGGACCTGCTGACCGCTGTGGGAGCGGACCCTGGCGCCGAGACGCCGGTGGCCTCGACCGCCGCACCGCCCGCGCTCGACGCGCTTGCGCGTCGGCTACCGCGGGGCGCTGCTCGGGCTCGCGGCGCGCGACGTCGGTGGCGGTGCGGAGGTGGCCGACGTCGCGGCCGAGCTCGCCGACCTCGCAGGGGCGACGTTGGAGGCGGCTCTCGCCGTGGCCCGCGCCGAGGTGGGCGACGCAGCCGCGACATGCCGGCTGGCGGTGGTCGCGATGGGCAAGTGCGGGGGCCGCGAGCTCAACTACGTCAGCGACGTGGACGTCGTGTTCGTCGCCGAGCCGGTCACGGCCGACGGGGACGCGGTGGCCGGGCAGGCTGCCATGCGTACGGCCGCTTCCCTTGCCGTCGCGATGATGCGCGCCTGCTCCGCCACCACGGGGGAGGGCACCATCTGGCCGGTGGACGCGGCGCTGCGGCCGGAGGGTCGGGCCGGGCCACTGGTCCGCACGGTGGCCAGCCACGTCGCCTACTACGAGCGGTGGGCCAAGACCTGGGAGTTCCAGGCCCTGCTGAAGGCCAGGCCGGTCGCCGGCGACCTGGCGCTCGGTCGCGACTACCTGGAAGCCGTCGCGCCGATGGTGTGGCAGGCCGCCGACCGGCCGGACTTCGTCGCGGACGTCCAGCAGATGCGCCGGCGGGTCGAGGACACCCTCGCGACCCGGTCGAGCCACCGCGAGCTCAAGCTGGGCCCGGGCGGCCTGCGCGACGTGGAGTTCGCCGTCCAGCTGCTGCAGCTCGTGCACGGCCGCACCGACGAGACGCTGCGCAGCCCGAACACCCTCGAGGCGCTCGAGGCGCTGTCGACCTACGGCTACGTCGGCCGGGCCGACGCCGCGGAGCTGGACCGGGCCTACCGGTTCCTGCGGACGGTCGAGCACCGGCTGCAGCTGCACCGGCTGCGGCGGACCCACGTGATGCCCGAGGACCCGGTCGAGCTGCGGCGGCTGGGCCGGTCGCTGGGGCTGCGCTCCGCGCCGGTCGAGGACCTGGACCGCGAGTGGCGCCGGCACGCCCGCGAGGTGCGCCGGCTGCACGAGAAGCTCTTCTACCGGCCGCTGCTGAGCTCGGTCGCCCGCCTCGCGTCCGACGAGGCGCGGCTCACGCCGGAGGCGGCCGCGTCGCGGCTCGAGGCTCTCGGGTACGTCGACCCGGCCGGTGCCCTGCGCCACCTCGAGGCGCTCACCGAGGGCGTCAGCCGGCGAGCAGCGATCCAGCGGACCCTGCTGCCGGTGCTGCTCGGCTGGTTCGCCGACGCGCCCGACCCCGACGGCGGGCTGCTCGCCTTCCGGCAGATCAGTGACGCGCTCGGCACGACCCCGTGGTACCTCCGCCTGCTCCGCGACGAGGGGGCGGTCGCGCAGCGGATGGCCCTGCTGCTGGCGAGCAGCCGGTACGCCGTCGACCTGCTCGTCCGGGCTCCCGAGGCGGTGCGGATGCTCGCCGACGAGGACGTGCTGGTGCCGCGGTCGCGCGACCAGCTCGCCGCGGAGCTGGCCAGCGCGACCGGCCGGCACGACGACCCGGAGTCCGCGGTCGCCATCGCCAGGGGCGTGCGGCGACGCGAGCTGTTCCGGGTCGCCACCGCCGACCTGCTCGGCGTCGTGACGGTGGAGCAGGTCGAGGAGGCCCTGACCGACGTCGCCGCCGCGACCGTGCAGGCGGCCCTCGACGTGGCGAGCCGTTCGGTGCGCGAGCAGCGCGGCGGTGAGCTGCCGACGAAGGCTGGCCGTGATCGCGATGGGGCGGTTCGGCGGCCGGGAGCTGTCCTACGCCAGCGACGCGGACGTGCTCTTCGTCCATGACCCGGTGGACGGCGCCGACGACCAGGACGCGTCCGAGGCCGCGCACGCCGTAGTGGGCGAGCTGCGCCGGCTGCTCTCCGTGCCCTCGCCCGACCCGCCGCTGGCCGTGGACGCCGACCTGCGCCCCGAGGGCCGCCAGGGCCCGCTCGTGCGCACTCTGGCGTCCTACGCCGCCTACTACGAGCGCTGGTCGCACGTGTGGGAGAGCCAGGCCCTGCTGCGTGCCGACCCGGTCGCCGGAGATCCCGACCTCGGCAAACGGTTCATCGAGCTGGTGGACCCGCTGCGCTACCGCCCGGAGGGGCTGGACGACGCGGCCGTCCGCGAGATCCGGCGGCTCAAGGCGCGGGTGGAGGCCGAGCGGCTGCCCCGCGGCGCCGACCCGGCCCGGCACACGAAGCTCGGCCCGGGCGGGCTGGCCGACGTCGAGTGGACGGTCCAGCTGCTGCAGCTCCGCCACGCCGCGCAGGTGCCCGGCCTGCGCACCACCGAGACCCTGCGCGCCCTCACCGCGGCGCGTGACGCCGGGCTGCTCGACGCCGAGCAGGCCCGCACGCTCGCGCACGCCTGGCGCACGGCGAGCCGGGTCCGCAACGGCATGCTGCTCGTGCGGGGCCGTCCGGGGGACAGCCTCCCCACGGACCTGCGTGAGCTCTCCGGCGTGGCCCAGGTTCTCGGCTACCCTCCGGGCGCGTCAGGGAAGCTGGTGGACGACTACCGTCGCGCCACCCGGCGGGCCAGGGCTGTCGTCGAGGGGGTGTTCTACCGGTGACCGGGACGGGGGACGGGGCTGCGGACCCGGTACGACGTCCGACGTACCGCGACGTCCTGCGCCACCGCGAGTTCCGCGGGCTCGTCGTCGCCCAGGTCACCAGCGAGCTCGGCGACCACGTGGCTCGGGTCGCCCTGGCGTCGCTGGTCCTCGCGCGCACCGAGAGCGCGTTCCTCGCCGTGCTGGCGTTCGTCGTCAGCTTCCTGCCGGCCGTGTTCGGCTCGGCGCTGCTCGGCGCGCTGGCTGACCGGCTGCCGCGCAAGGTCGTGATGCTCGGCTGCGACCTGGCCCGGGCCGGCATCCTGGCGGTCATCGCGCTGCTCGCCGTCGACTCGACGCCGGTGTGGGCGCTGCTGGCTCTCCTGCTGGTGGCCGAGACGTTCTCCGCGCCGTTCGAGGCCGCCCACCGCGCCGTCGTGCCGGACGTGCTGCCCGACCCGAGGGAGTGCCTGGTCGGCACCGGATTGCTGCGCACGCTCTACCAGGTCGACCAGGTGGTGGGCATCGTGGCGGCGGGAGTCGTGATCGTCGCGGTGGGGGAGCGGGTCGGGCTGATGCTCGACGTGGGCACGTTCCTCGTGTCGTTCCTCGTGCTCGCGTTCACCCTGCGCTGGCGTCCCGCGGCGGCCCTCGAGCCCGGCACGACGGCGCGGAGGTCGCTGCTCGACGACTTCCGCGAGGGCTGGCGCCTGGTGTTCGACGACCCGGCGCTTCGGGCGCTGGTCGTGCTCGCCTGGAGCGCCGCCGTCTTCCTCATCGCGCCGGAGGCGGTGGCCCTCGCCTACGCCCGCGAGGACGGCGCCGGCCCCGCGGTCGGCGCCGGGCTGATGGCCAGCCTGCCCGCCGGTGCCGCGGTCGGCTCCTTCCTGGTCGCGCGGCTCGACCCGCTGCGGCAGGTGCGCCTCATCGTGCCGCTGGCCGTGGCCTCCTGCGCGCCGCTGATGCTGACCAGCCTCGCCCCGCCCTGGCAGGTGGCGCTGCCGCTCTGGTTCGTCGCCGGCGCGTCGCAGGGGTTCATGGTGCCGCTGATGACGACCGTCAACCTGGTGAGCCCGGTCGGGCTGCGCGGACGGGTCAACGGGCTCGCCGGCGCCGGCTTCAGCACCGTCACGGCGGCGACCTTCCTGCTCGCGGGGGCGATGGCGGACCTGGCGACGCCGGCCGTCGCCGTGACGGTGGCCGCCGTCATCGGGCTCGGGCTGGTGGGGTCGGCCCACCGGACCTGGCCGGCGGGGGAGCTGCGGCGGGCCGCCCGCCGGGTGTACGCCGGCGGCTGACGGCGGGTGACTCTCGACCGGGGCGCCCGCCCGCGACGGACCCGCCGCGCGACACGCTTGAATCCGGACAATCGGCCCATTTGCCAGCGGTGCCATGCGACCGTCCGGCACACTGGTCGCGGCTCTCGGGGGGAACCCTCGACACCGCTGGTGCGTCCTCGGCGGAGCCACCCCCTCCGGATCGACCTCGAGGAAGCCCCGCACCATGCGCCTTGCCCGTCTCCCACTCGTTCCCGCCCGCCTGCTCACCGTGCTGGTCGTGGCCGTGCTCGCCACCGCGCTGCTGCCCACCACCCCAGCAGCCGCCGCCAAGATCAAGATCGACCGCCGTCTGTTCGGTGTCCACGACTCCGGGCTGGCGTCGATGGCCAACGGCAACGTCGGCTCGCTCCGGCTGTGGGACACCGGCACGACGTGGCGGGAGATCGAGACATCGCCCGGCGTCTACAACTGGAACCGGCTCGACACGATCGTGACGGCGGCGCAGGGCAGGGGCGTCGAGGTCACGTTGGTCCTCGGCATGACGCCGTCGTTCTACGCGTCCAGCCCGACGGCGATGCCGACGGACCTGGGTGCCTGGTACCGCTACGTCACCGCGGTGGTGCAGCGCTACCGGAGCTGGAACGGCAAGCGCGGCATCCACGCCTACCAGGTGTGGAACGAGGCGAACGTCGTCAACTTCTGGACCGGCACGACGCTGCAGATGGCGCAGCTCACCAAGGCGACGCGCAACGCGGTGAAGGCGCAGGACAAGGACGCCATCGTCGTGGGCCCGGCGTTCGCCGCGCGGATCGACGAGCAGATCCGGGGCATCACCCGGTTCGCCTTCGCGCGCGTCGACGGGGTCCCGGCCTGGAAGTTCGCCGATGTGATCTCGCTGAACCTCTACCCGCTGCCGAAGTACGGCACGAAGCTGGGCACGCCGGAGTACTCCATGACGCTGCTGGCCCGGGCGCGCAAGCTGCTCGGCTACGGCGGAGTCCCGGCGTCCAAGCCGATCTGGAACACCGAGGTCAACTACGGGATGCAGACCGGCAGCCTCGGCGGCACGCGGGCGACCAGCATCACGGCCGAGCGCCAGGCGGCGTACGTGCTGCGGACCTACCTGCTCAACGCCGCGAGAGGCGTGAAGCGGGTCCACTGGTACACCTACAACATGGGCATCCTGGCCACGGGCGGGACCCTGGGAAACACCCTCCTGACGAACCCCAGCGACGGCAGGACGCTGACCCTGGCCGGCAAGGCGCTCGGGCTCGCGCGGTCCTGGATGCTGGGCGGGACCCTGGTCGGCGCCTCGCGGTCCGCGGCCCCCTGCTCGGTCGACAGCCGGGGCACCTACACCTGCGTCATCACCTATGCCAATGGCGTGCGACGCGTCTACTGGAACCCCACGAAGAAGGTCACCATCCGGACCGCCCGAAGTGCGACTTTCATGCAAGGGGTCTACGGTGTGAAGAAGAAGATCAAGGGCGGCTCGACGAAGACCGTCGACTTCCGACCCGTGATGGTGCGGTCCAAGTCCTAGCGCCTGACCGTCAGAACCGGTCCGAACCGTCGCACCCGCGCGGAGCGTCCTTGCGAGGACGAGCCGTGTCAGGGTCGTCCGGCCACCTACGAATGACGGGGAACTCTCACCCATGACAAGCCTCTCCACGTTGGCGCGCCCGCGCGTCCTCGCCGTCGCCATGGCCCTCGGGCTGGCCGCGACGGTGCTGCCCGCCCAGCCCGCCGACGCCGCGATGCGGGTCAAGGGTCGGATGTTCGGCATGACCGACTTCACGCCGTCGACGTTCCCGGAGGCGTCCGTCGGAGCCGTCCGCCTCTGGGACTCCGGCGTGACCTGGCGTCAGATCGAGACCAGTCCCGGAGTCTTCGACTTCAGCCGGCTCGACGTCGCGGTGAGCACGGCACGGAACAGGGGCGCCGACGTGCTGATCGTGCTCGGCCAGACGCCCAAGTTCCACGCCGTCCGGCCGGGGGCGGCTTCCTAGTACGGTCCGGGCGCGAGCTCGGCGCCGCGGCTGACCCCGTGGAAGCGGTACGTCCGCAAGGTCGCCGAGCGGTACCGCGGCCGGGGCGTCGACTACCAGGTCTGGAACGAGGCCAACGTTTCCGGGTTCTGGAGCGGGTCGCACGCCAAGATGGCCGAGCTCACGAAGGTGACGTCGAAGGTGCTGGCGAGCGCCGACCCGAAGGCATCCCTGGTCGCGCCGGCCATGGCGACCCGGCTCAGCGGCCAGCGCGCGTGGCTGCGGACGTTCTACTCGCAGCGCACCGGTGGCGCACGGGTCGGCCGATGGGTCGACATCGTCTCGCTGAACCTCTACCCGCTCTCGCAGGACGGTCCCGAGACGTCGATGACCCTGCTCGCGTCCTCCCGCACCATGCTCCGGTCGCTCGGGGTCACCAAGCCGATCTGGAACACCGAGATCAACTACGGCCTGCAGACCGGCGGCGGCGGCGTGGCGAGAGACATCTCCCGCAAGCGGGAGGCGTCCCTGGTCGCCCGCACCTACACGCTCAATGCCGCGAACGGCGTCAAGCGCGTGTTCTGGTACGCCTGGGACCTGCAGAAGCTCGCCAACACGCAGCTCACCGAAGCGGACGGGGACCTGACCAAGGCGGGTCGGACCTACAGCGTCGTGCAGAGCTGGCTGAAGGGCACCAACGCCAAGGGCTGCTCGCGCAGCTCGCGGGGAACGTACACGTGCACGTTCTCCTACAAGGACGGCGTGAAGCGGGTCTACTGGAACCCGTCGCGTCGGGCCACCATCCGCACCGCCGCGTCGGCCACGCGACTCGAGTTCATGACCGGTGGCACCGATCGGGTCGGCGGCGGCAAGTCGCTGTCGGTGAACTTCGCGCCGATCATGGTGCGCTCGCGCCGCTAGGCACGGGCGCACCCCGTGGACGAGCTCGCCCGACATCGGCTGCGGTGGTGCAGCGTCATCGCGTCGCTGCTGCTGCTGATGTCGGCGAGCCCTCCACCTGGCCTGGCGAATCCGGCGCAGGCCGGGACGTCGGTCCGGCCCGCGCTCTTCGGGATGCATGACGACGACCCGACGAGCTGGCCGGGCACCCCGATCGGCTCACTGCGGTTGTGGGACTCGGGAACGACCTGGCGGGACCTCGAACCAGTCCCTGGCCACTTCGCCTTCGCCCGGCTGGACGCTGCCGTCGCGACCGCTCTGACACATGACGCGCGAGTGACTCTCGTGCTTGGTCAGACGCCGGCTGCCCACGTCGCGCTGACCGCGAGACCCTCCGGCCCGCTGGAGTTCGGCGGAGCGGACGCGTCGCGGATGCCCGACCTCCGGCCGTGGCGGCGGTACGTGCGCACGGTCGCCGAGCGGTACGCGGGGCGGATCGACTCGCTCCAGGTATGGAACGAGGCCAACATTCTCGGCTTCTGGTCCGGGACGGCACGCCAGATGGCGCAGCTGACCCATGCAGCGCGGACCGTCGTGGACAGGGTCAACCGCCGCCAGGGCACTCGGCTCCGGCTGGTTGCGCCGTCGTTCGTGGCACGCACGAACACCCGGCCGATCGACCGGTTCTGGCGCCAGACCGTGGACGGACGGACCATGAACGACCTCGTCGATGCCGTGGCGCTGTCGCTGTACCCGGCGGCGGACGGCGGGCCGGAGGAGTCGATTCAGCGACTCGACCGGATTCGTGAGGTCATTCTGGATCGCCGGCGCGTCACCAAGCCGTTGTGGAACACGGAGATCAACTACGGACTGGTGTCGGGCGGGTCCGCTGATCCGGTCCTCGAGCTCGGCGAGGAGCGCCAGGCGGCGTACGTCATCCGCACCTACCTGCTGAACGCCTCGGCCGGCGTCCGGCGAGTCTTCTGGTACGGCTGGCGGCAGCGCGGCAACGTCAACACGGTGCTCAGCGTTGCCGGCCAGCCGACCCTTGCGGGACGGGCGGTTGGCCGAACCCAGCGATGGACGGAGGGATCACGGCTCATCGGCTGTCGGATCCTCGGTGCCGGGTCTCGGGCTGGGACGCACGTCTGCCGGCTGGAGGACAGGAACGGTGTCAAGCGGGTCTACTGGCACCCGTCACGGTCGGTGCGGCTGCGCCTCCCGCCGGGGGCGACCTGGCGGCGCGACATCCGGGGGGCTCGGACGTGGGTCCGGGGCCATCGGATCACGGTCGACTTCCGACCCACCCTCGTCCGCTTCACGGAGTGACGCATTCCCCGAATGTGGTCGAACCGGCTGACGACTGCCGCCGTCCCTGCTATTGACGGAGGTGCCTGCCATTCGACAGGCCGCGGGAGGGTGGGGGAAAGATGCGTCGGATCGTGGTGGTTGCCTTGTCCGTGTCACTCCTCGCCCTAGGGGGAGGAGTCGCTGTGGTACCGGCGAGTGCGACAACATGTGCCGCCGTGTTCTTCGAGCCGCGTGTTCCCGATGTCGTGATCACGGCGACCGGGCGGGCGTCCGTCCCGGTGTCGGTGAAGGGCTATGACAACTGCGCCAGCACGCCGGGCGCCGCCGCCGGCATCCTCTCCGTGCGCGCGACGGCGGTGAATCCCGGACGCGACGTCGAAGCCACTGACCTGGTTCTCAGCAGCGGTACTCCGCAGTTCGGCACCTGGACCGGCGTGCTGAGCTTCGACCGAAGGAACGCCGTGGGAACCTGGTACGTGAACCTGGCGGGTCGTGACGCGGACCAGCAGGTAGTGAGTCTGCACGAGGACTCGTTCAAGCTACGACGGAACACGAAGGTGTCAGCGAATGCCACGCCTGAGCCCGTCGAGCGCGGCGAGGAGGTACGGGTCGCCGGTCATGTTCGCAGGCTGACGCTGAACCTTCAGTACGTCGACTTCCGGGACGCCGTGGTGCGCATCTACTTCCAGCGAGCGGGGCGTACCACCAAGACCTTCTTGGGGAAGACGCGCACCAACCGGGACGGCCGCTTCACGAAGTCGTTCACTGCCCAGCGCTCAGGACGGTGGTACGCCTACTTCCCAGGCTCCATCGCGCACACGAACCGCTGGTCAGCCGCCGACCTCGTCCGTCTGGGCTGAGCAGCAGGGCCCGAACGGTGACAGGGGTCCGTTGTTTGGGCTGAACGAGTCCCTGGGTAGGCATCCCCACAGGGCGGCGTCCGAGGCGTCGGCCTGACGTGGACGAAGGAGGCTGACCATGCGCATCGGCGCCGTGCTTGTCGTTGTCTGGTTGCTCATCGGCATCGCGGCTGCCGCACAGCGCGACTACTTCAGCGGGTCGGACGCGAACTGTGCCAAGTTGGGGACCATCACGGTCACCGTTCTCGCCGGACCCTTGAACTACGTCGGCGCCAACCCGAAGATCAAATGTGACGCGCCAGAACCCTCGAAGTAGTCAAGTTCGACGCTCACGCTCTCGGCCATCTCCGGCCCGACACAGACGAATCCGCACGAGCCGTCGTGGGCGCGGTGCTGGTGGCTCGTGCGGACTCTCGGGCCTCAGATGTCGTAGTACAGCTCGAACTCGCCCCGCGTAGTTGGCAACCGTTGACTGTGCATGGCTCTCGCCTCTGACCTGCGGAGACTCTGCCGACGACCGTTGGCAGTGGTTGACCGCAAGCGAACGTCTTGCGGACTTTCTGCGGACTCACGACGTGTCCCAACCCCCCGGCGCATCCTGCGTCACACCAGAGCGGCCCCGGTCGGCGTGCCATCGCCAGACCGAGGCCTAGACCGATCCCAGGAGGATCAAGCCATGAGCACGAGTCCCATGAGATCAGCCCGAAAGACGCACAGCACTGGTGGACCTGTCCGGCGTTCTGCGACGGCGACCGGTGGCACGACCCCGACGAGGTAACCACCGACACCGTCGAGCACTACCGGACCGTCGGGCAGGCCTTCCTACCCGAGGTTCGTCGGCCCGGCGACGGGGCCGTCCTGCGTGGCGGCACTATCGAGTGGCAGGTCGGCGTGATTCGCGCGGAGCTCCGGCCCTGCTTCGGCAGGACGCTCGTATCGCTGGAGATCGCCGAACTTGGGCGCGAGCGGCCCTGGAGATACTTGTCACTGACGCCCGCCGAGGCCCGCGAGCTCGGTGCGGTGCTGACCAGGGCGGCCGACATCGCCCTGTACGAGCGATGAGCGGCCAGGGCTTCACCGCCCACGATGAGACGCTCGACGAGACCCTGACCGCGTACCGCTCGACGATGCTGGCAGCCGGTCACCGCCCGCAGACCGTCAGGGCGCGGCTGTACGGAGTGACGTTGATGGGCAGGGTGTCCGACCGTGACCCGCGGCAGGTCGAGGACGTCGACCTGGTGGCGTGGCTGTCCCAGGACGACCTGGCCGCCTGGTCCCGCCGGACGTACTGGGGTCACGCCCGCGCCTGGTTCGGGTGGCTGCAAGACACCGGCCGGCGTGGCGACGACCCGTCCAGGGCGCTGCGGTCGCCACGGGTGCCGCGCGGGATCCCCCGTCCGCTGTCCCGTGAGCAGGTGCGAACGCTGCTGGCCAATGCCTTCCCGGGCGGTCACGTGCGGGTCTACGTCCTGCTGGCCGTCTACGAGGGCCTCCGCGTCCACGAGATCGCCAAGCTTCAAGGGCGAGGACGTGTCGGAGCAGTCGCTGCGGGTGGTCGGGAAGGGTGGGCACGAGGCGCTGCTGCCGACGCACCCCGCGGTGTGGGACGAGGCGCTGAATAGGTTCCCGCGGACCGGCTACTGGTTCCCGGCGATGGGGCAACGGAGCGGCCCTGTGCGGCCAGGGACGGTGTCGGCCGGGCTGCGGCGGCTGATGCTGGAATGCGGGATGCCCGAGGGGCACGCGCACCGCCTGAGACACACCTACGGGACCGAGGTGCTCAAGGCGTCCGGCGGGTCGATCCGCGTCGCGCAAGAGCTGCTCCGGCACGCCAGCCCCCGGACGACCGCGATGTACACGCTCATCGACGATGCCGAGCAGCGGAAGGCGATGCTGGCGCTGCCCGACTTCTCGATCAGCCCGGTCGAGGTGCCTTCCGGGTAGCAGCGGGCACCACGCGGAGGTCCGGCCGTCGAGCCAGCGGCGGCCGGGCCTTCTGCTGTTTTCCCCTGCGCCGACTCCTCGCCCTGTCGCACAATCGTCCCTGCCCGCGCCGTCACCCCCGTGCGGCGGCGCGGGCCTCCGCTGCCTACAGCTCGGTCAGTGGTCTCCGGAGCCCCGGCAGAGTCCGAACGTGCCTACGGCGCCCTTCGGCAAGCCGTAGTACTTCCACGAGTCCGCCGCGGTCTGCACCTGGGACACGTTCTGGCCCCCCTCGGTGTCGTAGTCGTTGAGGCCGCTGGCCGCGCATTCCGAATGCGCGTGCAGCAATGCGCCGGTGACGTTCTCGTTGTCCACCGTCCGCGGCGGACCCTTCACCTCGCCGGCCGACGCCGCACCCGCCGGTGCACCGAGAAAGGCGACGGCGCACACCGCGACCGCGAGGATTCGTGTCTTGCCCATGGTTCTTCCACCCCTTCGTGAAGGCTCACCACCAGGCCCCCCGGCGAGGCGTGCGGCGTGGCCGCCGCGTGCGGACGCTACGTCCGGGTGGTTGGGCCGTACATAGTCACTTGGGGCGATGTGCGCATTGCTGTGCACCGGTGACCAACGGTTACCGGCCACGCCCAGGCCCCATAGCAGCGGGCCTCGGGCGAGGGCAGAGCGTCCGCAGAGGTGGCGAAACCCGGGACACACCCTGAACCTGGTGAGCAGACTCAGGACATCGGTTGACGAGGAGGGATCTCATGCACGCACCCACCAAGGTCTTGGCCGCCCTAAGTGCAGCCGCGCTTGCGGTCGGACTTGGGGTCACGGTGACCACAAGTTCACAGGCATCACAGAGTCGCGGCGGTCCGACTGTTTCCGTTGCCCCGTCGCATCTGCTCCGGTCAGGCACCGCGTCGTACACCGGCCAGTCCGGCTGTGTGGCAACGCTGGATGCTGTCGTGGTGAACGGCTTCTTCGCCACGGTGACCATCAGGGGCACGGTGAACGGGCAAGCTAACACGACAATCTGGTCTGGGACGGCCGGCGAGGCGCGCCACCTCAACGACACGTTCGGATCGGGTGGAGTCCGGTTCGACGGTCCGTTGAGCGTCATCACGTCGTTCCCGAATCCCGACAGCAACTGGTTCATCTACGGACACGGCACCTGCTGAACTCCCTCTCACTCCACGGCGTCCAGCCTCCCGAGCACCAGCCGGATCAGACCGACGTTCTGCCGGGTCAGCGCCCGCACCTGCGCGACGACCTGCGCCGTTCGGTCGGCGGGTCCAGGGCCAGGAACGTCCGGTTGCCGTCGAGGGCGGTGACAGCGCTGCCGCGCGCAGGCCGGCCCGGCGACGCTGGCCCGTTCCCGGTCGGCCGCTTCGTGCCTCGGTCCCGGCGGCGCCGGCCACATCGGCCTGGCGGGGGTCCGTGACGGTGGTCCGGCAGGTCCCGCAGCCCCTGGCGATAGCCCTCCCACGCAACCTGGTCGGCGGCGCTGTCGCGGTGCCAGCTTGCCGTCGGTGCGGCCAGCAGGCGAGTCGCGGCGGCGCCGCAGGCGCTCCCAGACCTCGGCATCGGTCCGGGTCCGGGCTCGACGTCGGACGGGCGCCGCTAGTAGTCCACAGCTCAGGCCGCCTCGTACGTGGCCGGTGATGGATGAGCTTGTCGCTTGCCGCCCAGGTGAAGGGCACCGTGCGCGGTGAGCGGCACCGGTCGGGGGCGAGCGGCAGGCACAGTGACCCGAGCCGGTCACGTATGCAGGCCCGCCGGCGACGATAGCTGCCCGAGGCTCTCGTCGTGATAGGAGGGCGCCGAGCGACTGGTAGCTGTGAGACCGCGGCGGCTGGGGCAACGGGCAGGGTGAAGTTGGCCCCGGCTCCGATCGCCGACGTCGAGCCCGAACAGCAGTCCAGTACCGGAAGTGGACGGTCTTGTTGACCTGGCGTGTAGTAGGCGGTGAACTGTGCCGTCGTTGCCGACCGTGATGTTGCTGTACGACGGCGTCGTGGGACCGTCACGGTTGCCGGCGGCGATCGCCGCCAGCATCTGGAGGAACTGGTCCCGCAGGTGGGTGTTCAGCAGGGTCGGCCGTCAGCACCTCGGCGTTGACCCAGGTGCGGGGTGCGGTCCAGGCCATTACTCGGTCTCCTCGTCGTGATCGTCGGCGGTCGGGTCGTCGGGCATCGGTTCGCCTCGATCGGAGCCGTGGCCGGCGTTCGAGTACATCGTAAGCCTCGTGGTCAACTGGGTAGTCTCCCAGTTGCCTGCCAGTCGCGGCGGCCGATAGGGCGGCTGGGCATCCCAGTTGTCCATCGGCTTGCCGGCAGTGTCGGGCAGCGCCACGACGTCGGCCAGCTCGCCGCGCAGCTGCTGCGCGGACCACCTGCTTCGAGGTCGATCCCGCGGCTGCGGGCCAGGCTGCGATAGGCGCCGATCCGGTCAGGTGTGATTCCGTGGTCGGCGGCGAGGAGCAATCCGACGACGTCCGGGTCGTCGATACCGACGCCGGCGAGCAGGTCCCCGCCGCCTCTCCGCTCGCCGTGCTGCGGATGCCTCGGCGTCCCACCGGAGCAGCGCGGAGACCGCGAGGTTCTCCTCGGCCGCCTGGGCCGGCGTCATGGGGCGTTCCGCTCGAGCCGCTCGAGCTCCAGGACGCGCAGCGTCCACAGCAGCCGGCGATCGCGTGCAGCCAGCTTCCTCAGTGGTGCTGGCCGCTGCTCCTCGCGGACCCTGCTCGCGGACCCAGGCTGGCGCGCTCCTCCGAGAACTGCGTCGAACCCGACCGGGACTCCCCAGCGAGCGTGGGAACGACGCCCTGTCCGCGGCTGCCGGCCGCCCGCTCGACGCCGCTCATCGGAGCTCCCGGTCTAGCACGCGACCGACGGCCCGCTTGAGCAGGCCGACGTCCGGCGTGGCGCGTCGGTGTAGCGGCGCACGATGGCGCTGGCCAGACCCGGCCCTGCCAGGTCGGCGGCGGCGTCGATCGACTCGAAGCGCTGGCCCCGGCCTCGGCGGCCGCGTCGCGGGCCGCGTCGAGGCCCGCTCCACCGCGCATGGGGTCCTGGGAGACCGCCGTCGTGGGCGGCGCTGCACTGCGGCGTCCCGGGCAGCCTCCCACGCGCGGCACGACTCGGCCATGTAGCCCTTCCAGGCCGCATCGTGCTCGCGGGCACGGCGGGCCTCGCCGGAGACCAGCTGGTGCGCGTCGCTGCTCGGCGAGTGCCGGGCGGCCGGCCCAGGTCTCAGCCGATGTACATGTCGAGGGCGACCGCCTCGGCTTCGACCTCGGCGACGGTGCGCTTGGTCACCTTGGCGACGTCGCCGATCGGTACTGCGTTTTCGATGTAGGTCATGACGTTGTTCTCCTTCGGTTGGGATTCAGGAAGCGGTGTCGGCGGTGCGTCGAAGCACCGCGTCGGCCTGGCGCAGTGCGTGGCCGCTACGAAGCGCGTCGAGCTCGTCGGCGACCGCGCCGAACTCGGACATCCAGCGGAGGTACTTGCCGAGCTCGCGCGCCACGGCCGGCACTTGCACGCCCTCATCGAGTGCCCGCGCCAGTCGCGCGGCGGCGGCGACCATTGGGGACCGCACGTCGTCCGCGCCGAGGTGCAGGGTGTCCGTGTAGCCCTTCACCGCGGCCTCGACATCGCCGCCCCCGTCGTCCGGTGGGGTCGGATCGGGGAAGAAGATCCCCGAGCGACGCATCGGCCCGGCAAGCAGAGTGAGTGGTCGCCGGCCTTGTGCGCCCGGCTGTCGGCGAGCGCGGGCCTGGTCGGAATCAGGCATCAGTACTTCCTTTCGCGGCGGTTCTGGTCACGTGACGGCGATCCGGCGTGACGCGGGGATCTAAATGGAAGACAGAGCGGGGTCCAAGAAGCGCTGGGGCTCAAAGATTCGGGGGTAGGGGTAGTCACGTCGCCCCTCCTCGGTCGACGTCCGGCTCAGACCTGAGCAAGGCGCAGAGGTCGGCATTGGTCTTCACCCCGTCGAGCGCCGTCGCCTCACCTGCCGGCGTCACGCGGGCGAGCATCGGCGAGAGCGAGATGGTCAGTGCGTCGGCCAGCTCACCAGCTCGACGAGCCGCCTGGACCGCAAGCCGTGGTGCTCCGATCTCTCGGGCCAGCTTCGCAGTTACGGCTGCGGTCACCAGCTCGAGAGCAACGTCTCCAGGGTCGGGACACGCTAGAGCTGCCTCGACGGGCGGTGAACCAGTGTGACCGTGTCCCGCCTATATAGCGCGGGACACGGGACACGGTCGTTTCACTGTGTCCCGGGACACGCTGGGACACGGTCGGACACGCTGAATCTGCGGTCACTCGGGGTCTCCCTCGAACGGTCGGTCGAGATGGTGAAGGTGGGCACCGCGGGCGCCGTTCTGCACGGTGACGAAGCCCTCGTCGACGAGCCGGGCGAGGGCGCCACGGACGTCCTCCGCCCGCTTGCTCGTGACCCGGTCGAGCACGCCGCGGACGGACAGGTCCTCGGGTGCGCCGGCCAGCGCGTCGGACACCCGGCTGCATGAGGACGGTGGGCCGGAACGTGGTCGGCCTGCTCGACGCGGCGGCTCGAGCGACGCCTCGACGAAGGTCTCGTCGTGGCCGACCAGCGACGAAGTCGGCGAACCACGTGACTGCCCGCCTGATGGTAGGAACGCCGTGTCGCCGGAGCTGGCCGGGCCGGTCCTTGGCTGACCAGGACGGTCGAGCGCCCGGTGATCCCGACCCCGAACGGCGTGCGGTTCTCCACGATCAGCGCCGCGCCGTTGAGCCCGTTGAGCTTGTGGACGGCGCCGATGGCGTACCGCCCGCGTCCCTCGGGGCTCTTGGTCACGTGGTCGAGCACCACGGTCGCCGGGCCGTGCTCGGCGATGTAGCGGGGGACGAGACGGCCGAAGGCGGCGGCATCCTTGTTGCTCAGCGGGTCGAGTCCGTGCATCGTCATCGCCTCGGTGACGCCGTCGAGGATCGCCAGCGTCGGCCGCAGGTCGCCGAGGGCCTGCTCGAGGTCACCACGGTGGCCGAGCCCGCCTATCGGCTCCTCCGGGCGCAGGTAGGCGAATCGGTCCGCGGATCGCCTCGGGCTTGGCGCCCATGGCGAGCAGCCGTCCGACGACGCCACCCTCGTCGTCTTCGAAGTCGACGAACACTGCCGCGTTGCCCCTGCGCAGCTCGACTTCGACCTGCGCGAGCATCACGAACAGGTCTTGCCGGTCTCCGGACTCGCCAGCGGCGGTGTGAACGCGGCGGGGGTAGAACAGGCCGACCCCGTCCGAGCGGGCGCCCACAGTGGGCAGCGGCGCCCGGTAGGTGCCGTCCAGCACCGGCCCGAGGTCGACCGGCTGCCAGGCTCGGCGAGGCCCTGCCTCCACGACGAACGCCTCGACCTCGGCGGTGCTCATGCTTCCCGCCGGGGCAGCCGTGCGGGCTCGTCGGTCCGGCCGGCGACGAACTCCCGGTTTCGGCGCTCCCACTCGACGAGCTCCTCGGCCGAGATGTCACCCCGTCGCTCTGCGAGCACAGCGTGCGGCACCTGACCCGCGCGCCCGCGGACGGTGGCCGCGACTACAGCGAAGTCCTCGGCCTCACGCTGTTGCTCGGCGGCCCGGGCAGCGTCCAGCTCAGCACGGAGTCGCCGAGGCAGGTCGTCGCCGTCCTGGGCGTGGCACTCCGCAGCGACCACGACGGCGGCGATCCGCGCGGGATGGTCCTGGGGCAGCCTGCACCACATGTCATCGCCGTAGACACATGTCACGCCGCTCTCGCGGCCCTTGCGGATGAGCGCAGCGGCCCACCGCTTGCGGCGCTCACGGCCAAGGTCGGTCAGCTGTGTCACACTCGGCACTGAGTCCGCCCGACTCGTCTCTACCGTCCGCTCTGCTGCGTTCTTCGCGGTGGAGCGGCGGTCGTTCGGGGGGCTCATCCGGCACCCGCAACAAGGCGTGCGTCATCGGCGCTTGTCTTCTCGCTGACGTGATTCCAGCGAGGTCCGTGCTGCGCCGTGGCGCCCGGGGGGCTCATATGGCGGCCGAGGCCTTGCCGTCGGTCCGCTGGAAGGCCTCGTGGATCCACGCCTCGACGTCCGAACGGCGAAAGACCAGCCGCCGGCCGATTTTGGCGTGCCGTGGCCCCTTGCCGGCGTGAATCAGCCAACGCATCGTCGCCTCTTGCTGGCGGCTGGCCGCCACTACCTCGGGGAAGGTCATCAGTTCGTCGTCCACTGTCGGACTCCCTTGCCTGTCGTCGGGACCTATTAGCAAGGGTGGAGTGGTTGACTGGTGACTGCAAGCGGTCTACGGTGACGCCATGGTGACACGATCCGCGCGGGAGACGATCCCCGTGCAGTTTCCATTGCGCCGGCCGACTCGACTTCGAGTGACGGACGCGCGGATCTCGTGGTCCGGCGAGCGCCCCTTTGTCGCTGACGAATGGCCGGGGACGGACGAGCATGCTGCGAGGGTTCGTGTCGCTGGCGGCGGCCCAGCCGGAGGAGATGGCGGCGTGGCTGGAGCGGTACGGCGTCCTGGCGCTCTGCCAGCACGGGCACCCGGTGGAGGGGGCCTGCGTCTTCAAGACGTGCCCCGGCATGCTCGACGGCGGCCGGGCGGTCGATGTGCGCGCGGTGCGCGACGTCGCTCGTACCTTCGGCGCGGCTCTGCGCCTCGCGTCGCAGCTCGCCCGCCGCAAGCCCGGAGACCGGGCCGACTGGGTGGAGCTTCAGAACCTCCTCGGCAGTGGCAGCCTCCCCGCCGTGCAAGTCCCCGGCGACCGGGCCGACTACCGACTGCAGCAAGAGCGATACGCCCAATGGCTCGAGCGGTGCTTCGAGCAGTGCCGCATCGGACACGAGATCCGCTGGCGGGCACGTGGTGGCCTGCAGGTGACGCCCATGCCGACGTCCCTGGTCGGGGTGCTGGTGTTCCTGCTGTACCGCGAGAACGTCGGACGCGAGCCTCTCCGGTGTGACAACTGCGGGGCCACGGCTCGACGGGGGCCCGGCGGCCCCGCGACGGCGAGGGCGTCTACTGCCAGCTAGTCGAGTGCCAGCGGGCCCGGGTCCGCGTCAATCAACAACGCTCCCGCGACAGAAAGGGCACCTGATGGCCAGCATCACGAAGCGCCCGTCCGGCCAGTGGCGGGCCCGCTACCGCGACGCGACAGGCAGGGAGCACGCCCGTCACTTCGCCCGCAAGGTCGACGCGCAGCGGTGGCTCGACGAGCGTGACCGCGCGGTCGTGCACCGGCTACCTACGTCGACCCCAAGACGGCCCGGACGACGGTCGAGCAGTGGTGCACGACATGGCTCGAGGGCTACGCGACCCGGCGGCCGTCGACGGTGCGCAGGCGAAGGTGCACGTCGCGCAGATCGTGGCCGCGTTCGGCCCGATGCCGCTCGCCGCGTCCGGCCGTCGCACGTCCGGATGCGTGGACCGCGAAGCTCAAGGCAGACGGCCTCAGCGCCGTCCTACGTCTACGCGCTGCACGCCCGCTGTCGCAGGTGATGAGTGACGCCGTGCACGACGGCATCCTGGCCCGCAACCCGTGCTCGCGGCGCACGTCGCCCGGGCCGGGCTCGCAGCGGCCCTACGTCGCCACGACAGAGCAGGTCTGGGCGCTGCACGAGGCCATCCCCGAGCACCTGCCCCGGCGGTCCTGCTCGGCGCGTTCGTCGGCCTGCGGACCGCCGAGGCGTGCGGCCTGCGGATCACTGACGTCGACTTCATGCGCGGCGTCGTGTCGCCCGCGTCCAGTGGCCGGGGGAGCCGCTCAAGACCGAGACGTCGAGGACGGCCGTCCCGATCCCGGCCGAGCTGGCGCTCGAGCTGTCCGCGGCGGTCGCCCGCTTCGGCGGGGAGACGGTCGTCACGGACGGCATCGGGCGGCCGGCGTCGCCGTGGTCGATCGAGCGCGCCGTGCGGTCGGCTCGGCGCCACGGGTCGCCGGGTCTGCCCGACGGGCTTCCGGTTCCACGACCTGCGGCACTACCTCGCGTCGCTGCTCATCGCGTCCGGCGCTCGACGTCAAGGTCGTGCAGGCCCGGCTGCGCCACGCGAGCGCCAAGACGACGCTCGACACCTACGGGCACCTGTGGCCCGACGCAGACGAGTCCGCACGGGCCGCCGTCGGTGCGGTGCTGGCGGCTCGTGCGGACTCTGTGCGGACTCAGGGAGGTGATCGGCTGACAAATGCCGCAGGTCAGAGGGAAGTCGATCTAGATGTCGTAGTACAGCTCGAACTCGTGGGGGTGCGGGCGCAGCCGGATGGGGTCGATCTCGTGCGTGCGCTTGTACTCGATCCAGGTCTCGATGAGGTCGTCGGTGAAGACGCCACCCTCGAGCAGGTACGCGTGGTCCTCCTCGAGCGATGCGAGCACCTCGGGCAGCGACGACGGGACCTGGGCGATCTCGGCGTGCTCGTCCGGCGGCAGCTCGTAGAGGTCCTTGTCGACCGGCTGGTCGGGCTCGATCTTGTTGCGCACGCCGTCGAGGCCGGCCATCAGCATCGCCGAGAACGCGAGGTACGGGTTGGACGACGGGTCCGGCACCCGGAACTCGATGCGCTTGGCCTTCGGGTTCGACACCGGTGATCGGGATGCGGATGCACGCCGAGCGGTTGCGCTGTGAGTAGACCAGGTTCACCGGGGCCTCGAAGCCCGGCACCAGCCGGTGGTAGCTGTTCATCGTCGGGTTGGTGAACGCCAGCAGCGACGGCGCGTGCCGCAGCAGGCCGCCGATGTAGTGCCGCGCGGTGTCCGACAGCCCCGCGTAACCGAGCTCGTCGTAGAACAGCGGGTTGCCGTCCTTCCACAGCGACTGGTGGCAGTGCATGCCGGAGCCGTTGTCACCGAAGAGCGGCTTGGGCATGAAGGTCGCGGTCTTGCCCGCGGCCCACGCCACGTTCTTGATGATGTACTTGAACAGCATCAGCTTGTCGCCGGCGTGCAGCAGCGTGTCGAACTTGTAGTTGATCTCGGCCTGGCCGGCGGTGCCGACCTCGTGGTGCGCGCGCTCGACCTCGATGCCGGCCCGGTTCAGCGCGAGCGACATCTGGTCGCGCAGGTCGGCGTAGTGGTCCACCGGCGGAACGGGGAAGTAGCCGCCCTTGTAGCGCGTCTTGTAGCCGCGGTTGCCGCCCTCCTCCTGGCGGCCGCTGTTCCAGGCGCCCTCGATCGAGTCGATGTAGTAGTAGCCGGAGTGCTGGTTGGTCTCGAAGCGCACGTCGTCGAAGACGTAGAACTCCGCCTCGGGGCCGAAGTACGCGGTGTCCGCGATGTTCGAGCCCTTCAGGTAGGCCTCGGCCTTCGTGGCGATGTTGCGCGGGTCCCGGCTGTAGGGCTCGTCGGTGAACGGGTCGACGATCGAGAAGTTCAACGCCAGCGTCTTCTCGGCCCGGAACGGGTCGAGGTAGGCGGTCGCCGGGTCCGGGATGAGCTTCATGTCCGACTCATGGATGGCCTGGAAGCCGCGGATCGACGATCCGTCGAACATCTGCCCGTTGACGAAGAAGTCCTCGTCCACGGTCTCGGCCGGGACGTTGAAGTGCTGCATGACCCCCGGGAGGTCGCAGAACCGGACGTCGATGAAGCTGACGCCCTCGTCCTTGATGAACCGCAGGACCTCGTCCGCGTTGCTGAACATCCATCCTCCTCGTGAGCCGGCGGCCGGTTGCCGTCGTGGTGGGACGCTATGGCCGCAGGGTTTCCCGGCCGTGACCCTCATGTTTCGCCGGTGTTACGCATCCGGGCGGGATCCGGGACCGGGTCCACCCGCCTGCCAGGCGGCGGTCGCGACGGTACGCTGCGCCGGTGGTCGAGCGGAAGGACGTCGCCTCCTGGCTCGAGGGCCCCGGCGCCGGTCGAGGCCCCGGCGAGCAGGAGTACGCAGGTCAGCGGCTCGGCCGGCCCGCGCAGGGGCCAGGCTCGGTCGCCGGGTTCGGACCGCGCATCGTGGCCTACCTGGTCGACTCGGTGGCCTGCACGCTGATCGCCTACGGGCTGCTGCGCGACCAGCGGTTCACCCTGCTGGTGTTCGCCGTCGAGGTCCTGGTGCTGACCTGGCTCGCCGGCGGGTCGGCCGGCCAGCTCGTCCGCGGGCTGCGGGTGGTGCGCCTCGACGGCCGGCCGATCGGCCTCTGGCGTGCTGCGCTGCGCACCTTCCTGCTGCTGCTCCTCGTCCCTGCCCTGATCTGGGACCGCGACGGCCGCGGCCTGCACGACAAGGCCGCCGGCAGCCTGGTCGTCCGCGCCCGCTGATCAGCCAGGAGCGGGCGCGAGGGAGTCGAACGCCTCCCACAGGGCGTCGACGTGGCGCTGCTCGGTCGACGTCTGGCCCACCGACACCCGGATGAACGCAGTGCCGTCGGGCAGCACCGAGGGCGTCAGGGCGAACCGGCCGGTGGCGTTGACGGCGGCAGCCAGCTCGCGCGTGGCGTCGTCGCCGCCGACATGGCGGAAGCACACGAGCCCGAAGGGGACGGGCGCGACGAGCGCGAACCGATCGTCCGCGTCGATCCGGTCGGCCAGCCCGCGGGCGAGTCGCAGGTGCTCCCGGACGTGGTGGCGGATGCCTTCGGCGCCGTACGACCGGAGCACGAACATCAGCTTGAGCGCGCGGAACCGGCGCCCGAGCGGGACGTGCCAGTCGCGGTAGTCGACGACCTCGCCGGACTCCGACGCTGCGTCGCGCAGGTAGGGCGGGAGGATCGACAACGTGGCTGATCAGCTCGCGCCGGTCGGCCACCCAGAACGCCGAGCAGTCGAAGTTGGTGAACATCCACTTGTGCGGGTTGATCGTGTAGGAGTCGACGAGCTCGACACCGTCCTGCAGGTGCCGCAGCTCGGGGCAGACCATCGCCGTCCCCGCGTACGCGGCGTCGACGTGGTGCCACATCCCGTGCGCCCGCGCGACCTCCGCGACGGACCGGACCGGGTCGACCGCCGTCGTGCCCGTGCTGCCGACGGCGCTCACCACGGCGCACGGCACCAGGCCGTCGGCGACGTCCTGCTCGACCGCCTCGCGCAGTGCGGCTGGGTCCATCCCGAGGTCGGCGTCGACACCGACCGACCGGACGTGACCGAACGCCGCCACCCGGGCGCCCTTCTCGACCGACGAGTGGGCCTGCGAGGAGGCGTAGACCACCAGGTCGCCGACGTCCGCGCCGGTCCGGACGGCGCGCTCCCGCGCCACGACGAGCGCCGTGTGGGTGGAGTCCGACGCGCTCATCTGCAGCACGCCGCCGCCAGGACCGGTGTCGACCCGCCAGGCCGGGGGCAGTCCGAGCAGGTCCACCAGCCAGTCCATGACGAGGCTCTCGACCTCGGTGGCAGCCGGGCTGGTCGACCAGAGCATCCCCTGCACGCCGAGGCCCGCGGACACGAGCTCGCCGAGGATCGAGGGCGGCGAGACGTTGGCCGGGAAGTAGGAGAACCAGCCCGGGTGCTGCCAGTGGGTGATCCCGGGCATGATCACCCGGTCCAGGTCGGCGAGCACGTCCTCGAACCGCTCCGGCTGCTCGGGCGGGCGGGCAGGGCAGCCCGGCCCGGACCTCGCCGGGGGCGACCGCGGCGTGGATCGGTCTCTGCTCGACGGTGGCCAGGTAGTCCGCCACCCAGTCGACGAGGGCGTGGCCATGCCGGCGGAACTCGTCCAGCGGCATGTGGAAGCTGTCGGTCACCGCGATCAGCCGCGCGGCCCCTTGGGCATCCGCACGTTGCGCGGCATCGGGCCCTTGGGGATCGGCAGGTTCATCGTGCCCAGTGCCTTGAGCCGCCGGTTCACCTCGATGACCTGGTCGGACTTGAGGTTGCGCGGCAGCTTCATCAGGTGCCGGTTGAGCTTGCGCAGCGGGACCTGGCCGGCCTCGTTGCCGGCCTGCAGGTCGTAGATGGGCACGTCCGGCACGAACCGCGCGACCTTCTTCTTCTCGGTCGCGAGCAGGCTGCCCAGCCGGGTCGAGGAGCCCTCGGCGACGAGGACGACGCCGGGACGTCCGACGGCTCGGTGCACGATGTCCTGGTTGCGGTCACGGCGACGGCCGGCGTGACCGTCCATCCCCGGCGGAGCATGTTCAGCGCGGCAGCGGCGGCACCGGGCTGGCCCTCGACCTGGGAGAAGGCGGCCTTCTCGGCGCGCTTGCCGAACACGATCGTCGCGGCCAGGACGCCGCTGAGGAGGCCCATCAGGCCGAGGTAGATCGGGTGGTCGATCAGCAGGCCGATCGCGAGCGCGAGCGCAAACGGCAGGAAGCCGGCGGCGAGGGTGACCCAGCCGACCATCCGGTCGACCTTGCGGGTCATCGTGTAGGCGGCCCTGATCTGGCCCACCCGACTCTGCTTGGGCGGTGTCTCCGTGCCGTCGTCCGTGCGCTTCCGCCTCAGTGCCATGGGCAGAGAGGATACGTGGCCGCCGGGCGACCCGCGCCGCGCAGGGTCAGGCGCTGCGGCGGTGCCCGGCGGGTCCCGCTTCCGACGTACGCGAGGGGCCCTGTGCGGGGAAGGCAGCCAGCAGCTCGCGGCTGTCACGGACGATCTGGTAGCGCGCCTCCAGGGCCGCGCGCGCGTTGCGCCGCGACCCCTCGCTGACGCGATGGGTGGCTGCTCGGACGGCGCTGCCGACGATCTCGGAGAGCGTCGCCATCGCCGGAAGGTCTGGTGTCATGACTGCACAGGCTGGCCGACGGACGTTACGACGCGATGTCCAGGATGCAAAACCTCGGGACAGGTCTAGGCCGGTGCGGTGGCGCGCCCTGGACGTCCGCCTCCTGGACACCACCACGTGCCTCGATCGCCTGCCGGTACAGGCGCCCGGCACGGTAGGAGGAGCGGACCAGCGGGCCGGACAGGACCCCGGCGAAGCCGACCTGCTCGGCCTCGGCCTGGAGCTCGACGAACTCCTCCGGCCTCACCCAGCGGGTCACCGGGTGGTGGCGCGGCCGAGGACCGGAGGTACTGGGTGATGGTCAGCAGCTCGCAGCCGGCGTCGTGCAGGTCGCGCAGCGCCTGGCTCACCTCGGCGCGCTCCTCGCCCATGCCGAGGATCAGGTTGGACTTGGTCACCAGGCCGAACTCGCGGGCCGCCGTGATGACGCCGAGCGACCGCTCGTAGGTGAAGGCCGGCCGGATCCGCTTGAAGATGCGCGGGACGGTCTCGACGTTGTGCGCCAGCACCTCCGGCCGCGAGTCGAAGACCTCGGCCAGCAGGTCGGGCTTGCCGTTGAAGTCCGGGATCAGGTTCTCGACACCGGTGCCCGGGTTGAGCCGGTGGATCGCCCGGACCGTCTCGGCGTAGAGCCAGGCGCCGCCGTCGGGCAGGTCGTCGCGGGCGACACCGGTGATGGTCGCGTAGCGCAGCCCCATCGCCTGCACCGACTCGGCGACCCGTCGCGGCTCGTCGCGGTCCAGCGGCTGCGGCTTGCCGGTGTCGATCTGGCAGAAGTCGCAGCGGCGGGTGCACTGGTCACCGCCGATGAGGAACGTGGCCTCGCGGTCCTCCCAGCACTCGAAGATGTTGGGGCAGCCGGCTTCCTCGCAGACCGTGTGCAGGCCCTCGCGCTTCACCAGCGACTTCAGCTCGGTGTACTCCGGGCCCATCGTCGCCCGGGTCTTGATCCACGGCGGCTTCTTCTCGATGGGGGTCTCGGCGTTGCGGACCTCGAGGCGCAGCAGCTTGCGGCCCTCCGGTGCGATGGTCACGCCGTCCAGCGTACGTCAGGGGCTCAGACGGCCCGAAGCACCTCGGTCAGCCGCTTCTCGACGTACGGCATGGCGTCGCTGACCGTCACCGGACGGCCGGTCTCGGCGGACAGCGACGTGACCGTCGCGTCGCTGATGCCGCACGGCACGATGCGGTCGAACCACGAGAGGTCGCAGTCGCAGTTGAGTGCGAACCCGTGCATCGTGACGCCCTGCGAGACCCGGATGCCGATCGCCGCCACCTTGCGCTCGCCGCGGTCGTCGCTGACCCAGACCCCCGAGCGGCCCTCGACCCGTCTCGCGTCCACGCCGAGGTCGGCGCAGACCTGGATCAGCGCCTCCTCGACCCGGCGCACGTGACCGACGACGTCGATCGGCTCGGGCAGCGCCACGATGGGGTAGCCGACGAGCTGCCCGGGACCGTGCCAGGTGATCTTCCCGCCACGGTCGACGTCGATGACGGGCGTGCCGTCCAGCGGCCGCTCGGACGGCGAGGTGCGCTTGCCGGCGGTGTAGACCGGCGGGTGCTCCAGCAGCAGCACCGTGTCGGGCACCTCGGCGGCCACCCGCTGCGCGTGGACGCGGCGCTGCTCGTCCCAGGCCTGCTGGTAGTCGACGAGGCCGGCGTGGACCAGGTGGAGGTCGCTCACCCGGCCAATGTACGCCGCGCCGTACGCTCGGGCGGGTGCAGCAGCTGCGCGTCGGACTCGTCGGCTACGGGATGGCCGGGCGGGACTTCCATGCCCCGTTGATGCGTGAGGTCCCGGGACTGCGCCTCACCCACGTGGTGACCGCGAACGACGAGCGCGCGGCGCAGGCCGTCGAGGACGAGCCGCGCGTCCGCGTCGTCCCCACCATGGCCGAGCTGATGGCGCACTCCGCCTCGCTCGACCTGGTCGTGGTCGCCTCGCCCGGCAACGCGCACGTCGAGAACGCGCAGGCCGCCATCGACCGGGGCGTCGCCGTGGTCGTCGACAAGCCGCTGGCGATCGACGCGGACTCCGGGCGCGCAGTCGTCGCCTCGGCACGCGAGCGCGGCGTGCCGTTCACCGTGTTCCAGAACCGGCGGTGGGCGCCGGAGCACCTGACCGCCCGCGCGGTGCTGGGGTCGGGTGTGCTCGGCCAGCTCATCCGCTACGAGGCGCGTTACGAGCGATGGCGTCCCGTCCCGAAGGCACGGTGGCGGGAGGACCTGCCGACCGAGGAAGGTGGCGGACTGCTGATGGACCTGCAGCCGCACCTCGTCGACGGTGCCATCGACCTCTTCGGGCCGGTGCGGTCCGTCTACGCCGAGCTGGAAGCGGTGACGACCGTCGGCGACGACGTGTCGTTCGTGGTGCTCCACCACGAGTCGGGTCTGCGCAGCCACCTGAGTGCGACGTCGCTGGCGGCGGTGCCGGGGCCGCGGACGCGGCTGCTGGGCCGGGACGCCGCGTACCTGGTGGCGTCGGTGGACAGCGAGTTCACGCCGTACGAGCGGTGGGCCGACCCGGACGAGCGACCACCGGGGCTGGCTGGTCCGCGGCGAGGAGGCCGAGCCGGTGCTCCGGGCACCGGGACGCTGGTCGGACTTCTATCGGGGTGTCGAGGCGATGCTGCGCGACGGTGCGCCGCCGCCCGTGGACCCCGACGAGGCCGTCGCCGTGCTCGAGGTCCTCGACGCTGCTCGCCGGTCGGCTCGCGATGGTGTCGTCGTCGACCTGTCAGACCGGGAGTAGACGCGGCTCGATGCGCGTCTCCCTCGCCGTGCCGTCGGCGGTGCGTTCGACCCGGTAGGCCGCGACGCCCGGCCGGTCGGCGACGGCTTCCACGAGCTCGGTGCCCTCGTACACCAGCCCGACGCCGTCGTCGGTCGCGTAGGACGTCGGGAGGACCTGCTCGGCCACCAGCCGGTGCAGCAGCGGTCGCCGCTGCGCCTCGCTGTCGTAGTGCACCCCGTTGCCGTAGGGGAGCAGGCCCAGGCCGCCGAGGGCGGGTCGGAGCTCCGGTCCGTAGCTGTCGGTCGGGCCGCCCACGTGCCAGCAGATCGACCCGGCGGACACCCCGCCGAGGACCACGCCGGCCTCCCAGCACTCGCGCAGGACCTCGTCGAGACCGTGCACCCGCCACACGGCGAGCAGGTTCGCGACCGAGCCGCCGCCGACCCAGACGACGTCCTGGGCCAGCAGGTGCGCCCGGACGTCGTCGACGTTGGGCATCGGGAAAAGCTCGAGGTGGGAGGCCCGTACGTCGGACCCGGCGAACGCCTGGTAGATCCCGGCGATGCCGTTGACGTTGTCGCCGCCCGCCGTCCCGACGTAGCAGAACCGGGGCCGCTCCGGGCCTCCCGCCAGGGCGATCGCGTGCTCGATGATCGGTCCGCGGCGCCACTGGAAGGGACCGCGGTCGCTGGGGAGGAAGCCGCCGGAGGTCGCGAAGATCTTCACGGTCCGAGCCTCTCCTGCCGGGGCGCCTGTGGACAACTCGGGCGGCGGGTGCCGCCGGCTGCGGCAGGCTCGGGGAGTGACCGAGATGCGGGTGCCTGGCTTCGACGCCGTCGAGCTGCTGGGCTACGGCTCGCAGGGCGAGGTGTGGCTGGCCCGCGAGCACGCCACCGGCGAGCCGGTGGCACTCAAGCGGCTGCTGGCCGGTGCCGACCTGGCGGCGCGGGACCGGTTGCGCCGGGAGGCCGCGGTGCTGGCCGGGGTCGATCATCCCCACGTCCTGCGGCTGCGCTCGGTCGTCGGCGCCGGGCCGGACCTCGTGCTGGTGCTCGACCTGGCGACCGGCGGCAGCCTGGCCCGGCTGCTGGCCACCCGGGGCCGGCTCTCGCCGGGGGAGGTCGTCACCGTGGCGGTCCCGCTGGCGCGAGGCGCTCGCGGCCGTCCACGCGCAGGGGGTCGTGCACGGTGACGTGACCCCTGCCAACGTGCTCTTCACCGGCGACGGGCGGCCGGTGCTCAGTGACCTGGGAGTCGCCCGGCTGCTCGGCGCCGCGGACCCGGTGCGCGCCGGCACCGCGGGGTTCGCCGACCCGGCCGCCGTCGGCCCGGCCGGGCGGGGCCCGGCGTCGGACGTGCACGGCCTGGCGTCGACCTGCTTCGCGGCGTTGGCCGGTCACCCTCCCTACGACGACGACGGTCGGCGACGTCCCTGCTGCCGCCGGCGCGGGCCGCGCTGCTCGACGTGCTGGAGCGGGCGCTGTCGACGGACCCTGCGGACCGTCCCGCCGCGGCCGAGCTCGCCGGCCTGGTCTTCGACGCGGCCGGCGCCGGTCCCCGTCGGCATGGATCACACCGGGTCCACGCCATGGGCCGGGCAGTCCGGGTCGAGCTGGTCGCCGGGGCAGACGCTGACCCACGTCGCGCCCGGCCGACGCAGCCGAGCCCGCGCCGGACCCGCCGGTGCGTCGGTCCCGGGGGAGGCGCGTGCGGCGGGCCGGGGCCGGTGCCGGTCGGCGGCTGCGCGCTCGCTGGCGCACTGGGCTCGCGATGATCCTCTCGGCGGTGGCGCTGGCGATGGCCGCCGTCACCGGCATCGCCTGGGCCGGCTCCGGGGCCGACCCCCCACCCGGCGGCGTCGACGACGGGGCCGGCCGCCCGGTAGCCGCCGACCGGACCGGCCGGGCGACGGCGAGCACGTCGTGGGCGCACCGCCTCGCCGCGCTCGACGCCGCCCGCTCCGCGGCGTTCGCCAGAGCAGACCGGG
This sequence comes from uncultured Actinomycetota bacterium, assembly GCA_963829565.1. Lineage (GTDB taxonomy): Bacteria > Actinomycetota > Actinomycetes > JACCUZ01 > JACCUZ01 > CAWHJC01. Next base: position 99,047 of record CAWHJC010000018.1, read on the forward strand.
CCGCCCTCTCCGCCGTCTACGCGCCCGGCCTCGCCCGCGCTGCGCCGCGACCTCGGGGTGCTCGACCGGCTGGTCGAAGCCGGCCTGCGTGCCGACGGGCTGCGGCTGCGGGCGGTGGCCGTCACCGAGACAGCCCGCAGCAGCGACCGGGTGCGGCTCTCGATCGAGGACGTCATGCCGGCGTACCGGCTGGTCGACTCCTCGGGCACGGTCGTCGAGGAGCGGGCCGGGCGCGAGCGGTCCAGGTGGACCGTCACGCTGTCTCGCGTCGCGGGGGAGTGGCGGGTCTACGACGTCGCGCGGGGATGAGCCTCCGCCAGCGTCTCCCGCAGCGCCCCCTCGAACGCCGGGTAGGCGAATTCGAACCCTGCATCGAGCAGGCGGCGCGGCACCACGCGCTGCCCGCCGAGCAGGTCCTTGCCGAAGTCGCCGAACACCAACCGCACGCCGAAGGCGGGAGCAATCGTCAGGGTCGGGCGGTGCAGGACCCGACCCATGGCCTTCGTCATGTCGGCATTAGTCAACGGTTCGGGGGCGCAGACGTTGACCGGCCCGGAGATGTCGTCCCGCTCGGCGAGGAAGCGGACCGCCGCGACGTAGTCGCGAAGCGCCACCCAGCTGAACCACTGCCGCCCGGAGCCGATCCGCCCGCCGATTCCGAACCGGAAGATCGGAAGCAGGCGACGGCCGAACGCTCCGCCCCGGGCGGTGACGACCACGCCGGTTCGCATCGGCACGACACGTACGCCGCTCGTCGCGTGCCGGCTCGGTCGAGTCCTCCCAGCGACGGGCGACCTCCGCCATGAACCCCGACCCTGCTGGGGCGGTCTCGTCGAGGACATCGTCGTCCGGGTTGCCGTAGTAGCCCGTTCCCGAAGCGCTCAACAGCCTCGGGACTCCGGCGTCGGCCACGGCGCGCGAGATGGTTCTCGTGCCGAGCACGCGGCTGTCCATGACGTCTCGCGCGTGGCCCTGCGTCCACAGGCGGGACCCCGGGGTCTCACCGGCGAGGTGGACGACAAGGTCGGCGCCGTCGATAGCGGCTGCTGTCGACCTGCCCGCCCTGGGGGTCCCACCGGGCCTCGTCATGGGCGGTCGGGACCCGCCGGACGAGCCGGACGACCTCGTGACCGTCCCCGGCGAAGGACCGGATCAGCGCCTGCCCGAGTGGACCGGACGCACCGGTGAGGACGACCTTCACGTCGGCCTCTTCCTGTCCGGAGTGCTGCCTAGATGCCGAGGTCGGACTCGAACGCGCCCTCTTCGAGGCGGGCCTTGATCGTGGTCAGGAAGCGCGCCGCGTCGGCGCCGTCGACGAGCCGGTGGTCGTAGGACAGCGCCAGGTAGCACATCGAGCGCACCGCGATCGTCTCGCCGAGGTCGGGGTCGTCGACGACGACGGCCCGCTTGACGACGGCGCCGGTGCCGAGGATGGCGACCTGCGGCTGGTTGATGATCGGCGTGTCGAACAGCGCTCCGCGGCTGCCGGTGTTGGTCAGCGTGAACGTGCCGCCGCCCAGCTCGTCCGGGCCCGATCTTGTTGCTGCGGGTCCGCTCGGCCAGGTCGGCGATCTTGCGTGCGAGCCCGGCGATGTTGAGGTCGCCGGCGTCCTTGACCACCGGCACCAGCAGACCCCGCTCGGTGTCGACGGCGACGCCGAGGTGCTCGGCGTCGAAGTAGGTGATCTCGCCCTTCTCGGTGTCGATGCTCGCGTTGAGCCTGGGGTGCGCCTTGAGCGCCTCGACCGTCGCCTTCGCGAGGAACGGCAGGTACGAGAGCTTGACGCCCTCCCGCGCCTCGAAGGCGTCCTTGGCCCGGGTGCGCAGCCGGGCGATCCGGGTGAGGTCCACCTCGACGACCGTGGTGAGCTGGGCGGACACCTGCAGGGACTCGACCATGCGGGTCGCGATGACCTTGCGCAGCCGCGACATCTTCTCGGTCGTGCCGCGCAGCGGCGAGGGGGCCGCGGGCTGCGCCTGCTGCCCGCCGGCTGCCGCGGCGGGCTGGGCCGGCGCGGCCTGCTGCTGCTTGCTGGGCCTGCTGGGCGGCGGCCGCCTCGAGGACGTCCTGCTTGCGGATCCGGCCGCCGACGCCGGTGCCGCGCAGGCCGGCAGGTCGACGCCGTGCTCGGTGGCCAGCTTGCGGACGAGCGGCGTGACGTAGGTCGCGCCGTCGCCGCCCGACGTTGCTGGTGCCGGTGCCGGTGCGGCGGGCTGCTGGGGCGCCTGCTGCTGGGCGGCGGGCTGCTGCGGGCGCCTGCTGCTGCTGCGCGGCGGGCGGCGCCGAGATCAGCGACGGCTGCGGCGCGGGCGCGGACTGGCGTCGGCCGGCTGCTCCTGCTCCTGCGGGGCTGGCTGCTCCTGCTGCTGCGGTGCAGGCTGCTCTTGCGGGCTGCTCCTGCTGCTGTGCTGCGGACTGCTCGCCGCCGCCACCCGAGCCGCCCCCGATGACGGCGAGCTCGGCGCCGACGGCGACGGTCTCGTCCTCGCCGACGAGGATCTTCTGCAGCACGCCGGCGGCCGGTGAGGGGATCTCGGTGTCGACCTTGTCGGTGGAGACCTCGAGCAGCGGCTCGTCGGCGGCGACCTGGTCGCCCTCCTGCTTGAGCCAGCGGGTGACGGTGCCTTCGGAGACGCTCTCGCCGAGCGCCGGCATCGTCACCGTGGTGCCGCCGCCCTGCCGCCGCCCGTCGTCCGGCGCGGCCGGCCTGTCTCCGGCTGCGGCTGCTCCTCCTGCTGGGGCTGCTCCTCCTGCTGGGGCTGCTCCTCGGCTGCTGCTGCGGGGCTGCGCCTGCTGCTGCTCCTGCTGCTGCGGCTGCTCGTCCTGCTGCTGGGGAGCCTGCTCCTGCTCCTGGGGAGCGGCCTCGTCCTGCTGCTGCGTGCGGCCTCGCCGCCGCCGCCCTCGCCAGCCGTCCCCGATGACGGCGAGCTCGGCGCCGACGGCGACGGTCTCGTCCTCGCCGACGAGGATGCGCTGCAGCACTCCGGCGGCCGGTGAGGGGATCTCGGTGTCGACCTTGTCGGTGGAGACCTCGAGCAGCGGCTCGTCGGCCGCGACCTGGTCGCCCTCCTGCTTGAGCCAGCGGGTGACCGTGCCTTCGGAGACGCTCTCGCCGAGAGCCGGCATGGTGACCGAGAGCGACGTGGTGTCAGACATGAAGTCTTCGGCTCCTTCGGGTCAGGGCGTGCGCGTCGGGTGGGTCAGCCGTGGGCGTGCAGCGGCTTGCCGGCGAGCGCGAGGTGCGCCTCGCCGAGGGCCTCGGTCTGGGTCGGGTGGGCGTGGATCAGTGCGCGACGTCGTCGGGGTAGGCCTCCCAGTTGTAGATCAGCTGGGCCTCGGCCGACCAGCTCGCCGACCCGGCTGCCGACCATGTGGACGCCGACGACCGGGCCGTCCTTCTGGCGCACCAGCTTGACGAAGCCGGCCGTCTTGAGGATCTGGCTCTTGCCGTTGCCGGCGAGGTCGTAGGTCACGACCTCGACGCCGTCGTCGCCGTACTTCTCCTTGGCGCTGCGCCTCGGTGATGCCCGACCGAGGCGACCTCGGGCTCGGAGTAGGTGACGCGCGGCACGCCGTCGTAGTCGATCGGCGGCGGGTTCGAGCCCGGCGAGCCGCTCGGCGACCAGGATGCCCTCGCCGAAGCCGACGTGGGCGAGCTGCAGGGTCGGGATCAGGTCACCGACCGCGGAGATGGTCGGCGACGTTGGTCCGGCAGTGCTCGTCGACCTTGACGAAGCCGCGCTCCATCTCGACGCCGACCTCCTCGTAGCCCAGCTCCTGCGAGGCCGGGCCGCGGCCGACGGCGACGAGCAGCAGCTCGGCCTCGATGGTCTTGCCGTTCTCCAGCGAGACCTTCACGCCGCCCGCGGTGTCTCGACGCCGGAGAAGCGGGCGCCGAGCTCGAAGGCGATCTTGCGCTTGCGGAACGCGCGCTCGAGCAGCTTGGAGGCTGCTCGTCCTCGAGCGGGACCAGGTGGGGCAGCGCCTCGACGATGGTGACCTCGGCGCCGAAGGACTTCCAGACGCTGGCGAACTCGCAGCCGATGACGCCGCCGCCGAGCACGACCACCGAGGCGGGCACGCGGTCGAGCTTGAGCGCGTGGTCGCTGGTGATGACCTGGCTCGCCGTCGATGTCCAGGCCCGGCAGGCTCTTGGCGTACGAGCCGGTCGCCAGGACGACGTGCGGCCCTCGTAGCGCTGGCCGTCGACCTCGACGGCCGTCGGGCGACCAGCCGGCCGATGCCCTCGACGAAGGTGATCTTCCGGCTCTTGACCAGGCCCTGCAGGCCCTTGTAGAGGCGGGCCGACCACGCCGTCCTTGTACTTGTTCACGCCGGCATGTCGATGCCCTCGAACGTCGTCCGGACACCGAACTGCTCGCTCTCGCGACTCGGAGTCGGCGACCTCCGCTGCGTGCAGCAGGGCCTTGGTCGGGATGCAGCCGCGGTGCAGGCAGGTGCCGCCGAGCTTGTCCTTCTCGACCAGCGCGACCTTCAGGCCGAGCTGGGCGGCGCGCAGCGCGCAGGCGTAGCCCCCGCTGCCGCCACCCAGGATGACGACGTCGAACGTGCGGTGTCATTGCCGGCGCTGTCCGCCACGGCGCGCTCCTTGCGGTCTTCACGGTCCTCGTAGGACGCAGGGCTGGTTCCGGCCCTCATCCTGTCACCGTCGTCCGCTCGTGAGCAAGCGGGTGAGCGCGACGCCGCAGGTGAGGACTGCCGACCGGACAGGCCTCCCGTGCCCTACGGTTGCCCTGGCAAACGACGAGTCTCGGAACCCGAGCGGCAGCTGGAGGGAGCCGCGGTGCCGCTGTTCCGCCGCCGTGCACGTCCCGGGCAGGTCCGCCGGGCCGAGAGCAGCGATGTCGCCCACCTGACGGCCTTCGCCCGCAGCCACACCGGCGTCGAGGCGTTCGTCGAGCCGCCCACCGCCGTGTCGACCACGACCGTCGTGTTCGTCGCCAACACCGGCGAGTGGACCCGGCGGCGGGTCCAGGACGCGCGCGCCGCCCACGAGCTCGGCCAACAAGCTGGGCGTCCCGTCCTACGACGCCGCCGTCGTGGGCTACCCGCAGCGGATGCGGGACTGGAACGCCCGCAAGGCCGACGGCGCGAAGCGGCGAGCAGCTAAGGGCCGCGCGCCCCTAGAGCTCGCCGGCCGCCAGGTCCTCGGCGAGCCGGACCAGGGTGCGCACCGCGGGCCCGGTGCCGCCCTTCGGCGTGTAGCCGTACGGCTCGCCCTCGTTGAAGGACGGCCCGGCGATGTCGAGGTGCGCCCAGCGCTGCCCTTCCGGCACGAACTCCTTGAGGAACAGCCCGGCGACGAGCATGCCGCCGTACCGGTCGCCCATGTTGGCGATGTCGGCGACGTCGGAGTCCATCGACTTGCGCAGCTCCTCGGGCAGCGGCATCGGCCACATCGGCTCGCCGGCCGGACTCCGCCGCGCCGGTGATGCGCGTCGCGGACGTCCTCGTCGTTGGCCATGATCGCCGACGTGCGGCTGCCCAGCGCGACCAGCTGCGCGCCGGTCAGCGTCGCGACGTCGACGAGCAGGTCGGGCTTGTCCTCGCTGGCGCGCACGATCGCGTCGGCCAGGACCAGCCGCCCCTCGGCGTCGGTGTTGAGCACCTCGACCGTCTTGCCGCCGTAGATGGTGAGGACGTCGCGACGGGCGCTGCGCCGTGCCGGACGGCATGTTCTCGGCCATCGGCGCCCAGGCGGTGACGTTGACGGCCAGCCCGAGCCGGGCGATCGCGGTGATCGCGGCGATGACCGCCGCCGCGCCGCCCATGTCGGACTTCATCCACTCCATCGCGGCCGGCGGCTTGAGCGAGAGGCCGCCGGAGTCGAACGTGATGCCCTTGCCGACGAGCGCCAGGTGCGGCTTGCCTCGGCGTGCCGTGTAGGTGAGCCTGACCAGCCGCGGCGGCCGCGACGGAGCCCTGGCCGACGCCGAGGATGCCGCCGTACCCGCCCTTCTTGCAGCGCCTTCTCGTCGATCACCTCGACCGAGACGCCGGCCTCCTTGGCGGCGGCGACCGCCGCGTCGGCGAACTCGGCGGGCGGCAGGTCGCCGGGCGGGGTGTTGACCAGGTCGCGGCACGAGGTTGACCGCGGCGATCGACGGTGTCGCGCGCGCGCCACGGCTGCCTTGGCGGCCCGGTCGCGCGGCGAGCCCGTCACCAGGGTGAACGCGCTCGACCGGGGCCTTGTGCTGGTCGGCCGAGGTCGTGCGGTAGCGGCTGAACGCGTAGGCGCCGAGCAGCGCGCCCTCGGCGACCGCGCCGACCGTGCCCGCGTCGCCGGCGGGCAGCGCGAGGCCGACGCGTGCGGCGCCGGCGAGCGCGCGGGCGGCGGCACCGGCGGCCCGGCGCAGCACCTCGCGCCGTACGTCGTCGTGGCCCTGCGTCCGCGGCCGGACGGCTCCGGCGGCCGAGCCCGACGGCCACGACCACGCGGTGCCGTGACCGCCCCGAGGGCCGACACCTTGGTCACCTCGCCGGCCGCGCCGGTGCCGCCGAGCGCCTCGACGCGTCGGCCGCGAGCCGGCCCTTGAACGCCTTGTCGATCTCCTCGCGCGCCCGGCGCGAGGACGACCCCGTCCGGGCCCTTAGCGACGCCGACGACGAGGGCGTCGACCTTGAGGGCGGCTGGCTTGCTGCTGCTCAGGGAGACCGTGGTCACTGGTGTTCGTCCTCGCGGGTGGCTGGTGGCGGGAAAGCGGGCAAGGCGTGGCGATGCTAGCGTCCGGCCGCATGACCGACCCGACCGGCGGCGGTGGCGCGAGCGCCGCGCTGCGCCGTTCCCCGCTCCACGACCGGCACGTGGCCCTCGGCGCGAAGATGGCCGACTTCGGCGGCTGGGAGATGCCGATCGAGTACCCCTGGCGGCGGCGTGGTCAGGGAGCACACCGCGGTGCGCGAGGCGGTCGGCCTCTTCGACGTGAGCCACCTCGGCAAGGCGGTCGTCCGCGGGCCCGGGCGCGGCGGCGTACGTCAACGCCACCCTGACCAACGACCTCGGCCGGATCGGGCCGGGCAAGGCGCAGTACACGCTGTGCTGCGACGACGCGACCGGCGGCGTGGTCGACGACCTGATCGCCTACTCCGCGCCGACGACGAGGTCTTCCTCGTGCCCAACGCGGCCAACACGGCCGAGGTGGTCCGCCGGCTGGCGGCCGCCGCGCCGGCGGGTGTCGAGGTCGACGACCAGCACGAGGAGTACGGCGTGCTGGCCGTGCAGGGACCGCGCAGCGACGACGTGCTGGCGGCGCTCGGGCTGCCCGGTCGCGGGCACGGACTACATGTCCTTCGTCGAGGCCGACGTGGCGCGGGACGGCGGGTGGTCGTGTGCCGCACCGGCTACACCGGCGAGCGCGGCTACGAGCTGCTGCCCCGGTGGGACGACGCGCCGGCGCTGTGGGACGCGGTGCTCGAGGCGGGCGAGCCGCACGGCATCCGGCCGTGCGGGCTGGGCGCGCGCGACACGCTGCGCACCGAGATGGGCTACCCGCTGCACGGGCAGGACCTGTCGCTGGAGATCACGCCGGTGCAGGCGCGGTGCGGGTGGGCGGTCGGCTGGAAGAAGCCGGCGTTCTGGGGCCGCGACGTGCTGGTCGCCGAGAAGGAGGCCGGTGCGCGCCGGCTGCTCTGGGGGCTGGAGGGCCTGGAGCGGGCGATCCCGCGCTCGCACATGACGGTGTCGCGGGACGGCAGCCCGGTGGGCGAGGTCACCAGCGGGACGTTCTCGCCGACCCGCAAGGTCGGCATCGCGCTGGCGCTGCTCGACCGGTCGGTCTCCGAGGGCGACGAGGTGCAGGTCGACGTGCGGGGGCGCCCGGCCGGCTTCCGGGTGGTCAAGCCGCCGTTCGTGGCAGCGTCGACGAAGTGACCGGCCCGCGCGTCCTGCTGCTCGGCATGATGGGCGCCGGGAAGACCTCGGTCGGGGAGGCGCTCGCCGCGCGGACCGGGTGGGCCTATCGCGACAACGACTCGCTGGTCGCCGAGATCTCGGGCGTGCCGACGGCGGAGCTGCTCGAGCGCGCCGGCGTCGACGCCCTGCGTGACGCCGAGTCGGCCGCGCTGCGGCGCGCCGAGACCGATCCCGGGCCGCTGGTCGCCGGCGTCGCGGGCGGAGTGGTGGAGCGTCCGGACGACGTGGAGCTGCTGCGGTCCACCGACGCCCTGGTGGTCTACCTGCAGGCCCCGGTCGAGGTGCTGGTCGACCGGGTCGGCGACGGCGCGGGACGACCCTTCCTGCAGCCCGACCCCGAGACAGCGCTGCGCCGGCTGTTCGACGGCCGCGAGCCGCTCTACCGCGAGGTGGCGGACCTGGTGGTGGACACAACCAGCGGCTCCGCAGAGGACCACGCCGAGCAGGTGCTCGCCGCCACCCGCACCGCCTGACCTGTCGTCCGGGCGCGCGGGCGGCCGCCGCCCCGTCCCACGCTGTCAGCCGCTGAGCACCTGACACATCTGTGGCCCAGGACGTCGGGTGTGAGCTTCTGATCGCCACCTGAGTCGCATCTGCACCGGATGTGTCAGCGGCTCAGAGTGTGGGGCTCAGAGTGTGGGCGGCGCCGGTGGCGGCCAGGGCGCTCAGGTCGAGGCGAGCGCCGCCGCCGCGCGCAGCACCGGCACGGCCAGCAGGGCGCCGGTGCCGTCCTCCTGGCGCACCGTCAGGTCGAGCAGCGGCTCGAGGCCCAGCCGATCCAGCGCCACGGCGTGCGCCGGCTCCGGGCTGCGGTGCGACGCGGCCCACCAGTCCACCGCCCGGAACGCCATCCGCTGCGCGACCATCGCGCACGCGGCGGTCACGACGCCGTCGAGCAGCACGGGCGTACGCCGGGCGGCTGCCTGCAGCAGCATTCCGGTGGTCGCCGCCAGGTCCGGCCCGCCGACCGTCGCCAGCAGCGCCAGCTGGTCAGCGAGCAGCGGCCGTCCCCGCCGCATGGCGTCGCGCACCGCCGCGGCCCGCAGCATCCAGGTCGCGTCGTCGATCTGCGCGCCCGCGGCTGGTGACCGCCGACGCGTCGCGCTTCGCGAGCAGCCCGATCAGCGCCGCCGCGGCGACCCCCGCGCCGCGGCCGACATCGGCCAGCGACGAGCAGGTCGGCACCGGAGTCGACCTCCTCGTCCACGACGTCGATCCCGGCCTGGACGGCGGCGGCGGCCTGCTCCGCGGTCATCGCGTCCTCGCGGTCGACCCGGCCGGTCCCGCGCCGGACCGCGTGCGCCGTCACGGCGGCGGGCAGGTCGGCGAGCTCGTCGTCGACGGAGAGCGAGCAGCGCGCGTACGTCGGCACCGACCGTGCGGGCGACCACCGCCGGCGCCGACGTGCCGGCGACCGTGTCGCGCAGCAGCGTCGCGGTCGAGCCCGTCGGACGGTGCGAGACCTCCGCGTCGGCCACCCCGTGGTCGCCGGCCACGAGCAGCATCCGCACCCGCTCCAGCGGTCGCGCGGGCGCGGCGCCCTGGACCCCGGCGAGCCACACGCCCAGGTCGTCGAGCCGGCCCAGCGATCGCGGGTGCGCCGCGCGGTGCTCCCGCGCGGCAGTCCGGGCTGCCTCGTCCGCCCGGGTGATCGCGGCGAGCACCGCGGCACAGCTGCGACTCGGCCCGCTCGGTCGGCCATCAGCCGGCCGGTGCCGTCCGGGCGCGGCGCGGCGGCGGCGAACTCCCCGACCGCGCCGAACTCCGCCTTGCGGGCCGCCCGGCGCAGCGCGAGCAGCACCGGGCGGGCCGTCACGGCCACCAGGACAGCCGTCGTCACGGCACGGGGGATGTCGAAGCCCATCGAGGTGGCCAGCGTGAACGCCAGGAAGCGGCCGCAGGTTCTCGCCGAGCGGGTCGCCGGCGACGTACGACAGGCCGCTCTCCAGCCCGGTCGCGAACGGCCACAGCTGCAGGTTCATCAGCAGCCCGTAGAGCAGGCCGGCGACCGCGCCGTAGGCGGCGAGCAGCACCACCTCCGCGCGGCCGCGGGCCGGCGGCAGGCAGCCGGCGAGGAAGCCGACCCAGCCGGCCGCGAGCATCTGGAACGGCAGCCACGGCCCGACGCCGGCCGTCAGCAGCGCGCTGGCGAACAGCGTCACCGCGCCGAGCACGAACCCGAAGCCCGGGCCCAGCGCCCGCCCGGCCAGCACCAGCAGGAAGAACACCGGCTCGAAGCCGGCTGCCCCGCCGCCGAGCGGCCGCAGGGCGGCGCCGACCGCGGCCAGCACGCCCAGCATCGCGACCGCCTTCACGTCCATGCCGCCGTCGGCGACCTCGGCGAGCACGACCGCGAGCAGCAGCGGCAGCAGCGCGACGAACAGCCACGGCGCGGTCGCGCTGCCGTCCAGCCCGGAGCCCGGCTCGACGAGCAGCGGCCAGCAGAAGGCGACCAGGCCGACCGCGCTGACGACGACCAGCGCGAGGCCGGAGCGCGGCCGGAGCCGCACGGCGCGGGTCCGCCGGACGCCGGCAGGTGCGACGGCAGTCACGACTCATCGCCGAGCTCACCCGGCCCGCAGGGCGTGGGCGACCTCGGCCACGGTCAGCCAGGTCTGCGGCGCGAGCACCTTGGCCACCTGCGGGGCGAAGGCCGGCGACGACACGACCACCTCGCGGGACGGCCCGTCGCTGACCACCTCGCCCTCGGCCAGGACGACGGTGCGGTCGGTGACGGCCGCGGCCAGCTCGACGTCGTGGGTGGCGAGCAGCACCGCGTGCCCGGCGGCGGCGAGCCCGCGCAGCAGGTGGACCAGACGCTCCTTGCCCGGGTAGTCCAGGCCGCGGGTCGGCTCGTCGAGCAGCAGCACCGGCGGCCGGCCGGCCAGGACGACGGCGAGCGCGAGCGCGAGCCGCTGCCCCTCCGACAGGTCGCGGGGGTGGGTCCGCGGGTCGACGCCCGGCACCAGGTCGGCAAAGATCGCCAGCGCGGTGCCGGCCGGCACGCGGCGTCGCGGTCGGCCGCCCGCACTCGTCGGCGACCGTGTCGGCGTAGAGCAGGTCGCCCGGCTCCTGCGGCACCATGCCGACCTGCCGGACCAGGTCGCCCGACGCGAGGCCGTGCGGGTCCGCGCCGCCGCCTGACCCGGCGCCCGGGCCGACCCGCACCGTCCCGCCGTCGGCCCGGCGCAGGCCGACCAGGGCGGCGAGCAGGGTGGACTTCCCGGCACCGTTGCGCCCCATCAGCGCGACGACCTCGCCGGCGTGCAGCGCGAGGTCGACGCCCCGCAGCGCCGGGCGTCCCGGCGACGACTCGTAGCGGACCACCAGGTCGTCGCGTCCGGGCGACCACGTCGTCGGTGGCGGGGGAGTCCGGCGGCGCCGGCCGTACGCTCGACAGCCGCGCCGTCAGGTCACCCGCCCGGCGCCGTGCGTCGCGGACCGACAGCGGGAGCGGGGACCACCCGGCGAGCCGCCCCAGCTCCACGACCGGCGGGGCCACCGGGGCGCTGACCATCATGTCGGCCGGCCGGCCGGTGACGACCGGTGCGCCGCTCCCCGGCACGAGCACGACCCGGTCGGCGTACTGCACCACCCGCTCCAGCCGGTGCTCGGCCATCAGCACGGTCATGCCGAGGTCGTGCACCAGCCGTTGCAGCAGGGCGAGCACCTCCTCGGCGGCGGACGGGTCGAGAGCCGAGGTCGGCTCGTCGAGCACCAGCACCCGGGGGTGCGGGGTCAGCACCGAGCCGATGGCGACGCGCTGCTGCTGGCCGGCCGAGAGGGTGATCAGGGGCCGGTCCCGCTGGGCGGCCATGCCGAGCACGTCGAGCGTCTCCTCGACCCGTCGGCGCATGACGTCGGGTGCGACGCCGAGCGACTCCATGCCGTAGGCGAGCTCCTCCTCGACGGTGTCGGTGACGAAGCCGGCGAGCGGGTCCTGGCCGACGTACCCGACGACGTCGGCGAGGTCGCGCGGCCGGTGGTCGCGGGTGTCCCGGCCGTCGACGGTGACCCGGCCGGTGAGCAGGCCGCCGGTGAAGTGCGGGACCAGCCCGTTGACGCAGCGCAGCAGCGTCGACTTGCCCGACCCGGTGCGGCCGACGACCAGCGCCAGCTCGCCCTCCGGCACCTCGAGGTCGACGCCCGAGAGCACGGCACCGGTCGCTGCCGGGGTAGCGCACCGACACGTGCTCGAAGCGGATCACGCCGGCACCTCGACCCGCGCGTGCCGGTCAGGCCCGGGCTCGGGTGCACGTCGCGGCTCGGGTGGCGGGGCGATCCACGCCGGGAGCAGCGCGACGAGCAGGCCCAGCACCGGGACCACCGGGAGGGTCGGGACGACCAGCGGCGAGGTGGAGGGCGCCAGCGCCTCCGGCGACAGCGCGGCGCCGACCAGCGCGGTCGCGGCGGCGACCAGGCCGGCGCCGCCGACCAGCCACTCCTGCGCACCCCAGCGGTCCGGCCGGTAGCGGCTGCGGGTCGCGCGCCGCCCGCCGAGCCAGAGGCCGACCGTCGCGAGGGCGGCGCCGGCGGCGAGCAGCGGGAGGCCCATCGCGACGGGCGAGCCGGCGTCGAGCAGCCCGTAGAGCCCGGCGCAGACGCCGAGCAGCCCTGCCAGGGTCACGCCGCCGGACGCCTTCCGGCCACCTGCCGCGGTGCGGCCGAAGCCGCGGGAGTCCATCGCGGCGGCCAGCTCGATGGAACGCTCCAGGGCGCCCTCGAGCACCGGCATCGCGACGCCGCGCAGGCCGCGCAGGCCGGTGTGCGGCCGGCCGCGCAGCCGTCGCGCGGCCCGGACCCGCGTCACGCCCTCGACCAGCTGCGGCGAGAAGCTCAGCGCCACGACGACCGCCACCCCGACCTCGTAGAGGGCGCCGGGCACGGCGCGCAGCAGTCGCCGCGGGTTCGCCAGCGCGTTGGCCGCTCCCACGCAGGCCAGCATGGTGGCCAGCTGCAGCCCGGCGTACACCGCCCCGGCCACCCCCTCGAGGGTCACCTCGCCGCCGACCCGGACGCCGGCGGCCCAGTCGGGCAGCCGGACCTCCGGCAGGGTCACCAGGACGTTGCCCTGCACCGGCGCGCCGACCAGCGCCGCGAACACCACCCGGATGGCGATGACGACGATCCCCATCCGCAGGTAGAAGCCGTAGGCGCGGGCCCACGGCGCCGAGCTGCGCCGGGCCATCACGACGTAACCGGCGACGGCCAGGACCAGGCCGAGCAGCAGCGGGTTGGTGGTGCGGCTCGCGGCGGTCGCCAGCCCCGTCGCCCACAGCCACCACGCGCCCGGGTGCAGCGGGCGCAGCCGCGCGGCGTCGCTGATCACCAGCCGCCGTGCCGACACCGCCCGGCGCGGCGGTCTCATGATCCGCTCGAGCCGGCGCGGGCGCGGGCGAACGCAGCGCCGCCGAGTGCCGCGATGAGCCCGCCGCCGAGCACGACGCCGGCCCAGGGCACGCGCCGCCGCTGCCCCGCTCCGCCAGCTGATCCTCAGACGCCACGCCGGACTGGGACGGCGTGGCTGTCTCGTGATCCGCCGACGTGTCTGTCGTGGTGGTGGAGGGGCCGGCCGAGGGCGGCGGCTCGGTGGTGCGGGTGGCGTCGGGCGAGGACCTGTCGTCCGTACGTCCGGACGAGCTCGACGCGGCAGCCGCTGTCGACGGCCGAGGCTCCGCGCTGCGCGTCGCCTCTCGGGTGCGCTCCGGCGACGGGGAGGCGCTGGTCCCGGTCGCCCGGCTGGCTCCGCGACCTGCGGGCAGATCCGTCGCAGCGCGATGTCCGGCGGCTCGCGACGGCCACCGTCCTGCCAGACCCACGCCTCGGTGGAGCCGGGCTCGGGGTCGTGGGTGCCGGCGCCCTCGTTGGCGTAGACCCACCGGCTCGACCCCTTGGCGCGGTACCAGTAGGACCAGTAGGTGGTGGTGCTCGTGCGGCTGCACTCGGGCGACCGTCGATCTGGCACACCAGCCCCGGCTGGCGCGGCACGAACGCGTAGCGGAAGCCGGCCATGGTCAGGGCGTCCAGGCCGCTGTCCGGGTCGCCGTTCGCGCAGGCCGTGTCGACCGGCCCGCCGAGCAGCCGGGCGTCGACGATGACGCCGACGCACGGCTCGGCCGCGGCGACCGGCGGCGCGGACAGCAGGCCGAGGACCGACGGAGGTCGCCACCGCCCACCCCGCGACCAGGACGGCCGCGAGGCGGGAGCGGGCGAGCCCGTGAAGGTCCCTGCCGGCCTGCTGTCCGCATCGGTCGACCCGGCTAGCAGGCCAGCCGGGGCAGGCCGCGCACCGAGCCGGCCGACGTGACCTCGCCGAGGGTCACCCGGGCCAGGGCGGGGACGGCCTGGGTGGTGGCCAGGATCCGGTCGCCTGCCTCCGCGCGGCTGTACCGCACCGACCCGCGCAGCGCCGGCTTCGCCCCGCAGGTGGCCTGCAGCGAGCGCAGGAACGCGCGTGCCTGCCGGGCCCTGGTGGGCCGGTCGAGTGCGTCGAAGGCCTGCGCCGCGAGGGCGGTGCTGTTGGCGTTGCGCGTCTCGTTGCCGGTGAACGAGCCGTTGTCGTGCTGGCGACGGGCCAGCCAGCGGCCGGCGTCGGCCGCTGCGGCGTCGGCGGCCGGGGTGCCGACCGTGGTCAGCGCCTGGACCGCGTAGCCGGTCGCGTCGACCGAGCCCGTGCAGGTGGTGGTGCCGAAGGACTCGGGGAACGCGCCGTTGTCGCACTGCTGGTCGAGCAGGAAGCCGACCGAGGCGACGGAGGGGCCGGCCCGCGTGGTGCGGGCCAGGCCCAGCAGGGCCAGCGACTGGGTGATCCCGTTGCTGAAGTCGCCGAACTGGCTGATGTCGCTGAACCGGCCGCGGTCTGCGGCGGCGCAGTCCGTGCGGCGCGGGCCGCACTCGAGGCCGCGCAGCTCGGCCACCAGGTCGGACCGCTCCGAGGAGCCGAACGCCCTCGGGTCGGTCCGCCGGGCGGCGGCCACGACGAGCAGCTTGGCGAACGACCCGGCGTAGTACTCGTCGGTGTCGCCGCCGCCGGTGTAGTCCACGACGTGTGCCTTCAGCGCGCGGGTCGCCGCGGCGGCCTTGCCCTTGCCCACGCCCGCGGCGCTGAGGGCGAGGACGAGGTCGGCGGTCTGGCCGTACGCGGGACCGAACTGGCCGACGACGACATGCGACTCGTCGTCGAGCTGGCGGCCCAGCCAGCCGGCGCCGGCGTCGGCGCGGTCTCTGGTGGGTGCCGCCTCGGCCAGCCCGGGGGTGGCGAGGAGGACGGCGGGGACGAGGAGGAGCGACAGCGCGGCCAGCAGCCGGTGCCGCCTGGCACGGGCAGGTGGTGCGGGACGTGACACGGGGGTGTCCTTTCACGGGAGCGATCCGCGACGGATCCCCGACCGGCCGGGCGCACGAGACGACGACGCCCCCGACGCGCTGGTGCGCGTGGGGGGCGGAGTGCTCGTGGACCCATGGGTCCGGGCTCCGCCCCGCATACCTCGACGGAATGAGAGGAGCCGCTCGCGTTCGCACAGGTGCTCCGACTCGCCGCGGCGCCCTGGCGCCGTCCTGGGGACGGCGGGGGCTGCGGCCTACGGTTGCGGGTCAGTGCCGGCTTCCGACCGGCTTCCCCTGCGTGGACGCGTATGCAGTTGTCCGCCGACGGTGACGCCGGCACCTCGGACTAGACCACGCGGGGTAGCGTCCCGTCAAAGACACTGACTCTGACACTGACGCGTCAAGGACACGGACGCGATCGCGTCCATGAGACGGCAGACGGCGACGAGAGGACGGACGGCGATGACCTACACGTGGCGGTTCGAGGCCGGCGACGGCTCGCCCGTGGAGCGAGCCGACGCCGACCGCTTCCCCAGCCAGGCCGACGCCGAGTCGTGGGTGGGGGAGGCGTGGCAGGAGCTGCTCGCCGAAGGGGTCGACCAGGTGACCCTGCTCGAGGGCGACCGCGTGGTCTACGGCCCGATGAGCCTGCACCCGGCCGAGTAGCCGAGTCGACGTGCGGCGCAGCTTCAGCGCGCGCCGGCTGCGCGCAGCACCCGCGCCACCTCGGTGAAGCCGAGGGTGGTCGCGTGCTGCAGCGGCCGGATGCCGTCCCGCTGCGAGGGCTTGTTGACGTCCGCGCCGGCCTCGACAAGCAGCCGCACGACGCGCACGTAGTCACGGCTGCCGTCGCCGAGGATCACCGCCTCGTGCAGCGCAGTCCAGCCCAGGTTGTTGACGTGGTCGACCCGGATCTCGGTCCGAAGCAGCCGCCGCACGATCGCCGGGTAGCCGCGGTCGGCGGCCCGGATCAGCCCGGTCCCGTCGAAGCTGTCCAGGCTGTGCACGTCGGCTCCCGCGGCCAGCGTGAGGTCCAGCAGCCGCGGGTCGTCACCCACCTCGCTGGTCGCGATGAGATAGGCGCTCTGCTCGGTGCTGTCCTTGCGGTTCACGTCCGCCCCGGCCGCGATCAGCCGCGACGCTCGCGCGAGGTCGTTGCGATACGCCGCCCGGATCAGCGGCCTGTCCAGGGCGCGGTTGCGCGTCGGAGCGGACGACGCGGTGGCCGACGTCGGGCTGGGCGCCGGGACGGAGGTCGCGGCGGTCGTCGTGACAGTCGGCACGGACGTACGCGAGGAGGCGCCGTCACCGCCACCCGCGGTGCACCCGACGAGGACGGATCCGGCGACCACCGCCGCGGCAACGCGCACCCGGCCACCTTAGGGTTGACGTCATGCGCTTTCGATACCTCGGCAACAGCGGTCTGAAGATCTCCGAGATCACCTACGGCAACTGGCTCACCCACGGCTCCCAGGTCGAGAACGACGCGGCGACGGCCTGCGTCCGCGCGGCGCTGGACGCCGGCATCTCCACCTTCGACACCGCCGACGTCTACGCCAACACCAAGGCCGAGACGGTGCTCGGCGAGGCGCTCAAGGGCGAGCGCCGCGAGTCGCTGGAGATCTTCACCAAGGTCTACTGGCCGACCGGCCCGCGCGGGAAGAACGACATCGGCCTGTCGCGCAAGCACATCCTGGAGTCGATCGACGGCTCGCTGCGCCGGCTGCAGACCGACTACGTCGACCTCTACCAGGCGCACCGCTACGACACCGAGACGCCGCTCGAGGAGACGATGCAGGCGTTCGCCGACGTCGTGCGCTCGGGCAAGGCGCTCTACATCGGCGTCAGCGAGTGGACCGCCGAGCAGATCCGGGCCGGTGTTGCTCTGGCGAACGAGCACGGCATCCAGCTCATCTCGTCGCAGCCGCAGTACTCCATGCTCTGGCGCGTCATCGAGGAGGAGGTCGTGCCGACCAGCCGCGAGCTCGGCGTCTCGCAGATCGTCTGGTCGCCGATCGCCCAGGGCGTGCTGTCGGGCAAGTACCTGCCCGGCCAGGCACCGCCGGCCGGATCGCGCGCCACCGACGAGAAGGGCGGCGCGGACATGATCAAGCGGTTCATGAAGGACGACGTGCTGGCCCGGGTGCAGGAGCTCAAGCCGATCGCCGACGAGCTGGACCTGACGATGGCTCAGCTCGCCGTCGCATGGGTGCTGCAGAACGACAACGTCGCCAGTGCGCTGATCGGCGCGTCCCGGCCGGAGCAGGTCGTCGAGAACGTCGGGGCGGCCGGTGTCGAGATCCCCGACGTCGCGATGAAGCAGATCGACGAGGCCATCGGCGACGTCGTCGAGCGGGACCCCGGCAGGACCATCAAGAACGCCCCCCAGCAACGCCCCACCGACTGACCCTCGCGCCGCCTTCAGGGACGGGTGGCGAGCAGGTGCACCAGCGGGGCGACCCGACGGTAAGGGTCGGTGCGGCCGGCCCGCTCCTCGACGTCGAGCAGCAGGGCCAGCTCGTCCGGCGGCGGCAGCAGTTCCTCGAGCGGCACGGTGTCGGTGAGCACCCGGACGCCGTGCCAGCGCGCGACGGCGAGCCCGTACTCGGCCATCCGCCGGGTCAGGTCGTCGATCGAGTCGGCGCGGGCGGCGACGCCGAGCTCGTTGACGTAGTCCGTCGCGCCGAACGCCTCGAGCGCCCGCGCCCACTGCCGGCGCAGCCCGTGGCGCATCGCCATGGCCTCCCGGTTGCGCGCGACCAGCGACAGCAGCCCGCCGTCACCGGTGGCGGCGCACAGCGCGGTCAGGGCCGGCTCAGGGTCGTCGAGGTACATCAGGACGCCGTGGCACAGCACCACGTCGTACGTCGTGAAGCTGCCGTCCGCGGGCAAGCTGCGGACGTCGCTCTCGACGAGGACCACCCGCTCGCGCACCGCGGCCTCCTCGGCCGCGAGCGCGTCGACGAACGCGGCCAACATCTCGGGTGACGTGTCGATCCCGGTGACATGGTGGCCGGCGCGGGCGAGGATCAGCGACTGCGTCCCCTGGCCGCAGCCGACGTCGAGCACGGTCAGCGGGCCGGCGGGCAGCAGCTCGGCGAGGGCGTCGCGGAGCTGCCGGGCGACAAGTTCCTGGCGGACGACGTTGCGCAGGTTGCCGAGGCGGGCCAGCCAGGTGTTCCGGCCCTCGTCGAACCGCTGGTGGCGTCCGGCGGGCGGGGCGGTCAACCGCGGCGGCTGCGCCGGCGGCCGGCGCGGACCCGGGGCGGCGGCAGCCGGAAGCGGCGGATCTGCATGCTGCGCATCAGGGCGTAGGGCAGGGCGCCGCGATGGCTCTCGTCCGGGAACCGCTGCCGCAGCCCGCGCTTCAGCCGGATGCCCAGCACGATGGAGTCGACGACGACGAGCACGACCACCGCGAGCCACAGCGCGTTCCCGATGCCCTTCAGCTGCGCGTTGCCGGCCCAGATGAGGACCAGGATCATGAACGCGAGCGGCAGGAAGAACTCGGCGACGGAGCGGCGGGCGTCGACCATGTCACGGGCGTAGCGGCGGACCGGGCCGCGGTCGCGCGACGGGCAGGTGGCGCTCGTCGCCGGTGCGCAGGGCCTGCATCGAGCGTCCGCGCTCCTCGCGCTGGCGCTCGCGGACCTTCTTGTAGGCCTCCTTGCGGTCCCGCGGCGCGGCGACCGCGCGGCGCCGGCCCTTCTCGGCCTCGCTGCGCTTCGGGGTCGGCCGGCCCTTGCCGCCCGGTTTGGTGCTGTCGTGGTCATGGACGCGCCGGACGCACCGTGGGCGCCGTCGTCTCCTTGCTGCGTCCGAACACGGGGCTCACCCTACCGTCGGGAACTCCGGCCGCCCCGAGGTCGTCAGGTCTGCGACAGGCGCGCCGGTTCGACGGACGTTCTAGTGTGGTCGGTGCTCTGCCGGCACCGACAGAGTCGGACGTCGGGACGTCGACACGAAGGGGGCTCCACCGCCGATGAGCGTCATGAAGCGGCTCAAGATGATCTTCAGCGCGAAGGCGAACAAGGCGCTGGACCGCGCCGAGGACCCTCGCGAGACCCTCGACTACTCCTACCAGCGCCAGCTGGAGATGCTGCAGAAGGTCCGCCGCGGAGTCGCCGACGTCGCGACCTCGCGCAAGCGGCTCGAGCTGCAGATCCAGCAGCTGCAGACGCAGTCCGACAAGCTCGAGGGCCAGGGCCGCCAGGCGCTGGCGCAGGGGCGCGAGGACCTCGCCCGCGAGGCGCTGACCCGTCGGTCGGGCGTCCAGCAGCAGCAGCAGGACCTGACCGGCCAGCACGCCGCGCTGCAGGCGGAGGAGGAGAAGCTCACCCTCGCCTCGCAGCGGCTGCAGGCCAAGGTCGACGCGTTCCGGACCCGCAAGGAGACGCTGAAGGCGACCTACACCGCGGCCGAGGCGCAGACCAAGATCGGCGAGGCGTTCTCCGGGATCTCCGAGGAGATGGGCGACGTCGGTCTCGCCGTCCAGCGGGCCGAGGACAAGACGCTCGCGATGCAGGCCCGCGCGGGCGCCATCGACGAGCTGCTGGCGAGCGGCGCCCTCGACGACGCGTCGGGCAGTGCCAAGGACGACATCACCGCCGAGCTGGAGCGGATGTCCAGCGAGGGCGATGTCGAGCTGGAGCTGGCCCGCCTCCGCGGGGAGATCGGTGCCGGGAAGGCGCCGGAGGCGATCGAGGGTTCGTCGTCACCGGCCGGCGGAGCAACGACCACCGAGGCGACGGCCACCGAGCCCCAGCGCGTCGAGGGGGAGCGACCGTGATCGTGCGCATCCTGGGCGAGGGCCAGCTGCGGGTCGACGACGCCCATGCCGACCTGCTCAACGGGCTCGACAGCGGGTTGGAGCGGGCGGTCGAGGCCGGCGACGAGGCCGCGTACCGGGCCGCCCTCGCCGAGCTGCTCGCCCAGGTGCGCGCCGTCGGCGAGCCGCTGCCGGACGACTCGCTGGAGGAGTCCGACGCTCTGCTGCCCGGTGAGGACAGCACCCTCGAGGAGGTCCGGCTGATGCTGACCGACACGAGCGAGGGGCTCATCCCCGGCTGATGTCCAGGTCCCGGTACGTCCCCGACCGCGGCCTGATGGCGCGGATGGGTTTCACGATGTTCCTGCTCGGCCTGCTCTTCGTCGTCCTCGGCGCCGTGCTCGTGCGCTACTTCGGCGCCTTCGGGCTGGTGCTCATCGGCGGGTTCATCGTCGCGCAGTGGTTCTTCTCCGACCGCCTCGCGCTCTACTCCATGGGCGGCCGCGAGGTCACGCCGGAGGAGGCGCCGCAGCTGCACGCGATCGTGGACCGGCTCTGCGCTCTCGCGGACATGCCCAAGCCGAAGGTCGCGATCGCCGACACCGACGTGCCCAACGCGTTCGCCACCGGGCGGTCGCCGAAGCGGGCGGTGGTCTGCGCGACCACCGGCATCATGCGCCGGCTGGACGAGCGCGAGCTCGAGGGCGTGCTCTCGCACGAGCTCTCGCACGTGGCGCACCGTGACGTGACGGTCATGACCATTGCGTCCTTCGTCGGGGTGCTGGCCGGGTTCCTGACCCGGATGACGCTCTACAGCGGGATGTTCGGCGGGGGCCGTCGCAACGACAACGGCGGGGCGCCTGCCGTGCTGGTCATCACGCTGGTCAGCGTCGTTGTCTACGCGCTGTCCTTCCTGCTGATCCGCGCCCTGTCGCGCTACCGCGAGCTGGCCGCGGACCGTGCTGGCGCGTTGCTCACCGGCATGCCCTCGTCCCTGGCGTCGGCGCTGGTGAAGATCAGCGGCGAGATGGGGCGCATCCCGACCAGGGACCTGCGCCGCGCCGAGCCGTTCAACGCCTTCTTCTTCACTCCCGCCGTGGCCCCGGGCTTCAGCATCTCGTCGCTGTTCTCCACGCACCCGACCGCTCGAGGACGCGCCTCGACCGGCTCGGCAAGATCGCCGCCCAGCTCGGCAGCCCTCCCGCGTGAGGGGTGTCGCTCGGTGAAGTGGGTCGATGCCGTCCTCGGCCGCAGCAAGCAGGTGCGGCCGGACCTGGACAGCCTGTTCGCCGTGCCCGACGCGGCCGTCACCCTCGAGGTCGCGCTCGGGCTGCGCCCCACCGGGGTCGGCTCGGTCTGCTTCCGCGCGGCCGAGGGAGCGGCCTTCGCGACCGTCCAGGGCGACCTCCAGACGCTGCTGGACGCCGACGCCGGGCCGCAGGTGGAGGCGAGCACCGACGCGCACGGCTACACCTGGCTGGTCGCCCGGCACGAACCGTCCGAGCTGCCCGCCCTGGTGACCGATCTGCACGCCATCAACAGCACCTTGCAGGACAACGGGTTCGCGCCGTCGCTGCTGTGCTCGCTGGTCGGTTTCGCCGCGCCGGACGGTCGACGGCTCGGCCTCGTCTACCTCTACAAGCGCGGCACGTTCTACCCCTTCGCGCCGACCGGCGACGGCGAGCAGCGCGACAACGCCCTCGAGCTGCAGGTCCGCTCGGCGCTCGCGTCCGACCTGCGGATCGAGCCGGACCTGGCCCGGTGGTTCCCGGTCTGGGACGCGCCCGGCCTCTGACTGGTCGGGTGGCTGGCGGGGCAGCGGTGCACGGGGTGAGCCGGAGCCCCGCCAGCCGGGCGCCAACCGTGCGAGTGGGAGTCGTCGCTGCCCACCGCGCGATCAGTCCTTGCGCGCCTGCGGGCTGGGCAGCGCCAGCATCTGGTCGAGCGCCGCGCGTGCCCACCTGCGCGGTCTCCGCCTCGACCTCGATCCGGTTGACGACCCGGCCCTCGACCAGCGACTCGAGCGCCCACACCAGGTGCGGCAGGTCGATGCGGTTCATCGTCGAGCAGAAGCAGACGGTGCGGTCGAGGAACATGACCTTCTTGTCGGGATGGGCGTCGGCGAGCCGCTTCACCAGGTTGAGCTCGGTGCCCAGCGCCCACGCCGAGCCGGGAGCCGCGGCCTCCAGCGTCTGGATGATGACCTCGGTCGACCCCACGTGGTCCGCCGCCGTGACGACCTCGTGCTTGCACTCCGGATGGACCAGCACGTTGACGCCGGGAACCCGCTCGCGCACGTCGCGCACCGAGTCCAGGCTGAACCGGCCGTGCACCGAGCAGTGGCCGCGCCAGAGGATCATCCGCGCCCCGCGCAGCTGCTCGGTCGTCAGGCCGCCGCGCGGCTTGTGCGGGTCCCACAGCACGCAGTCGTCGAGGGACATGCCCATCTGCAGAACCGCGGTGTTCCGCCCGAGGTGCTGGTCGGGCAGGAACAGCACCTTCTCGCCCTTGCCGAACGCCCAGTCCAGCGACGCCTTCGCGTTCGACGACGTGCAGATCGTGCCGCCGTGACGGCCGGTGAACGCCTTGATGTCGGCGGAGGAGTTCATGTACGACACCGGCACAACGCCGTCGGCGACGCCGGCAGCCATTAGCGCGTCCCAGCAGTCCTCGACCTGCGACAGCGCCGCCATGTCGGCCATCGAGCAGCCGGCGGCCAGGTCGGGCAGCACGACCTGCTGGTGCGGCGCGGTGAGGATGTCGGCCGACTCCGCCATGAAGTGCACGCCGCAGAACACGATGTAGGGCGACTCCGGCCGCGCGGCCGCCTGCTGGGCCAGCTTGAACGAGTCGCCGGTGACGTCGGCGAACGCGATGACCTCGTCGCGCTGGTAGTGGTGGCCGAGCACGAACACCTGGTCGCCGAGCGTGGCCTTTGCCACCCGCGCCCGTTCCACCAGGGTGGGGTCGCTCGGCGACGGCAGGTCGCCGGGGCACTCGACGCCGCGCTCGGTGCGCAGGTCGGGGTCGTTGCGGCCGAGCAGCAGCAAGGCCAGGGGACTCGGCTGCACACCTTCGGGGAGCCCTGTCGTCGTCACGCCACGATCCTGCCACGATGCAGGGGTGGCGACGGCGGGCCTGGGAGGCAGGCGAGGCATCGGGCACCGGGGAACGGTGGTCGTCGGTGCCGGCATCGTCGGGCTCGCGGTGGCCCGCGAGCTGCTCCGCCGCTACCCGGCGACCCCCGTGACGGTGCTCGAGTCCGCCGACCACGTCGGTGCCGGCCAGTCCGGCCACAACAGCGGCGTCGTGCACGCCGGGCTCTACTACGAGCCGGGATCGCTTAAGGCCACGCTGTGCCGTCGTGGGGCCGGGCTGCTGCGCGAGGCTCTGCGCCGAGCACGGGGTGCCCTACCGCGAGCTCGGCAAAGTCGTGGTCGCGACCTCACCCGACGAGGTAGCCGGCCTGGACTGGATCGAGGACCGCGCACGGCGCAACGGCGTCCCCGACCTGGCCCGGCTCGACCGCGCCGGGCTGCGCGACCTCGAGCCGGAGGTCGAGGGGATAGCGGCGCTGCACTCGCCGCACACCGCTGTCGTCGACTTCGGTGCCGTCTCCCGGGCGCTGGCCGACGAGGTGCGGGACCTCGGCGGTGAGGTCCGGCTGTCGTCGCCGGTCACGGCCCTCACGCCGATCGGCGACCTGGTGGAGGTCGTGTCCGGCAGCGACTACGCCGACGTCGTCGAGCGGCTGGTGGTCTGCGCCGGGGTCCACGGCGACGCCCTGGCGGCGATGGTGGGCGCCGACGGCGACGTACGCGTCGTGCCGTTCCGGGGCGAGTACTACCGGCTCCGGCCCGCGGCGCCGCGACCGGGTGCGCGGCCTGGTCTACCCGGTGCCGGACCCGCGCTTCCCGTTCCTCGGCATCCACCTGACCCGCACCGTCGACGACGAGGTGCTCGTCGGGCCGAACGCGGTGATGGCGCTGTCCCGTGACGGCTACCGGTGGCGCGACGTCAGCCCCGGGGACCTGCGCGAGGTCCTGGCCTGGCCGGGGACGCGGCGGATGGCGGCCCGGCACTGGCGTACGGGAGTACGGGAGCTGTCCAGTTCCGCGTCGCGCCGGTTGTTCGCCCGGCAGGCCCGCCGTTATCTCCCGGGGCTGGCTGGCGCCGACCTGGAGCCGGCCCGGTCGGGCGTCCGGGCGCAGGCCGTGTCGCGGGACGGCACGCTGGTCGACGACTTCGTGCTGCAGCAGGTCGGCCCGATCCTGCTGCTGCGCAACGCGCCGTCACCCGGCGCGACGTCGAGCCTGGCCATCGCCGAGCACGTCGTCGACCTGCTCCCAGCCCCAACCTGACGCCCGCCGCCCCCCGACGCGACCGTGATCACGAAAGGTCCGGTCAGTTCTTGCTGCCCGGACCTTTCGCGATCATGAGGTGTGGTCGAGCCGACAGGCTGGACCGCACCGACGCGGGGTGCAGGGCCAACCGCCGCTCCGCAGCAGTCGGGCGACCTGGCTTGCTGTCTCGCACGGCAGTGCAGTCACCGAGCGCCAGCCGTACCGCAGCGTGCGGGTCGCCTCGTCGAGCACCAGCTCGTTGTCACGCAGGTCGTCGTCCTCGCGCTTGTCCTCTGGGTGTGCGGCTTGGCCGTCCAGCTCAACGACGAGGCGGTACGCGAGGTAGCGCACGTCCCGGTACCGGCGGCGGCCACGGCGCCCCTCGGCAAGGTTGCGCTGGCCACGCGGCAGGCCGTGGGCGCCTTCAACCCGGCGGACATAGCGCAGCTCCAATGCCGACTGGACGCCGTCGCGTACCTCGCTGACCATGTCGAGGACCAGGGTGCGATGACGGATCTTCCGGCGACCGGCCAGCGCGAGCTCGATCCTGCGGGGACTGGTGAGGCGCCGCTGACACGCACGCAGCACGAGATCGATCACGTGCAGCTCCGTGGTGGAGCGCCGGTCAACCATGTCGAGCACGGTCTCCTCGAGTCGCACGACCGCGGGTAACCGGGCGGGATGGATCCGGCCAGCGAGATGGGTGCGGATGTGGAAGCGCACCCCCTGCTGTCTGGCGAGGCGGCGACCGCCGTCGACCATCACGTGCACGGTGGCGGGTGGCTCGTCGAGGAGGCCCCACACCCACGCAGCGGTCTCCAGGCTGAGCGCCGCTCCGTCGCCGGCGTGCAGAAGAGCCGCCCAGCACCGGGACAGGTACGGCACGGGTCCCGTCATGGTCAGGTACACGCCGGTGTGGTCGGACCTCTGCCAGGAGGTGCCGACCGACCGCTTGATCTGGTCCGGGGACATGCCCAGGCCTAGCGCCTGGGCACGGCTGATCACGCCCGCCTGGCTCTCGGCCAGCTTGGTCAAAGCATCCGTCGCTCGCGGTCGCAGTCGCGGCACGGGTCGATGATCAGCGTTGCGCAGCAGCCCACCAGTCGCCCTAGCCCCTTCTGTGCACCCGGCGGCACCTGTGGATGCGGCTCGCTCGTCATGATCACGAAAGGTCTGGTCAGCACTTGCTGCCCGAACCTTTCGTGATCACCGTGGCCGACGGGACATGATCGGGGGGTGCGCATCCTGCTGGCCCCCGACCGGTTCGCCGGGTCGCTGACGGCTGCCGAGGCCGCCGACGCGGTGGCCGAGGGGTGGGCCCGCAGCGCGCCGTACGACGTCCTCGACCGGCTGCCCCTCTCCGACGGCGGGCCCGGGTTCCTCGACGTGCTGCACGCGTCCCTCGGCGGCGACCTGTCGGTGGTGACGGTGCACGGACCGTTGGGGGAGCCGGTGCCGGCGCGGATCCTCGTCGCGGGGGACAGTGCGTACGTCGAGACGGCCGAGGCGGTCGGGCTGCACCTGGTCAGCGACTCGGAGCGGGACGCGGCGGGCTCGTCCACCGAGGGGGTCGGCGAGCTGGTGGCGGCGGCCGTCGGCACCGGTGCGGCCCGGGTGATCGTCGGCGTCGGCGGCACGGCGACGACGGACGGCGGGCGCGGGCTGGTTGCGGCCCTGGACGGGCTGGAGGCCGGCCGCGGGCTGGTCGCCGGCATCGAGCTGGTCGCCGCGACCGCGACGGATGCGCCGTTGATGGGCCACTCCGGGGCCGCCCACGGCTTCGCGGCGGCCAAGGGTGCCGACCGGGCGGCCCGGGAGGCGCTGGAGACCTCGCTGCGGGAGTGGGCGACCGAGACCGACGGCGGGCTGGCGGTACGGCCCGGTGCCGGAGCCGGTGGCGGCATCGGGTTCGGGCTGCTGCTGCTCGGCGCCGAGCGGGTCAACGGCACCGAGCTGGTGGCGAGCGCGGTCGGCCTCGACGACCGGGTCCGCGATGCCGACCTGGCGCTCACCGGACAGGCCGTCTTCGACTGGGAAGCGCTGCGCGGCCGGGTGGTCGTCGCCGTCGCCCGGGCAGCGCAGCGTGCCGGGCGGCCGACGGTGGTGCTCGCCGAGCGGGTCGACGTCGGCCGCCGCGAGCTGTCGGCCGCTGGCATCGACGCCGCGTTCGCGGTGCACGACGCCGGGTCGGCCGACCCGCCGGGTGACGAGGGTCACACTCCCGCGGAACGGCTGGCCGGACTGGCCGAGCGGGTCGCGCGTACGTGGTCGAGATGAGCTGTGGCCGAGGCCGGAAATTGTCGCTGCGTGTGTCACCATGGACGGGAATGACCGCCCGGAGTGCCGAGTTCGCTCCGAGGAGGCCAGTCGTCCGACGCTTTGGGAGCCAGTAGATGACCGTTCAGGACCAGACCACCGAGACGCAGAGCATCGTCCTCACGGACACCGCCGCGCTGAAGGTCAAGAGCCTGCTCGAGCAGGAGGGCCGTGACGACCTACGGCTCCGGGTCGCGGTGCAGCCTGGCGGCTGCAGCGGCCTGCGCTACCAGCTCTTCTTCGACGAGCGCGACCTCGACGGCGACGTCACCAAGGACTTCGGCGGGGTCGGCGTGGTCGTCGACCGGATGAGCGCCCCCTACCTCGGCGGCGCGACCATCGACTTCGTCGACACCATCGAGAAGCAGGGCTTCACGATCGACAACCCGAACGCCGGCGGGTCCTGCGCCTGCGGCGACTCGTTCCACTGATCGCCTGAGCGCACACGACCGCCCGTCTCCCGCTGTGGGGGCGGGCGGTCAGCGTGTCGGGCGCAGCAGCACGTCGCCGGTGGTGGCGTCCACGACCCGGCGTACGCCGAGAGGTTGCTCCAGCCGCACCGTCCGGTCGTACTCCTGCGCCATGTCGATGCATGCACCCTTGAACGTCGACCGCTCGGACAGCGAGAGCGCGACGACCTCGGCGCCCTCCTGTGCCCGGACGGTGTAGGCGTAGCAGTCCTCCACCCCGCCCCAGAACGTGACGTCGAGGACCGGCCGTCGGCACCCCGGGTGACGGAGGTGAACCGCGACATGCGGTCGTCGGGGCCTGGCTCGGTGCTCGGTGCTGTGCTGGGTGTGGCGGGCGGAACGGCGGTGCCGGTCGACCCGGGGACGCCGCCTCCCGGAGCGGACGGCGGTGCGTCGTGGGGCGTCGGCCGGCTCGACGTAGCGCGGGTCGACGGCGATCCGGGCCAGCGGGTCGGGTGACCCCTCGACCTCGAACAGCCAGGACGGCACCAGCAACGGCCCGGTCTCGGACCACTGCAGCGACAGACCCAGCTCGGCGCCGGTCACCGTGACCGGGCCACCGCACGCGACCGGGTCCTGACCCGGGGGCAGCTGCTCGGGGCAGGCCATCAAGGTCATCGGCAGCGGCGTGCGCACGAGGTCGTCCCAGGCCTTGGCTGCCGTCACCAGGGGATAGCTCGTCCCCTCCTCGGTGTCCGCGAGGCGGCCCTGTGCGGACAGCACCTCGGAGCCGTTCACGACCACGGTCACCGAGTTGCCCGAACGACGGGAGCCCGGCCACGGTCGGCGCACCGGTCACCAGGACGCTGGGTCCTGCCGGTCCGGCCGTGAGCCGCCCCGCCTCGATGCCGGCGTCGGCGAGCAGTCGCGGGTGATGGCGACGGCCTGGTCGCGGGAGGTCTGCCCGGCCACGGCTCGGGTCATCTGCACCGCCAGCATTGTCTGAGCTGACCGCACCGTCTGAGCTGACGCACCGTCTGAGCTGACCGCACCGTCTGAGCTGATCGTGCCGTCAGCGCTGACTGTGCCGCCCATTCCGCCGGTGCCGCCGTGCCGCCTGTGCCGGCTGCACCGTCCTCGACGACCAGCGCGTACGACCAGGCCGCCCCGTGGCCGGTCTCCACGGTGAGCAGAGCGGTCGGGCTCCGCCAGACCCGGGCCCCGCGCTCCCGGACCGGGTCGCCGCCGAGGCCGAGCGCCGTCGCGAGCCGCTCGGCGCGACCCGGGTCGGCGCTGCGCAACATGTGCACCGGCGCCTCGCCCGGCCCGTCCGGCAGGTCGGCCAGGTCGACCGCGAGGGTGTAGCGCGGGTCGGGGGAGGCGTCTCCGGGAGCAGTCCAGCTGCGCGAGGCGCAGCACGCCGGGCTCGCCTCCCGAGCCCGGTCCGGACCCGCCGACACCCTCACCTGGCGGGTCGATAGCCGGATGACGCCGAAGACCAGGACCAGGACGACGACGGCGACCGCCAGCGGGGCGGCCCGGCGCAGCAAGGCGGGAGTCATCGGGGGAGTCACAGAGGTGGGACGCGAGGACCGGCCGAGGGGTTCCCGGCTCAGTCGCCGTAGCTGCCGAGGTCCTCGACGAGCGCGACGGCCTGGGCGGGGATGCGGAGCAGCCGCTGGTGCGGCATCTCGGCCAGGTGCCGGGCGACCTCGGCGGCGTCCGCGGCCATCCGGTCGAACGAACCAGCCGGGTCGTCGGTGGCAGGCGGCACCGTCGATGGACCGGAGCGCACCTCGGGTCGGGCGTCCAGGGCTGTCACCTACCCCACGCTATGGACCGTGCCTCGGCAAGGGAACGCTTACCGGTCGGTAGTCTTTGGTGTCGGCACCAACGCACGCCCAGCGCACGTCACCGCACCGCTGTCCCTCCGACGGGAGACCCCTCCGATGCGCATCGCCGTCACCGGCTCGATCGCGACCGACCACCTGATGACCTTCGAGGGCCGGTTCAGCCGAGTCGCTCGTCGTCGACCAGCTGGACAAGATCTCGCTGTCCTTCCTCGTGGACGACCTCGAGATGCGTCGCGGCGGCATCGCGGCCAACATCGCGTTCGGCCTCGGCTGCCTGGGGCTGGACCCGATCCTGGTCGGGGCCGTCGGCCAGGACTTCGCCGACTACCGGTCCTGGCTGCAGCGCCACGGCGTCGACACCGAGTCGGTGCACGTGTCCGAGCTGCGCCACACGGCGCGCTTCGTGTGCACGACCGACTCCGACCACGCCCAGATCGCGTCGTTCTACGCCGGCGCGATGAGCGAGGCCCGCGAGATCGAGCTCGCGCCGATCGCCGCACGCGTCGGCGGCCTCGACCTGGTCCTCATCAGCGCCAACGACCCCGAGGCGATGATGCGGCACACCGAGGAGTGCCGGCTGCGCGACTACCCGTTCGTCGCCGACCCCTGCCAGCAGCTCGCGTGGATGGACGGCGACGGCATCCGCCAGCTGATCGACGGCGCGACCTACCTGTTCACCAACGAGTACGAAGCGGCGCTGGCCGAGCAGAAGACCGGGTGGAGCTCGGAGCGAGATCCTCGACCGGGTCGGCACCCGGGTCACGACGCTGGGCGCCAAGGGGGTGCGCGTCGACCGCAAGGGGGAGCCGTCGATCCAGGTCGAGTGCTGCCCGGAGGACCGCAAGGTCGACCCCACCGGCGTGGGCGACGCGTTCCGCGCGGGCTTCCTGGCGGCTCTGCCTGGGAGCCTCGGCCACGAGCGGGCCGCCCAGGTCGGCAGCCTGTTGGCGACGTACGTCATCGAGACCGTCGGGACGCAGGAGTACGAGCTCGGACAGGCGCGGTTCCTGGAACGGCTCGGGGCGGCGTACGGCCCGGGTGCCGTCGCCGACGTCGAGCCACACCTGCGGTGCCCGCGCCCCTGACGAACGGCGGCGCGGGGTGAGAGCCGGGGGAACGGTCGATCCCGGGCCGTCGCGCTGGGCCTTCGACCTCTCCGGCGCGACGCCGGGCGAGGACTTCCTCGGCGTCGGCGCCGACCTGGAGCCGGCGACGCTGCTGGCGGCGTACCGCGCCGGTGCTGTTCCCGATGCCGTTGCGCCGCCGGCGGGGGCCGGTGGGCTGGTGGTCGCCGGACCCGCGCGGGGTGATCCCGCTGGACGGGCTGCGGGTGAGCCGGTCGCTGCGGGCGTCGTGCCGGCGCTTCGAGGTGCGCGTCGACACGGCGTTCGACGAGGTGGTCGCCGCCTGCGCCGACCCGCGTCGCGAGGGCGGGTGGATCCGGCGCGATGTCGCGGCGGCGTACCGGCAGCTGCACAACCTCGGGCTGGGTGCACAGCGTCGAGGCATGGGCGGTGGGGGCGGACGGCCGGGAGCGGCTGGCCGGCGGGCTGTACGGGGTGGCGGTCGGCGGGCTGTTCGCGGGGGAGTCGATGTTCCAGGGCCGGAGCGCGGGGACCGCGACGCGTCCAAGGTGGCGCTGGTGGGGCTGGTCGAGCTGCTGCACGCGGCGGGGCCGGCCAACCGGCTGCTCGACGTGCAGTGGGCCACCGCCACCTGGTCACCCTCGGCGCTGTCGAGGTCTCGCGGCCGGCGTACCTCGAGCTCCTCGACCGCGCCCTCCCCCTCCCCGACCCGTTCGCACGTCGGACGCCGCTGACCCAACCCCTTCTCCCGTTGATCATGCAGTTGTGGTTGCCAACCACTACTGCATGATCAACGGGGGTGTTCGCGCAGGTCAGGGGGTCGCAGAACCATTCGCTGCATGATCAACGGGGGGTTGATCATGCAGCGGGGGGTGATCATGCAGAAGCGGGGTTGATCATGCAGCTGTGGTCAGTGGGTGCGGCGGACGTGGAAGGTCGCCGGGGTGGGCTCGCCGAGGTAGGCGTGGCCGCGCATCTCGCACCAGGCGGGGACGTCGAGCCGGGCCGCCTCGTCGTCGGCGAGCAGCGCCGACCACCGACCCGACCGGCACGTCGCCGATCTGCCGGGCCAGCTCGATGACCGGCAGGGGGCAGCGCAGCCCTGCGCGTCCACCGTCAGCGCGACCTCGTCCTCGCCGGCAGTCGTCGCTCACAGCCCGACCGCCCCGGACCCGTGGCGCAGCCGCTCGACGAGGCCGGGCAGCAGGTCCAGGAACGCCTCGACCTCGGCTGCGGTCGTCCCGCGGCCGAGCGAGACCCGCACGTTGCCGTGGGTCAGCACGCCCATCGCCTCCAGCACATGGCTCGGTCGCAGCGTGCTCGCCGTGCACGACGAGCCGGAGCTGACCGCGAACCCGGCCCGGTCGAGCTCGGTGACGAGCGCCTCGCCGTCGACGTAGAGCAGCGAGAACGTCACCAGGTGCGGCAGCCGGTCGCAGCGGGTCGCCGACCACCTGGACGTCCGGCACGCCGGCGCGGGATCTCCGCCCGAAGCCGGTCGACCAGGGCGTGACAGCCGCGGGTCCCTCGGTGGACGCCTCGCGGGTCACGGCCTCGAGGGCGGCCGCCGCCGCGACGATCGGCGGGTACGTTCTCGAAGCCGGCCACCCGGCCGGCCTCGCGCTCGTCGGCCGGCAGCGGCGACCGCCAGCGCACTCCCTTGCGTACCGCGAGGACGCCGACGCCCGGCCGGACCGCCCCACTTGTGCGCGCTGGCGGCGAGCACGTACCACCCGGCCGGCACCGGCAGCCGGCCGACCGTCTGGGCGGCGTCGACGAGCAGCGGCACCCCGTGCTCCCGGCAGGTCGCGGCCACCTCGGCCACCGGCTGGAGGGTGCCGACCTCGTGGTTGGCGTGCTGGAGGGCGGCGACCACCGGTGCGCCCGCGCGGCGACCTCCCCGGCGTACGACTGCGGCTCGACGCGCGCCCGACCGGTCGACGGGCACGGTGGTCACCGTGGCCGCCGGCGGTCCGTGCCAGGTGCTCGGCGGCGTGCAGCACCGCCGAGTGCTCGACGGCGCTGGGGACGACGTGCACGGCCCGGCCGTCGCGCGCACCGAGGGCCCGACGGCGAGGCCGAGCAGCCCGAGGTGGACGGCCTGGGTGCCCGACGCCGTGAACGACACCTCGTCCGGCCGCGCGCCGATCGCGCCGGCCACGGACTCCCGCGCGGTGTCCAGCAGCAGCCGGGCGCGGCGTGCCTCGCGGTGCAGCCGGGCCGGGTCGGCCCAGCCCTGCGTCGACGCGCGGCGAGCCAGGCCTCGCGCGCGGCGGGGTGCAGCGGCTCGCCGGACGCCGCGTCGAAGTGCCCGCCGGGAGGGCTCGCCGGCGCCGGTTCCCGGGAGGTCCAGCCGTCGCTCACGGACACGACCGTAGACCGCCACCTACGACACCGTCGGCAAGGTCGTCTGGAGTAGGGTGCTGACCGCGACTTGGACCGCTGGGGACCCGTCTCCGGCACGACCCCGGGAGAGGCAACGTTGCGTCCGTCTGGCACGACACGACCCCGGCCCGGGGCCGGTCGCTGGCAGGGTCCTCGCTCTCAGCGGCCTCCTCCTGCTCACGCTCACCGCCTGCTCGTCCGACGAGCTGCCCACGTTCGCGATGCCCGAGCGCGACGCGACCGACCAGGCGCCGCGCATCCTGTCCCTCTGGCAGGGCGCGTGGATCGCGGCGCTGGCCGTCGGGGCGCTGACCTGGGGCCTGATCCTGTGGCCGGCGATCGCCCACCGGCGCAAGAAGGACGCGACCGGGCTGCCGCCGCAGACGCGCTACAACCTGCCGATCGAGGTCCTCTACACGGTCGTCCCGTTCATCATGATCGCGGTGTTCTTCTACTTCACCGCGCGTGACGAGGACATCATCATGCGACGTCGGCGAACCCCGACCACAAGATCACCGTCACCGGCGTCCAGTGGTCCTGGCAGTTCACCTACGCGAGCGACGGCGGGGCGCAGACGACGGGTACGCCGGGCAAGCCGCCCACCCTGGTCCTGCCCGAGGGCGAGAGCGTGCAGTTCCGGCTGGTGTCCGACGACGTCATCCACTCGTTCTGGGTGCCGGCGTTCCTGTTCAAGATGGACGTCATCCCCGGCCAGCCCAACACGTTCGAGATCACGCCGACCAAGCAGGGCACCTTCACGGGCAGGTGCGCCGAGCTGTGCGGGCAGGACCACTCCCGCATGCTCTTCAACGTCGAGGTGGTGGCGCCGGCGGAGTACGACACCCGCGTCGCCGACCTCAAGGAACGTAACGAGTCCGGGAGCGCCCAGTGACCCTCACCGCCTCGCCCCGTCCGGGCACGGGAGTCATCCGCACCCGCAGCAAGGGCAACATCGTCGTCAAGTGGGTGACCACCACCGACCACAAGACGATCGGCCACCTCTACCTGATCACGTCGTTCGTCTTCTTCCTCGTCGGCGGACTGATGGCGATGCTGATGCGGGCCGAGCTGGCCCGCCCGGGCAACCAGTTCTTCACCGGTGAGCAGTACAACCAGCTGTTCACCATGCACGGCACGATCATGCTGCTGCTGTTCGCGACGCCGCTCTTCGTCGGCTTCGCCAACGTCATCATGCCGCTGCAGATCGGCTCGCCGGACGTGGCCTTCCCGCGGCTGAACATGTTCAGCTACTGGCTGTTCCTGTTCGGCGGCCTCATCACGATGCTCGGCTTCCTGACACCGGACGGCGCCGCGTCGTTCGGCTGGTTCGCCTACGCGCCGCTCAACTCGGAGCTGTTCTCGCCCGGCATCGGCGCCGACCTGTGGATCATGGGGCTGGCCCTGGCCGGCTTCGGCACCATCCTGGGTGGGGTCAACTTCATCACCACGATCTTCTGCATGCGCGCGCCCGGCATGACGATGTTCCGGATGCCGATCTTCACCTGGAACATCCTGCTCACCAGCGTGCTGGTGCTGATGGCCTTCCCGGTGCTGGCCGCGGCGCTGCTGGCGCTGGAGGCCGACCGGAAGTTCGGCGCGCACATCTTCGACCCGGCCAACGGCGGCCCGATCCTCTGGCAGCACCTGTTCTGGTTCTTCGGCCATCCCGAGGTCTACATCATCGCGCTGCCGTTCTTCGGCATCGTGTCCGAGATCCTCCCGGTGTTCAGCCGCAAGCCGATCTTCGGCTACAAGGGCCTTGTCTTCGCGACGATCGCCATCGCCGGCCTGTCCGTGACGGTGTGGGCGCACCACATGTTCCCGACCGGGGCGGTGCTGCTGCCCTTCTTCTCGTTCATGACGTTCCTCATCGCCGTGCCGACCGGCGTGAAGTTCTTCAACTGGATCGGCACGATGTGGCGCGGGTCGCTCACCTTCGAGACACCGATGCTCTGGTCGATCGGCTTCCTGGTGACCTTCCTGTTCGGTGGCCTGACCGGCATGATCCTGGCCTCGCCGCCGCTGGACTGGCCGGTCTCGGACACCTACTTCGTCGTGGCCCACTTCCACTACGTCGTGTTCGGCACCGTCGTCTTCGCGATGTTCGCCGGCTTCTACTTCTGGTGGCCGAAGATGACCGGCCGGATGCTCGACGAGCGGCTCGGCAAGATCCACTTCTGGACGCTGTTCATCGGCTTCCACACGACCTTCCTGATCCAGCACTGGCTCGGCGTGGCCGGGCATGCCGCGCCGGTACGTCGACTACCTCGCCAGCGACGGCTTCACCGGCATGAACATGGTGTCGACCATCGGGTCGTTCCTGCTCGGCGCCTCGACGCTGCCGTTCCTCTACAACGTCTTCAAGAGCATGCGCGGGCCGAAGGTCACCACCGACGACCCGTGGGGCTACGGCCGCTCGCTCGAGTGGGCGACCTCCTGCCCGCCGCCCCGGCACAACTTCGTCGAGCTGCCGCGGATCCGCTCGGAGAGCCCGGCGTTCGACCTGCACTACCCGCACGTCGCGGCGATGGACACCCCGACGGAGGACAAGAACCTGCTCGACCAGGCGCTCGGTGAACCCGATCTCGAGGGCGGACCGGGAGGTGCCCGACGATGAAGGTCGAAGGCTGGCTGTTCGCGGCGGGGTTCTTCTTCTTCGCCATCTCGGCGGTCATCTACGGCGTGCTGGCCGAGGAGCCGGTGGGCACGGTGGCGCTGGCGTTCACCGCCGGCCTCGGCCTTCCTGCGGCTACTACCTGCTGTTCACCGCTCGCCGCATCGACCCCCGTCCCGAGGACAGCAAGACCGCCGAGATCGCCGACGGTGCCGGTGAGCTGGGCTTCTACAGCCCGCACAGCTGGTGGCCGCTGCCGCTGGCCTTCTTCGCCGCCACGGCCTTCCTGGGCATCGTGATCGGCTGGTGGCTGTTCATCATCGGCGCCATCGGCGGCGGCCTCGTCGGTGATCGGGCTGGTGTTCGAGTACTACCGCGGTGAGCCCGCCGCCTGACCGCCGGCCCCCGCCGTACGCCCCGCCGAACGCCCCGCCGAACGCCCGAGCCGAGAGGTCCCGCCTGAGGCTCAGGGTGGGGTCGAGACTTGCCGATTCGTTATCCGGCCCCTCACGCGCCAAGTGGACGTCTGACGGGGCAACCAGTCAGACTGCTCGGGCGTTGATCTCCACAGACGGGGTTGACGCATCAGACAGGGACATCATGCGAGGGATCGTGCTCGGGGACCGGGGCGGGGCAGGGATGCAGGGGCGGATGAAGATCACAGCAGTGGCGCTCGCCGCCTGCTCGGTCGTGCTGCTCGCCAGCGGGTGCACCTCGACGAACCCCTCGCCCGCCGCCCAGGCCGCCGTCGAGGCTGCCGAGACGGAGCAGGTCCCGCACGCCATCATCGAGTTCGAGCCGCACTCCGACTCCGTCGACCTGCCGCCCGGCGCAGCCCGTCACCGTCTCGGCCACTGACGGCAAGCTCGACGCGGTGTCGATGACGGACGACAAGGGCCGGGCTGTCGCCGGCGAGGTCTCCGCGGACGGCCTGACCTGGACCTCGACCGACCCGCTGAAGATCGCCCGGCGGTACACCCTCCAGGCCGCCGCCGTCGACGAGAACGGCCTGACCACGGAGCGGTCGGCGTCCTTCGCCACGGTCGTCCCGCGCAAGGTCCTCGAGACGTCCATCTCCCCGCTGAGCGAGCAGAGCGTCGGCGTCGGCATGCCGGTCATCGTGCGGTTCAGCGAGCCGGTCAAGGACCGCGCCGCCGTCGAGGAGCGCCTCACCGTCACCACGTCCAAGCCGATCGAGGGCGTCGTGGAGCTGGACCAGTGACGAGGAGGTCCACTACCGGCCCAAGGACGTTCTGGCCGGCCTACGCCAAGGTCACGGTCGACGTCGACCTGCAAGGGCGTCGACGCCGGCCGGGGCGTCTGGGGCATGGAGAACCGGACCGTGAAGTTCCGCACCGGCTCCTCGATGGTCAGTGTCATCGACGTCGACGCGGCACACGCTGACGGTCTTCCGCAACGGCGACAAGATCCGGGTGATCCCGGTCAGCACCGGCAAGGCCGGCTTCCTGACCCGCAACGGCATCAAGGTCATCCTCGAGAAGCACACGCTGAAGGTCATGGACGCCCGCACCATCGGCATCCAGCCCGGCGACCCCGAGTACTACCGCCTCGACGTGCCCTACGCGATGCGCGTCACCTGGAGCGGCGAGTTCGTCCACGCCGCGCCGTGGTCGGTCGGCTCCCAGGGCCGCGACAACGTCAGCCACGGCTGCGTCGGCATGAGCCCGTCCAACGCCATCTGGCTGTTCAACCTGAGCACCGTCGGTGACGTCGTCAAGGTCGTGGGCTCCCCGCGCAGCCTCGAGCCGGGCAACGGCTACACCGACTGGAACGTCTCCTGGTCCGACTGGCTGCGGGGCAGCGCGCTCTAGCAGCCTGGTGCATCCGGGCGGCCCGCCGGGGCAGTAGGAACGGCGTGCCCTCGACAGCGCTCGCCGTCTTCACCCGCGACCTGCGGGTCCACGACAACCCCGTGCTCGCCGCGGCAGCCGAGGCGGCCGACCAGGTCGTGCCCGTGTTCGTCCTGGACACCGCCATCCTGCGCTCGGCCTTCAACCGGCCCAACCGGGCTCGCTTCCTGGCCGAGTCGCTGGCCGACCTGGACGCCTCGCTGCGCGACCGCGGGGCCGGGCTGCTGGTCCGCCGCGGCAGTCTGGCCGGAGGAGGTCGCCCGGCTGGCGCAGGAGACCGGAGCGCACGAGGTGCACATGGCGGGTGACGTCACGCGCGTACGCGCGAACGCGGCTCGGCCGCCTGCAGGAGCGGTTGCCTGACGACGTACGCGTGGAGGTGCACGACGACGCCCTGCTGGTCGTGCCGCCGGGGGACGGTGACCGCCGCCGGCAAGGACCACATGTCGGTGTTCACGCCGTACTTCCGCAAGTGGGAGAAGGCGCCGCACCGCGACCTGGCTCCGACCCCGCGGACGCTGCGGATGCCGCCGCTGGCGCGCGGTGACCTGCCCGACGCCTGCGGACATCGCGACCGGGCAGCCGTCGCCCGACCTGGCGCCCGGCGGCGAGACGCGCCGGCCGGGACCGGATGCACCGGTGGCTGCGCGACGGCGCTCGGCCGACTACGACGAGCGACCACGACGCGCTGGGCAACGACAACACGTCGCGGCTCTCGCCGTACCTGCACTTCGGCTGCATGTCGCCGGTCGAGCTGGTGCGCGCGGCCGGTGCGAGCCGCAGCAGCGCCGCCGCGGCGTTCGTCCGCCAGGTGGCGTGGCGCGACTTCCACCACCAGGTGCTCGCGGCCCGGCCCGACGTCGACGACGGCCGACTACCGGCCGCGCGGCGACCGCTGGCACCGCAGCGACGAGGAGCTCGCCGCGTGGAAGGAGGGCCGCACCGGCTACCCGATCGTGGACGCCGGGATGCGCCAGCTCGCGCGGGAGGGCTGGATGCACAACCGGGCCCGGCTGATCGTCGGCCACTTCCTGACCAAGACGCTCTACATCGACTGGCGCGAGGGCGCGCAGCACTTCGTCGACCTGCTGCTCGACGCCGACGTCGCGAACAACACGATGAACTGGCAGTGGGTCGCCGGGACGGGCACGGACAGCCGGTTCAACCGCACCTACAACGTCGTCCTGCAGGCCCGGCGGCACGACCCGCGGGGCACGTACGTCCGGCGGTACGTCGAGGAGCTGGCCGGCGTCGACGACGCCTACGTGCACGAGCCGTGGCTGCTGCCGGAGGACGACTTCGCGGCGCTGGGGTACCCGGCGCCGATCGTCGACCAGGACGAGGCGAAGGAGCGGCTGCGGCGAGGGCGGCAGAAGAGCTGACCAACAGGGCGTACTGTGGGCCGTCAGGAGGCCACATGGTGATGGTGAGCGCGAGCGGTTGGCGCGTCGAGAAGGTCGTCCGCACGCTCCCCGAGCACCTTCCGGAGGTACGACTGCGCGTGAGCTGGCGCGGATACTGGCAGGCCGACTGCGCCACGACCGACGAGGTGGCCAAGTACGTCGAGCTCAGCAGCCTGGTGCCCTCGACGTCGCACCTCTACCAGCGGGCCTATCCGGTCACGCCGTGGCGCACCGCAGCCGAGCGGCTCGACACAGCGCTGGAGAAGGCGCTGGCCGGGGCCACCCACCGGGCGGAGACCCAGCCGGTCCACCGGCACCTGCGGGCGGTGCCGGACATGCTGCCGGCCGGCCGCCCCGTCACGATGGGCTGAGCCGGCAGCACTCCTCGAAGGCCCGCCGAGGTCTGGACACCTGGGGCGGCGGGCCGAGAAGACGACGCAACGGCCTGATGGGCGGGTTGCTG
Source organism: uncultured Actinomycetota bacterium (assembly GCA_963829565.1). Classification (GTDB taxonomy): domain Bacteria; phylum Actinomycetota; class Actinomycetes; order JACCUZ01; family JACCUZ01; genus CAWHJC01. The sequence goes on from CAWHJC010000018.1 coordinate 137,818, forward strand.
GGCCCGGCGGAGGCGGTTGTGTCGTCTTTCGGGTACGGCGTTTGCCGGCGTCAGCCTCGTCCGGTCGCGGTCGTCGAGCCGTTCGGCGGCCCGGGCGATGTTGCGGGCCATCCCGCCGAACACCACGCCGTGGAACGGCGCGACCGCCCACCAGTAGAGCGTGGCCGAGCAGCCCGCGCGGGTGGAAGACCGCCCGCTGGACGTACGTCGTGAGCGCCGCCGGACGCCGTCGTGCCGTCGTCGTCGGTGCGTCATCGATGCCGAGCTCGAGCCAGGCCAGGCCGGGCAGGCGCATCTCGGCCCGCAGCCGCAGCAGCCGGCCCTGGTCGCGCTCCTCGACCCGCCAGAAGTCGATGCGTCTCGCCGACGTAGACGCGATGCCGGGTCCCGGCGGCCGCGGCGCAGGCCCGACGCCCGCCGACCAGCCGGTCGAGCCAGCCCGCGGACCCGCCAGGCGAGCGGGAAGGAGTACCAGCCGTTCTGGCCGCCGATGCCCTCCAGCACCCGCCACAGCGCGTCGGGGGAGGCGTGCACCGCGCGGCGGCGGCGGTCGACGTAGAGGCTGCCGCCGGCCCAGTCCGGGTCGCTGGGCAGCGGGTCGCTCGGCGCGCCGGGCACCGACGCCGACGACCAGCGGGTCACGACCTCGGCGTCCCGGATGCGCTGCAGCGCCAGCTCGACCGACCGGTCGAAGCCGAGCAGGCCCTCCGGCGGGTCCGGGACATAGGCGGCGATGTCGTGCTCCGTGGCAGACCACCTCGTTGCGCAGCGACTCGACCAGCGGCCGGGCGATCGAGTTGGGCACCGGCGTGACCAGCCCGACCCAGTGGCTGGACAGGGCGGGGGTCAGCACCGGCACGGGCGACGATGAGCCGGCGCCGCAGGCCGGCCACCCTCGCGTAGCGCTGCATCATCTGCCGGTAGGTGAGGACGTCCGGGCCGCCGATGTCGAACGACCGGGACACGTCGGCGGGCAGCGCGCGCGGCACCGACGAGGTAGCGCAGGACGTCGCGGATCGCGATCGGCTGGATGCGGGTGCTGACCCAGCGCGGCGTCACCATCGCCGGCAGCCGCTCGGTGAGGTAGCGCAGCATCTCGAACGACGCCGACCCGGAGCCGATGATGACCGCTGCCCGCAGCACCGCCGTCGGCACGCCGCAGGCGCAGCAGGGTCTCGCCGACCTCCAGGCGGGAGCGCAGGTGCGGCGAGAGCTCCTCGCCCTCGGGCGCGAGCCCGCCGAGGTAGACCAGCCGGCCGACCGCAGGCGTCGCGGGCCGCGTCGGCGAACGTCGCGCGTTGTCGCGGTCGGTGCGCTCGAAGCCGCTCGTGCCCAGGGCGTGGATCAGGTAGTAGGCGACGTCGACGCCGCGCAGCGCCGTCGACGAGCGAGGTGTCGTCGGCGGCGTCACCGCGCACCAGCTCGACGTCGTCGGTCCACGGGCGGTCCCGCAGGCGCTCCGGGTGTCGCGCCATCACCCGGACCCGGTAGCCGGCGGCGAGCAGCTCGGGGACGAGCCGCCCGCCGATGTAGCCGGACGCCCCGGTGACGAGGGCGAGCCCGCCCGCGGGGGAGGCGGTCAGTGGTGTTCGCTGCCCTCGAGCTCGCGGGCGTCGGCCGGCGTCGGCGTCTCCACCCGGTCCTCGAAGTAGAAGCGGGACACCCGGGCCCGGGCCTTCGCCAGCATGATCCGTCGCCGCGGCACGCCGTTGGCGTCGGTGGCCGGGCCGACCTCGGCCGGGCGGTGCACCGTGTGCTGGGTGAGCGCCCACTTCTCGGCGTCCGAGATCGGCTCGTGGACCTCGATCATCTCGCCGTGCGGCAGCCGGACGATCCGGCCGGTCTCGCGTCCGTGCAGCACCAGGTCGCGGTCGCGGCGCTGCAGGCCGAGGCAGATCCGCTTGGTGATGACGTAGGCCAGCGGCGGCACGACGAAGATCGCCACCCGGAAGATCCAGGTGATGGCGTTGATCGACATGTCGAACGTGATGGCGAGGACGTCGTTGGCGCCCGCCGCCAGCAGGATCAGCCAGGTGACCAGCGCCATCACGCCGAGGCCGGTGCGGGTCGGGCACGTTGCGCGGGCGGTCGAGCAGGTGGTGCTCGCGGTTGTCGCCGGTGACCCAGCGTTCGAGGAACGGGTAGATCGCCATCGGCGTGAACAGCAGGCCGGGGATGATCAGCGCCGGTCCGAGGACGTTGAGCGGGATGGTGAACCCGAAGGCCGCGATCTCCCAGTTCGGGAACAGGCGTAAGGCACCTTCGAGGAAGCCCATGTACCAGTCCGGTTGGGAGCCGGCGGAGATCTGATCCGGGTTGTACGGCCCGAACAGCCAGACCGGGTTGATCGAGGCGAACGCCGAGAGCAGCGTCGTCACGCCGAAGACGATGAAGAAGAAGCCGCCGGCCTTGGCGATGTAGACGGGGTAGAACGGGTAGCCGACCGCGTTGGTCTCGGTGCGCCCGGGCAGGGGGTACTGCGTGTGCTTCTGGTACAAGACCAGGATCAGGTGCACGGTGATCAGCGCGAGGAAGATGCCCGGGATCAGCAGGACGTGGGCGACGTAGAGCCGCGGGATGATGTCCTCGCCCGGGAACTCGCCGCCGAAGAGGAAGAACGACAGGTACGTGCCGACGACCGGCAGCGACAGCATCACGCCCTCGGTGATGCGCAGACCGGTGCCGGAGAGCAGGTCGTCGGGCAGCGAGTAGCCGGCGAGCCCCTCGATGAAGCCCAGGGTGATGAGGATGAAGCCGATGATCCAGTTGGTCTCACGCGGCTTGCGGAACGCGCCGGTGAAGAAGACCCGGCACATGTGCACGATCATCGCGGCGACGAAGATCAGCGCGGCCCAGTGGTGGATCTGCCGGATGATCAGGCCGCCGCGGACGTCGAAGGAGATGTCCAGCGTCGAGGCGTACGCCTCCGACATGTGCAGGCCGTGCAGCGGGACGTACGAGCCGTCGTACACGACCTCCATGTGGCTCGGCTTGAACCACAGCGTCAGGAACGTGCCGGTGAGCAGCAGGATGATGAAGCTGTAGAGCGCGATCTCGCCCAGCATGAACGACCAGTGGTCCGGGAAGACCTTCTTGGCGCTGCGCTTGACGAAGTTGGCCGAGCCGAGCCGCTCGTCGATCTCGTTGGCCGGTCTTGCCGGCGATCTGCTCGAGCGCCATGGCTCATCCGCGCTCCCAGAAGCTCGGTCCGACCGGCTCGTCGAAGTCGCTGCGCGCCACCAGGTAGCCCTCGTCGTCCACGTCGATCGGCAGCTGGGGCAGGGGTCGCGCGGCCGGGCCGAAGATGACTGCACAGTCGCTGTCACGTCGAAGGTCGACTGGTGGCACGGGCAGAGCAGGTGGTGGGTCTGCTGCTCGTAGAGGCCGACCGGGCAGCCGACGTGGGTGCAGATCTTGCAGTAGGCCACGATGCCGTCGACCGACCAGTCGCGTTCCTTGCTGGTCCTGGATCTCGTCCGGCTCCAGCCGGATGACCATGATGGTGGCCTTGGCCCGCTCGTCGAGCGGGTGCTCGGAGCTCGTCGATGCCCTCGGGCTGGACGTGGATGACGCGTGCCGATGGGTACGTCGGCAGCCTTGATCGGCCGGCCCGTCGGGTCGGTGACCAGCCGGCGTGCCGGCCTTCCACCAGGTGCCGGTCAGGCTCGCGCCCGGCAGCGGGCCGAGGTCGCGCAGCGGGATGAGCGCGACCAGGCCGAGCGGCGCGAGCGCCCCGAGCAGGCTGTTGCGGATCAGCTTGCGGCGGCCGAGCCCGACGCCCTGCGCGCCCTCCTTGAGCGAGGCCGACGGCAGCGGCGCGGTCCTCGTCGCTGGAGCGCATCGGCTTGCGGTCGTCGACGATCTCGTCGTCGGGCATCAGCGTCTTGGCCCAGTGGATCGCGCCGGCGCCGATGCAGAACAGCGCGAGGCCCAGCCCGAGGCCGAGGCAGCTTCGTCGAGAGGCTGACCTCCTCGAGGAAGTCCTCGCCATCGGGCTTGATCGCGAAGTAGGCGACGATGAACAGCACCGTGCCGAGCGTGGAGACGCCGAACAGAGTCGCGACCTCGCGCTCGCGGCGCTGTGGCGGCCTTCGGGTCGACGTCCGAGCGGCGGTAGATGTGCGCCGGCAGGCCGGGGTTGGTCCACTGCTGGCCAGCTCGCCGCCGTGGCCGTCGGCCGGCTGCACGTCACCGCTTCCGGCCGCGCCGGCGGGCTGGATGCGTCCGGCCGCGTCGTGCGTGCGCCCCGAGGGCCGGTGTGCCGCTGGTCGGCTCATCGTGGCCTTCGCCCCCAGCCAGACGGCGCAGCCGATCAGGCCGCCGATGCCGACCAGCCAGCCGATCCCGCCCTCGGTGACCGGGCCCGAGCTTGCCCAGGGCGGCACCGCCGGGCGAGGGCTCGCTCTCGGTCTCCTTGAGGAAGGCGATGATCGCCTGCTTGTCCTCCGGCGTCATGCGTGCTGTCGCCGAAGACGGGCATCGACTGGGGTCCGGTCAGCATGGCCTCGTAGATGTGGCGGGGCTCGACGCCCCGTCAGCGAGGGGGCGTACTTGCCCTGGGTGAGCGCGCCGCCGGCGCCGGCGAAGTTGTGGCACATGGCGCAGTTGGTGCGGAAGATCTCGCCGCCCTCGGCGCGTCGGCGCCGGAGTTGTCGAGCTGCTCCTCGTCCGGGATGGCCGGGCCGGGGCCGAGCGAGGCGACGTAGGCCGCCAGGTCGGCGATCTCCTGCTCGTTGAACTGCGGCCGCTTCTGCGACGATCTGCGCGCCCGAGCTGGGCGGCGGGCATCCGGCCGGTGGCGACCTGGAAGTCGACGGAGGCGGCGCCGACGCCGACCAGGGACGGCCCGTCGGTGGTGCCCTCGGCGTTGAGGCCGTGGCAGCTCGAGCAGTTGCGCAGGAACAGGGCGCGGCCCTCCTCGACCGACCCGGTGGGCGTCCCGGCGGCGGCCTCGGCCTCGCGGGGTCGGCGCGAAGGCCGGCGTAGACGCCGCCGGTCAGGCCGAGCGCCAGCAGCAGGAGCAGCACCGGGGCGAACCGGTGGCGGCGCCGGCGCGACACCCAACCAACGACATGGTTGAGCTGCGCCGTTGCGGCTGCAGGTCGTCTCACGTGCTCGCTCACTTGATCAGGTAGATGGTCGCGAAGAGGCCGATCCAGACCACGTCGACGAAGTGCCAGTAGTAGGACACGACGATGGCGCTGGTGGCCTGGTCGTGGGTGAAGCGCTTGGCGGTGTAGGTGCGCCCGAGCACCAGCAGGAAGGCGATGAGGCCGCCGGTGACGTGCAGGCCGTGGAAGCCGGTGGTCAGGTAGAAGACCGAGCCGTAGGCGTTCGACGAGAGGGTGAGGCCGTCCTCAGGGACCAGCTCGGCGTACTCGTAGACCTGGCCGCCGATGAAGAAGGACGCCCATCAGGAACGTGATGACGAACCACATGCCGGAGCCGGACCACGTCGCCCTGCTCCGCGGCGAACACGCCGAGCTGGCAGGTCACCGAGGACAGCACCAGGACGGTCGTGTTGATCGTCGAGAACGGGATGTTCAGCAGCTCCGGCTGGGTCTCCCACAGCTCCGGGCTGACCGAGCGGATCGTGAAGTACATCGCGAACAGCGCCGCGAAGAACATCAGCTCCGAGCTGAGCCAGACGATGGTGCCCACCGAGGTGGTGTCCGGCCGGGTCGCCGGGACGTGAGTTCGAGCGCCCTGCGCCGCTGCTGTCGCCACGTCGCGCATTATTGCGGTCCGGGCCCGGGTCGGCACCCCCGACCCCCCGATCAAGGAATTCTTTCCCGCCGTACGCTCGGATCGTGCTCAACGGACCGCCCGGGGGACCGCCTGGCGCCTGGCTGCTGGGGCTCCCGGGCCACGTCGGGTCAGCACGACGAGGTGCCGCCGCTGACGGCCGGGCGGCTGCTGACGGAGTGGGAGCCGGCGCTGCTGCCCCTGCTCTCGGCCGCTGTCGTGGGGGGCCTCTACCTCTACGGCGTGCACCGGCTGCGGGCCCGGGGCGACACCTGGTCCCGCTGGCGGACCGTGCTGTTCGTGGGGCTGGGGCTGGGGACGTTCCTGCTGGCCACGACGTCGGGGCTGGCCGTCTACGACACCACGCTGCTCTGGGTGCACATGGTCCAGCACATGGTGCTGGGGATGATCACGCCGATCTTCCTGGCGCTGGGGGCGCCGGTCACGCTGGCGCTGCGGACCCTGCCCCGCGGCGGGCGGCGGAGGCTGCAGGCGGTGCTGAACAGCCGGGTCGCGAAGGTGCTGACCTTCCCGGTCGTGGCGGGGGTGCTGTTCGTGGCCAACCCGTTCGCGCTCTACCTCACCGGCTGGTACGAGGCGACCCTGCGCGACCCGCTGCTGCACGACCTCAACCACGTGCACTTCGTGCTGATCGGGTGCCTGTGGTTCTGGTCGATCCTCGGGCTGGACCCGGTGCCCAACCGGATCCCCTACCCGATCCGGCTGGTCGCGGTCTTCGCCACCATGCCGTTCCACGCCTTCCTCGGCGTGGCGATCATGGGCGCGTCGACGCTGATCGCCGGCGACTACTACCGGGATCTCGGACGAGCCTGGGGGCCGTCGCTGGAGAAGGACCAGGAGATCGCCGGGGGAGTGCTCTGGGCCGCCGGCGACCTGGTGGCGCTGCTGGTGCTCGGGGCGCTGTTCGTCCAGTGGGCGCGCGCCTCCGAGCGCGAGGCCGTCCGGGAGGACCGCCGGCTGGACCGCCTGGAGGCCGAGGCCGCCCGCCGGACCTGAGCATGGGCCGTTCGGCAAGCCCCGCCCTCCGATTGCGCCGACACACCACTCCGACGGCGTGTCTGGTGTGTCGGCGCAACAAGTGATCTTGGGCGGTAGGTCAGGCTGCCTGGTGTGGTGATCCTGTTCGGTGCCGCGTCCTTCCTGGGCGCGGCGCTGCTGTTCCTCGTCGAGCCGATGCTGGCCAAGCTCGTGCTGCCGGCGTACGGCGGCTCGCCGACGGTGTGGAACACCTGCACGCTGTTCTTCCAGGCGCTGCTGCTCGCCGGCTACGCCTACGTCCATGTCTCGACCCGCCGGCTGGGCCGGCGCCGGCAGCCGTGGCTGCACCTGGCCCTGCTGGTGCTGCCCCTGGTCGTCCTGCCGATCGGGCTGCCGGACGACACGGCGCCACCGACCGATGCCGACCCGGCGCTGTGGCTGCTGCGGGTGCTGCTGCTCGCCGCCGGCCTGCCGTTCATCCTGCTCGCCACCACCGGGCCGCTGCTGCAGCGCTGGTTCTCCTGGACCGGTCACCGCCGGGCGGAGGACCCGTACTTCCTCTACGCGGCCAGCAACGCCGGCTCGGTCGTCGGCCTGCTCGGCTACCCGTTCGTGGTCGAGCCGACGGTGGGTCTGGCGTCGCAGACCCGCTGGTGGTCGATCGCCTACGTCGGCTTCGCGCTGCTGGTCGCCGCCTGCGGGGTCGTCGCCGGGATCGCATCGAGGCGTACGCCGGAGAGGTCGCCGGCCGACGACCCGGTCGCCGGTGAGCGGGCGCCGGCTCCGTCGATGCGCACCCGGCTGGGCTGGGTCGCGGTCGCGTTCGTGCCGTCCAGCCTGATGCTGGGGGTCACGACCCACGTCTCGACCGACATCGCCGCGATCCCGCTGTTCTGGACGGTGCCGCTCGCGGTCTACCTGGCGACCTTCGTGGTGGCCTTCGGCCGGTCGTCGCGGACCCAGCCGCGGCTGGCGGCGCTGCTCGCCTCGGCGCTGGTGCTGCCGGTGATGCTCGGCCTGACCGGGGTGCTCGACTTGCCGGTATGGGGCTCGGTCGCGCTCGACGTGGCGCTGCTGGCCGCGGCCGGCCTCGCCGCGCACGGCCGGCTGGCGGCGACCCGGCCGGCCGTGGCGCACCTCACCGGGTTCTACCTGCTCGTGTCCCTCGGCGGCGCCCTCGGCGGGCTGCTCAACGGGCTGCTGGCGCCGGTGATCTTCGACCGGCCGTGGGAGTACCCGCTCGTGGTCGCCCTGGTGCCGGCTCTGGCCGTCGGGATGGGTGGCGCCGCACCGGCCGGCGCCGGCGCTGCTGCGGCGAGTCGCCCGCGAGCCGCTGGCGGTGATGTCGGTCCTGCTGCTGCTCACGTTCGTCGGGCACCGAGATGCTCGAGCGCCGGGTCGTGCTGCGCGACCGGACGTTCTTCGGCAGCTACCGGGTGATCGACAACACCGACCGTCGGCTGCTCGCCCACGGCACGACCTTCCACGGCTGGCAGGAGCGCGAGGGCAGCTGGGTCGGGGAGCCGACGTCCTACTACTCGCGCAGCGGCCCGATCGGCAACGTCATGTCGGCCTACGACGGCACGCCCCTGCTCGACCGGGTGGCACTGGTGGGGATGGGGGTGGGCACCCTCGCGGCGTACGGCGAGCCGGGCCGCCGGATGGACTTCTACGAGATCGACCCGGCCGTGGCCCGGATCGCGCGGGAGCAGTTCGACTACCTGCGCGACTCGGAGGCCGACATCCGGGTGGTCGAGGGCGACGGTCGGCTGTCGCTGCGCAGGGCAGCTCCGCGCGACGTACGGCCTGGTCGTGCTCGACGCCTTCAGCTCGGACGCGATCCCCGCCCACCTGCTCACCGAGGAGGCGGTGCGGGAGTACCGCCGGGTGCTCGCGCCGGACGGGCTGCTCGCGTTCCACGTCACGAACCGGCACCTGAGCCTGGTGCCGGTGCTGGCGGCGCAGGCGCGCGAGCTGGGCATGGTCGCGAGGGTCCGGACCGACGACACGGCGTCGCTGCCGGCGTCGGTGTCGACCTGGGTGGTGCTGGCCCGGGAGCGGGCCGACCTGGACCGGCTGATGACCCGGCCCGGTTGGGAGCCGGCCCGGACGGAGCCGGACGTGCGGGCCTGGACCGACGACTACTCCTCGCTGGTGCAGGTCCTCGACGTCGGCTGGCGCTGATTCCACGATCAATTGTGCGTTGACACACCAGCTCTGCGGCGTGTCTGGTGCACAGCGCACATTCGAGCATCCGGGCGGCGGGCCGATAGCATGCGCGGCGTGAAGGACCAGCCTGATGAGCCGACGATGACCGTCCTGGTCTACAGCGACGACGTCGACACCCGGGAGCGGGTGAAGCTGGCCGTCGGCCGCCGCCCCGCGCGCGACGTGCCGCGGGTCGAGTGGCTGGAGTGCGCGACCGGCACGGCCGTCATCTCGGCCCTGGACAAGGGCGGGATCGACGTCGCGATCCTCGACGGCGAGGCCGCGCCCACCGGGGGGATGGGCATCGCCCGCCAGGCCAAGGACGAGATCTACCTGTGCCCGCCGATCCTGGTGCTCACCGGCCGGCCGCAGGACAGCTGGCTGGCGGCCTGGTCGCGGGCGGAGGCCGCGGTGCCGCACCCGTTGGACCCGATCGAGCTCGCCCGCGCGGTCGCCGACCTGATGCGCCGCCGCGTGGCCGCGCTGCCCGCGAGCTAGATGACCTCCGGAGCGCCCGGCCCGGCTCCGAGCTGGCCCGGCCTGCTGACCCGCCTGCTGCGCGGGGAGGAGCTGACGGCCGCCGAGACCGCCTGGGCGATGGGGCAGGTGATGGGCGGCGAGGCGACGCCCGTCCAGGTCGCCGGCTTCGTCGTGGCGTTGCGCGCCAAGGGCGAGTCGCCCGAGGAGGTCAGCGGCCTCGTCGCGGCGATGCTGCGAGTGGCCGAGCGCATCTCGGTGCCCGGTCCCGCGGTGGACACCTGCGGCACCGGCGGCGACCGGGCGCACACCGTCAACATCTCGACCATGTCGGCCATGGTCGTCGCCGGGACCGGCGCGCGCGTGGTCAAGCACGGCAACCGGGCGGCGTCGTCCGCGTGCGGTTCCGCGGACCTGCTCGAGGAGCTCGGCGTGGTGGTCGACCTGCGCGCCCGACCTCGTCGTCGAGTGCGTCGACAAGGCGGGCATCGCCTTCTGCTTCGCGCCGCGGTTCCACCCGGCGCTGCGGCACGCCGCCGTCGCGCGGCGCGAGCTCGGCGTCGCCACGATCTTCAACTTCCTCGGCCCGCTGGCCAACCCGGCTCAGCCGTCGGCGCAGGCGGTCGGTGTGGCCGACCCGCGGATGGCGGGTGTGATGGCCCAGGTGCTGGCCGACCGCGGCGTGAGCGCTTTGGTGTTCCGCGGCGACGACGGGCTCGACGAGCTGACGCCGTGCGCGCCGTCGCAGGTATGGGTGGTGCGCGACGGCGCGGTGGCGAGGGAGCAGGTGACGCCCGAGGACGTCGGCATCGAGCGCGCGACCGTCGACTCGCTGCGTGGCGCCGACGCCGCGCACAACGCGGAGGTCGCGCGGGCCTTCCTGGCCGGACAGGGCGGGCCGGTGCGCGACGCGGTGCTGCTCAACGCGGCGGCGGCGCTGGTGGCGCTGGACCCGGGCGACGGGCCGCTCGCCGGCCGGCTTTCGGCGGCGATGCAGACGGCGGCCGAGGCGGTGGACAGCGGGGCGGCGGCGCGCGCGCTGGCCGGGTGGGTGGAGACCAGCCGGTCGCTCGCCGGTTCCTGACCGACGTACTGTCCCCGACTCGTGATCGTGAGGGGAATCGGGCCTGTTCCGGGCCTGATGCCCCTCACGATCATGGGGCGGGGTGGGGCGGGGCGGGAACGCTCGGGCCGCTGAACGGCGGGGCTAGTCGGGGTCCTCGACGCCGAGGGAGAAGGCGGCGTCGAGGTCGTGCTGGGAGTACGTGCGGAAGGCGATGTGCGTCTCGGTGGCCCGGACACCGCTGACCTTGCTCAGCCGGTCGGCGATGACGTCCGCGAGGGCCTCGTGCTCGCGTACCCGCACCATCGCGATCAGGTCGGCGCCACCGGTCACGGAGTAGACCTCGCTCACGCCGTCGAGGGCGGCGATCGCCTCGGCAACCTCCGGGATGCGGTCGCTCTCGACGTGGACGAGCACGATCGCGGTGATCATCGAGCGGCCTCCGTGACGGCCTTGAGCCGCGCCAGCCCCTTCTCGAAGTCCGGCCCCACCATCTTGTCCATCGACGTGAAGATGCCCATCACCTTGGTCATGGCGGTCTTCTTGCCGGTCAGCCGCCACGTCACGCGGGACCCGGAGCCCTCCGGCTCGATGGTGAAGACCGTGTCGTTGCTGGCCTTGAACGGCTTCACGAACTCCAGGTCGATGCCGACCTTCGACGGCTCGGTCGCCTCGCGGATCTCCATCTGGCCCTTCCCGGCCTTCCGGTTGCCCGACCAGGCGTAGACCGCCCCGACGCCCGACTCGGGGCCGGAGTACGTCCGTTGGAGCTGCGGGTCGAGGTCCTCCCACGGTGACCACGCGGTCCACCGGTGGAAGTCGACGAGCTCCTCGTAGATGCGTGCCGGGGGAGCGGCGATGGTCGCGGAGCGCTCCACGGTGTACTTGTCCTCAGCCATGACACGGAGGTTAGCGGGCGGTCTCCAGCGCGAGGACCGTCATCGCCTCGACCGCCTCGCCTTGCGACAGCCCCTGGTCGACGCACAGCGAGCGCCAGGTCCAGAACGAGATGGCGTGGCCGAGAACGGCACTCAGACGCCGCCGGCGGGCGCCGCGGACGGTGAAGGCGGCGAGCAGGGCGTCGCGCTGCATCGCCTCGGTGGCCGCCGTCCGGTCGCGTATCGCCGTCGGCAGCACGTCACGGTCGCGCCGCACGCGCGTCAGCATGGGCTCACCCTCGGCGTAGAACCGGTACAGGTCGGCCAGCCCCGTTCGCAGCCGCCCCTCCGGGTCGCTCACCCGCCGCCAGGACTCCACGTCCGGCAGCGTCTGGCCGGAGGCCCAGTGCGCGCTGCACGCCGCGAAAAGCGCGTCGCTGTCGGGGAAGTGCCGGTACACGGTCAGCCGGGTGACGCCGGCCTCCTCGGCCACCGCCGAGATCGTCGTGGCGGCCGGTCCGATCGAGCCGTGCAGCGCGACGGCCGCCTCCACGATGCCCTGCCGGGTCGCGGCGATGTCGGCCGCGCGCTTGTCCATGCGGTAGCCGCGCGAACCGGCCGAGGGCTTCTGTTCTTGCGCCACCTGTTGACAAGCCTCCCTCCGAGGTGGACCTTGTTTTCAGGATACAGCCATGTTCACCGAATTGAAGGTAGGCGAGCGACGTGACCTCCATCTCCGATCCTCCGGCCCTGACCATCCTCCAGCCGGGGGCCGGTCGCAGCGGCGAGCTCGGGTCGATCGGCGTGGACTTCAAGTTCTGGGGTCAGGACACCGGCGACACCCTGTCGGTGGTGGAGCACCCGTTCCCGGTGGGCGCCCTCGTGCCGGCGCACCTGCACACCCGCGAGGACGAGTACTCCATCGTCACCGAGGGCGAGATCGGCTTCCGGTCCGGGGACCGGGAGGTGGTGCTCGGCGCCGGCGGGTACATCACCAAGCCGCGCGGCGAGATGCACGCGATGTGGAACGCCGGGAAGGTGCCGGCTCGCATGATCGAGATCATCAGCCCGGCCGGGTTCGAGAACTTCTTCGCCGAGCTGTCGGAGCTGATGGCCAGCGGCGGACCTCCCGCACCGCAGGACGTGGGTGCCCTCGCCGAGCGGTACGGCCTGGAGTTCGGCGAGCCGCCGTGGCTGGCGGACGTCATCGCGCGCTACGACCTGACCCCGCCGCCGCGCGGCTGACGGGGCCGGCTGGCGGCCGTCGCGGCGGCAATCGGCGGCGGCCCCGGTCAGGCGATCCGGCTGACCATCGAGCCGGGCTGGTGCACCGGACGGATGTCGCGCCGGTCGGTGAGCCCGCCGCCGAGCGCGGTGCGCGCCTCCTCGGCGGCATCGGCCCAGATCCGCACACCGCCGGCGCCGTACGTCGGGCAGGCCCACGTCCCGCTCCAACCCGACCAGCCGGACACCGGGGCGCTCCAGCCAGCGCAGCACGCACTCGGTCTCCTCCGCGAGCGCGGCCGGCAGGGGACCGGGACGGGCAACGGTCGGGTCGACGACCTCGGCCGAGGCCACCAGCGCGTCGGCGACGGCGCGCGGGTCCTCGGCACGGGAGGCGACCGCCGTGCCGGCCAGCCGGCCGTGCCGGACCACGACCACCTCCCAGCCGCCGTCGTCGGTGAGGTGGGCCGCCACCATCTCGGCGCAGCGGGTCAGCGCGGTGAGCCGCTGGACCCGCGCCGCCGCCCGGACGAACGCCGCCAGCCGGTCGCGGTGCACCGCGGCGTCCTCGAACCGCTCCACGTCGGCCAGCCGGGTCACCTTGCGGGTCAGCGCGGCCACCAGCTCGCGTACGTCGCCCAGCATCGCGGCCCGCACCGCCTCGGCGTGGACGGCGTAGGCCTCGACCGACTCGCGGCCGTCGCACGGCGCGCCGCAGCGGCCCATCTCGGCCAGCGCGCAGGCGGACGTGACCTTGCGCGGCGAGAGCCGGCTGGTGCACTGGCGCAGCCGGAACGCCTCGTGGACCGCGGCGGTGGCCAGCTCGACCTGGCGGGCGGAGGTGAAAGGGCCGAGGTAGGCGGCTCCGTCGTCACGTACGTCCTTGACGCGGGACAGCCGCGGGAACGCCTCGACGGTGAGCTTGAGCCACATCGCCCGCTCGGGGAACCGGGACCGGCGGTTGTAGCGCGGCTTGTGGGCGGCGATCAGGCGCAGCTCGCGCACCTCGGCCTCGAGCGGCGTCGCACAGACGATCGGTCGCACCTCGACCGCCAGCCCGACCATCTCGGCCATCCGGGCCCGCGTCTCGGCCGAGGTGAAGTAGGAGCGGACCCGGCTGCGCAGGTCCTTGGCCTTGCCGACGTAGAGGACCTCGCCGCGCTCGTCGACGAACTGGTAGACGCCGGGGCGCCGCGGCAGCGACTCGGCGAGGTGGCGCTTGCTGCGCTGGGCGGGCGAGACCCGGGACGAGAAGGTCGACAGCTCGTCGAGCGAACGGACGCCGAGGTTGCCCAGCCGCTCGAGCATGCCGTGCAGGACGTCGACGGTGGCCCGCGCGTCGGACAGCGCGCGGTGGTTGGGCGTCGTGCCGGCGCGGAACAGCCGGGCCAGGCTGGCCAGCTTGCAGTTGGGCGCCTCGTCGCGGGTCACGACTTGTCTGGCGAGCCGCGCCGTGTCGAGCACCCGGTTGCCCGGCCAGTCGCGCTCGGTGGCGGCGCAGGCGGCCTTGAGGAAGCCGATGTCGAACGGCGCGTTGTGGGCGACCAGCACCGCGTCGCCGGCGAAGTCGAGGAACGCGGGCAGCGCAGCGCCCAGCCGCGGGGCCCCGGAGACCATCGAGTCGCTGATGCCCGTCAGCACCGAGATGAAGGGCGGGATCGGCACCCCGGGGTTCGACCAGCGTCTGGAACTCGCCGAGCCGCTCGCCGCCGCGCACCTTCACCGCGCCGATCTCGGTGATCTCGCAGCTGGCCGGTGACCCGCCGGTCGTCTCGAGGTCCACCACGACGAAGGTCACGTCATGCAGCGGGGTGCCCAGCTCGTCGAACGTCGCCTGCACGGGCCGCGGCACGCCGACTGACGTGGCTGCGGTGGCCGGCAGGGTCGCGTGGTGCATGTCTGTGACGGTAGGCAGGACGGTGGACACAACGTCGGAGGCGCACCGGGGCGGCAGCTTTTCCGGCGTACGTCAGGAAGGCTGGTCTTCTCGCGAGCGCTGCGAACACGCCGGGGACCGCGCGCGTGTCGGCGGAAAGTTCGCAGCGCTCGGCGAGTTCGCGGCCGCGCTCAGACCACCCCGGTGCCGGCGAGGCCGCGCAGGGCGAGGACCGCGCCCAGACCGACCACGGCGGCCGCGGTGACCAGCGGCGCGATCCGCAGCAGCGGGGCGAACCGTGACTGGGGACGACTCACCAGCCGGGCCTCGGCCCGCTCGCGCAGCCGCATCACGACCAGGCCGACCGCGGCCAGGGTGGCGGCCATGCCGAGGCCGAACGCGACCACCAGCGCGACCCCGAACCAGGCGTGGCCGAGGCCGAGCGCGCCGAGGAAGACGATCAGCGCGGACGGGCTGGGCAGCAGTCCGCCGGCCAGCCCGATCGCGACCAGGCCGCCGCCGGGACTGGGGGGCAGCGGCGTGCGAGTGCCCGTCATGGTCGTGGTCATGCCCGGGTACGTCGCCCTGGTGATGTCCGTCGTGATGCGGGTGCGGGTGCGGACGGCCATGCGGGTCCGGGTGCGAATGGGGGTGCGGGTGCGGTTCCGGCGCCTGCCGCTCGCGGACCAGCGTGGCAACCAGTCCTGCATGATCACCGGCCGGAGAGTGGTGCATCGCTGCAGGTCGGGGGCTCGCCGCGGCGGCCACAACCATTTCTGCATGATCAACGGGGGGATGTTGATGTTGATGTTGATGGGGGTGGGGGTGAACGTGCGAATGGGTGGTGCGGAGGAGGGTGAGGCCGACGGCGAGGACGAGGAGGCCGCTGGCGAGGGTGAGCCAGGGGTAGACCGACGCGGGGGCGAACGCGGTGCCGGTGCTGACGAGCAGGCCGAGCAGCAGCACCCCGGCGGTGTGGGTCACGGTGACGGTGGCGCCGACGGTGGCCGCCGAGCGCAGCGCCCCCTCGCGGCGGCCGGACAGGTAGAACGCCATCACCGTCTTGCCGTGCCCCGGCGCGACCGCGTGCGCTGCGCCGAGCACGACCGCGCCGAGCAGCGCCAGGACCGTCACCAGCGGGCCGCCGCCGGAGCGCTCGAGCAGCCCCTCGAACGCGACCGTCAGCCGGTCGGCGCCGCGGCCCAGCGCCGTCTCCGGGCAGGCCGGCAGCCGCGGGACCCACCGCGCCGTCAGGCTGGAGGCGCGTCCCCCCGGTCGCGCCTCCAGCCGGACCGTCGTCACGTCGAGCGGGCTCGACAGCAGGTCCTCCGGGTACGCCGTCAGACGACCGCTGCGGCTTCGCTCCGGCGCGCTCGACCCGGTCAGGCTGGTGCCGTCGCCGCGCGCGGTCATCTCCTTCCAGCCCACCTCGCCCGCTCCTGCGGTGTCGGTGAGCCGGATCGCGGTCGGCCCCGAGACGTCGGCGGCCGCGCGCAGCGCGCACTCCAGCCGCAGCACCGGCAGCCCGGCCTGGCCGGGCAGCGGTCCGGGCGCGCGCAGACGTCACCGACAGCGGCGCCGGGTCGCCGCCCACCGTCAGCCGCAGGCGCCGATGCCGCGTCGGCGCACTCCGCGCGGGCCCAGGCCGAGAGCTCGCCGGCGGAGAACGTCCCGTCGCCGGACGAGTCGACGGCCGGCTGCCGCTGCGCGGTCGGGATCTCGGCCAGGTCGAGCACGTGGTCGACGGTGACCGCGTCGGTCGCGACGACGACACCGCTGTAGCGGTTGACGGTGAAGTTGCCCAGCGGGTGCGCGCTCGCCGTGCCCGGCAGGCCGACCACCAGCGCCAGCGTCCCGACGAGGACCGCCAGCCCCCGCGCCGCGACGGTCCTCATCGCAGCCCCCGCAGCAGCGCGCGGGCCTGCTGCTCGCGCAGCGGTGCGACCCCGTTGTCGACCGCGAGCGCGGCCCGCAGGTGGGTCCGCGCGTCGCCGACGAGCCCCAGCGCGGCCTCGACCGCGCCGCGGTGGAAGAGCAGCCGCGCGTCGCGGGTGCCCAAGGCGGTCGCCTGCCGCGCGTAGCGCAGGGCGTCGCGGTCGCGGCCCGCCGCGTGCAGTGCCCAGGCCATCGCGTCGGCGGTGTGGATGGTCTGCCTCGCCCGCCACTCGGCGCGGGCGGCGGCCAGCGCCGCGGCCGGCGAGCCGTGGTCGGCCTCGAACAGCGCCGTCTCGAGGTCGGTGCTCACGCCGTTGGCCGCCGCGAGCCGGGCCGACGCGCGCGCGACAGCGAACTGCGCGTCGGCCTGCGTCCGGCCGGCCGGTCGCGAGGTAGAGCTCGCCGAGCTCGACGACGTACTCCGGCAGCGGCAGCCGCGCCACGACGCGCAGGTAGTCGCGCTCGGCCGCCGCCACGTCGCCGCGCGCCACCGCGAGCCGGGCCCGGCCGGCCAGCGCCGGCACGAACGCCGGGTCGGCGTCCAGCGCCGCGTCGTAGCGGCGGCCGGCGTCGCCCAGGTCGCCGGCCGCGCGGGCCAGCTCGCCGAGGTGGAAGGCGGCGAAGGCGTACGCCGGGGCGCTGGCCGTCGAGGCCCGCAGGGAGAGCCGCATCAGCCGGCGGGCCTCGGCCAGGTCGCCGCGCAGCTCGGCCGCGTAGGACAGCCGCGCGAACGTCGACGGCCCGGGCTCCAGGTCGTCGGCCCGGGTCGCCGCCCGGCGGGCGGCGCCGTAGCGGCCCAGCTCGGTCAGCGCGTCGGAGCGGACCGCGTGGGCGGCCGCGCTGCGCGGGTCGGCCGCGACCGCCCGGTCGGCCGCGGCCAGCGCGGCGGCGAAGTCGTGCCGGGCGGCGGCCAGGGACGCCCGGGCGGTCAGCATCACCGGGTCGCGCGGCGCCAGGGCGGCTGCGCGCGCGACGGCCCGCTGCGCCCTCGGGTAGTAGGTGGGGTCGGCCGTGACGCGGGCCTGCTCGACGTACTCCAGGGCCAGGCTCGGACCAGGCGCGGTGGTCGCGGGGCAGGGTGCGCAGCCGGTCCTGCAGGGCGGCGATCGGCGTCGCCCGGCCGCTGTCGAGGACCGAGCGGGCGGCCCCGTCCGTGGACGCCGTCGCGCTGGGTGACGCCGCCCTGGGTGACCGCGGCGACCAGGGTGAGCGCGACCGCGGTCGCGAGGACGGTCACGGTGAGCAGAGCGGGGCGGAGCAGTCGTCCCACGGGGCTGTCCCTTCGGGGAGGTCGGGTGTGGGTCGCCGGGTGCCGGGCCGCGGTGGGAAGACCGCCGCCCGGCACCCGGACGCCCTGGGGGCTGCCTACGCCGGGGTCGGCGCGGAGCCCGTCTTGCGGGACCCGCGGGCGACGACGGCACCGGCCATGAGGGCCAGCGCGCCGAGCCCGATCAGCGAGACCTGACCGGCCGGGAAGCCACCGGTCGGAGCCGCTGTTGCTGCCGCCACCGGTCAGCAGCGGCCTGCGGTGTCTCGGCCGGCGGCGCGTCCTTCGTGATCGAGCCGCTGTGCGGCAGCCCGAGGTAGGGGAACGTCTTCGCGAAGGCGGAGTCGTTGCCGTTGACGCCGTCACCGAGGTCGTTCGGCTTGCCCTTCAGCTCACCGGCGACCACCTGCACGGCGATGTCGAGGACGTCGTCCTGCAGCCGGCGACCGTTCGGGAAGCCGTTGGCGTCGCCGCCGATGACGCCGAGCCGGCTGAAGGTCTGGCCGGCCTGCCACCTCGTGTTGAGGCGCAGCATCTCGCTCGGGGTGCCCGCGCCCTTCGGGTTGTTGACCCCGGGGACGCCGGTCAGGAAGACCTGCACCAGGTCGTCGCGATCCTTGACCGGGGCGTCGGTGCCGCAGACCGCGTTCAGCGTCGCCGCCAGCTCGGAGTTCTTGACGAACGGCAGGGCCGCCGCGTCCTGGGTGGGCTTGAGCGTGTTGAACGTGTCCTTCACCTGGTAGGGGATGACGACCTCGTTGACCAGCGGCTGGCCGAGTCGCGAGACCTGGCGGTAGTTGCCCTTGGCGTTCTTGCGGTCGGTCGTGCTCCAGACACCGACGACGTCCTGACCCTTGGCGGTCAGGTCGCCACGCGGCACCTGCAGCGCGACCGAGTTGACGTTGAAGCCGGCGAGGCTGTCGTTGCCGGCCTCGCTCATGCAGTCGCCGCCGTAGAGGAGGTCGAACACGCGCAGGTCGAGGAAGAACGGGTCCTCGGCCTGGCCGGCGAACGAGTGCCGGTTGCCGTTGCCGTAGCTCTTCACGGCCGCGTTGCGCAGCGCGTTGTAGTCGGGCATCGACGCGTCGCCGACGTGCGACGGCGCGACCGGTGCGTTGTCGAGCACCGTCCGCGACTTGTCCGGGCCCTTGCGGACCGTGATGCGGGTCAGGTCGTAGGTCTGGCGGAACAGCAGGTTGTCGTCCTTGAGGGACGTCACCGGTCCGTTGTTGGTGAGGAACGTCCCGTTGCCGGTGAAGCTGTCCGACGGCTTGGGCGTACGCGCGTTGCGGAACGTCCATCGGTAGATGACGTCCGGCTTCGCGTCGTCGTCGTTGTCGATCTTGATCTGGTAGCGCGCGTCGGTGGCCCACGGGTAGAAGTTCGGCCCGCCACCCGGCTCCTCGAACGGGATCCAGTTCGCGATCAGGTTGACCGAGTCCGGGCTTGTTCGGGTCGACGAACGCGTAGACGTCGGTGTTGTCGTACTGCGGCTGGCCGGCGATGGCCGGTGCCTCGCGGTGGCTGGACGCGGTGGCCCCGCCCGGCGCGAGGCCGGCGACGCCGGCGCCCGCGAACAGCGTGCCCACTCCGAGCAGCGCCGTGGCGCGTGCGCGGGTGGCTCGTCTCGACTGAGACATGGTCTCCCCTCCCATTGGGGTGGTGGTTCGCGACCGCGACGGGCGTCACATCGAGGGGTCCGTGACTGCTTTCGGGACCGGCGCGCGTCCGGATTGGAGGCGGTCCGGGAAAGTAGGCTCGCCGGCGTGACCAGGCCCCCCGTGCCGAGCGCCGCCACCCGGTGGCGCTGCGCTCAGTGCGGCAACCTCACCCGGTTCGACGTGACCCGCACCTCCCGGACGCGCGAGTTCCTGCACGTCGACCTGGCGGGGGAGCCGGCGGTCGAGGAGCGCGAGGTGCTCGGCGAGGCGATCGAGTCGGTGCGCTGCCGGTGGTGCGACGGGGTCGACACGGTCGAGCTGGTGCCCCGTCCCACCGGCGGTGCCGAGCCGTCATGAGCCAGCCCGCGGAGGTCGGTGCCGGCAGCGTGGCGCGCTGCTCACCGTTTGGTGAGCAGCGCCGCAATGTGCTGCCCTGCTCACCATTTGGTGAGCAGCGCTCCAGGCGGGCGGGGGTGAGTCCGGTGAAGGAGGAGCCGGGGCTGCACGGTCCGCTGCCCGACGCGGTCCGGGCCCGGGTGGTCGGCTACGCCTCGGAGACGCTCGGCGCGATGGCGGACGACGACGTTCCCGCGTCGCTGAAGACCTTCCGGCGGTGGGCGCCGGCGCACCGAACCAAGCGGGCGGCCACCCCGCTGGCCGCCGCGGTCGAGCGCGACGTGGTGTTCCGGCAGCGGGTCTTCGCCCGCGTACGCGAGGAGCTGCCCGACCTGGCCGAGGCGCTCGCCGAGGGCGAGCCGCCCCGGGCCGCCGACCCGGTCGACGTGGCCGCCGTGGCCTACCTCGGCCGAACCCCCGGGTGGGCCGCGCTGGTCGCGGCCGCGAGCGACCGGCTGGACCGCGCCGCCGTCGACGCCGAGTCGGCCCGGGCCGAGCAGGAGCTGGCCCGGCTGCGCGAGAAGCTCGAGGCCGTCAAGGTGGCCGCGGCCGAGGACCTGGCCGCAGCCCGCCGGGAGGCCGAGGCGGCCCGGGCCGAGGCCGCGACGGTGAGCCGGGCGCTGCGCGAGGAGAAGGGGGCGCGACGCCGGGCCGAGAAGGCCGTGGCCGCTGCGGAGGAGTCGGCGGCGGCCGTGCGGGCCGAGGCGGCCGACGCGGTGGCCGCCGCGGAGGCGGAGGTCAGCCGGGCGCGGTCCCACCAGGCCGAGGCGGAGGCGGCGCTCGGCGCGTCACGCAAGGCGGTCCGGGACGGGCGCTCGCTCGAGGACACCCGGCTGCGGCTGCTGCTGGACACCGTGGTCGACGCCGCGTCGGGGCTGCGCCGCGAGCTGGCGCTGCCGCCGCCGGGGGACCGGCCCGCGGACCTGGTCGACGCCGCGAAGCCGGGGGACGAGCTGGAGGGCGCGCCGGAGCGGGCCCTGCTCTCCGACGACCCCGCGCTGCTCGACCAGCTGCTCGGGCTGCCCCAGGTGCACCTGGTGGTCGACGGCTACAACGTGACGAAGACCGGCTACCCCGACCTGTCCCTGGAGGACCAGCGGACCCGGCTGGTGACCGGGCTGTCCGCCCTGCACGCGCGGACCGGGGCGGAGGTGACCTGCTGCTTCGACGGCGCGTCCGTGATGGGCCGGGTGCCGGCAGTCAGCGCGCGCGGCGTGCGGGTGCGCTTCAGCAAGCCCGGGGAGATCGCCGACGAGCTGATCCGGCGGCTGGTGCGGGCCGAGCCGTCGGGCCGGCCGGTGGTGGTGGTCTCCTCGGACCGTGAGGTCGCCGACGGCGTACGCCGGGACGGTGCCCGCCCGGTCTCCGCCACGGCGCTGGTGCGCCGCCTCGACCGCGGCTGACCAGCCGGCCGCGCACCGCCGGGCGCGCCCTTGCCAGAGTCATGTCCGACCCCCTCCCTAGCGTCGCCGGTGTGAGGTTGACCCGGCTCCGAGGAGGCTCGGCATGATCATCGACTGCGACAGCTGCACCGTGCGCGGCCCCGCGTGCGACGACTGCGTCGTCACCGCCCTGCTGGGGTCCGCGCCGCCGGAGTTCGACGAGGGGGAGAGCGCCGCGCTGGAGGCGCTGGCCGGGTCCGGCCTGGTGCCGCCGCTGCGGCTGGTGCTGCCGCTGGAGGTGGTGGTCCACCACGACCACGGCCCGCCGGCCGCCGAGGTGGGCTGACCGACCGAGGCGCCGTCGTGACGACATCCGCCTACACTGTCGTCATGAGCGGCCCCCGGTCGATCCGGTTCGAAGCGTCCGTCGCGCGCCGACTGGCGTCGTTCGTCGCCCGCCACCCGGGCCGATCGAGCTCGTCGGTGGCGGCTCGGCTCGTCGACGAGGGGCTGCGAATGGATGAGCACCCGGGGGTGTACTTCCGCGAGGGGCCGGCCGGCCGGCGGGCGACCCTCGTCGCGGGCCCTGACATCTGGGAAGTCATCCGGGCTCTGCGATCGGGACGAGCGGCCGAACCGGACCTTCCGGACGGTGAGCTGGTCGAGCTCGTGTCTGACAACACGGGGGTGCCCGTCCGGTCGATCCGGACCGCGCTCACGTACTGGTCGGCCTATCCGGATGAGGTCGATGCCATGGTCGAGCACGCTGACGACGTCGAGCGGGAGCAGGTGGCCGCCAGCGCCCGCTCGGACGGTTTGCTCGCCAGGTGACCCGGCTCCGCCCGTGACCCCCGTGCGGCTGCTGCTCGACGAGATGATCAGTCCACGGGTGGCCCAGCAGCTGCGGCGCCGGGGGCACGACGTGGAGTCGGTCGCCGAACGGTCGGACCTGGTCGGAGCCAGTGACGACGACCTGCTGACCCACGCGGCGGGAGAAGAACGCCTCCTGGTCACGCTGAACGTCGCCGACTTCATAGCGCTGGATCGGGACTGGCGGACCCAGCGTCGCGACCACGGCGGGATCGTGATCATCGCGTCAGGTGCCTTCCCCCAGGACCGCAGCCTGGTGGGAGCCCTCGTCACGTCCCTCGCCTCGGCGGCCGCGCAGGGAACCCTCCCGGGCCGCGGCCAGGTCGGGTTTCTGGCTCGCCGCTGATCGGGCGGTCGTTTACCACCGCGGGCCGGTTTGTCCACAGCGACACGCCGGGCCGATTTGTAGGTCACGGAACGGTCACGTACCCTTCGCCGCCAATGGCCGATCTGTCCCGACTCCACCGCCCGCTCGTCGCTGTCCTCGCCGGCGCCCTCGCCGTCTCGGCGGGGACGGGCGCCTTCGTGGGCCCGGCGGCGGCCGATCCCGGGCCCGTCACTGGCCCAGGTCCAGCGCCAGGTCGACGCCCTCAACCACCAGGCCGAGCAGGCCGGTGAGCGCTTCAACACCGCCCGGGTCGAGCTCACCGAGACGACCCGCCGGCTCGCGGCGGTCCGCGGCCGCTACGAGCGCCAGCAGCGCTCGTTCGACCAGATGCGCGACGTCGTCGGGCAGATCGCCGCGACGGCCTACAAGGCGGGGTCGGTCGACTCCACCTTCGCCCTGCTGCTGTCCGAGGACCCGACCGAGTTCCTGCGCCAGGCCGCGGACCTGTCCCAGCTGAACCGCCAGCAGGCCGCCACCCTGCGCCAGATGACGACCGCGCGTCTGCAGCTCGCCCAGGACCGCAAGGCGGTCCGCCAGGAGCGCGCGCGGGCGGCCGAGCTGAAGGCCGACCTGGCGAGCGAGCGGCGCACCGCGGAGCGCAAGCTGGCCCAGGCCCGGCGGTTGCTCGCCACCCTGGAGGCCGAGCAGCGGGCCCGCCTCGAGGCCGAGCGGCGGGAGGCGGTGGCGCGCGCGACCAGTGCCCGGGACGGAGCGCAGCGGGCCTCCCGGGACTCGCGGGAGGGGACCTTCCCGACGTACGACGGACCGGCCTCGGGCCGTGCCGCGGAAGCGGTGAGGACGGCCTACGCGCAGCTCGGTGACCCGTATGCCTGGGGCGGGGACGGGCCGGACTCGTTCGACTGCTCGGGGCTGACGATGTTCTCCTGGCGGGCCGGCGGGGTGTCGCTGCCGCACTCGTCGTCGGCGCAGTACTCCGCGGTCCGGCACATCTCCGTCAGCGACCTGCAGCCGGGTGACCTCGTCTTCTACTACAGCCCGATCAGCCACGTCGCGATCTACATCGGCGGCGGCAAGGTGATCGACGCGCCCTACCCGGGGCTCAGCGTGCACATCACCGGTCTGTACTCGATGCCGCTGACCGGAGCCGGCCGCCCGTAGTTCAGCGTCGTCAACGCTGTGGACGCCGGCCGGGCCGTGGACGCCTGGCTGGGGCGTCAGCCGCTGGGGGCGGTCGGTGGCGTGCGGGCCACCTCCGGAGCCGGCGCGCCCTGCGCCGGGACGGCCGGCGCCGGCGGTGTCCGCCGCGCCGCGCGCAGCACCCCGATGACGGCGCCGATGAGCCACAGCGCGAAGGCCACGGACGCCATGCCCCCGCTCCAGAAGCCGGACAGGCACAGCACGGCGACGGCGTAGGACACCCAGATGGCCCACGTCGGCAGGGCGCGCGCCTGCTGGGCGATCCGCGTCGTCACGGCGACCAGCGCCGCGCCGCCGGTCAGCCCGGTGAGCGCGACGAGGAGCCCCGCCGTGCCGAGCACGCGGGCGGTGTCCGGGTCGGGGGTGAACTCGTCCGACCATGCCGTGACCGCGCTCGACACGTCGAGCGACACCCCCGTGATCAGCAGCCCGCCGAGCAGCGCCGCCGCCGGCACGGTCGCGTGCGCGAGCGGGTCGCCGCCGGACAGCCGGTCCAGCACCCGCCGCAGCCCGACGGCGAACCAGAGCAGCAGCGCGATCCCCGCGCCGAGCACCGGCAGCCCGATGCCGGCGGCGGCCTGCTTCGCGCCGTCGTCGAGCCTCTCGAGGATGGCGGCGTCCGACACGCCAGGGTCGTCGACGCCGGCCAGCGCGCACAGCGCCACCCCGACGACGAGCAGCACGACCGACGCGGCGCCCGCCCATCCCGCGCGCTGAAGAGCTTGTGACTCGTCCATGCCGCCTCCCACGGTCGCGGCCACGGGTGGGTCGGAGGTGGTGCAGGCACCAGGATCCAGCCCGCGGCGCGAAGTAGCGCCGGTCCGAGCGTGCACCCCGTGCCGGGCCGCCAGCAAGGGGCCGCAGCGGGCCAATAGCCTCGCACACACGTCGAGGCAGGTGCCGACACGCCTCAGGCGAAGCATGCTGACCGGCACTCGTCATCTGATCGCCATGTCTCCGTCAGGCCCCCGTCAACCCAGCGGGCTACCGGAGGCATGCCAGCTGCAGAGACGAGGACGCTGTGTCGAGACGAGGAGTGGCGGTCACTTGCGGCTCCGCCGGACACCGGTGGAGCACGGCCTGGCCGAGGAGAGGATGCCATGCCCCGCCGGCCGGAGGGTGGCGGGTGGCGGAGGCGCCGGACGTGATCGACGCCGACGAGCCGACGTACGACGACGAGGCTGGTGGCACCGCGACTGACCTGAGCATGCGCTGCGCTCGGCGGGCAGGCGGCCGGGCCGTACGCTGGACCGGTGCCGGAGACCCCACCCCTCGACCACGAGAGGCCGGTCGCCGACCAGCCGGCACCAGCGGTTCCGCGGCACCTGGCACCGCAGCCCACCGAGGGCCACGGCCGCCTGCTGACCGCGGTCGCGGCGCTCGTCGCGCTGGTGGTCCTCGCCGGGGCGGCCCTCGTGTGGTTCGACGGTACGCAGGAGGACGACCCGGCCGGGCCCACCCCGACCACCGACGCCTCCGGGTCGCCGTCCGGACCGCCCGACCCCGCAGCCGGTCGGGCCGCGGCCGTGCAGGTGCTGCTCGAGGACCGGGCACAGGCCGTCCGCTCCGGCGACAAGGACGCGTTCCTGGCCCAGATCGACCCGTCCCAGACCGACTTCGCCACCGCCCAGCGGCTGCTCGTCGACCGGCTGGCCGAGGTGCCGTTCAGCCAGTGGGAGTACGAGGTCGTCGGCGCCGGGCCGGCGCTGTCCGAGGACCGGGCGCTGGCGCTGCCCGAGGGGTCGGCGATCGTCCGGGTCAAGCTGACCTACCGGATCCGGGGCAGCGCCGCGCAGAACGACCGCGAGCACTACCTCACCGTCGTCCCGCGCGGCGGGCGGTGGCTGCTCGGCGGCGACACCGACGCCGAGCCGGAGGGCTTCGACACCCAGCGCGACCTGTGGGACCTCGGGCCGGTCGCGGTGCGCCGCGGCGAGACCAGCGTCGTCATCGCCGACACCCGGGCCGCCGACGCGGCCGAGCTGCGCCGCCTGTCCGA
This sequence comes from uncultured Actinomycetota bacterium, assembly GCA_963829565.1. Classification (GTDB taxonomy): domain Bacteria; phylum Actinomycetota; class Actinomycetes; order JACCUZ01; family JACCUZ01; genus CAWHJC01. The sequence goes on from CAWHJC010000018.1 coordinate 163,344, forward strand.
CGAGGCCGACCTCGCCGTCGAGGACGTGGACCGGGTCTGGCGGGACGACTGGTCGCGCCGGCCGCTGGTGATCCTGCCGCGCACCCAGAAGGACATGGCGCGGCTGATCGACAGCGACGGCAAGGGGCTCGGGCAGATCGCCGCGGTGACGACCGGGTCGTTCGAGCAGGGGCTCACCCGCGGCGACCGGGTGATCATCAACCCGGACGCGTTCGGCACCCTCGGCTCGCTCGGCCGGCGGATCGTGCTCAGCCACGAGATGACCCACCTCGCCGCCCGGGCGACCAGCGTGCAGACCGTGCCGATCTGGCTCTCCGAGGGCTTCGCCGACTACGTCGCCTACGACCCGACCTCGGTGCCGACCGCGGTCGTCGCCGGCGACGTCCTCGAGCGGTGCGCGACGGCGACGCCCCGAAGGACCTGCCCGAGGCAGCCGACTTCGACGCGGGGGAGGGCGACATCGCCGCGGCGTACGAGGGCGCCTGGCTGGCCTGCCGGATGATCGCCGAGCGCTTCGGCGAGCGGCGGCTGGTCCGCTTCTACACCGACATGGCCGACAGCAGCGGGCCCGGCTGGCCGGAGGAGACCGTCGACTCGCTCGGCATCACCGAGAGGCAGCTGGTGCGCCAGTGGCGCGACTACCTGGCCGACGCGGCGGCCCAGTGAGCAGTCGCACCGCGCTCGTCGTCACGACGGTGGTGCTGGCCGTGCTGCTCGCCGTCCTCGTCGCGGTGCTCACGCCGTGGCGGCCGCTGCCGCTGCACGGCGCCGAGGCGGTGCCGGCCGACCCGGCGCGGGACTTCACCGCGGCCCAGCTGGCCCGGGAGGACGCCTACCACTCGGCGGTCCGGCCGCCGGCCTACGTCTCGCTCGGGCTCTCGCTGCTCATCGCCGCCGTCCTCGGCTTCTCGCCGCTGGGCGCCCGGATCGTCGCGCGGGTCGCGTCGCCGCTCGGTGGTGGGTGGGGCTGGCAGGTGCTGCTCGGCACGGTGGCGCTGACGCTGCTCGCCCGGCTGCTGGTGCTGCCGTGGGACGCGTGGGCCGAGTCGGTGCGGCGCCGCTACGGCCTGTCCACCCGTACGTGGGGGAGCTGGGCCGTCGACGTCGCCAAGTCCTACGGCGTCGGCCTGGTGCTGACCCTGCTCGTCCTCTTCCTGCTGGTCGGGCTGGCCCGCTGGTCGCCGCAGTGGTGGTGGACCGTCGGCGCCGCGGCCGGGGCCGTGCTGGTCGTGGTGGTGTCGTTCGCCTACCCGGTCGTCGTGGAGCCGGTGTTCAACAAGTTCACCTCGATGCCGGCCGGCGAGCTGCGCACGTCGCTGCTGTCGCTCGCGCGCTCCGACGGCGTCCCCGTCGACGACGTGCTGGTGGCCGACGCGTCCCGGCGTACGTCCTCGCTGAACGCCTACGTCTCGGGGCTCGGCGCGACGCGACGGATCGTCGTCTACGACACGCTGCTGGACTCGGCGTCGGACCGGGAGGTCGAGCTGATCGTGGCCCACGAGCTGGGGCACGCGAAGAGACCGGGACGTGGTGTGGGGGACCGTGATGGGCGCGGTCGGCGTCGCGCTGCTGGTCTGCGTGCTGGCGCTGCTGGCGCAGTGGGGCTGGCTGCTGTCGCGGGCCGGCGTGCCGTCGCTCGGTGACGGCCGGGCGATCGCGCTGGTGCTGGCGGTGCTGGCGGTGATCGGTTTCGCGACCGGGCCGGGGCAGGCGCTGGTCTCGCGGCGGGTGGAGACCCGGGCCGACGTGCACGCGCTGGACCTCACCCGCGACCCGGACGCGATGATCGAGATGCAGCAGCGGCTCTCGACGACGAACCTCTCCGACCTCGACCCCTCGCCGCTGGTGTTCGGGATGTTCGCGACCCACCCGACCGGTCCGCAGCGGATCGCGCTGGCCCGCACCTGGGAGCGGCTGCGAGCAGCGCGGTGACCGGCCGGACGCTGGTCGTCACCAACGACTTCCCGCCGCGGGTCGGCGGCATCGAGTCGTTCGTGCTGGCGATGGTGCAAGCGGATGCCGCCGGACTCGGTCGTCGTGCACACCGCGCGTCAGGACGGGGACGCCGCCTTCGACGCGGACCTGCCGTTCCCGGTGATCCGCGACCCGTCGCGGCTGATGGTGCCGACCCGGCGATCACCCGTCGTGCGGTGGGGATCGCGCGCGACATGCACTGCGAGTCGGTGTGGTTCGGCGCGGCCGCCCCGCTGGGGCTGATGGCGTCGGCGCTGCAAGTCGAAGGGCGGTGTGCAGCCGGACGGTGGCGACCACCCACGGGCACGAGGTGTGGTGGGCGCGGACGCCCGGCGCGCGCCAGCTGCTGCACCGGATCGGCGAGACGCAACGACGTGCTGACCTACCTCGGGTCGACTACACGCAGGGGCAGATCGCCCGGGCGCTGTCGCCGGCGGCGGCGGCGCGGATGGTGCAGCTGACGCCGGGCGTCGACGTCGAGGCGTTCAACCCGTCGGTGGACGGGACGCCGGTGCGGGAGCGCTACGGGCTGGGGGAGCGGCCGGTGGTGGTCTGCGTCTCCCGGCTGGTGGAGCGCAAGGGCCAGGACATGCTGATCCGATCGCTGCCGCTGATCCAGCCGCCGGGTGCCGGACGCGGCGCGTGCTGATCGTCGGCGACGG
>CAWHJC010000019.1:0-634145 GCA_963829565.1 uncultured Actinomycetota bacterium
ATGTTTCCGCAGGTCAGAGGCATATTCGTCGCCTCGGTCGAGCTCTGGATCAAGCCGAAATCGGCCGGCTCTCACAGATCTCTCACAGATCGCGCGTGATCGCCTGGCCGAAGGCCTCGCCGAGGGAGCGCATCTCGGCGGCATGGACGTGCGCGTAGACCCGTTGGGTCATCACCGGGTCGTGGCCGAGCCAGGCGGCGACGACGTGCACCGGGTATCCGAGGGCGAGCATCAGCGAGGCGGCGGTGTGCCGGGCGTCGTGCAGCCGGATGTCGGGCAGGCCGGCGTCGCGGGCGTGCCGGCGGAAGGCGTCGCCGTAGCGCTCCAGCCGCAGCGGCCGGCCGAGCTCGTCGACGACGACCAGGCCGGTGTCCTGGTAGGCGGCGCCGGCCACCCTGCGCTCGGCCGCCTGACGGTCCTTCAGGGTGCGCAGTGCCGAGACCAGGCCCGCGGGGAGCGGCAGGATCCGGCGGCCGCGGGCAGTCTTGGGCTCGCCGATCGTGACGACGCTGGCGTGCACCAGTACCCGGGTCTGCCGGACCGCGAGCGTCGGCTCGGGTCCATCCAGGGTCAGGTCGGTCCAGCGCAGCCCGAGGACCTCGCCGCGGCGCAGCCCGTGCATGGTGAGCAGCCAGGCGGCGTGCAGTCGGTCGTCGGCGACGTGGGCGAGGAAGGTGCGGGTCTGCTCGAGCGTCCAGGCGCTCATCTCGTGGTGCACCTGGCGGGGCTTCTGGACGAGCGAGACGACGTTGCGGACGAGCAGCCCTTGCCGGACCGCGTCCTGCATCGCCTGCTGCAGCACGACCAGCATCATCGTGACGGTGCGCGGGCTGCGGCCCTGGCCCTGCCGCCCACCGGTGGTGAGCATGCTCGTCACCAGAGCCTCGACGTCAGCCTTGGTGACGTCCTGCAGGAGCTTGTGGCCCAGCATCTGCCGGACCGGCTTCATCCCGTCGACGTAGCTTCGGCGGGTGGCCGGCCGGATGTCGCGCTTGCCCTCGAGCCAGGTATCGAGGTGCTCGTTCAGGTGGTTCGTCTGCGGCGCTACGTAGGTACCGCGGCTGATGTCGGACGCGTACAGCGGCCAGCCACTCCCGGGCCTCGCGTCGGGTGCGGTGGGTGCTGGTGCGCTGGGCTCGGGAGCCGTCCGGCTTGCGGCCGGCGTTGACCACGACGCGGTAGCGCACGCTGCCGTCGGACAGCGTGATCTTGCGGATCGGTTCGGCGCCCACGACGTCCGCCCTCCAGCTGCTGCCTGACGTCGACGTGCCTATCCCGGTGACTCGGCTGGTGGGCGGCTCGCGGCGCGATCTGTGGACAGGCCGAGCAGTTCGATGAGGTAGGCGGTGGGGATCTTGATCTGGTGTCCGACCCGGATCACCGGCGTCGGGAAGCGGTCGGTGCGGACCAGCTCGTAGGCGACGGTGCGACCAATGCCGAGGACCTCGGCTGCGGTCACGACGTCGACAATGGCCGGAAGGGAGCGCACCTCGGTGGCAGTCATCGTCATGCCTTGCTATGTGCCGCGAAAGAGCCCGAGCCGAGGGGTGCAGCCCCAGAATCTCGGTCTCTTGATGTGCCCGTGCCCGCACCGACACGCTTGCCCGTGACACGAGCCCTCTTGCCGCCGACACAGTCCGGCACCGATGGGTCATGTGCCTGGCAAGCGCCGATCGGTATCCGGCATTACCGAGCGGGCTTTCGGGCTGCACTTTCCTTGCGGTTTGGCGGGCGGCCGCGTTCAGGTCGGCCCGGCCTCGAACCCGGTCATGCGGATGAGCTTGGCGGGGACGCCGGCGACGATGGCGTTGGCGGGTACGTCCTTGGTGACGACGGCGCCGGCGCCGACGATCGCTCCGTCGCCGATGGTGACGCCGGGGACGACGGTGACGGCGGCTCCGAGCCACACCTTGCGGCCGATCCCGATCGGTGCGGGCACCATGTCGGCTCGCCGGTCGGGGTCGACGTGGTGGTTGAGGGTGGTCAGCGTGCTGCCGTGCCCGATGAGCGTGCCGTCGCCGATGGTGATGCCGCCGGTGTCCTGGAAGCGGCATCCGAGGTTGATGAAGACGTCCTTGCCGAGGGTCAGGTTCTTGCCGAACTCGCTGTAGAACGGCGGGAAGACGACGACCGAGTCGTCGATCGGCTTTCCGGTGAGCTCGCCGAGCAGGGCGCGCACCTCCTCGGGTGTGCGGTACCCGGTGTTGATCTCGGCGGTGATCCGGAGCGCCTCCTGTGCGGCGTCGTGCATGAACCGGTGCTGCTCGCGAGCCGCCCTCGATCGGTGCGCCGCTGTTGACGTGGTCGAGGAAGTCCTGCAGCTGTCATCGCGGTCACCGTGCCTCGACGGTGGCGGTGACCGGGCCGTCCAGCGCCGCGATCTGCTCCGCGGCGTCGCCGTCCAGCCGGCCGAGGACGACGATGCCGGGGAAGTAGGACTGGTCGCCGTAGTAGAGGACGAGGTCGTTGCCGGGGGCGTAGTAGCCCAGGTCGCCCGACGTCGGGGTCCGCGCCGTCGGGTTGGCCTTCCAGCGACAGCGGTGCGGGCAGCGGGCCGGTCTTCTCGACCCCGCCGTGGTCGATCATGTCGACGGTCACGGGCAGCTGCGCGACCAGGTCGCGCGCTGCGGCGCTGTCGGTGAGGGTGGCGTCGAAGCGCTGGTCGCCGATGGTGATCTGGATCTTCATCGTGGTCCTCCTGGGTTGCTGGCGCTGGTCGCTGGTCAGTGGCTGCGCTGGGCGTGGCGCCGCGCGGCGCTGACGGGGCGGTCGACTCGGCGTCGCCGGGGCCGTGGTCGTCGCGGGTCGGCGGCGCCGTCGCCACACCCAGCGGCCGAGGAGCGCGGTCAGGGCGACGGTCGGCACGTGCGGTCAGGATCGTTCGCGGGCAGGGCATCGGGCTCAGAGGGTGAGCAGGACCTTGGTGGCGGTGCGCTGGTCCATGGCCTGGTAGCCCTCGGCGGCCCGGTCCAGCGGGAGGGTGAGGTCGAAGACCTTGCCGGGGTCGATCTTGCGGTCCCAGATGAGCTGGATCAGCTCGGGCAGGAACTGCCGCACCGGGGCGGGTCCGCCGTGGATGTGGACGCCGGCCATGAACAGCTCGTCGCCGGGGATGGCGACGTCGTGGGAGACGCCGACGAAGCCGACGTGCCCGCCGGGGCGGGTGGAGTGGATGGCCTGCATCATCGCTTCCTGGGTGCCGACGGCCTCGATGACCGAGTGGGCGCCGAGACCGCCGGTGAGCTCCTTGACCCTCGCGACACCGGCCTCGCCGCGCTCCTCGACGATGTCGGTGGCGCCGAACTCACGGGCCAGCGCCTGCCGGTCCGGCGTGGCGGCTGAACGCGATGATCCGCTCGGCGCCGAGCTGCTTGGCGGCCAGGACGCCGAGCAGGCCGACCGCGCCGTCACCGACGACCGCGACGGTCTTGCCCGGGTCCGGCCTCGGCGGCGACGGCGGCGAACCAGCCGGTGCCGAGCACGTCGGAGGCGGCCATCAGCGACGGGATGAGGTCCGGGTCCGGGCATGCCCGGGGTGGCGACCAGGGTGCCGTCGGCGAGCGGGATGCGGGCCAGCTCGGACTGGGTGCCGAGGGTGCCCATCAGGACGCGGTGCACGCAGTACGCCTGGTAGCCGGCCCGGCAGATCTCGCAGGTGTTGTCCGAGGCCCAGAACGAGCCGACCACGAAGTCGCCGACCTTGACGGTGCGGACCTCGGAGCCGACCTCCTCGACGACGCCGACGTACTCGTGGCCCATCACCTGGTGGTCGACCGGCTCGGCGCCGCGGTAGGGCCACAGGTCGCTGCCGCAGATGCAGGTCGCCGACAGGCGGATGATCGCGTCGGTCGGCTCGATGATCCTCGGGTCCTCGCGGTCCTCGACCCGAACGTCCCCGGGTCCGTGCATGACTACCTGACGCATCGCGGCGTGCTCCTCTTCATCGTCTGTCCTCGAGTGGTGGTGGCACCGGCACGGCGCCACGACATCGAGTGAACCCGGCTGCGCCGGCCGCGCTGGAAGTCACTGTCGATGGGTGTACTGACAGGGCACCCCTCGCGGCTCCGGCCGACGAGCCGGGGCCGGCCTAGGCTCGAGGGCGTGGACAACCGTCAGGAGGTGCGCGAGTTCCTCACCACTCGCCGCGCCCGCATCACCCCGGACCAGGTCGGCCTGCCGACCACCGGGAGCCGCCGGGTCCCCGGACTGCGGCGCAGCGAGGTCGCCGCACTCGCCGGGCTGAGCGTCGAGTACTACGCCCGGCTCGAGCGCGGCCAGATCGCCGGCGCCTCCGCCGGCGTGCTCGACGCGCTGGCCCGGGCGCTGCAGCTCGACGAGACCGAACGCGCGCACCTGCTCGACCTCGCCCGCGCCGCCGACGGCATCCCGACCTCGGGCCGACCGCGACGCCGTACGCCGAGCAAGGCCGCGTCCCGGCTCAGCCTGCAGTGGGCGCTGGAGGCCATCACCGACGGTGTCGCGTTCGTCCGCGACCCGCACCAGAACCTGCTCGCCACCAACGCGCTGGGCCGCGCGTTCTACTCACCCGTCATCGGCGACGGCGGCCGGACTGCCCAACCTCGCGCGGTTCCAGTTCCTCGACCCCGCCTCCCGCGACTTCTACCCCGACTGGGAGCTGTTCGCCGAGATGTGCGTCGGGATCATGCGCACCGAGGCCGGGCGCGACCCCCACGACCGCGGCCTGCAGGACCTCGTCGGTGAGCTCTCCACCCGCAGCGAGGTCTTCCGGCGGCTGTGGGCCGACCACAACGTCCGCACCCACGGCGCCGGCACCAAGCGCTTCCACCACCCCGTCGTCGGGGAGCTCACCCTCGCCTACGAGGAGCTCGCCATCACCGCCGAACCCGGCCTCGTGCTCCTGGTCTACACCGCCGAACCCGGCTCGCCCTCCGCCGAACGCCTCCGCCTGCTCGCCTCCTGGGCAGCACCCGCAGGCCGCCCACGTCCACCAACCAGCCACCAACCAGAGAAGGAACCTGATGCAGATCACCCGCAGCTCGATCGACACCGCCAAGGGCCCGGCCGACTGGTTCACCGGCGACGTCTACATCGACTCCGTCGCCGCCGCGCCGCCGCCGTCCCGGGTGACCGCGAACCTCGTGCACTTCATGCCCGGTGCCCGCACCCACTGGCACCGCCACCCGCTGAGCCAGACCGTGTTCGTCACCGAAGGCGTCGGCCTGTGCCAGCGCCGCGGCGGACCGGTCGAGGTCATCCGCCCCGGCGACCGCGTCCTCTTCGAGGCCGACGAGGAGCACTGGCACGGCGCCGCACCCAACCGGCTCATGGTCCACCTCGCCATCAACGAAGGCGACGACCAGCACGACGTCGTCCACTGGCTCGAGCCCGTCACCGACGAGGAATACGCCGCAGCGCCGCCGCTCGACCACTAAGGCCCGCGAAGGGCGGGTCGAGACCAGCCCCGTCTGCCAGTGACGCGGCCAAGCACGCACGGCCAAACGATCGCCATGCAAGGCGTGTTCGGTAGATGCCGCACCGGTCCCGGTGGCTGACACGACCGCGCGGCAACCGGGCAGTGTTGATCGCGGCCTGGCGCAGTCACGTGGGGGTGGCATCCGCCAACGTCGTCAACTCATCTAGTTGCGCTTGGCTCAAGACGATCTCCGCCGCCGAGGCGTTGGCCGTGAGCTCCTCCACCGTCTCAGCGCCGACGATCACTGATGCGACGGTTGGGCGGGACAGCAACCAAGCCAACGTGATCTGGTGCGGCCGCAGCCCCCAGTCCTGGGCTAACTGCTCCACCTGGCGGCCGACCCGTAGCTCCCCGTCGGAGAACCCCGGCCCCCCGAAGCGCGCATCCCCGGAGATGCCCCGCTCTATGACGTGCGTTCCGGCCAGCAAGCCGCCGTGCAGTGGCGCGAAGGGCACGATGGACAGCCCGAACTGTTGGCAGGCGGGCGCCAACTCGGCTTCTGCGGCGCGGTCGATGAGGTTGTACTTCACTTGGACGCAGACGGGAGCGTGCTGCCGCCGGGCGTCTGCGATCCACATTGCGTGTGTGACTTGCCACGCGGGATAGTTGGACAGCGCGACGTACCGGAGTTTGCCTTGCCGCACCAGGTCGTCGTACACCGCCAGGGTCTGTTCCAAGGGCGTGTCGGGATCGGGGCGGTGGGCGTAGTACAGGTCTATGTAGTCCGTTCCCAGCCTTTGCAGGCTGTTCTCGACCTGCTTGATGATGTGCCTGCGTGAGAGCCCGCGGTCGTTCGGGCCGGGGCCGACCGGTTCGGACGACTTGGTCGCGATCATGACCTCGTCACGCCTGCCGGCGAGTGCGCGACCGAGGATCAGCTCTGCCGGCTTGCGCTCAGCCGCGGGTGCCGCGCCGGGCCGGTCGAAGGTCGGCATGTGGCCATAGACGTTGGCCGTGTCGAAGAAGTTGATGCCGAGATCGAATGCCGCCTGGACCACGCGACTCGCGTCCCGCTCGGTCGGTGCCACCCCGAACGTGGCAGTGCCCAGGCAGATCTTGGACACCCTGACCCCAGTCGGCCCAAGAAGGGCGTAGTCCACTGAGCCACCTCCCATTCGGGTCATTCATTTCCACCGTAGCTGAGCGGCATCCTGCCCGGCCCTGGCTGCCTGACGTTGCGACCTTCTGACCGCTCGGTAGGTGCCGTTCTCGAGCGCTGGCTCACCGGCTGACACAGCTGGGCCTAACCCGTGGAACTGTCGGTGCCGCTTCTGGCTTCTTGATTCTCCGCCGTGACGTGCCGGTAGCGTTGGCGGGCGCCTTGCCGACTGAGGCCGATGGCGCGACCTACGACGGTCCAGCTGTGTCCCTCGGCCAGGAGACTGCGAATCTCGTCCTCGATCTCCCCGAGCAGCTCGCGTTGACGCTTCGCTAAGGCTCGCAAGTGTTCTGTACGCGCCGACACGTTCCCCTTCGCGGACGGGGACGCTGCGGGCGAGTATCGGCTGGCCACGCCGTCGCCTGAGGCCCGTGGCCCGCGATCGGTGGTAGCACGCCGTTTCAGCCGGGCCCAGCGAAGGCTGGCTCGTGACATGAGCGCGTTCGGCGCGGTGCGCCGCCTTTGCCCACTCTTCGCCCCACGGCACCTCGCACATGTATCGGCCCTCGACTCTGCGCATCTATGTGCCGCGGAAGCGCCCGACCCGAGGGGTGACTTGATGGCTGTCGCCCGGGCGTCGGGAGGCTGCGATGACCCCGACAACGACTGTTGTCACTCGTGATGCCAGAAGAGTGAGCGATCGCGTTGATCTTGGTGCTGACGTCGCGGCGTACCGTCGATCGTGCCTCGAGGGAGCGGTCACGGGCCACGGCCCCGGGCCCACTAGCGGGCCTGGTGAGACGCGCTCGAATCCAGGGCAACAGTCGTGACCTCATTCGCGGTCATGGCGCTATGGCCCGGGTCGCTCGGGTACGGCAAATGGGTGTCGATCTGGAATCGCCTGCGTCCTCGAGTTACGCTGGGGTAGGTTCAGTTCGACTTCAGAAAGGTGCTGGATGACCCTTCCGCAGCCGGACCCGACACTGCTCGCATCGCCGCCGCTAATAGCCACGCTCTGCCAGGTGCGCTTCGACCAGCATCCGGAGGTGGCTGACGCCCGCACTGGATCCGCCTTAAGCGCGCAGCTCGCCTCCACCGGACTCTCCGTCATCAACCAGATCCAGCACCAGCAGATCCTCATCAACACAGGCGGTCCATCGGAGCAGGCTCCGCCCGTCGCCAGCCAGCAAGCCGGCGGCTGGCAATTGGCCACCAAGACTGGTGACTGGCAACTGGGTGTCCTCGCGGATCAGATGACGCTGGAGACACGCGCCTACGGGAGCTGGGAGCAATTCTCTAGGCTCTGGGATACCGCATTGCTCGCCCTCGCCGAGGTGGTAGGCCCGGAGTTGGTAATTCGCACTGGCTTGCGCTACGTGAACCGGATCTCTCCTTCGGGAGTGACGACATTCACCGACTTTCGAGGCAGCGACCTCATCGACCTCTCCTTCCTTGGCCCAGCGGTTAACTCACCGCTCTCGGACATGGTCACCGGCACTGAAGGGCGCGCTGTGCTCAGCTTCCCAGACGGGACGGACGCGATGGTCCAGCATGGGGTCTCGGTAGATCAGTCTCCAGTATTCGTCCTCGACATCGACTGTTTCCGCCAGCAGGCGGTCCCATTCGATGCCCAACAGCTTCTTGCAATGTTCCGAAACCTCAACGAGAAGGCGCTGCAGGTGTTCCAGACGGTTGTCCGACCCCGCCTCCTCGAGGAGCTGCGCGCGGCTGAGGTGACCCCATGACTATCGACCCCGCCACGTACGGCGATCTCCTGGTCGGTCCCGAGGCATTGCCCGGCGAGTGGGACGAGAACTTTCCGATCTACGTCTTCGGCTCATACGCCAAGGCGACGCAGTTCCCTATTGCCGGCCACTTGGACGACATCTCCGACATTCACGTGTTCACGGTCGAGCCAACTCGGACTCCCAAGCGCCTCTTCTTCGCTCGCTTAGTGGACCGGATGGTGCTCGCGGATTCCCTCGAAGAGGCCTCCCACCGGGACGTTGCCGAGGACACTTCACCCAGCAGCGCCGAAATGCTGCTCGGCGCCTTCGACGACCTGCGAACGTGGCTTGCGCTCAGCCAGGACCGGGTATCTCAGATCGTTCAGATCAGCCCGAGCACAGTGATGGCTTGGCGCCGCGATCCATTGGTGCGCCCGCGTCATCCCCACACCCAAACCCTTGTTCGACTCTGGGCGGCGATGGCATCCGCTCGCGAGGAACTGGGGGAGGAGGCTGCCCTGCGCCTGGTCATTGGTGGCTCGGAGCCATTCATTCAACAGCGCACGAACGCTCCGGTAGAGGACATCATCGAGGCGCTTAACCAGGCAGCAGAGGCCGCCAGCGACGGCGCTCTCGATGCCGCCTGGGACAGCAGCATTGAATGGGATGAGCCCGCCGCCGAGGACCTGGCGGCAGACGAACTGGCCTTCGGGGGAGATGCGGAGGACCGGAGCCGGGCCGTACGTGAGCTTGCTTCCCGCATGCCCAACTTGGGTGGAACACCCCGATGACCGTCCAATCATCGCTGCCAACATCGCGGCCCTCCTCTTGGCGCTGCCCAGGGGCTCTCGTGAGCCGTTCTCTCTGACTCAGCCTCTTGCCTGGCACACCAGAATCCATGAGAACTGCACCCACATCCCGTTGCCTCAGTACGTCGGCCATTACCGAGGCGATCCTCTGCCGTGCATCAGCACTTACGAGGTCGTGTTTCGGTGGGGCATACAAGGGCGTTCCCGCTGCGCAGGTGCAGTCAAGCCTCGCTCCCACGGCGGCTGCACTGCAGGCTAGTTTCGACGAACTTGACGCCATCATGCGCGAAAAGTCTGATGTGTCGCGCGAGTACCTCAACCGCATCGTGAGGGCGACCGCCCGGCACTACCTCGAGTGGGTTCGTATCCACCCTTTCGCCGACGGCAACGGGCGCACCGCGCGTGTGCTGGTGAACCTGCTGTTTCTCCGATACTGGCAGCCGATCGTGCTCCCGGGCCGACCACCTCCTGAGCGGGCCGTCTTGATCTCAGCCACCGGCGCCGCGTTGGCGGGCGATAGTGACCCCTCGAGCGCTTCATCAAGCACCGCTTGGTCGAGGCCGTGAACAGGGCGCCGAAGGCTGGCGGTGGGCGCAAGTAGACGCGCCACGCAGTTCTTTCGCCCCGGATCTGTCCGGGCTGCGACCTATCCTCAAGGCAAGAGGAAGGAGCTCACCGTGAGCGAAGGTCCCGAGGGCGAATCCCGTGAATTGGTTGAGCGCGCAGCCGAGTTCGGCAAGAGCCTGGACTCCCTCCCTGTCGCGCCGCCGGTCGCGGTCGAGGTGCCGATGAGCATGCTCATGGACACCCCTGTCCCGCCGGATCAGCAGGCCACTCCCCCCTGACTTCGACGACTAGTTGGTCCCGTCCAACTGGCTGTGGGTGGTTCTTTTCCTGCTGCTGGTCGCTCCCGGCCTGCTCTTCGATCTTCTGGCCCAACGCCGCCGGGTGGGGGCTCCCGAGTCGGCCTTCCGTGAGATCAGCCGGGTCGTTCTGGCTTCACTCGCGTTCAGCGGGATCGGTCTACTTGTTGTCGGCGGCCTGCGCACGCTCAAGCCCGATTCGATGCTCGACACGGGTCGACTCCTAGACCATCCTCAGACCTACCTGGTCAATCACTACCGGCTCGGCATCAGAGCACTGGCGATCCACACCGGCGTTGCTCTCGGCGCAGCAGCTCTCGCGCATTGGCACCTGGCTCGCAAGCATGGATCGGGCTTACGCCCCCGGTCCACCTGGACGAAGGTCTTCCGCGACGAGCGCCCCAACGGCAAGGTTCCGTTCGTCCGGGTGAAGGTCAATAACGGGACGATCTACATCGGACAGGTTGCGCACTTCACCGCCGACTTGGATGTGGCTGATCGTGAGCTCGTGCTGGCCCCGCCGCTGTTCTCCAAGCGGGCCGGTGGGCCACTCGCCAACATCCCCGAAGAGTGGCAGCGCTTGGTGCTTCCGGCTTCGAGTATCGAGAGCATCGTCGTGCAATATCGAGCTCTGCCTTCGCCCCGCCCGGGGCTGCCTCACTCCCTTCACGACGACGCTGTGGGCCAAGCAGGAGACAGGCTCGGGTCCGCGGCATGGTCGAAGAGGCTACGAGGGCGCCGGCTCTCACACGGCTCTCACTGACGGGCCAGGATCGCCCGGCATGAAGCGTTATCGTTGGAAAAGAGACGGCCCGTTGGGCCGCTGACCTGCGCTTTTGCGCAACGACGCGCACGGTTCTGCTCTCTCCGACACGTCCATTTTGGATCTTGTAATCGGGAGGTTAGGGGTTCGATTCCCCTCGCCGGCTCTCTTCTGACCTGGATAAGCAAGATCGGCCAGGTTGGGTGTTCATGGTCAGTGCAATTTGTGAGTGTCGCAGGACGACATGACAACTCGTGCGCTCTCGCGGGGGATGTCGAGTTAAGTCCGCACGTGCTTGCGCTTGCCTTGGCGCGAGGGCGTTTGGCTGGCACGGTGGGCGCCGCGAGGCCGCTGGTGGCTGCTGAGCTCGCGGCCCAACCGACTGCTGCGCCGGCCGTAAGCGAGATACAGCACCAGGCCGCCGGTGACCCAGAGCGCGAAGTAGCCCCAGGTGACGACGCGCAGATTGATCATCATCCAGGAGGTCGCCAAGATCGCCAGCGTCGGGACCAGGGGAGACAGCGAAATCCGAAAACCGCGCGGGAGGTCTGGTCTTGTGCGCCTGAGCACGAGGACACCGATTGCGACGAAGAGAAACGCGAACAGCGTGCCGATGTTGACCATCTCGGCCAGCAGGAGGACGGGAGCCGTCAATGCGAGTACGACGGCGCAGGCCCCGACGAGCAGAGTCGCTCGGGCCGGAGTCCCTAGCCGAGTCACAGACGCCAGGCCAGCCGGTAGTAGCCCGTCGCGGGCCATCGCGTACACCACCCGGCTTTGCCCGATCAGCACGACGATGATGACCGTGGTTAAGCCGAGTAGGGCACCGAGGTTGATCAGGCGAGCCGACACGTCCGCGCCGACCGCTCGGAACGCCTCAGAAACCGGTGCCGAGCCGCCGAGTTCGTCATAGGGCCGCATGCCCACGAGCACTGCAGCCACGCCGAGGTAGAGCCCTGTGGCCAAGACCAGAGTCGCGATGATGCCGCGCGGAACGTCCCGCTGAGGGGATCTCGTCTCCTCGGCAGCGGTGGCGACGATGTCGAACCCGAGAAAGGCGAAGAACACGACGGCTGAGGCGGTGAACACGCCGACGACTCCGAAGACGTTCGGCGTCTCCCCGGCCAACGCCTGCAGCACGCTGGCGTCGGCCCCGGGCTCGGCTGGGCGCGAGGCCGGCAGGAAGGGCGTGTAGTTGGCAGCCTTCACATGTAGTGCACCGACGACCAGCACGAGTGCGATGACCACCAGCTTGGCGATCACGGCAACCCACAGAACGCCGAGAGACAGGCGGGTGCTGACGACAACCACGAGCACCAGGAGCACGATGATTCCGGCGGCGATGAGGTCGCGGTCCGCTTCGAAGCCGACGTAGTTCGCCCAACCGGATGGCAGGACTATGCCGAAGTCGTCGAGGGTCGCGACCGCGTACTGGGACCAGACCCTGGCCACCACGGCGACGGCCAGGAGCAGTTCGAGCATCAAGGCCCAGCCGATCAGCCAACCCCAGACCTCACCGAAGATGACGTAGGTGAAGGTGTAGGCACTGCCCGAGACCGGCAGGACGGAAGAGAGCTCCGCGTAGCAAAGCCCCGCTGCCAGGCACGCGAACGCGGCGATGCAGAACGCGAGCAGCACGCCAGGTCCTGCCGTGGCGGCGGCCTGCTGCCCGGCGAGAGAGAAGATCCCCGCGCCGATCGTCACCCCAAGCCCGAGCACCACCAGGTCCGCGCGTCTGAACACGACGCGCAGTCGGTGCCGCCCGACTTCGCGCGGTGCAAGCGCCATCTGCACCGGCAGTCGTCGGAAGATGGTGTTGCGGCTCGGTCCGTCCAAGGACACATGAGCCTCCTCCACTTCCCGCTCACCCTGGCGGGCGGGATCACCGCGCACAAGAGCCGCGGTTGGTTAAACTCACGCCTACCGTGCGGTATGGGCGGGTGCGTTAGGCCACTGTCGGTAGGCATCAGGCTCTGATGCGCTTCGTTTCATAGGCCCACATGGCGATCTCGACCCGGTTCCTCGTGCCGAGCTTGTTCATGAGGCTGGCGAGGTGGGTCTTGACGGTGCTGAGACTGATGTGGAGCTCGTTGGCGATCTCGGCGTTGGTGAGGCCCCGAGCGACGGTGAGCAGGACCTCCTCCTCCCGCGCGGTGAGGGGTTCGATCGGCTGGGCCGGCGGCTGGCTGGTGCCGTACGTCGGCGAACGCAGCCAGCAGGCGGACTGTGACGCTCGGAGCTATCAGTGCTTCACCGTTGGCGGCGGCATGGATCGCCTGGGTGAGCAGCTCAGGTCCTGCGTCCTTGAGGAGGAATCCGCGGGCGCCCGCCTTGAGCGCGCCGTGGACGTACTCGTCGAGGTCGAACGTCGTGATGACCACCACGGCGAGCGGGTCCTCGACGTCCGGCCCGGCCAGCGCGCGGGTCGCCTCGAGCCCGTTGAGCTCGGGCATGCGGATGTCGAACAGGCACACGTCGGGCCGCAGCTCGCGGGCGAGGGAGACGGCTTCCCGACCGTCCCGCGCCTCACCGACCACCTCGATGTCGGGCTGGGCGTCGAGGATCATGCGCAGCCCGGTCCGGACGATCTCCTGGTCGTCGGCGACGAGCACGCGGATGGTCATCGGGTCGGCCGCGCCCGAGGAAGCACCGCGTCGACCACCCAGCCATGGTCGGGCCCGGGGCCGGCTTCGAGGGTCCCGCCGAGGAGTGCCGCCCGCTCCGTCATCCCGACGACGCCGTAGCCGGCATGCGACGCTGGACGCGTGGACCGCGTCGCCGTCGTCGCGGACCGTCAGCCGGACGGCGTCATCGTCTCCGACGACCTGCACGTCGATCCGGGTGGCGTTGCGTGCGTGCCGCAGCGCGTTCGTCACTGATTCCTGGGCGATGCGGTACGTGGCTGCCCCGACCGTCGGACCGAGCGCGTCGAGGTCGCCCGTGAGGCGCACCTGCACCCGGGGCTCGTCGTCGACGCTGCGCGCGAGCCGCTCGATGTCGGCAACGCCGTTCTGCGGGGCGAGGTCGGCATCCTCGCGATCGCGCAGGGCGCCCACCATGGTCCGCATCTCGGCGAGGGTACGGGAGCCTTCCTCCTCGATGACCCTCAGCGCATCGATCGCCGCTCCGCGGGTCCGACGCGGCGACCACACGTCCCGCCTGCGCCCGGATCGACCATCGCCGAGACGTGGTGCGCCACCGTGTCATGCAGCTCCCGCGCGAGCTGCTCGCGCTCGCGCAGCCTCACCTGATCGATCTCCCGAGTCCGCGACGTCGTCCAGAAGCGGACCAAGGCGCCGAGAACTGCGGGGAACATGAGGAACACGAAGCCCGCTGCCGCTTCGCCGAACGCCGTTGAAATCGCTCGCGATCCCGAGCACGCCGGCGACCACGATGATCGACAACCCGATGATGACCTCGCGACCGGACCCCCATCGAAGCAACGCATAGGGGAGCAGCAGCACGTAGATCATCGTGTACAGCCCGACGGGCGTGGCGGGACCGTCGATCAGCGTGGCGAGGTTCAGCACGATGACCGCGCCGAAGACCACGGCGACGACAGCGAGTGGATGCGTCCGCCGCCACAGAAGCGGGAACACCAACGCCACGGCGAGCACGAGCGCTACCGGACGCCACGGGACATCGGTACGAAGGATGCCTTCGAGTACGGCGGTCAGCAGCAGGAAGGCGACCAGTGCCCAGTCCCGCCAGACCCGCGCCGGGGGCGCGGCGGCTCTGGGCTCGTCTCGCAGAGACCTGACCACGCTGCTGATCACGACCCCAGCCTAGGGAACCGCCGCCGCTGCGCCTCGGCCGAAAGGACCAGACGCGCACCCTTCCGCAGAACGGGAGACCGGCCGCCCTGCGGCCGATGTGCCACTCCGCGTCGCGTCACCACGCTGACGGGCATGGCAGTCGCGTTGACGCCAACGACCGTGGAGGACGACCGATGATGTCGAAGTCTCTGTACCGTCTCGGCCACCTGGCTGCCCGCCGGCCATGGGTCGTGATCGGCTCCTGGCTGGTCCTTGCCGTCGTCGTGGTGGGCGCTTCCGGCGCCTTCGGCCACCGACTCAAGGACTCCATGCAGGTGCCGGGTCTCGACTCCCAGCAGGCGAGCGAGCTGATGGCCGCTGCCGGTGCCGAGCGATGCCGGCCTGACGGCTCAGGTGGTGGTGACCCCGCTGGACGACGACGCGACGTTCTTCGACTCGGCGGAGGCACGGTCTGCGCTCGCCACGCACTGGCAGAGCGACGCCGCGGGCGGCTGCCCCACGTCCTCAGGACGACGGAGTGTCGTGTCGCCAGACGGGCGCGTCGCGCTCATCCGCCTGCAGTACCCGCTCGTGGACGAGCTCTCAGCGCAGGACCTCAGCAACCTCAAGGCGTTCGGCGCCGAGGCCGAGGCCGAGGCGGGTCCCCGCTGCGGCTCGAGATGGGTGGCGACCTCTTCTTCGCGTTCGAGCAGCCGCAGCCCGCCGTGGGCGAGCTCATCGGGCTGCTGGTCGCGGCGCTCATCCTCTTCCTCGCCTTCGGGTCACTGATCGCCACGGCCCTCCCGCTCGGCACCGCCGTGCTCGGACTCGCCGTCGGTGTCAGCTCCATGTCACTTATCGCCAACGTCATCGACATCCCGAGCTGGGCGCCGGTCCTCGGGGCCATGGTCGGACTGGGGGTGGGCATCGACTACGCCTTGTTCATCGTGACCCGGCACCGTGACTACCTTGCTCGCGGCGTGCCTGTTGCGGAGTCGGTCGGCTCGGCGCTGGCCACGGCCGGCAAGCCGGTGGTGGTCGCCGGCGGCATCGTCGTCGTGGCGATCCTCGGGCTGGTCGTGGCCGGCGTCCCGTTCATGACCGCGGGTGGCATCGCGGTCTCGGTCGTCGTCCTCGTCATGGTGGCCGTCTCGGTCACGCTGCTGCCTGCGCTTCTGGGCCTGGCCGGGCGGCACATCAACCGGCGCGGGCACCGTTCCGCTCGCGGCGGTGTCGACGGCTCCGTCAACCCGGGCTGGTCACGATGGGTCCGGCACGTGACCCGCAACCCTTGGCCGTACGCCGTGGGCGTCACCGTGCTGTTGCTCGCTCTCGCCGCGCCGGTAGTTGCGCTGCGTGCCGGCATCCCCGACGACGGTGCGCTGCCCGAGAGCCGGACCGAGCGCCAGGCCTACGACCTGGTGGCCCAGGGCTTCGGTCCGGGCAGCAACGGTCCGGTGGTGGTCGCCGTCGACATCGCCGAGGATCCGACCGTGGTCGATCCTCTGGTGGCGGCGGTCAGGGCCGACCGGGGGATCGCCTCGGTGGGTGCCCCGGAGATGCACGCCGGCGCGGGTGTCGCTGTCATCGTTGCCATCCCGACGACGGGGCCTCAGGACGCCGCTACGCAGGCGACGGTCGAGCGGTTGCGGGCGGAGGTGCTGCCCAGCGTGCTCGCAGGCAGTCCCGCGCGGGCACACGTCGGTGGTCAGACGGCGAACTTCGCCGACGTCGGTGCACGCGTCAACGAACGGCTCCCGGTGCTGATCGCCGCGGTGCTCACGATGTCGTTCATCCTGCTGATGCTCGTCTTCCGATCCGTGCTGGTGCCGCTGAAGGCAGTGGTCCTCAACTTGCTCAGCATCGGTGCGGCGTACGGCGTGATGGTCATGGTGTTCCAGTGGGGCTGGGCCGCCGGTCTGATCGGACTCGAGTCGACGGTGCCGATCGTCTCCTTCATCCCGATGTTCATGTTCGCGATCCTGTTCGGGCTCTCGATGGACTACGAGGTGTTCCTGTTGTCCCGGGTGCGCGAGGAGTACGTCGCCACCGGCGACAACAAGACGTCGATCGTCCGCGGCATCGCCTCGACGGGGCGGGTCATCACGTCGGCTGCGCTCATCATGATCTCGGTGTTCCTCGCCTTCGTCCTCGGGGAGGACGCGGCGACGAAGATGTTCGGCCTTGGCCTGGCCACGGCAATCTTCGTCGACGCCACCCTCGTCCGCATGGTGCTGGTGCCGGCGACTATGACCCTTCTCGGCGACGCCAACTGGTGGATCCCGAGGATGCTCGACCGACGGCTCCCGAGACTGCGCCACGAAGGGGAGGCGACCTGCCATCGGATCAGCTGGTGACGGTCCCTTCGTGAACTTGCGAGCACCTCAGGCCGTGGCTGCACGGCGTTCGAAATGCCCTGGACCTCGTGCCGAGTCCGTTGACAGGATCGTCGCCATGCGCCAGGACGAGATCTGGGATCTCGACGCTGCCCAGCGCTACGACACCCCGGGCACGGGCATGTTCGCGCCCGAGGTGTTGGGGCCGACGGTCGAACGCCTCGCCGACCTTGCCGGCGACGGCCGAGCGCTCGAGTTCGCCATCGGAACCGGTCGGGTGGCGGTCCCCCTCGCCGAGCGCGGCGTACCCGTCACCGGCATCGAGCTGTCCCGTCCGATGATCGACCGGCTCCGCACCAAGGTCGACGAAGAGCGGATGCCGGTCGTCGTCGGCGACATGGCCACCGCCCGCGCACCGGGCGAGTACGCGCTGGTCTACCTCGTCTTCAACACGATCTCCAACCTGCTGACCCAGGCCGAACAGGTCGCGTGCTTTCGGAACGCCGCGCGTCATCTCGTGCCCGGCGGCCGCTTCGTCATCGAGCTGTGGGTGCCCGAGCTGCGCAAGCTCCCGCCGGGACAGCAGGCCACGGTCTGGCACGTCCGAGCCGGGCTACATCGGGCTGGACACCTACGACGTCCTGCAGCAGCAGGTCGTCTCGCATCACTTCCGCTTCGGCGACGGCCGGCAGGCGCAGCTCTTCCGGAGCCCGCACCGCTACATCTGGCCAGCCGAACTCGACCTGATGGCACAGCTCGGCGGTTTCCAGCTGGAGAGCAGGCATGCGGACTGGTCGGGCACTGAGTTCACCGAGGAGTCCCGTTCGCACGTGTCGGTCTACCGCCTCCCGACCGCGTCGTAAGGCGCAGAGACAGCCCACGCGCGACGGTACGGCGACTTCGGCGAGACTTCTCACAGGTCGGTCAGCCTAGAAGCCGCGCGCACTGCGCCCCACACCTATCGTCTCGGCGTACGCTCGAACCGCCATGCCGGCTACGCGAGAAGTGGCCATCGGCGTCGCAGTCAGCTTCGCCGGTCCCGTCGCGATGGCCTTCGACCACCTCGCTCACGGCGCCGACGACTGGGCGGCGTTCGCGATCAGTCTCGCGGTCCTGTCGGTGTCACTGCTCTGGCTCGGGGTGACCTGGGGCGTGGCCAGGCGACGCCGCCATTGCCGTGAGCCTCATCGCCTGCGCGGACGGGTCCGCCCAGGGGCGCAGCCGGAACGGCGGGTACTGGTCGGTGACCAGGATGAAGGCGTAGCCGACGACGCGGTTGTGCCAGCGGATCACGCCCTCCACGTAGTCGAAGAGCCCGCGCGGGTAGCGGCCGGTGAACAGGATCGCGAACCATGCCCCGATCACGGCGAAGAGCACCCCGATGTACAGGAAGAACAGCGCGACGTAGTGCGGAATCGCGAGGAACCACTTCACCAGTGGCAGCCAGCGGTTCAGGCCCTGAGATCGCATCGGGGTAGGCGAAGTCCAGATGCAGGACCGACTGCTGCTCATCGGTCGAGGGGTAGCGGTCGTCCATCGACGCGGCGTACACGGACCCGACGACGACCGGTACGAAGACGCGGGAGGTCAGTGCGGGAGATAATCCAGATGCGAACCACCAGACCGCGGGTGACTTCTGGCGCCGAGGCACAGGCGACCATCGGCAGGGGCAGGCACGCGCAGGCCGATGCCGCCCACCACGATGACGGTGGTGTTCGAGCCCGAGCCGAAGTCGCTCGTCGCCGAAACTCCGACTGGTGGCCCACGCCGACGACTCGCCAGCCCGGTCGACCACTCGCACCGGGAGTGATCGATGCACGCGCCCTGCGTGTCTACTTGGGCGGGAGTGATCGGGCAAACGTGACGCCGTGGCTCACCCATCGTCGGAGCTCGGCTTCGGTGTCGAGAACCTCCGGGTCGACGCGAAGCCACCCGTCCATCTCCCTGCCGCGCATCTCGAAACGCCGCACGTGCGGCTCGCTGACCAGCGAGTCGGCCTGGGCGGGATCGATGCGGAGCAGCAGGCCGCCCGTGCTGCTGGCGCTCACGGCCATGTTGCCGTCGATCAGGAACGCGAGGCCGCCGAACATGCGCCTCTCGGTCAGGCCGCGTTCGCTCTGAACGACTTCCCGGATCCGGTCCGCGAGCTCGTGGTCGTATGCCATCGCAGGAGTATCGCGCGGCCCTGTGCCGCCTTCGTCCTCGGCGGTGACGATCGCCAGCAAGACCGAGCGACGCGACCCGCCGGACAAGCCGGCCGGTCGCGCCACCACGGTGAGGAGCTAGGCCAGTGCTGGCTCGCGGTCCCGGTCCTCGCGGTCAGCGTGGTGCCCGGAGCCCTCGAGGTCGATCCTGGGCAGGACTCGGGCCAGCGGCCTGGGCAGCCACCAGGCCCGGTGCCCGAGCAGGCTCATCGCCGCCGGGACCAGCACCATCCGGACGAGGGTGACGTCGAGCAGGACTGCGACGCCCAGGCCGACGCCGAACAGCTTGGCCGTCACCTCGGTGCTTAGCACGAACGCGCCGAACACGCTGATCATGATGAGCGCCGCGCTGGTGATCACCCGGGCAGTGGAGCCGACACCCTCGACGACCGCGCGCTTCGGGTCCCGGTGCTTGAGGTACTGCTCACGAACCCGGCTGAGCAGGAACACCTCGTAGTCCATCGAGAGACCGAAGAGGATCGCGAACATCAGGATCGGCCCCAGCGGGTTGATCGGCACGGTCTCCTCCAGGCCGATCAGGCTCGCGCCCCAGCCCCACTGGAACACGGCCACGACGACGCCGTACGCCGCCGCGATGCTGATCAGGTTCAGCGCCGCTGCCTTGAGCGGCACCAGGATCGAGCGGAACACGATCATCAGCACCAGGAACGACAGCCCGATCACCGCGCTGACGAACATCAGCATCTGCCGCGGCAGCCGCCGACGAGATGTCCACCTGGAATGCCGTCGCCCCGGTGAGCATGGTCTCGACGTCGTGCCCGCGCGTCGCGTCAGGCAGGACCTCGTTGCGCAGCCGGTGGACCAGCTGGGTGGTCGCCGCATCCTGGGGGGACGTGGTGGGAGTGACCGCGATGACCGCCAGGTCGCCCTTGGGGCTGATGGCCCGACGCGACACCGACGCGACGCCTTCGTCGGCGGCGAGCGCGGTGCGGATGTCCTTCAGCGCCGCCTTGTCGTCCGCCGACCCGTCGACCTCGACGGCAACTTGGAGCGGGCCGTTGAACCCGGGGCCGAAGCCGTCGGCGACCAGGTCGTAGGACTTGCGCAGCGTGCTGGACGGCACGGCGTTGCCGTCGTCGGGGAAGCCGATGCGCAGCGCGAACGCCGGCGCGGCGAGGACGCCGAGCAGGACCGTCGCGACCACGGCGTAGCGGACGGGGCGGGCGACCACGCGTGCGGCCCAGCGACCGGACCTCGTGTTGAGGTCGTTGGCCGGCTTCGGCCGCACGAACGGCACCCGGAGGCTGTTCACCTTGCGGCCCACCAGCCCGAGCAGCCCGGGGAGCAGCGTGACCGCGGCGACCATCGTGACCGCCACCATCAGCGCGGAGCCCCAGCCCATCGTGGTGAGCATCGGGATGCCCGCGGTCTGCAGGCTGACGATCGCGACGACCACGGTGATGCCGGCGAAGAGCACGGACAGCCCTGCGGTCGCGTTTGCCCGGCCGACCGCCTCCGGCACCGACATGCCCTCGGCGAGGTTCTGCCGGTGCCGGGCCAGGATGAACAGCGCGTAGTCGATGCCGACGCCGAGCCCGAGCATGGTGGCGACGATCGTGGTGATCGTCGGCACGGCGACGTAGCCCGCGAGGATGCCGATCGAGCTGCTGCCCACGAGCAGCCCGATGAGGGCGACGCCGATGGGCAGGCTCATCGCCACGAGCGAGCCGAACGCGATGGCGAGGACGACGATCGCGATGGCGAGACCGATTATCTCGCTGCCGGGCTCCCCGTCGTCCTTGGCGACGCCGAGCGCTCCGCTGTACTCCACCTGCATGCCGGCCTCACGCAGGCTCGTGGTGGCTGCGTGGGCGGCGTCGTACTCGGGCCGCTCGATCCTGTCGGTGTCGAAGGCGAGAGTGACGAACGCGGTCTGGCCGTCTTCGCTGACGGTGGGCCCGCGCGGGTCGTAGGGGTTGGTCACGGCGACGACGTGCGGCACGTCGGCGAGCGCTGTGCGGGCCTCGGCGAAGGCCCGCTTCGCGGGGCGGGCCTTCAGGCCGTCCTCCGAGTGCACGACGACCTGCGAGGTGTGCACGCTCTGCCCGGGGAACCGGTCGCGCAGGGCGTCAGCGGCGCGTTGCGACTCCGAGCCCGGCAGCGTGAAAGTGTCGTTGGTCTCCCCGCCGATCGAGCCACTGAGCGCAACGGCGGTGACCGCGATCAGTAGCCACGAAGCGAGCGTCCGCCAGGGGTGGCGGGCGGCAGCGTGTCCGAGACGGTAGAGCAGGCGGGACATGGCATCTCCTGAGAATCGAGAGGGAGCGAGGGGACTGGCGTCCCTCTCAGGCAGAATGTGACCCCGCGACCTGTGGTGTCGTCGGTCCGGTGGCTGGGTCCCCGTCGTTCCTGAGCCGGAGGATCAGGTCATCCTTGGGGATGAGGGAGGTGCGGCTGAGTTGGGGGACGAGAGGCGTGCCGCCTACCTGCGCGCGTACGAGCTGTTCGAGGACGTGCAGAGCGAACAGCAGGCTGCTGCCGTCGCCGCGCTGCCCGACGCGTTGAAGGTTGCGGCGACGCAGGGCTGGCGCGAGGTCGAGTTCGTTCTCGCGGCTGCCGGCGCCGTGCACGCGCTCGTCGGTGGGGATGGCCAGATCGAGGCCGCGGCCGAGGTACAGGGTCTGGTGACCCGAGCCGAGGAGATGGACGCCCCGGCGCTACTGGCGGTCGCACTCGGCCTGCGGGCGGTCGCGGCCGCAAGTGTCGGAGACACCGCGGGACTGATGAGCGACGCCAGCCGGGCGGTCGCCCTGCTGGACGACGAGAGCCAGCCGCCGTTGGACCGGTCCACCGGGTACGTCGTCACGGCGGCGGCGTTCAACACTCTGAGGCTCTGGGAGCTGGTCGACGAGCTGTACACGCTGGCCGGCGACGTGGAGCAGGACTGTCCGGTGCCCGTTCAGGCCGCGGCGATCGCCGTGAACCGGGTGCTCACCCGCGTCGAGTGGGCCCTGGCCCTGCTCGAGAACGGTGACGCGGAGCAGGCCCAGCTACGGATGACTCAGGCCCTCGAGGCGGTGCCGGCTGCCGTGGCACAGCGACTGCCCCCGCTGTGGCGCCGCGACGTGGAGGCGCTGTCAGCTGTGGCCGAGCTGCTCCGCGACGCGAGCGCCCCCGTCGTACCGCAGACGATCGCGCAGCACCGGCAAGCGCTGGTCGACGACAAGGACATCGAGGTCCTGCCCCTGCTCGACGCGGCCACCGCCCTCGCGTTCTGGCGCGCCGGGCAGGCGGAGCAAGCGGCTGCTGCCGTTGACCGTCTGACGGCGACGTCGTCCGTGTCGTCAGGAGCGCGCAGCTTCCCGGTGTGGGTCCGTGCTCTTGTGCTGGCCGGTCAGGAGCCGTCGGCGGCGGTGCGCGCGCAGCAGGACCACGCCGACCTCTTGAGCCGGTTGCGATGGGAGTCCCGGGAGGCCGTGCTCGCGGCCGCGCGGACCCACATCGCCGCGGAGCGCAGGCAGGGCGAGCACGACCGGCTCTCGCGGGCTGTGAACACCGATCCCCTGACCGGGCTGCACAACCGTCGGGTCTTCGACTCCTGGCTCGACCGGCGGGCGCCGGGCCGGGCCAGGCCCACCGCCCTGCTGCTGGTCGACCTCGACGACTTCAAGACGGTCAACGACACCTTCGGGCACGACTACGGCGACGAGGTGCTCCGACGGTTCGGCCGGCTGCTCCTCACCTCGATCCGGCCCGGCGACCTCGCGGTCCGCCACGGCGGGGACGAGTTCGCGTTGCTGCTCGAGGACGAACGACTCACGGTGGCGGCGGCGCAGCACCGGGCGAGCGACCTGAGGGATGCGATCGTCGGCGAGCCGTGGTCCCAGCTGGTGCCCGGCCTGGTCGTCACCGCCAGCATCGGGATGGCCGTCGCGGTGCCGACCCTGGACGCCGCCCTGGTGGATGCAGCCGGTCTGTACCGGGCAGCCGACACGGCGCTGTACACGGCCAAGCGGGACGGCTCAGGGCTGGCCGTCCACGTGCTGCGGGGCGACGAGCAGGACAGGACGACCGGCCAGCACCAGGGGGATTGACGCGGCGCGACCACGGGAGCACGGTGAGCAACGACGACCACAGTCGGGGCGCCGCGGGCGAGCGGGGAGGACGTCGTGGACAGGCATGGCTCGGAGAGCTACTTCATCATCGGAGAGGGCCTGCTCGGAGAGAGCGGCGGCGGCCGGGACCGCGTCCTCAGCGAGGCCGTCGAGGCGGTGACGCCACCGTTCCGGTTCTCCCGGATGGGCCCGAAGGGGACCGCACTCAGCGAGGCGAACCGCGCCAAGGTCGCCGCCGCGATGACCGCCGGCGGCGGCGGTCCGTCCACCGTCCCGGCGGGCTACACCTACCTCGGCCAGTTCGTGGACCACGACCTCACGTTCGACCGGACCGCCGTGATGCTGGGGGAGAACGTCTCCCCGGCCGACCTGCTGCAGGCCCGCTCGCCCAGCCTCGACCTGGACTCGCTCTACGGCGCCGGTCCGCAGAACGCGGCGTCGGCGAAGTTCTACACCGACGACCGTCACCTCAAGACCGGCAAGACCGTCGCCATCGGCGATGACGCGGCGAAGGACGGGTTCGACCTGCCCCGCGTCGGGACGGGCGCGACGCGGGCGGCCAAGCGCAAGGCCCTGATCCCGGACTTCCGCAACGACGAGAACCTTGCGGTGGCCCAGACGCACTTGGCCTTCATCCGCTTCCACAACCGGGTCGTCGACAGCCTGCCGGCGTCCACGCCTCCCGCCCAGCGGTTCGGCAAGGCGCGCGCGCTCGTCGTGAAGCACTACCAGTGGATGATCCGGCACGACTACCTCCCGCGCATCTGTGCGGCCGGGGTTCTCAACGACGTGTTCTCCAACGGTCGTAAGGCCTTCGAGGTGGGCGCAGCACCGACCGACGTGCCCACCATGCCGGTGGAGTTCTCGGTGGCGGCCTTCCGACTCGGTCACAGCATGATCAGGCGGGCCTACGACTGGAACGCCCGCTTCCCGGACGGTTCCGGCACGCTCGACCTGCTGTTCGCCTTCTCGTCGACCGGTGGGGACCTGGGGGGCGGGCTCCGGCTCCCGAGCAACTGGATCGCCGACTGGCGCAGGCTCTACGACTTCGGGGAGGCCGGCCGGGCCGACCTCACGCTGCCCGCGTCCCAGAGGAACCGGGCCATGCGCATCGACACGACTCTGGTGAACCCTCTGGAGAACCTGCCGACCGGCTCCTTCGGCGGGCCGGCTGTGCCCTTCGGCGATCCCACGGCGAACCTCGCGTTCCGCAACCTGACCCGGGCGAAGATGGTGCGCCTCGCCACCGGGCAGAAGATGGCCGCCCACCTGCGCAGCCGGGGCGCGGCGGTCACGACGCTGACCAAGGCCCAGATCCGCAACGGCAAGGACGGAGCGTCTCTGGACTCGCTGACCGCGGCCCAGCGCGACGCGCTCCTCACCAACACGCCGCTGTGGTTCTACCTGCTGCGCGAGGCCGAGCTGAACAACGGGAAGGTCAAGGGCGTGGGCGGGCGGATCGTCGCCGAGACGTTCCACCGCGCCATGGAGGGCAGCCAGCACTCCATCGTCCGCGACCCGACCTGGCGGCCGACGCTCGGCCCGAACAGCACGACGTTCCGGATGGTCGACCTCCTGCTGTTCGCCTTCAAGGGCAAGAAGTCGCTGCTCGCCCCTCTCGGCTGACCCCGCGCGCGGCATGATGCAGTCATGGCCGGAGCCGCCCCCGAGACGAATGACGAGCTCGTCCGGCACGCCGGCCTGCAGCGCGAGCCGCGGGCCTGGCTGCGGATCGGGCCGGTGCCGCTGCCGGTCGTCAGTCCGGCGCGCGTCTACGTGTGCGGCATCACGCCGTACGACGTCACCCATCTCGGTCACGCCGCCACTTTCGTCTGGGCCGACGCCGCCGTCCGAGTGATGCGGGCCACGGGCACCGACGTGGTGACCTGCCGCAACGTCACTGACGTCGACGACGTCCTCACCGCGGTGGCGAGCGAGCGAGGTCGCTACTACGACGAGCTCGCCGCGACCCAGGAGTTCCTTTTCGACCGGGCCATGCGCGAGCTGCAGGTTGCGGCGCCCACTCACTCGCCCCGCGCCGGTGCCCACGTTGACGCTGTCGTCCAGCTCGCCGAGGCGCTCGTCGCCGTCGGTGCCGCCTACCCACGGGACGGCAGCGTCTACCTGCGGGGCAACGCGGTGCCGGAGCGGCTGGGGCTCGGGCGGGACGACGCGCTCCGGCTGCTCAGTGAGTTCGGCGACCGCCCCGAAGACCCGCACCGTGACGACCCGCTCGACGTCGCTGTCTGGCAGTCGTCCGGCCCGGGTGACCCGGCCTGGCCGAGCCCGTGGGGCGCCGGTCGCCCTGGCTGGCACGCCGAGTGCGCGGCGATGGCGGTCTCGCTGCTCGGCGGCCGGGTGGACCTGCTGGCCGGGGGAGCCGACCTGACCTTCCCGCACCACGCCTACCAGGCCGCGATGGCCGAGGCGGTCACCGGCTGCGCCCCCTTCTCCCGGGCCCGGCTCCCGGTCGGCACGGTGCGGACTGGCGGGGAGAAGATGGCGAAGTCGACGGGCAACCTGGTCCTGGTCGCCGACCTCCTGGACAAGGTGGCGGCACCCGTGCTGCGTCTCCTGCTGCTGGACCGCGCGTGGGCGCAGCCCTGGGACTTCGAGGAGTCGATGCTGGGGCCCGCCGCCGAGCGGCTGGACCGGCTGTACACGGCAGCCGGCCGGCGGGACGGCTCGCCGGAGTCGGCGCTCGACGGCGTCCGCCGGTCACTGCTGGCCGACCTCGACGTGCCGTCAGCGCTGGACGTCGCGGAGGAGTCCGGCGGCTCGGCCGCCCGGCTTGCCCTGCGTACGCTGGCACTCGACTGACAGAGTGCTTTCTGGAGGAGGATGCCCGCATGCCATCGTCAGTCGAACCCCGGTCCTCCGGTCCCGATGTCGTGGTCGGAGTCGACAACGGCGGCACGAGCAACAACGCGACCGTGCTCGGCCTCGACGGCGTCTTCCTGGTCGACCGGCTGGTGGAGATCCCGAGCCGGGTCACCGAGGGGCCCGACGTGGCGGTGCCGGCGATGGTGCAGTCCGTCGAGCACGTGCTCGAGGTGACCGGAGTGCCCCGCGACGCGGTCCGTGCGATCGGGCTCGACACTCCCGGGCCGGCCAGCGCCGACGGCGTCATCTCGTCGCTGGGCTCGACGAACTTCGGGGACGTCGCCGCATGGCGTGGGTTCGACGTGCGCGGCGCGCTCGAGAAGGCCATCGGGATCCCGGTCGTCTACAACAACGACGGCAACGCCGCCGCGCTCTACGCGCACCACGTCTTCTTCGGGGACCGCGGCGGGTTGTCGTCGGTCTCGGCGATCGTCGGCACGGGGCTCGGCGGCGGTGTGGTCGAGCACGGCACCGTCGTGCGCGGGGCCGCCGGGATGGCCGGTGAGCTCGGGCACATCCCGATCAGCATGGACGGCCTGCTCGCGGAGGGTCAGCCGGTGCCGATCTGCAACTGCGGCACGACCGGTGACGTCGAGAGCGTGGCGTCGCTGACCGGCATCACGAAGAACCTGCTGCCGTTCTGGCTGACGCAGTTCGACGGGCACCCGCTCGGTCTGGAGCCGGACCCGATCATCGCCGCGCGCCAGGTGCGGTCGCTCGGCCGAGCAGGGCGACCCGCTGGCGCTGCGCATCTTCGAGCAGCAGGCGATGGCACTCGGCCGGCTCTTCACCATCGCCGCCAACTTCACCGACCCGGCCGCCTACTTCGTCGGGGGCGGTGTCGTCGAGTCGCAGTCGCACTTCCGCGAGTGGTTCCTCGCCACGGTCCGCGAGCACACCGCGCTGCGCTCAGAGCAGGTCCGGGTGGCGGAGTTCGCCACGGTCCCCGACCTCGACATGGCGGGTGCCCGGGGGTCGGCGTTCGCGGCTCTGGACCACGTACGGGCGGGATGACGCCCGGCCGTCACCGCCGGTGGATGCTGACCGCGTACCCACCGACGCCGGGATACGGGTCGCCGTCCCACGTCGCCAGCCGCTGCTCGAGCGCCAGGCCGCCCGCGCGGCACCAGGCGTCGTAGTCGTCGAGGTCGACCAGGCCCGCCGCGGGCGGCAGGTGTGACCGGGTCGAGGCCGAAGCCGGCGACGAGCAGCCCGCCGGGGGCCACGTGCGCCGCAAGCCTCCGGACCACGGCCGCCTCCGTCCCCGGCGCCACCAGAGGCACGACGTTGCCGGCCACCACGACCAGGTCGAAGGTCGTCCCGAGCTCCAGCAGGGCCAGGTCGGCCTCGACCCAGCGACAGCGAGGGCGCGCGCTCGCGGGCCACCTCCAGCATCCCGGCGTCGACGTCGACGCCGGTGCATGCAAAGCCTCGCTCGGCGAGCCGGATCGCCACCCGGCCGGTGCCGCATCCCGCGTCGAGGACGGTGGCACCCGGCGCGGCGAGGGCTTCGCACAGGGTCGCCTCGCCGTGCACGTCCTGCGCCGCGTGCGGCCAGCGCGTCGAAGCGCGCCGCGTAGTCCTCCGCGGGGCCCGTGGCCGGGCTGTCGCTCCATCGGGTCACGTCCCGATGATGCCAGCGGGAGAATGACGGTGTGGACGTCACGACGACCGAGCTTCGGGCGGAGTTCGCCCGACGGCTCTCGACCATGTACGGCGGCGAGGTGCCGCTGTACACCACCCTGGTCGATGTCGCCCAGGAGGTGAACGAGACTGTCCTCGCGGCGCAGGGTGCCGCGGCGGAGCGGCTCGGAAGCATCGAGCGGGTGACCGCCGAGCGGCACGGCGCGATCCGGGTCGGGACCCGCGACGAGCTGCGCCAGGTCGGCCGGGTGTTCGCCGCCATGGGCATGCACCCGGTCGGGTTCTACGACCTGCGCGACGCGGGAGCCGCTGCCGTGCCGGTGGTGTCCACGGCCTTCCGCCCGGTCGACGCGGCCGAGCTCGCGGCCAACCCGTTCCGGGTGTTCGTGTCGGTGCTGGCGACGGACGACCGGCGGTTCTTCACCGCCGACCTGCAGTCGGAGGTCGAGGCATTCCTGGCCCGGCGCACGCTCTTCCCCGCCGAGCTGCTGACGCTGGCCGCCCACGCGGAGGCGGACGGGGGGCTGCGGCCTGACGACGCCGGGCGGTTCCTCGACCTCGCGACCGGAGCGTTCGCGCTGTCGCGCGAGCCGATCGACCGGCGATGGTACGAGCGGCTGGAGCAGGTGTCGGGCGTCGCGGCCGACATCGGCGGCGTGACGTCCACCCATGTCAACCACCTGACGCCACGGGTGCTCGACATCGACATGCTCTACGCGCGGATGCGCGAGCGCGGCGTCGAGATGATCGACGAGATCCAAGGCCCGCCCCGGGTCGACGGACCTGCCGTGCTGCTGCGCCAGACGTCCTTCCGCGCCCTCGCCGAGCCACGGATGTTCCGGGAGCCGGACGGCACGGTCGGGCCGGGTGCGCTGCGGGTGCGCTTCGGCGAGGTCGAGGCGCGCGGCGTCGCACTGACACCGTCCGGGCGCGACCGCTATGACACGACGGGAGTCGCCGACCTGCCGCGCACGGAGCGCGACCTCGCGCTGGACGACCTCGCCTACTACACCGTGGAGGTCCGGCCCGACCGACCGACGGACGGTCGCGGCCCGGCTGCCGACCTCGCGGCGCTGCTCGACGGCGGGTGGGTGTCGCTGCAGCCGGTGGTCTACGAGGACTTCCTGCCCCGCTCGGCCGCCGGGATCTTCCGGTCCAACCTGGCGCGGGACGACGGCAGCGACCGCACCCAGGAGGGCACCCCACGGGACGCCGAGTGGCTCGCGGGCGCCCTCGATCGGCGGGTGCACGACCTGTTCGAGCTCTACGCCGCGCAGCGGGACGCGGCATGGCAGCGCGCCCTGCGTACGCTCGGGCTCGTGAACGGATCGCAGTCGTGACCGCCCTGCCCACCACCGCCGAGCTGCGCGACCTGGCGCGGGCCAGCCTCGCGCGCTGCGGCGTGGACCCCGCCGCGACGACCGGGGATCAGACCTCGCGCACGCCGGTCACCGGCGCCGACCTGCTGCCGGTCGCCTGGGCCGGCGTCGACGAGGCGGACCGTGCGGTCCAGGTGGCCCACGAGGCGTTCGGGGTGTGGCGCACGACGCCGGCTCCCGCCCGCGGCGCGCTGGTCAAGCGGCTCGGTGAGCTGCTCGCCGAGCACAAGGAGCCGCTCGCCGACCTGGTGACGCTCGAGGTCGGCAAGATCCGCTCCGAGGCGCGCGGCGAGGTGCAGGAGATGGTCGACATCTGCGACTTCGCGGTGGGGCTGTCGCGGCAGCTCTACGGGCGCACGATGCCGTCCGAGCGGCCGGGTCACCGGCTCGCCGAGACGTGGCACCCGCTGGGTGTCGTCGGTGTGATCAGCGCGTTCAACTTCCCGGTCGCCGTGTGGTCCTGGAACACCGCGGTCGCGCTGGTGTGTGGCGACACCGTGGTGTGGAAGCCGTCGGAGCTCACGCCGTTGACGGCGCTCGCGTGCGCGGCACTGCTGGACCGCGCCGCGGAGGAGGTCGGTGCGCCGAAGGGTCTGAGCCAGGTGCTGCTCGGCGACGCCGAGGTCGCCGGGCGGCTGGTCGACAACCCCGACGTGCCGCTGGTGAGCGCGACCGGTTCGGTGCGGATGGGTCGTGCGGTCGCGTCGCGCGTCGCCGGCCGCCTCGGCCAGGCGCTGCTCGAGCTCGGGGGCAACAACGCGGCGGTCGTCGCGCCGTCGGCCGACCTCGACCTGGCCACCCGCGGCATCGTCTTCGCCGCCGCCGGTACCGCTGGCCAGCGCTGCACGACGATGCGCCGGTTGATCGTGCACGAGTCCGTGGTTGACGACCTGCTGGCGCGGGTGGTGGGTGCCTACCAGCGGCTGCCGATCGGCAACCCGCTCGACGCGTCGACCCTGGTCGGCCCGCTGGTCAACGACCGGGCGTACGCCGCGATGTGCGACGCCCTCGACGATGTCCGCGCGGACGGCGGCGAGGTCCTCGTCGGCGGCGAGCGGCGCCTTGCGGAGGACGCGCCGGACGCCTACTACGCCGAGCCCGCGGTCACCCGCCTGCCGGGACAGACCGACGTCGTACGCCAGGAGACGTTCGCCCCGCTGCTGCACGTCCTGACGTACTCCGACTTCGACGAAGCCGTGGCGCTGCACAACGGTGTGCCGCAAGGGCTGTCGTCCAGCATCTTCACCAGCGACCAGGCCGAGGCCGAGCGGTTCCTGGCCGCCGACGGCTCGGACTGCGGGATCGTCAACGTGAACCTCGGGACGTCGGGTGCCGAGATCGGCGGGGCGTTCGGCGGCCAGAAGGAGACCGGCGGCGGTCGCGAGTCGGGCTCGGACTCGTGGAAGGCCTACATGCGCCGGTCGACCAACACGGTCAACCACAGCGGCGAGCTGCCGCTCGCCCAAGGCGTCGACTTCACCGTCTGAGCTGCACGCCGCTTCCCCGGAGTCGCCGGCCGCTAGCGGTTGGGCGACGTTGTGCGCGCCCGGGTCGGCGTGTCGCGCGGCATGTCGGTGCGCAACGTCGCCCAACGCGGCCGGGGTGGCAGGAGTCGGCCGCGGCAGGGCGGGCGGCGCGGCAGGGCGAGGAGCTCAGCGGTCGAGGAGCAGGGAGATGCCCTGGCCGACGCCGATGCACATCGTCGCCACCGCCCGGCGGCCGTCGCGGTCGGCGAGCTCCAGAGCGGCTGTCAGCGCGAGCCGGGCACCGCTCATGCCGAGCGGGTGGCCGAGGGCGATCGCGCCGCCGTTCGGGTTGACGTGCTCGGCGTCGTCGGGCAGACCGAGCGCCCGCAGCACCGCGAGGACCTGCGCGGCGAACGCCTCGTTGAGCTCCAGCAGGTCGATGTCGCGGACGGTGATCCCGGCACGCGACAGCAGCTTCGCCGTCGCGGGGTACGGCCCCATCCCCATCACCCGAGGCGCCACCCCGGCCGTCGCGGCCCCGGCGATCCGGCACAGCGGCTCGAGGCCGTAGCGGTCAACCGCCTCCTCGGACGCGACGAGCAGCGCCGCCGCGCCGTCGTTGACGCCGGAGGAGTTGCCGGCCGTCACCGATCCACCGTCACGGAACGCGGCCCGCAGCCCGGCCAGCGCCTCCGCGGTCGTCACCCGCGGGTGCTCGTCGGTGTCGACCACGACCGCGTCGCCCCGTCGCTGCGGGACGGGCACCGGCACGATCTCGCGCGCCAGGCGGCCCTCCTTCTGCGCGCGGGCCGTCCGTTCCTGCGACCGCAGTGCGAACGCGTCCTGGTCCTGCCGGGAGATGCCGTGCTCGGTGGCGACGTTCTCGGCCGTCTCGCCCATCGAGTCGATGCCGTAGAGCCGCTCCATCGCCGCGTTCACGAACCGCCAGCCCAACGTGGAGTCGTGCACGGCGACGTTCCTGTCGTACGCCGACTGCGCCTTCGCCATCACGAACGGCGCCCGGCTCATGCTCTCGACGCCCCCCGCCACGACGAGGTCCGCCTCGCCCGCCCGCACCTGCCGGGCTGCGATCGCGACGGCGTCGGCGCCGGAGCCGCACAGCCGGTTGACCGTCGTGCCGGACACCGTCTCCGGGAACCCGGCGAGGAGCAGGGCCATCCGCGCGACGTTGCGGTTGTCCTCGCCGGCCTGGTTGGCGCAGCCGAGCACGACGTCGTCCACCGTGGCCCAGTCGACCGCGGGGTGGCGGTCGCGCAGCGCCGACAGCACGTGCGCGGCGAGGTCGTCCGGGCGTACGGAGGAGAGGGCACCGCCGTAGCGACCGATGGGTGTGCGCACACCGTCGACGAGGAAGGCCTCGGTCACTACTCGTCCTCCTGCGGCACCAAGGTGCCCTCGATCGTCCGGCTGCGGCCACGCATCTCGGCGACCACGGTCCCGTCTCCGCGGCGCACCGAGACGTCATAGATCCCGCTGCGACCGGCCCGATGCCGTTCCTCCGCCTCGGCGACCAGCTGGTCGCCGGTCCGCGCCGGCGCGACGAACGCGATGTCGCAGCCGTGCGCGACCGCCCGCAGGCCATAGCTGTTGCAGGCGACCGCGAACGCGGTGTCGGCGAGCAGGAACACGTAGCCGCCATGTGCGATGTCGTGCCCGTTGACCATGTCGGCCCGCACGGTCATCGTGGCGGTGGAGCGACCGGGACCGACGTCGACCAGCTCGATGCCCGCGCCGAGCGAGGCACGGTCCTCGGCCAGCATCGCCTCGGCGCTGCGACGGGCGATCTCGTCCGGGCTCACGCCGGTCAGACTAGGCGGGCACCAGCAGCCACCAGCGGCCGGCGGGATGCGCGGCCAGGGGCGGCATGTGACACCTGGGCGGCCACGCGGTGGACTTACTGTCACACCGACCGTAGAGTGGCCGGGTGACCGATGACTCCGGCTTCCAGGCGCTCGTCGACGCCGACGAGCGGATCGAGCCGCGCGACGCCATGCCCGAGGGCTACCGCAAGACCCTGATCCGCCAGATCGCCCAGCACGCGCACTCCGAGATCATCGGGATGCAGCCGGAGGGCAACTGGATCTCGCGGGCACCGAGCCTGCGGCGCAAGGCGATCCTGATGGCCAAGGTGCAGGATGAGGCGGGGCACGGCCTCTACCTCTACTCCGCCGCCGAGACGCTGGGCGTTGACCGTTCGGAGCTGCTCGACCTGCTGCACGCGGGCAAGCAGAAGTACTCCTCGATCTTCAACTACCCGACGCTCACCTGGGCCGACATGGGCGCGATCGGCTGGCTCGTCGACGGCGCCGCCATCGTCAACCAGGTGCCGATCACGCGGTGTTCCTACGGCCCCTACGCCCGCGCGATGGTCCGCATCTGCAAGGAGGAGTCGTTCCACCAGCGGCAGGGCTTCGAGATCCTGCACACGCTCTCCCGCGGCACGCCGGCCCAGCACGACATGGCGCAGGACGCGGTCAACCGGTGGTGGTGGCCGTCGCTGATGATGTTCGGTCCGCCCGACGACCAGTCGCCCAACACGGCGCAGTCGATGGCCTGGAAGATCAAGCGGTTCTCCAACGACGAGCTCCGCCAGAAGTTCGTCGACATGACGGTCCCGCAGTCCGAGGTGCTCGGGCTGACCCTGCCCGATCCCGACCTGCGGTGGAACGACGAGACCGGGCAGTACGACTTCGGCGCCATCGACTGGTCGGAGTTCTTCGCCGTCCTCAAGGGCGACGGGCCGTGCAACGCCGCCCGGATGGAGCACCGCCGCCA
Source organism: uncultured Actinomycetota bacterium (assembly GCA_963829565.1). Taxonomy (GTDB): domain Bacteria; phylum Actinomycetota; class Actinomycetes; order JACCUZ01; family JACCUZ01; genus CAWHJC01. The sequence continues at coordinate 33,256 of CAWHJC010000019.1, forward strand.
GGCCCACGAGGACGGGGCATGGGTCCGCGACGGAGCGTCCGCCTACGCCGCCAAGCAGCGCGCCTCTGTCGGTGCGGCCTGATGAGCACCGCATGACGAACGAGTGGCCGCTGTGGGAGGTCTTCGTCCGGGCCCGCCGCGGCCTGTCCCACCAGCACGTCGGCTCTCTGCACGCGCCAGATGCCGGAATGGCGCTGCGCAACGCGCGTGACGTCTACACCCGCCGTAGCGAGGGTGTCTCGATCTGGGTGGTGCCGGCCGCCGCCGTCGTCGCGTCGAGCCCGGACGAGAAGGACTCCTTCTTCGACCCCGCTGCCGACAAGGCCTACCGGCACCCGACGTTCTACGACATCCCTGACGAGGTCCAGCATCTCTAGTCAGACCACTATGCCGGCTGTCGCGACGTACGCGCTGCGGCTCGGTGACGACGCCCTCGTCCTGGCCCAGCGACTCGGCGGCTGGATCGCCCGCGCCCCGCAGCTCGAGGAGGACGTGGCGCTCGGCAACATCGCGCTCGACCTGCTGGGCCAGGCGCGGGCGCTGCTCACCTACGCCGGCGAGGTCGAGGGCGCCGGCCGTACCGAGGACGACCTCGCCTACCTCCGCGACGAGCGCGACTTCCTGAACCTGCAGATCGTCGAGCGGCCCAACGAGGACTTCGGCGTCACCATCGCCCGCCAGCTCTTCTTCTCCACCTGGCAGCTCGCCCTGCACGAGCGGCTCGCCGAGTCCTCCGACCCGCTGATCGCCGGCGTCGCGGGCAAGGCGGTCAAGGAGGTCGACTACCACCGCGACCACGCGACCCAGTGGGTGCTGCGCCTCGGTGACGGCACCGAGGAGTCGCACCGCCGCATGCAGGCCGGGCTCGAGCGGATGTGGCCGTACGTCGCCGAGATGTTCGTCACCGACGACCTCGAGCGCGACCTGGTCGCCGACGGCGTCGCCGTGGACGTGACCACCCTGCGTGAGGAGTGGGACACCTACGTCGGCCAGGTCCTCGCCGAGGCAACCCTGGTCCGTCCTGAGGACGGCTGGACGCCGCCACCGGGCGGTCGGCAGGGCAAGCACACCGAGGCACTCGGCTTCCTGCTCGCCGAGATGCAGCACCTGCACCGCTCCCACCCGGGGGCGTCGTGGTGAGCGCCTCCACGGACCAGCGGGCGATCGCGTCACTCGAGACCGCCAGGACTGCCGCCGCGGCGGTGCTCGATCCCGAGGTGCCGGTGCTGACGATCGAGGACCTCGGCGTGCTGCGCGACGTCGCGGTCGAGCACGGCCCCGACGGGCCGATGGTGACCGTCACGGTCACCCCGACCTACTCCGGTTGCCCCGCGATGGAGGTCATCGAGAGCGACGTGGCCGACGCCGTGCGCGCGGCGGGCTTCGAGCAGGTGCGGGTACGCCGGGTGCTGTCCCCGGCATGGACCACCGACTGGATGACCGAGGCCGGCCGGCGCAAGCTCGCCGACTACGGGATCGCCCCGCCGAGCCCGCGCGGCGACGGCGGTGCCCTCCTGCAGATCTCGGTCCGTTGCCCGCAGTGCGGCAGCCCGGACACCCGTGAGCTGAGCCGCTTCGGCTCGACGGCCTGCAAGTCGATGTGGCAGTGCGTCGCCTGCCGCGAGCCGTTCGACCACTTCAAGGCGCACTGAGGCGATGACCACCGACACGACGACGGGCCCGGTCGTCACCGGCCGCCGCCACGGGACCTTCCACCCCCTCACGGTGTCAGGGGTCGAGAAGCTCACGGACGACGCCGTGGCCATCACCTTCGCCGTCCCCGACGACCTGCGTCACGACTACGCGTTCACCCACGGGCAGCACCTCACCGTCCGGACCGAGGTCGGCGGAGAGGAGGTCCGGCGCAACTACTCGATCTGCGCCCCGGCGACCAGCGGGCGGCTCCGGATCGGCGTGAAGCGGCTGGCCGGCGGCGTGTTCTCGGGGCACGCCACCAGCACGCTGAAGGTGGGCGACGTCGTCGACGTGATGACTCCCACCGGCCGCTTCTTCACCACGCTCGACCCGGCCAACGTCAAGCACTACTGCGCCGTCGCGGCCGGCAGCGGCATCACGCCGGTGCTGTCGATCGTGTCGACCGTGCTCGCGGTCGAGCCGCAGAGCACCGTCACACTGATCTACGGCAACCGCACCACCGGGTCCATCATGTTCCTGGACGAGCTGGCCGACCTCAAGGACCGCTACCCCGCCCGGTTCCGCCTGGTGCACGTGCTGTCCCGGGAGCCGCACGGAGTCGAGCTGTTCTCGGGTCGGCTCGACGCCGACAAGCTGCGCGCGCTCACGACCGTGCTCGTCCCGACGGCCACCGTCGACGAGTGGTTCCTGTGCGGCCCGTTCGCGTTGGTCGAGCAGGCCCGCGAGGTGCTCGGTGAGAGCGGCGTCGCGACGACGCGCATCCACACCGAGCTGTTCCACGTCGAGGGCACGGCACCGCGCGAGTCCGTCGCGGCCGACGACGAGCGGGCCGAGGGCAGCAGCACGGTGACCGTCACCCTCGACGGCCGGGCCTCGACGCTGCAGGTGCCCCGGTCGGGTGTGAAGGTGCTGGATGCCGTCCTGGCCGTGCGCTCCGACGCTCCCTACGCGTGCAAGGGCGGCGTGTGCGGGACCTGCCGGGCCAAGCTGGTCTCCGGCGAGGTGTCGATGGAGCGCAACTATGCGCTGGAGCCGGACGAGGTCGACTCCGGCTTCGTGCTGGCCTGCCAGTCGCACCCGGTGTCGGACGAGGTCGTGCTCGACTTCGACGCCTGACGGTGGTTCTGCCGCCGGTCGCGTGCCGGATGCACCTCGTCGGGTGACCTGCTGACAGACTGACCTCGTGCGGGTCACAGCGAGGGTCGACTACGCGGTCCGTGCGCTGGTGCAGCTCGCCGCCGACGCGTCGGTCGAGCCGGTCAAGGCCGAGCACCTCGCGACCGCCCAGCAGATCCCGCTGAAGTTCCTGCTCGAGATCCTCCGTCAGCTCAAGCAGCACAAGCTGCTCGTCAGCCGGCGCGGCCCGGAGGGTGGCTACACGCTGGCCAAGCCGGCCGCGCAGATCGCCATCGCGGACGTCATCCGGGCCGTCGAGGGGCCGTTGGCCACCGTCCGCGACACCAGCCCGGCCTCTCTCGCGTACGTCGGGCCGACCGAGCCGCTGCGCACCGTGTGGATCGCCGTCCGCGGCAGCCTCCGGCACGTTCTCGAGGACGTCACGCTGCAGGACGTGCTCACCGGGCGGCTACCCCGGCACGTCGTCGCGATCGCCGAGAAGTACGGCGTGGACGAACGGCCCTAGCCGCCTGCGGCGTGCTGGGCGGGGATCGTGCCCAGGCGACCCGCCTGGAAGTCCTCGAAGGCCTGGCGCAGCTCCGCCTCGTCGTTCATCACGAACGGGCCGTACCACGCGACCGGCTCCCTGATCGGCTGCCCGCCGAGCACCAGCACGTCGAGCTCCGGAGTGTGCGCGTCCTGCGTGCCGTCGGCCTGGACGCTCAGGACGTCGCCCGCGCCGAGGACCGCGAGCTGGCCGCTGTGCAGGGGGCGTTGGTCGGGTCCGACCGTGCCTCGCCCGGCCAGGGCGTAGACGAGAGCGTTGTAGTCCGGCCGCCACGGCAGCGTGAGCCGCGCGCCCGGCGAGAGCGTGACGTGGGCGAGAGTGATCGGCGTGTACGTCGAGCCGGGACCCGCCAGGTCGACCCCGGGGAGCGAGCCGGCGATGACCCGGACGAGCGCCCCGCCGTCGTGCGAGGAGAGCAGGCCCACCTTCGACCCGCGGATGTCCTGGTAGCGCGGTGCCGCCCACTTCTGGTCGCGCGGCAGGTTGACCCACAGCTGGAAGCCGTGGAAGAGGCCACCGCTGACGACGAGGTGCTCCGGCGGGGTCTCGATGTGCAGGATCCCGGCGCCCGCGGTCATCCACTGGGTGTCACCGTTGGTGATGAGCCCGCCGCCTCCGTTGGAGTCCTGGTGGGCCATCTCGCCGTCGATCATGTAGGTGACCGTCTCGAAGCCGCGGTGCGGGTGCCACGGCGTGCCCTTGGGCTCGCCCGGCGCGTAGTCGACCTCGCCCATCTGGTCGAGATGGATGAACGGGTCGAGCAGCTTCTGGTCGACACCGGCGAAGGCCCGGCGGACCGGGAACCCCTCGCCCTCGAAGCCGCGCGGCGCGGTGGTCACCGAGCGCACCGGCCGCTGCGCGGCCGCGGGAGCGGGGGTCGGGATGCGGGGGAGCGCGAGGACGTCGTCGACGGTCACTGCTGGCATGCCTCCCGCAACGCCCCCCGACCGTGCCCGATTCCCTCGGCGTGAGAGCGTGCCCCGGTGTCCCAGGCCGGTTCTGCTCCCCCGACGGATGTCGCGGCGGTCGTCCTGGCGGCCGGGGCGGGGACCAGGCTGCGGCCCCTGACCGACGTACGCCCGAAGCCCTTGTGCACCGTCGACCGGCGCCCGCTCCTCGACTGGGCGCTCGACCGGCTCCGGCCGTACGCGGGTGAGGTCGCCGTCAACGTCCACCACCTGGCCGACCAGATGCTGTCCGCGCTGGCCGGCCGGGCGGTCCACGTCTCGCACGAGCAAGGCCAGGCGCTCGGCACCGCCGGAGCGCTCGGGCAGCTTCGCGACTGGTTGTCCGGCCGGCCGGTCCTGGTCACCAACGCGGACGCCTGGTACCCGCCCGGCGGCGGCGCGGCGGTCGCCGACCTGGTGTCGGGGTGGGACGGGCAGCGGCCGCGGCTGCTCTGCGTGCCCCGGGCCGACGGGGTGTTCGACGGGCGGCACTACGTGGGGACGGCGCTGCTGCCCTGGTGGTCGGTGCGCGACCTCCGCCCCGAGCCGGCCGGGCTCTACGAGGTGTCCTGGCGGGACCTGCACGCCAAGGGGAGGCTCGACCTGGTCACCGCCGAGCTGGACGCGGTCGACTGCGGGACCCCGGCGGACTACCTGCGGGCCAACCTGGCAGCGTCCGGCGGCCGGTCCGTGGTGGAGGCCGGTGCGGTCGTCGAGGGCGAGGTCGTGCGGTCGGTCGTCTGGGCCGGCGAGTCCGTGGCGGGGCACGAGCGCCTCGAGGACGCCGTCCGGGCGGCCGGCGCCACCCTGTTCCCGTTCGCGACGGGCGCGCGGCAGTGAATGACAGCGATGTGATTCCCCCGTACGATCATCGCCGGGAGGAACTCTCCCCGACGCCGCACACCGGATCAAGGAGCGCCATGGGCACGACGGATGCCGCCGACGCCTTCCGCCCCGCCGACCCCGCGGCGCAGTCGCAGCTCTCCGCCCGGGACCAGGAGATCCTCGCCTTCGAGCGCCAGTGGTGGAAGTACGCCGGGGCGAAGGAGCAGGCGATCCGCGAGCTGTTCGACATGTCCGGCACTCGCTACTACCAGGTGCTCAACGCCCTGATCGACCGTCCCGAGGCCCTGGCGACCGACCCGATGCTGGTCAAGCGGCTGCGCCGCCTGCGCTCGGCCCGCCAGCGGGCCCGCTCGGCTCGCCGCCTCGGCATCGAGGTCTGAGCAGAGCACGGCGACGGACCTGATCCGCAGAGCGATCGAGCGACGAGCGGAGGAAGAGCGCGGCTAGGAGTTCGCTAGTCTCGACGCCCGTCATGCGAACGCCTTCCCCCGCCGATCACCCTCGCCTCCGGCACGGCGCCCACCGGTCCGGCCGCAGCGTCCTCGGCGCGCTCATGCCCTCCGCTCTTGCGGTGGCAGCCGTCGCCTCCCTGATCACCGCGCTCGCCGTCTGGCAGGGCCAGGAACCCGACCAGCCGCGCGCGGCGGCTTCGACCGCGAGCACGCAGGCAGGCTCGCCCAGCGCGTCGAGCGCGGCGGCCACCGCTTCGGACTCACCGACCGCCGACGCCCAGTCGTCGGCCCCGGAGGCCACGGCCAGCACGGCGGGCACCGGGGTCGCGGGGACCAAGACCCGCGAGCCGGTCGACCGGTCTTCCTTCGAGGTGGTCGTCCTCAACCAGACAGCGCGAGGCGGGCTGGCCGGTTCGGTCGCCGAGGAGCTGCGGGGCGCCGGCTGGGACGTCCCCGCCGTCGGCAACTTCCGCGGGACGGTGCCGGCGACGACGGTCTACTACCCGGCCGGCGGCGAGAGGGCAGCGCTCGCGGTCGCCCGCGACCTTTCGGCCGAGCCCAGGACGGGACCGCGCTTCGGCAACCTCTCGACCACCCGGCTGACGGTCGTCGTCACCGACACCTACCCGGGCTGACGTGCCGCTCCCGCAGCCGTCCACCCCGGCCGGCAGGGACGGCCTGGCGGCGCTGGTCGCCGACCAAGGCCACGCGCTGCTGTGCCTCGACTTCGACGGCACGCTCGCGCCGATCGTGCCCGACCCGGACCGGGCCCGGGCGCACCCCGACATCCCTCCGGTCCTGGAGCGGCTGGCCGCCCTGGGCGTCCGCGTCGCCGTGGTCACCGGGCGACCGGCGGCACTGGCGGTGGACTACGGCCGGCTCGCCGGGGTCGCCGGCCTCGTCGTGCTCGGGCACTACGGGCTGGAGCGCTGGGAGCGCGGTCACGTGACGGCACCGGCCGACTCCGCCGGGGTGGCCGAGGCCCGCCGGCGGCTGCCGGAGCTGTTGCGCCACGTCGGTGCTCCGGAGGGCACCTGGGTCGAGGACAAGGGTCGGGCCGTGGCGGTCCACACCCGGCGTACGCCCGAGCCGCAGGCCGCCCTCGACGCACTGCGCGGACCTCTCGCGACCCTGGCCGCCGAGACCGGCCTGGTGGTCGAGCCGGGCCGGATGGTCCTCGAGCTGCGACCGGCGGGTGCCGACAAGGGCGTCGCGGTGCGGTCGCTGGTCGAGTCGATGCCGGCCGTCGGCCGTGGCGTTCATCGGGGACGACCTCGGTGACCTGCCGGCCTTCGCCGAGGTGGCCCGGCTGCGCGCGGACGGCCTGCCGGGCCTGCTGGTGTGCAGCGGCTCGACCGAGGTGACCGAGCTGGCCGAGCGCGCCGACCTGGTGGTCGACGGGCCGGAGGGCGTCGCCGCTGCTGCTCCGTGCGCTCGCCGACGAGCTGACCGGCTAGGCGCGCGCGCCCGGAGGCGGTGCGCTCAGGCCGGATCCGCCGACCCACGACGCGTTGCGGTGGACTGCCCGCGTCGCCGATCCGGCAAGCACGCCGGCCTGGGCCAGTCGGTCAGCCAGGTGGACGCCACGAGAGCCGGAGGGGCCTCCGGTCGTGAGCGCGAAGAACTCCGCCCGGGTGGCCGCGTCGTGACGCAGCTGGCCGTGCAGCGCAGACGTGACCGTCGTGGCGCCCTCTGCCCGGACCCCGCGCGCGGTCATGCAGAGGTGCTCGGCCTCGATGACGACGCCGACGCCCCGCGGTTCGAGGGTCGTGGCCAACCAGTCGGCGACCTGCTGGGTGAGCCGCTCCTGCACCTGCGGTCTGCGCGCGAACAGCTCCACGACCCTGGCGAGCTTGGACAGACCGAGGATGCGCTTGCCGGGCAGGTAGCCGACGTGGGCGACGCCGAGGAAGGGCAGCAGATGGTGCTCGCACACCGAGGTGACGGGCAGGGAGCGCGCCACCACGAGCTCGTCGTAGCCCTCGTCGTTGGGGAAGGTCGTGAGGTCGAACGGTCTCGGCGTGAACATCTCGGCGTAGGCCGACGCCATCCGCTGCGGTGTGTCGCGCAGCCCCTCACCCGTCAGGTCCACCCCGAGCGCGGCCAGGAAGTCCGCAGCTGCCCGCTCGGCAGCGGTGACGTCGATCCGGCGCGGCTGGTCCACGACCCGCAGCCGCGCTGCCGACCGGGCCGGGATCAGTCAGGCCGACCGGGGCGTCGGAGCTCACGGTCGCCGTCACAGGAGCCGGCCGGGCTCGGAGGACGCACGGCGGCCCGGGCGGAAACCGTCTGCGAGCCGTGCCAGGGCGAGCGCCCCGGCCAGCAGGCCGACGTCGCGCAGCGCGACGTCGTAGAAGCCGGGGATGAGGAGCAGGTTGACGATGATGCCGGCCAGCCAGGCGGCGACGACGTAGCCGCCGATGTGGGGGCGGAACGCGACCAGCAGGCCCGCGGCGATCTCGACCACGCCGACCAGCAGCATCGCCTGGTGAGCGGTGCCCGGGACCAGGTCGTCGATGGCCGGTGCGAGGTAGGCCGGCCACTCGGTCAGGACGTCGAAGAACTTGTCCAGGCCGAACACGACCGGCGCCACGGTGAACGCGGTCCGCAGCAGCACGAACGCCTGGTAGTCGGGCCGTGCCATGCACCGATCCCGCCAGCTCTTCGGGACGGTGGGCTGGGGATGGGTGCTGGTCGTCATCGTTGCCTCCTGGTCTATCGGACAGTACTGTTGACGTTAGAACGTGAGGCTTCTTACGTCAATCGTTCTGTCTTATAGAAGGTTGGAGACGGGATATGGGTGAGCGACGACTTCGGGCACCGGGTGTCACGGCTCTCGGCCCTCGCCGAGCCCGTTCGGCGGGCTCTGTACCGGTTCGTCGTGACGCAGCCGGGCCGGTCAGCCGGGACCAGGCGTCGGACGGGGTCGGCGTCGCCCGGCACACCGCCAAGTTCCATCTCGACAAGCTCGTCGACGAGGGCCTGCTGACGACGGAGTTCCGGCGCCTCACTGGCCGTTCCGGCCCGGGCGCCGGTCGACCGACCAAGCTCTACAGCCGCTCGGCGCAGGAGGTGGCCGTCAGCGTGCCGGAGCGCCATTACGCGCTGGCCGGGCAGCTGATGGCCCGCGCCATCGACGACGCCGCCCGCAACGGCACCGACGTGGTGACCGCGCTTCGGGACGCCGCCGCGCAGCACGGGCGGAGCCTCGGCGGGAAGGCGGCGGACACCGCCGGCCCGGAGCCAGCCGCACCGCCGTACTCGACGCCGTCTGCTCCACACTGGCGGCGCAGGGCTACGAGCCCCGCCTCGCCGACGGGGTCGTCACCCTGGCCAACTGCCCCTTCCACACCCTCGCCCGGGAGCACACGGCTCTCGTGTGCGGGATGAACCTCGCGCTGCTGAGCCACGTCGCCGACGAGACGAGCGGTGGACTGACGGCAACGCTCGACCCGGAAGCGGGGCGGTGCTGCGTCACGCTTGCCGCGGACTGAACTCGAGCCCGCCGACGGCAGTCGAGTCAGTCGAGGGCGGCGAGCTGGTCGGCCAGCCAGCGAGCAGGTGGGGCCGCCGCCGAGATGTCGGCCAGCCGCTGGCACCGCGCGCGGCGCTCGTCCTCCGGCATCGACAGGGCATCGTGCAGCGCGTCGGCCGTCCCGGAGATGTCGAACGGGTTGACCAGCAGGGCGTCATCACCGAACTCGTCGGCCGCGCCGGCCTCGGTCGACAGGACGACCGCGCAGCCGTTGTCCGAGAGCACCGGCATCTCCTTGGCCACCAGGTTCATGCCGTCGCGCACCGGGTTGACGAGCAGGACGTCACCCACCCGGTAGAGCGCGAGGGAGCGCGGGTAGTCGTCGGTGACATCCAGGACGATCGGCCGCCAGTCGTCGGTGCCGAACTCGTCCTCGATCTCGGTGGCCAGCCGCTGCACGCGCGGCCGTGTACTCGCGGTACTCCGGCAGGTCGTGCCGGCTCGGGTAGGCCGACGCGATGTGCGTGACCTTGCCCTTCCACTGGGGGTAGCGGCGCAGCAGCTCGCGATAGGCAAGCAGGCCGCGGCCGATGTTCTTGGACAGCTCGGTGCGGTCGACGCGCACGATCGCTCGACGGTCCTCGAGCCGCAGCCGCAATGCCGTCACGCGCGACTCGACGTCCTCCTCGTGGCCGCGCTCGAGCAGTGCCTCGCGGTCGACACCGAGCGGGTGCACGCCGAGGACGGTCGTGTGGCCCTCGTACGTCACGGAGGTGCCGTCCTTGGTCTCGGCCCCGAGCACCTCGGCGCAGCAGGCCGCGAACGCGCGGGCCCACCGCGGGGAATGGAAGCCCGTGTGGTCGGCGCCGAGCATCCCCAGGAGCGTCTCCCGCGCGACGTCGGCCGGCAGCACCCGGAAGTAGTCGACCGGCGCCCACGGCGTGTGGGAGAAGTGCCCGATCCGCAGGTCCGGCCGTAGGTCGCGCAGCAGCCTCGGGACCAGCGTCAGGTGGTAGTCCTGGACGAGGACCTTGGCCCCGCGGCGCGGCCTCCTCGGCGACGGCGTCGGCGAACGCCTGGTTGTAGGCCTCGTAGGACGCCCACTCCCGGCGGAAGCCCGCGTCGAAGGCGGGCGAGGTCGGCGTCGCGTAGAGCAGGTGGTGGACGAACCACAGCGTCGAGTTGGCGATCGCGTTGTATGCACGATGGAAGGTCGCCGGGTCGATGTCGAGCATCCGCACGGCCGTCCCGGCGGTGTCGTGACCGTCGCGCTCGAGACGGCCGCCAGGTGCCCGGCGGGCCGCTGCGCGGTCGCCGTCCGTGAGCGCCGCGCACACCCAGACGATGTCGCCGCTGTCCCCGTTGCCCATGCTCGACAGGCCGGAGACCAGCCCGCCGCCGCCGCGACTCGCCTGCAGCGCACCGCCGTCGGACTCGGTGAACGACAACGGCCCCCGGTTGGAGGCGACGACGAGGTGCGCGGTCCGACCTGTGGGGTGGCCGGGGCGATCAGACATGACGACGATCATGCCCGCCGGTCGGCGTGGTGCGGTAGCCGCCGTCCTCGAGCCCGGCCAGACGCTCGAACACGTTGTACGTCGCGAAGTCCCGTGACCGCAGCCACGACCAGGCCGCCGCGACGAAGTACAGCGGGAGCATCACCGGCCCCACGCACCAGGCGTACTGCGTCGCGTGCCGGGCCTCGTGGACGAGCAAGCAGCGGCCGGCGGGCCAGCGTGTCGTCGTCGATGCGCAGCACGATCACGTTCCCGACGGTGAACGCGGGCGCCCGGGGCACGCGCAACCGGTAGCCGCGGGCCAGCAGCAGGCCGTCCGGACCCCGGCTGACCCGGGAGCGGCCGGCCAGTGCGACGAGCAGACCCAGCAGCGTCGACAGGTTGACCACGTTCATGACCTGTCGCACTCGCAGCGCAGCCCGCACGGACCCATCCTGCCGTCTCACGGCGCGGACCGCGGTGTCCACGGGCCGGTCGGTCGCCCTAGAGTGACCGGCACAACTGAAGACCGCTCATCCAGAGGGGCAGAGGGAACGGCCCGACGACGCCCCGGCAACCGCACCGGTTCACACCCGGTCACGGTGCCAACTCCGACCCGGCGCAGACGCGTCCGGGACAGATGAGGAGAGGACGCGTTTCCTGTGCCGACCAACCTTGCCGACGTACCCACGCCGTCGACGCCCACCGCCACCACCACCGGCCGCACGCTCGATCTCGGACCGGCCCGTGCGCTGTCCTGCCGCGAGTGCGGCGCCACCACCCGCTCGGCCCGTTCTACGCCTGCGGCGAGTGCTTCGGCCCGCTCGAGGTGGCCTACGAGTTCGGGCCGGTGACCCGCGAGTCGATCGCGGCCGGGCCCTAGAACATCTGGCGCTACCAGGACCTGCTGCCGGTGCCGACCACCGTGCGCGACACCCCGAACCTCGAGCCCGGCTGCACGCCGCTGGTGCCCGCGCACAACCTGGCCCGCGAGCTCGGGATGCGAGCGCTGTGGGTCAAGGACGACAGCGCCAACCCGACGCACTCGTTCAAGGACCGGGTCGTCGCGGTCGCCCTCGCGGCCGCGCGCGAGCTGGGCTTCACGACGCTGGCCTGCCCGTCGACCGGGAACCTCGCGAACGCGGTCGCCGCTGCCGCGGCGCGCGCCGGCATCCGCTCGGTCGTGCTCGTCCCGGCCGACCTTGAGCAGCAGAAGATCGTCGCGACGGCGGTGTACGGCGGGACGCTGGTCGCCGTCGAGGGGACGTACGACGACGTCAACCGGGTGGCCTCCGAGCTGGCCGGCGAGCACGAGGACTGGGCCTTCGTGAACGTGAACGTGCGCCCGTTCTACGCGGAGGGCTCGAAGACCCTCGGCTACGAGGTGGCCGAGGGACTGGGGTGGCGGCTGCCCGAGCAGATCGTCATCCCCGTCGCGTCCGGGTCGCAGCTCACGAAGGTGGACAAGGCGTTCGGGGAGCTCGGCGCGCTCGGGCTCGTCGAGCCGACGCCGTACCGCATCTACGGCGCGCAGGCGACCGGCTGCTCGCCGGTCTCCGCCGCGTTCAAGGCCGGCCAGGACGTGGTGCGCCCGGTCCGCCCGTCGACCATCGCCAAGTCGCTCGCGATCGGCAACCCGGCGGACGGGCCGTACGTGCTGGACGCCGCCCGTCGGACGGGCGGGCTGGTGGAGGACGTGAGCGACGAGGAGATCGTCGAGGGCATCCGGCTGCTGGCCCGGACCGAGGGCATCTTCGCCGAGACTGCGGGCGGCGTGACAGTCGCGACGCTGCGCAAGCTGCTCGCCGCGGGCGCGATCGACCCGGACGCCGACACCGTCGTGTTCAACACCGGGGAGGGGCTCAAGACGCTGGACGCCGTGTCCGGCGTGGTCGGCCCGGCGGCCACCATCCCGGCCTCGGCCGACGCCTTCACGGCCGCCGGGCTGGGCTGACCGGGCGATGACATCACCCGATGTCATCGTTTCCCTCCGCCGCCCGCGCGGGCGCCACTACAGTGCCGCTCGGTCGAGCCTCGACTCCCTTGTCCGAGCACGACCCGGGCCCCGCAACAGTGCGGGACCTGTCGGCTCAGCACGCAGGAGTAGGAATGGCTCAGGGCTCCGTCAAGTGGTTCAACAGCGAGAAGGGCTACGGCTTCATCGCGGTTGACGGTGGCGCGGACGTCTTCGTCCACTACAGCGCGATCGAGATGGACGGCTACCGCTCCCTCGAGGAGGGGCAGCGCGTCGAGTTCGAGATCTCGCAGGGTCAGAAGGGTCCGCAGGCGGACTCGGTGCGGGCGGTGGTCTGACCGCTCAGCTCGGCGACGGCCCGGTCTCCCTCGTGGGGACCGGGCCGTCGTGCGTCCGCCAGGCGGGGGACCTGGCGGCGACCTGACGGCGACCTGACCGGCGTACCTGACCGGCGTACTCCGCTTGCACTCGACAGGGCGAGAGTGCTAATCATGGTCTTTAGCACTCTCATGTCGAGAGTGACAGAACGACCGGATCCGGCCAGGTGAGGCCGGCGCGGTCCCGGCGACGTCGCCGGGCGGTGCCGTCCGTCCGTCGCGGGCGCCCCCGGATCCACTTCCACCCCGACCGGGAGGACCGGAAACCGCATGGCAAAGATCATTGCGTTCGACGAGGAAGCCCGGCGCGGCCTCGAGCGTGGCATGAACCAGCTCGCCGACGCCGTGAAGGTGACGCTCGGCCCGCGCGGCCGCAACGTCGTGCTGGAGAAGAAGTGGGGCGCCCCCACGATCACCAACGACGGTGTGTCCATCGCCAAGGAGATCGAGCTCGAGGACCCCTACGAGAAGATCGGCGCCGAGCTGGTCAAGGAGGTCGCGAAGAAGACGGACGACGTCGCCGGTGACGGCACGACGACCGCGACCGTCCTGGCCCAGGCGCTGGTGCGCGAGGGCCTGCGCAACGTCGCCGCGGGTGCCAACCCGATGGCGCTCAAGCGCGGCATCGAGAAGGCCGTCGAGCGGGTGAGCGAGGAGCTCCTCAACATGGCCAAGGAGGTCGAGACCAAGGAGCAGATCGCGGCCACCGCCTCGATCTCGGCCGCCGACCCGATGATCGGCGAGATGATCGCCGAGGCCATGGACAAGGTCGGCAAGGAAGGCGTCATCACCGTCGAGGAGAGCAACACCTTCGGCCTCGAGCTCGAGCTCACCGAGGGCATGCGCTTCGACAAGGGCTACATCTCGCCGTACTTCGTGACCGACCCGGAGCGGATGGAGACGGTTCTCGACGACCCGTACGTCCTGATCGTCAACTCGAAGATCTCGGCCGTGAAGGACCTGCTGCCGCTGCTCGAGAAGGTCATGCAGTCGGGCAAGCCGCTGGCCATCATCGCCGAGGACGTCGAGGGCGAGGCTCTCGCGACCCTGGTCGTGAACAAGATCCGCGGCACCTTCAAGTCGGTCGCCGTCAAGGCTCCCGGCTTCGGTGACCGCCGCAAGGCCATGCTGCAGGACATCGCGATCCTCGCCGGTGGCCAGGTCATCTCCGAGGAGGTCGGCCTCAAGCTGGAGAACGCCGGGCGTCGACCTGCTCGGCCGCGCCCGCAAGGTCGTCGTCACCAAGGACGAGACGACGATCGTCGAGGGTGCCGGCGACGCGGACCAGATCGCCGGCCGGGTCAACCAGATCCGCGCCGAGATCGAGAAGTCGGACTCCGACTACGACCGCGAGAAGCTCCAGGAGCGCCTCGCCAAGCTGGCCGGCGGCGTCGCCGTCATCAAGGCCGGCGCGGCCACCGAGGTGGAGCTCAAGGAGCGCAAGCACCGCATCGAGGACGCGGTGCGCAACGCCAAGGCTGCCGTCGAGGAGGGCATCGTCGCCGGCGGTGGCGTCGCGCTCCTGCAGGCGTCGACCACGGCGTTCGAGAAGCTCGACCTGGACAAGGACGAGGCGACCGGTGCCAACATCGTGCGGATCGCGCTGGAGGCCCCGCTCAAGCAGATCGCCATCAACGCCGGCCTCGAGGGCGGCGTCGTGGTGGAGAAGGTCCGCAACCTCGAGCTCGGCCACGGCCTCGACGCGGCCACCGGCGAGTACAAGGACATGATCAAGGCCGGCATCATCGACCCGGCCAAGGTCACCCGCTCCGCGCTGCAGAACGCGGCGTCGATCGCCGGCCTCTTCCTCACCACCGAGGCCGTCATCGCGGACAAGCCGGAGAAGGCATCCGCCGGTGGCGGCATGCCGGGCGGCGACGGCGGCATGGGCGGCATGGACTTCTGAGTCCGGCAGCCAGCACCACCCGCACCACCTGATCGACCGGAGGGGCGGTTCCCGCGAGGGAGCCGCCCCTCCGGCGTCTCTACGCCAAGATCCATGTTGCGGCGACACACCGGACACGCCGGCGAACTGGTGTGTCGGCGCAACATTGGTGGGGGTCAGCGGTCGCGCCACAGGGTGGTGGCGGTGATGTCGTGCGCCGGGGCGTCCATGCGCACCGTGGGTGACGGGGTCGACATCTGTCCGGGCGCGCCCGCGGCGTCGACCACTCCGGCGCCCCCGCACAGGGCGCCGGCGACCAGGGCGGCCGCCGCGACCAAGGTCCCGGTCACCGTTCCGGCTCCGGTGCGGCACCGATGTGGCGTCGGGTGGCGCACGACGGCATCCCGGTGCCGCTCAGGCGGCCGCGGTCGAGCTCGTAGACATCGGCGATGACCGCCCGGCGGTACGTGGTTCCGGTGGTCTTCATGGTGGCTTCCGATCGCCCGAGGGGAGTCGTGTCCCTTGTCGCGCCGGACGGTCGATCCGGCTCATCCGACTGTCGCCGCCCGGTTGTCCCGGGCACATCGGGCCCAGGACTCGAAGACGTCGGGACGTGGTGTCCCGTGACGCCGGGACAGCGGCCCGGACACCGCTCTCACGCCCCGCGCTTTCCGGCGTTGATCATGCAGTTGTGGTTGTGGCCTGTGGATGGCGGAAAGCGTTGTCCACAAAGGGATTTCGTACGGTCGGCGGGTGCCGGGTTGTGTCCGACCCGGTGGCTAGGTTGCCGGTATGGACCAGTCGAGCGGCCCCGGCACCGCCCCGGTGGTGATGCGCGCGGTGGCGGTCGACGTCGACCGGCTGGTCGGTGCGCTGGCCGGCGGGGCGGTCCGCGACCTGTGCCACGACGAGCTGGCCGAGCTGATCGCCGCCGGGCGCCGCGCCCAGGCCTGCCTCGAGTCGGCGATCCTGACCGCCGTGGGCGAGGTGGATGCCCGCGGCAGCTTCGTCCACGACGGGGCGCTGACGGCGGGCGGCTGGCTGCGGATGGTGACAAGGGCCACGCCCGGGGAGGCCGCGGCCAGCGTGCGGACCGCCCGCACCCTGCGCTCCGGGGTGCTGCCCGGCACCGCGGCGGCGCTGGCCGCCGGGGAGATCTCCGCCCGGCACGGCCAGGCACATCGCCGACGGCACCGCCGGCGCCCCGCCCGGCGCGGTCGAGGCGTTCGAGCCCGAGGTGCTCGAGGTCGCGCGGGCCGCCGACGTCCGGTCGGTGGCGGCGGTGATGAAAGCCTTCGCGCACGCGATCGACCCAGACTCGGCGGATGCGGCCGCGCTGCGCCGGATCGAGCGCCGCGGGATCACCTTCGCGACCACCCTGGACGGCACGCAGGCGATCCCGGCACCGCCGACGAGGTGTCCGGGTCGGTGCTCGCGACCGCGGTGGCCGCCGCCACCCCACCCGTGTCCGGTGACACCCGCACCCCCGCCCAGATCCGCCTGGACGGGCTGGTCGACATCTGCCGCCGCTACCTGGAAGGCCCCGACGCCCCGACCCGCGGCGGCGGACACCCCCACATCCTGGTCACCGTCGACCAGCACCACCCTCGACCGACACCGGCACAAGACCCGGAGCGACGACGAGGGAGCCCCGATGGCGGGGCCGGCGAGTCGCACGGCGGGCCGTCGCCGGGGGCGACGCTGTCCTGGGTCGGGCCGATCACCGGGTCCACCGCCCGCCGGATCGCCTGCGACGCCCAGCTCACCCGGGTCCTGATCGGCCCCGACGGCCAGGTCCTGGACACCACCACCGAACGCCGGTTCTTCACCGCCGCCCAACGCCGGGCGATGATCGCCCGCGACGGCGACCGCTGCGCCACCCCCTACTGCGACCGCCCGGTGCTCTGGTCCGACGGGCACCACCTGACCCCGGTCGAGAACGGCGGACCGACCACCATCGCCAACGGCGCCCTGCCCTGCGCCGGACACCACCAGTACCTCCACGAAGGCCACTGGCAGCTCAACCGCCAACCCGACGGCCGCTACACCATCACCCACCCCGACGGCCGCACCATCGGACCCGAACCCCACCCACCCGGCCACAACCGACCCCCACCCACCCGACGCGAATGAGCGGTCAGAGCAGTGTCACGCTTTCCGCGATGGTGGGACGGGGCGGGCTCGGGTGACGTGCCGGCCCAGGCCAGGTGGGGGCACCTAGGTGGGCGGCGCCGGCTGTCACACCGCGGCGCCGGCGACCGCCCCTTCCGGTCAGCGGCCGGCGAAGCTCCCGGCGATCCGGCGCTCGGCATCGTCGTAGGTCTGGCCGGCCTGGGCGAGCAGCTGGCTGATGCCGGCCAGCGCCTGCTGGAGGCCCTGGGCGTTGCGGTTCCACTCCTCGTACAGGACCTGGAAGCGCTCCTGGGCCTGGCCGCTCCAGGTGGCGCTGATCGGCAGCACCCGGCCGCGCAGGCCGGCGAGCTCGGACTCGATCTGGCCGGACGTGGTCTGGACCTGGTGGGAGAGCTGGGACAGCTCGGCGGGGGTCACGCGGAAGGCAGTCATGCGGTCCTCCAGTGCGGTCGTGGGAGGCGGAACGTGTGCCACACGAACGTACGGAGATCCGGCGGGACGGCCGCGAAGTTGTCCACAGCCCCCGGGCGTCAGCGCGTCGGTGGCGTCCACGACGGGTCGCGGCCTGCGTAGCCGAGGGCGCGATCCAGAGGCGGTGCATCGGCGGGGAGCCGCACCACCGGCCCGAAGACGCCGGCGCGTCCGGCCTCGTTCTCGGGGCTGGCCGACGTCTCGGTGAACGCGAGGACGGCGTGCGTGCTCGCCGGGTCCAGGACCAGCTCCTGACCGGTGGCGCGGGCAAGGTCCCAGCCGTGCAGGACGACCTCGTCGAGCGCGACCGCGCCCATCACCTCCGCGGGCATCGTGACGCCGCCCGCGGTCGCCATGCCGGTCCACGCGTCCGGGTCCTTCCACGCGGCGGCGAGCGCCTGCAGCCGGCCAGGCAGCACTCCGGCGCCAGTCCGCGTCGAGGTGCTCGGCGGTTGGCTCGGGGGGTCCCGACTCGCCGCTGGCGGCCGGTGGCGTGGTCTTGGTCGCCGCCCAGGTGAACGCCATGGACAGCCCCATCAGATGGTCGAGCAGGGCGGCGACGCTGTAGTCCGGGCACGGGGTCGGCCCGGTCAGGTGGTCGTCACGGACCCCGTCGAGCAGGCGGGCCACCTCGGAGGCGGCAGGGCTGAGGTCGAGGGTGGTGGTCATGAGGGGGCAGACCCGCCGGGCGCCCGGAACTCATCGCTGCGCCGGCGGAAGCGCTCCGACCGGCGCGACGACCAGGCCGCCCTCCTCGCAGACCCAGTGCGGGTCCTCGCCGAGGTCCGGTGCCACGCGCAGCTCATGCACCACGGGGTCGTCCTCGTCGTGGGGCAGCTCGCAGAGCGGCCAGCGACCGACACAGTCGAGAAGAGCCTCTTGCACGTCCTGCGCCACCAGGCAGGTCACGAAGGCCGCGCCGTCCGGCCACTGGTCCACCCACCAGCGGCGGGCCGAGAGCACCTCGTCGACGACGGACACGCAGGCCGCGGTGTCGAGGCTGTAGGTCGCCAGGTCGCGCAGCACCCGCGCACGGGCCTGCATCAGGGCGTCGGTGACGGTGTCCATCACCACTAGGACACCATCATGGGCATGGCGATCCTCGTCGACCCGCCGATCTGGCCGTTCCGTGGCCGGCTGTGGTGCCACCTCGTGAGCGACACCTCCTACGACGAGCTGCACGCCCTCGCCGATGCGCTGGGCATCCCCCGCCGCGGCTTCCAGGGCGACCACTACGACCTGCCGGCGGAGCTGCGCGACGCCGCGATCGCGCTCGGCGCGCAGCCGGTGACCGGCCGCGAGCTCATCACCCGCCTGCGGGCATCGGGGCTGCGGCGACCGCACCGGCACTGACGACCGCACCGGCCCAGACGACGGCACAGACATGGCCCGGGTCCGCCCTCAGCGGACATCAGTGCCGTCGTCGGCTCTCCGGTGCCACGCTACGCAGGTGCCGACCGTCCCCCGCCTCGTGGTCCGCGCCACCGACGAGTCCCACCGGGTCACGACTCTCGAGCTGTTCTTCGACCTCGTCTTCGTGTTCGCCCTCACCCAGGTCACCCAGCTGATGGCCGACGACCCGACGACCCGCGGCACTGCTGCGCGGCCTGGTACTGCTCGCCCTGCTCTGGTTCGGCTGGTCGTCCTACGCGTGGCTGGGCAACCAGGCGCAGGCGGACGAGGGCGTCCTGCGGCTGGCGATGGTCGTCGCGATGGCAGCGATGTTCGTCGTCGCGCTGGCGATCCCGGAGGCGTTCGACGACCTGCCCGGCGGGCTGTTCGCGCCCTTCGTCCTGGCCGCCTGCTACGCCACCGTCCGCGGTGCGCACCTGGTGGTCTACCTCGTCGCGGCCGGCGACGACAGGGGCCTGCGGCGCCGGTTGCTGATGACGGCGATCCCGACGAGCGTCGCGTGCTGCCTGCTTGTCGCCGGTGGTGCCGCCGGCCCGCCCTGGCAGTCCGTGCTGTGGGCGCTCGCCCTCGTCGTCGACTACGGCGGGGTGTGGCTCTCCGGCACCGAGGGCTGGCGGGTCAACAGCGCCGCCCACTTCGCCGAGCGGCACGGCCTGATCGTGATCGTCGCGCTCGGCGAGTCGATCGTCGCGATCGGCGTCGGCGTGGCCGACAAGGCGGTGACCGGGCCGGTCGTCCTGGCCGCGATGCTGGGGCTGGGCGTGTCGATCGCCATGTGGTGGGTCTACTTCGACGTGGTGGCACTGGTCGCGGAGCGGGTCCTCGCCCGCCTCGAGGGCGAGCCGCGCGCGCGGCTGGCCCGCGACTCCTACACCTACCTGCACTTCCCCATGCTGGTCGGCATCGTCTATCTGGCGCTCGGCATGAAGAAGGTGCTGACCTACGTCGCGCGACCCCGGTCACCACCCGCTGTCGGAGTCGCTCCCGTGGGTTCCGGTCGTCGCGTTGTACGGCGGGGCAGTGCTCTACCTCGTCGCGCTCTCGGCGCTGCGCCGGCGCAACGTCGGGGGCTGGAACCGCCAGCGGCTGGTGGTGTCAGCAGCGTTACTGGCACTGCTCCCCGTGGCTGCCGCCCTGCCCGCGCTGGCGGCCCTCGCGCTGCTGGCCGCCGTCCTGATCGGCCTCATCGGCTACGAGGCGAACTACCTCGGGGCAGCTCGCGACGCGGTCCGGCACGTCCGGTCACTGACCGTCCGTCAGCCGGGCCAGCTCCGCTCCCGCGTTCGCGCGCGCCGCGTCCTCCCACTCCTGCCGGCCCGACTGTCGTGCGGAACAGCACCGGCCGGTCCAGCAGCGACCGCAGCACGGCGGCGCGGCCCCGGGCGAAGGTCCCGTCGTCGAGGTGGGCGTACTCGCGGCGCACTCCCTCGACGTACGACTCGTACCGGGCTGCCGTCGCCGCCAGCACCGCGAGGTCCGCGTCGCACAGGACGGCGCCGTCGCGGTCGTCCGCCGCCACCTCGTGGGTCGCCGTCAGCCGCACCAGCCGGGCCACGTCCTCCACCAGGTCGGCGTCCAGGCCGAGCCGGCTCAGCGCGGTCGGTCGCGAGCTCGGCGCTGCGCTCCTCGTTGTCCGGCGGCCGTCGGGTCGTACACGGCGTCGTGGAACCAGGCAGCGAGCCGGACGGTGTCCGGCCGGTCGGCCTCCGCCTGCGAGCAGGTCGACCCGGCGCAGGACCTCGTCGAGGTGGGCAAGGTCGTGGTAGCGCGCGGTGCTGCTCGGTCCACCGGCGGAAGCAGTGCCGCGCCGGCCCCGGCGACATCACCTCGGGCGCCGACCCGGCGGGCCAGCTCGAGCCACGCCGGCGCGAGGTGCCTCATGCCGCACGCCCGGCCAGCTCGACAGGGAGGGGACGGGCGTGCACGACCGTCAGCCCGGACACCGCCCGGGTCAGCACGACGTACAACCTGCGCAGGCCCTGCCGCACGGAGGGCTCGGCCGCCACGATGTCGGCCGGCTCGGCGACGACGACGCTGTCGAACTCCAGGCCCTTGGCCAGAGCCGCCGGGACGAGGGTGACCCGCGTCGTCCGCTGGTCCTCGCCGAGCAGGGAGTGCTCGACGTCCAGGCCGGCGGCGTACCGCGCGACGTCGGCGTCGGCGACGACCACTCCGACCGACCCCGGGGAGCGGAGCGCCGCGCGCACCGCCCCGGCCACGCCGGCCACCGCGTCGCCGGTCGGGTACCAGATCGAGGCGCCCGGGGTTCTCGCGCACCGACTCGGCGGCCGCGACACCGGGCGCCATGTGGGGCAGCAGCCGGCTGGCCAGGTCGAGCACGGTCGCTGGCACCCGGTAGCCGCGACGCAGCACCTCGATCTGCCCGGCCGGCTTGCCGAGGTGGTGCAAGGTGGTGTCCCAGTCGGCGGTCGCCCACGGCGTCGTCCCCTGGGCGATGTCGCCGAGGACGGTCGCGGAGCCGGTCGTGCAGCGCCGGCCCACGGCTCGCAGCTGCATCGGGGAGAGGTCCTGCGCCTCGTCGAGCACGACGTGGGAGAGGCTGGGCTCGCGGTCGACCAGGTCGGCCGCCTCGTCGACCAGCACCGCGTCGGCGGCGGACCACGCGGGCTGTCTTCGGGCCCCGCGCCGGCCGGTCCCAGAGCAGCAGTGCCTGCTCGCGCTCGTCGAGGACCTCCGCGGCCGCGGCGGCCAGTGCGGCCGGGTCGCCCAGCAGCCGGAGCACCAGCCGGACCGGGTCCACGGCGGGCCACAGCGCGTCGACCGCCTTGCGTACCGCCGAGGACCGGGCAATCGCGTCCTGCACCCGGTCGTCCGGCGACTCGCCCGCCGCCTCCATCCGGGTCAGCACCGCGTGGGCGAGCCGCTGCGGGAGCATGGCCCGGGCCGCGCCATAGCGCACGTCACGGCGGCGCAGCTCGTCCACGATCTCGGCCAGCTCGTACGCAGGGACGCGCCAGCGCCGGGACCCGCGCGGCAGCACCAGGGGCTCTGCGGGCGGCACCAGCCCCGCGTACACGGCGTTGCGCAGGACGCGGGCCAGCCGCGCGTCGCCCTTGAGCGTCGCCACCTCGGCGCTGTCCTCACCGCTGACGGTGACGCGAGCGCCGACGAGCTCGCTCGAGCGTCACCTGGCGGACGTCGACCTCGCCGAGTGCCGGCAGCACCGCGGAGATGTAGGAGAGGAACGCCGAGTTCGGTCCGACGACGAGGACGCCGCCGCGGCGCAGCCGGTCGCGGAACGTGTAGAGCAGGTACGCCGCGCGGTGCAGGCCGACGGCCGTCTTGCCGGTGCCGGGGGCGCCCTGGACACAGACCGTCTCCGCCACGTCGGCGCGCACGATGACGTCCTGCTCCGGCTGGATGGTCGCGACGATGTCGCGCATCGGGCCGACCCGCGGCCGCTCGATCTCGCCGGTGAGTATCGCGCTCCGACGGTCGCCCTCGGTGCGGTCGAGCAGGTGCTCGTCCTCGTACGCCGTGATCTCGCCGCGCTCGAAGCCGAACCGACGACGCAGCACCACGCCCATCGGCTCGGTCCGGGTCGCTCGGTAGAAGGCGGTCGACACGTCGGCGCGCCAGTCGATGACCACCGGGTCGCCAGAGTCGTCGTGCACGTGCCGGCGACCGACGTAGTAGCGGTCGCCGTCGCTCGCGCCGGGTCGCTCGTCGTCCGGGACGAGGTCGAGCCGGCCGAAGAACAGCGGCGTCTCGGGGTCGTCGGCGAGTGCCAGGATCCGCCGGTGCAGCGACGCCGCGAGATATGCCTCGGACACCGCGTCACCACCGCGGGCGTCGAGGGCGAGGGTGGCGTCGCGCATGGAGCGCAGGTCGGCGCGGGCGGCCGCGAGGTACGCCCGCTCGGCGGCGAGGACGGGGACGGCTGAGCGGGGCTCTCGTCGCTGTCGATGGCTGCCGGCACGGGCCGGAGAGGCTACTCCTCGGCGGCGGCTGCGACCAGCGCCCGGCGCAGCCGCACCAGCCGGACGTGGAGGAGCGTGGGGGAGGTCGGCGTCGTCGCGAACACCAGCCTGGCCACGAGCGCCTGCGCCCGCCGCAGGTCAGCGTCCGGGTCGTCGGTGTGCCGTGGCGCGGCTGGCGCCGGTGCCAGTGCGGGCCGGCCGAGGGCCGCGAGCAGCGATGCGAGCGCGGAGTCACCTCGGCCACCGCAGCGGCCGGCTGGCCCAGCGTGCTCGCCCGCAGCGCGTCGGTCACCTGCCACCAGACAGGGAACGGCACGGGATCCTCGGTGCCCTTGCGGATCAGGGCACCGGCCACCAGGTGCTCCGCGAGACGACCGGCGACCCCGTCATGGTCGAGCCCTGTCGTGGTGCCTGTCGTGGTCCAGAGCGTGGTCGACATGGTGCTCACGGCTGCTCCTCGGGTCTGTCCGACGGCTGGTCATGAGCCACCGTGCCGACGTTCCCTGGCAGCCCGCTGGCAGCGTCCTGCGTGCCTCCTGCGAGCGCGGCGACATGCCGAAGTGGACCGGCTCGCGTCGGCGATTCCTGCCCCCGAGCCGGTCCACTTGGGGGTCAGGGGAGGTCGTTGGCCTCGGCGACGGCGATGCCGGCGAGCGCGTCGTGCAGGTACGGCGGGTACGAGCGGTCGCCAGTCGTCAGCAGGTCGGCGACCATCAGCGGGGCGTGCCGGGCGACGTCCAGCGGTGACACTGTCACCGGCTCGTCCTGGTGCGGGTGCAGGCCGAGCGCACCGCTGAGCACCAGCACCAGCGCGTTGACGTCGACCTCGGGGAACCAGCCGGCGGCCGAGCCGGCACACCGCACGATCACATCCTGCGCGTCGTCGCTCGAGAGCCCGTCGGGGTGCAGGTCCTCCAGGAGCGAGCGCAGCACGGCGCCCAGCACCAGGCCGACCTGCTCGGCGTCGAGTGCGGCCAGCCGCTCGGTCGCGAGCAGGAAGTCGTCGCGGTCAGCCGCGACCGCTGCTGCGACGCCGACGCGGAGCTATCGGCGAGCAGCCGGACCCGGACGGGGTACGTCGGCACCGCTAGCTGGCGTCGAGAGTGGGCAGGTCGTCCGCGTCGACGATGCGGTAGGCGTAGCCCTGCTCGGCGAGGAACCGCTGCCGGTGCGCGGCGAAGTCCTGGTCGACGGTGTCCCGCGCAGTGACGGCGTAGAACCGGGCGGTCCGCCCGTCGGCCTTGGGCCGCAGGATCCGGCCCAGCCGCTGCGCCTCCTCCTGCCGCGAGCCGAAGGTGCCGGACACCTGGATCGCGACCGCCGCCTCCGGCAGGTCGATCGAGAAGTTCGCGACCTTGCGAGACCACCAGCAGCGAGATCTCGCCGACGCGGAACGCCTGGAACAGCGCGCTCCCGCTCCTTGACCGTCGTCTCGCCCTTGATGACCGGCGCCTCCAGCCGCTCGCCGAGGTCGTCGAGCTGGTCGAGGTACTGCCCGATCACCAGCACCTGGTCGGCGCGGTGCCGCTCCACCAGCGACTCGACAACGCGGGTCTTGGTCGCGGTGGTGGACGCGAACCGGTAGCGCTCCTCCGGCTCGGCGACCGCGTAGGCCAGCCGCTCCGACTCCGAGAGCGTCACCCGCACCTCGACGCAGTCGGCGGGCGCGATGTAGCCCTGGGCCTCGATGTCCTTCCACGGCGAGTCGTAGCGCTTCGGCCCGATCAGCGAGAACACGTCGCCCTCCCGGCCGTCCTCGCGCACCAGCGTCGCCGTCAGGCCGAGCCGCCGACGCGCCTGCAGGTCGGCGGTCATCCGGAAGATCGGCGCCGGCAGCAGGTGCACCTCGTCGTAGACGACCAGGCCCCAGTCGCGGGCGTCGAGCAGCTCCAGGTGGGTGTAGACGCCCTTCCGGCGCGTGGTCATCACCTGGTACGTCGCGATGGTGACCGGCCGGACCTCCTTGCGCGACCCGGAGTACTCGCCGATCTCGTCCTCGGTCAGCGTCGTGCGCTTGAGCAGCTCGTGGCGCCACTGGCGGGCGGCGACGGTGTTGGTCACCAGGATCAGCGTGGTCGCCTTGGCCTCGGCCATCGCGGCCGCCCCGACGATGGTCTTGCCGGCGCCGCAGGGCAGCACCACGACACCCGACCCGCCGTGCCAGAAGCCCGCCACGGCCTCCCGCTGGTAGGGCCGCATCTCCCAGCCGTCCTGGACCAGCTCGATCGGGTGCGCTTCGCCGTCGACGTAGCCGGCGAGGTCCTCGGCCGGCCAGCCGAGCTTGAGCAGCACCTGTTTGAGGTGGCCTCGCTCGGAGGGGTGGACGGCGATCGTGTCCGGGTCGACCCGCTCGCCCATCAGCGGGGCGACCTTCTTCGACCGGATGACCTCCTCCAGCACGGCCCGGTCGGTCGTGACCAGGACCAGCCCGTGGACGGGATGCTTCTCGAGTCGCAGCCGGCCGTACCGCGCCATCGTCTCCGCGACGTCCACGAGGAGCGCGTGCGGCACCGCGTAGCGGCTGAACCGGAGCAGGACGTCGACGACCTGCTCGGCGTCGTGCCCGGCCGCGCGGGCGTTCCAGAGCCCCAGCGGCGTCAGCCGGTAGGTGTGCACGTGCTCGGGCGATCGCTCCAGCTCGGCGAACGGTGCGATCTCCCGACGGCACTCGTCGGCGAGGTCGTGGTCGACCTCGAGCAGGAGCGTCTTGTCGGACTGCACGATCAGCGGGCCATCGGTCACCCGGTCATTGTCCCTTGCCGCCCCGACAGCCGCCGAATCGGCGACATCGGATAGGTCTCCGGGCCCCCTGGTGGCCGAAGCCCTATCCGATGCTGCCGAAACTGGGGTCCGCTGGGTCAGGTCTGGTCGCGGCGGCGCAGCACGACCACGGCCAGCGTGGCGATCGCGACGGCGTACGCGGTGAGCAGCAGGCCGCCCTGCCACGTCGGGAGCAGGCCGTCCGGACCGGCGCCCGACCCGTCGCCGAGTCCGGCGAAGGCAGTCGCGGCGCCACCGGGAAGCCACTTGTTCGCCTCCGGGTCGCCGAGGACCACCGGGACGAGGCGCTCCGCGACGAACCACCACAGCAGGGCCAGCGTCAGGGCCGCGGCCTGGTTGCGCAGGAGCAGGCCGAGGCCGACGCCGACCGTCCCGTAGAGGACCCCGGTGGCGACCAGGACGAGCAGTCCGGTCGGTACCGGGCCCCAGTCGATGGCGGGAGCGTCCTGCGCTGCGAGCAGCGGCAGCCCGACGGCTGTCGACACGGCGGCGGTCGCCACAGCGAGCAGCGCGCCGACCCGGCCGACCGCCGCGAGCTTGGCTATGGCGACCCGGCCGCGGTGCGGCTGGGCGAGCAGCGTGGTGACGATCGTGCCGTGGCGGTACTCCCCGGCCGCGGTGAGCACCCCCAGTAGGAGCATCGCGAACCCCAGCACGCCGGTGGGCGCGCGGACGATGTGCTGGAAGGCGTCCTCGTCCAGGGGCGCGTTCTGACCGGTGCCGGCCAGGAGGACGTTCGCGACGGCGAGCGCGGCGCCGAGTGCGAGCACGGCCAGGGCGGCCAAGCCGGTGCTGCGGGTGGCGCGGAGCTTGCGGGTCTCGGCGGCGAGCGAGGTGCTCATGGTCATGGTCCTTTCGGTACGTCAGGAGGTCAGGTCGAGGAACAGGTCCTCGAGGTCGCTGTGGCGGGACCCGGCCAGCAGGTCTGCCATCGGGCCGGCGGTGACGAGTCGCCCGCGGCTGATGATCACGACGTCGTCGACGCTCTGGGCGAGCTCGGCCAGCACGTGGCTGGAGACCAGGACGGTGCGGCCCTCGTCGGCGAGGCGGCGCAGGAAGCCGCGCAGCCAGCGCATGCCCTCCGGGTCGAGCCCGTTGGACGGCTCGTCGAGGACCAGGGTCTCGGGGTCGCCCAGGAGGGCGGCGGCGAGCGCCAGGCGCTGTCGCATGCCCATCGAGTAGCCGCCGACCCGGCGGCGGGCAGCGTCGGCGAGGCCGACCGCCTCGAGCACCTCCTCGACCCGGCTGTCGGGGACGCCGGTGGCCGCGCCGACGACGCGCAATGCGCTGCGGCCGCGGTGACCGGGGTGGAACACGGCCGGGTCGAGCAGGGCGCCCACGGTCCGCGCCGGGTGGGGCAGGTGCTCGTAGCGGACCCCGTCGAAGGTCGCGCCGCCCTCGGTCGGTCGGACCAGGCCGAGCAGCATGCGCATCGTCGTCGACTTGCCGGCTCCGTTCGGCCCGAGGAACCCGGTCACGGCGCCCGGCCGGATGTCGACGGTGAGGTGGTCGACGGCCGTCACGTCGCGGTATCGCTTGGTCAGTCCCTGCAGCTGGATCGATGTCATGCCCCGACGATGCGGTCGCGGGGGTGGGTTGGTCGTCGGCCGCGGGAGGGCACCTCATCCTCGGCCGCGCGGCCGAGGACTACATCCGGAGATGTACGTCGGTCAGCTCGAGCTCGGTCGCACCAGGCCGGTCTCGTAGGCGATGGCCACCAGCTGTGCCCGGTCGCGGGCACCGAGCTTGGTGAGGATCCGGCTGACGTGCGTCTTGGTGGTGGCCGGGCTGAGGAAGAGCCGGCCCGAGATCTCGGCGTTGGACAGCCCCTCCGCGACCAGCACCAGCACCTCGGTCTCCCGCGGCGTGAGCTCCGC
The DNA here is from genome assembly GCA_963829565.1 of uncultured Actinomycetota bacterium. GTDB lineage: Bacteria > Actinomycetota > Actinomycetes > JACCUZ01 > JACCUZ01 > CAWHJC01. The sequence continues at coordinate 60,665 of CAWHJC010000019.1, forward strand.
GAGCCGGGCACCTGCCTCACCAGCCACCGGTCGTCGGGCGAACTCGGCGAGCAGCCGTCGGGTGACGGCGGGCGCGATCACCGCGTCGCCGGCCGCGCACGACCGGATGGCGTCGAGGAGCACGGCGGGGGTGACGTCCTTGAGCAGGAAGCCGCTCGCGCCGGCGCGGACGGCGGCATAGACGTTCTCGTCCTCGTCGAAAGTGGTGAGGACGACGACCTTGACCGAGGCGGTCTCGGGGTCCGAGCAGATGCGCCGGGTGGCCTCGATGCCGTCCATCTCGGGCATCCGCACGTCCATCAGCAGGACGTCGGGCACGGTCCGGCGGGCCAGCGCCACGGCCTGCGTGCCGGTCGAGGCCTCGCCCACCACCTCGAGGTCGTCCACCAGCCCCAGCTGGACCCGCAGCCCGTCGCGGACCAGCGCCTGGTCGTCGGCGACCGCCACCCTGATCGTCACGTCCCCTCCCTACCGGGAACTCGGCCCGCACCCGCCAGCCACCGCCTGGGCCCGGACCGGCCGTCAGACCTCGCCCCCGGCGGCGCTGACCCGTTCCCGCATGCCCACCAGGCCATGACCGGGCGAGCCTGTCATGCCTGCGCCCTGCCCGTCGTCGGTCACCTCGACCTCCAGGCGGCCGGGCACCCGCCGGAGCGTCACCTCGGCCCGGCAGGGACCCGCGTGCCGCGTGACGTTGGTGAGGCTCTCCTGGACCACGCGGTACGCGACCCGGCCGACCGCCCCCGGCAGGTCGAGCAGGTCACCGTGCCGGCGCAGCGTGACCCGGACGCCGGCGCGGGACGTGCCGCGCACCAGGTCGCCGACCTCCTCCAGCCCTGGGGCGGCCGCGTCGCGGAGGGCGCCCAGCACCTCGCGCACCTCGCGCATCGAGGCCCGGCTCGCCTCCTCGATGCGCGGTGAGTGCGTCGTGCGCGACCTCCTGCTGCCCGGCGTCGAGGGCGAGCCGCCCGGTGCTCGACTGGACCGCGATGCCGCTGAGGCTGTGGCCGAGGACGTCGTGGAGGTCGCGGGCGATCCGCAGCCGCTCCTCGGCGGCCACCCGGTCGGCGAGGGCCGCGGACCGGGCCCGCCGCTCGCGGACGAGCTGGCCGGTGACCGCGACGGCGACCGTGACGACGGCCGGGAGGGCCACGTCCTGGGCGGTCAGTGCCGTCGGCAGGTAGGCGAGCGCGATCGCGGCGACCAAGCCGCCGCTGGCGAGGGCAGTCGCTCGCGCGTCCCGCGCCACGGCGAGGGCGGCCAGGGCGACCCAGCCGCCGTACGGAGGGACCGGCTCGACGACCAGGGCATGCGCCACGAACGCAGCGGCCACCACCGCCAGCACCGGCCACGGGTGCAGCCGGCGCCAGGCCAGCGGGACTCCCTGCGCGGCCGAGAGCACCAGTCCGAGGGACGCCACCGCGGCCGACGGCTCCGGGACCGGCGGGCCGTGCGCAGCCCGGAGAGCTCCAGCACGGTGACCGCGGCCGCGACGAGCAGGTCGCGCCGGGCCGGAGGCGATGCGCGACTCCTCGTCGACCGGTTCATGGCAGGTGTGAACGGTAGTGGGGGCCTGGCTACCGTGTACGCCCGATGCCCACGAACCGGCCGGTGTTCATCATCGGGTGCCCGCGATCGGGCACCACTCTGCTCACGCTGATGCTCTCCTCGCACTCCCGGATCGCCATCCCGCCCGAGACCCGCTTCCTCGTCCAGGTCTTCCGACGGCGCCGGAGCTTCGGCGACCTCACCGAGAAGCGCAACCGCCGGCGGCTGGCCCGCACCCTGGTCAGGCGGCGGGGCACCAAGTTCGGCCACCTGGGTCTGGACCGTCAGCAGGTGAAGAAGGCCGTCGTGCACGCCCCGCCGACCATGGGGTCCGCGATCGGCGCGGTCTACCGGACGTATGCGAGCAGCCACGGCAAGGCCCGCTGGGGCGACAAGCAGCCGAGCTACTTCCGCAACGTCGACCTGCTGCGCGAGCTGTGGCCGGACGCGCAGTTCATCCACCTGGTGCGCGACGGGCGCGACTGCGTCGGCTCGCTCAAGCAGGTGCCCTGGTGGACGCACGGCACGACGGGTGCGACGGCGACCTGGGTGCTCTCGGTCGACTGGGCGCGGCGTGCGGCCCGGCGGCTGCCCCCGGACGCGTTCCTCGAGGTGCGCTACGAGGACCTGGTGGCGGCGCCTCGGCAGGAGCTCGAACGGCTCTGCACCTTCCTCGGCGAGGACTTCGAGGAGCAGATGCTGCAGCCGCACGTCGCCGCCGAGAAGTTGCCGGCGAACCAGCGCGACGGCTGGCACCGGCACACCCGGGCGCCGGTCGGCCCCGGTCGGGTGGGCACCTACGCCGGGCGTCCTCACCCCCGCCGAGGTCGGCCTGGTCGAGCGGGTTGCCGGGACGCGGCTGCGCAGCCTCGGCTACCAGGTCGACGGTGCGGGCCACGCGTCGCCTGCGGCGGTCGCCCGCACGTACCTGAGCCTGGCAGGGATGCGCCTGCGCACCCGGTTCCTCGCGGTCAACGACCGCCGGCTGGCCAGGCCGCCGGGGTCGGTCGCCGACCGGGGCTGAGCCCGGTCAGGCCTCGGCGACTGCCTCGTCGATGCGCTCGAGCGTGGCGAGCACGGGGTCGTCGGCGCTCCCGTGGGTGGAGCGGGCCAGGGGCCACTCGTCGAACGTCTCCGCGGCGCTGGGCCGGTGTGGCGCGCGGGTCACCCGCAGCTGGCGCATTCGTGGACCTCCTCAGCCCGGTCCCCGTCTGCTCGTCCCGCCGGTAAGGCTGAGAACTACCGCGAGGAGGCCCCGCCCAAACCAGGGGTCGCCGAGATCCGTGGATCGGGTCAGGGAACCGGCTGGTCGTCGACCGCGGACACCCCGGTGATGCGGTGCACGGCGAACGAGCGCATGGCGCCGCGGAGGTGGTCGTACGCGCTCACCTGCCCACCTTCGACCGCGACCGGCTCGATCACCCGCTTGCTGCCCCGTCCCTCGGCGTCCACGTAGCCGATCCAGAGCGACTCGCCGGCGGCCGCCGCCTGGGTCAGCATCGCCAGGACGTCGGCGGTCGGCCGGCCGACGGTCACCGACGCCGCGCGGTCGCCGGCGCGGAGCGCCCGGACGGCAGCCTGGAGAAGGGCCGGTGCCGGCTGCGGGCTGGTCGGCACGGCCCGTGCCGGCGGCCGGCGCGACGGAGCCCGGCGCGACTCCTGGCGGCGCAGGACGAGGTCGCCATCCACGCCCTCGGCGGCCGGCGCGTAGCCCATCTCGCGCAGCCGGGCCAGCACCATGTCGGGCGGCGACTGGGCAGCCAGCACGGTCGGCGACAGCCGCCGCAGGCGCAGCGGCGCGGCGCGGCGGTCCGAGAGCAGCTCGTCGAGGGTGGCCTGGTCGTCGCAGCGGACGAACGCGGCCGCGGCACCGACGCGCACCCGGCCGTGCCGCCGGGCGACGTCCTCGACCAGGTAGGTCAGCGGCTGCGGCACCGGCGTCCGGGAGTGCCGGCCCAGCAGCGCGAGCAGGTCGCTCGCCGTCCAGCCGGCGTCGAACGCGCGGCGGACGCTGGTCGCCGAGAACCGGTAGACGGTCGCCCCCCCGGTCGACTCGACGTCGGCCGCCAGCCGCAGCTGCCTGGCCAGCTCGCCCTCGAGCGGTCCGGGGGCGACGGCAGTGAGATCGGCCTGCAGCAGCACGTGGTCGAGCAGAGGCGGCAGCAAGCCGGTCAAGGCGTCCAGCGCGCCCTCGTGGTCGCCGGCCACCAGGCGGCGGGTGTGCGTCGCGAGGGCGGTCCCGGCCGCGAGACCCAGCGCCCCCGCCTCGCGCACGGTCCACTCGACCAGGTCGTCCTGCAGCCGGCCGCCGCGGCGCGGCGCGGCCCAGCGCAGCCGCTCCGTCACCGACGCGACGGTCGCCTCGCGGCCGAGCGGCACCGCGGACAGGTCGCCGAGGACAGCGCGCCGCACGGTCGGCGCCAGCGTGCGGTCCAGGTCCGGTCCGAGGGGGGCAAGGGTGCGGCCGCGCTGGTCTTGGCCGCCGGCCAGCCCGGCCGCTCGGGTGGAGTCGCGCCATGCCACGACGAGCGCGAGCCAGCGCGGTCCCGGCGGCGCGTCGAGCCAGTCGTCGTACGCGGCGGTCGGCAGCCACACCTCGTCCACGTCGTCGTCGCCGGCCGCCAGCAGGCCGGCCGCGTGAGCCGTCTCGACGAGCAGCGTCATGGTCGGCTCGTCCACGTCGAGCGCGGCCGCGGTCCGGCTGCGGTCACGGATGCCGAGCCCACCGGCGCGCAGCACCCGCGGCGGACCGGCCGACCACAGCTCGAGCAGGTCCTCCACCTGACGAAGGAGGGTCGCCGCCGCGCCGGCCGCCGTGCGGTCGACGCGTGCGGCGTCGACGGGGGTGGTGTCGTGGCCCGGCAGGGTCGGGTGCACCTCACGGTGCACGCGTCCGCCACGCAGGTGCAGTGCGACCTCGCGCGGAAGGACGACGGTGCGCGGGTCGGTGGCCACCAGAAGGCCGTGCGCGAGCAGCCACTCCACCGGGGTGGCGGCGGTGTCCGCGTCGACGTCGCGGTGCGCGTTCTCCACCCGGCCGGTCGGCGGTCCCCACGTCATCGTCTCGAGGGCCTGCCGCGCGGCCGGTGCGGCCTGCGCGAGCAGGGCGGCCAGCCGGACGGGGTCGAGGAGCAGGTCGACGACGGAGCGGGCGGTGCGCACCGGGTCGCCGTGGGGCTCCAGGCCCAGCCAGGTCGCTCGCGAGGCGCGACAGGCGGCGCGGACCGTACGCCTGCAGAGCGTGCCCGGCCGCCGGCCCGAGCCCCGCCGGCTGGCCGACGGCGTCGAGGACCGCCCGCGGGACCAGGAGCCCGCCGTCCTCGGTGCGGTAGACGAGCGCCTGCCGGTGCAGCTCGGCCAGGGGGAGGCCGGGATCCGCACCGAGCGCGGCCTGCACGGCCGCTTCGGTCCCCGGCTCGGGCAGGACCGCGAGGACCTCCAGCACCTGCAGGGTGAACCGGTCGAGCTGGTCGAGCGCGCGCTGGACCGACGGCCGGGTGGTCGCCCGGGCGGCCAGCGACGAGATGTCGGACGGGACCGGGGAGAGCAGGTCGGGCCGGGCGCGCAGCAGCGCCGCCAGGGCGTCGTCGTCACGGGTGCGCAGCTCCGACGCCAGCGTCGCGAGGCCACGTGACCCGGAGATGGACATCCGCACCACGGTACGCCGCGGCGGCCGGTCGCTCGGCGTGCTCGGGACTGTCGGAGCATGAGGCGCCCGATGCCGGGTAGGTGGCAGCTCGGAATGCTCCGACCGGAAGGCTGCCCATGGACACCGTCACCTCGTCGTCGTGCTGTCGTCCTCGTCGTCCTCGCCGTCGCGGCGGCGGCACTGGTCATGCGCGCCCGCCAGGCCAAGCGGCGCGAGAACCTGCAGGAGCGCTTCGGGCCGGAGTACGACCGGAAGGTCGAGGAGCATGGTGACCGCAGGGCCGCGGAGCGCCGGCTCGCCGACGCTGCCTACCGCCGGGACACCGCCGACGTCCGCGCTCTCGAGCCGGCAGAGCGTGAGCGCTACGCGGCGCAGTGGACGGGGGTGCAGTCGGCGTTCGTGGACGAGCCGGCAGCCGCCACGCGGGACGCGGACCGCCTGGTACAGGCCGTGATGCGGGACCGCGGCTACCCGGTGGACGACTTCGACACCCGCGCCGACATGCTCGCTGCCGACCACCCCGAGGTCGTGCAGCACTACCGCGCGGCACACGGCGTGGGGTCGAGCAGCGACACCGCGGACACCGAGTCACTGCGCGTGGCGTTCGTCCACTACCGAGAATTGTTCGCCGTGCTCCTGGACGACGGGTCCGGCTCCCCACGGGACGACGGTGCGCCGGACACCGTGGACGTGCGCCCGGCCGAGCGGACCGAGCGGACGCGGCCCGCCTGAGCCCCACCTACGCTGGGCGGGTGCAGCCCCTCCCGCAGCTGGTCGTCGGGTTCGACCTCGACATGACGCTGATCGACTGCCGGCCAGGCATCGCCGCGGTGCTGGACGCCCTGTCCGCCGAGACGGGTGTGCTACATCGACAGCGCGGCGGCGGTCAGCCCGGCTGGGGCCGCCGCTGGACGAGGAGCTGGCGCGCTGGTTCCCGGCTGAGCAGGTGGGGGCGATGGGCGACCGGTTCCGCGCGCTCTACCCGGGACTCGCGATCAGCCCACCGAGATGCTGCCCGGCGCCCGGGAGGCCGTCGCCGCCGTCCACCGGCACGGCGGGCGGGTCGTGGTCGTGACCGCCAAGTACGCGCCGAACGCCTGCCTGCACCTCGAGCACCTCGGGATCGACACCGACGAGGTGGTGGGCTGGCGGTGGGGACCGGCCAAGGGCGAGGCGCTGCGGGAGCATGGCGCAACGGTCTACGTCGGTGACCACGTCGCTGACGTGGCCGGCGCGCGAGAGTGGCGGGTGCGGTCAGCGTCGGGGTGGCGTCCGGGCCGGTGCCGGCCGACGAGCTGCGGGACGCGGGAGCCGATGTCGTGCTCGATGACCTGCACGGCTTCGCCGCCTGGCTCGACGGGCACGTCCTCGACCTGCGGCTCGCGGCCCTGGAGGCGCGGCTGCGGGAGCTCGGCTCGGTCCTCGTGGCCTTCTCCGGCGGTGCCGACTCGGCCCTGCTGCTCGCGGCCGCCGTGCGCTCGCTCGGCGCGGACGCCGTCGCGGCGGCCACCGCGGTCAGCTCCAGCCTGCCCGCGGCGGAGCTCGACGCGGCGGAGCGGTTCTGCGACGAGCTGGGCGTGCGGCACCTGCGCCGGCCCACCCACGAGATGGACCGCGACGGCTACCGGGCCAACGCCGGGGACCGCTGCTACTTCTGCAAGGCCGAGCTGCTCGACGTTCTCGGCCCGCTCGCCCGCGAGCTCGGGCTGGCCCACGTCGCGACCGGGACCAACGCCGACGACGCCGTCGCCGGCTTCCGTCCCGGGATCCGGGCGGCCGCGGAGCGGGACGCGGTCACCCCGCTGCTGGACGCGGGCCTCACGAAGGACCAGGTCCGCGCGGCCAGCCGCCGGTGGGGCCTGCCGACGTGGGACAAGCCGGCCGCCGCATGCCTGTCCAGCCGGGTCGCGTTCGGGATCGAGATCAGCCCGTCGCGGCTGGCCCGGGTCGAGCGCGCCGAGGCCGGCGCGCGGGCGGCGCTGGCCGCTGCCGGTGTCGCGGTCGAGAACCTGCGGGTCCGCGACCTCGGGGAGACGGCCCGGCTGGAGGTCGACACCTCGGCGGTTCGCGCTGCGGCGTCGACCGCCGCTGTCCTCGACGCGGTCCGTGCGGCCGGGTTCGAGGAGGTCGAGGTCGATCCCCGTGGATTCCGGTCGGGGGCGATGAACGAGCTGCTGGCCGAACCCGAGCCCTACCGCTGAGGCGTTGTCAATGTCCCGGAAACAACTCGGGCGCAGCGGTGCGCAGACCGGGATATCCTGGACGGCCGCGTCCCCACGTACGTCCGGCGCGGCCCAACCCCCTACGACGAGCAAGAGGTTCCCCGTGCCGACCGGCAAGGTGAAGTGGTACGACGCCGAGAAGGGCTTCGGCTTCCTGTCCCGCGACGACGGCGGCGACGTCTTCGTCCACTCCTCGGCGCTGCCCGCCGGCGTGCCGGCCCTCAAGCCCGGCAGCCGGGTGGAGTTCGGCATCGTCGACGGCAAGCGCGGCGAGCAGGCGCTCACGGTGACCGTCCTGGAGCAGCTGCCGTCGGTCTCGGGCAGCAGTCGCAAGCCGGTCGACGACATGGCCGTCATCGTCGAGGACCTGATCAAGCTGCTCGACGGGATCGGCAACGGCCTGCGCCGGGGCCGCTACCCGGACAAGTCGGTGGGCCGCAAGACGGCCGCGGTGCTGCGCGCCGTCGCGGACGACATGGAGGCCTGAGGTCTAGGTTCGAGCCGTGGGAGCAGGCGGGGGAGCCGTCCGGCGGGCCGGCGGGCGGTTGCGTGGACTGGCCCGCCGCCGGAGCTGCCTCGCGGGACTCCGGCGAGCAGCCCAACATCCTGCTCGTCATGACCGACCAGCAGCGCTGGGACGCGCTGGGCTGCGTCAGCGACTGGGTGCGCACGCCGCACATGGACCGGATCGCGGCCGAGGGCGTGCTGTTCCGCCAGGCCTACACCAACTCACCGCTGTGCATCCCGGCCCGGGTGAGCCTGTCGCTCGGCCGGTATCCGCACAACCACGGTGTGTGGGGCAACCGGCGCTACACCTTGCCGGCCTCCGCGCTCGACCTGGATGCGGGCCGTGCAGGAGGCGGGATACGCCACCAGCGTCTTCGGCAAGACGCACCTGCACCCGCACAAGGGAGACCTGCGGGACCGCGTCCATCTCATGCACGCGTACGGGCTCGAGCACGTCGACGAGATCGCCGGCCCGCGGGCCAGCGTCCGCTGCCGGTCCAACCTGACCGACCTGTGGGAACAGGCCGGGCTGTACGACGTCTACCGCCGCGACATCAAGGGCCGGCTGCGGGACGTCCCGTGGGTGGCCCGCCCCTCGCCACTGCCTCTCGAGCTGTACCCGGACGTCTACGTCGGCCGGCAGGCGGCGACGCACCTGCGTACCTACTCCGGGGACCGGCCGTGGTTCTGCTGGGTGAGCTTCAGCGGTCCGCACGAGCCGTGGGACGCGCCCGAGCCCTACGCCAGCCGGTACGACCCGGGCGCCATGCCGGCGCCGCTCCGGGTCGAGGACCCCGGCCCGCGCAGCCGTCCGCGCGGCAGCCTCGACGACCGGCTGGCCGACCCGGTTCCGTTCCGCGAGGGGGACGTGGGACGGCTGCGCGCCAACTACGCCGGCAACCTCGAGCTCATCGACGACCAGGTCGGAGGGCTCCTGGAGGTGGTCGCCGAGCGGGGTGAGCTGGACCGGACCGTCATCGCCCTGGTGTCCGACCACGGCGAGATGAACGGTGACTTCGGGCTGCTCTACAAGCAGAACTTCCTCGACCCGGCCGTCCGCGTGCCGTTCGTCATCCGGCTCCCGGAGAGCCATCCGGACCGGACTCCCGGCCTCGTGTCGGACGCGCTCGTCGAGCTCATGGACCTCGGCGCCACCCTGGGCGAGCTCGCGGGGGCACGGCCGGCGGACCGGTCCTACGCGCGCAGCGTGGTCCCCGTGCTGACCGGTCGTGCCGTCGCGCACCGCAGCCATGTCGTGTCCGAGCTCAAGGGCGAGGTGATGGTCAGCACCGACGAGTGGAAGTGCGTCCTGAACGCCTCGGGTGAGATCTACCTGCTCGTGGACCGGACCGCGGACCCACAGGAGACGCGCAACGTCGCCGGCTCGCCGGACGCCGCCGATGCCGAGCACAGCAATGAGGCGAACCGCACTGGAGGCATTGCTGTCCTCGATGCAGTGAGCCGGACGGCTCTCTCCGAGGGGGCCGACATGACAGTCCACTTCATCCATGTCGGCAAGACCGGTGGCACGGCCATCAAGGCGGCGCTGCGCCGGGCGGGCTTCCCGCAGACACCCTTCGGCGAGCTGGTCGTGCACCGGCACCGGCAGCGGCTCGTCGACCTGCCGCGCGAGGACTACGCCTTCTTCTGCGTCCGCGATCCGGTGTCCCGGTTCATCAGCGGCTTCAGCAGCCGTCAGCGGATGGGGATGCCCAGGTTCTACTTCGAGTGGACGCCCGCCGAGGTCCGGGCGTTCGAGGTCTTCGGCTCCGCGCAGGAGCTGGCGTCGGCACTGGCCAGCCGGGACCGCGTGCTCCGCGGCGAGGCGGAGCGGGCGATGCAGGCGATCAGGCATCTCCGCCCGCAGTCGCGCCAGCTCGGCACCCTGCGGCAGCTGCGCCGACGGATGAACTACGTGGTGTTCATCGGTCGGACGGAGACGCTGTCGGCCGACTGGCCGCAGCTGGTCCGCGTGCTGGCGCTGCCGCCGGAGACGAGGCTGCCCACCGGGCCGGTGCGGGCGCACCGCGGCAACGGCGAGCCCGACAAGGCACTGGACGACGACGCCCGCGACGCGCTCGTCCGGTGGTACGCGAAGGACTACCGGCTGGTCGGTCTGTGCGACAAGGTCCGTGCCGAGCGCGGGTGGGGAGAGCAGTACCTACGATGACCCGGTGACGACCCGAGTCGGTGCCGCGAGTGCCGGGCTCGTCGCCGTCGTGCTGCTGCTGTCCGCGTGCAGCGGTGACGACTCGCCAGGGGTTCGCGTCGCGGCAGCCGAGCGGGCGACGGTCACCGAGGTCGTGGAGGCTCCGGCGACGGTCGCCGCTCGGGCGACCGCTACCGCGAGTGCCGCCGCGGACGGCGTGGTGGCGCAGGTCCGGGTCCGCGACGGCGAGCAGGTCCGCCGGGGCGAGGTGCTGCTGCGGGTCGAGTCGCCGTCGGCCCGGCGCGCACTGCGCCAGGCGCGGGCGGCCGACCAGCAGGCCGCCGCAGCGGGCTCCGCCGGCGGGGCGCCGGTGACCCTCAGCGGCGCGGCGCAGGCCGACGCCACGGCCCAGCGGGCGTTCGACCGCGCCCGCCGGTCGGCGCGGGCCATCCCGGACCGCCGGGTGCGGGCCCAGGCGCTGTCCGCCTTGCGGGTGTCGCAGTCGCAGTACGACGCCGCGCGGGCCAGCGCCGACCGGGCCGCCGCCCAGCTGGCGGCGGGTCTCGGCAGCCTCTCCGACGCCGTGACCGCGCTCTCCGCGGCGCAGCGGGTGCAGACCCGCGCGGCGGTGGACGTGGCCCGCCGTACGGTGGCCGCGCTCACCGTCCGGGCACCGATCGCGGGCACGGTGTCGCTGAGTCCGGGTCCGGCCCCCGACGGTCCGGACGCCGCCGACCTGCTCTCCCAGCTGCCCGAGAGCCTGCAGTCCCAGGCCGGCATCGCGCTCGGCGGCGACGGCGGTGGCTCGGTCACCGGCGACGGTCTCCGAGGGGGCACCGGTCCGCCGTGGCCAGCCGCTGGTGACGGTGACCGACACGTCGACGCTGTCCCTGACCGCCCTGGTGGACGAGACCGACGTGCTGCTGGTCCAGCCGGGCGTGCCCGCCGGAGCGGAGCTGGACGCGGTCCCCGACGCGACGTACGACGCGACCGTCACGACGATCGACCCGACGCCCACCACGTCGACCCGCGGTGGCGTGAGCTTCGTCGTGCGGCTGTCGCTGGGCCGCGGCACCGCCGCGGACGGCGGGGCCGCGCCGATCCCCCGGCCCGGCATGAGTGCCGTCGTCGACCTGCGGGTGCGCACGGCGCGCGACGTCGTGGCCGTGCCGGCTCCGGCGGTGTTCCGCGACGGCCGGCGCGACGCGGTGTGGGTGGTCAAGAACGGCATCGCGCGCAAGCGGCTGGTGCGGCTCGGTGCGCAGGGGCAGAGCCGCGTCGAGGTGCTCGAGGGGATCGCGGAGGGGGAGCGGCTCGTGGTGCGGGGCGCGGACCGGGTCCGCGAGGGGCAGCGGGTGACGTGAGCACGCATGAGGGAGGACCGGCCGGCGGCCGCCGAGGCGGTCGACGTCCGGCGCAGCTACCAGCTCGACGGCGTCGCGGTCGAGGCCCTGCGCGGGGTGACCCTGCGCATCGACGAGGGCGAGTACGTCGCCGTGGTCGGCCCGTCGGGGTCGGGCAAGTCGACGCTGATGCACCTGCTGGGCTGCCTCGACCGGCCGACGTCGGGAACGCTGCGCGTCGGTGGCCGCGACGTGGCCGGGATGTCCGACGTCGAGCTGGCCGACGCTGCGCAACCGGACGATCGGCTTCGTCTTCCAGTCCTTCCAGCTGCTCGGCCGCACCAGCGCGCTGGACAACGTGTCCCTGCCGCTGGTCTACCGCGGGGTGCGTGGCACCGAGCGGCGGGACCGCGCGGCCGCGGCGCTGGAGGCGGTCGGGCTGGGGCACCGGCTGCGCCACCGGCCGGGCCAGCTCTCCGGCGGCGAGCAGCAGCGGGTGGCCATCGCGCGGGCGCTGGTCGGCGATCCCTCGCTGCTGCTCGCCGACGAGCCGACCGGGAACCTCGACACCCGCAGCGGGGCCGAGGTGATGGCGATCCTGGCGCGGCTCAACGCCGAGCGCGGCGTCGCCGTCGTCGTCGTCACGCACGACCCCGACGTGGCCGGCAGGGCGCAGCGCAGGGTCGGCTTCCGGGACGGGCTGGTCGAGTACGACGAGCGCGATGCCGCGCACCACGGTGCGTCGCCGCGATGAGGGCCGGCGAGGCGTTCCGGGTCGCGCTGGACGCGTTGCGCGCCAACCGGCTGCGCAGCGCGCTGACGATGCTCGGCGTCGTCATCGGCGTGGCGGCGGTCGTGATCCTGGTGGCGCTCGGCGGCGGCGCCAAGCAGGAGGTCGAGCGAGCAGGTCGAGGGCCTGGGGTCGAACATCATCATCGTGGTGCCGGGCAAGTTCGAGTTCGGCTCGGCACCGTCGGTGAGCCGGCTGACCCTCGACGACGTCGAGCTGCTCGGGCGCGTGGTCGGCGACCGTCGACCGGGTCGCCGTGTCGGTCGCGTCCGGCGAGACCGTCGGGGTCGGCCGGCGCGAGGCGTTCGTGACCGTCAACGGCGTCAACGAGAGCGTGCCCAACGTGTTCGACCGGCCGCTGGCGCGCGGGGAGTACATCACCGCGTCCGACGTCGACACCCGCCGGCGGGTCGCGGTGCTCGGCGACACGCGTGGTCGCGACGGGTCTTCGGCGACGTCGACCCGCTCGGCCGGCAGGTCGCCGATCGCCGGCGTGCGGTTCCGTGTCATCGGCGTCTTCGAGAAGGTCGGGTCGACGTTCGGGGTCGACCGCGACGCCGAGGTGCACATCCCGGTGACCGCGGCGCAGCGGCTGTTCGGCGTCGACCGGATCGACGCGCTGGCGGTCAAGGCGCCGACCGCCGACAGCGTCGAGGCGCTGCAGCCGCGGCTGGTGGCGGCGCTGCAGGAACGTACGAGGGCGAGGAGTTCTCGGCGGTCACCCAGACCCAGATCCTCGGCACCATCGGCCGGATCCTCGGCCTGCTCACCCTGGTGCTCGCCGCGATCGCCGCCATCTCGCTTGCTCGTCGGCGGGGTCGGCGTCTCCAACATCATGCTGGTCAGCGTCCGCGAGCGGACCCGTGAGATCGGGCTGCGCAAGGCGCTCGGTGCGCGGCAGCGCGACATCCTGCTGCAGTTCCTCATCGAGGCGGTGCTGCTGTGCGTCGTCGGCGGCGTCATCGGCATCGGGCTCGGCGTCGGGCGCGTCGCTGCTCGTGGCGGCCGTCTCGCCGCTGCCCGCGGTCATCGCCTGGTGGTCACCGGCGCTGGCGTTCGCCGTCTCCGTCGGCGGTCGGCATCTTCTTCGGCGTGGCGCCGGCCCGTCGCGCCGGTCGGCTCGACCCGGTCGTGGCCCTGCGTACCGAGTGAACGGGGTCAGGCCCGTGTGACCCGTGTGCCGCCGGGTAGCGTGCCGCGCATGAGCGCCTCGGTCGTCGTCCCGTGGGACGAGGCGCTCATCGGCTACGACTTCGGCCCCAGCCACCCGCTCAACCCGCTGCGCGTCGACCTGACCATGCGGCTCGCCCGCGACCTCGGCGTGCTCGACCTGCCGACCGTACGGATGGTGCGGCCGGAGCCGGCGACCGACGACCTGCATCGCCCTGGTCCACGACCGGGACTACATCGACGCCGTACGCAAGGCAGGGGCCGACCCGACGGCCACCGACCTCTCGCACGGGATCGGCAGCGCCGACACCCCGGCCTTCGCCGGCATGCACGATGCCTCCGCGCTGGTGGTCGGCGCCACCGTCGCGGCTGCGCGAAGCCGTCTGGACCGGCGGGGCGGAGCACGCCGTCAACATCGCCGGCGGGCTGCACCACGCGATGCCGGGCGCCGCCAGCGGCTTCTGCGTCTACAACGACCCGGCCGTGGCGATCGCCTGGCTGCTGGAGCAGGGCGCCGAGCGGGTGGCCTACGTCGACGTCGACGTGCACCACGGCGACGGCGTCGAGCGTGCGTTCTGGGACGAGCCGCGGGTGCTGACCGTCTCGGTGCACGAGAGCGGTCGCTACCTCTTCCCCGGCACCGGCTTCCCCGACGACGCCGGCGGCCCCGGCGCCGACGGCTCGGCGGTCAACCTGGCGCTGCCGCCGGGCACCACCGACAACGCGTGGCTGCGCGCCTTCCACGCCGTCGTCCCGCCGCTGCTCGAGGAGTTCCGGCCGCAGGTCCTCGTCACCCAGCACGGCTGCGACAGCCACGTGCTCGACCCGCTGGCGCACCTGGGGCTCACCGTCGACGGGCAGCGCCGGTCCGTACCAGGCGCTGCACGAGCTGGCCCACCAGCACGCCGGCGGGCGGTGGGTCGCCTGCGGCGGCGGCGGCTACGAGCTCGCGCAGGTCGTGCCGCGGGCCTGGACCCACCTGCTGGCCGAGGCCGCCGGCGCGCCGCTGGACCCGGAGACGGCGGTGCCCGAGGGCTGGCGGGAGTACGTCGCCGAGAGGTACGGCCTCGCCGCGCCCGCAGCGGATGACCGACGGCGGCCGGCCGGCGTGGGCCGACTGGGCCGACGGCTACGACCCGGCCGACCCGGTGGACCGGGCCGTCCTGGCCACCCAGCGTGCGGTGTTCCCGGCGCACGGACTCGGCGGGCTGCTCGGACTGTGAGCGCCCCCTCGAGCGCCGAGCTGCGCGAGCACCTCGTCACGTCCCGGATCGCCGGTGACGTCGCGACCTCCCGCGAGGACAACCTGATGAAGTACGGCCTGCTGGCGGCCCGGCTGCCGCAGGCGATGTTCGGGCTGACGCTCGACGGGCGCTGGGGGATCGGCCGAGATCCTGGCGCTGATGGCCGAGCGGGTCGGCGTCTCGCCGGACCCGCTGCTACCTGCGGGGGCCCGACCGCATCGATCCCGACCTGACGCTGGACGGCCTGGACCGGATGGCCGGTCACCTGCGCAAGGCGGCCCGACCCGGCGCGCGGGTCGTCGTCGCCACCGGCCACCCGGCCGGGCTGCTGCCGGTCCACCTCGCGGTCGCGGCCGGCACTGCGCGCGTGCCGGCGGCGACGGTGCTGACGCCGGCCGCCGGCTTCGCCTACGAGACGACGACCCGCCACGGCCGGATGACCCGCCACATCCGCTACATCCACGACGTGGCCGTCGTGAGCACCCGGGGCGAGCTGAACCACACCCACTCGTCCCGCCCGATGGAGGCGATCCTGCGCGCGCTGGACGCGGACGGTGCGGCGCCGCCGGACCTGGTCGTCGCCGACCACGGCTGGGCCGGCGCGGCCGGCCAGGCAGGCGTGACCGCGGTCGGGCTTCGCCGACTCCAACGACCCGGCGCTCTTCGTGGGCGAGGCCGAGGGCCGGGTGGCCGTGAGCGTGCCGCTCGACGACAACGTCGGGCCGCACCTGTACGCGCCGGTGACGGCCTACCTGCTGGCGGCCGCCGGCCTCGACGGCCGCTGAACGCATTCGCCCGTTCGGGTGATCGACCCCGCCCCGCGGCAGCCGACACATCTCCGAGGGGTCTTTGTTGTCGGCGAGCGGGAGGGGACGCGGGTGCGCCGGTTCAGCCTGCTGCAGCGCTTCGCCGCCGTCAGCCTCGTCCTGGTCGTGCTGCTCGGGCTGCTGATGGCTCAGCTGCTGTCCTCGATGATCTCGACGCGAGCCCTCGACGCCGCGGCCGACGCGACGGCGCTCAGCGCCTCCGTCGCCATCCAGCCGCTGCTTGCGCCCGAGGACCTCGTCCGGGAGCTCCCGGCCGGGAAGGTGGCCGCGCTCGACGAGGCGGTGAGCCGGTTCAGCGGCAGCGTCCGAGATCGCCCGGATCAAGATCTGGCACAACGACGGCGACCTGCTCTACGCCGCCGACCCCCACACCCGGCTGCCGAGGGCCGCGACTGAGACGGCGGGGGCGGCTCCCACGCGATGGAGCACGCGCTCGAGGGCGAGATCGAGGCCGAGATCATCACCGACAGCAGCGAGCCGGGGAACCAGGCCCTGCTCGAGCGCTACGGCGCGCTGTTCGAGGTCTACGTCCCGATCACGCTACGGTGCGGCCGACGAGCCGGCGGGTGTGTTCGAGCTCTACCTGCCGTACGAGCCGGTGCAGGCCACCATCCGCGCCGACACCATGCGCGCGGTCGGCCTGCTCGCGCTGGGTCTCGTCGTGCTGTGGCCGGGCTGTTCCGTACGGTCGCGACCGCCTCCCGCCGGCTGCGCCAGGAGTCGCGCCGCAACGAGCACCAGGCCCTCCACGACGGGCTCACCGGTCTCCCGAACCGCGTCCTGCTCCAGCAGCGCATCGACCAGGTCCTCGCCGAGAGCCGGGTCAGCGGCCGCCCGGCGGGACTCGTCGTGCTGGACATCGACCGGTTCCGCGAGGTGAACGACACCCTCGGGCACCGCCACGGCGACGCCCTGATCCGCGAGGCCGCGGTGCGGCTCCGCGCCGGGGTCGGGCCTCCGCCATGGTGGCCCGGCTCGGCGGCGACGAGTTCGCGGTGCTGCTCGCCGATGTCCCGGACGTCGCCACGGCGGTCGCCGCGGCGGAGGGACTGCGCGCGGCGCTGCGGGTGCCGATGGAGGTGGACGGCGTGACTCTCGTCGTGGACGCCACCGCCGGCCTGTCCATGCACCCGCAGGACGCGGCCGACGCGAGCACGATGCTGCAGCACGCCGACATCGCGATGTACGTCGCCAAGAGCGTCCACCGCGGGATCAGCGTGTACGACCCGGCCGACGATCAGCACAGCCCGGCCCGCCTGCGACTGCTGGCCGAGCTGGCCCGCGCGATCGAGGGCGGCGAGCTGGTGCTGCACTACCAGCCCAAGTGCGACCTGTCCGGTTCGGTGCTCGGCGTCGAGGCGCTCGTCCGGTGGCAGCACCCCGAGCGGGGCCTGCTGCCGCCCGCGGACTTCGTGCCGGCCGCCGAGCGGACCGGGCTGATCCACCCGCTCACCGACTTCGTGCTCGACACCGCCGTCGCCCAGGCCCGCGCCTGGTGCGACGCCGGCCGGCCGGTGCCGGTCGCCGTCAACGTGTCGACCCGGACGCTGCTCGACCCGGGCTTCGCCGACCGGGTCCTCGCCGTGCTGTCGGTGCACCGCACACCGCCGGGGCTGCTCGGCCTGGAGATCACCGAGACCACGATCATGGAGGACCCCGAGCGGGCGCTCGCCGTCCTCACCCGCCTGGCCACGGCCGGCGTGCGGCTCTCGATCGACGACTTCGGCACCGGGTACTCCTCCCTGGCATATCTCAAGAACCTGCCGGTGCACGAGCTGAAGATCGACCGGTCGTTCGTCGCGGGCATGGTGCGCAACGAGCGGGACCGGGTCATCGTCGACTCCACGGTCGCGCTCGGGCACCGGCTGGGGCTCGACGTGGTCGCCGAGGGGGTCGAGGACGAGGACACCAGGACGGCCCTGGAGGAGCTCGGCTGCCAGCTCGCCCAGGGGTTCCTGTTCAGCCGGCCGGTGCCCGCGGAGGACCTGGCCGCCGCCCCCGGACGGGCCGCGGCAGCGGCGGCGACGGGTCCGACCGGGTGACGTGCGCAGCACCGGCCGGCCGGAGATGACAGGTCACCCCTTTCCCACGAGGCACATCCGCACCTACTCTTGCCCCAGAGCGCGTACGCCTGTGTGCTGCCGGAGGGGAAGCCGGCGCCCGTCACGTGCTGAAGGTCCGGTGCGTCATGGCTGCTCAGGGTCCGAAGGACCGTCCCCTGTCCGAGGTCACGTTCCTCACCGTCGCCGAGGTCGCCTCGGTCATGCGGGTGTCGAAGATGACCGTCTACCGGCTGGTCCACGCGGGCACCCTGCCCGCCGTACGCGTGGGCCGGTCCTTCCGGGTCCCCGAGCAGGCGGTGCACGACTACCTCGACCAGGCCTACGTCGAGACCGCCTGACCTCGGCCGGAAATGATCACGTCCGCGTGATCGGTACCCCCCGACCGCGCTGAATTCAGCGTGGCCGGCATCGATCACGTCCGCGTGTCATTTCCACCAGGCTCCCGGTCAGCCGGGGTCGTCGCGGTCAGGGTGAACGGGACGTCCGCGCCGGTCCACAGGTGGGTCAGCACGTACGCCGTGCCGCCGGGGATCACGCCCGACTCGTTGGCACCGGACGTCGCCATCGACCCGATCAGCGCGCATTGCGCGTCGTAGAAGTACACGTCGATGTCGTGCCCGGCCGGTGTCTCCTCGCCGGTCACCGTCACGGTGTGCACGCCGTCACCGAACCCACTCGGCAGCTGGAAACCCACGCGTCGACGCCCTGCGACGCGGGCGGCGCCGTGCAGGTCTGCTCGAACTCGTTGGCCGTGACGCCGCTGACGTGCTGCAGCCCGGTCGGGTCACCCATCGCCGGGTTGCCGACGGCGATGGTGCCGCTGTCGGTGAACGGCGCGTCCGGCTCGGCGGCGCGACCGGCTCGATGCCCTTCGGCCGCGCCGAAGACCTGCAGCTCGGCCGCCTGCGCGTACGTCATCGTCTCGCCCTGCACCGAGTCGATGAAGAACCGCACGAACGACGCCTTGGTCGGCTTCGCGAGGGTGGAACGTCCGGTAGTTCAGGTCCGGCGCGGTCGGGCGCGGGGCCTGGTAGCCGAAGCCACCGGTCTTCACGGTCTTCCACAGCACGCCGTCGTCGGACACCTGGAAGGTGAAGTCCTTCAGGGCCGCGAACCGGCTCGCCGACGTGTTCTTGAACGCGCTGACCTGCAGCCGGTTGATGGTGGCTCGGCTTGGCCAGCTTGACGGTCACCCGCTCGTCCGGGCCGCTGTTGTACGCCGTGGCGCCCTTCTGGGTGCCCCACACGCTGGCGGCGGTGTCGTCGAGCAGGAACTTCGCCGGCAGGCCGGCGTCCTCGCTCGACGCCGACACGACCTTCGCACCGGAGGCGAGTGACGTGAGGTTCGGCGCGACGTTGAGCGCGAGGGACGTGGTCTGACCGGCGCTGACGCGGACGTCGCGTGAACGTGCTGCGCGCCGAAGCCGGGTGCGTTGATCAGCAGGTCGTAGCTGCCGGCGACCATCTTGGCGCCGAAACCACCGGTGTCGGACGTGCGCGCCAGCGGGGTGCACCCGCGCCTCGAACTCGCCGACGATCACCTTGGCGTCCGCTGACCGGCTCGCCGGTCGGAGGCGTTGACACGCGTGCCGACCAGCAGGCCGTTGCGAGCGTCCGACGCGTGGTCGAACGCCGGCATCGGCTTGGTGTCGTCGCCGGTCGCGCTGACGAGGCCGAGGCGCCGGCGCCGCGGTGCGGCGAAGACGGTCCAGACCGTGTCGGTGTTGTCGCCGTGGTAGCGGTCGAGGTCGGCCGCCAGGATCGCGTCGCGCATGTCGAGGAACGACGGGTCGGGGGCCGACAGCGGCATCGCGTCGGTGACGAGCCGGGCCGCGACCTCGGAACCCTGCGCCTGGCCGTACTGCGCGACCAGCTTCTTGCGCAGGTCCCACAGCGTGGTGGTCCAGATCTCGCCGTCCGAGTGCACCTCGGGGCCGGTCAGGTCGTAGCCGATGTCGCCGAAGCCGGTCGGGTTCGTGTCGTAGGCCCAGTTGCGGATGCCGCGCTCGGTGTTGCCGGTCGCGTACTCACCGACGACCGACTTCTCGTACAGCCCCTCGCGGTGCAGGTAGTTCAAGCGCGTACCAGTCGCCCCAGCCCTCGCCCATCGAGCCGGACTGGTGCGAGCCCGAGCGCCTCGCCGCCGGCGACGTAGCGGTTGCGACAGGCCGTGCGCGTACTCGTGCTCGATGACGCTCGCGTCGAAGTTGCCGTCGGAGTACGGGCCCTCGAACGCGTCGTTGATCGGCTCCCACAGGAACATGCCGCTCCACGGCGGGATGCCGTCCGGCAGCGTCAGCATGTACGCGTTGTCGCGTCCGGTGTACGTCGGTGCGCCACCGCTGGCGGCACCGGCGTGCACCAGCCCGAGGATCGGGTCGCCGCCGTCGAGCTCGAAGTTGCCGGCCGACTCGGTGAAGCCGAAGTCGTAGAACTCGTCGTGGATCCGGTTGTGGTGGAAGAACAGGTTCGTCGCCGCCGGGTTCAGGTCCAGCGCGTAGGACGGCGGGACGATGGCGCCGTTGGTCTTCTGCCAGTTCATGTCGTAGGTGTAGTTGAACTGGCTGGTCGGGCTCACCGGCCGCGGCATCTGGTCGATCGGGGCCGATGAAGTTCGAGTAGTTGGCGTAGGTGCTGGCGTTGTTGCCCAGCGTCGTCGGACCGGGCAGGCCGGCGACCCCGGTCGGGTCGACCCAGCCACCGGGCGACTCGGCGGTCGGGCCGAACGACTTGACGACCGGCGACCCACCCTTGCCGGTGTCGCCGGGGAAGTTCTCGTAGACGGTGCCCTCGGACTCGTGCTGCACCAGGCTGGTCTTGTAGAGGACGTCGCCGGTGCGCGCGTCGACGACGGTCTCCCACGCCTTGTCCATCTTCTCGACGAACAGCACGCGGTACGCCGCGACCGCGCCGTCCGGTGTCGGGAACGCTGCCTTCTGCACGTAGGACGGCGCGGCGAACGGACCCTTCGCGAACGTCGTGAAGCCGGCCTTCTCGCCAGTGGCCTCCGGCGTGAACGCGGTCCCGCCGGCGAGCTCGGTCGCCACCGCGTCCAGGGCACCGGCCGCGCCGAGCGAGTACGACCCGGTGACCGTGTCCCCGCGGGTCGGGTTGCCGCCGTACGAGAGGACCTTGCCGTCCTCGGTGACCGCGATGTTCAGTCGCCCGCCCTGCACCGCCTCGACCCCGTCGAACACCTGGGTGAACGTCACGGCGTGGGTTCCGGTGCCGGGCAGCTCGTGGTCGCGGCTGACCGCAAGGGCGGCGACCTGGGCCGCCGACAGGCCGAACGCCGCGCGGTTGTCGGACACCCAGGAGCGCGCGACGTCGACGGCTGAGCCGCTGCGGGCGCCGGTGAGGTAGCCGCCGGTGCCGACGACGACTGCGCGGTGTGCCGAAGCGCTCGTCCCAGGTCACGCGGGCGCCGTCGGGCGCGGCCGCGACCAGGGCTCGCGTCGCGTCGAGCTGCCCGGGCGTCGGCGGGAGGGCGGAGTCGGTGTCGCGGCTGTCCAGGGTCGCGGCACTGGCGCCGCCCGACCCGAGGGGGTCGATCGCGGCGGACGCGGGGGGCAGGATCGCTGCCGTCACCGCGAGGGTCGCGCCGGCGGCGAGGATGTGCCGCGTCGTGAGGCGTCTCCGCATGGGAGTCCTTCCAGGGCCTTGCCCGGCCTGCTGCCGGGCGGATTGGGCTCGTCGGGGTCGTCCAACGAGCCCACGTGACCGAGGTCACGGTGTGCCGTGACGACATTACGCCCCATTTGCTCCGGTTTGTCACATGGATCACCGTCGGCAGGGCGCAGCCGGGGAGCCCGGTAGAGTGACCGTCGGGCCGCGCGGGGCGAGTTCTCGCCCGCCCGCTCCTGCCCGTCCCGTCGAACGAAGGTCCTCCGTGGGTTCCGTCATCAAGAAGCGCCGCAAGCGCATGGCGAAGAAGAAGCACCGCAAGCTGCTGAAGAAGACGCGCGTCCAGCGTCGCAACAAGAAGTAGTCGGCCGGCCGTCGTTGACCGGTCGAGGATGAGGGGGTAGCGCCGCGTGGCTCGGGTGGTCATGGTGACCGGGGTCTCGCGCTACCTCGGCGGCCGGTTCACCCAGCTGCTGCAGGCCGACCCCGACATCACGCGCGTCATCGGCGTCGACGTCGTCCCGCCCAAGCAGGACCTCGGGGACGCGGAGTTCGTCCGGGCCGACATCCGCAACCCGGTCATCGGCAAGGTCATCGCGCAGGCCGAGGTCGACACGGTGGTCCACATGGCGGTCCTCGCCACCCCGCTGGACGCGGGCGGGCGGGCCACCATGAAGGAGATCAACGTCATCGGCACGATGCAGCTGCTCGCCGCGTGCCAGAAGGCGCCCAGCGTCCGGAAGCTCGTCGTGAAGTCCTCGACCGCCGTCTACGGCTCGTCGCCGCAGGACCCGGCGATGTTCACCGAGGACCTCGAGCCCAACGCACTGGCTCGCTCCGGCTACGCCAAGGACTCCGTCGAGGTCGAGGGCTACGTGCGCGGCTTCGCCCGGCGCCGCCCGGACGTGGCCGTGACCACGCTGCGGTTCGCGAACTTCGTCGGCCCGAAGGTCAAGACGCCGCTCACGTCCTACTTCTCGCTCCCGGTCGTGCCGACGGTCCTCGGCTTCGACCCCCGGTTGCAGTTCGTCCACGAGCGGGACGGGCTCGAGGTGCTGTGGCGCGCGACGCTGGGCGACCACGGCGGCACGTACAACGTGGCCGGGGACGGTGTCATGAGCCTGTCCCAGGCGATCCGGCGAGCGGGTCGCCCGTCGGTCCCCCTGCCCCAGCCGGCCGCCCCGTGGATCGGGACGATCCTCAAGCGGCTCGGCGTCGCCGACTTCTCGCCCGAGCAGATGCGCTTCCTCGCGTACGGCCGGGTCGTGGACACCACCCGGATGCGTGACGTCCTCGGCTTCACGCCGCGCTACTCCACTCGTGAGGCGTTCGACGACTTCGTGACCCGCCAGGGCCTGCACGGACCGCTCTCGCCGGACACGGTGCAGGCCGTGGAACGCAGCGTGCGCGACGTCGTGAGCGGGCTCCCGACCGGTGGCCGCCGTGCCTGACGCCCGGGTGATCCCCATCGGTGACGGCGACCGGACGCCCCGGCGGCCCGCCCCACGGGGCGCCGCCGCGGCCGACTCGGTCGCCGCGGGTGCCTCGCGCGCGAGCGGCGAGCGGGCCCGCCGCCGCAGCAGCCCGTTGCTCGACGACAGCGCTCCGGCGCCGGCTCCCCCGAGGAAGGCCAGGGCCAAGAGGGCCTCGCGGCCACCGGCCGCACCCGGTGTCGCCGGCACCGGCACCGGCACCGGCACCGGCGCAGGAGGCTGCGCAGGAGCCTCTCGTTCAGGTGCCGCCGCCGGTGCCGGAGGAGATGCCGGAGTGGGAGCGCAAGGTCGCGGCGGCGCTGGCGTTCGTGCGCCGGCGGCTGACCGGGGACGTCGAGATCGACGAGTTCGGCTTCGACCCCGAGCTGACCGAGCACGTGCTGCTCGCCATGGTCAGACCTCTCTACGACCGGTACTTCCGGGTCGAGACCCGGGGCTTGCAGAACGTCCCGGCCGAGGGCGGCGCGCTGCTGGTGGCCAACCACTCCGGCACCATCCCGCTCGACTCGGTGATGACCCAGATCGCGTTGCTCGACCATCACCCCTCTCACCGTCACCTGCGGATGCTCGGTGCCGACCTGGTGTTCTCGACGCCCGTGATCAGCGAGCTGGCCCGCAAGACGGGCACGACCCTGGCCTGCAACGCCGACGCGGAACGTCTGCTGCACAAGGGCGAGCTGGTGGGTGTCTGGCCGGAGGGCTTCAAGGGCATCGGCAAGCCGTTCTCCGAGCGCTACAAGCTCCAGCGCTTCGGTCGCGGCGGGTTCGTCTCGGCGGCGCTGCGCGCGCAGGTGCCGATCATCCCCTGCTCCATCGTCGGCGCCGAGGAGATCTACCCGATCATCGGCAACATGAAGACGCTGGCGCGGTTGCTCGGCCTGCCGTACGTCCCGGTGACCCCGACCTTCCCCCTGCTGGGACCGCTCGGCGCCATCCCGCTGCCGAGCAAGTGGATCATCGAGTTCGGCGAGCCGATCATGACCGACGGCTACGGGCTGGGGGCGGCTGACGACCCGATGCTCGTGTTCAACCTGACCGACCAGGTGCGCGAGACGATCCAGCACACGCTCTACCGGCTGCTGATGGCGCGGCGGTCGATCTTCTTCTGAGGAGCAGCAGCCTTACTGGGTGCGTGGGCTAGGAGGAGAACAGCTTCCAGTGCCCCTCGGAGACGATGTCGACGGTGCCATCGGCCACCCGGATGGCGGTCTCGTCGTCGATCGCGTACGCCGGACCGGCGATCTCAGCCGCCCATTTTTCTGCCCCGGCCATGGTGTTCTCTGGGCAGAGCGGGTTGTCCAGGTGCGGGAAGATCGAGAAGTCGACGATCCCCAACGCGCTGTCGCCACCGGTGGGCGGCTCCCACCCGACGAAGTCCGCCCCGATCCGGGGCGTCATCACCATGCTCCCGGCGCTCAGCCCCACCCAGACCGTCTCGCGAAGCGACGGCAAGAGATCCGCCAGCCCGGACTGCCGCATCCAGTGGGCCAGGTACAGGGCGTCGCCGCCATTCACCAGCAGGACGTCTGCCTCTCGGACCCAGGAGACCCAGCGGTCCTCGTCGATGCTGGGCAGCGCGGTGAGCTCCAGCACTCCCAAGGACTTCCAGCCCAGCTCGCACATGGGGGTACTGGCTTCTTGTCCGCTGATGAAACGCCATGCCCCACCAGGATTGCCCTGGGGGTGCCCGTACCCCGCCGTGGGGATGCAGAGGGCGTTGGAGTCAGCGATCGGTTTGCCCAGCAGGTCGACCAGCGCGTCGTGGATGATCGCGTTCTTGACGCCAGCGGAGGTGAGAAGAAGCCTCACGCCTGCCTCCTGTTCGTAGCAGTCATGACGCTCTTCTCGACAGTCGGGAGATCGGATTCATGTGACGGCAGACCGGGCACCACAGCGAAACTCATCGAGTTAGGCCCCCGCAAGCCCCCGCACGGGCGTGACGGCGTCGTTCCTCAAGGAGCTGCTCCGCCGCGCCGCTCTCCTGGCCGCCGACGCAGACACCGGCACTGGCTCTCGCGTGACCAACGCCCCGGTCGAGGTCGCGGGGGGACACCTCGACGCCGCGCTCGCAGAGCTCGAGGACACCCGGAATGCCATGACCAGAGTGCTGCTCGGTGCCGGTCGCGACCGGTCCGGTGACGCGGACGGACCGACGCTCGAGACGTGAGCGGGTTTCCGCGAGGTCAGCAGGTGGTCAGCGGCGGGACGGGGACGCAGACACTCACGGTCGGCAGGGGCGAGGTGACGGTCGAGCTCGGCAGGGGCTCGGAGGTCGGCAGGGGCTCGGTCGTCGGCAGGGGGAGCGGCAGCGGCGTCACGGGGTCCAGAGTCGGCGTCGACACCTTCCCGTCACCTCCCACGAGACCGCCCGAGCCGCCGGACGAGCCTCCCGACGTACTGCCGGAGCCGCCGCCGTCGAGGCTGCCGTCGACGGTGTCGAGCACGTCACCCAGCAGGCCCCCGCCCGCGGTCCCGGCCGCGCCGTCAGTCGAAGCGTCCCCCGTGCCGGCGGTCAGGCCCCCGTCGTCGGCGAGCGCCAGGGCTTGGTCCTCCAGGCGGCTCACGGCCCAGCCGTCCCCGGAGGCGCGGCCGGCCCCGGTCGAGGCGCTCGACACCGGGTCCGTGGCGTTCCCCAGGAGGGCGGTGGTCATCCGTTCGATGCTCGCGAGCGTGTCGAGCACGCCGGCCAGCCGTTCACGCAGGCCGGGATCCAGCAGCATCATGAGGTCCTGCAACCGCTCCTGCTGGTCGGCCACGAACCGGTCGAGCAGCACGATCGGCTCGTCGTCACCCGTCATCCGGTAGGAGTCGGTGAGCGCCGTCGCTCCCTCGGCTGTCGCGTCGCTCATGTCGTCGAGCGTCGCGACCAGCGCCCGCTGGGTCTCGGGCTCGGAGACCTCCGAGGATGCCGCCAGTCGCTCGGCCTCGCCGAGCCGGCTGTCGGCCTGCTCGAGCAGCTCCCGTCCCCGCTCGAGGTCGGAGCCGGCCAGGGCGAGCTGGACGGACTCGATCTGGCGCTTGAGGCCGTACAGCGAGTCGCCGGGCAGGGCGCGCGTGCTCGCCGCCGAGGCACCGACGCCGGTCACCAGGGCCGCGAGGGCCACGGTCGCGACCGCACGACTCAGCCTCGGCCGTGTCGGTGCACCCGCGTCGACCGCGGCATCGCGCTGGGCAGGAACGGCCGGAACCCGGCTGGTCGCCTCGGTCACCAGGCGCTCGCGCAGTGCCGTGCGGAACTGCGACCTCGGGAGGTGCTCGGCGGGCACCAGGGTCCGGGTCAGGGCAGCGAGGTCGGCGAGGTCGGCACGAGCGGCCAGGTCGTCCGGCCGCGCACCGGACAGGCCGCGGGTGGGCCGGCCGTCGAGCAGCGCCGCGAACAGCTCCGCCTCGCGTCGGCGCCCGGGCAGGGCGTCGGCGATCCCCGTCACCACGCTCATCCGCCGGCACCCCCTCGTCCGTCAGGTCCGTCTGCTGCGCGCCGCCCGTGCGGCGCTGTGCCGCCATGACAACGAGGGCGGATGACGGCGGTTACGGGGCGTGCGGTGGCGCTCACGACACCCTCTCGGGCATCAGCTTCGCCAGAGCCCGGACGGCTCGCAGCTGGAGCTGCTTGATGGCGCCCTCCGAACGGCCCATGACGTCGGAGGTCTCGGCGACGGTCAGCCCCTGCAGGAAGCGCAGCACGATGCACTCCTGCTGCTCGGGCTTGAGCGCCTTGACGGCGTCGAGGAGGACGGCGTTCTGCAGGCGGCTGAGCACCTCGTCCTCGATGCCCTCGTCGGCCCGGTCGGCGTCGAGCATGTCGGCGGTGGTGACCTCGAGCCGGAACCGGCTGGACTTCACGTGGTCGGCCACCAGGTTGCGGGCGATCGTGACGAACCAGGCGCCGATGTCCTTGCCCTGCCAGGTGAAGGAGTCGATCCGGCGCAGCGCCCGCAGGAAGGTCTCCGAGGTCAGGTCCTCCGCCACGGCGTGCGAGCCCACCCGGTAGTAGAGGTAGCGGTAGATCGAGTCGACGTACGCGTCGTAGATCTCTCCGAACGCCTCGCCGTCGCCCTGCTGGGCCAGCGTGACGAGCGCCGCGATGCGCTCGCCCTGCGGGTTGCCCTCCGGCGGAGTGCCGGCCGGACCGCCGCCAGGGGAGCCCGGGGCCTGGACTGTCGAGCGGGCGATGCCGAGCTCGGCGGCGACCAGGGCCCGCAGCTCGGCAAGGGCGACCGGTCCCGGGAGCGCGAGAGTGCCGTGCACCCACTCTCCCTCCGCCGCCCGTCGCTGGCTGCTCTACCCGCCCCGGTGGTGTGACGAACGTCTCGCGGGGCAGCCTCCGACGGTAACGCCGGTTACCCGCCGGTACAAATCCGCCCAGACGATCCCGTCAGGACCGCCGGCGGCGGGCCGACAGTGCTGCGGCCACTGCCCCTGCGGCCGCCCCGAGCCCGGCGGCGGTCGGGACGCCGACCTTGGCGGCCTTCCGGCCGGTGCGGTAGTCCCGGATCCGCCACCCGTGCTCGCGGGCGTGTGCGCGCAGCCGGCCGTCCGGGTTGATGGCGCACGGCTGGCCCACCAGCGAGAGCAGGGGGATGTCGTTCGCGGAGTCGGAGTACGCGGAGCAGGCGCCGAGGTCCAGGCCCTCCCGCTCGGCGAGGGCGCGCACGGCTGCCGCCTTGGCCTCACCGTGCAGGATCTCGCCGACCAGTCGGCCGGTGTAGACCCCGTCCTCGGTCTCGGCGACCGTCCCGAGGGCGCCGGTCAGCCCGAGCCGCTTGGCGATCACCGTGGCCACCTCGACGGGGGTGGCGGTCACCAGCCAGACCCGCTGCCCGGCGTCGAGGTGCATCTGGGCCAGCGCCCGGGTGCCCGGCCAGACCTTGGCGGCCATCACGTCGTCGAAGACCTCCTCGCCGATCGCGGTGAGCTCCGCCACGCTGTGGCCGGCGGCGAAGGACAGCGCTGTCTCGCGCGCCTCGTGCACGGTGCCCATGTCCTCGCGGCCGACCACCCGGAAGCGCGCCTGCGCCCACGCGAAGCGGCCGATGTCGCGGACGGTGAAGAAGTCGCGGGCGTAGAGGCCGCGGGCGAGGTGGAAGATCGACGCACCCTGCATGACCGTGTTGTCGACGTCGAAGAACGCGGCGGCGCGGGGGTCCGGCGGGACCTGCAACGCGGCCTCGACCTCGGCCGCCGCGGCGGAGGCACGCCCGGCCGCGAGGGCATCGCCGTCCGGCGACGACGCGACGTCCTGGGGGCCTGGCGGGCTCGCTCGCCATGACCGCAGAGCGTAGGCCCTGTGCCAGACTGCGGCGGTGCCCGTCCCCGACGCCGGCTCGCCGAGCGCCAATGTTGCCGACCTGGTCCGGGCCGCGGCCGGACGCCGCGGTGACCACACCGCGCTGCGTCACCTCTCCGCCGGCGGCGCCGCACCTCCTCGCAGCGTCAGCTGGGCCGAGCTCGACCGTGACGTCGACGCCGCGGCGGTCGGCCTGCGCGCCGAGCTGCACCTCCGGCCCGGCGAGCGGGTGGCGCTGTGCCTGTCCAACTCGCCGGCGTTCGTCGTCGCCTACTTCGCGACCCTGCGCGCCGGGCTGGTGGCGGTCCCGGTGAACACCGGATACACGGCGCCCGAGGTCGCGGGGATGCTGGCCGACTCGGGCGCCAAGGCCGTGCTCTGCGAGGACGCCACGACGGCCGTCGTCGAGGAGGCCGTCGCCGGCAGCCACCGGGTGCTGGTCGACCCGGCCGGCTTCGACTCGGTCGTGGCGGCCGGCAGGTCCGCCGGCCCGCAGGACTCCGTGGGAGGTGGCGAGGACCTCGCCGTCCTGATGTTCACCTCCGGGACCACCGGCCGGCCGCGCGGCGCCATGCTCAGCCACCGCGCGCTCCTGGCCAACCTCCGCCAGTGCGCGGCCCTCGACCCGGCGCCGATGCGCGAGGACGACGTCGTCCTGCTCGTCCTGCCCATGTTCCACATCTACGGCCTGAACGCGGGCCTGGGCATGGTCGCCTCGACCGCGGCGACCGCGCTGCTCACCGATCGCTTCGACCCGGCCGGGAGCCTCGACACGATCCGGACCGAGGGCGTGACCAACGTCCCCGGGGCGCCACCGATGTACGTCGCCTGGGCCCGGCCAGGGGGACCTCGAGGCGCTGCGGGGTGTCCGCCTGCTCGCCTCCGGCTCGTCGTCCCTGCCCGCGGAGGTCGCCGAGCGCATCAGGGACCGGACCGGTCGCACCGTGCACGAGGGCTACGGCCTCACCGAGACCGCACCGGTGGTGTCGAGCACGCTGGCCGCCCCAACGGCCAAGGCCGGCTCGATCGGCCGGCCGCTGCCCGGCGTCGAGGTGCAGCTGCTCGACGAGACGGGCGAACCGGCCGTCGACGCCGACCCGGGTGAGCTGTGGGTCCGCGGCGACAACCTGTTCTCCGGCTACTGGCCGGACGGTGCCGACGGCCCGGACGGGCAGGGCTGGTGGCCGACGGGTGACGTGGCCTACGCCGACGACGACGGGGACCTGTTCCTGGTCGACCGGCGCAAGGAGCTGGTGCTGGTCAGCGGCTTCAACGTGTATCCCCGCGAGGTCGAGGACGCTCTGGGCGACCATCCCGACGTGGCGGAGGTGGCGGTCATCGGCGTCCCCGACCCCGAGACCGGTGAGGCCGTGAAGGCGTTCGTCGTCCCCGTGCCCGGCGCCGCGCTGAGTCCTGAGGACGTCACCGCGCACGCGGCCCGGCGGCTGGCCCGGTTCAAGCGCCCGACGGTGGTCGAGGTCGTCGACGCGCTGCCCCACTCGGCGACCGGCAAGGTCGCCAAGGGCCGGCTGCGCGAGGGCGGCGCGAGGTGACCGGCGCCGGGGCGCCGCGGGTGCTCCTGATCGGCAAGCCGGGGTGCCACCTCTGCGACGAGGCCCGCGAGGTGGTGGCCCGGGTCACGGCCGAGCTCGGGGAGACCTTCGAGGAGCGCAGCACGCTGGACGACCCGGCGCTGCACGAGCGCTACTGGCAGCAGATCCCGGTGACGCTCGTCGACGGCGAGCCGCACGACTTCTGGCGGGTCAGCGAGGACCGGCTGCGCGCGGCGCTGCGGGCCTGATCTCGCCGAGCCCGCCAGGCCGGTCCGAGCGGTCGGCTCCGCTCACTTTGTGCTCACGTTCACAAGCGCTTAACGTGGCAAGCGCCCCGACCGTGACTGGAGAGCCGTGACGACCTCTGGACCGAGCTCCACCCGGGGTTCCCGCGCCCGGGCCCGGGGGAACGGGCACGCGCGCCAGGGGATCCCCGACGCGACGGTCGCCCGCCTCCCGGTCTACCTGCGGGCGCTCGGGACCCTCTCCGACGAGGGCGTCTCGACGGTGTCCTCGGAGGAGCTCGCGGCCGCCGCGGGGGTCAACTCGGCCAAGCTGCGCAAGGACCTGTCCTACCTGGGCTCGTACGGCACCCGGGGCGTGGGCTACGACGTCGACTACCTGGTCTACCAGGTGTCCCGGGAGCTCGGGCTGACCCAGGACTGGCCGGTCGTCATCGTCGGGCTCGGCCACCTCGGCCACGCCCTGGCGAACTACGGCGGGTTCGCGTCCCGCGGGTTCGCGATCCGCGCCCTGGTCGACGCGGACCCGGAGATCGTCGGGAGCGAGGTCGCCGGCCTCCAGGTCGAGCACCTCGACCGGCTCGAGCGGGTCATCGGCACCCACGGCATCGCCATCGCGGTGATCGCGACGCCCGCCAGCGTCGCCCAGGACGTCTGCGACCGGCTGGTGGCCGGCGGGGTGAGCAGCATCCTGAACTTCGCCCCCGCGGTGCTCCTGGTCCCCGACCACGTCGAGGTCCGCAAGGTCGACATGTCGATCGAGCTGCAGATCCTCGCCTTCCACGAGCAGCGCAAGATCGACCCCCGGTCGCTCACCGACCAGCTGCCCGCCCTGCCGGCCCTCGCGGAGGTGGTCACCCCGTGAGCGTCCTCGTCGTGGGCCTGTCCCACCGGACCGCGCCGGTCGACCTGCTCGAGCGCGCCGCCCTGCCGGCCGACGCCTCGGTCAAGCTGCTCGCCGACGTGGTCGCGAGCGACCACGCGGGCGAGGCGATGGTGCTCTCCACCTGCAACCGGGTCGAGGTCTACGCCGACGTCGACAAGTTCCACGGCGGTGTCGCACAGACCTCCGAGCTGCTGGCCCGGCGCACCGGCGTGCCCATCGACGAGCTCACCCAGCACCTCTACGTCCACTACGAGGACCGAGCCGTCGCGCACCTCTTCGCCGTCGCCTGCGGGCTCGACTCGATGGTCGTCGGCGAGAGCCAGATCCTCGGCCAGGTGCGGGCGGCACTGCGCGCGGCCCAGGACAACGGCACCGCAGGCCGTACGCTCGGCGCGCTCGCCCAGCAGGCGCTGCGGGTCGGCAAGCGGGCCCGCACCGAGACCGGCATCGACCGGGCCGGCCGGTCGCTGGTGACAGCTGGTCTCGAGGAGGCGCAGCGGACCCTCGGCACGATGGCCGGGACCTCCGCCCTGGTCGTCGGGGCCGGCGCGATGAGCGCCCTCGCCGCCACCCTGGTCGCGCGGGCCGGCGCCGCCAAGGTCGTCGTCGCGAACCGGACGCTGGCCCACGCCGAGCGGGTCGCCGCCGCGGTCGGTGGTCGTCGCCGTGCCGCTCGGCGCAGCTGCCCCGGGCGCTCGCGGAGGCCGACCTCGTGGTGTCGTGCACAGGAGCGGTGGGGCACGTGATCGGCGCGGACGTCGTGCTGGCCGCGCAGCGGGCCCGCGGCGAGCGCCCCATGGTCGTGCTGGACCTGGCCTTGCCGCGTGACGTGGAGCCCGAAGCCCACGGCGTCCCCGGCGTCACGGTCGTCGACCTGGAGTCGCTGGCCACCGTGCTGGAGGCGACCGAGCACGCGGCCGACGTCGACGCGACGCGCGCCATCGTCGCCGACGAGGTCACGGCGTTCCTCGGCTGGCAGCGTGCCGCCAGCGTCGCGCCCACCGTGGTCGCCCTGCGCGACATGGCCGACGGCGTGGTGCGTGCCGAGCTCACCCGGCTGGCCGGCCGGCTGCCCGGCCTCGCGCCGCGGGACCGCGCCGAGATCGAGCTGACCGTCCAGCGGGTCGTCGACAAGGTCCTGCACGCCCCGACCGTCCGGGTCAAGCAGCTGGCCGGCGAGCAGTTCGGCTCCGGGCAGTCCTACGCGGACGCCCTGTCCAAGCTGTTCGGGCTCGACCAGTCGGCGGTCGACGCGGTCACCCGCGCCGACATCGAGGTCGACCCGCTCGACACCGTCGACCCGCTCGACACCGTCGACCCGCTCGACACCGTCGACCCGTTCGACCCTGTCGACCCTGGCGACGAGGGGGTCCGATGAGCGCCCCGCTGCGCCTGGGCACCCGCCGCAGCCCGCTGGCCACCGCGCAGGCCGAGCTGGTGGCGCGCGCGCTGACCGAGCGCACCGGGCGGGCCGTCGAGCTGGTGCCGGTCACGACGTACGGCGACACCTCCCGGGCCGCGCTGGCCCAGATCGGGGGCACCGGCGTCTTCGTCGGCGCGCTGCGCGAGGCGCTGACAGCCGGTGACGTCGATGTCGCCGTGCACTCGCTCAAGGACCTGCCGACCACCCAGCCGGACGACGTCGTGATCGCCGCCGTCCCGCCGCGCGAGGACCCGCGCGACGCGCTCGTCGCGCGCGACGGGCTCACCCTCGGCGAGCTGCCCTCGGGATCCCGGGTCGGCACCGGCTCACCGCGGCGTGCCGCCCAGCTGCGCGCCCTCGGCCTCGGCCTCGAGGTCGTCGACGTCCGGGGGAACGTCGACACCCGGCTGCGGCTGGTGGCCGACGGCCAGATCGACGCCGTGGTGCTCGCCCGGGCCGGCCTGGCCCGGCTGGGCCGATTGGACACCGTCACCGAGGTGCTCGATCCTCTCCAGATGCTCCCCGCTCCTGGGCAGGGAGCACTGGCGGTGGAATGTCGCACTCCGGTCGACCCCCACACCGCCGAGCTTTTCGCCCTACTCGGCACCCTCGACGACGCCGCGACCCGGCTCGTCGTGGAGGCCGAGCGCACACTGCTCGCCACCCTGGAAGCCGGCTGCTCGGCCCCTGTCGGGGCCTACGGGGAAGCAGCCGACGGCGAGCACGTCCTCGAGCTGTACCTCCGGGCCGTCGTCAGTGCTGTCGACGGCTCCGCGAGCGTACGGCTGTCCGCCACCGGACCTCTCGACGAGGCAGCACGGATCGGCCGCGACCTCGCGGCCGACCTGCTCGCCGAGGGGGCGGCTGATCTGATGTTGGAGCGCGTCACGTGACCGGCCCAGCCCAAAAGTCCACTTCGAAGAAGTCCTCCGCCAAGCGAGCCAAGCCGCTGGGATGCGTCGCGTTCGTCGGCGCCGGACCTGGTGACCCCGACCTGCTGACGGTGCGGGCGGTCGAGCTGCTCGGTCGCGCCGACGTGGTCGTGACCGAGTCGCAGGACGAGGCGTTCGTCCGGCGCTACTGCCGGCCGGACGTCGAGGTCGTCGACGGCTCGCTCGGCGACGACGGGCAGCCGTTGAGCCATGCCGTGCGCGCCCGGCTCGTCGTCAAGGCCGCCAAGTCCGGCGGGTCGGTCGTCCGGCTCCTCGACGGGGACCCGTTCCTCTACGCGACCGGGTCGGAGGAGGCCGCCGGGTGCGCGAAGGCGGGGATCCCGTTCGAGGTCGTTCCCGGTGTGTCGTCGGTGAGTGCCGTGCCCGCGTACGCCGGTATCCCGCTCACCTCGGCCAAGCACCGCGAGGTGCGCGTCGTCAACGTCAGCGAAGGCGTCAAGGGACCCGCCGACTGGTCCAACCTGGCCGCCGGCAACGCGACCCTCGTGCTGCTCTCCGCCACCGCCGTGATCGGCGACGTCGCCAAGGCGCTCGTCGCGGCCGGCCGGCCGGCCGAGACACCGGTCGCGATGACCGAGCGGGGCACCACGACCTCGCAGCGCACGGTGGTCTCGACGCTGGAGCGGATCGCCGCGGACGTGAAGGCCGCCAAGCTGGGCGCGCCGACGATCACGGTGGTGGGCAACACGGTCGCGTCCCGCGAGGTGCTGTCCTGGTTCGAGACCAAGCCACTGTTCGGCTGGCGGGTGCTCGTACCGCGCACCAAGGAGCAGGCCGGTGCCCTCGCCGACCGGCTGCGGGCCTGCGGCGCGGTGCCCGAGGAGGTGCCGACGATCGCCGTCGAGCCGCCGCGGACGCCGCAGCAGATGGAGCGGGCGATCAAGGGCCTGGTGACCGGCCGCTACGAGTGGATCGCCTTCACGTCGCGCAACGCGGTCAAGGCGGTGCGCGAGCGGTTCGAGGAGTACGGCCTGGACGCCCGGGCCTTCGCCGGCATCAAGGTCGCCGCCGTCGGAGAGCAGACCGCGGCCGACCTGCTGGCGTGGGGCATCAAGCCGGACCTGGTGCCCAGCGGCGAGCAGTCGGCCTCCGGCCTGCTCGAGGACTGGCCGCCCTTCGACGCGGTGTTCGACCCGATCGACCGGGTCTTCCTGCCGCGCGCGGACATCGCGACCGAGAACCTCGTCGCCGGCCTGGTCGAGCGGGGCTGGGAGGTCGACGACGTGACCGCCTACCGGACGGTGCGCGCCGCGCCGCCGGCCGCGCCGATCCGGGAGGCCATCAAGTCCGGTGGCTACGACGCGGTGCGTGTTCACCTCGTCCTCCACCGTGCGCAACCTGGTCGGCATCGCCGGCAAGCCGCACGCCTCGACGGTCATCGCGTGCATCGGGCCGGCGACCGCGAAGACGGCGGAGGAGCACGGCCTGCGCGTCGACGTCCTGGCCGCCAGCCCGTCGGTGGCGGACCTCGCGACGGCGCTCTCGGAGTACGGCGCATCGATCCGGTCGGCGGCGGTCGCCGCCGGCGAGCCGGTGCTGCGCCCCTCGCAGAAGCGCACGTCGGCCCGGCGGAAGGCCACCTGACCGGTGCCCGACGTCGCGTCCTTCCCGGCCGGCCGGCCACGCCGGCTGCGCCGGACCGCCGCGCTGCGCAACCTGGTCGCCCAGACCCGGCCGGCGGCGGCCGACCTCGTGCTGCCGATGTTCGTCAAGGAGGGCGCCACCGAGCCGGTGCCGATCGCCTCGATGCCCGGCGTCGTGCAGCACTCGCGCGACTCGTTGCGCAAGGCCGCCGTCGAGGCGGTGCAGGCGGGGTCGGCGGGCTGATGCTCTTCGGCGTCCCGGAACGCCGTGACCCGACGGGCACCGGCGCGACCGACGAGGACGGCGTGCTCAACGTCGCGATCCGCGACGTGGTGGCGGAGGTCGGCGACGACACCGTCGTGATGGCCGACCTGTGCCTCGACGAGTTCACCGACCACGGCCACTGCGGCGTGCTCGCACGACGGCCGACGGCACCGTCGACAATGACGCGACCCTGCGCCGCTACGCCGACATGGGGCTGGCCCAGGCCGCGGCCGGCGCGCACGTGCTCGGGCTGTCCGGGATGATGGACGGCCAGGTCGGCGCGGTCCGCAGCGCCCTCGACGGCGCCGGCGACGTCGACACCGCGCTGCTCGCCTACACCGCGAAGTACGCCTCGGCCTTCTACGGCCCGTTCCGGGAGGCCGTGGAGTCGACCCTGCAGGGCGACCGGCGGACGTACCAGCAGGACCCCGCCAACCTGGACGAGGCGCTGCGCGAGCTCGCGCTCGACGTCGCCGAGGGCGCGGACATCGTCATGGTGAAGCCGGCGCTGCCCTACCTCGACGTGCTGCGCCGGGTCGCCGACGAGGCGGCGCGGCTCGGTGTCCCGGTCGCCGCCTACCAGGTCTCCGGCGAGATGGCGATGGCCGAGGCGGCCTTCGACGAAGGGCTGGCTGGACCGGGACCGGACGATCGTCGAGACGCTGACCTCGGTCCGGCGGGCCGGCGCGGGGATCGTCCTGACCTACTGGGCGGTGGAGGCGGCGCGCCTGCTCCGCGAGGCCCGTCCGTGAGCACCCCCGGATGAGCGACCGCTACTCACCCGCCCCCGCGTCGGAGGCGCTGCTCGCCAGGGCGCTCGCGGTGACGCCCGGCGGCGTGAACTCGCCGGTCCGCGCCTTCCGCGCGGTCGGCGGCACCCCGCGCTTCATGACGTCCGGCCGCGGGCCGTACCTCGTCGACGCGGACGGCCGCGAGTACGTCGACCTGGTCTGCTCGTGGGGTCCGCTCCTGCTCGGCCACGCGCACCCGGAGGTCGTCGACGCCGTCCAGGCCGCGGTCGCGCGGGGCACGTCGTTCGGCACGCCGACCGAGGGCGAGGTCGCGCTGGCCGAGGAGATCGTGCGCCGGGTCGGACCCCGCCGAGCAGGTCCGGCTGGTGTCCAGCGGCACCGAGGCGACGATGTCGGCGATCCGGCTGGCCCGCGGCTTCACCGGCCGCACCAAGGTGGTGAAGTTCGCCGGCTGCTACCACGGCCACGTCGACTCGCTGCTCGCGTCGGCCGGCTCAGGAGTCGCGACGCTCGGCCTGCCGGACACGCCGGGGGTGACCGGGGCGTCGGCGGCGGACACGATCGTGGTGCCGTACAACGACCTGGCCGCCGTCGAGAGCGCCTTCACGACGTACGACGGAGAGGTCGCCGCCGTCATCACCGAGGCGGCCGCCGGCAACATGGGCGTCGTCCCGCCGGCGCCGGGGTTCAACGCCGGGCTCGCGGAGCTGTGCCGGCGCCACGGCGCGCTGTTCGTCAGCGACGAGGTGATGACCGGGTTCCGGGTCTCGCCCGCCGGGTGGTTCGGGCTGGACGGCGTGCGCCCGGACCTGATGACGTTCGGCAAGGTGATGGGCGGCGGCTTCCCGGCGGCGGCGTTCGGCGGGCGCGCCGACGTGATGGGCCGCCTGGCGCCGGCCGGCCCGGTCTACCAGGCGGGGACGCTGTCCGGGAACCCGGTGGCCACCGCCGCCGGGCTCGCCACCCTCGCGGCTGGCGGACGACGACGTCTACGCCCACGTCGACAAGGTCGCCGCCGAGCTCGGCGGGCTGGCCAGCGACGCGCTGTCGGCGGCCGGTGTCGCCCACCGGCTGCAGCACGCCGGCAGCATGTTCTCGATCTTCTTCAGCGACGAGGGCTCGGCCGGCGCGGCGGTCACCGACTACGACGGCGCCCGGCGCCAGGACGTCTTCCGCTTCGCCGCGTTCTTCCACGCGATGCTCGACCGCGGCGTCTACCTGCCGCCGTCGGCCTTCGAGTCGTGGTTCCTGTCCGCGGCGCACGACGACGAGGCACTCGGCCGGGTCGTCGACGCGCTGCCCGCCGCGGCCCGAGCGGCCGCCGAGGCCCGACCGCGGAGCGCGCGATGACGGACCCGGATGAGCCGAGACGACGACGGTGCACGTGCTGCGGCACGGGGAGGTGCACAACCCGACCGGCGTGCTGTACGGCCGGCTGCCGGACTACCACCTCTCCGACCTGGGTCGGGCGATGGCCGAGCGGATCGCGGCGCACCTCACGGGCTCGGACATCGTGCACCTGGTGTCCTCGCCGCTGGAGCGCGCGCAGGAGACGGCGGAGCCGGCAGCCGCGACGCTCGGTCTCCCGATCGCGACCGACGACCGGTTGATCGAGGCCGCGAACGTGTTCGAGGGCAACACCTTCGGCGTCGGTGACGGGTCGCTGCGCCGCCCGCGGCACTGGGTCCACCTGCGCAACCCGCTGCGCCCGTCGTGGGGCGAGCCGTACGTCGAGATCGCCGAGCGGATGCTCGCGGCCATCCACACGGCGCGCGACGCCGCCCGCGGCCACGAGGCGCTCTGCGTCAGCCACCAGCTGCCGATCTGGACCGCGCGGTCGTTCGCGACGGGACG
The DNA here is from genome assembly GCA_963829565.1 of uncultured Actinomycetota bacterium. GTDB lineage: Bacteria > Actinomycetota > Actinomycetes > JACCUZ01 > JACCUZ01 > CAWHJC01. Next base: position 98,092 of record CAWHJC010000019.1, read on the forward strand.
GCGGCTCTGGCACGACCCGCGCAAGCGGCAGTGCGCCCTGGCCTCGCTCACGTCGTTCACCTTCCGCGGCGACGAGCTGGCCGCCGTCTCCTACGAGGAGCCGGCGCGCGACCTGCTGCCCGCGCCGCTCGCCCAGGGCAAGAAGTTCGCCGCCGGAGCCTGATGAGCAGCACTCGCACGGCACCGGCACGGCGACGGGCAGCGACGGCAGGCGCACTCCTGCTCGCGCTGGTCATGGCAGCCGTCCTGTCCGGCTGCTCCCGCGACGGTGGTCCTGCCGTCGCCGGGCAGGGATACATCGCCGGTCAGGGCACCGTCGCCCAGCTGGCGGCGGCCGACCGGGACGACCCGGTCCGGTTCTCCGGCGCCACCCTCGACGGCGGACGCTTCGACGTGCGGGACCACCGGGGGAAGGTCGTCGTCGTCAACGTCTGGGGCTCGTGGTGCCCGCCGTGCATCGCCGAGGCGGCGGACCTGCAGTCGGTGTGGGCCGAGGCGGAGCCCGACGGCGTGCAGTTCGTCGGTATCGACTTCCGCGACAACCGGGACTCCGCGCTCGCGCACGAGCGGCGGTTCGGCGTGACGTACCCGAGCATCGACGACGAGGCGGGCCGGACGCTGCTCCAGCTGCGCGGGAGCCTGCCGGCCAAGGCGATCCCCAGCACGCTGGTGCTCGACCGGCGTGGCCGGGTCGCCGCGCGGGTGCTCGGCCAGGTCCCGCCCTCGACGCTGCGGGCCCTGCTCTCCGACGCGCTCGCGGAGCGCATCGGCGTGACGGCCGTCCTGAGCATCGGCGGCACCATCACCGACGGCTCGATGCTGCTCGCGCTGCCGTTGGCGGTCGCCGCCGGGCTGGTGTCGTTCCTGTCCCCGTGCGTGCTGCCGCTGGTCCCCGGCTACCTGGCGTACACGACCGGCCTGTCCGCCGCGGAGGTGTTCGACGACGCGGCCCGGCGGCGGTGGCGGCTGCTCGCCGGAGCCCTGCTGTTCGTCGCCGGCTTCACGCTGGTGTTCGTCAGCGCAGCGGTGGTGCTCGGCAGCTTCGGCGGCTTCCTGCTCGAGCACCAGGAGTCGCTGCAGCGCTGGCTCGGGGGCGTGACCATCGTCCTGGGACTGGCGTTCATCGGCGGCCTGCCGTGGCTGCAGCGGGACCTGCGGGTGCACCGCAAGCCTGCCGTGGGCCTCACCGGCGCGCCGGTCCTCGGTGTCCTCTTCGGGCTCGGCTGGACCCCGTGCGTCGGACCGACGCTCGGCGCGGTGATGGCGCTGGGCATCGACAGCGGCACCGCCGTCCGCGGCGGCGTCCTGGCGGTGGCCTACTGCCTCGGGCTGGGCCTGCCGTTCGTCCTCACCGCGCTGGCGTTCGGCCGCGCGATGACGGCGTTCGCCTGGGTGCGCCGCCACCACGTCTGGGTGATGCGTGCCGGCGGGGCGATGCTCGTCACCATCGGCGTGCTGCTGGTGACCGGTGTCTGGAACGACATCAACGTGGCGCTGCAGGTGTGGGTCAACGGCTTCACGCCGGCGGTCTGACGTGCTCGACCAGCGTCCTGCCGCGCTGACCCCGGTCGAGCTCGCCCGGTGGTCGTGGCGCCAGCTCACCTCCATGCGTACGGCGCTCGTCCTGCTCTTCCTGCTCACGCTCGCGGCCCTGCCCGGCTCCCTGGTGCCGCAGCGCAGTGTGGACCCGCTGCGCGCGCAGGAGTTCGCCGCGGACCACCCCACGCTGGCGCCGTGGTACGAGCGGTTCTCGCTGTTCGAGGTCTACTCCGCGCCGTGGTTCGCGGCCATCTACCTGCTGCTGTTCGTGTCGCTCGTCGGGTGCGTTCTCCCGCGCAGCCGGGCGCACTGGACCGCGGTGCGGGCCCGGCCTCCCGCGGCCCCGCGCCACCTCGACCGGCTGCCGGTGCACGAGTCGTGGACGACCGAGGAGAGCCCGGCCGAGGCGCTGGCCGCGGCACGGTCGGTCGCTGCGCGACGATCGCTACCGCGTGGAGGACGGTGCCGGGTCGGTCGCCGCCGAGCGCGGACACTCGCGGGAGACCGGGAACCTCGTCTTCCACCTCGCGCTGCTGCTCCTGCTCGTCGCCGTCGCGCTGGGCAGCCTGTTCGGCTTCAAGGCCAACGTGCTGGTCACCGAGGGCGGGCGCGTTCTCGAACACGGTGACCGCCTACGACACGATCTCCGGCGGCGCCGCGTTCGACGACGGCTCGTTGACGCCGTTCACGGTGACGCTGGACGACCTGGCGGTGCGCTACCAGCAGGACGGTGACCAGCGTGGTGCGCCGCGCGACTTCCGGGCCCGCGTCACCTGGACCGCCTCGCCCGACTCCCCGGAGCAGCACGGTCTGCTGCGGGTCAACCACCCGCTGACGATCGACGGCACGAAGGTCTTCCTGCTGGGCAACGGCTACTCGCCGGTGTTCACCGTGCGCGACTCGACCGGTGCCGTGGTGTTCTCCGGTCCGGTGCCCTTCCTCCCGCAGGACGGCAACATGGCCTCGCGGGGGGTCGTGAAGGTGCCCAGCGCCGAGCCGGACCAGCTCGGGCTTCGAGGGGGTGTTCCTGCCCACGGCGGTGCTCGACCGCGAGGCCGGCCCGGTGTCGGTGTTCCCCGGGCTGCGGCTCCCGCGCGCCGTCCTGACCGCCTGGACCGGGAACCTCGGGCTCGACGACGGCACGCCGCAGTCGGTCTACTCCCTGGACCGCTCGGACCTGACCCAGGTGACCGGCCGGGGCGGCCAGCCGCTGGCCCAGTCGCTGGCGCCCGGCGCGACCATGGAGCTGCCGGACGGCGGGTCGATCACCTTCGACGGGGTCCGCCGGTGGGCGTCGCTGCAGGTGGCTCGCAACCCGGGGACCGGCCCCGCGCTGGCCGCCGCGGTGCTGGCGCTGGCCGGGCTGATGATGTCGCTGTTCGTGCGCCGGCGCCGGGTCTGGGTGCGGGCGTCCGCGACCGATGACGGGCGTACCCTCGTCGAGGTCGCCGGGCTGACCCGCCACGAGGGGGAGGGCCGCGAGGTGCTGGCCGAGGAGGTCCGCGCCCTGACGGCGCGGATGCGGCGCGATCGGGCGGGAGAGGACCACGTGACGGGTGCGGACCTGGCGGGGCTGAGCAACAACCTGCTCTACTCCGCGATGGCGGTCTACGCGATCGCCATGTACTGCTACACCGCCGAGCTCGCGTTCGCCGGCCGCGCCGGAGGCGCGCGCCCGTCGGGAGTCGGTCACGGCCGTCGAGCTCGCGACGGTCGGCGCCGGCGCGAGCCTCCCGACGTACGCCGAGGATAGGACCCGCGGCGACCGCACCGACGACGACGGTGTGCGCCGCGAACGGTCCGACCGGCTCGGCCGGGTCGCGGTGTCGCTCACGGTGCTGGCCTTCGCGCTGCACCTCGCGTCGGTGGTGACCCGCGGGCTGTCGGCCGAGCGGGCGCCGTGGGGCAACATGTTCGAGTTCTCGGTGACCGGGGCGCTGGCCGTCACGGGGGTGTTCCTCGTGATGCTCAGCCGCCGGGACATCCGCTACCTCGGCACGTTCGTGGTGCTGCCGGTGCTGCTGACGCTCGGCCTGGCGGTGGCGGTGCTCTACACCGAGTCCGCGCAGCTGGTCCCCGCCCTGAAGTCGGTGTGGCTGGTCATCCACGTGTCGGCGGCGATCATCGCGTCGGGGATCCTGACGGTGGCGTTCGCCCAGACGATCTGCTTCCTCGTGCAGGACCGGCGGGAGCGGTGCCGGCGGAGCGCGCGCCGTCGATTCATGGACCGCTCCCGTCAGCGGCCGCGCTGGACCGCTCGGCGTACCGGATGCACGCCTTCGCCTACCCGATCTGGACGTTCGCGGTCATCGCCGGCGCCATCTGGGCCGAGAACGCGTGGGGACGCTACTGGGGCTGGGACCCCAAGGAGACCTGGGCGTTCATCACCTGGATGGTCTACACCGCGTACCTGCACGCCCGGGCGACGGCGGGCTGGAAGGGCCGCAAGGCCGCCTACGTCGCGCTGCTGGGCTACGCGACGTTCCTGTTCAACTACCTGGTCGTCAACATCTGGCTGGTCGGCTTCCACTCCTACGCCGGCGTCGGCTGACCGCGTGCTCACCTTCGACGACGTGGCCGCGATGGCCGCCGAGTTGCCGGAGGTCACCGAAGGCGAGCAGTCGCGGCAACCGGTCATGGTCCGTCGGCGGCAAGGCCTTCGCGTGGGAGCGTCCGTTCAGCAAGGCCGACATCAGGCGGTTCGGCGACGTAGCACCGCCGGAAGGTCCCATCCTGGCTGTTCGGGTGGACGACCTGGGCGAGAAGGAAGCAGCGCTGGCCGCCCACCCCCGGGCCGTCTTCACCATTCCCCACTTCGACGGCTATGCAGCCGTGCTCGTTCATCTGATGACAGTCACCCGGAAGGACCTGCACGAGGCGATCGTCGACGGCTGGCTGGCATGCGCGCCGGGGCACCTCACCGAGAGCTACCTCAAGCAGTAGGTGCTCTCGGGGCTACCTCAGCGGCTGGTGACAGGCGGGTCGTCGTCCTCGGGACCAGGGGGCCGGCTGTCCGGCCCCGTGTCGGCCGGGCGCGCGGGCGGCGGCGTGGGCGGCGGGGGCGCGGGATGGCCGAGGCCGCGCAGGAAGTCGGGGTCGTCGTCCGGGGCGAGGGGGCGGCCGGGGGGTGGACCCGGGGACCGTGCGGCGCGACCGGGCAGCGCCAGGCCGCCGGCCGCGCTTTCCGGCCACGAGCCAGGCGATCGGCCCGATGATCCAGATCAGCACGATCAGCGCGACCCAGGCCAGCTTGGGCAGCCCTTGGACGTCCTCGTCGTCGGTCTGCACGAGGTCGACGAGCGCGTAGATCGCCAGGATCAGCGGCAGGGCGTAGAGCAGGACTCTCAGCATGGGTTGTGGCACTCCTCCGCTACCCAGAGTACGTGCGCGCGGGGCGGGTCGCTCTCGCCACGCGGGTCGGGTCGGGTCAGCCTCTGCGCGCGGCGCGCCGCCGACGCCGGGCCGGGGCCTCCGGGTGGGTCCGGCGGTGGTCGTCAGCCCTGCGGTGCAGCTCGCGGATGTGGGCGCGGGCCAGGTCGAGCGTGAGCACGGTGTCCTCATACTTTCTGGGTATAGCCGGGTGTTTGCCTTTGATACTAAGGTCAGAACATCGGATGACCAAGTTTTCTTCCGTACGGAGGCCAGGTTGCCGTGGATGACATCGACCGCAAGCTGATCAGTGCCCTGCGGCGCAACGCCCGGGCCTCCTGGGCCGAGCTGGGCCGCGAGGTCGGGCTGTCCGGGCCGAGCGTGACCGAGCGAGTGGCCAGGCTGGAGCGGGACGGGGTGGTCACCGGCTACCACGCTGCGGTGGACCCGGCAGCACTCGGCCGCTCGGTGGCCGCCCTGGTCGGCGTGCACCTGTCCGACACCTCCGACCAGGACGCCGTGGCCGTCGCGCTGGAACGGCTGGAGGAGATCGAGGACTGCTGGTTCGTGGCCGGCGACGAGAGCTTCCTGCTCAAGGTGCGCGTGCCGGACGTGACGGCCCTGGAGGGGACCCTGTCCCGCCTGCGGAAGATCCGCGGCATCTCGCGCACCCGCACCACCGTGGTGCTGTCCACGAAGTGGGAGGGCCGCGTCGTGGGCGACCTCGGCTGAGCTGGTCCTCAATCGGTCGCGGTCGGCCTGCTCTGAGGTCTACGGCCCGCTCTCATCCGGCGGTTCTCGGCGCGCAGCCGGGCGTTTGCCTGCTCCAGCTCCAGCACGACGGCGACGCCGGCCAGGTTGAGCCCCTCGCCGAGGAGCTGCCCGATCCGGTCCAACTGGTCGAGGTCGTCCTGGCTGTACCGCCGGGTGCCACCGCCGGTGCGTTCCGGCTCGAGCAGCCCTCTCTGCTCGTACAGCCGCAGCGACTGCGGAGCCATCCCGACCAGCTCCGCGGCGACCGAGATCCCATAGACCCCCTGGCTGGGGTCCGCCCTTTGCTGTTCTGCCACCGGTCATCCCAACGAGGTGATTCGGGCTTGCATGGTTCGTATAGCACGTGGTACAAGAAATCTACATCACATGCCACAGATCCGTGAGGATCGTGGACGGAGAAGGCATCAGGATCCGTCAACAGGAGGTGGTAGCGATGCTGATGCGAACCGACCCTTTCCGTGACCTGGACCGCCTCAGCCAGCAGCTGTGGGGGACATCGTCGCGACCGGCGCTGATGGCGATGGACGCCTGGCGCGACGGCGACGAGTTCGTCGTGGAGTTCGATCTGCCGGGGGTTTCCCCGGACTCCGTCGACCTCGATGTCGAACGCAACGTGCTGACCGTCAGGGCGGAACGACCGTCACTGAACGGTGACCGGGAGCTGATCGCCGCGGAGCGCCCCCGCGGGGTGTTCAGCAGGCAGCTGATCCTGGGCGACAACCTGGACACCGAGAGCGTCGGCGCCAGCTACAGCGCTGGCGTCCTGACCCTGCGCATCCCGGTCGCTGAGCAGGCCAAGCCGCGCAAGATCCAGATCAGCGGCGAGGAGCGCGACCGGCAGGCCATCGACGCCTGACCGACAGCCGGCCCCGGCCGTGCACCCGGCCGGGGCCACCACCGCCGCACGAGGTACCGGATGGCGCCACAACCTGACCCGCACACCGAGCTCGGCCTGCCCCCCACCGCGACCCAGGCCGAGATCCGCCATGCGTTCCGGCGTCGGCTGCTCGAACACCACCCGGACACTCGCGAGCAGCGGGGCGAAGGCGCCGCCCAGTCGGACCAGGCTCTCCAGCGCACGCTAGAGGCCTACGAAGCCCTCCGTGGCTACCCTCAGGCGGCACACGTGAGGCGGGCCGGACCGCATCGCGCCGTCACACGCCAGGAGAGCGGCCGCCGGCTCCGTCTCCGCGGGAGGCAGGGCGGGCGCAGCTGCGGGTGACACCGGTCCGGTGGGCCTCTGCGGACAGCTCGCCGCTGCGGGACCCCACCGCCCGGAGCCTGGCCAGCCCCGATCCGCCGACACCGATCGCACTCCTTCGCCGGCCGCTTCGTGGCTAAGAGCGCCCGAGCGACGTCGTGAGTGAACGCTTCACGGAAGGAGTCGTCATGAATTCGCGCGTTCCCGTTCCACGCGTTCAGCTGCGCCGCCTTGCTGATGAGCTTGCCGTGGCTCTGCGCGCCGTCACCGAGGCGCGGGCGGCGTCGGACGCTTTGGACGTGCTCGCTCAGCTCACCGTCGCGATCGAGGAGCTCACCGCCACCCAGCACGAACTGGTGAACGTTCTTCTCGACCACGGCCACAGTTGGGGCGAGGTCGGAGACGCGCTGAGCACTAGTGCCGCGGCAGCCGAGCGCCGCTACCCCCGCCGGGAACGCCGGGACGCGGTCGAACTAGCCGAGCGCTCGCCATCGTGGTCCGCCATTCCTGGCTCGGTGAAGAAGGGTCCGCCTCACGCAGGTGGATGCCCGGAGCCCCTGGACGGCCGGGATCTTCGCGGAGTGCGCGGCGCACCAGGGCCAGGGCGTCCGAGACCCGGTCCAGGTCAGGGCCGTCGAGGGTGCCGAGCAGGTCGGCGAGCCGCTCGATGCGGGCGCGCCGGCCCTGCTCCAGCAGCCGCGTCCCGGCGGCGCTCGCCGTGACTATGGTCTGCCGCCGGTCGTCGGCGGACTCCTTGCGGCGCACCAGCCCGGCCTCCTCGAGAGCGGTGACGGTCCGGGTGATCGCGGGCGGGCTGAGCTGCTCCGCGCGGGCCAGCGCGGACATCGTCGTGGGTCCGGCGTAGACGAGGACGGACAGCAGCGAGAGCCGCTCGGGCGTGAGACCCGTGCGGCTGTCGTCGATCCGCGCGGCGCGCAGGGCATGGATCGCTGTCGAGTTGAGGGCGTTGGCAACGCGGTGACGGCGGGTTCGCGGCGAGCCCACCGGCAGAGGTGGCAGGTCCTTGGTCACGAGACAACAGTTAACACCATGAATCTCTTGACAGTTCACTACCTGAAGTATGAGATGAGCGGGTGCCGTCGAGAAGGAGGCCTGGCATGGGGTCCGAGCTGCAAGGCATCGGGCAGCTGCACATCAGTGTCAGCGACCTCGAGGAGTCGGTCCGCTTCTACCGTGACGTGCTGGGGCTGACGCACCTGTTCACCGTCGAGGGTCAGCCGATGGCGTTCTTCGACGCTGGTGGCGTGCGGCTCTACCTGGGTGTGCCGGAGGACGAGCGCTTCCGATCGCGGCCGGTCGTCTACTACCGGGTCTCTGACGTCGACGAGGCATTCGCCGCCGTGACCGGCCGCGGCGCCGAACGGCTCGCGGGTCCGCAGCTGGTCCACCGGGACACCGGCACCGAGCTGTGGATGGCGTTCGTCTCCGACCCGGACGGCACACCCGTCGGACTGATAGAGGACCGCACCGTCCCCGGCTGAGCCGGCGCGGTCAGGGACATCACCCTGCACCGCCCGCGAGGGCGAGGCCCGGCTCCGAGCGTGATGCCGTACGCGAGAAGGGTGAGCCCCGTCGCCTTGAGCACCGGCACCAGCGCCGGTCCCGTCGCCCCGGTCCGGACAGCCGCCACCGGACGTGCAGCGAGGACTGCGGTCGGCAGAGCCAGCAGCACCCAAGGGCTGGTCGTCACGGCGAGCACCCCTACGGCGACGTACGGCGCAACCATCAGCAGCTGGTAGAGCCGGCGGGTCAGGCTGTCGCCGAGCCGGACGGCGAGCGTCCGCTTGCCGGAGGTCTCATCGGTCGCCCGGTCCCGCAGGTTGTTCGCGACGAGGACGGCGCAGGCCAGTGCACCGCACCCCGCTCCTGCGAGCATCGATGCCGCCGTCACCTCGCCGGCTTGCACGTAGGTCGTGCCCACGGTGGCCACCAGGCCGAAGAACACGAAGACCGAGACCTCGCCCAGCCCCCGGTAGCCGTACGGCGTCCGGCCGCCGGTGTAGAACCAGGCGGCCAGCAGGCAGCCCGCGCCGACCAGGAGCAGCCACCACGACGTGAGCGCCGCGAGGACCAGGCCCGCGACGCCGGCGACCGCGAAGGACAGCAGGGCGGCGCGCTTCACCGTGCCCGGAGCGGCGACGCCTGCCCCGACCAGGCGCAGCGGGCCGACCCGGTCGCTGTCGGTGCCCCGGACCCCGTCGCTGTAGTCGTTGGCGTAGTTCACGCCGACCTGCAGGGCCAGCGCGACCACGAGGGCGAGCAGAGCCCGGCCCGCGACGAACCCGTCGACCGCTGCCGCAGCACCGGTGCCCGCGGCCACCGGCGCCAGGGCGGCCGGAAGGGTGCGCGGCCTCGCACCCTCGACCCACTGGGCTGCCGTGGCCATCCGTCCTCCTGTGGGTCAGCTGCGGCCGACGACGACGCTACGCACCGCCGGCTTGTCGGGCTTCCCCGAGGCCAGCATCGGCAGCACTCCGACGACGACCAGCTCGCGAGGAAGGGCGGCCGGCTCGAGTCGCGTCCCGGCGTACGACCTCAGGTCCTCCAGCGTCGGGGCCTCGGTCGCGTCGGTCGGCTGCACCACGACGACGACCCGCTCGCCCCACTCCGCGTCCGGGCGCCCGACCACGGCACAGGCCGCGACGCCGGGGTGGCCCCCCAGGACGCGCTCGACGAGCGCCGCCGGGCACGTTCTCGCCGCCGGACACGATGACGTCGTCGGCGCGGCCGAGCACCTCGAGCCGACCGTCGGGCGCCAGCCGGCCGAGGTCCTGCGTGACGTGCCGGCCGTCAACGAGTGCAGCGGCGGTGAGGTCCGGACGCAGCCGGTAGCCCGCGAAGACGACCGGGCCGCCGATGGTCACCCGGCCGTCGTCGCGGACCTCGACGTCCACCTCGGCCAGCGGCTCGCCGTCGTAGACGCAGCCGCCGCACGTCTCCGACATCCCGTACGTCGTCACGACCCGGACGCCGGACGCTCGCGCGCGGTCGTGCAGCTCGGTGGTCAGGGCCGCGCCGCCGACGAGCACGCCGTCATAGGCCGTCAGGTGCGAGGACACGTCGCTGCCTGCGTCCAGCAGCCGGCGGAGCTGCGTCGGCACGAGAGCCGTGTAGTGGCGCACACCGGGCTGCAGTCGCGCCGTCGCGGCGGCGAACGCGGAGACGGAGAACCCGCCGTAGAGGTCGACGACCTCCGGCCGGGTGCGGGCGAGCAGCGAGCGGACCAGGACGGTGAGGCCCGCGACGTGGTTGACCGGCAGGGCGAGCACCCACTGACCAGGCCCGCCCAGCCGGTCGTGGGTCGTCTGCGCGGAGTGCCGCAAGGCACGAGCGGACAGCATCACCCCCTTGGGCTCACCGGTTGACCCGGAGGTCGGCACGACGACGGCGACGTCGTCGCTCTCCATCGGCCGCGCGGGGTCCAGCGCGCGCAGGACCGTGCCGCGCGTCCCGCCCGTGGGCAGGGGCAGCAGCGCCGGGCCTGCGCCGTCCAGGGCGGCGGCGAGAGCCGGGACGAGCGACGTGAGCACGGCCTCACCCGTCGGAGCGGTCAGAGTCCGGAGCTCGCGCACTCAGTAGTACCAGGGGTAGGCGGACCAGTCCGGCGGGCGCTTGTCCAGGAACGCGTCGCGGCCCTCGACGGCCTCGTCGCTCATGTACGCCAGCCTGGTCGCCTCACCGGCGAACACCTGCTGACCCATCAGGCCGTCGTCCACCATGTTGAACGCGAACTTCAGCATCCGCTGCGCGGTCGGGCTCTTGCCGTTCACCTCGGCGGCGACCGCCAGCGCGGTCCGCTCCAGCTCGGCGTGGTCGGCCACCACGTTGACGGCACCCATCCGCTGCATCGCCTCGGCGTCGTACGTCCGGCCCAGGAAGAAGATCTCGCGCGCGTTCTTCTGCCCCACGATCCGCGCGAGGTAGGCCGAGCCGTAGCCCGCGTCGAACGACCCCACGTCGGCATCGGTCTGCTTGAACCGCGCGTGCTCGCGCGAGGCGATCGTCAGGTCGCACACGACGTGCAGCGAGTGCCCGCCGCCCGCCGCCCAGCCGTTCACTACCGCGACGACGACCTTGGGCATGGTGCGGATCAGCCGCTGCACCTCGAGGATGTGCAGCCGCCCGCCAGCGGCCTTCACCCGTGCCTGGTCGGCGTCGGTCATGCTGTCCGCCGTCTCGCCGCTCGCGTACTGGTAGCCGCTGCGGCCGCGGATCCGCTGGTCGCCGCCGGAGCAGAACGCCCGTCCGCCGTCCTTGGGTGACGGCCCGTTGCCGGTGAGCAGCACGCAGCCGACGTCCGGCGTCATCCGGGCATGGTCGAGGACCCGGTAGAGCTCGTCGACGGTGTGCGGGCGGAAGGCATTGCGCACCTCGGGCCGGTCGAATGGCGACCCGCACCGTGCCGCGGCCTGGCCCGTCGACGACTGCCCGGTGATAGGTCACGTCGGTGACGTCGAACCCGGCGACCGGAGCCCAGGCGTCGGGGTCGAACAGCTCGGAGACGGCGGCGTCGTCGGGGCGGTCGGGCACGTCGGTGAGGATAGGCGCATGCCCGACGGGTCCCGGACGCTGCTCGACGACGCGATGCCGTCGTGGGACGTGGCCGAGCGTCACCAGCGGGTGGTGCGTGCGGAGGCGGGTGCCGTCTGGGACGCGCTGCTCACCACACCGGTCGGCGCCCTGCCGGTCACCCGGGCGCTGATGCGGGTCCGCACGCTGGGCCGCTCCTCGTTCGGGTCGCAGGACCGTCCTGTCGTCGCGGCGCTGCCGCCCGGCGAGATCGCTCGTCGCGAGCCGGAGCAGCTGCTCCTCGGGATGGTCGCGCCCGTGTCGCTGCGGACCGGGGCCGACGGGATGGAGGACCTGCGGGCGGCCACCGTGGCGGAGCTCACCCGCCCCTTGCCCGACGGCTGGGTGCGCATCGCCATGGACTTCCGGCTCGTCCAGGACCCGGCCGGTCCCGGGACGACAGCGCTGCACACCGAGACCAGGGTGCTCGCGACCGGGCGACGGGCGCGGCGGGCGTTCCGCGCCTACTGGCTGGTGATCCGTGGCGGCAGCGGGCTGATCCGGCACGAGCTGCTGCGGGCCGTGGCCCGGCGGGCGGAGGTGGCCGGTGGCTGAGCCGGTCGTGTGGTCGCTGCCGATGCGTACGCGCTTCCGCGGCATCGACGTGCGGGAGGGCGTGCTGCTGCCCGGCGCCGCCGGGTGGGGGGAGTGGTCGCCGTTCTGGGACTACGACGTCGACGAGTGCCTGCCGTGGCTGCGGGCCGCCCGGGAGGCCGCCGACACCGGGTGGCCGGAGCCGGTGCGTACGTCGGTGCCGGTGAACGTCACGGTGGCTGCCGTCGGACCCGACCGGGCAGCTGCCGCCGTCCGGGCGTCCGATGGCTGCCGGACCGCGAAGGTGAAGGTCGGCCGAGCCCGGCCAGACCGAGGGGGAGGACCTCGCGCGGGTCGAGGCGGTGCGGGACGCCCTCGGCCCGGGAGGCCGGGTCCGGGTGGACGCCAACGGCGCGTGGGACGTCGACGCGGCGGTACGGATGGTGCGGTCGCTCGACCGGGCCGCGGGGGGGCTGGAGTACGTCGAGCAGCCCTGCCGCACGGTCGAGGAGCTGGCCGCGGTGCGCCGCCGGGTCGACGTGCCGGTCGCCGCCGACGAGTCGATCCGCCGTGCGGCGGACCCGCTGCGGGTCGCCCGGCTCGACGCCGCCGACATCGCGGTCCTGAAGGTGCAGCCGCTGGGCGGGGTGGCGGCCTGCCTGCGGATCGCCGAGCAGGTCGGGCTGCCCGTCGTCGTCTCCTCGGCGCTCGAGTCGTCGGTGGGGATCGCGGCCGGGCTCGCCCTGGCCGCGGCCCTGCCCGAGCTGCCGTACGCCTGCGGGCTGGCCACGCTGGCGCTGCTGGACGGCGACCTGACGACGTACCCGCTGCGCGTCGTCGACGGCGAGCTGCCGGTCCGCCGCCCTGAGCCGGACGCCGCCGGGACCGTCGCAGCCGACGAGGCCACGACCGCCCGTTGGCTGGACCGGCTGCGCGACGTGGAGGCGCGGCTAGGGTCGCGCAAGTGAACCCGTCGACGGCACTGGCGACCGTGGTCGTCGACGAGCTGGTCCGCGGCGGGGTGCGCGAGGCGGTGCTGTGCCCCGGCTCGCGCAACGCCCCGCTGTCGTTCGCGCTGCACGAGGCCGACAAGGCCGGCCGGCTGCGGCTGCACGTGCGGATCGACGAGCGGACCGCCGGCTTCCTCGCCCTCGGCCTGGCCAAGGCGTCCGGTCTTGCGGTGCCGGTCGTCACGACGTCGGGCACCGCGGCCGTCAACCTGCACCCCGCCGTGGTGGAGGCCGACTACTCGCGCGTCCGGCTCGTCGTGCTCACCGCCGACCGGCCGGAGGAGATGCGCGGCACCGGCGCCAACCAGACCATCGACCAGGTCCGGCTCTACGGCGGGTCGGTGCGCTTCTTCTACGACCTCTCCGCGGACACGGCCGGGACCGAGTCGCGCTGGCGCACGCTGGTGGACCGGGCGCTGGGTCACGGCACGGACGGCCCGGTCCACCTCAACATCGCCTTCCGCGAGCCCCTGACTCCCGGCGGCGGGACCGACCCAGGTCCGCCCGGGTCCCCGGAATCCGAGCCGGAGCTCCCGCGCGTCGTCACCGGCGGTCGCCAGGCGTGGGGCTACCTCCCGCTCGCCGCCGGCGGCCGCACCGTCGTCGTCGCGGGAGACCAGGCCCTGGCCGACGCGCGGGGACTCGCCGAGGCCGGCGGCTGGCCGCTGCTCGCCGAGCCGAGCTCCGGGGCGCGCGGCGGGCCGAACGCGGTCGGCATCTACCGGCTGCTGCTCGAGCACCTCGGTGGCGACATCGAGCGGGTGGTGGTGGCCGGCCGGGCCACGTTGTCGCGGCCCGTCACCGAGCTGCTCGCCCGCGACGACATCGAGCTGTTCCCACTGCGCGACGACGCGCGGACGCCGCAGGTGACCGGCGTCGGCGACGGTGCCTGGCTGGCCGGGTGGTGCGAGGCCGACCGGTCGGCTCGCTCGGCCATCAGGGACGTGCTCGACGCCGAGCCGCTCACCGGCCTCGCCGTGGCCCGGGAGGTGGCCGGTGCCGTCCCCGCCACCGGGCTGCTGGTCGCCGGGTCGTCGAGTGCGGTCCGCGACCTCGACCTCGCCGACCCGTGGGACGAGCCACCGCTCGTCCTGGCCAACCGGGGTGCCTCCGGCATCGACGGCACGGTGTCCACCGCGGTGGGTGCCGCGCTCGCCCACGGCGCACCGGCGTACGCAATGGTCGGCGACCTGACGTTCCTGCACGACAGCACCGGCCTGGTCATCGGCCCGGACGAGCCACGGCCGGACCTGACGGTGGTGGTCGTGAACGACGACGGGGGCGGGCTGTTCACGCTCCTCGAGCAGGGTGCGCCCGAGCACGCGGCGGCGTTCGAGCGGGTCTTCGGGACCCCGCACGGCGTCGACCTGGAGCGCTGGTGCGCGGCCACCTCCACGGCGTACGCCCGGGCCGACTCGCTCGAGGACCTCCGCGAGCAGCTGCGTCGCGGATCCGGGCTGCGCGTCGTCGAGGCACGCACCGACCGCAGCCGCACCCGCGACCTGCACGTCCGGCTGCGGGCGGCCGTGGCGCAGGCACTGGGATGACGGAGGTCGGGGCATGACGCAGATCCGTCGGCTGGGGCCGGCCGACAACCCGACGGTGATGGCCGCGGCCCACCTGTTCGACGGGCCGCCGCTCGCCGACGCGACCGAGCGGTTCCTGGCCGCGGACGATCACCACATCCTGCTCGCGGTGGACGGCGAGGCTGGTCAGCAGCGGGCGGTCGGGATGGTGACCGGGGTGGAGACCACCCATCCGGACAAGGGCACCGAGATGTTCCTCTACGAGCTCGCCGTCGACGAGGCCGCCCGCGGCCGCGGTGTCGGGCGGGCGCTGGTCGAGGCGCTGGGCGATCTGGCCCGCGGGCGCGGGTGCTACGGGATGTGGGTCGCCGTCGACGCCGACAACGGTCCCGCGATGGCCACCTACCGGTCGGCCGGCGCGGTGCCCGACGACGGCGCCCAGCACGTGCTGACCTGGGACCTGCGGCCGGCTACGGGAGAGTGACGCGCATCCGCGAGTCGACACCTGTGCCGAGCTCGGGGATCGCGGCCGCGCACCAGGACCGAGTGCTCGGTGACCGTCGCCCGGTAGAGCCGGAAGAGAGCCGAGCCGCGCAGCTCGTCCGGCCCGATGCTGCGGGACCCGGGCGGGGCGGGGTGCCGGCCGGAGTACAGGCCGGCGCACCGCTCCAGGTCCGGCTCGGCGACCTGCTCCGCGCGAGCCGCCAGGTACACGGCCTCCGCGGTGCCGACCGCGGCCCGCGAGTCGAACACCACGATGCCGACGTCGGGCCGCGCCGCGATGTTGCGCGAGTGCCGGGCGTCCGGCGACGACACCCAGTAGATCTCGGTGTAGCCGACCGCTGTGAAGTACACCGGCGAGGCCCACGGCCGGCCCTCGGCGTCCGCGGTCGCGAGCGTCAGGTAGACGTTCGCGTCGATCACCCTGCGGGCCATCGCCGCGAGCCGGTCGTCGGTCATCTCCGGCCGGCTCCCTCGAGGGCGTCGCGCACGGGGATGAGCTTCGCCTGCGCCTCCAGGACCTCGGAGTCCGGGTCGGAGCCGGACACGATGCCGCCGCCGGCGAACAGCCGCGCCGTGGGCCCGTCGAGCTGGGCGCAGCGCAGCGCGATGCCCCACTCGCCGTCGCCCGCGGCGTCGACCCAGCCGACGGGCCCGGTGTAGCGGCCGCGGTCCATCAGCTCGAGCTCGGCGATCAGGTCGAGCGCGGCCGCCGTCGGAGTGCCTCCGACCGCCGCCGTGGGGTGCACCGCGCCGAGCAGGTCGAGCACGTCCGAGCCGTCCCCGAGGGAGGCGGTCACATCGCTGGCCAGGTGGGTGACGTTCGAGAACCCGAGCGGGTGCGGGGCCGCCGGCACCTCGAGGTCGCGGACGTGCGGGGCGAGCGCCTGCACCAGCGACTCGACCGCGTAGCGGTGCTCCTCGCGGTCCTTCGCCGAGTGCAGCAGGGCCTCGACCCGCCGGTGGTCGTCGGCCGCGTCACCGCCACGCGACGTCGTACCTGCCAGCACGCGGGACACCACCCGGTCGCCCGTCAGGCTGCACCAGCAGCTCGGGGGTCGCTCCGACCAGACCGTCGACCGCGAAGGTCCAGCAGCCGGGGTTGCGCGCGGCCAGGCCGGCCAGGACCGCGCGGACGTCGATGTCCTGCGTCCGCGACCGCCAGCAGGTCGTGGGCGAGCACAACCTTGTCCAGCTCGCCGTTCGCGATGCGGGCGACCGCCCGGCGTACGGCGTCGTGGAACTCGGTCACCGGCAGCTGGCCGTGCGCGTAGCGCAGCCCGCGGGTGCCGCGCACCGGCTCGGGCGACGCGAGCCTCGGCGGCTCGCCGACCGTCGTCAGCCAGGTCCGGCCGTCGGCCCGCCCCAGCAACACCTCCGGCAGCACCAGCACCGACGGCTCGGCGTCCCGGAAGGCGAACGACCCGAACGCGACCGGGCCGGTGCCGCGGGCCACCACCTCGTCCTCGATCTCGGCGTGCGCCACCACCGCGTGCCACCAGTCGCGGGCCCGGGCGAACCGGTCGGGGCCGGTGACCTCCAGGCGAGCGGCGGCGCCCCAGCCGACCAGTCCGCTGCCGTCGCGGACCCAGGCCAGCGCGTCGCCCGCGTGCGGGAGCCGTTGCAGCAGGGTTCCGACCAGGTCGACGGGCTGTGAGCGCACGGTGCGCGGGACGGCGGCAGTCGCCAGCACAGCCTCACCCGGCACGGACTCACCCGGCAGGATCCCCGGCCGGACTCACCCGGCACGGTGCTCATGACGTGCGAGCGTACGTCCCCGCTTCCGGCCGGCTCAGACGCGGGCTCACATGCGGGCAACGATCTCGTCGCGGTACTCCGGTATGGCCCGGCCGACCTCGTCGAGGGCGAACCGGTCCGGCAGCGCTGCCGGGGAGTGCTCGATCAGGTAGGCCAGCGAGGCGCGCACCAGCAGCGGCTCCTGGGCGGCGGACAGGCCGAGCTCGGCCATCAGCGGCTCGGGCACCGTCACGCGGTGCCTCGTCTCGGCCCGGGACGGGTGGACGATCCGCACGTCGTAGGCGTGCGGGCCGGCGGCGGTGATGTCCAGGTACCAGCTCTCCGATGTGTCGGGCATGGTGCCCCCCTACCCGGGTAGGGCCACGGTCATGAGCAGTGAGGACCGCTGGACCTATCCGAGCACGGCCGACGACTCCCGCGACATCGACCGCGAGACGAGCGACCCGGAGGCGGTCGCCGCCAAGCAGGCGGAGCGGGCGGTGAGCCATCCCCAGGAACGGGTGCGCGCGCAGGGCACCAGTGCCGATGCCCCCGGCGTGGACCCCTCCGACCGGGAGTCCGAGGGCGGCGGGACGCCCACCGGCGAGCGCTGACGCCCAGCACGCCTGGGAGACTGGCCCGGTGACCGCACACGCGTCCCGGGCCCACCTCGACAAGGCACCGCACGAGGTCGCCGCGATGTTCGACGGCGTCGCGGAGCGCTACGACCTGACCAACGACGTCCTCTCGCTCGGGCAGACCCGACTCTGGCGCCGGGCGGTCGCGCGCGCGGTCGACGCCCGGCCCGGGCAGCGGGTCCTGGACCTGGCCGCCGGCACCGGCTCCTCGTCGCTGCCGTTCGACGCGGCCGGCGCGCACGTCGTGGCGGCCGACTTCTCCCTCGGCATGCTGCACGTCGGCAAGCGGCACCACCCCACCCTCGACCTGATCGCCGGGGACGCGCTGCGGCTGCCCTTCGCCGACGGCACCTTCGACGCCGTGACCATCTCGTTCGGCCTTCGCAACGTCAGCGACGTCGATGCCGCCCTGCGCGAGATGGCACGGGTGACCCGTCCCGGCGGCCGGCTCGTGGTGTGCGAGTTCAGCCACCCGACGTGGCGCCCGTTCCGGACGGTCTACAGCGGATACCTGATGGCCGCGCTGCCGAAGGTCGCCCGGCGGGTGTCGTCCAACCCGGACGCCTACGTCTACCTCGCCGAGTCCATCGCCGCCTGGCCCGATCAGGCGCGGCTCGCCGGGCGGCTCTCCGCGGCCGGGTGGGCCGACGTGGCGTGGACGGACCTGACGTACGGCATCGTCGCCCTGCACCGGGCCCGCAAGCCGGCGTAGAGATCACGAACTCGTGCGGCGCGGGTTTCGGGACAGCTGCCGCGGCAAGGCTCGGTGACGGTAACCGCTCATCACCGAACGGGAGGACCTCTCATGGGTCAGGACGACAAGACCGCCAACAAGGTCGAGGAGATCCGCGGCGAGGCCAAGGAGAAGGTCGGCCAGGCCACCGGCGACGAGGCCCTGGAGCGCCAGGGCGAGCGCGACCAGAGCAAGGCCAACCTCAAGCAGGCCGGCGAGAAGGTGAAGGACGCTTTCCGCTGAGCCCATAGGTGAGGCACGGGGGGATAGCACGGGGGATAGACCGAGGGGCCCGTCCGATAGGACGGGCCCCTCGGCACACCCCGGGCCGGATGCGTAGACTTCGGCCGAGCAGTTCGTGAAACAATTCACAAGCGCACCCGACCGTTCCCCGAGGTGGCACGCCGTGACCCACCGAGCGCGACCCGCGACGCCGACGTGGTGGTCGTCGGCGCCGGTCCGGCGGGCTCCAGCACCGCCTACCACCTGGCGCGGACCGGCCTGGACGTCGCGCTGCTGGAGAAGACGGCCTTCCCGCGCGAGAAGGTCTGCGGCGACGGACTGACCCCGAGGGCGGTCCGGTCCCTGGTCGCCATGGGGCTCGACACCAGCGAACAGGCCGGCTGGGTGCACAACAAGGGGCTGCGCATCATCGGCGGCGGGATGCGTCTCGAGATCCCGTGGCCCGAGCTGGCGAGCTACCCGTCCTACGGCCTGGTCCGTCCCCGCACCGACTTCGACGACCTGCTCGCCCGGCAGGCGGTCAAGGCCGGCGCCCTCCTGCACGAGCGCACCACGGTGACCGGCCCGCTGCTCGACGACAGGTCGGGTCGGATCACCGGCGTCACGACGAAGGGCGAGAACGGGGAGGTCACCTACCGAGCCCCCGTGGTCGTCGCCGCTGACGGCAACTCCAGCCGGCTGGCCCTCGCCATGGGCCTGGAGAAGCGCGACGACCGCCCCATGGGTGTGGCGGTGCGCACCTACTACACGAGCCCGCGCCACGACGACGACTGGCTCGAGTCGTGGCTCGAGCTGTGGGACAAGGGCCCTGAGAGCACGGGCGGCAAGGCCCGTCTGCTGCCGGGCTACGGCTGGATCTTCGGGGTGGGCGACGGCACGTCCAACGTCGGGCTCGGCATCCTCAACACCAGCACGGCCTGGGGCCGGGTCGACTACAAGGACCTGCTCCGCCGGTGGCTGGACCAGACACCGGAGGAGTGGGGCTTCCGTGAGGAGAACCGCACGCAGCCGGTGCGGGGTGCCGCCCTGCCGATGGGCTTCAACCGGCAGCCGCACTACACGAACGGTCTGCTGCTGGTCGGCGACTCCGGCGGGATGGTCAACCCGTTCAACGGCGAGGGCATCGCGTACGCGATGGAGTCCGGCGAGATCGCGGCCCAGTGCATCGCCCAGGCGCTGGCCCGCCCGACCACTGACGGGAGGGAGCGGGCGCTGCAGGCCTACCCGCAGGTCCTCAAGCAGACCTACGGCGGCTACTACACCGTCGGCCGGCTCTTCGTGAAGGCGATCGGGGACGACCGGGTGATGAAGCTGGCGACCCGCCACGGGCTGCCGCACCCCGTCCTGATGCGCTTCGTCCTCAAGCTGATGGCCAACCTCACGGACCCCCGAGGCGGTGACGCGATGGACAAGGTCGTGAACGCGCTTTCCCGACTGGCCCCGGCGGCCTGACGGCAGGGGGAACCCGCGTTTCGGGTGGCAACCCGCGCGCTCTTAGGATGACAAGCCCGGTCACGCGCCGGGCGACGGACGGACCGGAAGGGGAGTGGTGCCGGCGTGAACTCCTACGCACCGATCATCGTGCTCGGCGCACTCTCCCTGGGCTTCGCCGTCTTCTCGGTCGCGGCCGGCCACCTGACCGGGCCACGCCGGTTCAACCGGGCGAAGCTCGACGCCTACGAGTGCGGTATCGAGCCGACGCCGCAGCCGGTGGGCGGCGGCCGCTTCCCGGTGAAGTACTACCTCACGGCCATGCTCTTCATCATCTTCGACATCGAGATCGTGTTCCTCTACCCGTGGGCCGTCGCCTTCGACTCCCTCGGCATCTTCGGGCTGGTCGAGATGGCGCTGTTCATCCTGACCCTGCTCGCCGCCTACGCGTACGTGTGGCGCCGGGGAGGTCTCGAATGGGACTGACCGGGACGAGCCGCCGCACGAGGGGAGTGACCGCCTGATGGGCATCGAGGAGAAGCTCCCGAGCGGCGTGCTGCTGACCAGCGTCGAGAAGCTGGCCGGCTACATGCGCAAGGGCTCGTTGTGGCCCGCGACCTTCGGTCTCGCCTGCTGCGCGATCGAGATGATGGCCGTCGGTACGCCGCGCTACGACCTCGCGCGGTTCGGCATGGAGGTCTTCCGGGCCTCGCCACGACAGGCCGACCTGATGATCGTGGCGGGCCGGGTCAGCCAGAAGATGGCGCCGGTCCTGCGCCAGATCTACGACCAGATGCCCAACCCGAAGTGGGTGCTGTCGATGGGTGTCTGCGCGTCCAGCGGCGGCATGTTCAACAACTACGCGATCGTGCAGGGCGTCGACCACGTGGTTCCGGTCGACATCTACCTGCCGGGCTGCCCGCCGCGCCCGGAGATGCTCATCGACGCGATCCTCAAGCTGCACGAGCAGATCGGGTCCGCTCCTCTCGGCGTCAACCGCGAGAAGGCAGCCCGGGAGGCCGAGAAGGCCGCTCTCACCGCCAAGCCCACGGCGCAGCTGAAGGGTCTCCTCCGTTGAGCACGGGCCCTGGTGAGATCGACCGGCGGGGTGCGGAAGAGGACGTCACGCACGCGCCGACCCATGCGGGGGAAACCGTCGAGGTGCGCCACGGCATGTTCGGCGCCGACGGCACCGGCGACACCTCGGGGTACGGCGGCCTGGTCCGGCCGGTCCAGCTCCCGGGATCCAGCGCGCGGCCTTACGGCGGCTGGTTCGACGACGTGGCCGACCAGCTCGAGCGCGCCTTCCCCGCGTACGGCGAGGGCATCGAGCAGGTCGTCGTCGACCACGGCGAGCTGACCTTCCACGTCAACCGTGCCCACCTCGTCGGTGTGATGACTGCTCTGCGTGACGACCCCGGCCTGCGTTTCGAGATGTGCATGGGAGTCTCCGGCGCGCACTACCCGCACCAGGAGGGTCGCGAGCTGCACGCGGTCTTCCCGCTCATGTCGGTGACCCACAACCGCCGGGTGCGCGTCGAGGTGAGCTGCCCGGACGGCGACCCGCACATGCCGTCGGTCACGTCGATCTACCCCGGCAACGACTGGCACGAGCGGGAGACGTTCGACTTCTTCGGCATCGTCTTCGACGGCCACCCGGCCCTGACCCGCATCGAGATGCCCGACGACTGGCCAGGTCATCCCCAGCGGAAGGACTACCCGCTCGGCGGCATCCCGGTGGAGTACAAGGGTGCGCAGATCCCACCGCCCGACGAGCGGAGGTCCTACTCGTGAGCGACAAGATCAACACGATCGCACCGGACGCCGACGACCCCTATGTCCAGGCACGGGAGACGACCCAGGGCACGGTCTACACCGTCACCGGGCAGGACTGGGACACGCTCACGGCGGGGCTTGGCGAGTCCGCCGAGGAGCGGATCGTCGTCAACATGGGGCCGCAGCACCCGTCGACCCACGGCGTGCTCCGGCTGATCCTCGAGCTCGAGGGCGAGACGGTCACCGAGTGCCGGCTGGGCATCGGCTACCTGCACACCGGCATCGAGAAGAACTGCGAGTACCGCACGTGGACCCAGGGCGTCACGTTCGTGACGCGGATGGACTACCTCGCGCCGCTGTTCAACGAGTACGCCTACTGCCGCGGCGTCGAGCGGCTGCTCGGGATCGAGGACGAGATCCCGGAGCGGGCCAACGTCATCCGGGTGATGATGATGGAGCTCAACCGGATCTCCTCGCACCTGGTCGCGATCGCGACGGGAGGCATGGAGCTCGGCGCCCTCACGGCGATGACGTTCGGCTTCCGCGAGCGCGAGCTGATCCTCGACCTGTTCGAGATGATCACCGGGCTGCGGATGAACCACGCGTACATCCGGCCCGGGGGTGTCTCGCAGGACCTGCCGCCGGGAGCGGTCGACCGGGTCCGCGACCTGCTCAAGCTGCTGCCGAAGCGGCTGTCGGACACCGAGAAGCTCCTCATCGGCAACAAGATCTGGATGCAGCGCACGGAAGGGGTCGGCTACCTCGACCTCACCGGCTGCATGGCGCTCGGCATCACCGGCCCGATCCTGCGGGCCACCGGCCTGCCCCACGACCTGCGCAAGTCTCAGCCGTACGCCGGGTACGAGACGTACGAGTTCGACGTCCCGACCGTGACGACCTGCGACGCCTACGGACGGTTCCTCATCCGGATCGCCGAGATGAAGGAGTCGCTGAAGATCGTCGAGCAGTGCCTCGACCGGCTGCAGCCGGGGCCGGTGATGGTCGCCGACAAGAAGATCGCCTGGCCGGCCCAGCTCGCCCTGGGTGGCGACGGCCTGGGCAACTCCCTCGACCACATCAGGCACATCATGGGCCAGTCCATGGAGGCCCTGATCCACCACTTCAAGCTCGTCACGGAGGGTTTCCGGGTGCCTCCGGGTCAGGTCTACTCCGCGATCGAGTCGCCCCGCGGCGAGCTCGGCGTCCACCTCGTCAGCGACGGCGGGACCCGGCCCTACCGGGTCCACTTCCGCGACCCGTCGTTCAACAACCTGCAGTCGGCCCCTGCCATGTCCGAGGGCAGCATGGTCGCCGACGTCATCGCGGCGATCGCCTCGATCGACCCGGTGATGGGTGGTGTCGACCGGTGACCGAGTCCGTCTCCACGCAGCCCGGCTTCGATGCCGACACCCGCGCCCGCCTCGTGGCCGACGCCGGGGAGGTCATCGCGCGCTACCCGCGCAGCCGCTCGGCACTGCTGCCGTTGCTGCACCTCGTGCAGGCCGAGGAGGGCTACGTCAGCCCGCACGGCATCGAGCTGTGCGCGGAGCTGCTGGACATCACGGCCGCCGAGGTGGCCGCGGTGGCGACCTTCTACACGATGTACAAGCGCCGACCCAACGGTGAGTACTCCGTGGGTGTCTGCACCAACACCCTGTGCGCGGTCATGGGCGGCGACCAGATCTTCGCCACCCTCAAGGAGCACCTCGGTGTCGGGCACGACGAGACGACCGAGGACGGCACAGTCACGTTGGAGCACCTCGAGTGCAACGCCGCGTGCGACTACGCGCCGGTGATGATGGTCAACTGGGAGTTCTTCGACAACCAGACCCCGGAGTCGGCGGTCGAGCTCGTCGACGACCTCCGCGCCGGCAAGCTCCCGACCCCCACACGGGGCGCCACGCTGTGCACCTTCAAGCAGGTCTCCCGGGTCCTCGCCGGCTTCCCGGACGGCCTGGCCGACGAAGGGCCCGCGGCCGGGCCGGCGACCCTGGCGGGCCTCCGCATCTACCGCGAGCAGACGTCCGCCGGCCGACGGCGCAAGGCCACCGAGAAGGATGGTGAGGCATGAGCCTCGAGCTCACCCCTGTCCTGTCCCGGACGTGGGACCAGGACCGGTCCTGGACCCTCGAGGTCTACGAGCGTCACGAGGGCTACGCCGGGCTGCGCGCCGCCCTGAAGAAGGCACCCGACCAGGTGACCCAGATGGTCAAGGAGTCCGAGCTGCGCGGTCGCGGCGGGGCCGGCTTCCCGACCGGGATGAAGTGGGGCTTCATCCCGCAGGGCGGCGACAAGCCGGTCTACCTCGTGGTCAACGCCGACGAGTCGGAGCCCGGTACCTGCAAGGACATCCCACTGATGATGGCCAACCCGCACGAGCTGGTGGAGGGCGTCGTCATCGCGTCCTACGCCATCCGTGCTGCGCACGCGTTCATCTACGTGCGCGGCGAGGTCGTGCACGTGCTGCGCCGGATGCATGCGGCGGTGGCCGAGGCCTACGCCGCGGGCTACCTCGGCAAGGACGTGCTGGGCTCGGGCTACGACCTGGAGCTGACGGTCCATGCCGGCGCGGGCGCCTACATCTGCGGCGAGGAGACAGCGCTTCTCGACTCGCTCGAGGGACGTCGCGGGCAGCCGCGGCTGCGGCCGCCCTTCCCAGCGGTGGCCGGTCTCTACGCCTCGCCGACCGTGATCAACAACGTCGAGTCGATCGCCAGCGTGCCGGCGATCCTGCGCCACGGCCCCGCGTGGTTCGCCGCCCAGGGCACCGACAACGAGAACCCCAAGCTGCGCTCCAAGGGCTTCACGCTCTACTCGCTGTCCGGCCACGTACGCGCGCCCGGGACAGTACGAGGCGCCGATGGGCATCACCTTGCGTGAGCTGCTCGACCTGACCGGCGGGGTCCGCGAAGGACATCAGCTGAAGTTCTGGACGCCGGGCGGCTCGTCGACGCCGTTGCTGACGGCCGACCATCTCGACGTACCGCTGTCCTACGAGGGGATCGCCGCCGCCGGGTCGATGCTCGGCACCAAGGCGCTGCAGGTCTTCGACGAGACGACCTGCGTGGTGCGGGCGGTCCTGCGCTGGACCGAGTTCTACGCCCACGAGTCCTGCGGCAAGTGCACCCCCTGCCGCGAAGGCACCTTCTGGCTGGTGCAGATCCTTCGCCGCCTCGAGCACGGCACGGGGACCCGGGAGCAGATGGCGGAGGACCTCGAGAAGCTCCTGGACATCTGCGACAACATCCTGGGCCGCTCGTTCTGCGCGCTCGGCGACGGGGCCACCAGCCCGATCACCTCGTCGCTGGAGTACTTCCGGGACGAGTACGTCGCCCACGCGGAGCAGGGTGGCTGCCCCTTCGACCCCGCCGCCTCCACGGTGTTCGCGGCCCCGACGGGAGCTCGGCCCCGATGACGGTCACCGCCAGCAGCGGCGCTCAGGTGCAGCCGCACGACGACCTGGTCGGCATCACGATCGACGGCTTCGAGGTCCGCGTCCCCAAGGGCACGCTCGTGATCCGGGCGGCCGAGCTCATCGGCATCCAGGTGCCGCGGTTCTGCGACCACCCGCTGCTCGACCCGGTCGGGGCCTGCCGTCAGTGCCTCGTCGAGGTCGAGGGCCAGCCCAAGCCGCTGGCGTCCTGCACGACGACCGTCTCCGACGGGATGGTGGTCAAGACCCAGCTCACCTCGGCGGTCGCCGACAAGGCACAGCAGGGCGTGATGGAGCTGCTGCTCATCAACCACCCGCTGGACTGCCCGGTGTGCGACAAGGGCGGCGAGTGCCCGCTGCAGAACCAGGCGATGAGCAACGGCCGTGGCGAGACCAGGTTCCAGGACGTCAAGCGCACCTACCCGAAGCCCATCAACATCTCCTCGCAGGTCCTGCTCGACCGCGAGCGGTGCGTGCTCTGCGCGCGGTGCACCCGCTTCTCGTCGGAGGTCGCCGGTGACCCGTTCATCGAGATGCTGGAGCGGGGGGCCCTGCAGCAGGTCGGCATCTACGAGAAGGAGCCCTTCCAGTCCTACTTCTCGGGCAACACGATCCAGATCTGCCCGGTGGGGGCGCTGACCGGCGCGGCCTACCGGTTCCGCTCCCGCCCGTTCGACCTCGTGTCCTCTCCCGGCGTCTGCGAGCACTGCGCCTCCGGCTGCGCGATCCGCACCGACCACCGCCGCGGCAAGGTCCTCCGTCGGCTGGCCGGCGACGACCCCGAGGTGAACGAGGAGTGGAACTGCGACAAGGGTCGGTGGGCGTTCCAGTACGCCACCGCGCAGGACCGGCTGACGACCCCGCTGGTGCGCGACGAGAGCGGCCAGCTGGTGCCGACGTCATGGGCGGAGGCCCTCGACATCGCGGCCGGCGGCCTGGCCGCGGCCCGCGGAGCGACCGGCGTGCTGGTAGGCGGCCGGTCGACGCTCGAGGACGCCTACGCCTACGCGAAGGTCGCCCGCACCGCGCTGGACACGAACGACATCGACTTCCGGGCCCGGCCGCACTCGGCGGAGGAGGAGTCCTTCCTCGCGGCACACGTCGCCGGCTACGGGCTCGGCGTCACCTACGACGACCTGGAGTCGGCGTCCACGGTGCTGCTCGTCGGGTTCGAGCCCGAGGAGGAGTCGCCCATCCTCTTCCTGCGGCTGCGCAAGGCGGTGCGACGGAGGAATCTCGCCGTACACGCGGTCGCGCCCTTCACCACCCGTGGGCTCGACAAGCTCTCGGCGTCGGTCATCCCGACCGCCCCCGGCACCGAGCCTGAGGTGCTCGACGCCTTGCGGACCGGTGACGACCGGGTCAGGGACGCCGCCGCCGCATTGCGCGGGGACGGTGTCGTCATCCTGGTGGGGGAGCGGCTGGCGTCCGTGCCGGGCGCACTCTCCGCCGTGGTGCGGCTGGCCGACGAGACCGAGTCCGGCCTGGAGTGGGTTCCTCGGCGCGCCGGTGAGCGCGCCGCGGTCGAGGCCGGTGCCCTGCCGTCCCTGCTGCCGGGCGGCCGCCCGGTGTCCGACCCCTCGGCGCGCGTCGACGTGGCCACCGCCTGGGGGGTGCAGCGGCTTCCCGATCGGGCCGGCCGTGACACCTCGGCGATCCTCGCGGCCGTTCACTCCGGCGAGCTGCGGGCGCTGCTCGTCGGCGGTGTCGACCCGCACGACCTGCCCGACCCGACCGCGGCGCTGGCGGCGATCGACGCGGCCCGGTTCGTGGTCAGCCTCGAGCTGCGCGAGTCGGCCGTCACCGAACGCGCCGACGTCGTGCTCCCGGTGGCCGCCGCTGTCGAGAAGTCCGGGACATTCGTGGACTGGGAGGGCCGGCCGAGGCCGTTCGCCGAGGTGCTGCGGGGGACCAACGCGATGCCCGACGTCCGCGTCCTGCACGCCCTGGCCGATGCGATGGGCGTCGACCTCGGCCTGCCCGACGTGGCGACCGCCCGGGCCGAGATCGAGGAGCTGGGCGGCTGGGACGGCGACCGTGCGGAGTTCACGCCCGTCGACCCGGTGCCGCCCGCACCGGCCAGCCTGAGCGCCGGCCGGGTCGTCCTGTCGACCTGGCCGTTGCTCCTCGACGCCGGACGCCTGCAGGACGGCGAGCCCTACCTCGCGGGGACAGCCAAGGCCGCCGTCGCCCGCCTCTCGCCCGCGACCGCTGCGGCGATCGGCGTCGCCGACGGCGCACCGGTCACCGTCTCGACCGACCGGGGCGAGGTCACCGCGCCGGCCGCGATGACCGACATGCCCGACGGCGTGGTCTGGCTGCCCACCAACTCCGACGGCGTCCAGGTCCGGCTCGGCCTGGCGGCCGCCAACGGCTCGCGGGTCCGGATCCGAGCCGGCTCGACGTCCGTCGAGCCCGCGGGTGGTGCGCCCATGAGCCTGATGAGAGTCCTCGCCTCGCCGGAGGTCCCGGGGTTCGGAGACGACCCCTGGTGGCTGGTGATCGGCAAGGCCGTGGCCATCTTCGTCTTCCTCGTCGTGATGACGCTGTTCACCATCTACCTCGAGCGCCGCGTCGTCGGCCGGATGCAGCACCGGATCGGCCCGAACAGGGTCGGCCCGGCCGGTCTGCTGCAGAGCCTCGCCGACGGCATCAAGCTGGCGCTGAAGGAGGACATCATCCCGAAGGCCGCCGACAAGGTGGTCTTCGTCCTCGCGCCGATCATCTCGACGACTCCGGCCTTCCTGGCCTTCGCCGTCATCCCGTTCGGGCCCGAGGTGTCGGTGTTCGGCGAGCGAACCCCGCTCCAGCTCACCGACCTGCCGGTCGCCGTGCTGTACATCCTGGCCGTCGCCTCTGTCGGCATCTACGGCATCGTCCTGGCCGGCTGGTCCAGCGGCTCGACGTACCCGCTGCTCGGAGGCCTGCGGTCGTCGGCCCAGATGATCTCCTACGAGGTCGCGATGGGCCTGTCGTTCGTCGGCGTCTTCCTCTACGCGGGCTCGATGTCCACGTCCGAGATCGTGCAGGCGCAGAGCGACTACTGGTTCGCGATCCTGCTCTTCCCGTCGTTCGTCATCTACGCCATCTCGATGGTCGGCGAGACGAACCGCGCGCCGTTCGACCTCCCCGAGGCGGAGGGCGAGCTGGTCGGCGGGTTCCACACCGAGTACTCCTCCCTGAAGTTCGCGCTGTTCTTCCTGGCGGAGTACGTCAACATGGTGACCGTGTCGGCGCTCGCCACGACACTGTTCCTCGGCGGCTGGCGTGCTGGGTGGCCGCTGTCGCTCTGGGACGGCGCCAACGAGGGCTGGTGGCCGGTCCTCTGGTTCACCCTCAAGGTGTTCCTCTTCCTGTTCGTCTTCATCTGGCTCCGCGGGACCCTTCCCCGGCTCCGCTACGACCAGTTCATGCGGCTCGGCTGGAAGGTGCTCATCCCGGTCGCGCTCGGCTGGCTGCTGCTCGTCGCGACCGTCCGGGCGCTGAACAACGAGTACGAGTTCGACACCCGAGAGGTGCTCATCTACGGCGGGATCGCGCGCCGGGGTGATCATCGGCCTGACCTTCGTCTGGGACCTCGTGGTGGCACGGCCGGGAGGTCGAGGAGGAGGAGCCCGAGGAGTTCGACCCGATGGCCGGTGGTCATCCGGTGCCCCCGTTGCCCGGTCAGTCGCTCCCGGCGCTCACCGCCGTCGGCGCGGGCAGCCCGCCGGCCGACCCGCGGTGACTCCACCACCGACGGCCCCGACCGACGACCAGGAGGGCGAGCGCTGATGGAGCTCCCGACCCAGCTCAAGGGGTTCGGCGTCACCTTCTCGACGATGTTCAAGAAGGTCGTCACCGAGCAGTACCCCGAGGAGAAGAAGCCGACCGAGCCCCGCTTCCACGGCCGTCACGTCCTCAACCGCCACCCCGACGGTCTCGAGAAGTGCATCGGCTGCGAGCTGTGCGCCTGGGCGTGCCCGGCCGACGCGATCTACGTCGAGGGCGCCGACAACACCGACGGAGAGCGCTTCTCGCCCGGCGAGCGCTACGGCCGCGTCTACCAGATCAACTACCTGCGCTGCATCTTCTGCGGCCTGTGCATCGAGGCGTGCCCGACCCGTGCACTCACGATGAGCAACGAGTACGAGCTGGCCGACGACTCGCGCGCGAAGCTCATCTACGAGAAGCAGGACCTGCTCGGGCCGCTGCTGCCCGGCATGGCGCCCGCGCCGCACCCCATGGCCGACGGCACCGACGAGCAGGACTACTACCGGGGCAAGGTGAGCCGCGCGACCCCCGAGCAGGAGCAGTACGCCGCGGAGCGCAGCGCGGACGGCGGTGCCGACCGATGACCACGCCGTTGACCATGTCAGCGACACTGCTGGCCGCGGCCACCGACACGGGCACCGGCGAGGCCGTCACGTTCTGGCTGCTCGGTCCGCTGGCCGTGCTGGCCTCCGTCGGGATGCTGCTGAGCAAGAAGGCAGTCCACTCGGCTCTGCTGCTCGCCATGACGATGCTCTGCCTGGCCGTGCTGTACCTCGCTCAGGACGCACCGTTCCTCGGTGTCGTGCAGGTGGTCGTCTACACCGGCGCCGTCATGATGCTGTTCCTCTTCGTGCTGATGCTCGTCGGCGTCGACTCCGGCGACTCCCTGGTGGAGACGCTGCGCGGCCAGCGGGTCGGCCGCGCTCGTCGCGGCGTTCGGCTTCGGCGCGCTGCTGATCCTCGGCCTGGGCGACACGATCGTCACGAACGAGGGCCTCGAGCGGGCCAACGCCGACGGCAACGTCGTCGGCCTGGCCAACCTGATCTTCTCCCGCTACGTCTTCGCCTTCGAGGTGACCAGCGCCCTGCTCATCACCGCGGCCCTGGGGGCGATGGTCCTCGCTCACCGCGAGCGCCACGTGAAGCCGCTGACCCAGCGTGAGCTCTCGGTCCAGCGCTTCCGCGGCGGCCAGCACCCGGCGCCCCTGCCCAGCCCCGGGGTCTTCGCGAGCCACAACGCCGTCGACACTCCAGCCCTGCTGCCGGACGGCACACCGGCCGAGACCTCGGTGTCGCGGGTGCTCGTGGCGCGCGGCGACGTCCGCCGCGTCCCTGGACGCCGCCTCCGGCGGAGCTGGAGAAGAGGGACGACGACGATGAACCCGATGAACTACGTCTACCTCTCGGCGATGCTCTTCTCGATCGGGGCGGCCGGGGTGCTCCTGCGGCGGAACGCCATCGTGGTGTTCATGTGCGTCGAGCTGATGCTCAACGCGACCAACCTGGCCTTCGTCACCTTCGCCCGCATGCAGGGCAACCTCGACGGCCAGGTCATCGCGTTCTTCGTCATGGTCGTGGCGGCCTGCGAGGTCGTGGTCGGCCTCGCCATCATCGTCACGATCTTCCGAACCCGTCGCTCGGCCTCGGTCGACGGCGCCAACCTGCTGAAGTACTGAGGGACATCTCGTGACGTCGACGTACCTCGCAGCGGCGGAGACCGGACCCGTGGCCGAGGCCACCGGGATCCTGTCGCTGACCTGGCTGCTCATCGCGCTGCCCCTGCTCGGGGCCGCGGTGCTGCTGCTGGGCGGCCGCCGCACCGACAAGTACGGTCACCTGATCGGTACGCGGCACGTCGGCGCTCGCCTTCGTCATCGGGCTTCCTCCAGTGGATCGCGCTGCTGGGGCGTGACGCCGAGGAGCGCTCGGTCGGGTCCGACCTGTTCACCGTGATCTCGGTCGGCGACCTGAAGGTCGACGTCGGCCTCCTGCTCGACCCGTTGTCGATGTGCTTCGTCCTGCTCATCACGTTCGTGGGCACGCTGATCCACGTCTACTCGATCGGGTACATGGAGCACGATCCCGACCGGCGGCGCTTCTTCGCGTACCTCAACCTCTTCGTCGCGGCCATGCTCCTGCTCGTCCTCGCCGACAGCTACCTGGTGCTCTACGTCGGGTGGGAGGGCGTCGGGCTGGCGTCCTACCTGCTGATCGGCTTCTGGAGCTACAACCCGACGTACGCCGCGGCCGCGAAGAAGGCGTTCATCGCCAACCGGGTGGGCGACTTCGGCCTCTCCGTCGCGATCATGATCATGTTCGCCCAGTTCGGCGGGGTCGAGCTTCGACGAGGTCTTCGGCCGCGCCGACGGGGCGAGCGAGGGCGTGCTCACCGCGATCGGGCTGATGCTGCTGCTCGCGGCATGCGGCAAGTCGGCGCAGTTCCCGCTGCAGTCCTGGCTCGGTGACGCGATGGCCGGCCCCACGCCGGTGTCCGCACTGATCCATGCCGCGACCATGGTGACGGCGGGCGTCTACCTGATCGTCCGCAGCCACGCGATCTTCGACGCCGCGCCGGACGCGCAGCTGGTCGTGGTCATCGTCGGCACCGTCACGCTGCTCTTCGGGGCGATCATCGGCACGGCGAAGGACGACATCAAGAAGGCGCTGGCCGCCTCGACGATGAGCCAGATCGGCTACATGATGCTGGCCGCCGGGCTCGGGCCGGTCGGCTATGCGTTCGCGATCTTCCACCTGCTCACCCACGGCTTCTTCAAGGCCGGGCTGTTCCTCGGCGCCGGGTCGGTCATGCACGGGATGAACGACCAGGTGGACATGCGCCGCTTCGGCGGGCTGTCGGTCGTCATGAAGATCACCTGGGTCACGTTCGGCGATCGGCTGGCTGGCCATCATCGGCTTCCCGGGCCTGTCCGGGTTCTGGAGCAAGGACGCGATCATCGAGGCGGCCTTCGTCGGAGAGCGGCTGGCGGCCCTGGGTGTTCGGCACCGCGGCCCTCGTCGGCGCCGGCGTCACCGCCTTCTACATGACCCGGCTGTTCGGGATGACCTTCCACGGTCGGCGGCGCTGGACCGACGACGTGCACCCCCACGAGTCCCCGCGGGTGATGACCATTCCGCTCGTCGTGCTCGCTGTCGGGTCGGCCGTGCTCGGCCTCCTGCTCGGCCCGACCGGCGCCATCCAGCACTGGCTGGAGCCGGTGGTCGGCGAGCACGGGGAGGAGAGCCCGGTCCTGCCGGTTCCTGTGCTCACCACCCTCACGGTGCTGCTGGTCCTGCTGGGGGCCGGGCTGGCCTGGGTGACCTACGTCCGCCGGCCGGTGCCCAGCCTGGCTCCGCGCGGCTCGGTCGCTGACCCGCGCAGCCCGCCAGGACCTCTACCAGGACACGGTCAACGAGTCGCTGCTGATGCGGCCGGGGCAGTACCTCACCCGATCGCTGGTGTTCTTCGACAACCGGGGGGTGGACGGAGCGGTCAACGGCATCGCCGCGCTGATCGGAGGGACCTCCGGGCGGGTCCGCCGACTGCAGACCGGGTTCGTACGCTCGTACGCGCTGTCGATGCTCGCAGGCGCCGCCGTCCTGGTCGGCGCCATGCTGCTGGTGAGGCTCTGACGTGACTGACTTCCCCTGGCTCACCACCCTCGCCCTCGTGCCGCTGATCGGCGCGGTCGCCGTCGCGGCCATGCCCGCCACTCGGGAGCTGCTGGCCAAGCAGGTCACGCTGGGCTTCTCCCTGGCGACCCTCGCTCTCACCGTGGCGATGGCCCTGCAGTTCGACAGCGACAGCTCGGCGGAGTTCCAGTTCGCCGAGGTCCACGAGTGGATCCCGCAGTTCGGGGTCAGCTACGCGCTCGGCGTCGACGGCATCGCGCTGGTGCTCATCGCGCTGGCGACCGTCCTGACGCCGGTGTGCGTGCTGGCGTCCTGGCACGACGTGGAGAGCCAGCGGCGAAGCGTCAAGGGGTACTTCGCCCTGCTGCTGCTGCTCGAGACGTTCATGATCGGGGTGTTCGCGGCCACCGACGTGTTCCTGTTCTACGTCCTGTTCGAGGCGATGCTCGTCCCGATGTACTTCATCATCGGGTCCTACGGCGGCCCGCAGCGGTCCTACGCCGCGGTGAAGTTCCTGCTCTACAGCCTGGCCGGCGGGCTGCTGATGCTGGCCGCGGTGATCGGGCTCTACGTCGTCTCCGACGGCGGCCCGCAGGCGTTCCTGTTCGAGCGCCTCCTGGGGACCGAGATGGGCACCGCCACCGAGCGGCTGCTGTTCCTCGGCTTCTTCGTCGCGTTCGCCATCAAGGCGCCGTTGTGGCCGGTGCACACCTGGCTGCCGGACGCCGCGGCCGAGTCACCGCCCGGTGGAGCCGTTCTGCTGGTCGGCGTGCTCGACAAGGTCGGCACGTTCGGCATGATCCGCTTCTGCCTGCCGCTGTTCCCCGACGCCTCGCTGTGGGCGAGGCCGGTCGTGATCACCCTGGCGGTCGTCGGCATCCTCTACGGCGCGCTGCTGGCGATCGGGCAGACCGACATGCGACGCCTCATCGCCTACACGTCGATCTCGCACTTCGGCTTCATCGTGATGGGCATCTTCGCGATGACCGCACAGAGCCAGGCCGGCGCGTCTCTGTACATGGTCAACCACGGCTTCTCGACCGCCGCGCTGTTCCTCATCGCGGGCTTCCTGGTCAGCCGGCGGGGCTCGCGGCTGATCGCCGACTACGGCGGCGTCCAGCGGGTGGCGCCGATGCTCGCGGGCACCTTCCTGCTGGCCGGGCTGTCCTCCCTGGCGCTGCCGGGCCTGTCCACGCTTCGTCAGCGAGTTCCTGGTGCTGGTCGGCACGTTCTCGAGGTACGAGGCGGCGGCCGTCATCGCGACCGGCGGCATCATCCTCGCCTCGGTCTACATCCTGCTGATGTACCAGCGGACCATGACCGGGGAGCCGACGGAGCACACCGCGAGGATGCCCGACCTCACCAGGCGCGAGGTCTCGGTCGTCGCACCCCTGATCGCGGTCATCGTCGGGCTGGGCTTCTACCCGCAGCCGGTGCTCGACGTCATCAACCCGGCGGTGGACCGCACCATGCAGCAGGTCGGTGTCACCGACCCCGAGCCGGTCGTCCCGCGCGGCGGAAGGGGCAGCCGAATGATGGCCGCGCAGTTCGAGACCCCCTCGGTCGAGTACCGCCTGCTGATGCCGATGCTCATCGTCTTCGGCGTGGCGATCGTCGGCGTCCTGCTGGAGGCCTTCATGGGTCGCACGGTGGCGCCACGAGACCCAGCTCGGCCTCGCGGTCGCCGGGCTGGTCGCCGCTTTCGTCTCGGTCGTCTCGCTGGCCGGCGAGAACGCGATCGCCGCCATGGGGTCGGTGGCCATCGACGGCCCGCGCTGTTCCTGCAGGGCACCATCCTGCTGCTCGCGATCCCCGGTGGTCCTGCGGGGCGGCCGAACGGTCGACCGACGAGGGCGGCGCGTTCGCCCCGGCCGGCTCGTCGATGCCGGGGTCGCGGCACGAGCGGCTGCTCACGGCCGACCGGGTCACCCAGACCGAGGTCTTCCCGCTGCTGATGTTCGCCGTCGGCGGCATGCTGCTCTTCCCGGCGTCCAACGACCTGCTGACGATGTTCGTCGCCCTCGAGGTGCTCTCGCTGCCGCTGTACCTCCTGTGCGGCCTGGCCCGCCGGCGGCGGCTGCTCAGCCAGGAGGCCGTCTCTCAAGTACTTCCTGCTCGGCGCGTTCTCCTCCGCCTTCTTCCTCTACGGCGTCGCTCTGCTCTACGGCTACTCGGGCACCGTCGAGCTCGGTGGCATCGCCGATGCGGTCAGCGCCGAGGCGGGCAACGAGGCGCTGCTGCTGATCGGCACCGGGCTGCTGACGGTCGGCCTGCTCTTCAAGGTCGGCGCGGTGCCCTTCCACTCCTGGACCCCGGACGTCTACCAGGGCGCCCCCACGCCGATCACCGGCTTCATGGCCGCGTGCACCAAGGTCGCGGCGTTCGGGGCCCTGCTGCGGGTGCTCTACGTCGGCGTCGGCGGGCCTGGCCTGGGACTGGGAGCCGATGATCTGGGGCGTGGCGATCCTCACGATGGCTCGTCGGCTCGGTCGTCGCACTGACCCAGACCGACGTCAAGCGGATGCTCGCGTACTCCTCGATCGCGCACGCCGGGTTCGTCCTCGTCGGCCTGACCGCCGCGGACGCACGAACTCCGACGGCGAGCTGTCGGCGTCTCGAGTGTCCTCTTCTACCTGGTGGCGTACGGCTTCTCGACGATCGGCGGCCTTCGCGGTCGTCACCCTGGTCCGCGACGCCGCCGGCGAGGCGACCCACCTCTCGCAGTGGGCCGGGCTGGCCAGGCGGTCGCCGTTGATGGCCGGCGGTGTTCACGTTCTTCCTGCTGCGTTCGCCGGCATCCCCCTCACGTCCGGGTTCATCGGCGAAGTTCGCCGTGTTCAGCGCGGCCTGGGCCGGCGGCGCCTGGGTGCTCGTGGTCATCGGTGTCGTGATGAGCGCCGTCGCCGCCTTCTTCTACTTCCGGGTCGTCGTGCTCATGTACTTCTCCGCGCCCGCACCGGACGGGCCCGACCGTGGTCGTCCCGAGTCCTTGACCACGGTGGCCATCGCACTCGGCGTGGCCGTGACCGCTGCTGCTCGGCGTCTACCCGACCCAGGTCCTCGAGCTCGCCGGCCAGGCGTCCGCAGTTCGTCCGCTGACCATGGCTGATCTGCCGAGGGGTGCCGCCGGCCCGTTCACCGCGCCGGAGGGCGATCCTGCCCTCGAGGAGGCGATCCGTTCGGGTCTGGCGCCGTCGAGGCGATGCTGCACGAGACGGTGAAGAGCGACTTCCCCTTCGTCACCGAGGCGTCCCGCCACCTGGTCGACGCCGGAGGCAAGCGGTTCCGGCCGCTGCTGGTGCTGCTGGCCGCGCAGTTCGGCGACCCCGGAGCGCCCGGCGTCGTCCCGTCGGCGGTCGTCGTCGAGCTCACCCACCTCGCGACGCTCTACCACGACGACGTCATGGACGAGGCCGACGCTGCGGCGCGGCGCGGCGTACGCGAACGCCCGCTGGGACAACACCGTCGCCATCCTGACCGGCGACTTCCTCTTCGCCCGCGCGTCGGACATACTCGCCGACCTCGGCCCGGAGGCCGTGCGGATCCAGGCCCGTACGTTCGAACGGCTGGTCACCGGCCAGATCCGCGAGACGGTCGGGCCCGTCCGCCGGCGAGGACCCGGTCGAGCACTACCTGTCGGTGCTGGCGGACAAGACCGGTTCGCTGATCGCGACCTCCGGCCGGTTCGGCGCGATGCTCGCCGGCGCCTCGACGATGCCGAGATCGACGTCCTGACCCGCTACGGCGAGCGCATCGGCGTGGCCTTCCAGCTCTCCGACGACCTGCTCGACGTCGTCTCGGACGACCACCATGTCGGGCAAGACGCCCGGCACCGACCTGCGGGAGGGCGTCCCAACGCTGCCGGTGCTGCTGCTGCGCCGCGCGGCGCGAGCCGCAGGACGCCCGCCTGCTGGGCCTGCTCGCCGCCAAGCTGACCGACGACGCCGACCACGCCGAGGCCCTGCGGCTGCTGCGCGCCCACCCGGTCGTCTCGGAGGCCCAGGCGGTCGTCCGCTCGTGGGCCGAGGACGCCCGCACCGCGCTGGAGCCGTTGCGGCCAGGCCCGGCCAAGGACGCCCTGGCCGCACTGTGCGACCAGGTCGTCGGCCGCGCCGTGTGAGCGGCACCGGTGCGACGGTTTGCGGCCTGCCCGTCGGCTGACACCATGGGCGCGTGGGAATCGGCGGCGGGCAGGGGGAGTGGGACGACTACGAGTGGATCCGGCTCGACGCCTGGGACCCCTCGGACGACCCGGCCGAGGAGAACCCGGACGCGCTCGAGGCCGCCCTTGCCGCCTGGCTGAGGCGCCATCCGGCCTGGACAGACCGCGCGCTGCCGCGCGTCCTGCTCGTGGACCTGGACAACCTGCGCGCCGACCCGGCGCGGTGGAAGGTGCGGATGGCGGCGATGGTGGCCCTGGCGCGCCAGGCCGACCACGCATACTTCGCCGGGCAGCGGGGCGCCGTGCGCCGTGCGAAGCCACGGCTCGCGGAGTTCGCCTCCTCCGTGCAGGCCGTCCCGGACGGTAGCGACCTGGCCGACCACGCCCTGCTCGACGCCGCCGACGCTCTCGGTCTGGAAGCGGCGCAGGTGGCGGTGGTCAGCAACGACAACATCTTCGCCGAGCTCGCCGAGGGCTGGTCGCTGACCGTCGTCACACCGGGCCGCGCGGCGCTGAGCGCCAAGCTGCGTCAGGTGGCGGACCGCCTGCTCGATCTCGAGTCGCTCGAGGAGGCCGCGCTCGCGGTCCCGGCCCCGCGCAAGGCGGCGACCGGCTCCGCGACATCGCGGAAGACCACCTCGCGCAAGACCGCGCCACGCACGGGGGCGACCCGCCGCACGGCGACCTCAGCGCGCACCAAGGCCACGAGCCCGCGGAAGGCGCCGGCCGGGCGCTAGCCCTGCAGCTCCCCGAGGAAGTCGGCGGCCCACCGGGCGACGTCGTGCTCCCGGACCCGGCGGCGCATCGAGCGCATCCGGCGGCGTTGCTCCGACCGGTCGGCCTCGACCGCCCGGATCACGGCGTCCTTGAGGCCGTCGATGTCGTGCGGGTTCACCCGGTAGGCGGCGGTCAGCTCGTCGGCCGCGCCGGTGAACTCGCTGAGGACGAGCGCGCCGCGTCTCGTCCTCGCGGCAGGCGACGTACTCCTTGGCGACCAGGTTCATGCCGTCGCGCAGGGAGGTGACGAGCATGACGTCGGACGCCAGGTAGAGCGCCGCCATCTCGTCCCGCGGGTAGGAGTGGTGCAGGTAGTGCACTGCCGGGTGGCCGAGCAGGCCGTGCTCGCCGTTGATCCGGCCGACCGTCGTCTCCACCTCCTCCCGCAGGACCTGGTACTGCTCGACGCGCTCGCGGCTGGGGCTCGCCACCTGGACCAGGGCGGCGTGGACGGCGGACCGAGCCGGTGCTCGGCCAGCAGCTCGTCGTACGCCTTGAGCCGGTGCAGGATGCCCTTGGTGTAGTCGAGCCGGTCCACACCGAGCAGGATCGTCTCCGGGTCACCGAGCGCCGACCCGGATCTCCTTGGCCCGGCTCCGCACGGCGTCGCTGCGGGCCAGGTCCTCGAGGCCCGGCGAAGTCGATCGAGATCGGGAAGACCCCTGCGCGCACCGCCCGCCTCGAGCCCTCCGGCCCGTCGTCCGCGCGTCACCGAGGCGCCGCGCGTGGTGCGGCCGGCAGCTCGCCGGCAGGCCCGCAGGAAGTTGGTGACGTCCTGCTGGCGCTGGAACCCGACCAGGTCCGCTCCGAGCAGCCCTTCGACGATCTCGCGACGCCACGGCAGCTGGGCGAAGATCTCGAAGCCGGGGAACGGGATGTGGTTGAAGAAGCCGATCCGCAGGTCGGGACGAGCCGCGCGCAGCAGGGCGGGCACGAGCTGGAGCTGGTAGTCGTGCACCCACACGGTCGCGCCCTTCGCCGCGTGCGCCGCGACGGTCTCGGCGAATCGTGCGTTGACCTGCTGGTAGGCGCGCCACCACTGGCGGTGGAACACCGGCCTCGCGATCACGTCGTGGTAGAGCGGCCAGAGCGTCGCGTTGGAGAAGCCGGCGTAGTAGCTCGCCACCTCGTCCTCCGACAGGCCGACCGGCAGCAGTCGCATCCCGTCGGCGTCGAAGGGCGCGGGGGCGGGACCGGGCGAGCCGGACCACCCCACCCAGGCGCCGTCGCTGGCGCGCATGACCGGCTCCAGCGCGGCGACGAGCCCGCCCGGGCTGGGTCGCCAGGTTGCCTGCCCGTCCGGCTCCTCGACCTGGTCCACCGGCAGGCGGTTGGCGACGACCACGAAGTCATGCATCGTCTCCACCCTATGACCGTCCGAGGAGACGGGTCCTACGCGACGGTCAGGACCTCGGCCTCGGGCGGGACGGCGTCGCGCCGGGTCCGGTGCCGGTGGCGCAGGGTCTCGGCGCTCAGCAGCACGAGGGCCGCCCAGACGAGCGCGAACCCGGCCAGCCGGGAGGCCGGCATCGGCTCGTCGTAGAGCAGGACGCCGGTGGCGAACTGCAGCACCGGCGCGAGGTACTGCAGCATCCCGAGCACCGACAGCGGAACCCGGCGGGCCGCCGCGGCGAAGAACAGCAGCGGCACGGCGGTGGCGATGCCGGCGGAGGCGAGCAGGAGGCCGTGACCGAGTCCGGAGTGCCCGAGCTGGCCGTCGCCACGGACGTCGAGGAGCACCAGAAAGCCCAGGGCAGGCAGGAACAGCACGGCCGTCTCGACGGTGAGGGACTGCACCGCACCCACCCGCGTCCCGACCTGCTTCTTGAGCAGGCCGTACGCGGCGAAGGAGAACGCCAGGCCGAGCGCGATCCAGGGTGGACGGCCGAAGTCGACGGTGAGGACCACCACGGCCAGAGCCCCGAGCCCGATGGCCACCCACTGCAGGGGGCGCAGCCGCTCGTGCAGGACGAGCACCGCGATGACCACGGTGACGACCGGGTTGATGAAGTAGCCCAGCGACGTCTCGACCACGTGCTCGTTGTTGACCCCCCAGATGTAGAGCGTCCAGTTGGCGCCGATCAGGACGGCGGCCACCGACATCCGCCCGAACGAGAGCGGGTCGCGCAGCAGCGACCGAGCCAGCCCCAGCTGCTCTGCATCGCCAGGATGCCGAGCACGAGCACGAGCGACCAGACCACCCGGTGGGCGAGGATCTCGACGGCACCGGCCGGCTCGAGGAGCGGCCAGTACAACGGGAAGAGCCCCCAGAGCAGGTAGCAGGCCACGCCGTAGGCCACACCCCGCCGCTCGTCCGCCACCTCGGCACGCTAACAACCTGACGTCAGGAGCGTCGAAGCATTTTGCTGCTGTCCCGGCACCTGAGACGGCCCGCCTGAGGGCAGGAATCGGCCCGTCGGATGATGGGTTGCAGGCGCGAGCGGCGCATACTTGGGGTTGTGTCGACCTCGCGAGCGCGCAAACGTCCCCCCGGCAGCCCCTTCCGCGACCCCGTCGCCAAGCCCGTCAAGGTCTTCGCGCTCGAGGACCGGGTGACCCACGACAAGTGTGGGCTCGGGCGGGTCGTGTCGGTCGAGGAGGACATCGCCGTCACCGTGGTCTTCGGCGACAGCACCGTGCGCATCACCGCGCCGTACGACCAGCTCCACAAGCTCTAAGCCCCAACGCTGCCGGGACAGCCGCCCTAGACCACTCGGGCCCCCGGGACCGCTGTCGCAGGCCCCCCGAAGATCCACTGTGCGCTGCGGCACCAGACGCGCCGGCGAACTGGTGTGCCAACGCACATTCGGTCACTCCGTGCCGGCCGACGCTCGGCAGAGGCCCGGTGCGTTCTGGACGGACTCGTCGACCGAATCCGGCTCCGCAAGGCGGCCTGGGCGGGCCGATCCGTCCTGGACGCACCGCCGCCCCGTAGCGGACAGCTGCCGAAGGGTCAGCCGACCGTCCAGGTGTCGATTCCCGCGAGCAGCCCGCCCAGCGCCGCCCCGTCGGCCGAGCCACCCTCGTCCTGGCTGCGCTCGAGCTGCTCGCGCATCAGGTCGTCGTAGACCGGCCGGTCGACCGCCCGGAAGACGCCGATGGGCGTGCGGGCCAGCGAGGTGTCCGCCAGCCGGGACAGGTCGAACGCGTGTGAGGGGTCCTCGGCGTGCGCGTCGTGCACGACCAGGTCAGCCTCGGCGACGGACGCGGTCTCGACGACCTTGAGGGACTGGTCGT
The DNA here is from genome assembly GCA_963829565.1 of uncultured Actinomycetota bacterium. Lineage (GTDB taxonomy): Bacteria > Actinomycetota > Actinomycetes > JACCUZ01 > JACCUZ01 > CAWHJC01. The sequence continues at coordinate 138,686 of CAWHJC010000019.1, forward strand.
GGTCGCGGACCACGCCGAACTGGCCCTCGGCCCCCCAGGTGATCGGCGCCCCGTGCTCGAGCCGGATGGTGAAGTCGTCGCGGGTCGCGGGGTCCTTGAGAGGCTCGAACGCGTTGTCGTTGAAGATGTTGCAGTTCTGGTAGATCTCGACCAGTGCGGTGCCGCGGTGGGCGGCGGCTGCTCGCAGCACCGACGTCAGGTGCTTGCGGTCCGAGTCGATCGAGCGCGCCACGAACGAGGCCTCCGCCCCCAGCGCCAGCGACACCGGGTTGAACGGGGAGTCCAGCGACCCGAGCGGCGTCGACTTGGTGATCTTCCCGAGCTCGGACGTCGGGGAGTACTGCCCCTTGGTGAGCCCGTAGATGCGGTTGTTGAACAGCAGGATCTTCAGGTTCACGTTGCGCCGCAGCGCGTGGATCAGGTGGTTGCCGCCGATGGACAGCGCGTCGCCGTCACCGGTGACGACCCACACCGACAGGTCCTGCCGGGACGAGGCGAGACCGGTGGCGATGGCCGGGGCACGCCCGTGGATCGAGTGCATCCCGAAGGTGTCCATGTAGTACGGGAAGCGGGACGAGCAGCCGATCCCCGAGACGAAGACGATGTTCTCCCGGGCCAGCCCCAGCTCGGGCATGAAGGACTGGACCGCGGCGAGGATCGCGTAGTCGCCGCATCCTGGGCACCAGCGGACCTCCTGGTCGGTCTTGAAGTCCTTCGCCGACTGGCTCTCTCGCGCCTTCGGCACCAGGGACAGTGACGGAAAGTGCTCCCCGGATCGCATCGGGGCCCTCGCGGGATCGTTCGGGGGATCGGGGAGTTCATGCGAGTTCCTCGCTCACGTTGGTGATGACGGCGGCCAGCTCGTCGGCCTTGAACGGCAGTCCGCGCACCTGGTTGTAGCCGATGGCGTCGACCAGGAACTTCGCGCGCACCAGCATCGCCAGCTGCCCGCCGAACCCGTACCCGAGGTTCATCTCGGGCACCAGCACCTTCTCGTAGCGGCGCAGCACGTCCCCGAGGTCGGCGGGGAACGGGTTGAGGTGCCGCAGGTGCGCCTGCGCGACGTCCGCCCCCTCGGCCCGCACCCGGCGGCACGCGGCGCCGATCGGGCCGTACGTCGAGCCCCAGCCCAGCACCAGCACGCGCGCCCGGCCCGAGGGGTCGTCGACCTCCAGCGGTGGGATGGTGTCGGCGACCGCGTCGACCTTGGCCTGCCGGATCCGGACCATGAAGTCGTGGTTGGCCGGGTCGTAGGAGATGTTGCCGGTGCGGTCCGCCTTCTCGATCCCGCCGATGCGGTGCTCCAGGCCGGCCGTGCCCGGCACCGCCCACGGGCGCGCGAGGGTCTTCGGGTCACGCACGTACGGCAGGAAGGCCGGCGGCGCGCCCTCCACGCCGTCCACCGTGCCGTTGGGCTCGGTGGCGAAGGCCACCCTCAGGTCGGGCAGGTCGTCCACCTCGGGGATCCGCCAGGGCTCGGAGCCGTTCGCCAGGTAGCCGTCGGAGAGCAGGATGACCGGCACGCGGTACGTCGTGGCGATCCGGGCCGCCTCGAGCGCCGTGTCGAAGCAGTCCGACGGGGAGCGCGGCGCGACGATCGGAACCGGTGCCTCGCCGTTGCGCCCGAACATCGCCTGCAGCAGGTCGGCCTGCTCGGTCTTGGTCGGCATGCCGGTCGACGGACCGGCGCGCTGGACGTCCACCACGATCAGCGGCAGCTCCAGGGAGACGGCGAGGCCGATCGTCTCGGCCTTCAGGGCCAGCCCCGGCCCGGACGTCGACGTGACGGCCAGTGCACCGCCGTACGCCGCGCCGAGCGCCGCGCCGACTGCGGCGATCTCGTCCTCGGCCTGGAACGTGCGGACGCCGAACCGCTTGTGCTTGCTCAGCTCGTGCAGGATGTCGGACGCGGGGGTGATCGGGTAGGAGCCGAGGAACAGCGGCAGCCCGGACCGCTGCGATGCCGCCACCAGCCCGTAGGACAGCGCGAGGTTCCCCGAGATGTTGCGGTAGCGCCCGGTGGGCAGCTGGGCGGGCTTCACCTCGTAGGACACCGAGAAGTCCTCGGTGGTCTCCCCGAAGCTCCAGCCCGGCCTGGAACGCGGTGAGGTTGGCCCGCATGATCGCCTCGTTGCGGGCGAACTTCGTCTCCAGGAACTTCACCGTGCCCTCCGTGGGCCGGTTGTACAGCCACGACAGCAGGCCGAGGGCGAACATGTTCTTCGCCCGCTCGGCCTCCTTCTTGGTGATGTCGTAGCCCTTGAGCGCCTCCACGGTCATGGACGTCAGCGCGATGGGGTGGACGGTGTAGGCCTCGAGCGACCCGTCCTCGATCGGGTTGGCGTCGTAGCCGACCTTGGTGAGGTTCCGCTTGGTGAACTCGTCGGTGTTGACGATGATGTCCGCGCCCCGCGGGAGGTCAGCGATGTTGGCCTTCAGGGCCGCCGGGTTCATCGCCACGAGCACGTCGGGACGGTCGCCGGGGGTCATGATGTCGTGGTCGGCGAAGTGCAGCTGGAAGGCCGAGACGCCCGGCAGGGTGCCGGCAGGTGCGCGGATCTCCGCGGGGAAGTCCGGCAGCGTCGAGAGGTCGTTGCCGAAGGACGCCGTCTCGGTGGTGAAGCGGTCACCGGTCAGCTGCATGCCGTCGCCGGAGTCCCCGGCGAAGCGGATGATGACCCGGTCGAGCTGCTGGACGTCCTTGGCTCGTGGCACACCCCCAGGTTACGTCAGCGTAGGTTCCTAGTACCCCTAGACTCCGACCGCGATATCGAGGAGGCGCGGGTGGACGGCTTCTACGGCGGATACGCCCTGGTCGGGCTGGTCCTCCTCGTCGGTGTGGCGTTCGTCACGGTCGCCTTCACGGCCAACCGCCTCCTGCGGCCCAGCGTCCCCGGCGGCGACAAGACCGTCACCTACGAGTGCGGGGTCGACCCGGTCGGCGAGGGCTGGGCCCAGAGCCACGTCCGCTACTACGTCTTCGCCTACCTCTACGTGATCTTCGCGGTGGACGCGATCTACCTGTTCCCGTGGGCCACGGTGTTCGCCGCACCCGGCTTCGGGGCGACCACGCTCGTCGAGATGTTCGTCTTCATCGGCTTCCTGGCGGTCGGCCTGCTCTACGCCTGGCGCAAGGGGGTGCTGGCGTGGCTGTAGACCTGCCCTCCCCGACCGTCGGGCCACCGGCGTCCCGGACCGGCGGACCCCCGACCCTCGGTCCCCTGCAGCGCCACGCCCCGGAGCCGATGCGGCTGATCCTCAACTGGGGACGCCGCTACAGCCTCTGGGTCTTCAACTTCGGGCTGGCCTGCTGCGCGATCGAGTTCATCGCCTCGTCCATGTCGCGGCACGACTTCATCCGGCTCGGGGTCATCCCGTTCGCCCCGGCCCACGGCAGGCCGACCTGATGGTCGTCAGCGGCACCGTCACGGACAAGATGGCGCCCGCCGTGAAGCGGCTCTACGAGCAGATGCCGGAGCCGAAGTACGTCATCTCGTTCGGCGCCTGCTCCAACTCCGGCGGCCCCTACTGGGACTCCTACTGCGTGACCAAGGGCGTCGACCAGATCGTCCCGGTCGACGTCTACGTGCCGGGCTGCCCACCGCGCCCGAGGCGCTGCTGCAGGGCATCCTCAAGCTGCAGGAGAAGATCGCGGCCGAGTCGCTGACCGACCGCTACCACCGCCGAGCGCCACGCGGCCCGATCACCTCGGTCCCCGTGGACACGCCGTGACCGAGCCGGCTCTCGACACGCCGGCCCAGCGCCTGGCGCAGCGGTTCGCCGGGCGCGTCGAGTCGTCGTTCGGTCAGGACACGGTGGACGTGCCCCGCGCGTCCTGGCCCGACGCGGTGGCCGTCGCCCGCGACGAGCTCGAGTTCACCTACTTCGACTGGCTGACCGCGGTCGACCAGCTGGACGACGCCGACGAGCCGGGCTTCGACGTGGTGACCCACCTCTGGTCGCTGGCGCGACGTGAGCACCTGCTGCTGCGGACCCGCGTCCCGGCGCCCGACCCGGTGCTCGCGACGGTGACGGGGGTCTTCGCCGGGGCGAGCTGGCACGAGCGGGAGACCTTCGAGATGTTCGGCATCGTCTTCGACGGGCACCCGAACCTCGTCCCCCTGCTGCTCCCCGACGGCTTCGAGGGCAACCCGCTGCGCAAGGACTTCGTGCTCGCGGCGCGCGCCGCGAAGGCGTGGCCCGGGGCGAAGGAGCCCGGCGAGTCCGACGGGGACGCCCCGAGCCGGCGCAAGAACCGACCCCCGGGGTGCCCGACCCCGACGTCTGGGGCCCGCGCCCGGACCGGCCGGTCCTCCCGGCCGCTCCGGAGACCGGCCAGGAGGCGCCGGAGTGACCGAGGTGCTCGAGGCGGCGCTGCGCATCGTGCTGGTGCTCGGCGCGTTCCTCGTGCTGCCGCTCCTGGTGGGCCAGACCGAGCACAAGGCGATGGCCCACATGCAGAGCCGGCTCGGCCCGATGTACGCGGGCGGCTTCCACGGGTGGGCCCAGCTCGTCGCGGACGGGGTGAAGTTCGCGCAGAAGGAGGACGTCGTCCCGGCGGCGGCCGACCGTACGGTCTTCAAGCTGGCGCCCGCCGTGGCGCTGATCCCCTACCTGGTCGTCGCTCGTCGCGATCCCCGTCGGCTCCCGGCTGGGTCGGCCACGACCTCGACGCCGGCCTGTTCTTCGTCCTGGCCGTGATGGGCGTCGGGGTCCTCGGCTCGCTGATGGCGGGCTGGGCCAGCGCCAACAAGTTCTCGCTGCTCGGCGGCCTGCGCACGGCGGCCCAGCTGCTGGCCTACGAGCTGCCGTTCCTGCTCGCCGCCGCCTCCGTCGCGATGGCGGCGGGCACCCTGTCGCTGCCGGGCATCGTGGCCGAGTGGGAGCCGTGGTGGCTGCTCTGGCAGCTGCCCGGCGCGGTGGTGTTCTTCGTGGCCGGCCTCGCCGAGCTGCAGCGGCCGCCGTTCGACATGCCGGTCGCCGACTCGGAGATCATCTTCGGTGCCTACACGGAGTACACCGGCCTGCGCTTCGCGCTCTTCCTGCTCGCCGAGTACGCCGGCATCGTCGTCCTGTCGGCGCTCACCGTCGTGCTGTTCCTCGGCGGCTGGCGCGGCCCGTTCGACGACGCGCTCTGGGGCGCGGTCGGCGTCGTCTGGACGCTGGTCAAGACGATGGTCCTCGCGTTCGTGGTGATCTGGCTGCGGGTGGCGTACCCGCGGCTGCGCGAGGACCAGCTGCAGCGGCTGGCCTGGCAGGGCCTGGTGCCGGTGGCACTGGCCCAGCTGGCCCTGACAGGAGTGGTGGCGGTGGTCGTGTCGTGAAGATGCCGGGATGCCGGGCTCGCGAAGGGCCTCGCGGTCACACTGCGGACGATGGGGCGCCGGTCGGTGACCGCGCAGTACCCCGACGTCAAGCCGGAGCTGCCGCCGCGCAGCCGAGGCGTCATCGCGCTGCTCGAGGAGAACTGCACGGTCTGCATGCTCTGCGCCCGTGAGTGCCCCGACTGGTGCATCTACATCGACTCGCACAAGGAGACCATCCCGGCACCCCCGGGTGGCCGGGAGCGCCAGCGCAACGTGCTCGACCGCTTCGACATCGACTTCTCCCTGTGCATGTACTGCGGGATCTGCATCGAGGCCTGCCCGTTCGACGCCCTGTTCTGGTCACCGGAGTTCGAGTACTCCGAGCTCGACATCCGGGACCTCACCCACGGCAAGGAACGGCTCGGGCAGTGGATGGAGACCGTCCCGCCGCCGCCCGCGCACGACCACCACGGCGTACGCCCGAAGGAGCTCGACGCGGCCGCTGCGGCGCTGGCGCCGCCGGCGGAGGGCCGCCCGGCGCGTCGGGAGCGGGCGGCTGCGACGGCGGAGCCTGCGGACGCCGAGCCGCCGGTTGTCGACGAGCCGGCCGCACCGCCGGCGCCCGTGGCCGAGGAGGCCCCGACCGGGCGGCGTGAGCTGGGATCGGTGGTCTACCGCCCCGACGAGCCTGACCCCGACGACCCCGACATGGGGACGGTCACCGGTGACCCTGCTGGAGGTGCTGTTCGGCCTGCTCGGGCTCGTCGCGCTCGGCTCGGGGCTGCTGGTGGTCACGACCCACCAGATGGTGCACGCCGCCCTGTGGCTGGTGGTCTGCCTCGGCTCGGTGGCCGGGTGCTACCTGCTGCTCTCGGCCGAGTTCGTCGCCTGGGTGCAGGTGCTGATCTACGTCGGTGCGGTGGTCGTGCTGCTGCTGTTCGGTCTGATGCTCACCCGGGCGCCGATCGGTGCCTCGACCGACCTCGATGCCCCGCCCCTGCAGCGGGCGGTGGCCGCGGTGGTCGCGCTCGGCCTCGCCGGAGTCGTGGTGGTTGCCTCCATCGACGCCTTCGCCGGTGAGGACATCGTGCTCGGGTCGGACGACGTCGGCGGCTCGTCCACCGAGCGCGGGCAGCGCCATCTTCCGCGGCTGGGTCCTGCCGTTCGAGGCGCTGTCGGTGCTCCTGCTCGCCGCGCTGGTGGGCGCGATCGTCCTGTCCCGCCGCGACATCGGCGCCGACGAGGGCTCTCCCGAGGGCGCGCGCTGATGCCGCTGCTGATGCCGGTCCTGCTCGCCGGTCTGCTGTTCTGCATCGGCGTCTACGGCGTGCTCGCACGACGCAACGCGATCCTCGTCCTGATGGCGCGTCGAGCTGATGCTCAACGCCGTGAACATCAACCTGGTCGCCTTCGACGTGTGGCTGCGCGACGAGCTGCTGGCCGGCCAGGTGTTCACGCTGTTCGTCATCACGATCGCCGCCGCCGAGGTCGGTCTCGGGCTCGCCATCATCCTGCTGGTGTTCCGGAACCGTCAGACGGCCCAGCTCGACCTCCTCGACGAGCTGGCCGAGGCGGAGGACGCGGCGTGACCGCCGTCTACGTCGCGCTGCTCGCGCCGTTCCTGGCGGCGCTCGCCGGGCTCCTCGCCGGCCCGCGCTGGCCGCGGGCCGTCGTGCCGGTGGCCGTCACCGGCACCGTGCTCTCGCTGCTGTCCGCCCTGGTCCTGGCGGCGCGGGCAGTCGCCGGGCCGGACCCCGCCGAGGTGTCCTGGGTCGAGAGCGCGCGGCTGGCGTCCGTCCCGACCGGGTCGGTCGACATGTCGCTGGCGCTGCGCGTCGACGGGTTCGCCGCGCTGGTCTCGCTGGCGGTGGCCGTGGTCGCGCTGGCCGTCCAGGTCTACTCGACCGCCTACCTCAAGGGCGACCCCCGCTACTCCTCGTACGCCGCCCTGGTGTCGCTGTTCACCGCCGCGATGCTGCTCGTCGTCTTCGCCGACGACCTGATGGTGCTGCTGGTGGGCTGGGAGGTCATGGGCGTCTGCTCCTACTTCCTGATCGGGCACCACTGGGAGCAGGAGGGCTCGCGGGCCAGCGCGGTCAAGGCGTTCGTCGTCACCCGGCTCGGTGACGTCGGCTTCCTGTTCGGCATCTTCGCGCTCGGCACCGCTGCCGGCTCGTTCCGCATCACCGACGTCCTGGACGCCGGACCTGTCCGAACGCACGGCGACGGTCGCCACCCTGCTCCTGCTCTGCGGGGTCGTCGGCAAGTCGGCGCAGTTCCCGCTGCACACCTGGCTGCCGGACGCGATGGCCGGTCCGACGCCGATCAGCGCGCTCATCCACGCGGCCACCATGGTCGCCGCCGGCATCTATCTCGTCGTCCGGCTGTACGACGTCTTCCTCGCGGCCCCGGTCACCCTGGCCGTGATGGCGGTGATCGCGGCCGTCTCCATGCTCGGTGCGGCGCTCGCCGCGCTCGCCCAGGACGACATCAAGCGCGTGCTCGCCTACTCGACGGTGAGCCAGCTCGCCTACATGCTCGGCGGTCTCGCGGTCGGGTCGGCGGCAGCGGCCGGGTTCCACCTGCTCACCCACGCTGCCTTCAAGGCGCTGCTGTTCCTCGCCGCCGGGTCGGTCATCCACGCGGTCGGCACCAACCTGATGCCGGACATGGGCGGGCTGCGCCGGCTGATGCCGGTGACCTTCGCGACAGCGACGGTCGGGCTCGCCGCGCTGGCCGGTGTGCCGCCGTTCGCCGGGTTCTTCTCCAAGGAGGCGGTGCTCGGCGCCGCGGAGGAGGCTGCGCTGCACGAGGGGCCGGTGGCCGCCTGGGCCGGCTGGCTGGTCGCTCGTCGCGGCGCTTCTCACCGTCGCTGGTCACGGCCGCGTACGTGACGCGGCTGTGGCTGCTCACGTTCTTCCACCGGCCGCGCGGCGGTGCGGCCGGCCACGAGCCGCCGGCCGCGATGCGCTGGCCCCTGGTCGTCCTGGCGGTCCCCTCGGTCCTGCTGCGGACTGATCCTGACGGGTCCCTGCACGTGCGTCCGCTGGACGTCGGCCCGATCCTGGCAGGAGGGCGCCCACCCGCCGGGTGACCCGCCGGTCACCGACTTCCCGCCGTCGGCCTCTCGCCGCACCTGGGCATGTCTGCGCTGTCGGTCTCCTGGTGGTTGCCGGTGCCGGCGCCGTCGCCTGGGCCTGGCGGCGCGCCCCCGCGGTCGACCCGACGGCGGCCCTTCGCTCGCGTACGGCATTGGAACGCGCCTTCTTCGTCGACGACTTCTACGACCGCGTCGTGGTCCGGCCGGTGCGCCGGGCGACCCGATCGGTGCGGCTGGGCGGACGACGCCGTCGTCGGGGGAGCCGTCCGTGGCACCGGCAGCGAGGCCGGCGCGGCTGGCCGGGCTGGTGGCGCGGACCCAGGGCGGCAACGTGCAGGCCTACCTCACCGGGCTGCTCGCCGGGGTCCTGCTGCTCGTCGTCGGGGTGGTGACCCTCGCCTCGTGACCGACTGGCTGCTCCCCCTCCTGCTCGCGCTGCCCGCCGCCGGCGCCCTGCTGCTGCTCGTCGGGCCGCCGCGTCGCTCCGAGCGGCTCGCGGCCCAGTTCGGCACGGTCGTCGCGACCGCCACGTTCGCGGTCTCGGTCTGGGCAGCGGTCACGTCGCCGATCGACCGACGTCGAGTGGGTGCCGAGCCTCGGGACTGCGGTTCCACCTGGGCATCGACGGGATCTCGCCGCCGCTGGTGCTGCTCACCACGGGGCTGACGGCGCTGTGCATGGCTACCTGCTGCGGGTCCGCCCGGAGGCCGGCCGGCTGCGTGCCCTCGTGGGGCTGCTGCTGCTGCTCGAGGCCGGCATGCTCGGCACGTTCGTTGCCCTCGACCTGCTGCTGTTCTTCGTCTTCTTCGAGGTCGTGCTCGTCCCGATGTGGTTCGTGATCGCGCAGTGGGGCGACGACACGGTGCCCGGGGGACGGCGGCGGGCCGCGAACGTGTTCATCCTCTACACGTTGCTCGGCAGCGTCGTGATGCTGCTCGGCATGCTTCTCGTCGGCACTCACGCCGGCACCTTCGACATGGTGGAGCTGGCCGAGCGGCAGGGCGCCGACATGAGCCGCGGCATCCAGGTGCTGGCGTTCCTCGCGCTCGGCCTCGGCTTCGCCGTCAAGACGCCGATGTGGCCGCTGCACACCTGGCTGCCCGACGCCCACACGGCCGCGCCGACCGTCGGATCGGTCCTGCTCGCCGGCGTGCTGCTGAAGATGGGCACCTACGGGTTCGTGCGCATCGCGCTGCCGGTCGTCCCCGAGGGGGCCGAGGCGGTGGCGCCGTATCTCGCGCGCTGGCCGTCGTCGGCATCGTCTACGGCTCGCTCGCCTGCCTCGCCCAGACCGACCTCAAGCGCCTGGTCGCGTTCTCCTCGCGTGAGCCACATGGGGTTCGTGCTGCTCGGCATCGCCACGCTCACGCCGGTCGGCGTCAACGGTGCGCTCTACGCCAACATCGCCCACGGCCTGATCACCGGGCTGCTGTTCTTCCTCGCCGGAGCGGTCAAGGACCGGCACCACACGTCGTCGATGGAGATCCTCGGCGGCGGCCTCTACGAGCGGATGCCCGTGCTGGGCTCGTTGCTCGCGTTCGCCGCTGTGGCCAGCCTCGGGCTGCCGGGGCTCGCCGGGTTCTGGGGCGAGATGCTCGTGCTGCTCGGCGCCTACGACCCGGACCCGGCGCTCCCGCGCGGCTACTACCTCGTGCTGATGGCGGTCGCGGGGGTCGGTGTGGTGCTCACGACCACGTACTTCGTGGCACTCCTGCGCCGCGTCGCGCAGGGCACCAGCTTCCAGGCCTGGCGGGACGCCGTGCTGATGCGCGACGCGAGCCGCCACGAGGTCGCTGGTCTGGGCACCGGTGGTGGCGCTCGTGCTCGTGCTGGGGCTCTGGCCGGGATGGCTGCTCGACGCGAGCGACCCCGTCGTACGCGTCCTGCTCGGCGGTGGTGACTCATGAGCAGCCAGCAGTCCCTGCAGTCCATCGACTACCTCGCGGTCGCCGCCCCGCTCCTCGTCGCCCTGGTCGCGCTCGCCGTCCTCGTCGCCGACCTGTTCCTCCCGGCGGGGCGACGGCAGGTCGCCGGGTGGCTGGCCGTGGCGGGCCTCGCCGTCGCTGCCGCGCTCCTGGTGCCGCTCGTAGGGGATCGTCGCAGCACGTTCTGCGTGCCGGGCGACGGACTGCAGCTGCCTGCCTGCTCGTACGTCGTCGACGACCTCACGCTGGTCTTCCAGGCGCTGGTGCTCGCGGGCGCGATCGTCGTCACGCTGCTCTCCCTCGACACGGTGCGCGACAGCGCCCTCCCGGCCGGTGAGTACTTCTTCCTGCTCCTCGCCAGCGTGTCCGGCGCGCTGACGCTCGCCGCCAGCCGCGACCTGCTCACCCTCGTCGTCAGCCTCGAAGTGGTGTCGCTGCCGGCCTTCGCCCTGGTCGGCGTTGCGCCGCTACGACAGCAGGTCCAGCGAGGCTGCTCTCAAGTTGTTCCTGGTGTCCGTCGTGTCGACCGCGGTGATGCTGTTCGGCCTGAGCCTGGTCTACGGCGTCACCGGTCACGGTCCACCTGGCCCGCGTCGCGACGGCGCTCGACGACCCGGCTGCTCGCCAGCCGCTCCTGCTGCTCGGCGTCACGCTGGCCCTTGCCGGCTTCGGTTTCAAGGTCGCCGCGGTGCCCTTCCACTTCTGGGCGCCGGACACCTACCAGGGTGCGCCGGTCCCGGTCGCCGCCTACCTCTCGGTGGTGTCCAAGGCGGCCGGCTTCGTCGGGCTCGCGCTGCTGCTGACCGAGGGCTTCGGTCCGTACGCCGACGTCTGGGGTCCCACGCTGGCCGTCGTCGCGGCGTTGACCATGACGGTCGGCAACCTGGCCGCCCTGCGCCAGCGGCACGCCGTCCGGCTGCTGGCCTGGTCGTCGGTCGCGCAGTCGGGTACATGCTGGTGCCGCTCGGTGCCGCCACGGTCGGACGGGTCGACGAGGTCCTGTCGGCCACCGTTGCGTACGTCGTCGCGTACGCCGTGATGAACCTCGGCGCGTTCAGCGTCGTCACCCTGGTCGGCCGGCACCGCGAGTCCAACCTGCTGGCCGACTACCGGGGGCTGGGCCGCACCGAGCCCCTGTCGGCGTTCGCGCTCGCCTTCTCGCTGGCCTGCCTGGCCGGGCTCCCGCCGGGCCTGCTCGGGCTCTTCGCCAAGGTCGTGGTCTTCCGGCGCGCCGGTCGACCAGGGATACGGCTGGCTGGCCGTCGTGATGGCCGTCAACGTGGTCATCGGGCTGGCCTACTACCTGGCGTGGGCGGCCCTGCTCTACGCGCGCCCGGACGGTTCCGCCGATGCCACCGGTGCGCCGGGCGCCGCCCGGCCGCCGTCGTACCGCATCTCCTGGTCGGACGGTCTCGCCATCGGGATGACGCTGGGCGCCGCCCTGCTGCTGTCCGTCCTGCCCGACTCGATCCTCGGCTTCCGGTGATCTTCGGCTCGATCACAACTAGCGTGGCGGGACGGGGAGGAGGTCGACGTGACCGACATGTCGCCGACATTGGCAACCGGTCGTCGGGTGAGCGTGCTGCCCCGGGCCGGAGGGCACGCGTGGGCCGGGACCGTGCAGGCCTGGGACCTGTCGGGAGACCGGGTCGTCGCCCGGATCCACACCGAGGCCGACGCCGTCGCCGACCTCGACCACCACCAGGTGTGGCTCAGCACGGTCAGTCGCGACGGCGAGGAGGGCGGGATCACGATCTTCGCCGGCAGGGCCTCGGCCGTCGACCCCGAGTCGCTGCAGGTCGAGGGTGTCGTGCGACTCGCGGACGAACGGCGGCGCCGAGCCCTGCGGGCCGGCGGGGCCATGGTGACGCTGCCACCCTCCGGTGGCGAGCAGCAGACCGTCGCCGCCCTCGACATCTCCCGAGGGGGCGTCCGGCTCGACCTCGGTGAGGACGGGTGGTCCTACGAGGACCCGATGGACCTCGTGCTGCACCTGGGTGAGGACAGGTCGCTCAACGTCGTCGGCCGGCTGCACCGGTTCGACCCGGGGACGGGGTCGGCGGTGCTCACCTTCGACGACCTCCCGGAGCGCGACGCCGAGGCGCTGGACCGGTTCGCCCTGACCCGGCTGGACCCGCCTCCCGGGTGATCACAGGGCGGGCGTCCTGGGAACGGCCCGCCCGGCGGGGTCGTTCTGTGGGTGGACCACACGAGAACACCCGCGGAGGAACCCCCGTGCACCGCCATGCGAACGGCGTCAGGACCGCCGTCCTGCTCGCGCTCCTCTCCGGCCTGATCCTGCTCGTCGGGCAATGGCTCGGCGGCCGGGCCGGACTGACGATCGCCATCCTGATCGCGCTCGCCACCAACGGCATCGCCTACTTCTACAGCGACAAGCTCGCGCTGCGATCGATGCGCGCCCGGCCGGTCAGCGAGGCCGAGCAGCCGGCGATGCACCGGATCGTCCGCGAGCTCTCCACCGCCTCCCGCCAGCCGATGCCGCGGCTCTACATCTCCCCGACCAACGCCCCCAACGCCTTCGCCACCGGGCGGAACCCCCGCAACGCTGCCGTGTGCTGCACCGAGGGCATCCTCGCGATCCTCGACGAGCGCGAGCTGCGCGGCGTCCTGGGCCACGAGCTGGCCCACGTCTACAACCGCGACATCCTGATCAGCTCGGTCGCGGCCGGCCTGGCCAGCGTGATCATGTACCTGTCGTACATCACCTACTTCTTCCGCGGCGACGACGAGGACGGCCCGGGCCCGCTCGGGATGCTCCTCGTCTTCATCCTGGGACCCATCTCGGCGGCCGTGATCCAGATGGCGATCAGCCGGTCCCGGGAGTTCCAGGCCGACGCCTCGGGCGCGCAGGTGACGGGCGACCCGCTGGCACTGGCCAGCGCGCTGCGCAAGCTCGAGCTCGGCACCCGAGCGCTTCCGCTGCCCCCCGAGCCGAACCTGCGGACGACGAGCTCGATGATGATCGCCAACCCGTTCCGTCACGAGGGCATGTCGAGCTGGTTCTCGACCCACCCCCCGATGGCCGAGCGGATCGCCCGCCTCGAGCGGATGGCCGGCTACCAGCGCTGAGGTCCGGCCGGCTCAGGTGCACCCCGGCGAGCCGGCCAGCCGTCAGCGGTAGTTGACGAACTGCACTGCGAAGTCGAGGTCGGCGCCCTTGACCAGCGCCTGGACGGCCTGCAGGTCGTCGCGCGACTTCGAGCTCACCCGCAGCTCGTCGCCCTGGATCTGCGCCTTCGCCGACTTCGGCCCCTCGTCGCGGATGAGCTTCGCGACCTTCTTGGCGTTCTCGCTCGAGATGCCCTGCTCGATCTCGCAGACCAGGTAGTACTCCTTGCCCGACAGCGTCGGCTCGCCCTTCTTCAGGGACTTCAGCGAGATGCCGCGCTTGACCAGCTTGGTCTCGAAGACGTCGAGGATGGCCTTGACGCGGTCCTCGCTGTTCGCCTCCATCCGGATGGCCTCGCCGGACCACTTGATCGACGCGCCGACGTTCTTGAAGTCGAACCGTTGCGAGATCTCCTTCGCGGTCTGGTTCAGGGCGTTGTCGACCTCCTGGTGGTCGACCTTGCTCACGATGTCGAACGACGAGTCAGCCATGGCGGCACGCTATACGACGCCTCGCCATGTCCGGAGTCGCCGCATTCGGTATGGTCTGCCAGCTCGCATGATCATCGTCGTCGGGGGAGTCGTCATGGCCGTACGCCGCCTGTTCGGGTGCCTGGGGACGGTTGCCGTGGCCGCCGCGGCCGTCCTTGTCCCTGCGTCCACCGCGTCCGCCGAGCCGGTCGCCCTCGCGTCGCGAGCCACCGGCTACGACGTGAGCTACCCGCAGTGCGGTGCTCCGCTGCCGTCGCGCGGGACCTTCGGGGTCGTCGGTGTCGACGGCGGAAAGCCGTTCGACCCGAACCCCTGCCTGGCCGAGCAGATCACCTGGGCCCGGACGATGGCCAAGCCGGCGTACTACGTCAACACGGCCAACCCCGGTCCGCGGCTGTCGAGCTTCTGGCCGCTCGGTCAGCAGCACCCGCGGACCTGCACCCGAGCTCACCCTGACTCCGCGGGCTGCGCCTTCGACTACGGCTGGAACGCCGCGAAGGACGCGCTGGCCCGGGCCAGGGCTGCCGCCTCGTCGGTCGGAGCCCCTGCCGTCACCGAGACCACCTGGTGGCTCGACGTGGAGACCAGCAACACCTGGGAGTCGCTGGAGTACGGCGAGACCGGGAAGTACCTCCGCAACGACGTCGCCGTCCTGCGGGGGATGACAGCCCTGCTCGAGCGGCGCGGCGTCAACCGGGTCGGGGTCTACAGCACGGCCCACCAGTGGGAGCGGATCACGGGTGGCGCGAGCCTGGACCGGGCACACGTCTGGTACGCGGGGGTCGGCACCCGGAAGGCCGCGGCCAGGAAGTGCTCCCCGGCGCACTCGTTCACCGGCGGCCGGGTCCGGCTCGCGCAGTTCGCCCGCGACGGGTTCGACGCCAACCTGCGCTGCTGAGGGCTCAGCGGCCCGTGCGGCCGCTCACACGAGGCGCCGGGCGTTCGCCCACCGGGTCAGCTCGTGGCGGTTGGACAGCTGCAGCTTGCGCAGCACCGCCGAGACGTGGGTCTCGACGGTCTTCACCGAGATGAACAGCGCCTTGCCGACCTCCTTGTAGGTGTAGCCGCGGGCGATCAGCCGCAGCACCTCGCGCTCGCGCTGCGAGAGCCGGTCCAGGTCCTCGTCGACGGTCGCGACGTCGGTCGTCGCGGCGAACGCGTCGAGCACGAACCCGGCCAGCCGTGGCGAGAACACGACGTCACCGTCTGCGACCCGGCGGACGGCAGCAGCCAGCTCCGGCCCGGTGATCGACTTGGTGACGTACCCCCGGGCGCCTCCCCGGATGACCGCGATCACGTCCTCGGGGGCGTCGGACACCGAGAGCGCCAGGAACCGTACGTCGGGCAGCTGACCCACCACCGCCGACAGCACCGCGCGGCCCCCGCCACCGGGCAGGTGGACGTCGAGCAGCACCACGTCGGGCCGGGTCGCGGTGATGACGGTGACGGCTTGCTCGGCGTCCTCCGCCTCGCCGACGACCTCCACCGCGTCGCCGAGCTCGGCCCGGACGCCGCTGCGGAACATCCGGTGGTCGTCGACGAGCACGACCCGCACCGGACCGGACCGGGAAGCGGCCTGCGCGGCTCGTCGGCTCGCTGCGCGGGTCGTCGGTCACGTGGTGCTCCTCGGGTCGCGGGGCATCTCGAGCTGGATCTCGGTGCCGTCCCCGGCCCCCGACCGGATCGTCGACCGGCCGCCGTGGCGGTCCATCCGGCCGACCACCGACTGTCGCAGGCCCAGCCGGTCCTCCGGCACCGCGTCGGGGTCGAAGCCCGGGCCCCGGTCGCGGACGAACACGGTGACCTGGTCCGGCTCCACCTCGGCATAGACCGAGATCGCGGAGTCGCCGGCGTACTTCGCCGCGTTCACCAGGGCCTCGCGGGCCGCGTCGCGGACCGCCAGCAGCCGGTCGTCCAGCGCGCTGTCGCCCACGACCACCACCTCGATGGCGACGCCGTGCGCGTCCTCGACCTCGGCCGCGGCCTGCTCGAGCGCGGACGTCATCGTCGCGCCGGCGGTGGCAGTCGGCCGGTAGAGCCAGCCGCGCAGCTCGCGCTCCTGGGAGCGGGCCAGCCGGCCGACCTCGCGAGGGTTGTCCACGTGCCGCTGGATCAGCGTCAAGCGTGTGCAGTACCGAGTCGTGCACGTGGGCCGCGACCTCGGCGCGCTCCTGCTCGCGGATCCGCGCGTTGCGCTCGGCAGCGAGGTCACGCGCCATCCGCATCCACCACGGGCCGCTCACCAAGGCGATCCCGAGCGCGACCACGATGGCGGCGACCAGCCCGCCGGACGTGCCGTCCAGGTCGGCCGGGCCGACCAGGATCGCCCCGGCGCCGACGACGACGAGGGCGATGCCGCCGGCCGCCCGCGCGGCACCGCCGACGCGGTCGGTGCCGGTCGCCTGCCGCCAGCGCTCCCGGGCGTCGTCGTCGACCTGCCGCCAGAGGATCACCACGCCGACGCCGACGGTGACCAGGGGCACAGCCAGGCCAGGGTTCAGGCCGAACCCGAGGGCGGACAGGAGCAGCAGGCCGCCGACGGTCAACGACCCGAGCGCGAGCAGCATCGTGAGATCCCGCTCGCGGTCGCGCGGCTGCGCGGCCTCGTAGGGGTCCTGCGGCGCGAACACCCAGAACAGTCCGTACGCGACGACGCCGGCACCGCTGGCAGCCGCGAGGACGACGAACGCCAGCCGGACGTACAGCACGTCCACGCCCAGGTGGTCGGCGAGACCGCGGGCGACACCGGCCAGGACCCGCCCGTCGCTGCGGCGGTAGAGCCGCGCGACCGGCCCGGCGGCAGGCGTGGTCGTGTCGTTCACCCCCTGATCCTCCTACGCCGGCACGGGCCACGCATCAGGGTCACCGCCCCAGCGCGCGCTCAGGGTCGGGTCAGGGTGGCTCCAGGGACGTCACCTGATGGCAACGGTGCCGTGGCGCGGACACGATGGCGACATGACCACAGACGAGACACAGGCCCCGCCGCAGGGAACCCCTGCCGGTCCCTACCCACCCATCTCCACGCTGCGCCGCAGCCGGCAGGACCGGAAGCTGTTCGGCGTCGCCGGCGGGCTGGGCCGCTACGCGGGCGTCGACCCGCTCATCTTCCGCATCCTGTTCGTCGTCCTGACCTTCTTCGGCGGGTCCGGCATCCTGCTCTACGCCCTCGGCTGGCTGCTCCTGCCGGAGGACGGTGAGAACGAGTCCGAGGGCCAGCGGTTGCTGCGCGGGCACACCGACCGGCCTCGACCGTGAGGACGGTGGTCGCCGGAGTCGTCGTGCTGATCCTCGGGCTGGTCTTCATGGGCGCCGTGCTGGACACCGGTCCGGGCCTCGGCGGGCTGGGTGCGCTGATCGTCGTGGGCCTGATCGTCGTCCTGCTCGTCCGGAACGGGCAGCGCCCCGGCGCCGTCCAGGCGGGCACGACGCCGACGTACGGGCCGGTGCCCGCCGCCCGACCCCGGCGCCTACGGCCAGACCCCCGGCACCGCGTACGTGGCGACGGCTCCCGGCCAGGCCCCGCCGCCCCCGGCGCTCCGCTCCGCCGATGCCGACGATGCCGCTGCCGCCGGTTCCGCCGGCGCCACCGCGCGAGCGATCCGTGCTCGGCCGGGTCACCGTGAGCGCGACCCTGCTGGTGGTCGGGCTGATGCTGCTGTGGAACATGGCGAGCGACGGAGCAGCGGACGACTTCCGCGCCGTCGCCGTGTTCGGAGCGGCGCTGGCCGTCGTTGCCATCGGGCTGCTCGTCGGCGCGGTCGCCGGCCGGTCCCGCGGGCTGATCGTGCTGGGCATCCTGCTCTCGATCGCCACCTCGGTCGCGGCTGCCGTCGACCAGCGGGTGGCCGGGGGGATCGGCGAGCGGACCTGGCAGCCCTCGACGGTGGCCGGCGCCGAACGGCCGCACCGGCTGGGCATCGGTGACGCCGAGCTGTACCTCACCGACCTGCCGGACGGAAGCGACGTCGACGTCGAAGCCCGTCTCGGCATCGGAGAGCTGCGCATCTACGTGCCCTTCGACGCAGCCGTCACGGTCGACGGCGAGGTGGGCGCCGGCAACGCGGTCCTGCTGGACGAGCCGGAGGAGAACGGGACCGACGTCCATGCCACCGCCAGCGCCGCCCCCGTGGCGAGCCCGAGCGGCACGGAGATCAGGATCGACGCCGAAGTGGGCTTCGGACAGCTGAAGGTGGTGCGGCGATGAAGCGTCATGACGTGGACTGGGTGTCTCTCATCGCAGGAGGCGTCTTCCTGCTGATCGCCACGACCCACCTGGTGGGTGCGGCGACCGACGCCCGGCCGCACCTCGAGTGGCTCGCGCCGGTGCTTCTCGTCGGAGTGGGTCTGGCAGGTCTCGCCAGCGCCGTGCGCGGCGTGCGGTCCCCCCGCGAGGAGCCCGTCAAGGAGACCGGCGGCGAACCCGGGGCCGGGTGGGTGACCGTGGGGTGTGCCGGGGCTCTCAGTGCGTCGGATATCCTCGGCGGTGCACGGCAGGTTGCCCGAGTGGCCAATGGGAGCGGACTGTAAATCCGTCGGCTTAGCCTACGAAGGTTCGAATCCTTCACCTGCCACGCACCCTGACGAGGGCGTGACCGTCACGGTCACGCCCTCGTCGGCGTTCCCGGCTCAGGCCGCTCCTGGCCCCGTCCCGAGGCGCCCGAGCCGGGTTGGCAGAGGCCGCCGAGAGGCCTGTATCCTCATCGGGCTCGTGCCCCCTTAGCTCAGTCGGCAGAGCGTCTCCATGGTAAGGAGAAGGTCTACGGTTCGATTCCGTAAGGGGGCTCTGGACGGTCGTCACCTCGCGGGGGGTGCGGCCCGACTCGGCGGAGTAGCTCAGCCAGGTAGAGCAAGCGGCTCATAATCGCTGTGTCGCCGGTTCAAGTCCGGCCTCCGCTACAGCACCACTCGACGCACCACAGAGCACGACTCGACAGCACGACTCGACAGCATCGGGCCCGGTCCGGGCCCGCCCGACAAGGCTAGGAGCGCCCACCGTGGCCAAGCAGACCGACATCCGTCCGAAGATCACGCTGGCGTGCGTCGAGTGCAAGGAGCGCAACTACATCACGCGCAAGAACCGCCGCAACGACCCGGACCGGCTCGAGCTCAAGAAGTACTGCCCTCGCGACCGCCGGCACACCCTGCACCGCGAGACCCGCTAACCCGGCCATAGGGTCGGCGATGCCGATCGACCCGTCGCTACGCCGGGCGGACGTACCCGCCCACCGACCCCTACGAGGTCGGCGTGGAGAAGATCCGCGAGTTCGCCGACGCCGTCGGCGACCCCAACCCCGCCTACCGGGACCGCGCCGCCGCCAAGGCGCTCGGTCACCCGGACGTCATCGCGCCCCCCACCTTCCCTTTCGTTCTCACGTTCCGGGCGTCCCGGCGCATGATCGACGACCCGGAGCTGGGCATCGACTACGGCCGGGTCGTGCACGGCGAGCAGCGCTTCGCGCACACCCGGCCGGTGCGCGCCGGCGACGCCCTCACCGTCACGGTGACGCTCGAGTCGGTCCGGTCCGCCGGAGGGCACGACATGCTCACCTCCCGCAGCGACGTCGCGACCGTCGAGGGCGAGCACGTGGTGACGGCCTGGTCCACCCTCGTCGTACGCGGGGAGGGCTGATGGCCCCCGCCTTCGAGGAGGTCGCCTGTCGGGACCGAGCTGCCCGGCCAGACCTTCCCCGTCCGCCGGGCCGACCTGGTCCGTTACGCCGGGGCGTCCGGCGACTTCAACGTCATCCACTGGAACCAGCGGGTGGCGACGAGCGTCGGGCTGCCCGACGTCATCGCCCACGGCATGTTCACGATGGCCCTCGCCGTGCGGGTCGTCACCGACTGGGCCGGCGACCCGGCGCGGGTGGTCGAGTACGGCGTCCGGTTCACCCGGCCGGTCCCGGTTCCCGACGACGACGAGGGGGCGACGGTCGAGGTCACCGGCGTCGTCGCCGCCGTCCTGGACGACAAGCGGGTCCGGGTCGACCTCACCGCCCTGCACGCGGGCAAGAAGGTGCTGGGGCGGGCCCAGGCCGTCGTCCAGCTCTAGCCGTGCGCGAGCAGTCCGACGTCCCCCTGTCGGGGCTCACGACCCTGCGCGTCGGCGGGCCCGGCACGTCGCCTGGTTGTCGCCGAGACCGACGACGAGGTCGTCGACGTGGTGCGTGCGGCGGATGCCCGCGGGGAGCCGCTGCTGATCCTGGGCGGAGGCAGCAACCTCGTCCCCGCCGACGCGGGCTTCGACGGGACGGTCCTGAAGGTCGCGACCAGCGGCGTGGCGTCGGCTCCACTCGCCGAGCACGCGCTGCAGCTCGCGGCCGGGGACGACTGGGACCTCGCGGTGGCGCTCGCGGTGCAGGAGGGCTACGCCGGGATCGAAGCCCTCTCCGGCATCCCGGGCCAGGTCGGTGCCGCCCCGATCCAGAACATCGGTGCCTACGGCCAGGACCTCTCGCAGACCCTCGCGTGGGTGCGCGTGCTGGACCGGACGACCGGTGACGTGCTGCTCCTCGACAACGCGGACTGCCGTTTCTCGTACCGGCACAGCGTGTTCAAGGGCTCCGACCGCTACGTCGTGCTGTCGGTCGCCCTCGCCCTCGAGCACTCGCGCCTCGGTGCTCCGGTCCGCTATGCCGAGCTCGCCCGGCGCCTCGGGGTCTCCGTGGGCGAGCGCGTCCCGGCGGCCGACGTCCGGGCTGCGGTCCTCGACCTGCGCCGGGGGAAGGGGATGGTGCTCGACGCGGCCGACCACGACACGTGGAGCGTCGGGTCGTTCTTCACCAACCCGTTCCTGCCCGCCGAGGACGCCGGCCGGTTGCTCCCCGACGAGGCGCCGCGGTGGCCCGACCGCGACGGCAGGGTCAAGGCCTCGGCAGCCTGGCTCATCGAGCGCGCCGGGTTCGCCAAGGGCTACGGCGACGGCCCGGTGCGGCTGTCGACCAAGCACACCCTGGCCCTGACCAACCGTGGGGGAGCCACCACCGCCGACGTGCTGGCTCTGGCGCGCGAGATCCGGGACGGCGTCCGGGAGCGGTTCGGCATCTCCCTGGTCGCCGAGCCGGTCCTCGTCGGCGCCGAGCTCTAGCCGGCGATCAGCGCTACGCCAGCCAGTCGTCGACGCCGCGAAGCAGCCGGTCCCGCACGTCGTCGGGAGCCCGCGAGGCGCGGACTGAGCACCGGGCGAGCTCGGCGAGCTCCTCGTCGGTGAAGCCGTGCACGGTCCGCGCGGCCTCGTACTGGTCGACCAGCCGTGACCCGAAGAGGAGTGGGTCGTCGGCGCCCAGCGCGACGCTGACGCCCGCCTCGCGGAGCTGTCGTAGGGGAACGTCGGCGAGCTCGTGGTGGACCCCCAGCCGGACGTTGGACACCGGGCACACCTCGAGCGTCACCCCCTCCCGCGCGAGCCGGTCGAGCAGCGGCGGGTCCTCGACGGACCGCACGCCGTGCCCGATCCGGCGGGCGCCCAGCGTGTCCAGCACGGTCCGGACGTGCTCGGGCCCGGCCAGCTCGCCACCGTGGGGCGCCGACAGGAGGCCGGCGCGGGTGGCGATCCGGAACGCCGGCGCGAAGTCCTCGGTGCGGCCCCGCCGCTCGTCGTTGGACAGCCCGAAGCCGACCACGCCGTCACCCGCGTGCATCGCGGCCAGCCGGGCCAGCGTGCGCGCGTCGAACGGGTGCCGGGTCCGGTTCGCCGCGATCACGACCCCGATCCCGACACCGGTCGCCTCCTCGGCCTCGCGCGCGGCGTCCAGCACCACCTCGACGGCCGGGGTGAGCCCGCCCAGCCACGGCGCGTAGGACGTCGGGTCGACCTGGATCTCCAGCCATCCCGACCCCTCGGCGCGGTCGTCCTCGGCGGCCTCGCGCAGCAGCCGCCGCACGTCGGCCTCGCCGCGGACCACCGAGCGGGCGGTGTCGTAGAGCCGCTGGAAGCGGAACCAGCCCCGCTCGTCGGTCGCGGTCAGCTCGGGCGGCGCCCCCTGGCCAACCGTCTGCAGCGTGTCCGGCAGCCGGACGCCGTGCCGGACCGCCAGGTCGCGCAGCGTCGCCGGGCGCAGCGATCCGGTGAAGTGCAGGTGCAGGTGCGCCTTCGGCAGCGCCCCCAGATCCCTCAACTGTGCGTTGACACACCGGACTGCCGGCGTGTCTGGTGCAGAAGCGCACAGTGGATCGTGGTCATGGCGGTCAGCGGGCCCCGGCCAGGAGCTTGTGCAGCCGGGTGACGCCCTCGACCAGGTCGTCGTCGCCGAGCGCGTACGACATCCGCACGTAGCCCTGGGTGCCGAATGCCTCGCCCGGCACCATGGCGACCTCCGCCTCCTCCAGGACGACCTCGCACAGCTCCGCGCTCGTCGACGGCCGCCGGCCCTGCGAGCCGATCTCCTTGCCGAGCACCCCCTTGACGGAGGGGTAGGCGTAGAACGCCCCCAGCGGCTCGGGGCACTCGACGCCAGGTATGTCGCGGAGCATGCGGACGATCGTCTGCCGCCGCCGGTCGTAGACCTCGCGCATCGCCGCCACGGCCGACAGGTCGCCGCGCACCGCGGCCAGTGCCGCGATCTGGCTCACGTTCGCGACGTTGGACGTGGAGTGCGACTGGAGGTTCGTGGCCGCCGTCACGACGTCGCGTCGGGCCGAGCATCCATCCCACCCGCCACCCGGTCATGGCGTAGGTCTTGGCGACGCCGTTGACCACCACGCACCGGTCCGCGAGCTCCGGGACCAGCGTCGGGACGGAGGAGAACCGGGCATCGCCGTAGACGAGGTGCTCGTAGATCTCGTCGGTCAGGACCCACAGGCCGTTGTCCAGCGCCCACCGCCCGATGGCCTCCACCTGGTCGGGCGGGTAGACCGCGCCGGTGGGGTTGGAGGGGGAGACGAAGAGCAGGACCTTGGTACGCGGGGTCCTGGCCGCCTCGAGCTGCTCCACGGTGGCCAGGTAGCCGCTGCCCTCGTCGGTCAGCACCACCACGGGGACCCCGCCCGCGAGCTGCACCGCTTCGGGGTAGGTCGTCCAGTACGGCGCGATGACCAGCACTTCGTCGCCGGGGTCCAGCAGGGCCGCGAACGCCTCGTAGACCGCCTGCTTGCCCCCGTTCGTGACGAGGACCTGGGCGGCGGAGACCTGGTGACCGGAGTCCCGCAGCGTCTTCGCCACGATCGCCTCCCGGAGCTCCGGCAGGCCGCCCGCGGGCGTGTAGCGGTGCCAGCGCGGGTCCCGGCAGGCCTGCGCGGCCGCCTCGACGATGTAGTCCGGCGTGGGGAAGTCCGGCTCGCCGGCGCCGAAGCCGATCACCGACTTGCCGGCCGCTTTGAGCGCCTTCGCCCTGGCGTCCACGGCCATCGTCGCCGACTCCGCGATGGCACCCACCCGCTGGGAGACCCGTCCTGTCATGCCGCCATGCTGCCACCCGCGAGCGCCCCGTCGCGGTTCGACCCCGACGGGGTCCTGTGCGTAGACTCTGGCTGTCGGTGGCTGAACGGCCCCTGCGCCAGCGCGCCCTCGACACGGGTCGCCACAGCGTCCCGGGACTGCATCGGCGACCGTGAAGGGTCGTAGCTCAATTGGTAGAGTTCCGGTCTCCAAAACCGGCGGTTGGGGGTTCGAGTCCCTCCGGCCCTGCGAGAGACGCGGTGAACGGCTGGCGAGAACAGCGACGACGAGACGCGGCACGGATGGAGACGACGTGACCGACACGCGGGAGAACGCGACACCCCCGCGCTCCAGGGAGGCCAAGAAGCCGATCCCGGCGCGGATCTCGCTGTTCTACCGCCAGGTCATCGCCGAGCTCCGGAAGGTCATCTGGCCGACGCGCAAGGAGCTGGTGACCTACACCTCGGTGGTCATCGTCTTCGTGCTCGGTGACCATCGCCTACGTGAGCGTGCTCGACTTCGGCTTCGCGAAGGCGATCCTCGCAGTGTTCGGCTGACGCGTCGGCCGTCCGCTCCCACGCCGCACCGACCGCACCCCAGACCTCCAGATCCAGGAAGTGACAGCAACCGTGTCCGAGACCCCCAGCCAGCTCGACGAGCAGCCGACCCCCGAGGTCGACGCCGTCGGGACCGCTGACCCCTCCGTGGAGGTCGTCGAGGACCCGACGCTCCCGAGGAGCCCGCTGCCCCCGCGGAGCCCGCCGCCCTGGAGGATCCCGCTCCGTGGAGGACGCCGAGCCGGGCGTGGACGCCGAGCCGGGCGTGGACGCCGAGCTCGCCGTGGACGCCGAGCCGGCGGTCGACGCCGAGCCGGACCCGGTCGACGCCGAGCCGGACCCGGTCGAGGAGATGCGGGCGGCGCTGCGCGCGCGCTCCCGGCGACTGGTACGTCGTGCACTCCTACGCCGGGTACGAGAACCGGGTGAAGACCAACCTCGAGACCCGGACGTCCTCGCTGAACATGGAGGACTACATCTTCCAGGTCGAGGTCCCCCAGCGGGAGGAGACCGTGATCAAGAACGGGCAGCGCAAGCTGGTCAAGCAGAACCTGCTCCCCGGCTACGTCCTGGTCCGGATGGATCTCACCGACGAGTCGTGGGGCGCCGTCCGGAACACCCCGGGGTCACCGGGTTCGTCGGCCACACCCACCGGCCCTCGCCGCTCACCCTCGACGAGGTCATGCAGTTCCTGGCTCCGGAGCAGGAGAAGAAGCAGCAGGTCGTCGAGACCAAGGCCGCCGACTTCGAGGTCGGCGAGTCGGTCACCGTCATGGACGGCCCGTTCGCGACCCTCCCGGCGTCGATCAGCGAGATCCACGCCGACTCGCAGAAGCTCAAGGTCCTGGTCTCGATCTTCGGCCGGGAGACACCGGTCGAGCTCTCGTTCGACCAGGTGCAGAAGATCTAGACACGTACGGACGTACGAAGAACGGTGCCGGGCCTCGGCGCCACGCCGTAGAAGCCCGCAGCAACCGTCACCACGAAGGACCCGGACATGCCCCCCAAGAAGAAGCTCGCAGCGGTCATCAAGCTGCAGATCCAGGCCGGCGCGGCCACTCCCGCCCCGCCGGTCGGCCCCGCGCTGGGCCAGCACGGCGTCAACATCATGGAGTTCTGCAAGGCCTACAACGCCCAGACCGAGTCGCAGCGCGGCCAGGTCGTGCCCGTGGAGATCTCGGTCTACGAGGACCGGTCGTTCACCTTCATCACCAAGACGCCGCCGGCCGCCCGGCTGATCCTCGCGGCCGCCGGCATCGAGAAGGGCTCCGGCGAGCCGCACAAGACCAAGGTCGCCCGACTCACCCGCGACCAGGTGCGCGCGATCGCCGAGACCAAGATGCCCGACCTCAACGCCAACGACCTGGACGCCGCCGAGAAGATCATCGCCGGCACCGCCCGTCAGATGGGCATCACGGTCGAGGGCCACGGCTGAGCCGGCACCACCAGCAGGACCAGCGGTACCAGCAGTTCCGTGGGAGGGCCGGCGCGGCCCGACGTACCACGACTCCGACAGCACCTCTGACACCACACAGGAGCAGCAGTGAAGCGCAGCAAGTCATACCGCGCGGCCGTCGAGAAGATCGACGCCGACGCCCTGTACGCCCCTCTCCAGGCGGTCCGGCTCGCCAAGGAGACGTCCACCACGAAGTACGACGCGACCGTCGAGGTCGCCATGCGGCTGGGTGTCGACCCCCGCAAGGCGGACCAGATGGTGCGCGGCACCGTGAACCTGCCGCACGGCACCGGCAAGACCGCCCGGGTCCTGGTCTTCGCCACCGGTGAGCGCGCCGAGCAGGCCAAGGCCGCCGGTGCCGACATCGTCGGAGACGACGCGCTGATCGACGAGGTCAACAAGGGCCGGCTCGACTTCGACGCGGTCGTCGCGACCCCCGACCTGATGGGCAAGGTCGGCCGCCTCGGTCGGGTCCTCGGCCCGCGCGGCCTGATGCCGAACCCCAAGACCGGCACCGTGACGCCCGACGTCGCCAAGGCCGTGTCGGACATCAAGGGCGGCAAGATCGAGTTCCGCGTGGACCGCAACGCCAACCTGCACTTCATCATCGGCAAGACGTCCTTCGGCGAGGGGCAGCTGGTGGAGAACTACGCGGCCGCGCTCGACGAGATCCTGCGGCTCAAGCCGTCGGCCGCGAAGGGCCGCTACATCCGCAAGGCGACCCTGTCCACGACGATGGGCCCCGGCATCCCGCTGGACCCCAACAAGACACGCGGCCTGCTCGAGGACGCCGAGGCGGTCTCCGCCTAGGCATGCTCCACCGGATCGCTACCGTTCTTCTCGCCGGCGCGCTCCTCACCGGGTGCGGCGTCGTCGCCGACTCCTCGGGTCAGGGCACGGCGTCACCACGACCCTCGGCATCGACGACACCCAGGGCCGGCCCTCTACGCCGACCTGACCCGGAGGATGGTCGACGAGGGCACGGCCACGTTCACCTTCTCCGGGGTCGGCGGCGGGCAGACGCTCGCCGGCTCCGGCGCGATGCGCTTCGAGGGTGACCAGTTCGACGCCGACGTGCACCTGACGATGCCGGAGACCGGCCGGGTCCGCGCCGTCCTGCTGCCGAGCGCCTCCTACCTCGCGCTGCCGGCGACCAAGGGGCTGCCCCGGGACAAGCCGTGGATGAAGGTCAGCTCCGATCCACGGACCCGGCTCGGACGCACGTTGCGACCGGTCGTCGACCAGCTGCGCGGCTCCTTCGACCCGGCGCAGAGCCTCGGTCTGCTGCGCGCCGCCCGGCGGGTGGTGGAGGTGGGTCCGGCCACCGTCGAGGACGTGCCGACCACGCACCACCACGCGGTCATCGACCTGCGCCGGGCGACGGACCAGGTGACCGGGCCGGCCCAGGAGCAGTTCCAGTCGATGCTCGACGCCGGGGTCACCCAGCTCGAGTACGACGTGTGGCTGGACACCACCGGGCTGCCGCGACGCTTCACCACCGACATCCCGACCACGTCGGGGCTGTTCTCGGTCACCGGCGTCTACCGCGACTGGGGCGACGAGCGTCCGCATCGAGCAGCCCAGGCCGAAGCAGGTCTTCGACGCCGACAAGCTCAAGGGCTGAGCCCGCGCCGCTGCGTGCCCGGGTGGCCGGATTTGGCCCGCCCGCGGACCCAGCCGTACGCTGGCCGCGCCACAGACCGCCGGTCGCCGACCTGTCCTGCACACGCCTGGAGGGCCGGTCGAAGGTCCCGCGTGAGCGGGCGGCCCGCGCAGGTGCACGTACGGACGACAGGTCGGCCTCCGCGCCGCCCCCGACGCCCCGCTGCGCCTCGCGCCGGGGCGTCTTGCGTGCCCGGGGTCGTCCCGGCGGCACGACAGTCCGTCGAACGGAAGGAGGCCGGCCACCTATGGCGAGGCCTGACAAGGCGACCGCAGTCGCCGAGCTGACGGAGGAGTTCCGCAGCTCGAACGCGGCCGTCCTCACCGAGTACCGCGGGCTGACCGTCGCCCAGCTCAAGGAGCTGCGCCGGTCCCTCGGCGCCGACACGTCGTACGCCGTGGTGAAGAACACGCTCACCAAGATCGCGGCCCGGGATGCCGGAGTCGGTGCGTTCGACGACCTGCTGCAGGGTCCGTCGGCGATCGCCTTCGTCAAGGGCGACCCGGTCGAGGCGGCCAAGGGCCTGCGTGACTTCTCCAGGGCGCACCCCATGCTCGTCATCAAGGGCGGCGTCCTCGACGGCAAGCCGCTCACGCCCGACGAGATCAAGAAGCTCGCCGACCTCGAGTCGCGCGAGGTGCTCCTGGCCAAGCTGGCAGGGGCCATGCAGGCGTCGCTGCAGAACGCCGTCTCGCTGTTCGCTGCGCCCCTGGCGCAGACCGCACGCGTCATCGAGGCGCTGCGGCAGAAGGCCGAGCAGGACCCCAGCGTCCTGCGGGGTGGAGCCGGAGCCGACCAGAAGCGGAGCCTGCCGCCCAGCCCGAGGAGGAGACCGCGGAGCCCGTCGCTGCGCCGGTCGAGTCCGAGGAGGCCACCCCCGAGGTTGCCGCCGAGGAGAGCACCACCACCGAGGCAGCCGCCGAGGAGACCACCGAGGGCTGATCGGCCCCACCGCCACCACGCCTGACACAGAAGGAAGGACCGCCACCATGGCGAAGCTCAGCACCGACGACCTCCTTGAGTCGTTCAAGGAGATGACCCTCATCGAGCTCTCCGAGTTCGTGAAGCAGTTCGAGGACACCTTCGGCGTCACCGCGGCCGCCCCGGTCGCCGTGGCTGCCGCCCCGGCCGCCGCCGGCGCTGCGGGTGGCGCCGAGGAGGAGGCCGCCCAGGACGAGTTCGACGTCATCCTCGAGGCCGCCGGCGACAAGAAGATCCAGGTCATCAAGGAGGTGCGCGCGCTCACCAGCCTGGGCCTCAAGGAGGCCAAGGACCTGGTGGACGGCACCCCCAAGCCGGTCCTGGAGAAGGTCAACAAGGAGGCCGCGGACAAGGCCAAGGCCGCCCTCGAGGGCGCCGGCGCCACGGTCACCGTCAAGTAGCACCGGCCCGCTCCGCAGGAGCGAGCAGCACCGCCTCGACAGGGCGGCCACCCGGAACACCCGGGAGGCCGCCCTGTCGCACGTCCGGGACTCGCTGTTCCCCGGCATGTTTCGCGCTGTTCCGCGCGGCGCAGACTCCCTGACGACCTGGCCGGCCACCCACTCGTCCCCCTGCCGGCGACGGTTGCGGGCGCGTAACGCGGCGGACACGCGCTCGTTGACCATTCGAGCCCGAGCCGTCGGGTGAGTTCGCCGAGCGGTGAGGTGTGGCCACGTGGGTGTCGAGATCGGCGTCGAAGGGCTGACCAAGTCCTTCGGGCGCCAGGTCATCTGGCAGGACGTCAGCCTGACGCTGCCCGCCGGGGAGATCTCGGTGATGCTCGGGCCCTCCGGCACGGGCAAGTCGGTCTTCCTCAAGACCCTCGTCGGGCTGCTCAAGCCGGACCGTGGCTCGATCATGATCCAGGGCCGCGACCTGACCACGCTGCGGGAGCACGACCTCTACGAGGTCCGCAAGCTCTTCGGCGTCCTGTTCCAGGACGGCGCGCTGTTCGGCTCGATGAGCCTCTACGACAACATCGCCTTCCCGCTGCGCGAGCACACCAAGAAGAGCGAGAAGGACGTCAAGGACATCGTCCTGGAGAAGATGGACATGGTCGGCCTGATCGGGTCGGAGTCCAAGCTCCCCGGCGAGATCTCCGGCGGTATGCGCAAGCGGGCCGGCCTGGCGCGCGCCCTGGTGCTCGACCCCGAGATCATCCTGTTCGACGAGCCCGACTCCGGGCTCGACCCGGTCCGCTCGGCCTACCTCAACCAGCTGATCATCGACCTCAACGACGCGATCCAGGCGACGTTCCTGATCGTCACCCACGACGTGAACACCGCGCGCAGCGTCCCCGACAACATCGGGCTGCTCTACCACCGCCACCTCGCGATGTTCGGCCCGCGCGAGATGCTGCTGTCCAGCGAGGAGCCCGTCGTACGCCAGTTCCTCAACGCCCAGCGACAGGGCCCGATCGGGATGGCGGAGGAGAAGGACGCCGACGAGCTGGCGCAGGAGGAGGCCGAGGGCTACGAGATGCCGCCGCTGCCCCCGATCCCGCTGCAGCTGCTCACCAGCGAGGGCAAGGCCCGCTCGACGCAGCGCGAGCCGGGCGAGTGGTGCCGGTCGAACGGCGTCACGCCTCCGCCCGGGTCCTTCGAGTCGCAGAACGCCGCAGTGCACCGCGCGCCCGGTGCCACGGAGTCTGACGAGCCCGCCCCCGGTGGCGCGCAGGCCGACCAGCCGTTGGAGCCGACCCGGTGAGCAATCCGGCGGTCGGCGCGCTGCGGCAGAGCGGGAACCTCTTCGCGCTGGGGCTCGACGTCCTGCGGGCGCTGCCCCGGCGGCCGTTCCAGACCAAGGAGTTCATCCAGCAGTCCTGGTTCATCGCGAGCGTCACGATCCTGCCCACCGCGCTCGTCAGCATCCCGTTCGGCGCCGTCATCGCGCTCCAGCTCGGGAACCTGACCCGTCAGCTCGGCGCCCAGTCGTTCACCGGCTCCGCGAGCGTGCTGGCCGTCGTCCGCGAGGCCAGCCCGATCGTCACGGCACTGCTGATCGCGGGTGCCGGCGGGTCGGCGATCTGCGCCGACCTCGGGGCGCGCAAGATCCGCGAGGAGATCGACGCGATGCAGGTGCTGGGCATCGACCCGATCCAGCGGCTGGTCGTCCCGCGGGTCCTCGCGTCCATGCTGGTCGCCGTCCTGCTCAACGGACTCGTCTCCGTCGTCGGCGTCTGCGGCGGCTACTTCTTCAACGTCGTGCTGCAAGGCGGCACGCCCGGGGCCTACCTCGCGTCGTTCACCGCGCTCGCCCAGCTGCCGGACCTCTACGTGGGGGAGCTGAAGGCACTGATCTTCGGCGCGCTGGCCGCCATCGTCGCGTCCTACAAGGGCCTCAACGCCGGGGGCGGCCCGAAGGGCGTCGGCGACGCCGTCAACCAGTCCGTGGTCATCACGTTCATGCTGCTGTTCGTCGTCAACTTCGTCCTGACGGCGATCTACTTCCAGGTCGTCCCCCAGAAGCTCGGGTGACGCGGATGAGCATCCAGCGCGCGCTGGTCAGACCGTTCACGACCGTCGACGACGGGCTCGTCGGCCTGGGCGGCCAGCTGCGGTTCTACGCGCGGTCCATCGGCTGGAGCGGGCGCACGATCCGGCGCTACAAGAAGGAGATCCTGCGGCTGCTCGCCGAGGTGAGCCTCGGCACCGGCGCGCTCTCCGTCATCGGCGGGACCGTCGGCGTCATCGCCTTCCTCGCGTTCTTCACCGGCACCGAGGTCGGGCTGCAGGGCTACTCCGCCCTGAACCAGCTCGGCTCGTCAGCCTTCACCGGGTTCGTCTCCGCGTACTTCAACACCCGCGAGATCGCGCCGCTCGTCGCAGGCCTGGCGCTCGCGGCAACCGTCGGGTGCGGGTTCACGGCGCAGCTGGGCGCCATGCGGATCAGCGAGGAGGTCGACGCGCTGGAGGTCATGGGGATCCCGAGCCTGCCGTTCCTCGTCACCACCCGGATGATCGCGGGCTTCGTCGCGGTCATCCCGCTCTACGTGATCGGCCTGCTCTCGTCCTACGCGGCGACCCGGCTGATCGCCACCGGCTACTACGGCCAGTCCAAGGGCACCTACGACCACTACTTCCACCTGTTCCTGCCGCCCGAGGACGTGCTCTGGTCCTTCGGCAAGGTCCTGGTCTTCGCGGTCGTGATCATCCTGATCCACTGCTACTACGGCTACACCGCCAGCGGCGGACCGGCCGGCGTCGGCATGGCGGTCGGCAAGGCGGTCCGGACCTCGATCGTGGCCATCAACATCGTCGACTTCTTCCTCAGCCTCGCCATCTGGGGCGCCACCACCACCGTGCGGATCGCGGGGTGAGCCGGTGATGCTGATGAAGGCTCGTCGTGCGCGCCAGGGCATCGGCCAGGGCGTGCTCCTCCGGACGTACGGCATCGTGTTCCTGCTCGTGCTCGCACTGCTGGTCGGGCTGAGCATCGCGGTCTACCGCAAGACGTTCGTGGACTCCGTCAACGTCACCCTGGAGACGAACCGGGTCGGCAACCAGCTCGCGCCGCCGGCCGACGTGAAGCTGCGCGGCATGATCGTGGGCGAGGTGCGCGACGTCCGCTCGGACGGCGACCGTGCGGCGATCGAGATCGCGCTCCAGCCCCAGACCGCCGGCCTCATCCCGAAGGACGTCAGGGCCCGGCTGCTACCCAAGACGTTGTTCGGCGAGAAGTTCGTCGACCTGCAGATCCCCGGGCGGCCATCCCGGGAGCGGATCGCGGAAGGGGACGTGATCCCGCAGGACAGGTCCGCGACCGCGATCGAGCTCGAGACCGTCCTCGACAACCTGCTACCCCTGCTGCGGACCATCCAGCCGGCCAAGCTCAACGCGACGCTGAACGCCCTGGCCACCGCGCTGGAGGGACGGGGCGAGCGGCTCGGGGAGAACCTCGAGCTCGTCGACGGCTACTTCACCGAGCTCAACCCCCGCCTCGAGACCATCAAGACCGACATCACCGGCATGGCCGACGTCGCCGAGATCTATGCCGACGCGGCCCCCGACCTCGTGCGGATGCTGCGCAACTTCTCGGTCTCCGCGCAGACCGTCGCCGAGCGGTCGAAGGCGTATGCGGGGTTCCTGGCCGGTACCGCCGGCTTCGCGACCACGACGCGCGAGTTCCTGCAGGAGAACGAGCAGCGCATCATCCAGCTGGCGGCAGTGGGTCGCCCGACGCTGGAGGTGCTCGCGAAGTACTCACCGGAGTACCCGTGCCTGCTCGAGGGCCTGCAGCAGTCCAACGAGTTCATCGGCCGGGCCTTCGCCAACGGCGAGCTGCACATCACCCTCGAGGTGGTGCGGTCGCGCCCGCAGTACGTGCCGGGTGAGGAGCCGCGCTGGGGGGAGACCCGCGGGCCGAACTGCTACGGGCTGCCGAACCCGCCGAGGCCGTTCCCGGGCAACACCTTCGACGACGGCACCGCGGCGGCGGCGACGCAGCGGTGTCGGTCCCCGGCGGACTCGGCGAGCCGGTCGACCCGGCCAGCGGGCACAGCGGGACGGCCGAGGAGCAGCGGCTCGTCGACGCGCTCGTCGCCCCGCAGATGGGCGTGTCCGCTGCGGCAGGTGCCCGACCTCGCCACGCTGCTGTTCGGGCCGATGGCGCGCGGGACGGCGGTGCGTCAGTCGTGAAGACCACCCCATCGCTGATCAAGCTGGTCGTCTTCATCATCGTGACGGTGCTCGCGACCGGCACGCTGGCGGCGACGATCGGCAACATCCGCTTCGGCGGCACGAAGACGTACAACGCGGTGTTCACCGACGCCACCGGGCTGCTGAAGGGTGACGACGTCCGGATCGCCGGTGTCCGGGTCGGCGAGGTGGACGCGGTCGAGGTGGCCGAGGGGGGGCGACGCTCGCTCGCCAGGGTCACGTTCACCGTGGACTCGGACCGCACCATCGCCCAGAGCACCCAGGCGCTGATCCGCTACCGCAACCTCGTCGGGCAGCGCTACGTCGCGCTCTCCGAGGGCGCCGGCTCCAGCCGCCCGCTGACCGAGGACGGCACGATCCCGGTGCGCCAGACGACAGCCGGCGCTGGACCTCACCGTGCTGTTCAACGGCTTCAAGCCGCTGTTCGCCGCCCTGAACCCGGAGGACGTCAACGCGTTCGCGATGGAGATCATCAAGACCCTCCAGGGCGAGGCCGGGAACATCAACTCCCTGCTGTCCCACACCGCCTCGTTGACGACCACGCTGGCCGACCGGGACCAGGTCATCGGTCGCACCATCGACAACCTCAACGCCGTGCTCGGGACCGTCGACGAGCGCGACCGGCAGCTGTCGACGCTGCTGGTCGAGCTGCAGCGGTTCGTCAGCGGACTGGCGGAGGACCGCGAGGCGATCGGCGCCTCGCTCACCAACATCGCGGGCCTCGCCGAGTCGACGGCGGGCCTGGTGAAGGACGCCCGCCCCGCGATCCGGGAGGACGTGCGCGAGCTCGGGGAGGTCACGAAGAACCTCGACGACAACAAGGAGGTCGTGGCTGGGGTGCTCCAGCGGCTGCCCAACAAGCTGAACACGATCACCCGGACCGCCACCTACGGCTCGTGGTTCAACTTCTACCTCTGCGACTTCACCGGCCGCGTGATCCTGTCCAACACGGTGACCTACACGCCGAACTACCACTCGGACGCTGCGAGGTGCGGCTGATGATGATGCTCCGGAAGGAGGGGGGTGTGTCTCCCGGCGCCGACGGCGCGGTGGCTTCGTCCCGTTCCGGGAGCGCAACCCGGTCGTGATCGGTGCCGTGGGGCTCGGTGTGATCGCCGCGATGCTGCTCGCTGGCGTTCAACATCGACGACATCCCGCTGCTCGCCGGGCGGTCCCACTCCGCTGCGCTGTCCGAGGCCGGCGGCCTCAAGGCCGGCGACGACGTGCGCGTGGCCGGGGTCAAGGTGGGCAAGGTGACCGCGGTCGACCTCGACGGCGACCACGTCCGGGTGGACTTCCGGGTGGGGCGCTCCACCCAGCTGGGTTCCGAGACCGGGGCCTCGGTGCGGATCAAGACGATCCTCGGCCAGAAGTTCCTCATGCTCGAGCCCGCCGGCCCGGGCGAGCTCGACGGGGAGATCCCGATGAGCCGGACCGTCCCGGCCTACGACGTCGTCGAGGCGTTCAGCGACCTGGCCCGGACGAGCGAGGCGATCGACACCGAGCAGTACGCGACGGCCCTGGACACGATCGCCGACACGTTCCGCGAGTCCCCCGAGGAGGTGCGCGCCGCCGTCGACGGACTCGGCCGGCTGTCCCGCACGATCGCCTCCCGTGACGACCAGCTGCGCGAGCTGCTCGACCACGCGGAGGGCGTGACCGGCGTGCTGTCGGAGCGCAACGAGGAGCTGGTCACCCTCCTCGCCGACGGCGACCTGCTGCTCCAGGAGCTCAGGGAGCGGCGCGAGGACATCCACACGCTGCTGGTGAGCACGGTGACCCTCTCCCAGCAGCTGACCGGCCTGGTGAGGGACAACCGGGCGCAGATCCGCCCGGCGCTGGAGAACCTGGAGAACGTCCTGACCACGCTGCGGGCCAACCAGGCCAACCTGGACCGCAGCATCGAGCTGCTCGCGCCGTTCGTCCGGGTGTTCGCCAACACGACCGGCAACGGCCGCTGGTTCGACACGTACGTCCAGAACCTGGTGCCCGTCCCGGGCGGCCCGGGGAGCCCCGAATGACGCGGGCGAACGGTGCACTGGTGAGCCGGCTGCCGGCACTGCGCGGCGTC
Source organism: uncultured Actinomycetota bacterium (assembly GCA_963829565.1). Lineage (GTDB taxonomy): Bacteria > Actinomycetota > Actinomycetes > JACCUZ01 > JACCUZ01 > CAWHJC01. The sequence goes on from CAWHJC010000019.1 coordinate 173,397, forward strand.
GCCGGCAACGTCCTGGTGCTCGCCCTCGTCCTGGCCCTGCTCGTGGCGGGCGTCGTCGTGCTGCGGTCCGGCGGTGGCACCCGCACCGTCCGCGCCGAGCTGGTGCGCGCCGTCGGGCTCTACGAGGGCTCGGACGTGCGCATCCTCGGCGTCAAGGTCGGCGAGGTCACCGGCGTGACCCCGCAGGGGGACCGCGTGGTCGTCGAGCTCGAGTACGACGACGAGTACAAGGTGCCCGCCGACGCCAAGGCCGTCGTCGTGGCTCCGTCGGTCGTCAGCGACCGCTACGTCCAGCTGACCCCGGTCTACGACGGCGGACCGGCGCTGGCGGACGACGCACGCATCGGCCTCGAGCAGACGGCGGTCCCCGTGGAGCTCGACCGGATCTTCAGCAGCCTGAACGACCTCAACGTCGCCCTGGGGCCGGAGGGCGCCAACAAGAACGGTGCGCTCTCCCGCCTGCTCGCGGTCGGCGCGGACAACCTGGAGGGTGAGGGCAAGAACATCAACCGCACCGTCGGCGACTTCTCCACGGCCATCTCGACGCTCGCGGACGGCAAGGAGGACCTGTTCGGGACCGTGCGCAACCTGCAGGTCTTCACGACCGCCCTGGCGTCCAGCGACGGGCAGGTCCGGGCGTTCAACAGCGACCTGGCCAGCGTGGCCGACCAGCTCGCGGCCGAGCGCGAGGAGCTGGCCCTGGCCCTGAAGCACCTGGCCGTGGCGCTCTCCGAGGTCGCGTCCTTCGTCAAGGCGAACCGCGCCAACCTCACGGCCGACATCGAGGGGCTGGCCGACATCACCGGCACCCTGGCCAAGCAGAAGGACGCGATGGCGGAGGTGCTCGAGGCCGGCCCCGCCGCCCTGTCGAACCTCCAGCTCGCGTTCAACCCGTCGTCCGGCACGCTCGACACGCGCAACAACGAGTCGCAGCTGGACGACCCGGCGCTCTACTTCTGCTCGCTGCTGACCAGCCTCGGGGAGCCGGAGAGCGCCTGCGACGAGCTCGAGAAGATCTTCGACAAGAAGAAGCTCCTCCAGCCCAGCGGCGGCGGTAGCGGCCCGGCGGCTCCGGACCTGACGCTCGGCGGGATTCTCGGGGGGTCGCAGTGACCGGCCCGCTCCCTCCGGCCCGCCGCCTGGGCACCGCTGTCTGTGCGGTGCTGCTCGCGGGGACCCTGTCTGGCTGCGAGGGCGTCTACGACCTGCCACTGCCGGGGGGCGCAGCCGGTGGCGACGACGTCTACCGGGTCACGGTGGAGTTCGCCGACGTGCTCGACCTGGTGCCCCAGTCGGCCGTCAAGGTCAACGACGTGACGGTCGGTGCCGTCGAGGACGTCTCTCTCGACGGGTGGCACGCCGAGGTCGAGGTGCGGCTCCTCGACTCCGTACGACTGCCCGACAACGCTGTGGCCGAGCTGCGGCAGACCAGCCTCCTCGGGGAGAAGTTCGTCTCCCTCGGCCCACCGCCAGGAGGAGCCGGCGCCGGACGGCTCCGCGACGGCGACCGGATCCCCCTGCAGCGCTCCGGCCGCAACCCCGAGGTGGAGGAGGTCTTCTCCGCGCTGTCCCTGCTCCTCAACGGTGGCGGTGTCGCCCAGCTCAAGACCATCAACGTCGAGCTGACCAAGGCGATGCGCGGACACGAGGCCGACATCCAGGGGGCGATCCGCCAGCTCGACACGTTCATCGGCGGGCTGGACGAGCACAAGAGCGAGATCGTGCGGGCCCTCGACGGCCTGGACCGGCTCAGCGCACGGCTGGCGGCGCAGAAGGAGGACATCGGGCTGGCGATCGAGAACCTGGGCCCGGGGCTGAAGGTGCTCGCCGACCAGCGGCAGGAGCTCACCAGGATGCTGACCGCGCTCTCCGACCTCGGCCGGGTCGGGACCCGGGTGATCAACGCCTCGAAGGCGGACACGGTGGCCAACCTGCGGGCTCTCGACCCGATCCTCACCCGGCTCTCGGAGGCCGGGGACGCGCTGCCCGGCGCCCTGGAGATGCTCGTGACCTATCCCTTCCCGCGGGCGGCGACCGGTGCGGTGAAGGGCGACTTCACCAACCTGCGGATCACGGCCGACCTCGACCTGCGGACCGTCCTGACGAACCTGAACGGCGGCAAGGACCCCGGCCTGCCCAGCCTGCCCCCCGTGCCGAACCCGACGGGGAGCGGGCTGCCCAGCGTGCCCAGCCTGCCCGTGCCGACGCTGACGGTCAGCAACCCGATCCCGACCTTGCCCGGCGGCACCAGCAGCACGCCCCTGCCGACGGACACCTGCGTGGTGGCGATCTGCATCGGCGCACGGTCCTCCACGGCGGGCGCGTACGACACGAACCTGGCCGCCCTGATGCTCGGGGGGCTGGCGTGATCCGCCGGAGCACCAAGGTGCAGCTCGTGGTCTTCGCGCTGATCACGGTGCTCGGCATGAGCTACGTCAGCGCCAAGTACGTCGGGCTCGGTGCCGCCCTGCTCGGGGACGGCTATGTCGTGACCGCCGACTTCGCGCAGTCCGGCGGGATCTTCGAGAACGCCGAGGTGACCTACCGCGGGGTGGCGGTCGGCCGGGTCGACCGGCTCCGCCTGGCTGCCGACGGGGTCCACGTCGACCTGCGCCTCGAGGAGGGGGTGCGGGTACCCGCGGACACGCAAGCGGTCGTCGAGAACCGCTCGGCGGTCGGGGAGCAGTACGTCGACCTCCAGCCGCGCGGCCAGGGCGGCCCGTTCCTGACCGACGGCGACCGGATCCGCGCCGAGGAGACCCGCAGCCCGCTGCCGACCGAGGTCCTGCTGCTCAACCTGAACCGGCTGGTGGAGTCGGTCGACAAGCGCGATCTCGTCGTCGTCATCGACGAGCTCGGCTCGGCGTTCGAGGGCGGCGGGAGGGACCTGCAGCGGCTGCTGGACTCCGGCGACGCGCTGACCCGCGAGGCGGTGGCACGCGCTCCCGGAGACGATCCGGCTGATCGAGGACGGGCAGACCGTGCTCGCCACCCAGCGCGAGTCCGGCTCGGCGATCAAGAGCTTCGCCGCGGACCTGGCCGACTTCAGCGACACCCTCCGCACCAGCGACGGGGACCTGCGCAAGCTCCTCGACAACGGGGTGGTCGCGTCTCGCGAGCTGAAGAGGCTGATCGAGCAGAACCGCTCCGCCATCTCGGCGCTGCTGGCCAACCTCCTGACCAGCGGGCAGGTCACGGTGGCGCGGCTCGACGGCCTGGAGCAGGTCCTGGTCACCTACCCCGACAACGTGGCCGGCGGCTACACGGTCGTCCCGGGCGACGGCACGTCGCACTTCGGCCTGGTGCTCAACAGCGACCCGCCGTCGTGCAAGAAGGGCTACGAGGGGACCGACCAGCGCACGCCGGCGGCCACGTCGGACGTGCCCGCCAACACCGACGCGCACTGCGCCGAGCCGCGCGGCTCGAAGACCAGCGTCCGCGGCGCGCAGAACGCGCCGGCTCCGAGCGACCGGTTCGGCTCCGTCCTGCGGGAGCCGTCCTTTCGGGGTCGCGGGGGTGGCGTCCAGCGCGTCCGGTACGAATGGTGACGATAGGGACACCGCCGTTTCGTCGATAGACCTCACCGGGTACGACCCCACCAGCGGGGTCGCCATCGGGGCGGGCGGCCTGCCGCTCGTCCTGGGTACGCGCGGCGGCCAGGAGCAGGCATTCGGAGAGGAGTCCTGGAAGTGGCTGTTGCTCGGTCCCCTGAGCCGATGAGGACCCGCCTGCCTCGGCGCACGTCGTCGAGCAGCCGGATGCTCGCCGCTCGCCGGCCTTGCGCTGGCGGCCGCCGCCTGTCTCGTGCTGATCGCCCTGACGGTGCCCCGGCTCTCCGCGGCCGACGACCGGGAGCAGCGCCGGACCGAGGTCCTCCAGGCGGCCCGCCAGCAGGCGGTGAACTTCACCACGCTGGACTACCAGCAGCTCGACCGGGACCTCGGGAGAGTCCTCGACGGGCGCGACCGGCGACTTCCGCTCGCAGTTCGAGGCCGGGACGAAGGACCTCGCCGAGCTGGTGACCGCCAACCAGGCGGTGTCGAACGGCGAGGTGCTCGAGGCCGGCATCGTGAGCGACGACGACGACTCCGCGCGGGTGCTGGTCGTCGCCGACAGCACCGTCACCAACGCAGCGAGCGAGCAGCCGCAGAAGCGGCACTACCGGCTGCAGATGGACCTCGTCCGCGACGGCGACCGGTGGCTCGTCTCCGACCTGCAGTTCGTCGGCTGAGGGAGCCCCGATGACCCGACAGCGACCAGTCGCCGGCCAGCGGTCACGCGCCCGCCTCGGTGCCGGAGACCCGGCTGGGGAGCCCAGCCGGAACGCCGGGCCACCGTCGGTCCTGGACCGTCCGGCGCCACCGCCGCCGACCGAGCCGACCCGCCGGGCGCGGCGACCGCCGCCCGCGACGCCCCGGCGGCCCGGACCGGGCACTGGTGCTCGTCGGCCTCGCGGTGGTCCTGGTCCTGGCCGTGACGGCCGGTGCTGCTGACCGTCCGCGCCCGGGCTGAGGACGGCGTCGAGCAGGCGCGCACGGCGGCCCGGTCCGCGGCGGAGGCGCACGCCGTCACGCTCCTGTCCTACGACCACCGCCACCTCGACCGGGACTTCGCCGCGGCCCGCGAGGTCCTGACCGGGGCGTTCGCGGACGACTACGCGACCACCACCGGAGCGCGTCGTGCGACCCAGCGCCGAGGAGGTCAAGGCGGTGGTGACCGCCGAGGTGGCGTCCTCGTCGGTCGTCCGGGCCGCGGAGAACCAGGTCGTCGTCCTGCTGTTCGTCGACCAGACCACGACCTCCACCCGTCTGGAGGGGCCGAAGGTCGACCTGAACCGGGTCCGGATGACCATGACACGGGTGGGACAGCAGTGGCTGGTGAGCGGGGTGGACGCCCTGTGACGCTCGCCGCCGGGCGGACCGGTCCGGCGCGGCGGGGCCGAAAGCCTTGACGGCAGGCCGATCCGGGTCCATCCTGCTCGCGCCGTGACAACTGTGCTGGTTATGGCGTGAGAGCGGCCCCCGCGGGGGCCACTTGAGGTCGGCGTGCCCGGAGGGTATGCTGTCGCTTTGCGCTGCCACCTGACTCAACCCTGGGCTCCTTGCCTCGGGTCGTCCGGCATGCGCGCACGCAGAGAGTCCGGCAGCCCTCGGAAGGACCCCTCTTGGCCGCCCCGCGCACCGCCAGCAAGCCCACCAACAGCAGACAGCAGACAGCACAGCCAGCCAGAACAGCACAGCTCCGCGTCGCATCTCCTTCGCGAAGATCCGCGAGCCCCTCGAGGTCCCCGACCTCCTCGCGCTGCAGACCGTCAGCTTCGACACCCTCCTCGGCAACGAGAAGTGGAAGTCGCGGGTCGAGCAGGCCCGGGCCAGCGGTCGCGACGACGTCGCCGCCACGTCGGGGCTCGAGGAGATCTTCGAGGAGATCAGCCCGATCGAGGACTTCCAGGGGACGATGTCCCTGTCGTTCCGGGACCACCGGTTCGAGCCGCCGAAGTACTCCATCGAGGACTGCAAAGAGCGCGACATCACCTACTCGGCGCCCCTGTTCGTCACCGCCGAGTTCATGAACAACACCACCGGCGAGATCAAGAGCCAGACCGTGTTCATGGGCGACTTCCCGCTCATGACCGACAAGGGCACCTTCATCATCAACGGGACCGAGCGCGTCGTCGTGTCGCAGCTCGTGCGCTCGCCGGGCGTCTACTTCGACAAGTCCGTCGACAAGACCTCCGACAAGGACGTCTTCGGCGTCCAAGATCATCCCGTCCCGCGGCGCCTGGCTCGAGTTCGAGATCGACAAGCGCGACCAGGTCGGCGTCCGCGTCGACCGCAAGCGCAAGCAGTCGGTGACCGTGCTCCTCAAGGCCCTCGGCTGGGACGACGCCAAGATCCTCGAGGAGTTCGGCGACTACGAGTCGATCCGCGCCACCCTGGAGAAGGACCACACCACCGGGCAGGACGACGCGCTGCTCGACATCTACCGCAAGCTGCGCCCGGGCGAGCCGCCGACGCGTGAGGCCGCCCAGACGCTGCTCGACAACCTCTACTTCAACCCCAAGCGCTACGACCTGGCCAAGGTCGGCCGCTACAAGGTCAACAAGAAGCTCGGCCTGGACCTGCCGGTCGGCTCCAGCGTGCTGACGATCGACGACATCGTCGAGACCATCCGGTTCATCGTCAAGCTGCACGCCGGCGAGACCGAGATGCCGGCGATGGCCAAGGACGGCCGCACGGTCCGGGTCGAGGTCGACGACATCGACCACTTCGGCAACCGGCGCCTGCGCACGGTCGGGGAGCTCATCCAGAACCAGGTGCGCACCGGCCTGTCCCGGATGGAGCGCGTCGTCCGCGAGCGGATGACCACCCAGGACGTCGAGGCGATCACACCGCAGACGCTGATCAACATCCGCCCGGTCGTGGCGAGCATCAAGGAGTTCTTCGGGACCTCCCAGCTCAGCCAGTTCATGGACCAGACCAACCCGCTGGCCGGGCTCACCCACAAGCGGCGCCTCTCGGCGCTCGGCCCCGGCGGCCTGTCCCGTGAGCGGGCCGGCTTCGAGGTCCGCGACGTCCACACCAGCCACTACGGCCGGATGTGCCCGATCGAGACGCCGGAGGGCCCGAACATCGGCCTGATCGGCTCGCTCGCGACCTACGGCCGGATCAACGCCTTCGGCTTCGTCGAGACGCCCTACCGCAAGGTGCTCAAGGGCAAGGTCACCGACCAGGTCGACTACCTGACCGCGGACGAGGAGGACGAGCACGTCATCGCTCAGGCCAACGCGCCGCTGAACGCCGACAACACGTTCGCCGAGGCTCGCGTGCTGGTCCGGCGCAAGGGTGGCGAGGTCGAGTTCATCCCGGCCGGCGAGGTCGACTACATGGACGTCTCGCCGCGCCAGATGGTGTCGGTCGCGACGGCGATGATCCCGTTCCTCGAGCACGACGACGCCAACCGCGCCCTGATGGGCTCCAACATGCAGCGCCAGGCCGTGCCGCTGCTCCGCTCCGAGTCGCCGCTCGTCGGCACCGGCATGGAGTACCGCGCGGCCAAGGACGCGGGTGACGTGATCACGGCGACCAAGGGCGGCGTGGTCGAGGAGGTGTCCGCAGACCTCATCACGGTGATGAACGACGACGGCACCCACTCGACGTACCGCGTCGCGAAGTTCCGCCGCTCGAACCAGGGCACCTCGTTCAACCAGCGCCCGATCGTCGACGAGGGCGCGCGGGTCGAGGTCGGCCAGGTCATCGCCGACGGTCCGTGCACCGACGACGGCGAGATGGCGCTCGGGCGCAACCTGCTCGTGGCGTTCATGTCGTGGGAGGGCCACAACTACGAGGACGCGATCATCCTCAGCCAGCGCCTGGTGCAGGACGACGTCCTCTCCTCGATCCACATCGAGGAGCACGAGGTCGACGCCCGCGACACCAAGCTCGGCGCCGAGGAGATCACCCGGGACATCCCGAACGTCTCCGAGGAGGTCCTCGCCGACCTCGACGACCGCGGCATCATCCGCATCGGCGCCGACGTCGTGCCCGGCGACATCCTGGTCGGCAAGGTCACGCCCAAGGGCGAGACCGAGCTCACCCCCGAGGAGCGCCTGCTGCGCGCGATCTTCGGCGAGAAGGCGCGCGAGGTGCGCGACACCTCGCTGAAGGTGCCGCACGGCGAGTCCGGCAAGGTCATCGGCGTCAAGGTGTTCGACCGCGACGAGGGCTACGAGCTCCCGCCGGGCGTCAACCAGCTGGTCCGGGTCTACGTCGCCCAGAAGCGCAAGATCACCGACGGCGACAAGCTGGCCGGCCGCCACGGCAACAAGGGCGTCATCTCCAAGATCCTTCCGGTCGAGGACATGCCGTTCCTCGAGGACGGCACGCCGGTCGACATCGTGCTCAACCCGCTCGGCGTGCCCGGCCGCATGAACGTCGGCCAGGTGCTCGAGACCCACCTCGGGTGGGTCGCCAAGACGGGCTGGGACGCGACGGCCCCGGGCAAGAACGCGCCCGCGTGGCAGCAGAGCCTGTCACGCGATCGGGGCCGACAAGGGCGAGCCCGGCACCAACGTGGCGACCCCGGTCTTCGACGGCGCCCGCGAGGAGGAGATCACCGGCCTGCTCGGCTCGACGCTGCCCAACCGCGACGGCGTCCAGCTCATCGGCGAGTCCGGCAAGGCGCAGCTCTTCGACGGCCGCTCCGGCGAGCCGTTCACCGCGCCGGTCTCGGTCGGCTACATCTACATCCTGAAGCTGCTGCACCTGGTCGACGACAAGATCCACGCGCGGTCGACCGGGCCGTACTCGATGATCACCCAGCAGCCGCTCGGTGGTAAGGCGCAGTTCGGTGGCCAGCGGTTCGGCGAGATGGAGGTGTGGGCCCTCGAGGCCTACGGCGCCTCCTACGCGCTGCAGGAGCTGCTCACCATCAAGTCCGACGACGTCCTCGGCCGGGTGAAGGTCTACGAGGCCATCGTCAAGGGCGAGAACATCCCCGAGCCCGGCATCCCCGAGTCGTTCAAGGTGCTGATCAAGGAGATGCAGTCGCTGTGCCTCAACGTCGAGGTGCTCTCCAGCGACGGCATGTCCATCGAGATGCGCGAGACCGACGAGGACGTCTTCCGCGCGGCGGAGGAGCTCGGCATCGACCTGTCGCGGCGTGAGCCGAGCAGCGTCGAAGAGGTCTGAGACCCCGACCCGGGGCCGTCGTTCTGGCGGCGGCCCCGGCGCCGGGACCCGATTCGCAACGACGAGAGTCTCGGCGAACTCTGAAAGAAGGCAAATCTTGCTCGACGTCAACTTCTTCGACGAGCTGCGCATCGGCCTCGCCACCGCTGACGACATCCGTCAGTGGTCGCACGGTGAGGTCAAGAAGCCGGAGACCATCAACTACCGCACCCTCAAGCCGGAGAAGGACGGGCTCTTCTGCGAGAAGATCTTCGGTCCGACCCGCGACTGGGAGTGCTACTGCGGCAAGTACAAGCGGGTCCGCTTCAAGGGCATCATCTGCGAGCGCTGCGGCGTCGAGGTGACCCGCGCCAAGGTGCGACGTGAGCGGATGGGCCACATCGAGCTGGCCGCCCCGGTCACCCACATCTGGTACTTCAAGGGCGTCCCGTCACGGCTGGGCTACCTGCTCGACCTCGCCCCGAAGGACCTCGAGAAGGTCATCTACTTCGCGGCGTACATGATCACCACCGTCGACGAGGAGGAGCGCCACCGCGACCTGCCGTCGCTGGAGGCCAAGATCGGCGTCGAGCGCAAGCAGATCGAGTCGCGTCGCGACGCCGACGTCGAGGCGCGCCAGAAGGTCCTCGAGACCGACCTGGCCGCGCTGGAGGCCGAGGGCGCCAAGTCCGACGCCAAGCGCAAGGTCCGCGAGTCCGCCGAGCGCGAGATGAACCAGATCCGCAAGCGGGCCGACGCCGAGATCGAGCGCCTGGACCAGCGTCTGGGACCGGTTCCGCAACCTCAAGGTCCAGGACCTCGAGGGCGACGAGATCCTCTACCGCGAGATGCGCGACCGCTTCGGCATGTACTTCCAGGGCGGCATGGGCGCCGCGGCGCTGCAGACGCCGGCTCGAGTCCTTCGACCTCGAGGCCGAGGCCGAGTCGCTGCGCGAGATCATCCGCACCGGCAAGGGCCAGAAGAAGACCCGCGCCCTCAAGCGGCTCAAGGTCGTCTCGGCGTTCCTCAACACCCGCAACTCGCCGATGGGCATGGTCCTCGACTGCGTCCCGGTCATCCCGCCGGACCTGCGCCCGATGGTGCAGCTCGACGGTGGCCGGTTCGCGACGTCGGACCTCAACGACCTGTACCGCCGGGTCATCAACCGGAACAACCGCCTCAAGCGGCTGCTGGACCTCGGCGCGCCCGAGATCATCGTCAACAACGAGAAGCGGATGCTGCAGGAGGCCGTCGACGCGCTGTTCGACAACGGCCGCCGCGGCCGGCCGGTCACCGGCCCGGGCAACCGCCCGCTGAAGTCGCTCTCGGACATGCTCAAGGGCAAGCAGGGCCGGTTCCGCCAGAACCTGCTCGGCAAGCGCGTCGACTACTCCGGCCGTTCGGTCATCGTGGTCGGCCCGCAGCTCAAGCTGCACCAGTGCGGCCTGCCCAAGCAGATGGCGCTCGAGCTGTTCAAGCCGTTCGTCATGAAGCGGCTGGTCGACCTCAACCACGCGCAGAACATCAAGAGCGCCAAGCGCATGGTGGAGCGGGCGGGTGGCAACAACGCCCGGTACGGCCACGTCTGGGACGTGCTCGAGGAGGTCATCGCGGAGCACCCGGTGCTGCTCAACCGGGCGCCGACGCTGCACCGCCTCGGCATCCAGGCCTTCGAGCCGCAGCTGGTCGAGGGCAAGGCCATCCAGATCCACCCGCTCGTCTGCACCGCGTTCAACGCGGACTTCGACGGCGACCAGATGGCGGTGCACCTGCCGCTGTCCGCGGAGGCGCAGGCCGAGGCCCGCATCCTGATGCTGTCCTCGAACAACATCCTGTCGCCGGCCCACGGCCGTCCGATCACGTCGCCGACCCAGGACATGGTCCTCGGCATCTACTTCCTCACCGCGTCCCGCGAGGGCATGGTCGGCGAGGGCCGCGCGTTCGGGTCGGTGGCCGAGGCGATCATGGCGCACGACCAGCACCAGCTGGACCTGCAGGCGCCGATCACCCTGCGCCTCGACGGCGTCGTCCCGCCGCGCGGCTGGACGGCTCCCGAGGGCTGGGAGGAGGGGGAGCCGATCACGCTGCAGACGACCCTGGGTCGCGCCCTGCTCAACGAGGCGCTGCCGGTGGACTACCCCTACTTCGACAAGCCGGTCGACAAGAAGGAGCTGTCCGCGATCGTCAACGACCTCGCCGAGCGCTACCCCAAGGTCGCGGTCGCCGCGACCCTGGACGCGCTGAAGTCGGCCGGGTTCCACTGGGCCACCCGGTCGGGCGTGACGATCTCCATCGAGGACGTCGTCACCCCGAAGGCCAAGCAGGGCATCCTGGAGCGTCACGAGGCGCGCGCGGAGAAGGTGCAGAGCCAGTACGAGCGTGGCCTGATCACCGACGACGAGCGTCGCCAGGAGCTCATCAACATCTGGACCGAGGCGACCAACGAGGTCGCCGACGCGATGCAGGACGCCTTCCCGAAGACCAACCCGGTCTTCATGATGGTCAACTCCGGCGCGCGCGGTAACTGGATGCAGGTCCGCCAGATCGCCGGCATGCGTGGCCTGGTGGCCAACCCCAAGGGCGAGATCATCCCGCGGCCGATCAAGGCCAACTTCCGCGAGGGCCTGACGGTGCTCGAGTACTTCATCTCGACCCACGGCGCCCGCAAGGGACTGGCCGACACCGCGCTGCGGACGGCCGACTCCGGCTACCTCACCCGCCGGCTGGTCGACGTCTCGCAGGACGTCATCATCCGCGAGGAGGACTGCGGCACCGACCGTGGCCTGATGATGCCGATCGCGAAGCAAGACCGCGGACGGCAAGCTGGTCCGGCTGGACAACATCGACACCAGCGTCTACTCGCGCAACCTCGCCGAGGACGTCGTCGTCGGCAAGGAGACCGTCGGCACGGCCGGCGAGCGACATCGGCGACGTGCTGATCCACACGCTGATCGAGAACGGCGTCGGCGAGGTGCGGGTCCGCAGCGTCCTGACCTGCGAGAGCAAGGTCGGCACCTGCGCGGCCTGCTACGGCCGGTCGCTCGCCACCGGCAAGGTCGTCGACGTCGGCGAGGCGGTCGGCATCATCGCCGCCCAGTCGATCGGCGAGCCCGGGACGCAGCTCACGATGCGTACCTTCCACACCGGTGGTGTGGCCGGTGACGACATCACGCACGGTCTGCCGCGCGTGGTCGAGCTGTTCGAGGCCCGTCAGCCCAAGGGCGTGGCGCCGATCTCCGAGTCGGCCGGCCGGGTGCGGATCGACGACTCGGACAAGAAGCGCGAGATCGTCGTCGTCCCCGACGACGGCTCCGAGGAGACGGCCTACACCATCTCCAAGCGGTCGCGCCTGCTCGTCGCGGACGGCGACCACGTCGAGGTCGGCCAGCAGCTGATCGTCGGCGCGATCGACCCGAAGCAGGTCCTGCGCATCCTCGGCCCGCGCCGGGTGCAGCAGCACCTGGTCAGCGAGGTCCAGGAGGTCTACCGCTCCCAGGGCGTGTCGATCCACGACAAGCACATCGAGGTCATCGTCCGCCAGATGCTCAAGCGGGTGACGATCATCGAGTCGGGCGACGCCGAGCTGCTTCCGGGCGAGCTCGCGGAGCGCACGCGCTTCGAGGACGAGAACCGTCGGGTGGTCGCCGAGGGCGGCACCCCGGCGTCCGGCCGCCCGGAGCTGATGGGCATCACCAAGGCCTCGCTGGCGACCGAGTCGTGGCTGTCGGCGGCCTCCTTCCAGGAGACGACGCGGGTGCTCACGGACGCGGCGATCCACGCCAAGTCCGACCCGCTGCTGGGCCTGAAGGAGAACGTCATCATCGGCAAGCTCATCCCGGCCGGCACGGGTCTCCCGCGCTACCGCAACATCCGGGTGGAGCCGACCGAGGAGGCGAAGGCCGCGATGTACACCATGGGCGGCTACGACGCCGACTCCACGGCGTTCGACTACGCGCCGTTCGGGTCGGGCTCGGGCCAGGCCGTGCCGCTGGAGGACTTCGACTACGGCCCGTTCCGCGGCTAGCCCGCGAGGACTGACGAAGCGCGAGCACCGCGCTGCAGGCAACCCGCAGCGGGTGGCGGAGCGAGCAAGCGCGGGGAGGGACCGCGGCTGACAGGGGTAGTTGCGAGTACGCCGGGACGCCGGCCGCCTGGGAGACCGGGCGGCCGGCGTCGTCGGTCCGGGGACAGAGCAGGGAGGACGGGGCATGACGGAGCAGCCGCCGGGCTGGGAACCGCCGCCGCCCGGGTGGGGGCCGCAGCCGGGCCAGCCGGGTCAGCCGGGTCGGCCGGCCAGCCGGGCTCAGCCGGGTCAGCCGGGCCACTACGGCGCTCCCGGCTACGGCCAGCCGCCGGCGTACGGCCAGCCGCCGGCGTACGGCCAGCCGCCGGTGTACGGCCAGCAGCCCGGCTACGGTCAGCAGCCGGGCTACGGCAGCCCAGGTTCCCGCAGCACGTCGAGCAAGGCCACCACCGTGATGGTCCTCGGGATCGTGTCGCTGGTCCTGTTGTTCAGCTGCGGCCTCGGCTTCATCCCGGCCGTCATCGCCCTGGTGATGGCCCCGGGCGCGCGCCAGGAGATCGAGGCCTCCGGGGGCTGGCTCACCGGCGAGAGCCAGCTGCGGGCCGGCAAGATCACCAGCCTGGTCACCCTCGCGCTGACCGCCATCGCGGTGGCGGCGTTCGTGGTGCTCGTCGCAGTCGGGATCGCGGCCAGCGACGAGACGTCCGGCTGGGGAGGGCCCTCGGTGGTCACGCCCGGCTGAGGGCGTCCCAGCGCTTTTGACCTGCACGCGGGCGCTGGGTAGTGTTGCCTCCGTGCCTGGGGATCCCCTGGGCCCTCGCGCGTGCGCGCGAGCACGACCGACTCCGGTGCGTCCCGACGCACCAGCAGGTCGGGCCTGGGCGACACGCCCGACCGCGTGGGTCGGGCCGCTACGGGCTCGCCCGGCGCCCAGCAGCACACATCCAGCAAGCAGCACGAGACGGAGACTGAAGGCGGCTCATGCCCACCATCCAGCAGCTGGTCCGCAAGGGCCGCCAGGACAAGGTCGAGAAGACCAAGACGCCTGCGCTCAAGGGCAGCCCGCAGCGCCGGGGGGTCTGCACCCGCGTCTACACCACCACCCCGAAGAAGCCGAACTCCGCGCTGCGCAAGGTCGCCCGCGTGCGGCTGACCAGTGGCATCGAGGTCACGGCGTACATCCCGGGCGTCGGGCACAACCTCCAGGAGCACTCCATCGTGCTCGTGCGCGGCGGCCGGGTGAAGGACCTCCCCGGCGTCCGCTACAAGATCATCCGCGGCTCGCTGGACACCCAGGGCGTGAAGAACCGCAAGCAGGCCCGCAGCCGCTACGGCGCGAAGAAGGAGAAGAGCTGATATGCCGCGCAAGGGCCCCGCTCCCAAGCGTCCGGTCATCGTCGACCCGGTCTACAACTCACCGCTGGTCACCTCGCTGGTCAACAAGGTGCTCACCGACGGCAAGCGCTCGGTCGCCGAGCACATCGTCTACGGCGCCCTCGAGGGCTGCCGCGACAAGACCGGCAGCGACCCGGTCATCACGCTCAAGCGCGCCATGGACAACGTCAAGCCCGCCCTCGAGGTGCGCAGCCGACGGGTCGGTGGCGCGACCTACCAGGTGCCGGTCGAGGTCCGCGCGAGCCGCTCGACCACCCTGGCCCTCCGCTGGCTGGTCAGCTACTCCCGGTCCCGGCGCGAGAAGACCATGACCGAGCGGCTGATGAACGAGCTGCTCGACGCGAGCAACGGCCTGGGCGCCAGCGTCAAGCGCCGCGAGGACACCCACAAGATGGCGGAGTCCAACAAGGCCTTCGCCCACTACCGCTGGTAGCAGCAGCCGGAGGCCGGGTCCGCACGACCTGGCCGAAGCCGACGAGACGACTGAGGGAAGACTGAGCTAGCAGTGGCACTCGACACCGCCATCATCGACCTCGCCAAGGTCCGCAACATCGGGATCATGGCCCACATCGACGCGGGCAAGACCACGACGACCGAGCGGATCCTCTACTACACCGGCATCAACTACAAGATCGGTGAGGTCCACGAGGGCGCGGCCACGATGGACTGGATGGAGCAGGAGCAGGAGCGCGGCATCACGATCACGTCCGCCGCGACGACCTGCGAGTGGGACGGCCACACCATCAACATCATCGACACCCCGGGCCACGTCGACTTCACCGTCGAGGTGGAGCGTTCGCTGCGCGTCCTCGACGGCGCGGTCGCGGTGTTCGACGGTGTCGCCGGCGTCGAGCCGCAGTCCGAGACCGTCTGGCGGCAGGCCGACCGCTACCACGTCCCGCGCATCTGCTTCATCAACAAGCTCGACCGCACCGGCGCCGAGTTCCACCGCTGCGTCGAGATGATCGTCACCCGGCTGCACGCCGTCCCGCTCGTCCTGCAGATCCCGGTGGGCACCGAGGCCGACTTCAAGGGCGTGATCGACCTGATCGCCATGAAGGCGCTGCTCTGGCCCGACGACGCCGAGAAGGGCGTCAGCTTCGACACGGTGGACATCCCTGCCTCGCACACCGAGGCCGCCCGTGAGTGGCGCGACCGCCTCGTCGAGACGGCCGCCGAGAACGACGACGCGCTGATGGAGCTCTACCTCGAGGGCACCGAGCCCACCGAGGAGCAGCTCATCGCCGGCATCCGCCGTGCGACGCTCGCCAGCAAGGTCACACCCGTCGTCACCGGATCGGCGTTCAAGAACAAGGGCGTCCAGCCCATGCTCGACGCCGTCATGCGCTTCCTCCCGTCGCCGCTCGACGTCGGCGCCATCGAGGGTCACGCCGTCGGCAAGGAGGACGAGATCATCGCGCGCGAGCCCGACAAGGACGCGCCGCTGGCCACCCTCGCCTTCAAGATCGCCAGCGACCCGCACCTCGGCAAGCTGACCTACATCCGCATCTACTCCGGCACGCTCACCACGAGCTCGGCGGTGCTGAACAGCACCAAGGGCAACAAGGAGCGCATCGGCAAGATCTACCGGATGCACGCGAACAAGCGCGAGGAGATCGAGAAGGCCACCGCCGGCCAGATCGTCGCCGTCATGGGTCTGAAGAACACCACGACCGGTGACACGCTGTGCGGCCCGGAGGCCCCGGTGATCCTCGAGTCGATGAACTTCCCGGCTCCGGTCATCTCCGTCGCGATCGAGCCGAAGTCCAAGGCTGACCAGGAG
This sequence comes from uncultured Actinomycetota bacterium, assembly GCA_963829565.1. Taxonomy (GTDB): domain Bacteria; phylum Actinomycetota; class Actinomycetes; order JACCUZ01; family JACCUZ01; genus CAWHJC01. Next base: position 189,269 of record CAWHJC010000019.1, read on the forward strand.
CGTCTCGGCACCGCCATCCAGCGGCTCGCCGAGGAGGACCCGACCTTCCAGGTCCGCACCGACGAGGAGACCGGCCAGACGATCATCGCCGGCATGGGCGAGCTGCACCTCGAGGTGCTGGTCGACCGGATGAAGCGCGAGTTCCGCGTCGAGGCCAACATCGGCAAGCCGCAGGTGGCCTACCGCGAGACGATCCGCAAGAAGGTCGACCGTCACGACTACACCCACAAGAAGCAGACCGGTGGGTCGGGGCAGTACGCCAAGGTGCAGATCGCGATCGAGCCCACGGGCGCCGGCGACGGCGGCTACGAGTTCGAGAACAAGGTCACCGGTGGCCGCATCCCGCGGGAGTACATCCCGTCGGTGGACGCCGGCGCCCAGGAGGCCATGGAGTTCGGCATCCTGGCCGGCTACCCGCTGGTCGACATCAAGGTCACCCTGCTCGACGGTGGCTACCACGACGTCGACTCCTCCGAGCTCGCCTTCAAGATCGCCGGATCGATGGCGTTCAAGGAGGCTGCCCGCAGGGCAGACCCGGTTCTCCTCGAGCCGATGATGTCGGTGGAGGTGACCACGCCCGAGGACTACATGGGTGAGGTCATCGGGGACCTGAACTCCCGCCGTGGCCAGATCCAGGCCATGGAGGAGCGGTCCGGTCTGCGGGTCGTGAACGCCCTGGTTCCCCTGTCGGAGATGTTCGGCTACGTCGGAGACCTCCGGAGCAAGACCCAGGGCCGGGCCAGCTACAGCATGCAGTTCGACTCCTACGCCGAGGTTCCTCGCAACGTGGCGGAAGAGATCATCAAGAAGGCCCGTGGGGAATGACCAGCCGGTAGCTCCCGCAGCACGTTACCCAGCCAGCACGTCGTACGGCGTAACAACCTCAAGTCCTAGGAGGACCCCAGTGGCGAAGGCGAAGTTCGAGCGGACTAAGCCGCACGTCAACATCGGCACGATCGGTCACATCGACCACGGCAAGACGACGCTGACCGCGGCGATCACCAAGGTGTTGCACGACAAGTTCCCCGACCTCAACGAGGCGTCGGCGTTCGACTCGATCGACAAGGCGCCCGAGGAGAAGGCGCGCGGCATCACGATCTCGATCGCGCACGTCGAGTACCAGACCGAGGCTCGCCACTACGCGCACGTCGACTGTCCTGGTCACGCCGACTACATCAAGAACATGATCACCGGCGCGGCGCAGATGGACGGCGCCATCCTGGTGGTCGCCGCGACCGACGGGCCGATGCCGCAGACGAAGGAGCACGTCCTCCTGGCCCGCCAGGTCGGCGTCCCCTACATCGTCGTGGCGCTCAACAAGGCCGACATGGTCGACGACGAGGAGATCCTCGAGCTCGTCGAGCTGGAGGTCCGCGAGCTGCTCTCGGAGTACGAGTTCCCGGGCGACGACCTTCCGGTCGTTCGCGTCTCGGCGCTCAAGGCGCTCGAGGGCGACGCCGAGTGGGGCGACAAGCTCATGGAGCTGATGGACGCGGTCGACACCGCGATCCCGCAGCCCGAGCGCGAGATCGACAAGCCGTTCCTCATGCCCGTCGAGGACGTCTTCACGATCACCGGCCGCGGCACCGTCGTGACCGGCCGCATCGAGCGCGGCGTGGTCAAGGTCAACGAGACCGTCGACCTGGTCGGCATCCGCGAGACCAAGCAGACCACCACGGTCACCGGCGTCGAGATGTTCCGCAAGCTCCTCGACGAGGGGCGTGCGGGCGAGAACGTCGGCCTGCTCCTCCGTGGCACCAAGCGCGAGGACGTCGAGCGCGGCATGGTCGTCATCAAGCCGGGCACCACGACGCCGCACACGCAGTTCGAGGCGAACGTCTACATCCTGTCCAAGGACGAGGGTGGCCGGCACACGCCGTTCTTCCAGAACTACCGTCCGCAGTTCTACTTCCGCACCACGGACGTCACCGGCGTCGTCACGCTGCCCGAGGGCACCGAGATGGTCATGCCCGGCGACAACACCGAGATGACGGTCGACCTGATCCAGCCGATCGCCATGGAGGAGGGCCTGCGCTTCGCCATCCGCGAGGGCGGGCGCACCGTGGGCGCCGGCCGGGTCACGAAGATCCTCAAGTAACAACAGCACACCAGCGCGGATTCGCCATCGCCGCACCCGTGCGGCATACTGGGGCGAGTTGCTCGGCGGGACGGCCGGGCACGTGCAGGCCCCGAGAGGGCTCGCACCGACGATCCGGCCGTCCTCGCCGTGCGCCTGGGAGCGACGCCACGCGTCGCCCGCCCGGCCGCCACACCGAAGATGTCCCCGATCGAGCGCGTCTGCCCCCGCGATGTCCGCGGGATCGCGACACGCCCGACCTCGGGGGTCGGAGTCCACGGGGCTCCGGGACCGCGTGCTCTACGGGCGCCCGGGCAGGGCCCGCCGCAGCGGTACCAAGAGAAGGAACGAAGCGAAGCCATGGCGGGACAGAAGATCCGCATCAGGCTCAAGGCCTACGACCACGAGGTCATCGACTCGTCGGCGCGCAAGATCGTCGACACGGTGACCCGGACTGGTGCGCAGGTCGCCGGCCCGGTGCCGCTGCCGACCGAGAAGAACGTCTACTGCGTCATCCGCTCGCCGCACAAGTACAAGGACTCGCGCGAGCACTTCGAGATGCGCACGCACAAGCGGCTCATCGACATCATCGACCCCACGCCGAAGACCGTCGACTCGCTCATGCGACTCGACCTCCCGGCGGGCGTCGACATCGAGATCAAGCTCTGAGCTCTAGAGATCGAGGGACGCGCTAGTCATGGGTAAGCAGATGAAGGGACTGCTGGGCGAGAAGCTCGGCATGACCCAGGTCTTCGACGAGAACAACCGGATGGTCCCGGTCACCGTCGTGCAGGCCGGCCCCTGCGTCGTCACGCAGGTGCGCTCGGCTGACATCGACGGCTACTCCGCGGTCCAGATCGGCTTCGGAGCGGTCGACCCGCGCCGGGTGAACAAGCCGGAGAGCGGGCACTTCGCGAAGGCGGGGGTCACGCCGCGCCGCACGCTGGTCGAGCTGCGCACCGACGACGCCCGCGAGTACACGCTCGGCCAGGAGATCACCGCCGAGGTGTTCGAGGCCGGGCAGCGCGTCGACGTCACCGCGACGAGCAAGGGCAAGGGCACCGCCGGCGTCATGAAGCGCCACGGGTTCCACGGGGTGTCGGCCTCGCACGGCTCGCACCGGAACCACCGCAAGCCGGGCTCCATCGGCGGCTGCCTCCACCCCTGGTCGCGTCTTCCGGGGGATGCGGATGGCCGGGCGGATGGGCAACGTGCGCACGACCACCCAGGGCCTCACCGTCCACGCGGTCGACACGGAGCGGGGGCTGCTGCTCATCAAGGGTGCCGTTCCCGGCCCCAAGGGCGGGGTCGTCCTCGTCCGTACCGCTGCCAAGGGCACGCTCGCCGACGAAGGGGAGCCGACCAGTGACCGCCACCACGACCGACGCGACGAACCTCGAGATCGAGGTCCGGGACGCCATCGGGCAAGGCTGACGGGACCGTCACGCTGCCCGCCGAGGTCTTCGACGTCCAGGTCAACGTGCCGCTGATCCACCAGGTCGTCGTGGCCCAGCTGGCCGCGGCCCGCCAGGGCACCGCCTCCACCAAGAACCGGGGCGAGGTGCGCGGCGGCGGTCGCAAGCCGTACCGCCAGAAGGGCACCGGCCGGGCCCGCCAGGGCTCGACCCGGGCTCCGCAGTTCGCCGGCGGTGGCGTCGTGCACGGCCCGACCCCGCGCTCCTACGCGCAGCGCACGCCCAAGAAGATGAAGGCCGCCGCGCTGCGCGGCGCCCTGTCCGACCGGGCGCGCAACGGCCGGATCCACGTCGTCTCCGGCCTCCTCGACGGCGAGGCGCCGTCGACCCGGAGCGCCGTCGCGGCGCTCGCCGCGCCTCTCGGAGCGCAAGCACGTGCTCGTGGTGGTCCAGCGGAGCGACGAGCTGACGTGGAAGAGCCTGCGCAACGCCCAGCAGGTGCACCTGCTCGACGCCCGACCAGCTCAACACCTACGACGTGCTGGTCTCCGACGACGTCGTCTTCACCCGCGGCGCCCTCGACGAGTTCCTGGCCGGTCCGGCCAAGGGGCGCTCGACGTCGGCCGTGGCCACCGAGAGCGAGAGCCAGAACGACGCCGAGAACTCGGCCGAGAATGGAGATGTCCGCTGATGTCTTCTCTGCACAAGGACCACCGCGACGTCCTGCTCGCGCCGGTCGTCTCCGAGAAGAGCTACGGGCTCCTCGACGAGAACAAGTACACGTTCCTGGTCCACCCCGACGCCAACAAGACCGAGATCAAGATCGCGGTCGAGAAGGTGTTCGGCGTCAAGGTCAGCGGTGTCAACACGCTCAACCGTGAGGGCAAGCGCAAGCGCACCCGCACCGGCTGGGGGCGCCGCACCGCCACCAAGCGCGCCATCGTGACCGTGGTCGAGGGCGACCGCATCGACATCTTCGGTGGGCCGGTGTCATGAGAATCTGATGATCACGGGCGCGAGAAGGCCCACCGAAGCATCAAGCACAGTGGAGGGCCGGTCAGCTAATGGGCATCCGCAAGTACAAGCCGACCACCCCGTCCCGCCGTGGCTCGAGCGTCGCCGACTTCGTCGAGGTGACGCGCACCGAGCCCGAGAAGTCGTTGGTCCGCCCGCTGCACAACAAGGGCGGTCGCAACAACTCCGGCCGGATCACCACTCGCCACCAGGGTGGTGGCCACAAGCGCGCCTACCGCGTCATCGACTTCCGTCGCCACGACAAGGACGGCGTGCCGGCCAAGGTCGCGCACATCGAGTACGACCCGAACCGCACCGCGCGGATCGCCCTCCTGCACTACGCGGACGGCGAGAAGCGCTACATCATCGCGCCGAACCGCCTCAAGCAGGGTGACCGGATCGAGAACGGCCCCTCGGCCGACATCAAGCCGGGCAACAACCTGCCGCTGCGCAACATCCCGGTCGGTACGGTCATCCACGCCATCGAGCTCCGGCCCGGTGGCGGCGCCAAGATCGCCCGCTCGGCCGGCGCCAGCGTGCAGCTGGTGGCCAAGGACGGCCCCTACGCCCAGCTGCGGATGCCCTCGGGCGAGATCCGCAACGTCGACCTCCGCTGCCGCGGGACGGTCGGCGAGGTCGGCAACGCCGAGCAGTCAAACATCAACTGGGGGAAGGCCGGCCGCATGCGCTGGAAGGGCAAGCGCCCGACGGTGCGCGGTGTCGCCATGAACCCGGTCGACCACCCGCACGGTGGTGGTGAGGGCAAGACGTCCGGTGGACGTCACCCGGTGAACCCCAACGGCAAGCCCGAAGGACGCACTCGTCGGCCCAACAAGGCCAGCAACGCGATGATCGTCCGCCGCCGCAAGACCGGCAAGAAGCGCTGATCGGAGATCTGGAACCATGCCGCGTTCCCTGAAGAAGGGTCCCTTCGTGGACGACCACCTCATCAAGAAGGTGGACGCCCAGAACGACAAGGGCACCAAGAACGTCATCAAGACGTGGTCCAGGCGGTCCATGATCGTGCCGGCCATGCTCGGTCACACCATCGCGGTGCACGACGGCCGCAAGCACGTCCCGGTGTTCGTCACGGAGGCGATGGTCGGGCCACAAGCTCGGCGAGTTCGCCCCGACGCGCACGTTCCGCGGGCACGTGAAGGACGACAGGAGGGCGCGCCGTGGCTGACAACAGCACTGGCACGACGGTCGAGGCCGACCTGTTCTCACGCGCGCAGGCCCGCTACGTCCGCGTCACGCCGATGAAGGCGCGCCGGGTCGTCGACCTGGTCCGCGGCATGCCGGCCGAGGAGGCGCTCGCAGTCCTGCGCTTCGCTCCGCAGGCGGCCAGCGAGCCCGTCTACAAGGTGCTCGCGAGCGCCGTGGCCAACGCCCGGTTCACCGCCGAGCGGGACAGCCGGCGCTTCGACGTCGAGGACCTGGTGGTCCGGGAGGCCTACGTCGACGAGGGACCCGACCCTCAAGCGGTTCCGGCCGCGCGCGCAGGGCCGGGCCTACCGCGTCCGCAAGCGCACCAGCCACATCACGGTGGTCGTCGCCCCGCGACCTGAGGACCAGGCCGCGCCCAAGAGCGGCACGAGCGAGAAGAAGACCACCACCCCGAAGAGGAGGACCCGATAGTGGGCCAGAAAGTCAACCCCCACGGGTTCCGCCTGGGCATCTCGACGGACCACAAGAGCAGGTGGTTCGCCGACAGCACCAAGTCGGGCCAGCGGTACAGCGACTACGTCAAGGAGGACGTGGCGATCCGCCGCCTCATGTCCAAGGGCATGGAGCGGGCCGGTATCTCCCGCGTCGAGATCGAGCGCACCCGGGACCGGGTCCGCGTCGACATCCACACCGCCCGGCCGGGGATCGTCATCGGTCGTCGCGGCGCGGAGGCCGACCGCATCCGCGGCGACCTCGAGAAGCTGACCGGCAAGCAGGTGCAGCTCAACATCCTCGAGGTGAAGAACCCCGAGGTCGACGCGCAGCTCGTCGCGCAGGGCGTGGCCGAGCAGCTGTCCAGCCGGGTCTCGTTCCGCCGCGCCATGCGCAAGTCGATGCAGACGACGATGAAGGCCGGCGCCAAGGGCATCCGGGTGCAGTGCTCCGGCCGCCTCGGCGGCGCGGAGATGTCGCGCTCGGAGTTCTACCGCGAGGGCCGGGTCCCGCTGCACACGCTGCGGGCCAACATCGACTACGGCTTCTACGAGGCACGCACGACGTTCGGGCGCATCGGCGTCAAGGTCTGGATCTACAAGGGCGACGCCTCGGCCACCAAGGCCGAGCGCGACGCCGCCCAGGCCGCGGCGCGGATGGCCCAGCGACAGCGCCCGCGTGCGCGGCAGCGCGTCCGACCCGGCGTGACGAGCCGGGCACCGAGCCGACCGAGACCCCGGTCGCGGCCGAGGCGCCGGTGCCCGCCGAGACGACCGCCGGAACGGAGGCCTGACCATGCCTCCGATTCGAACGGAGTTCTCAGCATGCTGATCCCCCGCAGGGTCAAGCACCGCAAGCAGCACCACCCGGGTCGCTCGGGCGCTGCGAAGGGCGGGACGACGATCTCCTTCGGCGACTACGGCATCCAGGCCATCGAGCCCGCCTACGTCACCAACCGGCAGATCGAGTCGGCGCGTATCGCGATGACCCGTCACATCAAGCGTGGTGGCAAGGTCTGGATCAACATCTACCCGGACCGCCCGCTCACCAAGAAGCCGGCCGAGACGCGGATGGGCTCCGGCAAGGGCTCGCCCGAGTGGTGGATCGCCAACGTGAAGCCGGGCCGGGTCATGTTCGAGCTCTCGGGCGTTCCCGAGCCCATCGCCCGCGAGGCGATGCGTCGGGCGATGCACAAGCTCCCGATGAAGTGCCGGTTCGTCCGGCGCGAGGAGGTCTAAGTGAGCAGCGTGCAGAACAAGCTCGCGGCCCCCCTGCGGTCGCTGGAGGACGACGAGATCGCCACCAAGCTGCGGGAGGCCAAGGAGGAGCTGTTCAACCTCCGCTTCCAGGCGGCGACCGGTCAGCTCGAGAGCCACGGCCGGCTCAACGCCGTCCGCAAGGAGATCGCCCGGATCTACACGATCATGCGCGAGCGCGAGCTCGGCATCAGCACCGTCGAGACCGACGGCGAGGTGCCGGCATGAGCGAGAAAGCAGCAGAGATGAGCAGCAGCACAGAGACCGCCAGCACCGACGACCTCGCGGGGCTTCCGCAAGACGCGTGAGGGCCTCGTCGTCAGCGACAAGATGGACAAGACCGTCGTCGTCGTCGTCGAGGACCGGGTCAAGCACGCGCTGTACGGCAAGGTCATCCGCCGTACGAGCAACCTCAAGGCGCACGACGAGGAGAACGCGTGCGGCGTGGGGGACCGCGTCCTGCTCATGGAGACCCGACCGCTGTCGGCGACCAAGCGCTGGCGCGTGGTCCAGGTGATCGAGAAGGCCAAGTAACGGGCCTCCAGCCGGAGGTCCGCTGAGGGCGCCAGCCCTCGACGAAGCGAACATGTCCGTTCCGCCAGGCTCGACGAGAGAACCGGCGCGACGATCAGGAGAATGAAGTGATCCAGCAGGAGTCGCGACTCCGAGTCGCCGACAACACGGGTGCCAAGGAGCTGTTGTGCATCCGCGTGCTCGGCGGTTCCGGGCGGCGCTACGCCGGCATCGGCGACGTCATCGTGGCGACCGTCAAGGACGCCATCCCGGGCGGGAACGTCAAGAAGGGCGAGGTCGTCAAGGCAGTCATCGTGCGCACAGCCAAGGAACGCCGCCGCCCCGACGGTTCCTACATCCGCTTCGACGAGAACGCCGCCGTCCTCATCCGCGACGGCGGCGACCCGCGGGGCACGCGCATCTTCGGCCCGGTGGGCCGCGAGCTGCGCGACAAGCGCTTCATGCGGATCATCTCGCTGGCCCCGGAGGTGCTCTGACCATGGGAATGAAGATCAAGAAGGGCGACCGCGTCATCGTCGTCTCCGGCAAGGACAAGGGCGTCACGGGCAAGGTGATCGAGGCCTACCCCGAGGCGGACCGCGTGCTGGTCGAGGGCGTCAACCGGATCAAGAAGCACACCAAGGTCGGCCAGTCGACCCGTGGCGCCAAGACCGGCGGCATCGTCACCCAGGAGGCGTCGATCCACGTCAGCAACGTGATGCTGCTGGTGGAGGTCGACGGCAAGAAGGTCGGCAGCCGAGTCGGCTACCGCGTCGAGAAGGTCGAGCGAGACGGTCGCGAGAAGACCGTGCGCGTCCGTTACGCCAAGCGGACCGGTGAGGACATCTGATGAGCACAACGACAGACGAGAGGGCCGAGACGGCTCCCCGCGAGATGCCGCGGCTGAAGGCGCGCTACCGCGAGGAGATCGTCGCGGCGCTGCGCGAGGAGTTCTCCTTCGCCAACGTCATGCAGGTGCCCGGCCTGACCAAGATCGTGGTCAACATGGGTGTCGGTGACGCGGCGAAGGACTCCAAGCTGATCGACGGTGCCATCAAGGACCTGGCCACCATCACCGGCCAGAAGCCGCAGGTCACCAAGGCCCGCAAGTCCATCGCGCAGTTCAAGCTGCGCGAGGGCATGCCGATCGGCGCTCACGTGACGCTGCGGGGCGACCGGATGTGGGAGTTCCTGGACCGGCTGCTCTCGCTGGCCCTGCCCCGCATCCGTGACTTCCGCGGCCTGTCGCCGAGGCAGTTCGACGGCAGTGGCAACTACACCTTCGGCCTCAACGAGCAGTCCATGTTCCACGAGATCGACCAGGACCGGATCGACCGGGTCCGCGGCATGGACATCACGGTCGTGACGACCGCCAAGACCGACGACGAGGGACGCGCCCTGCTGCGCCAGCTCGGATTCCCCTTCCAAGCATCATGATCGCTATCGCAATCCAGGAGGCCTGATCGTGGCCAAGACAGCTCTCGTCAACAAGGCCGCGCGCAAGCCAAAGTTCAAGGTGCGCGGGTACACCCGTTGCCAGCGGTGCGGGCGGCCGCACTCGGTCTACCGCAAGTTCGGCCTGTGCCGGATCTGCTTCCGGGAGATGGCCCACGCCGGCGAGCTCCCCGGCATCACCAAGAGCAGCTGGTAACTCCACCCGTCCGTCGACGACCTTCCAAGAACGCCGTAGGTCCGCCGGCCCCCAGGGGCTGACGGAAACCCCGGCGAGAAAGCGGCAAACGCAGCCATGACGATGACCGACCCGATCGCAGACATGCTGACCCGTCTGCGCAACGCGAACACGGCGTACCACGACACCGTGGCCATGCCCCACTCCAAGCTCAAGACGCACGTCGCCGAGATCCTCCAGCAGGAGGGCTACATCGCCGGCTGGCACGTCGACGAGCCGGCCGAGGACGAGGTCGGCAAGACCCTCGTGCTCGAGCTGAAGTACGGCCCCAACCGGGAGCGCTCGATCGCCGGGATCAAGCGGATCTCCAAGCCCGGCCTGCGGGTCTACGCCAAGTCGACCAACCTGCCGAGGGTCCTCGGTGGCCTGGGCGTGGCGATCATCTCCACGTCCTCCGGGCTGCTCACCGACCGTCAGGCCGGCAAGAAGGGCGTGGGTGGGGAAGTCCTCGCCTACGTCTGGTAAGGGGCAGCTGACATGTCGCGAATCGGACGACTTCCCATCCCCGTGCCCTCGGGCGTGGACGTGGACATCGACGGCCGTGCCGTCACGGTGAAGGGCCCCAAGGGCTCGCTGCAGCACACCGTGGCGGAACCGATCGAGATCACCCGCGCGGAGGACGGCACGCTCCAGGTGACCCGTCCCAACGACGAGCGGGCGAACCGTGCGCTGCACGGGCTCTCGCGCACGCTCGTGGCCAACATGGTCCTCGGCGTGACGGACGGCTACACCAAGGTGCTCGAGATCGTCGGCACCGGCTACCGCGTGGTGGCCAAGGGCAGCGACCTCGAGTTCTCCCTCGGCTTCTCCCACACCGGTGCTGGTCAAGGCACCCGAGGGCATCACCTTCGCCGTCGAGTCCCCGACCCGGTTCTCGGTGTCCGGCGTGGACAAGCAGAAGGTCGGCGAGGTCGCCGCCAAGATCCGCAAGCTGCGCAAGCCCGACCCGTACAAGGGCAAGGGCGTGCGTTACCAGGGTGAGCAGATCCGCCGCAAGGCCGGAAAGGCTGGTAAGTGACGATGGGACTGGCAGTCAAGATCCGCCGCGGCGACAAGAACGTCGCCCGGTCCCGCCGCCACCTGCGCGTGCGCAAGAAGGTCACCGGGACCACCGCGCGCCCGCGCCTGGTGGTCACGCGGTCCAGCCGGCACGTCTTCGTCCAGGTCGTCGACGACGTCGAGGGTCGCACCCTGGTGTCGGCCTCGACGATGGAGGCCGACCTGCGCGGCCACGACGGCGACAAGACCGCCAAGGCGCGCAAGGTCGGCGAGCTCGTCGCACGCCGGGCGAAGGACGCCGGCGTCGAGTCGGTCGTCTTCGACCGGGGCGGCAACCGCTACCACGGCCGGGTCGCCGCCATCGCCGACGGCGCCCGAGAGGCGGGGCTGTCGCTGTGACCAACGCGACCACCGCTACGTGCATGAATGCCTGCAACGAGATGAGGGACAACTGATGCCCGGACCCCAGCGCCGAGGCGCTGCCGGTGGCGGCAGCGAGGCCGGCGGCCGCCGTGGTGGCCGAGACCGTCGAGACGGCGGCGGCCCCGCCGAGAAGACCGCGTTCGTCGAGCGTGTCGTCGCGATCAACCGTGTCGCCAAGGTCGTCAAGGGTGGCCGGCGATTCAGCTTCACCGCGCTGGTCGTCGTCGGCGACGGTGACGGCACGGTCGGTGTCGGCTACGGCAAGGCCAAGGAGGTGCCGGCCGCGATCGCCAAGGGCGTCGAGGAGGCCAAGAAGCACTTCTTCAAGGTTCCGCGCATCCAGGGCACGATCCCTCACCCCATCCAGGGTGAGAAGGCGGCCGGCGTCGTGATGCTGAAGCCGGCATCGCCCGGTACCGGCGTCATCGCCGGTGGTCCGGTGCGGGCCGTGCTCGAGTGCGCCGGCATCCACGACGTGCTCTCGAAGTCGCTCGGCTCGTCCAACCCGATCAACATCGTGCACGCGACGGTCGCCGCCCTGCGTGGCCTCGAGCGTCCGGAGGCCGTGGCTGCCCGCCGTGGCCTGCCGCTCGAGGACGTCGCTCCGGCGTCCCTGCTGCGTGCCCGCGCGGGAGTGGGGTCCTGATGGGCAAGCGGCTGAAGGTCCGTCAGGTCCGCTCGAAGATCGGCGGCAAGCAGAACCAGCGCGACACCCTGCGCAGCCTGGGCCTCAAGCGGCTCGGCGACGTGGTCGTCAAGGAGGACCGTCCCGAGATCCGCGGGATGGTCAACACGGTGTCGCATCTCGTCACGGTCGAGGAGGTCGACTGACATGACCCTCAAGGTCCATCACCTGCGCCCGGCTCCGGGCGCCAAGACCGCCAAGACCCGTGTGGGTCGCGGCGAGGGCGGCGCCAGGGGCAAGACGGCCGGTCGCGGCACGAAGGGCACCAAGGCGCGCTACCAGGTGCCTGCCCGCTTCGAGGGCGGTCAGATGCCGCTGCACATGCGGCTGCCCAAGCTGCGCGGCTTCAAGAACCCGTTCCGCACGGAGTACCAGGTCGTCAACCTCGACAAGCTCACCGCCCTCTACCCAGAGGGCGGCGAGGTCACCGTCGAGGACCTGGTCGCGAAGGGCGCCGTCCGCAAGGGCGAGCTCGTCAAGGTTCTCGGACAGGGCGAGGCGGGTGTGAAGCTGCAGATCACTGCGCACGCGTTCTCGGCCAGCGCCAAGGAGAAGATCTCGGCCGCCGGCGGGTCGGTCACCCAGCTCTAGCCAGTCCGGTCCGGGCCCGGGCCGGCCGACCCTCGAGGGCCGGCCGCCCGGGTCCCGCCGTACGGTCGGTGACCGCTCGGACCCCACGCGTGACCGGGCTGGGGCGCCGACCGGGCTGTTAGAGTCCGGGACGACCCAACGACAGCTCGTCAGCCCGGCCGCCCAGGCGGGCGGCCCCGACAGACCACCCGCAGGGCCCTGCGGGTGAGCGTGAACGTCTCGGAGGATCTCGTGCTCACCGCGTTCGCTCGGGCGTTCCGCACGCCTGACCTGCGGAAGAAGATCCTCTTCTCGATGGGGATCATGGCCCTGTTCCGCCTCGGCTCGGTCATCCCGACCCCCGGCGTGGACTACCAGGCCGTGCAGAACTGCATCGACAGTGCCGGCAACAACGGCCTCTACAGCCTGATCAACCTGTTCAGCGGCGGCGCGCTGCTGCAGCTGTCGATCTTCGCGCTGGGCATCATGCCCTACATCACGGCCAGCATCATCGTGCAGCTGCTGACGGTGGTCATCCCGCGGTTCGAGGCCCTCAAGAAGGAGGGCCAGTCCGGGACCGCTCGGCTCACGCAGTACACCCGCTACCTCACGATCGGCCTGGCAGTCCTGCAGTCCACCGGCCTGATCGCGCTGGCCCGCCAGCCGGGCCAGCTGTTCAGCAACTGCCCGAACGACATCATCTACACCGACATCGGCATCTTCGGCATCGTCATCATGGTCCTCGTCATGACGGCCGGCACCGGCGTCATCATGTGGCTCGGCGAGCTGATCACCGACCGCGGCATCGGCAACGGCATGTCGCTGCTGATCTTCACCTCGATCGCTGCCGGCTTCCCCACCTCGCTCTGGCAGATCAAGATCGAGCGTGGCTGGACCCTCTTCCTGGTGGTCGTCGCGGCCGGCTTGCTGCTGGTGGCACTCGTCGTGTTCGTGGAGCAGGCGCAGCGGCGCATCCCGGTGCAGTACGCGAAGCGGATGATCGGTCGTCGCATGTACGGCGGCTCGTCGACGTACATCCCGCTCAAGGTGAACCAGGCCGGTGTCATCCCGGTCATCTTCGCCTCGTCGCTGCTGTACCTGCCCTCGCTCGCCGTCAACCTCGCGGACAAGCAGAACCCGCCCGGCTGGTCGCAGTGGCTGCAGGACTACCTCGTCCGCGGCGACCACCCGGTCTACATGATCGCCTACTTCGGCATGATCGTCTTCTTCACCTACTTCTACGTGGCGATCACGTTCAACCCGACCGAGGTCGCGGACAACATGAAGAAGTACGGCGGCTTCATCCCGGGCATCCGGGCCGGCCGGCCGACCGCCGAGTACCTCGACTACGTCCTGTCCAGGATCACCCTTCCCGGCTCGCTCTACCTGGGTCTCATCGCCCTCATCCCCCTGATCGCGCTCGGGCTCTTCGGTGCCAACCAGAACTTCCCGTTCGGCGGCACCGCGATCTTGATCATCGTCGGTGTCGGCCTCGAGACCGTGAAGCAGATCGAGAGCCAGCTCCAGCAGCGCAACTACGAGGGCTTCCTCCGCTAGTGCGGCTCGTACTCGTCGGGCCACCCGGGGCCGGCAAGGGGACCCAGGCTCAGTTCATCTCGTCACACTTCGCTGTGCCGAAGATCTCGACGGGTGACATCTTCCGGGCGAACGTCAGCGAGGGCACCGACCTCGGGCTGGAGGCCCGGAAGTACATGGATGCCGGCGACCTGGTGCCCGACGAGGTGACGATCGGGATGGTCAAGGACCGGCTCTCCCACCACGACGCGAGCGAGGGCTTCCTGCTCGACGGCTTCCCCCGGACCGTCCACCAGGCCGAGGTCCTCGACGACCTGCTCGGCGGCCAGGAGGTCGCACTGGACGTCGTCCTCGAGCTCGTGGTGGATGACGACGAGGTGGTGCGGCGGCTCTCGGGCCGGCGCACCTGCCGCCAGTGCGGCCACGTGTGGCACCTGGACTTCGACCCGCCGGCCACGGACGGCCACTGCGACCGGTGCGGCGGGGAGCTCTTCCAGCGGGACGACGACAGCGAGGACACGATCCGGCACCGGCTGGAGGTCTACGCCGACCAGACGTCCCCGCTCATCGGCTACTACGGCGACCGCGGCCTGCTCCGCGGCGTCGACGCCACGGGTCCGGTCGAGGACGTCACGGAGCGCGCCATCAACGCGCTGCGCCGCTTCGGTGACTGACCGGCCCTGACCAGATGTTTCGGAAGCGGGACCGCATGATCCAGATCAAGAACGCCGACGAGGTCGCGATGATGCGCGAGGCCGGGCTCGTGGTCGGCCGTACGCTGGAGGCGCTGCGCGCTGCCGCGGTGCCCGGCGTGACCACCGCCGAGCTGGACGAGCTGGCGGAGACCTCCATCCGCGAGGCCGGTGCGATCCCCTCCTTCAAGGGCTACCAGCCACACGCGGGCCGTGCCGCCGTTCCCCGGCTCGATCTGCGCCTCGGTCAACGACGAGATCGTGCACGGCATCCCCGGGGCGCGCGCCCTGCAGGACGGCGACGTCATCTCCCTCGACTGCGGGGCGATCCTGGACGGATGGCACGGCGACGCGGCGATCACCGTCGCCGTGGGTGAGGTGCCCGGCGAGGTCCGAGAGCTGATGCGGGTCTGCGAGGAGTCGATGTGGCGCGGCTTCGCCGCGGCCCGGCTCGGAGGCCGCGTCTCCGACATCAGCCACGCCGTCGAGACGTACGTCAGGTCCCAGGGCGGCTACGGGATCATCGAGGAGTACGGCGGGCACGGCATCGGCACCGAGATGCACCAGGAGCCCCACGTCCTGAACTACGGCCGGCCCGGCCGGGGGCCCAAGCTGCAGAAGGGCCTGGTGCTGGCGGTCGAGCCGATGGTCACGCTCGGCAGCCCCCGGACGCGGGAGCTGGACGACCGCTGGACCGTCTCGACGGTGGACGGCGGGGTCGCTGCCCACTTCGAGCACACCTTCACGCTCACCGAGGACGGGCCGTGGGTCCTGACCGCCCTGGACGGGGGCCGGGCTCGGCTGGGCGAGCCGGGAGCGGTGGTCAGCGGCTGATCGTCCGGTTTCGCCATTCGGCCCGGCGTGTCGTAGACTTCCTCGCTGGCTCACGAGCTGAGTCACGCATGCCCCGCGGCTGGCTTGGCATGGGTGACCTCGTCACGAGTGGGCCGGATCCAGACACTCGACAGACAGACCTGAACTGAGGCTGAGAACACCGATGAAGGTCAAGCCGAGCGTCAAGAAGATCTGCGACAAGTGCAAGGTGATCCGCCGTCACGGGCGGGTCATGGTGATCTGCGACAACGCACGACACAAGCAGCGCCAGGGCTAGTCCAGAGATTCGCGACCCGACCGACACGACAAGACAGCGCACCGCGCCCCGCCCGTCCTCTCCGGAGGCCGGCGGGTCACCCCCGGACCAGGCCGGGGCCACCCATCCCGGGCGGGATGGGGGAGCGGTGGGCACGACCTGGTGATGCGAAGGAGAACCGCCCGATGGCACGCCTCGTAGGCGTCGACCTCCCGCGCGAGAAGCGCGTGGAGATCGCCCTGACCTACATCTACGGTGTCGGCCGCAGCCGCGCCGTCGAGACTCTCGCCCACACCGGGATCAGCCCGGAGACCCGGGTCCGCGACCTGGGGGACGAGGACCTCGTCAAGCTGCGTGACTGGATCGAGGCCACGTACCGGATCGAAGGAGACCTGCGCCGTGAGGTGCAGGCCGACATCCGCCGCAAGGTCGAGATCGGCTGCTACGAGGGCATCCGGCACCGCCGTGGCCTCCCCGTCCGCGGCCAGCGCACCCACACCAACGCCCGGACCCGCAAGGGCCCGCGCAAGGCGATCGCCGGCAAGAAGAAGGTCGGCAAGAAGTAGTCCGTACGACTCCGCGGCAGGGAGCAAGCACTCCAACGCGCGTCGCGGACACCCGACCCTCAACCGGTAGACCACCAGCCACCCAGGAGAACACCAGCCAATGCCTCCGAAGAGCCGTACAAGGCGCGGGCACCAAGAAGGTGCGCCGCAAGGAGAAGAAGAACGTGGCCCACGGCCACGCTCACATCAAGAGCACGTTCAACAACACGATCGTCTCGATCACCGACCCCATGGGCAACGTGATCGCGTGGGCCTCGGCCGGCCATGTCGGCTTCAAGGGCTCCCGCAAGTCGACGCCGTTCGCCGCGCAGATGGCTGCCGAGAGCGCCGCCCGCCGCGCCCAGGAGCACGGCATGCGCAAGGTCGACGTGTTCGTCAAGGGCCCGGGCTCGGGCCGCGAGACCGCGATCAGGTCGCTGCAGGCGGCCGGGCTCGAGGTCGGCACCATCCAGGACGTCACCCCCGTCCCCCACAACGGTTGCCGCCCTCCCAAGCGGCGCCGGGTCTGAGACGGGGAGGAAGAGAACATGGCCAGGTACACAGGTGCAGACTGCAAGCGCTGCCGTCGCGAGAAGATGAAGCTGTTCCTCAAGGGCGCGAAGTGCGAGTCGCCGAAGTGCCCGATCGAGATCCGTCCCTACCCCCCGGGTGAGCACGGTCGCGGTCGTTCCAAGGACAGCGAGTACCTCCTGCAGATGCGCGAGAAGCAGAAGTGCGCGCGCATCTACGGCGTGCTCGAGAAGCAGTTCCGTGGCTACTACGACGAGGCGAACCGCAAGCAGGGCAAGACCGGCGAGAACCTGCTGCGCATCCTCGAGAGCCGTCTCGACAACGTCGTCTACCGCGCGGGCTTCGCCAAGTCGCGTGACATGGCGCGCCAGCTGGTGCGGCACGGGCACATCAAGGTCAACGGCTCCAAGGTCGACATCCCGTCGTTCCGGGTGACCGAGAGCGACATCATCGAGGTGCGCGAGAGCTCCCTCGAGCTCACCCCGTTCATCGTGGCGCGCGCCGAGGCCGGCGAGCGTCCGGTCCCCGCGTGGATCGAGGTCATCCCCAACCGGATGCGCATCCTCGTGCACTCGCTCCCGGCCCGGCAGGTCATCGACACGCCGGTCCAGGAGCAGCTCATCGTCGAGCTGTACAGCAAGTAGGAATCCAGGGGCGGCAGACCGACGCCGTCCTCGGACGCAGATCGCGAGGCGTCATATGGCGGACGCCCGCTGGAAGGAACTCACGTGCTGATCGCACAGCGCCCATCCCTCTCCGAAGAGGTCGTCGACGACTATCGCTCGAGGTTCGTCATCGAGCCGCTCGAGCCGGGCTTCGGCTACACCCTCGGCAACTCCCTGCGCCGGACGTTGCTGTCCTCGATCCCCGGCGCCTCGGTGACGAGCATCCGCGTGGACGGCGTGCTGCACGAGTTCACCACCGTGCCCGGCGTCAAGGAGGACCTCACCGAGATCATCCTGAACATCAAGGGGCTCGTCGTGAGCTCCGAGGTGGACGAGCCGGTCGTGATGTACCTGCGCAAGCAGGGTCCGGGGGCCGTCACGGCCGCCGACATCGCGCCGCCGGCGGGTGTCGAGGTGCACAACCCGGACCTGCACATCGCCACGCTGAACGGCAAGGGCAAGCTCGAGATGGAGCTGACCGTCGAGCGCGGTCGCGGCTACGTCTCCGCCGTGCAGAACAAGCAGCAGGGCCAGGAGATCGGCCGCATCCCGGTCGACTCGATCTACTCCCCGGTGCTCAAGGTGACCTACAAGGTGGAGGCCACCCGCGTCGAGCAGCGCACCGACTTCGACAAGCTCATCGTCGACGTCGAGACCAAGCGCTCGATGCAGCCGCGTGACGCGATGGCATCGGCCGGCAAGACGCTGGTCGAGCTGTTCGGGCTGGCCCGCGAGCTCAACGTCGAGGCGGAGGGCATCGACATGGGCCCGTCGCCGACGGACGCCGCGCTGGCCGCCGACCTCGCGCTGCCGGTCGAGGACCTCGAGCTGACGGTCCGGTCCTACAACTGCCTCAAGCGCGAGGGGATCCACACGGTGGGCGAGCTCGTGTCGCGCAGTGAGGCGGACCTGCTCGACATCCGCAACTTCGGTGCGAAGTCGATCGACGAGGTCAAGGCCAAGCTGCATTCGATGGGCCTGGCGCTCAAGGACAGCCCGCCCGGGTTCGACCCGAGCACCGCCGTGGACAACTATGGCGCCGACGACGACACGGCCTACGTCGAGGACGAGCAGTACTGACGGTCTCCTGACCTGACAGCGACCGCTCCGACTTCGCAGACTGGAGAAGAAGCACCATGCCCACGCCCACCAAGGGTTCGCGTCTCGGCGGTGGCCCGGCCCACGAGCGGCTGATGCTGGCCAACCTCGCGACGGCGCTCTTCGAGCACGGCAAGATCACCACGACCGAGGCCAAGGCCAAGCGGCTGCGGCCGCTCGCCGAGCGCCTCATCACCTTCGCCAAGCGCGGCGACCTGCACGCCCGTCGCAGGGTGATGACGGTCGTGCGCGACAAGGGGGTCGTTCACGAGCTGTTCGCCGAGATCGGCCCGCGCTACGAGAACCGCCACGGCGGCTACACGCGGATCACCAAGGTCGGCCCGCGCAAGGGCGACAACGCCCCGATGGCGGTCATCGAGCTCGTCGAGGCCCTGACGGCCAAGGCCGAGACGGTCCGTGAGGCGGAGGCGGCGACCACCCGCACCGCCAAGAAGACGCCGACGGCCAAGAAGTCAACGGCCAAGAAGTCGGCGACCTCGGACGCCGACAAGGCGGCCGCGGCGGCCGAGGCCGCAGAGGCGGCTGCGCAGGAGGCCGCGGACGACGCGGCCGAGGGCGACGTCGAGGGCGCCGAGGAGGCCGCGGCCGAGGCGCGTGCTGCCGCGGACAAGGCGGCTGCGGCGGCCGAGGCGTCCGACGACGAGAAGGTGGAGGCGGCCGCCGGCGAGGCCGAGGCCTTCGCCGAGATCGCCGAGGACGCGGCCGAGGACGCCAAGAAGGACGAGTCCTGACCGACCCGCCCACGCGGGGTGACGAGCCCGCCGACCCCACTGACCGGGGGCGGCGGGCTCGTCCGTCTGCGCCTCGGCCTGGCCTACGACGGGACCGACCTCGCCGGCTGGGCCCGACAGCCGGGGACGGCGGACCGTCCAGCAGGTGGTGGAGGAGGCCCTGTCGACGGTCCTGCGTCTCGACGGGGTCCGGGTCACCTGCGCCGGTCGGACCGACGCGGGGGTCCACGCCCGCGGCCAGATGGTGCATGTGGACGTCCCAGCTCCGGCGTACGACGGAGACGCGAACGCACTGGGCCGCCGGCTGGCCGGCGTGCTGCCCCGCGACGTCGGGGTCACCGCCGTCGACGTCGCCCCGCCCGGCTTCGACGCCCGCTTCTCCCCCCTGTGGCGGCGCTATGGCTACCGGGTGAGCGACCACCCCTTCGGGCCCGAGCCGTTGCGGCGCCGCGACGTGCTGGCCCACCGGCGGCCGCTCGACGTGGCG
Organism: uncultured Actinomycetota bacterium; assembly: GCA_963829565.1. GTDB lineage: Bacteria > Actinomycetota > Actinomycetes > JACCUZ01 > JACCUZ01 > CAWHJC01. Next base: position 208,966 of record CAWHJC010000019.1, read on the forward strand.
GCGATGGACGACGCCGCCGGCGACCTGGTCGGCGAGCACGACTTCGCAGCGTTCTGCCGTCGGCGCGAGGGTGCGACGACGGTGCGGACCCTGCTCGAGCTGTCCTGGGCGCGCGACGAGCGACGGGCTGGTGGTCGGCGCGGGTGGTCGCCGACGCCTTCTGCCACAACATGGTCCGTGCGCTCGTCGGGGCATCGTTGGCAGTGGGTGAAGGCCGTCGGGACGTCACCTGGCCGGCGCGGGTCCTGGCCGGCCGGCGAGCGGGTGCCGGATGTCCCCGTGGCGCCACCGCACGGGCTCACTCTGGAGGAGGTCCGCTACCCGCCGGACGCCGAGCTGGCCGCGCGAGCGGCCGTGTCCCGGCGCCGCAGGGAGGTGCCGTCGTGAGCACGGCGGCCCGGGAGGAGCTGGTGGTGCAGCTGGCGGGCACAGATCCTGGCGCTGCCCGAGGACGCGCCGCGGGCCGTGGCGGTCACCGGCATGGGCTGCTCGGGCAAGACGACGTTGGCCGGCGAGCTGGCCGCGGTGGTGGACGGCGCCGGCCGGCCGGTCGTTTCCGTGGCGTACGACGACTTCCACCTGCCGCGGCGCCGCCGCCACCGCCAGGGCAGGCTCTCGGCCGAGGGCTACCTGGACGACTCGTTCGACCACGGGGCGCTGCGCCGGCTGGTGCTCGACCCGGTCTCCGCCGGCGGCCCCGCCATCACGCCCGCGTCCTACGACCTGGCGGGTGACCGGCCGGTCCACGGTGGACGCCGTCCCGGTGCCGCCGGGCTCGCGTGGTGATCGTCGAGGGATCGTTCCTCCTGGTCCCGCGAGCTCGCCGACCGGTGGGACCTGGCGGTGCTGCTGGTCGCCGACCCGGCGCGCATCCTGGAGCGTGCGGCCGGTCCGCGACGCCGACCTCGGGTCACCCGAGCAGGTCCGCGAGCTCTACCTGCGCCGCTACCTCGCCGGCGGAGTCGCTGCACCAGGAACGTGACGACCCCTGGTCGCATGCCGACGTGGTGGTCGAGATGACGGACCCGACCGAGCCGCGGATCCTCGGCTGACCTAATCGGGTCGCACGGGCGCCACGGAGCCCCCACACTCGTGTCACGTGGGACACGTCGACGTCAACGGGATCAGCTACTACCTGCCGGACGGTCGGTGCCTGCTCTCCGATGTGTCGTTCCGGGTCGCGCGACGGTGCCAAGGTCGCCCTGGTCGGCGCCAACGGAGCCGGCAAGACGACGCTGCTGCGGCTGGTGGCCGGCGACATCGACCCGCACGAGGGCTCGATCGGCCGGTCCGGCGGCCTCGGGGTGATGCGCCAGTTCGTCGGGTCCGTGCGCGACGACTCGTCGGTGCGCTCGCTGCTCGTGTCGGTGGCGCCGCCCGCCGTCCGCGGCGCGGCCCACGCGCTCGAGCGGCCGAGCTGGCGATGATGGAGCGCGACGACGAGAAGACGCAGATGCGGTACGCCCAGTGCACTCGCCGACTGGTCGGACGCGGGAGGCTACGACGCCGAGGTGCTGTGGGACACCTGCACCGTCGCGGCGCTCGGCGTGCCCTTCGAGAAGGCGCAGTGGCGCGAGGTCCGCACCCTCTCCGGCGGCGAGCAGAAGCGGCTGGTGCTGGAGGCGCTGCTGCGCGGGCCGGACGAGGTGCTGATGCTCGACGAGCCGGACAACTACCTCGACGTCCCGGGCAAGCTGTGGCTCGAGGAGGCGCTGCGCGAGTCGCCGAAGACGGTGCTGTTCGTCTCCCACGACCGGGAGCTGCTGTCGCGCACGGCCACCCGGGTGGTGACCGTCGAGCTGGGCGCGGGGGGCAACACCGCGTGGACGCACGGCGGTGGCTTCGCGACGTACCACGAGGCTCGCAAGGAGCGGTTCGAACGCCTCGAGGAGCTGCGCCGTCGCTGGGACGAGGAGCACGCCAAGATCAAGGCGCTCGTGCAGATGTACAAGCAGAAGGCGGCCTACAACGACGGCATGGCCTCGCGCTACCAGGCGGCGGTGACGCGGTTGCGGATGTTCGAGGAGGCCGGCCCGCCGCAGGCGATCCCGCTGCAGCAGGACGTCTCGATGCGGCTGCGGGGTGCGCGCACCGGCAAGCGGGCCGTCGTGTGCGAGTCGCTCGAGCTCACCGGGCTGATGAAGCCGTTCGACCTCGAGGTCTGGTACGGCGACCGGGTGGCCGTGCTCGGGTCCAACGGGTCGGGCAAGTCGCACTTCCTGCGGCTGCTCGCGCGCGGCGGGTCCGACCCGGACGCCGAGCACCGTCCGGTCGAGGACCTCGTGATCGCACCGGTGGCGCACACCGGCAGGGCCCGGCTCGGCGCGCGGGTCCGGCCCGGCTGGTTCGCCCAGACCCACGAGCATCCGGAGCTCATCGGCCGCACGCTGCTCGACATCCTCTGGCGTGGCGACGAGCACCGGGAAGGGATGGGCCGGGAGCCTGCGTCCCGGGCGCTGGACCGGTACGAGCTGGCGCACGCCGCCGAGCAGCGCTTCGACTCGCTGTCCGGCGGGCAGCAGGCCCGGCTGCAGATCCTGCTCCTCGAGCTCTCCGGTGCCACGATGCTGCTGCTCGACGAGCCGACGGACAACCTCGACCTCGTGTCGGCCGAAGCGCTGGAGGACGGGCTGGCCGCCTTCGACGGCACGGTCGTCGCCGTGACCCACGACCGGTGGTTCGCGCGCGGCTTCGACCGCTTCCTGGTCTTCGGCGCCGACGGCGCCGTCTACGAGTCCGACGAGCCGGTCTGGGACGAGGGCCGGGTGCAGCGCGCCCGCTGAGCCGACCGGGCTGCCGGTCTACCCGGTTCGGGAGCTTACGGCTAGGTTTCGGAACGGCACTCGTTCCTCCCCGAGGAGACCTGACATGCGTCCTCGTGCGCCGATCACTCGTACCCTCCTGGCTCTCCTCGCCGCGCTGGGCGTCGTCCTCGCCCTCGCCGGACCGATCGCCGGTCCGGCGACGGCCGACCACACGGCGTTCCCCACCAGGGTCACCCTGATGGGGTCGCTGATGAGCGAGCTCGGCTGCGCCGCCGACTGGGACGAAGGGATGCGTCCTCACCGACATGGCGCGGGTGGGCGACACGTCGGTCTTCGAGCTGGACGCGACGGTGCCCGCCGGATCGTACGAGTTCAAGGTGCGGCTCAACGGCTCGTGGGACGAGAACTACGGGGCCGGCGGGGTCCCGGGCGGACCCAACATCCCGCTCGTGCTGCAGCACGAGGCGGATCTGACCTTCAGCTACGACCACGCGTCGCACCGGGTGGGCGTCGCGCCGACCGAGGCGCAGCCCGGCCTGACTCCCGCCGACTCGGAGCTCGCGCTCGACAGCCTGCGACGCGACCTGACCCGCGAGCAGTTCTACTTCGTGATGGCCGACCGGTTCGAGAACGGTGACCCGGGCAACGACACCGGGGGCCTCAGCGGCGACCGTCTCGTGACCGGCCTGGACCCGACCCACAAGGGCTTCTACCACGGTGGCGACCTGAGGGGCATGATCGACCAGCTCGACTACATCGAAGGGCTCGGCACCACGGCGATCTGGATGACGCCGTCCTTCAAGAACAAGCCGGTGCAGGGCGCCCCGGGCAGGGAGGACGCCGGCTACCACGGCTACTGGATCACCGACTTCACGCAGATCGACCCGCACCTCGGCACCAACGCCGAGCTGGAGGAGCTCGTCGACAAGGCGCACGCTCGCGGCATCAAGGTCTTCTTCGACATCATCACCAACCACACTGCCGACGTCCTCGACTACCCGGAGGACGCCTACAACGAGAGCGGCGTGGTGCCGTACGTGAGCAAGGAGACCGCCGGACGCCGGCCCTACGTCGACACCGACGGCGTGGAGTTCGACGACCGCGACTACGCCCTCGGCGACACGTTCCCCGAGGTGGATCTCGACTCGTTCCCGTACCTGCCCACGTTCCGCTCCCCGGCGGACGAAACCGCCAAGACTCCGGCCTGGCTCAACGACCCGACGATGTACCACAACCGTGGGACGTCGAGCTTCACCGGTGAGAACAGCGAGTACGGCGACTTCCCGGCCGGACCCTTCGCCGCCCTGGACGACCTGTGGACCGAGCGGCCCGAGGTCGTCAACGGGATGATCGACATCTACGAGGAGTGGGTGCAGAAGGCCGGTGTCGACGGCTTCCGGATCGACACGGTCAAGCACGTGAACATGGAGTTCTGGCAGCGATTCGGCCCGGCCCTGCAGGGTTACGCCGCGTCGCTCGGCAACGAGGACTTCTTCATGTTCGGCGAGGTGTTCGACGCCAGCCCGGAGTTCATGTCGCAGTACACGACGAGCGGGAAGCTCCAGGCCACCGTCGACTTCGGCTTCCAGTCCGTCGCGAGGGACTTCGCCGAGGCGAAGCCGACGACCCGCCTGCGCGACAAGCTCGCGGAGGACGACTGGTTCACGGACGCCGACTCCAACGCCTACTCGCTGCCGACATTCCTCGGCAACCACGACATGGGCCGGATCGGTCGGTTCATCTCGGCGGCGGGCTTCACAGGTTCGGACCTGCAGCAGCGAGACGAGCTCGGCCACTCGCTCATGTACCTGTCGCGCGGCCAGCCGGTCGTCTACTACGGCGACGAGCAGGGGTTCGTCGGCGACGGCGGCGACCAGGACGCTCGCGAGGACATGTTCCCGTCGCAGGTGGCCTCCTACAACGACAACGACCTCATCGGCACCGACGCCACGACTGCCGAGGCGAACTTCGACACCGATCACCCGCTCTACCGCCACATCAGCGAGCTGTCGGAGCTGCGCTCCGAGCACCCGACGCTGGCCGACGGCGCCCAGATCCACCGCTTCGCGAGCGGCGAGGCGGGCATCTACGCGTTCAGCCGGATCAGCGCGGGTGAGAACGTCGAGTACGTCGTCGCAGCCAACAACGCGGACTCCGAGAAGGTCGCGACCTTCGACACCTTCGCGGCGGGCCAGAAGCTGCGCAGGATCTGGCCGGTCGACACCGACGACGTCGTCGGCCAGCTCAGGTCCGACGGCGAGGGCCAGGTGACCGTCCGAGTGCCTGCGTTGTCGGCGGTCGTGTACCGGGCGACCGAGCCGCTGCCGGCGGACGACGTCGCGCCCGCGCCGTCGTTCAACTCCCCGAGCGCCGGCGGAGTGGTCGGCGGCCGGGCCGAGATCGGCGTCGGCGTTCCCGGCGGCGACTTCAACCAGGTCACCGTTGCGTACCGACCTGTCGGCGGCGAGGAGTGGACCGTCCTCGGCACGGACGACAACGCGCCGTACCGCGTCTTCCACGACGTGCGGGACATGGCCAGGGGCACGCTGCTCGAGTACCGCACCGTCGTCAAGGACCACGACGGCGACCTCGGTGTGGCAGGGACCTACGCGATCGTCGGTGACCCGCCCGCGCCAGGTGGTGGCGGAGACACCCCCGTCGGACCGGTCGACCAGCCGGCGGCCGTGTCGATCCCGGCAGCCACGGCTCGGAGCTGGGCTGCCCGGACAGCGCGACAGATGGTGGCACCGACCCCGGTGACTGGGACCCGGTCTGCGAGCAGGCGCAGCTCGCACTGGACGCGAACGACGGGATCTGGAAGAAGGAGGCCGTGCTCGATCCTGAAGGCTTCGCCTTCAAGGCCGCGATCAACCGGGCGTGGGACGAGAACTACGGGGCCGGTGGCGCCCGCAACGGCGGTGACATCGGGTACACCGCGCCCGGCGGGCCGATCAACTTCTACTACGACCACCGGACGCACTGGGTCACGAACGACGTGTTGAACGAGATCGTGACCGCCGCCGGCTCCTTCCAGTCGGAGATGGGATGTGCTGCCGACTGGGACCCGGCGTGCATGCGGGCGTGGTTGCAGGACCCGAACGACGACGACGTCTACACGCTCTTCACGACGGAGGTCCCGCCCGGCTCGTACGCGGCGAAGGCGACGGTCGGCCTCTCCTGGGACGAGAGCTATCCCGCGTCGGACGTGGTCTTCACCGTCGCAGAGGGCGAGGCGACCCGGTTCCGGTTCGACACGTCGACGAACACGTTCACGGTCTCGACCGAGCCCGCTACGCCACCGGACACCGGCCCGGACCTGACGACCGCCGAGGCGGACTGGGTCGAGCCCGACCTGCTCACCTGGGCGGGCGGTCCGGGAGCGTCGGCGGACAGCTACCGGCTGTACTGGGGCAAGGCGGGCAGCCTGAGCATCGACGCGGAGACGATCCAGGGAGGGTCGTCGGTGGCGCTCGCCCTCGAGCCGGACGGCTCGCTCCGGCTGTCGCCGGCCGCCGCCCAGGCGGTCCGGAAGGTGTGGGTCCGCGCGGGTGAGGGCTACCAGGTGGCGGTCGGCGCGTTCGACGGCCTCGGCAGGCTCGTGGACGCGACGGGGGTGGTCGTGCAGGGCCCGTAGCCGGCGACCTGAGGCGGAGCGCAACCCGGTCACCCCCGACCTGGTCCGCGACCTGGAGGCCCCGGGAGCGGGGTGCGGGCGGTCCGGCTGCCCTGACCGACGGTTTTGACCCCCTCGGGGCCCCGCGGGTAGTCTGCGAGGTCGTTGTGCCCACCCGCGTGGTGCGGGCACGAGCCATCACACTCGCAACGAAAAGGCCCTCACCGTGCGCACGTACAGCCCCAAGCCCGGCGACGTCCAGCGTCAGTGGCACGTCATCGACGCGACCGACGTCGTGCTCGGCCGGCTCGCCAGCCAGGCCGCGACCCTCCTGCGGGGCAAGCACAAGCCGATCTACGCGCCGCACGTCGACACCGGCGACTTCGTCATCGTGATCAACGCCGACAAGGTGGCCCTGACCGGCAACAAGCGCGAGGCGAAGATGGCCTACCGCCACTCGGGCTACCCGGGCGGCCTGCGCGCCACGCCGTATCCGTGCTGCTGGAGAGGCACCCCGAGCAGGCCGTCGAGAAGGCCATCAAGGGGATGCTGCCGCACACCAGCCTCGGGCGGAACATGCTGAAGAAGCTCAAGGTCTACGCCGGGCCGGACCACCCCCACCAGGCGCAGTCACCCGGCGCCGTACGAGATCATCCAGGTCGCGCAGTAAGCGCCTGAGCCGACGCCCGACCAGCCGACGAGAGAGACCGAGAGACACCGTGGCAGAGACCACCGCCGAGACCACCAGCCGCGTCGAGGGCGCGGTCGACATCGACAGCCGAGGCGCCCGGAGAGCTACACCTCGGAGTCGACGTCGGAGTCGTTCGCACCGGCCACCCCCCGCGAGATCGTCACCGCTCCGGGCGCCGCCACCGGTCGCCGCAAGCAGGCCATCGCCCGGGTGCGGATCGTGCCGGGCACCGGCCAGTGGGCGGTGAACGGCCGCGCGCTGGACGCAGTACTTCCCCAACAAGGTCCACCAGCAAGCCGTCAACGAGCCGTTCGTGACCCTGGGCGCGGAGGACCGGTTCGACATCATCGCCCGTATCCACGGCGGCGGCGTCTCGGGCCAGGCCGGCGCCCTGCGTCTGGCCATCGCCCGGGCGCTGAACGGCATCGACACCGAAGGCAACCGCGCGTCGCTGAAGCGGGCCGGCTTCCTCACCCGTGACCCCCGGGCGAAGGAGCGCAAGAAGTACGGTCTGAAGAAGGCCCGCAAGGCGCCGCAGTACAGCAAGCGCTGACCGCCGGCCGCACCAGCGGACCCTCGCGAGTGCCCCGGCCGCCGACGGCGCCGGGGCTCTCGCGTTCCATGGCAGAAGGAGGACCTCAGCCGGTGGGAAGCATCTTCGGCACCGACGGTGTGCGTGGCCGGGCCAACCGGGACCTCACGGCCGAGCTCGCGCTCGACCTCTCGGTGGCGGCCGCCCACGTGCTCGGTGACGTCGGTGCCTTCGTCGGCCACCGGCCGGTCGCCATCGTCGGACGTGACCCGCGGGCCTCCGGGGAGTTCCTGTCCGCAGCGGTCACCGCGGGTCTGGCGAGCGCTGGTGTGGACGTCATCGACGTCGGCGTGGTGCCGACCCCCGCGGTGGCCTTCCTGACGGCCGACCTGGGCGCCGACCTCGGTGCTGTGATCTCCGCCAGCCACAACCCGATGCCCGACAACGGGCTGAAGTTCCTCGCGCGGGGAGGCCACAAGCTGGCCGACGAGATCGAGGACGCGATCGAGCGCCGGCTCCGCGAGGAGTGGCGGCGGCCCGAGGGTGCGGACGTCGGCCGGATACGGCAGGACGCGTCGCTCAGCCAGCGCTACGCCGGACCACCTGCTGCGTACCGTGCCGAACCGGCTCGACGGCCTCCGGGTCGTGGTCGACGCCGCCCACGGCGCGGCCCACCTCCTGGCCCCTGAGGTGCTGCGGGCCGCCGGTGCCCAGGTATTCGCCATCGGTGACGCGCCGGACGGGCTCAACATCAACGACGGCTACGGATCCACCCACCTGGACAAGCTGCAGGCCGCGGTGCTCGAGCACGGCGCGGACGCAGGAATCGCCCTGGACGGTGACGCCGACCGGTGCCTTGCGGTCGACGCCGACGGGACGGTGGTGGACGGTGACCAGATCCTGGCGATCCTCGCGCTCGCGATGCGCGAGAGCGGGCACCTGAACGAGGACACCGCCGTGGTGACGGTCATGTCCAACCTGGGCTTCCGGCTGGCCATGGAGCGCGAGAAGGTGACCGTCGTCGAGACCGCGGTCGGCGACCGGTACGTCCTCGAGGCGATGAAGACCGGCGGCTACTCGCTCGGTGGCGAGCAGTCCGGCCACGTGATCATGCTCGACCACGCCACGACCGGCGACGGCACGCTGACCGCGCTGCACCTGCTGTCGCGGATCGCCGGGACCGGGACATCTCTCGCGGAGCTGGCGTCGGTCATGGAGCGGCTGCCGCAGGTGCTCGTCAACGTGAAAGGCGTGGACAGGGCCGGCGTCGACGCCTGCGAGCCGCTGAAGCGTGCGGTCGCCGAGGCGGAGGACGAGCTCGGAGCCACCGGACGCGTCCTGCTCCGGCCGTCCGGGACCGAGCCGGTCGTGCGGGTCATGGTGGAGGCCGCCGACGCCGCCCAGGCACAGAGTGTCGCCGAACGGCTGGCGGACGTCGTCCGTGCCGAGCTCGCCCTGCCCTGAGGGCTCGAGCGGGTGCGTCCCTGCCGGATCGGTGGGGCTGAGAGGCCGTTCCTGGCTGATGTGGATCGGCGGATCCGCGTCCCCGACGCACCGGCCTGGGTCAGAGCTTGCGGAGGCGGACGCGACGGACCGAGTGGTCCGGGCCCTTCTCGAGGACGAGGGTCGCCCGGCCACGGGTCGGCAGGATGTTCTGGACCAGGTTGGGCCCGTTGACCTCGCGCCAGATGGCGGCGGCGGTCTCCCGTGCCGCGTCGTCGGACAGCGCTGGCGTAGCGGTGGAAGAACGACGCCGGGTCGGCGAACGCCGTCTCCCGCAGGCGCAGGAACCTGTCGACGTACCACTGCTCGACGTCGGCCTCCGCGGCGTCGACGTAGATCGAGAAGTCGAAGAAGTCCGACACAGCCAGACTCGACCCGCCGTCGGCCCGGGTGCGCGGGGGCTGCAGCACGTTGAGGCCCTCGACGAGCAGGACGTCGGGTGAGCGCACCACCTCGTGCTGGCCGGGCACCACGTCGTAGACGAGGTGTGAGTAGACCGGAGCCCGCACCTCGGACTCGCCCGAGGTCACGTCGGTGAGGAAGCGCAGCAGCGCCCGCTGGTCGTAGGACTCGGGAAAGCCCTTGCGCGCGAGCAGCCCTCGGGCGGACAGCTCGGCGTTGGGCAGCAGGAAGCCGTCGGTCGTGACCAGATGGACGGACGGGTGGTCCGGCCATCTGGCCAGCAGCTCGCGCAGGACGCGGGCCGTGGTGCTCTTGCCGACCGCGACGCTGCCGGCGACCCCGATCACGAAGGGCGGCCGGGCCCCGCCCTCGCCGAGGAAGGTGGCGGTCGCGTGGTGGCGGTCGTGCGCCGCCGTCACTTGGAGGTTCAGCAGCCGGGACAGCGGCAGGTAGACCTCCTCGACCTCGGTCAGGTCGATCGGCTCGCCCAGACCGCGCAGCCGTTCCAGGTCGTCGTCGGTCAGCGAGGAGCGGGGTGGCGTCGCGCAGGCGGCTCCATCCCGCGCGGTCGATGACGACGTACGGTCCGCTGCCCACGGGTGGATACCCTGTCACCCATGTGCGGCATCGTGGGCTACGTCGGTGACCAGTCGGCCCTCGAGGTCGTGATCGAGGGCCTGCGGCGGCTCGAGTACCGCGGCTACGACTCGGCCGGGGTCGCGCTGCTCGCCGACGGCAAGATCGCCGCGCAGAAGCGCGCCGGCAAGCTCGCGAACCTCGAAGCGGCGCTCGCCGAGAGCCCTCTCCCGGCGGCGACGACCGGCATCGGGCACACCCGGTGGGCGACTCACGGCGCGCCGAACGACCGCAACGCCCACCCGCACCTCGACTGCACGGGCTCGGTCGCCGTCATCCACAACGGGATCATCGAGAACTACTCCGCGCTGCGGGCCGAGCTCGAGGAGCGCGGCCACCAGCTCGCCTCCGACACGGACACCGAGACGGTGGCGCACCTGCTCGAGGAGGCGACGCGCAACGGCCGCCGCCGACGGCGTCGTCGACCTCGCCGAGGCGATGCGCCAGGTCTGCCGGCGGCTGGAGGGCGCGTTCACCCTGGTGGCGACGCACGTCGACGCCCCGGGTGTCGTGGTCGGCGCCCGCCGCAACTCCCCGCTGGTCGCCGGACGCGGGGACGGCGAGAACTTCCTCGCGTCCGACGTCGCCGCCTTCATCGCGCACACCCGGGACGCGGTCGAGCTCGGCCAGGACCAGGTCGTCGAGGTCCGCAAGGACGCGATCACGGTCACCGACTTCGACGGTCGGCCGGGTGACGTCCGCGAGTACCACGTCGACTGGGACCTCTCGGCCGCCGAGAAGGGCGGCTACGACTACTTCATGCTCAAGGAGATCGCCGAGCAGCCGCAGGCGGTCGCCGACACGATGCTCGGCCGGTTCACCGACGACGGCCGGCTCCGGCTCGACGAGATGCGGCTCTCCGACGACGACCTGCGCGAGGTCGACAAGATCATCATGATCGCCTGCGGCACCGCCTTCCACGCCGGGCTGGTCGCGAAGTACGCCATCGAGCACTGGACCCGGATCCCGTGCGAGGTCGAGCTCGCCTCCGAGTTCCGCTACCGCGACCCGGTGCTGACCCGCTCGACGCTGATCATGGCGATCTCGCAGTCGGGCGAGACGATGGACACCCTGATGGCGCTGCGGCACGCGCGCGAGCAGCGGGCGCGGGTGCTGGCGATCTGCAACACCAACGGCTCGACGATGCCCGCGCGAGTCGGACGCCGTGCTCTACACGCACGCCGGACCCGGAGGTGGCGGTCGCCTCGACCAAGGGCTACCTCACCCAGATCGTCGCGTGCTTCCTGGTCGGTCTCTACCTGGCCCAGGTGCGAGGGACGAAGTACGGCGACGAGATCGCCAAGGTGGTCGACGACCTGCGCGCGATGCCGGACAAGGTGGCGCGGGTCCTGGCGGACTGCGAGCCGGTCCGTGAGCTCGCGCGCGAGCTGCGGGACAGGCCCTCGGTGCTGTTCCTCGGCCGTCACGTCGGCTACCCGACCGCCCTCGAGGGCGCCCTCAAGCTCAAGGAGCTCGCGTACATGCACGCGGAGGGCTTCGCCGCCGGCGAGCTCAAGCACGGCCCGATCGCCCTCATCGAGGACGGCGTGCCGGTCATCGCGGTGGTCCCGTCTCCGCGCGGCCGCAGCATCCTGCACGACAAGCTGGTGTCCAACCTGCAGGAGGTACGCGCGCGAGGTGCCCGCACCATCGTCATCGCCGAGGACGGCGACACGGCGGTCGAGGCCCATGCCGACCTGGTGATCCGCATCCCCGAGGCCCCCACCCTGCTGCAGCCGCTGCTCTCGACCGTGCCCCTGCAGGTCTTCGCCTGCGAGATGGCGACCGCCCGTGGCCACGACGTGGACCAGCCCCGGAACCTCGCGAAGTCGGTCACCGTCGAGTAGCGTCGGCGACCGTCGGAGCCGGCCTCGGTGCCGCTCTGTGACAGTTCGGCTACCCGGTCGCAGGTGGGGGTTACGCCGGGTCCGAGCGCGAGTTATGGTGCCGGGATCTCGGACCAGACCTGCGACGAAGGGCACCAGCCGTGACCGAACTCGACCGTCGAAGCTTCCTCAAGACCGGCGCCGCTGTGGCCGCCGGTACGGCCGTGGTCGGCGGTCCCTTCGCCGGCTACCTCGCGGGCCCCGCCGTCGCCGGCAAGCCGGGCGGGACCGGCCAGAACGTCCTGCGGCCGTGCCGGACCTGCGCGACGGCGTGGTGCGGCTGGCACTGCCGGACGGGTTCCAGTACCGCTCGTTCCAGCGAGCAGCCGGCCGCGACCCCGCCCGCCGCACCCGGCGCCGAATGTGGTCCTCGACGACGGGGCCTTGCTGCCTGGGCAGGCACGACGGCATGGCCGCCTTCGCGGGAACCAGCAGCGACCGTGTACGCTGGTCCGCAACCATGAGGAGAACTGCTCCGCGACGGCGGCGCTTCGGCGCCGCGGGCACACCGGCGTACGACACCGCGGCACTCGGTGGGACGTCGACCGTTCATGTCTCGCCGACGGCGAGGTCGCGCACTCGGTCATGCCAGTCTGTGCCGGCACCCAGATGAACTGCTCCGGCGGACAGATGCCGTGGGGCTCATGGGTCACCTGCGAGGAGACTGTCAACGGCTACGACGTCGGCGACGACTTCACCCGTCCGCCCGGGAACCCGGGCCAACGAGACCTACGTACATCCAGAACGCCCGTCTGCAGAAGACCCACGGCTTCATCTTCGAGGTGCCCGCCGCACGGGGACGCACAGCCGAACCGATCACGAACGCCGGCCGGTTCCCGCACGAGGCGGTCGCGTTCGACCCAAGGGCGGGGCGCTCTACCTGACCGAGGACAACTTCTCCTTCCCCTCGGGCTTCTACAAGTACGTCCCGCCGGAGGGCCCGATGACGCCGGACGGCCTCGTCGGACGGCGGGACGCTGTGGATGCTCAAGGTGGCGGGCGTCGCAGAACGCCGACCTGGCGAGGTGCCAGGCGCCCGGCACGACGTACGACATCGAGTGGGTGCAGATCGGGAGCCCGTGGTTCGACTTCGGCCGGCCGGCCGGCCCTGACGCCGAGCACTCAACAACCAGGCCATGCGGTTCGTCGGCAACCAGGGCCGGCGCAGGGTGCGGCCAGGTTCTCCCGCCTCGAGGGCGCTGTCTACGACCACGGCTGGATCTTCTTGACGTCGACCCAGGGCGGCGGCCTGGCCAGAGCGGTCACCCGTCGACCAGGTCGGCGGCTTCGGGCAAGGGCTGCGGCCAGATCTGGGCCTGGACACCAGGGCGCAGACGCTGCACATGCTCTTCGAGTCGCCGAGCGCCGACGTGCTGGACTTCCCGGACAACGTCACGACCAGCGCTCGCGGCACCCTGTCGTGTGCGAGGACGGCAGCGACCGGCAACTTCCTGCGCGGCCTGACCCGCACGGGCGAGCTGTTCGACATCGCCAAGAACAACCTGCCGGGTACGGCGGGCGACAACGAGTTCGCCGGCGCGACGTTCAGCCCGGACGGCGAGACGCTGTTCGTCAACATGCAGGCCGACCATCGGGATGTCGTTCGCGATCTGGGGGCCGTGGGGCCGCATCGGCGTCTGACCCGTCCTGCGAGGGCGGAGGTGCGACGTCCCGCCGTGCCGTGCCAGGCTGGTGCCCGTGATCATCGGTGTGGGCATCGACGTGGTCGACGTCGCGCGCTTCAGCCGTACGCTCGACCGCTCGCCGCGGCTGCGCACCCGGTTGTTCACCGAGACCGAGCAGAAGCTGCCGCCGGCCTCGCTGGCGGCACGCTTCGCTGCCAAGGAGGCGCTCGCCAAGGCCCTGGGGGCGCCGGTGGGCCTGCGCTGGCTGGACGCGGAGGTGCACCGGGGCGACGACGGCCGGCCGCACCTGTCGATGCAGGGCACGGTCGCGGCGGCCGCTGAGCAGCTCGGCGCCCGGCGTACCCACGTCTCCCTGAGCCACGACGCCGGGATCGCGTCCGCCGTCGTCGTCCTGGAGGACTGACCGGTGCGCGCGGCCCACGACGTCGAGGCGGTGCGTGCCGCCGAGCAGGCGCTCCTCGACGTGCTGCCCGAGGGCGCGCTCATGCAGCGGGCGGCGACCGGGCTGGCCACCGTCTGTGCCGGGCTTGCTGCCCGGGGTCTACGGGTCGCGCGTCCTGCTGCTCGTCGGGGCCGGCAACAACGGCGGCGACGCGTTGTTCGCCGGTGCCCGCCTAGCGGCTCGTGGCGCTCGGGTGGATGCGGTGCTGCTGGCCGACCGGGTGCACGAGCCCGGGCTGGACGCGCTGCGCCGCGCCGGCGGCCGGGTCACGGAGCATCCCGACGCGACCGGCGGCCAGACGAGCCGACCTCGTGGTGGACGGCATCCTCGGCATCGGCGGTCGCGGCGGCCTGCGCGACCGTGCGGCAGCCGTCGTCGGCGGCCTGCCTCGGGACCCCCTCGTCGTCGCGGTCGACGTGCCGAGCGGGGTGGACGCGTCGACCGGCGAGGTGGCGGGCGTGGCCGTCCGCGCCGACGTCACCGTCACCTTCGGCACCCTCAAGCCTGGTCTCCTCGTCGATCCCGGGGCCGAGCACTCCGGCGTCGTCGAGCTGGTCGACATCGGGCTCGACCTCCCGCCCGCCGACGTCGAGGCGCTGCAGGTCGCCGACGTCGCCCGCCTGCTGCCGCGAGCCGACGGCGCACTCGGACAAGTACCGCCGGGGCGTCGTCGGCGTCGCGGCCGGGTCGGCGCAGTACACCGGCGCCGCGGTGCTGTGCGTGGGCGGAGCGGTCCACGGCGGGGCCGGCATGGTCCGCTATGTCGGCGACGACGAGCCCACCAGCCTGGTCCGAGCCCGCTGGCCGCAGGTCGTCGTGGGCGAGGGGCGGGTGCAGGCGTGGGCCGTCGGCTCCGGCGGCGGCGGTGACGCCGCAGGCCGCCTGGAGTCCGCCGCGGACGACGGCGTTCCCATGGTGGTCGACGCGGACGCGCTGGCGGGGGTGGCCGACCGGCCGGGACGGAGCAGGCGGGAGGTTCCGATGCTCCTGACGCCGCACGCCGGCGAGCTGGCCCGGCTGGTCGGCGCCGACCGCGCCGACGTCGAGGCGCGGCGGCTGCACCACGCCCGCCGGGCCGCGCGCGACCTGGACGCCGTCGTGCTGCTCAAAGGGCTCCACGACGGTCGTCGCCCGGCCGGACGGCCGGGTGCGCGTCAACCCGACGGGCACGCCGGCGCTGGCGACGGCCGGGTCGGGGGACGTGCTGGCCGGCCTCGCCGGTGCCCTGCTGGCCGGCGGGCTGGACCCGTTCGACGCCGGCTCGGTCGCGGCCTGGCTGCACGGCCTGGCCGGCCGCCTCGCCGCAGCCGGCGGCGCTCCGGTCTCGGCGACGCGACGTCCTGGACGCGCTGCCGCAGGCCGTCGCGCAGGTGTCGCACGGCTGATGGAAAACTGACCGGGTGAGCAACCCGAGCACGCGCCGGCACGCCGAAGCGCGCGTCGACCTGTCGGCGGTGCGCGACAACGTCCGTGCGCTGCGCGGCCGGACCTCCGCCGAGGTCCTCGCGGTGGTCAAGGCCGACGGCTACGGCCACGGGCTGCTGCCCTGCGCCCGGGCGGCGGTCGCCGGCGGCGCGACCTGGCTCGGCACCGCGCTGGTCGACGAGGCTCTCGCGCTGCGGGCGGCCGGCATCACCGAGCCGCGGGTGCTGGCCTGGCTGCTCGGCCCGGGCGAGCGCTGCGCCGAGGCGATCGGCGCCGACATCGACCTGTCGGTCAACGCGGCCTGGGCGCTCGACGACGTGGTCGCCGCCGCTCGGGAGGCCGGCTCGACGGCCCGGGTCCACCTCAAGGTCGACACCGGGCTCAGCCGTGGCGGGGCTGCGCCGGCCGACTGGCCCGACCTGGTCGAGGCCGCCCGCAAGGCGGAGGTCGACGGCACCGTGCGAGTGGTCGGGCTCTGGTCGCACTTCGCCTACGCCGACGCGCCCGGTCACGACACCATCCGGCGGCAGGCCGCGGAGTTCCGCCGGGCGGTCGAGCACGCGGAGTCGGCGGGGCTGCGTCCCGACGTACGGCATCTCGCGAACTCGGCCGCCACCCTGACCGCGCCGGAGCACCACTTCGACCTGGTCCGGCCGGGGATCGCCGTCTACGGACTGTCGCCGGTGCCCGAGGTGGGAGCCCCCGCTGCCTACGGCCTGCGCCCGGCGATGACGCTGACCGCCGGGCTGGTGCTGGTCAAGCGGGTGCCGGCGGGCAGCGGGGTGTCCTACGGCCACATCTACACGACCGACCGCGAGACGACACTCGGGCTGGTGCCCCTGGGCTACGCCGACGGCGTCCCGCGCAACGCCGGGAACGTCGGGCCGGTCCTCGCCGCCGGGCGGCGCCGGACCGTCGCCGGCCGCGTCTGCATGGACCAGCTCGTGGTCGACCTCGGCGACGACGAGGCCGCCCCGGGCGACCGGGTCGTGCTCTTCGGCCCCGGCGACGACGGCGAGCCCACCGCGCAGGACTGGGCCGACGCGACCGGCACGATCTCCTACGAGATCGTCACCCGGCTCGGGCCCCGGGTCCCGCGGGTCTACGTCGGAGAGGACGTGCTCTAGGTGTCCAACCTGCCGACCTGGGGCCGGCGGGCCGCGGTGGTCGGCGCGGCCGCCGGAGTCGTCGTGGCCGGGGCCGCGGTGGGCCTCGCCGCCGAGCGCTACGCCGTGGGCCGCTCGTTCCGGAAGGGGGACGACCCGTGGGTCGACGAGCCGTTCGGCCAGCTGCGCGGCACCGTCGTCCCGGTCACCGCTGACGACGGGGTCGCCCTGCACGTCGAGGTCGAGGGGCCGCTGCCCCGGGCGCGCCACCAGCCGCCGGTCACGATCGTCTTCTGCCACGGCCTGGCGCTCAGCCAGGACAGCTGGCACCACCAGCGGCGCGACCTCGAGGACCTCGGGCGGCTGGTGTTCTGGGACCAGCGCGGCCACAGCCGCTCGGGTCGCGGCGCAGCCCGCAACGCCACCATCGACCAGCTGGGCCGCGACCTGGCGGCCGTGGTCGAGGCGACGGCGCCCAAGGGGCCGATCGTGCTCGTCGGGCACTCGATGGGCGGCATGACGGTGATGGCGCTCGCCGACCAGCAGCCGCAGCTGTTCGGCAGACCGGGTCGTCGGCGTCGCGCTGGTGTCCACCTCGCCCGGCCGCCTGGCCGAGGTGACGTTCGGGGTCCCGGCCGCAGCCGGCCGGGTCCTGCGGCGAGCGGCCCCCAGGGCGCTCGCCGCCCTCAACCGGCGGCCCGGCCTGGTCGCCCGTGGCCGCCATCTCGGGTCCGACATC
Organism: uncultured Actinomycetota bacterium; assembly: GCA_963829565.1. Lineage (GTDB taxonomy): Bacteria > Actinomycetota > Actinomycetes > JACCUZ01 > JACCUZ01 > CAWHJC01. Next base: position 226,352 of record CAWHJC010000019.1, read on the forward strand.
GAGTTCGTCCTGACCAAGCGCTACTCGTTCGCGACCGACGTCCCGCCGTCGCTGGTGCAGTTCGTCCAGCGCATGCACGACCAGACCCCGCTCGACGTGCTGGCCGAGCTGTTCCCGGCCTTCGACGCCCACGACAAGCTCGACGCGCTGCAGGTCCTGAACGGGGTCGAGACCCTCGTGATGGGCGGCGAGCAGGACCTGATGACCCCGGCCGACCACAGCCGCGAGATGGTCGAGCAGGTCCCGGGGGCGGAGCTGGCGATCCTGCCCGAGGCCGGTCACCTGGTGATGCTCGAGCACCCGGACGTCGTGAGCGACCACCTGCGCGACCTGGTCGAGCGGGCCCTGCGCGCACACCCGGCCAGCTCGGCGGGCTGACCGTCTGTGAGCGCTCCCGACCCGCTCGTCGCTGCGCCGGCCGCCGCGTCGTGGGCCGAGCTGGTCGGCGTCGTCCAGGGCTGCGTCGCCTGCCCCGAGCTGGCCGCGAGCCGCACCCGGGTCGTCCCGGGCGTCCGCCCGGAGGGCGCCGACGTGCTGCTCGTCGGCGAGGCCCCGGGAGCGCAGGAGGACGAGGCGGGCGTGCCGTTCGTCGGCCGGTCAGGGCAGCTGCTCGACAGCCTGCTCGTCGAGGCGGGGCTGCCCCGCGAGCGGGTCGCCGTCGCCAACGTGCTCAAGTGCCGCCCCCCGGCGAACCGCACGCCGCGCCGCGCCGAGGTGGCCCGCTGCCGGCCCTGGCTGCAGCGCCAGGTCGAGCTGGTCGACCCCGCCGTGGTGGTGGCGCTGGGCGGCACGGCCGCGGAGTGGTTCTTCGGCGCCGGGGCACGGATCGCGGCCCTGCGAGAGAGCCCGCAGCGCTACGGCGACCGGCCGGTCGTGGTGACCTACCACCCGTCGGCCGCCATCCGGTTCGGCCCGCGCGGGGCGCCGCTGGCCGCCCTGCGGGAGGACCTCGCCCGCGCGGCCGGCCTGGCGGCCCAGGGCGGGCGCGCATGACGGCGTACGCGAGCCGCCGCTGCCGGTCCGCGTCGAGGTGCCGACGGCGCGGGACATGCACGCCGTCGGGCTCCGGCTCGCCGGCCTGCTGCGCGCCGGGGACCTCGTGCTGCTCAGCGGCGAGCTGGGCGCTGGCAAGACGACGCTCGCCAGGGGGATCGGCGAGGGGCTCGGGGTGCGCGGCGCGGTGACCTCCCCGACGTTCGTCATCGCCCGCGTCCACCCCCCGGCGAGTGCGGGACCGCGCTCGTGCACGTCGACGCCTACCGGCTGTCCGACCTCGCCGAGGTGGACGACCTCGACCTCGACGCGTCGCTGGCCGACTCGGTCACGGTGGTCGAGTGGGGCGAGGGGAAGGTCGAGGGGCTCGCCGAGTCCCGGCTCGAGGTGACGCTGCGCAGGTCGTCGGCCGTGGAGCGAGCCCTCCGACGAGACCCGCACGGTCCTGGTGCGGGGCGTCGGCGACCGCTGGGCCGGCGTCGACCTCGATCGCTGGCCGCTGGCTGACGGCCGGTTGACCGCCGCCGTTCTGGCGGTGCGCTCTGGCCGGATCGGCGGCCGGAGTAGCGCACGTCGGCGGCCACGGCGGCCTCGAATCCGGCACACACGCACCGCCGCCTGTCGAGCTGGCCCGGGCGGGATGAGGCGCCGCCTGGTCCGGCCCGAGGCTGCCGAGGCACGGGACAGGCCATAGCCTCCGGATCGTGCTGCTCGCCCTCGACACCGCGACGCCGGCCGTCACCGTCGCCGTCGCGGACGGCGCGGACGTGCTGGCCGAGCGCACGACGGTCGACCCGCGTCGCCACGGCGAGCTGCTCGCACCGGCGGTGGCCGAGGTGCTTCAGCGCCGCGGGCGTCACGGTCGGTCGACCTCACCCGGATCGCCGTCGGGGTCGGCCCCGGTCCGTTCACCGGGCTGCGCGTCGGGCTGGTGACCGCGCGCACCCTCGGCGCTGCGCTCGGCCTGCCGGTCGTCGGGGTGTGCACCCTCGACGTGCTGGCGCTGCAGGCCGTGGACGAGGGCCTGGCCGGCCCGTTCCGGGTCGTGACCGACGCGCTGCGCCGCGAGGTGCACTGGGCCGAGTACGTCACCGGACGGCGGCATCCGCCGGGTCCAGGGGCCGCACGTCGACCAGCCGGCCGACGTCGGGTGGTCCGGGCCGGCCGTCGGTGCGGGCGCCACGACGTACGCCGCCGACTTCCCGGGTGCCGCGGGACCCGCAGCTACCCCGCCGCGGCGGCACTGTGCCGCTGGGTCGCGCGGGGCTGCCCCTGCTCGACCCCGACCCGCTCTACCTGCGCCGGCCGGACGCGGTCGAGCCGGGCGCGCGCAAGCCGGTCCGGTGACGGGCGTCGTGCTGCGCCCGATGCGGTGGTGGGACGTCGAGGCGGCTCACCGGATCGAGACCGACCTGTTCCCGGACCCGTGGTCGGTCGAGACGTTCTGGTCCGAGCTCGCCCACGTCCCGGACACCCGGCACTACCTGGTGGCGGACGCCGGCGGTGCGGTGGTCGGCTACGCCGGGCTGGTGGTCACCGGGCGCGAGGCCGACGTGCAGACCCTCGCGGTCGCGCGGGACCGGCAGGGCGGCGGCCTGGGCGGCGTGCTGCTGCGGGCGCTGCTCGACGGAGGCCCGGCGGCGGGCTGCCGGCGAGGTGCTGCTGGAGGTGCGCGCCGAGAACACGGCGGCCCAGGCCCTCTACGCCCGGCACGGCTTCGAGCGCATCGGGGTGCGCCGCGGCTACTACCGGCCGGGCCGGACCGACGCGTACGTCCTGCGGCTGCGCCTCGGGTCCCGGCCGGACGGTGCTGCTCACGACGGTGCCGCTCAATAGGCTCGGGCGGGTGACCACCCTCCCGCGCCGGGTCGCCCTGGCCACCGCCGCCGAGTTCCCGGACCTCGACGAGGACGGCCCGGTCCTGTCGACGGCGCTGGACAGACTGGGGATCCGGGCCGAGCCCGCCGTGTGGACCGACCTGCGCATCGACTGGTCGACGTACGACCTCGTCGTGGTGCGGGCCACCTGGGACTACGTGCCGCGCCGCGACGAGTACCTGGCCTGGGCCGACCGGGTGGCCTCGGTCACCCGCCTCGCCAACCCGGCCGCCGGTGCTCGCCTGGAACACCGACAAGACCTACCTGCGCGCGCTCACCGAGGCCGGCCTGCCCGTCGTCCCGACCGACTGGCTGGAGCCGGGCGACGCGTTCGTGGCGCCGGTGCAGGGCGAGTACGTCGTGAAGCCGGCCGTGTCGGCCGGGTCGAAGGACACCAACCGCTACGTCGCCGGCGAGCACGACGAGCTGGCGGTGGCCCACGCCACGGCACTGCTCGCGTCCGGCCGGACGGTGATGGTGCAGCCGTACCTGCACGAGATCGACACCGCCGGCGAGACGGCGCTGCTCTACTTCGCCGGGGAGCTCAGCCACGCGATCCGCAAGGCGCCGCTGCTGACCGCGGCCATGGGGCCGGTCGAGGGCTGGTTCAAGAAGGAGAACATCGTGGCGCGCGAGCCGTCGGAGGCCGAGCGCGCGGCCGGCGAGCAGGTGCTCGACGCACTCGCCGCCGTCGCGCCGGCCGCCCGGGAGGACCTGCTCTACGCCAGGGTCGACCTCGTCCCCGGCCCCGATGGGGCGCCGACACTGCTGGAGCTGGAGCTGACCGAGCCGTCGATGTTCCTGACGGACGACGGGGCGGCCGGTGCCACGGCGGCTGCCCGGTTCGCCGCCGCGATCCAGGGCGCCCTCCCATGATCCTTGTTGCGGCGACACACCAGACACGCCGCGCGGCCGGTGTGTCCGCGCAACATCGATCATGACGGAGCAGCCGCTGGTGCTCGGGATCGAGACGTCCTGCGACGAGACCGGGGTCGGGCTGGTGCGCGGCCACACCCTGCTGGCCGATGCGGTGGCGTCCTCCGTCGAGGAGCACGCGCGGTTCGGCGGGGTCGTTCCGGAGGTGGCCAGCCGGGCGCACCTCGAGGCGATGGTGCCGACCGTGCAGCGGGCCTGCGCGGACGCGGGCGTCCGCGCTCAGCGACGTGGACGCGGTCGCGGTCACCAGCGGGCCGGGCCTGACCGGCGCGCTGCTGGTCGGGGTCGCGGCGGCCAAGGCGTTGTCGCTGGGGCTGGACCGGCCGCTGTTCGGCGTCAACCACCTCGCCGCCCACGTCGCGGTCGACCAGCTCGAGCACGGCGCGCTGCCGGCACCGTGCATCGCGCTGCTGGTGTCCGGCGGGCACTCGTCGCTGCTGATGGTGCGTGACGTGACCGGAGACGTCGAGCCGCTGGGTGCGACCATCGACGACGCGGCGGGGGAGGCGTTCGACAAGGTGGCCAGGGTGCTCGGGCTGCCGTTCCCGGGCGGCCCGCACGTCGACCGGGTGGCCCGGGACGGCGACCCGGCGTACGTCTCGTTCCCTCGGGGCCTGACCGGGGCCCGGGACCAGCGCGAGCACCGCTACGACTTCTCGTTCTCCGGGCTGAAGACGGCGGTGGCCCGCTGGGTCGAGGGCCGCGAGCGGGCCGGCGAGCCGGTGCCCGTCGCGGACGTGGCGGCGGCGTTCCAGGAGGCCGTCGTCGACGTGCTCACCCGCAAGGCGGTGCTGGCCTGCACCGAGCAGGGCGTCGACCACCTGGTGATCGGTGGCGGGGTCGCGGCCAACTCGCGGCTGCGGGCCATGGCCAGGTGCGCTGCGCCGCCGCGGGCATCCGGCTGCGCGTCCCGAGGCCTGGCCTGTGCACCGACAACGGGGCGATGGTCGCGGCGCTGGGAGCCGAGCTGGTCGCTCGGGGTGCGGCTCCGTCGGCGCTGGACCTGCCGGCCGACTCCTCGATGCCGGTCACCGACGTCGTGGCTCGCTGAGTGGCCGTCGTCGGCTGGTTGCTCCTGGCGGGGGCGGCCGTCCTGCTGGTCGTCGGCGCGGAGCTGTTCGTCGAGAACGCTGCCGGTGCGGCCCGCCGGCTCGGTGTCACGGTCCTGGCCGTCGGGGTGCTGCTCGCCGGCGCCGAGCCCGAGGAGCTGCTGACGGCGGTCATCGCCGCGCTGCAGGACCGGCCCGGCCTGGCGGCCGGTGATGCGGTGGGCGCGAACGTCACCATGCTGACCGCCTGCCTCGGGCTGGCCGCGCTGGTCCGGCCGCTGCAGGTCGCCCACCGGGTGCGGGTCTATGCCGTCCTGTCTGCCGTCGCCGGGGGGCTCGCTGTCCTGGCCCTGCTCTCCGGCGGGGTCGGCCACGTCGAGGGCGGGCTGCTGCTCGCGGCGTACGTCGGTCTGGTCGCCCTGGTCTGGTGGCGTGAGCAGGAGCCGCCCGCCCTCGGCGAGCTGGCCGAGATCGAGGAGGACGGGGACGACGCGCCCGGGCGCCGCCCCGCGGTGGCCCTCGGCCTGGCCCTGGTCGGCGTCGCGCTGATGCTGGCCGGTGGCGACCTCGCGGTGCGCGGCGCGGTACGGGTGGTCGAGAGCCTCGGGCGCACCGACTCCGCCGTCGGCCTGACGGTGCTGGCGCTGGCCACCACCGCGGAGCTGTTCGTCCTGGTCCTCACCGCGGTCCGTCACGACGTGCCCGAGATCGCGGTCGCGGGAGTCGTCGGGTCGGCCGCCTACAACGCGACCGCCACCCTCGGCGCGGCCGCGCTGGCCCGGCCGCTCGTCGTGGACGGGGTGCTGGCGGCTGCGGTCCTGGCCGCAGTGCTCCCGCTCGTCGTGCTGGCGCTGGCGCCGCGCGGCCGGCTCGGGCGGAGCGCCGGCGGCCTGCTGGTCGCCGCCTATGCCGGGTACGTCGGGCTGGTCCTCGCCTGACGGCGGGCTCCTACCGACCCGGCTTCTGCCCGACCGGGTCCACGACGAGCACCGTCTGCGCACCGGCGACCCGGGTGAGCACGATGGTCGCCTCGGCGTCGCCGGCCAGGCGCAGCTGCCGGCGCAGCGCCTCGGGCTCGACGGCCGTCCCGCGCTTCTTGACGGTCAGCCGGCCGACGCCGCGCGAGCGCAGCAGCGTCCGGAGCCGCTTGAGCCCGAACGGCAGCACATCGGTGACCTGGTAGGAGGTCAGGAACGGCGAGTCCACCGGCGCGGTGGTCGTGAGGTAGGCGATCGACGGGTCGAGCAGGGTCCCGCCGAGGGGCTCGGCCACCTCGGCCACGAGGCCGGAGCGGATCACCGCCCCGTCCGGCTCGTGCAGCCATCCGCCGACCGGGCCTACCGGCGCGCGCACCGACCCGTCGCCCGTCACCGTCGCACCTGACGGCAGCAGGGTGGCCCGGCGGGGGACGCGGCCGGCAAGCGGTCCCCACCAGAGGGCGCACTCAACGACATCGCCGCCGTCGGACACCCACTCGGCCTCCGTCCCGGCGGGCAGCACGGCGTGCGGGATGCCGGGCGCCAGCTTCGCCCCGGACGCCGGGACCCGGCCGGCCAGCTCGAGAACCGCGCCGAAGGGCGGTGAGTAGGCCCTCGGGTCGAACGTCCGGCCGCGGCTGCCGCGTCGGGCCGGGTCGATGAACAGCCCACCGGCAGGGGTGACGTCGACGGCCGCCACGTCGGCACAGCGCACGTCCGCGACGCCGTCCAGTCCGAGCGCGGCGAGGTTGGCCCTGGCCACCTCCGCGGTGAGCGGGTCGCTGTCCACACCGGTCACCCGCACCCCGGCCCCGGCCAGGGCGATCAGGTCCCCGCCGATGCCGCAGCACAGGTCGAGGACCGGCGCGGCTCCTGCGGCGACGTACCGCTCGGCGTGACGCGCGGCCACGGCGGGCCGGGTCGCCTGCTGCAGGCCGTCGTCGGTGAGGAAGAGCCGGTCCGCCAGGTCGCCGAGCTTGGCGCGACCGCGCGCCCGAAGCCTCGACTGCGTGAGGGCCGCCGACACCAGGGGCTCGGCGTGACCTTGGCGGCGCAGAGCCGCCGCGGTGGCGAGGGCCTCCGCCGGGTCGTACGCGGGCAGGCGACCGAGCAGCTGCGCCCCCTCGCCGGTCAGCAGCGCACGGAACACGCTGACCTCAGGCGGCTCGTCCACCGCTGGATCATCGCAAGGTTGGGGTGAAGGTCGCGCCGCTCGGTGCCGATGCACCAGTGCGCCTACTCGGAGGACCTCCATGACCGCACCCGTGCTCGACCACTCGGCCGACCAGCCCGAGGACGACCCGCTGGCCCCGTGGCCGATCCCCGGTGACGAGCCGGCCCGGCTCGCGGCGCTGCACGCGTACGGCGTGCTCGACCAGGCTCGCCACGCCGACCTCGACGCGGCGGCCCGCCTCGCGGCGTACGTCTGCGGGACCCCCGCAGCGGTGATCAACCTGATCGACTCGGACCGGGAGTGGCAGGCCGGCGCCCACGGCACCGAGCCCGGGGAGCACCCGCGGGCGGACTCGCTGTGCGCCCACGTGGTGACCGGCGACCAGGTGGTGCACGTCCCGGACGCCCGCGAGGACGTCAGGTTCGCGGGCAGCCCGCTGGTCACCGGCGGGTCGGCCACGGTCCGGCTCTACGCCTCCGCTCCGCTGGTGACGGCTGACGGTCATGCGATCGGGACGGTGTGCGCGTTCGACGAGCAGCGCCCGGGCTCCCTCTCCACGACCCAGCTCGAGCTCCTGCGCGACGTCGCTGCGCAGGTGATGGGGCAGTTCGAGATGCGCCGGATGGCCGCCGCGCTGGGCCGGATCGCCAGCCGGGACAGCCTCACCGGGCTGGCCAACGGCCGGACCGTCGAGGCCGCCATCGCGGCCGCCATCGCCCGGGCCGAGCGTGGACTGGGGACGCCGTCGGTCGTGGTGGTGGGCCTCGACAGCTTCGAGGACCTGAACGCCCGGTTCGGCAAGCCGACCGGGGATGCCGTCCTGCGCTCGACAGCGGACCGGCTGACCCGGACCGCCCGTGCGGTGGACCTGGTGGCCCGGATGGGCGCGGACGAGTTCGTGGTCCTGCTGGAGAGCACCGGCGGTCCGGGAGCGGTGGCTGCCCTGGGCCGGCTGCGGGCGAGCCTGCAGGGTGGCTGGGAGGCGGTGACCGGTGTGACCGGCGAGGTCGGGGCATCACTGGGGATCACCACCTACCGGCCCGGCGACGGCGTGGCGAGCCTGATCGCCCGCGCCGACGCCGAGATGTACGCCGACAAGACCCGCCGGGCCGTCGCCGGCTGACCCGCTGTTGGCACTCGGGTTGACCGAGTGCCAACGACCGCCTAGATTTCGTGTTGGCACTCTCGACGTGAGTGTGCCAACGAGAGCAGCTACGGCGAGGTCATGGCAGTCCGGCCCCCGCGACGGCGGACCGTCACCGCACCCGCCCCAGGCTCGTGAGATCTGTGCGAGAGGGAGTCAGAAGTGACGACGGCCACCAAGGTTGCCATCAAGCCGCTCGAGGACCGCATTCTGGTCCAGCCGTCCGACGCCGAGCAGACCACCGCGTCGGGCCTGGTCATCCCGGACACGGCGAAGGAGAAGCCCCAGGAGGGGACTGTCCTCGCCGTCGGCCCGGGCCGTTTCGAGGACGGCGCCCGCGTGCCGCTGGACGTTGCCGTAGGTGACACCGTCATCTACAGCAAGTACGGCGGCACCGAGGTCAAGCACAACGGCGAGGAGTACCTCGTGCTCTCGGCCCGCGACGTGCTCGCGGTCATCGAGAAGTAGCGCCGGCTCCACCGTAATCTGCCCGACAGGCCGCCCGCGCCACCGGCGCACGAGCGGCTGCAGGACATCACCAGACTTCGCCCCGGCGGCCGGCACCTGCCGGCACCGGGGCGCTGTCGTTCCCACTGCTGACAAGGACGCATCGAAGTCATGGCAAAGACGCTGCAGTTCAACGACTCGGCCCGCAAGGCGCTCGAGCGGGGTGTGAACAAGCTGGCCGACACGGTCAAGGTGACCCTCGGGCCGCGCGGGCGCAACGTGGTGATCGACAAGAAGTGGGGCGCACCCACGATCACCAACGACGGCGTGACGATCGCCCGCGAGATCGAGCTCGACGACCCCTACGAGAACCTCGGGGCCCAGCTCGCCAAGGAGGTCGCCACCAAGACGAACGACGTTGCCGGTGACGGCACCACGACCGCGACCGTGCTCGCCCAGGCGATGGTGCGCGAGGGTCTGCGCAACGTCGCGTCCGGCGCCAGCCCGGTGGCGCTCAACCGCGGGGTCACCAAGGCCGTCGAGGCCGTGACAGCGCGGCTGCTCGAGATGGCCCGCGACGTCGACGGCAAGGACGACATCGCCAAGGTCGCCAGCATCTCGGCCCAGGACCCGGCCGTAGGCGACCTCATCGCCGACGCGTTCGACAAGGTCGGCAAGGACGGCGTCATCACCGTCGAAGAGGCCAACACGATGGGCCTCGAGCTCGAGTTCACCGAGGGCATGCAGTTCGACAAGGGCTACATCTCCCCCTACATGGTGACCGACGCCGAGCGGATGGAGGCCGTCCTGGAGGACGCCTACGTCCTGGTCAACCAGGGCAAGATCTCCGCGGTCGCGGACCTGCTGCCCCTGCTCGAGCAGGTGGCCAAGGCCGGCAAGCCGCTGCTGATCATCGCCGAGGATGTCGATGGCGAGGCGCTCTCGACCCTGGTGGTCAACAAGATCCGCGGCCTGTTCGTCTCCGTCGCGGTCAAGGCGCCCGGCTTCGGCGACCGCCGCAAGGCGATGCTGGAGGACATCGCCGTCCTGACCGGCGCCCAGGTGGTGGCGCCGGAGGTCGGTCTCAAGCTCGACCAGGTGGGGCTCGAGGTCCTGGGCAACACCCGTCGGGTCGTGGTCACCAAGGACGACACCACGATCATCGACGGCGGTGGCAAGCGCGACGCGGTCGACGACCGGGTCCGCCAGATCCGCAACGAGATCGAGGCCACCGACTCCGACTGGGACAAGGAGAAGCTGCAGGAGCGGCTGGCCAAGCTGGCCGGCGGCGTCTGCGTCATCGGCGTCGGCGCGGCCACCGAGGTGGAGCTCAAGGAGCGCAAGCACCGCATCGAGGACGCGGTCTCGGCGACCCGGGCAGCCATCGAGGAGGGCATCGTCGCCGGCGGCGGCTCAGCGCTCGTGCACGCCGTGGCCGTGCTGGACGACAACCTCGGCCTCACCGGCGACGAGGCCACCGGAGTGGCGATCGTCCGCAGGGCGGCCGACGAGCCGCTGCGCTGGATCGCCGAGAACGCCGGCGCCGAGGGCTACGTCGTGGTCAACCACGTCCGCGAGGGCGGTCCGGGCACCGGGTACAACGGTGCGACGGGGGAGTACGGCGACCTCGTCGCGCAGGGCATCCTCGACCCGGTCAAGGTGACCCGCTCCGCACTGCAGAACGCCGCGTCGATCGCCAGCATGGTCCTCACCACCGACACGCTGGTCGTCGAGAAGAAGGAGGAGGAGCCCGACGAGGGCTCCGGGCACTCCCACGGGCACGGCCACAGCCACTGAGGTAGCCCGACGACTCGGACGAGGGACCGGCTCCTGCCCAGGAGCCGGTCCCTCGTGCGTGGTGGAATCTGCGGTGTGGCCGGCGACCAGCCCGCGGGGGACGCGGTGACCCCCGACCAGCGCGACGACCTCGCGCTGGGCGTGGTCGCCGTCGCCCGCCGGCTCGGGGTGGCGACGGGAACCCTGCGCACCTGGGACCGCCGCTACGGCCTGGGCCCCAGCGACCACCGGCCCGGGACCCGCCGTCGCTACACCCCGCGCGACCTGGCCCGGCTCGGCGTGATGCGTCGGCTGATGCTCGAGGGGGCCTCCGCCGGCGAGGCCGCGCGGGTGGCGCTGGAGACCGACGTGGATCCGCTGCTGGCGGGCGACCCCACCGGCGGGGGACTCGCACCGGGCGGCGCTCCGTCCCGGCGGCGGGCCCGTCCCCAGCGGGCCGGGGGCGGTCGGGTGGTCCCGCTGCGCGACGCGACCCCGGCGGCCCGAGGGCTGGCCCGCGCGGCCATGAGCCTCGACGGCGAGGCCTGCACCGCGATGCTGCTGGCCGGCCTGCGCCGGCGAGGGGTGGTCGCCACCTGGGACGAGGTCCTCGTGCCGGTGCTCGCCGGCGTGGGTGACCGGTGGCGCTCCACCGGTCACGGCGTCGAGGTCGAGCACCTGCTCAGCGAGAGCGCGGAGGCCGCTCTGCGGTTCGGGACCCGGCGCCGGACACCGGCCCCCGGCGTACGCCCCGTTCTGCTCGCGGCCCTCGAGCCGGAGGACCACCGGCTGCCGCTCGTGGCGCTCAGCGCCGCCCTCGCCGAGTCCGCCGTGCCGGTGCTGATGCTCGGGACGCGGCTGCCGGTGCGCGCGCTGGCCGACGCGGTGGCCCGGACCGGCCCGTCGGCCGTGTTCCTGTGGTCGCACGGCGCGCAGGGGCCCGTCCAGCAGCCGGAGCAGGAGCGGCTGGGCGGCGGTGCGCCCCCGGCCGGTCCTGCTGCTCGGGGGGCCGGGCTGGGAGGAGGCCGAACGCTGGCGGGCGGGAGCCGCGTGGGTGGCCGGGCTGCAGGAGGCGGTGAGCGCGCTTCGTCACCGTGACGCGCCACGTCGCCGTCGATGCCGTCGATGCCGTCGATGCAGTCGGGCCCGGGACGGAACCGCCCGCCGCGATAGCCTCACCGCCGTGACAGCGGCGGGCGACACCGACATCGCGGGCCTGCTCGTGACCGGCGAGCGAGCGGCCTTCCACGGGCGGCCGGCGGCCGGCATCGACCCGTTGCGTCAGGCGGTGGCCGCGGCGGAGGCGCAGGGGCTGCACGGCCGAGGCCGCGGGCGCCGGCTGGCTGCTCGGCGTGTGCCTGTCCTCCGCCGGGCGGTACGGCGAGGCGCTGACCGTCCTGGAGCCCCTGGTGGCCGCCGCGGACACGCCGGAGAGCCGGATGCTCGCCGCGCTGGCGGCGGCGACGGTCGCCAGCATCCACCGCCAGCTCGGCCGGCACGGCGTCGCGCAGGGCTACGACGAGGCAGCGCTGGACGGGTCGCAGGGCTCGGGGGAGGCGGGGTTCGACGCCCTGCTGGGCCTGGCCGCCGACGCGGTCGGGCTCGGCGACGCCGCGGCCGCCACCACGCCACCTGCGCGAGGCCACGGCGCTGGCCGAGGACCGCGTCGACTGGTGGCGCCAGCGGGTGCGGCTGGGGTGGGTGCGGGCGGAGGTCGCCCTCCTCGAGGGCCGGGCCGAGGACGCCGCCGTCGCGGCGCACGAGTCGGTCGACCTCGCCGAGCAGTCCGGCGCCCCCCGCCACGTGGCCAAGGGCCTGCTCTTCCTCGGCGTGTCGCAGGTGGAGGCCGGCCGGCCGGACGAGGCGGCTGCCACCCTGCGCCGGGCCGCGCTGCTCGCCGAGAGCCTCGGCACGGTGCCCCTCCTGTGGCCCGTCCGGGCCATGCTGAGCGCCCTGCTCGCCGCCAGCGACCCCGCGGAGAGCGAGCGCTGCCTGCAGGTCGCCCGGCGGGCCGTGGAGACCGTCGCGGCCGGGCTGCCCGAGCAGCTGCGGGCCGACTGGGTGTCCCGGGCGGACGTGGCGGCGGTCCTCGGCTCCTGAGCCTTTCGCCCCGAACGGCTCACGATCGCGCCTGCTCCTGCCGAGAACACTCCAGGAGAGCCGGGACCCGACCCCCGGCGTGAGCAGACTGGAGAGGTGACACGGGTGAGCACCGTCCTCGTGTGCGACGACTCCCCGCTGGCCCGGGAGGCCCTGCGCCGTGCGGTGGCCGGCGTCCCCGGCGTCGAGCGGGTGCTGGTGGCGGGCTCCGGCGAGGAGTGCCTGGCCCGTTTCGGCACCGACCAGCCCGACCTGGTGATGGTCGACGTCCGGATGCCCGGTATCGGCGGTGTGGAGGCAGCTCGGCGAATCCTCGGCGCGGCGCCCCAGGCAGCCCTCATCATGATGACGATGGCCGAGGACGTCGAGGGCGTGGCCCGTGCGGTCAACGCCGGCGCCCGCGGCTATCTGGTCAAGGACGCGTCTCGGGAGGAGCTGGTCGCCATGGTGACCCAGGCTCTGCACGACGTCGCCGCCCGGCAGCTCCCGCGGGCCCGCCAGGAGGCCGACGGCGGGCTCCCGCCGCTCACCGAGCGCGAGCTGCAGGTGCTGCGCGGCATGGGCCGGGGTCGCAGCAACTCCGAGATCGGCAAGGAGCTCTACCTCTCCGAGGACACCGTCAAGACGCATGCCCGCCGGCTGTTCCGCAAGCTCGGTGCGGCCGACCGAGCGCAGGCGGTCGCGATGGGCTTCCGCTGGGGCCTGGTGCGGTGACCGTAACGTCGGGGCCCCCCTCGACGATCTCCCAACGTGCGGAGGTCGGCGCACCTCCGATCGACATGGGGGGCCTGGCGGCCCTCGCGATGCAGGGTGATACCGGCGCGCGGGACGCTCTGCTCGGACATGTCCGGGTGATGGTGCACCGCTACTGCCGTGCACGACTCGGACGGCTGCCGGGCAGCGAGCACGCCGCCGATGACGTCGCTCAGGAGGTGTGCCTCGCCGTGCTGGCCGCACTGCCTCGCTATCAGGACCAGGGACGTCCGTTCGAGGCGTTCGTCTTCGGCATCGCGGCGCACAAGGTCGCCGACGTCCAGCGCTCCGCCGTGCGGGCCGCCGTCCCCACCGACGAGATGCCCGACGAGCCCGACCTCGGCCCCGGCCCCGAGGACCAGGCCGTGCGCAGCAGCGACGCGGCGATGGTCCGCAGCCTGCTCGACCGGCTTCCGGCCACCGCGCGGGAGCTGCTGATCCTGCGGGTCGCGGTCGGGCTGTCGGCCGAGGAGACGGGCAGCGCCTTGGGGATGTCCGCCGGTGCGGTCCGGGTGGCCCAGCACCGCGCGCTGGCGCGGCTGCGCGCCATGGCTGCGGAGGTGGCGTCGTGATCGGCGGGCAGGCGGGCGGCGGCAGCCTGGACGTGATGGCGGTGCAGCGCGACGGCGAGCTGCTCGACGCGCTGGGTGGGCGGCTGAGCGTGCCGTCCGACGATGCGGCGGTCCTGCTGCTCCAGGCCTTCGCCGCCGACGTCGACCAGGACCTGGTCGAGCTCTTCGCCGCTCTGGACGACGCGGCGGCGCTGTCCGGGCGCGACGGGGCGATCGAGTCGGCCCCCGGCGACCAGGTCGGCGGCCGGCGCCGGCGGCTGACCGCCGCGGCGACCGCGGCGCTGGTCCTCGGCGGCACCCTCTCGGTCAGCGGCGTGGCAGCGGCAGTGACCGGCGACCCGTTCGCGCCGTACCGCGCCGTCGGGCAGGCACTCTCCTTCGGCGCGACGACCTGCCACCCCACGCGGCCGAGGTGGCGCACCTGAACAAGCGGCTTTCCGGGGCGCGCGCCGCGCTGGCCAAGGGTGAGGTCGACCAGGTCCGTGACCTGGTCGCCGCGCTGCAGGCCGAGCTCGGCCGCAGCGACCTGAGCCCCGCCCAGCGCGCCAAGTTCGAACGCAAGCTGGCCGCCCTCGCCGCCGCCGATCGAGCGCGCCGAGGCCCGCGGGGTGCAGCGCGGACGCTCCGACGCCCGGGCGACCCCGACGCCCAAGGCCGGCAAGGACCGCAAGAACCCCGACGCCCGCACGTCCCGGGACACTGACGGCTCGTCCGACGGGTCGAGCAACGAGCAGGGCGACGACGCCGATGCGACCGAGGGGTCCGGCGCGAGGCGACGCCACGCAGCCGCGGGACACGTCACGGCCGGCACAGGACGAGCCGCGCGTGGAGCGCACGGCCCCGGACAGTCCCGCCGACGACGGCACGACGCCGACGGGCGGCGATGACCAGAGCGCCAGCGACGCGTCGGAGCCGGACGCCGCGGCAGAGCCTGCGGGCGGCTTGGCGCAGCAGGCACCGGCCGCTCCGGCGCAAGCGCGGGGGCGGAGCGACAGCCCGCCGGTAGCATGGGGGGCCAGACCCCACGCCCGCGCGGAAGGTTTCCCCGTTGGACCCGATGGACGGCAGTGACGGCATCGACAGCATTGACAGCCTCGCTCCGCTCGCCCTGACCTTCGACGACGTCCTGCTTCTCCCGCAGGAGACCGACGTCGTCCCCTCGCAGGTGGACACGACGCTCACGACTGACCCGTGAGATCTCGGTCGCCGTGCCGCTGCTGTCCGCCGCGATGGACACCGTCACGGAGTCCCGGATGGCGGTGGCGATGGCCCGCCAGGGCGGGATCGGCGTCCTGCACCGCAACCTCTCGATCGAGGACCAGGCCCACCAGGTGGACCTGGTCAAGCGCTCCGAGTCCGGCATGGTGTCCGACCCCGTCACCGTCGCCCCGGACGCGACGCTGGCCGAGCTCGACCGGCTGTGCGGGCTGTACCGCGTCTCGGGGCTCCCGGTCGTCGCCGCCGACCGGACCCTGCTCGGCATCATCACCAACCGAGATCTGCTGTTCCTGCGGCCGGAGGAGTTCGCCACCCGTACGGTGCGCGAGCTGATGACCCCGATGCCCCTCGTCACCGCCCCGGTCGGCATCGTTCCGGCGGACGCCGCGGCCCTGCTCGCCAAGCACAAGATCGAGAAGCTGCCGCTCGTCGACGCCGCCGGCCGGCTCGCCGGGCTGATCACCGTCAAGGACTTCGTCAAGACCGAGCAGTACCCCCTCGCGACCAAGGACGCCGAGAGCCGGCTGCGGGTGGCCGCCGCCATCGGGTACTTCGGGGACGCCTGGGAGCGGGCGACGGCACTGGTCGAGGCCGGTGTCGACGTCCTCGTGCCGGACGTGGCGAACGCCCAGGCCAGGTTGATGCTCGACATGATCCGCCGGCTCAAGTCGGACCCGGCGACCCGGCACGTGCAGGTGCTGGCCGGCAACGTCGCGACCCGGGCGGGTGCCCAGGCCCTCGTCGACGCCGGGGCGGACGGCGTGAAGTGTGGGACCGGCCCGGGCTGCCTGGGGGCGGGCACTCGCATCCTCATGGCAGACGCGACGTACAAGAACATCGAGGACGTCCAGGCCGGCGACCGCGTCATCAACATGCACGGAGCCCCGGTCACCGTGGTCAACGCGTGGTGCACCGGTGTCCGTGACGTCCTGGCGTTGCGGCACACGCAGTCCGGTCGACCGACCGTCGTCACGCCTGACCACCGCTACTGGCTCGGTGACCTGTCGACCATGAGTGCCGCCTCCGTCTCGAGCCATGGGTACGCCAAGTCGCTGTCGACCCCGACGCGCCTCGGCCGGGGCAAGGTCGGCTGGCGAGAGATCGGGGCGGATGGCCGAGTGGTGGCGCTCGCGCCCAGGCTGGTGGCGTTCGAGCTGCCCGAGCACATCGCGATCGACCTGCACGACTTCGCGGTGCGGCCGTCCCGGCTGGCCAGGTACCGCACCGACATCAAGGACACGTACGACCTCGGCTTCCTGTTCGGCACCTTCCTCGGTGACGGGCACGCGTTCCTCAACCAGACCAACGGCCGTGACATCGGCAACGTCTCCTGGTCGTTCGGCGGTGACGAGGACGACCTGGTCGACAAGCTGGCCTCGGTCGTCCAGCGCGTGACCGGGGTACCTCCGGTGGTCCAGCGGGTCAAGAGCTGCTGGATCGTTCGGCTCTACTCGTTGCAGTGGGCCCGGCTACTCGGGCAGTTCGGCAAGCGCACCGAGAAGCATCTGCCGGGCAAATACCTGTGCCGCAGTGACGACTACCTCACCGGCCTGCGCGACGGCTTGCTCGCCAGCGACGGGCACGTCGAGCCGAGTGGTCGGGAATGCTTCCGCAACACGTCGCCGCAGCTCGTCGAGCTGTGGAACGTCCTGACGCTCCTCGTGCGGGGATCATTTCCGAGCGTCTCGTGGGAGAAGGGCAGTGCTGGTGGGCTGGTCGCCGACGCCGCGAATTGTCGGGACAGCTACCGATCGCGGCTGGACCGAGGCCATGCGAAGCGGGCGCTGGGAGAGCTGCAGTGCGTAAAGGTGCTCTCGCGCAAGCCTCTTGCCGAGCCGGCGCCGGTCTACGACATCGAGGTCGACTGCCCAACCCACAGCTTCATCGCGGACAACGTCATCGTGCACAACAGCATCTGTACCACCCGGGTCGTAGCCGGCGTCGGTGTCCCGCAGATCACCGCGATCCACGAGGTCGCGAAGGCCTGCAAGCCGGCCGGTGTCCCGGTCGTGGGCGACGGCGGGCTGCAGTACTCCGGTGACATCGCCAAGGCGATCGTCGCGGGTGCCGACACGGTGATGCTCGGCTCGCTGCTCGCCGGGTGCGACGAGAGCCCCGGCGAGCTCGTCTTCATCAACGGCAAGCAGTTCAAGTCCTACCGGGGAATGGGCTCGCTCGGGGCGATGGCCTCGCGCGGCCGGGTCTCCTTCAGCAAGGACCGCTACTTCCAGGCCGACGTCGCGACCGACGACAAGATCGTGCCGGAGGGCATCGAGGGCCAGGTTCCCTACCGCGGACCGCTCTCCGCCGTCGCCCATCAGCTCGTCGGCGGTCTGCAGCAGTCGATGTTCTACGTCGGCGCGCACACCGTCCCTGAGCTGCAGTCCCGCGGCCGGTTCGTCCGCATCACCTCGGCCGGCCTCAAGGAGAGCCACCCGCACGACATCCAGATGACCGTCGAGGCCCCGAACTACCACTCCCGCTGACCCCAGCAAGATCAACTGTGCGCTGACACACCAGACACGCCGACGGAGTGGTGTGTCGGCGCAACAAGGATCATGAAGGGACCTGAGTGACCGAGATCGAGATCGGCCGGGGCAAGCGCGGCCGCACGGCGTACGGCTTCGACGACATCGCGATCGTCCCGAGCCGCCGGACGCGCGACCCGGAGGAGGTCTCGGTCGCCTGGCAGATCGACGCCTACCGCTTCGAGATCCCGGTGCTCGCCGCGCCGATGGACTCGGTCGTGTCGCCGCAGACCGCGATCGAGATCGGCCGGCTCGGCGGCTTGGGCGTGCTGAACCTCGAGGGGCTCTGGACGCGCTACGACGACCCGGAGCCGCTGCTGGCCGAGATCGCGGGGCTGGACGACGCCGAGGTCACCCGGCGGATGCAGGAGGTCTACGAGGCGCCGATCCAGCCCGAGCTGGTGGCCCGGCGGATCGCGGAGGTGCGCGAGGGCGGTGTGACGGTGGCCGCGGCGCTGTCGCCGCAGCGCACGGCGCAGCTCTGGAAGACGGTGGTCGACGCGGGTGTCGACCTCTTCGTGATCAGGGGTACGACGGTCAGCGCCGAGCACGTGTCCGGTCGGGCGGAACCGTTGAACCTCAAGCAGTTCATCTACGAGCTGGACGTGCCGGTCATCGTCGGCGGCTGCGCGACCTACCAGGCGTCCCTGCACCTGATGAGGACCGGGGCGGCCGGTGTCCTCGTCGGCTTCGGCGGCGGTGCGTCGCACACCACCCGGTCAGTGCTCGGCGTGGCGGTGCCGATGGCGTCTGCTGTCGCCGACGTCCACGCCGCCCGGCGCGACTACCTCGACGAGTCCGGCGGCCGCTACGTGCACGTCATCGCCGATGGTGGCGTCGGCCGCTCGGGCGACGTGTCCAAGGCGATCGCCTGCGGCGCCGACGCGGTGATGGTCGGCTCTCCGCTGGCCCGTGCGACCGAGGCACCCGGCCGCGGGTTCCACTGGGGCTCGGAGGCCCACCACGCCGAGCTGCCGCGCGGCGAGCGGGTCCGGGTCGGCACCATCGGGTCGCTCGAGGAGATCCTGGTCGGGCCGTCGCGGGTCTCGGACGGGTCGATGAACATCATCGGGGCGCTGCGCCGCGCCATGGCGACCACCGGCTACTCCGACGTCAAGGAGTTCCAGCGCGTCGAGGTCACGGTCGCCCGGTGACCAGCCAGCTCGGGCCGGCCCAGCGACAGGACGCGCTCGACCGGGCGGCCCAGCAGGAGCTGGACGTCGTCGTCGTCGGCGGCGGGGTCGTCGGAGCGGGCGCCGCGCTGGACGCGGTCACCCGCGGCCTGAGCGTCGCGCTGTTCGAGGCCCGCGACTGGGCGAGCGGGACGTCGAGCCGGTCGAGCAAGCTCATCCACGGCGGCCTGCGCTACCTCGAGATGCTCGACTTCGGGCTGGTCCGCGAAGCGCTACGCGAGCGCGCCCTGCTGACCCAGCGGCTCGCACCGCACCTGGTCCGGCCGGTGCCGTTCCTCTACCCGCTCACCCACCGCGGCTGGGAACGCCTCTACGCCGGCGCCGGCGTCGCGCTCTACGACGCGATGGGCGTCTCGTCCGGCAACGCCCGCGGGCTCCCGCGCCATCGGCACCTGACCCGTCGCGCGGCGCTGCGGCAGGCTCCGGCGCTGCGCAAGGACGCACTTGGTGGGCGCGATCCAGTACCACGACGCGCAGGTCGACGACGCCCGCCACACGATGGCCGTGGTCCGGACCGCGTCGGCCTACGGCGCGCTGTGCGCCAACCGGGCCCGGGTGGTCGGCTTCCTCCGCGAGGGCGAGCGGGTGACCGGCGTGGAGGTGCGCGACCTCGAGTCCGGCGCGACGCTGGAGGTGCGGGCCCGCCAGGTGGTCAACGCGACCGGCGTGTGGACGGACGACACGCAGCAGATGGTCGGCGAGCGCGGCCAGTTCCACGTGCGGGCGTCCAAGGGCGTGCACCTGGTCGTCCCGCGGGACCGCATCCAGTCCTCGACGGGTCTGATCCTGCGTACCGAGACGTCGGTGCTGTTCGTCATCCCGTGGGGCCGGCACTGGATCATCGGTACCACCGACACCGACTGGGACCTCGGCAAGGCGCACCCGGCCGCGTCGAGCTCGGACATCGACTACCTGCTCTCCCGGGTCAACGAGGTGCTGGTCACCCCGCTCACCCGCGAGGACGTCGAGGGCGTCTACGCCGGGCTGCGACCGCTGCTGTCCGGTGAGTCGGAGTCGACGTCGAAGCTGTCCCGTGAGCACACGGTCGGGCACCCGGTGCCCGGGCTGGTGGTGGTGGCGGGCGGCAAGTACACGACGTACCGCGTCATGGGCAAGGACGCCATCGACGCCGTGAGCCACGGTCTGGACGGGCGGGTGCCGCCGTCGTGCACCGACCGGGTGCCGCTGGTCGGCGCCGAGGGCTATGCCGCGCTGTGGAACGCCCGGCACCGGCTGGCCACCCGGCACGGGCTGCACGTCGCACGGGTCGAGCACCTGCTGCAGCGGCACGGGTCGCTGGTGCACGAGGTGCTCGCGCTCGTCGATGGTGACCCGTCGCTGGGGGAGGCGCTGGAGGGCGCCGACGACTACCTGCGGGCCGAGATCGTGTACGCCGCCAGCCACGAGGGCGCCCGGCACCTCGACGACGTGCTGACCCGGCGGACCAGGATCTCCATCGAGACCTTCGACCGCGGCGTCACCGCCGCACCGGTCGCTGCCAAGCTGGTGTCCGGGCGTGCTGGGCTGGAGCCGGGCCCAGGTGAAGCGGGAGGTGGCGCACTACCTGGCCCGGGTCGAGGCCGAGCGGCTCTCGCAGGAGCAGCCCGACGACCAGACCGCCGACACCGCCCGCCTCGGCGCACCCGAGATCGTGCCCCGTCAGCTGACGCGGGCCCGGAAGCGTTTCCGCGGAAACGCCCGGGTAGCGCGCCGACGGCTGCGGAGCAGGCGCGAGGCCCACCCGGTCTCAGAACGGAAGGGAGCGCCCGGACGGGGACCGCAGGTCCAGGGCCTGCTGGGCGCCGCGGGTGACCCGCCGGACGATCTGCTGCTGCCTCATGGCCGGTCACTCCCTTCGGTCTCGTGCCTCGGTTGTCGGTCTCGCGGGCTACGCGGTGCGCAGCGTGGGGCGCGCGCCGTGACGCGCGTCCACCACGCGGGTCGCAGCCGCGGGGTGCGGTGGCTCGGGCGGGGCGAGAGCAGGCTCGCGGCGCGCGCCATGGTCGCCTCGCGAAGCAGGTCGTCGTGCTCCCGGGCGGCTGCCGCGGTGAATGAGCCGTGGTAGCTGGCGGCGGTGCTGGTCATGGTGAGCTCCTCGGTGCTGGCTGGCCTCGTCGGTCGGGGACTGGTCCCACCGTCGCTCTGAGGCAGGGGTCCGCGCATCGGGAGATTCACCAGTGCTGGCGGCCCGGTGTGCCTTAGACGCCGCGAGATGCGGCCGCGAGCCGGGCATTACCAGCGAGTAACATCACCGCCATGACGGCCCTGGTGGAGGACGCGCCGCGGCTGGTGCGAGCTGTCGTCGCGGCGCCGGGCGGCGACCGGGTCACGACGCGGGCGCCGTTCACCGGCGAGCCGATCGCGGACCTGCCGGTCTCCACCGTCGAGGACGTGCGGCCGCGCGTACGCCGCGGCCCGCGCCGCCCAGCCGGGCTGGGCCGCTCGCAGCGTCTCCGACCGGGCCGCCGTCCTGCTCCGGCTGCACGACCTCGTGCTGGCCCGGCAGGACGAGGTGCTCGACCTCGTCCAGCTGGAGAACGGCAAGGCCCGCCGGCACGCCTTCGAGGAGGTCGTGGACGTCGCCCTCAACGCGCGCCACTACGGCCGGAGCGGCACGCCGTACGCTCGCGCCGGCCCGCCGAGCCGGCCTGGTGCCGCTGCTGTCGCAGGTGCAGGAGCTGCGCCACCCCAAGGGCGTCGTCGGCATCGTGTCGCCGTGGAACTACCCGCTGACGCTGGCGGTGTCCGACGCGCTGCCGGCCTTCGTGGCGGGCAACGCCGTCGTGCACAAGCCGGACACCCAGACGGCACTCACCGCGCTGTGGATCCGCGAGCTCACGGTCGAGGCAGGGCTGCCGCCGGAGGTCTGGCAGATCGTCCTCGGCGACGGTCCGACGGTCGGGGCTGCGGTCGTCGACGGCGGCGACTACGTCTGCTTCACCGGGTCGACCCGGGTCGGCCGCGAGGTCGCCGAGCGCTGCGGCCGCCGGCTGGTCGGCTGCTCGCTCGAGCTCGGCGGCAAGAACCCGATGCTGGTGCTGGAGGACGCCGACCTCGACCGGGCCGCCGAGGGCGCGGTGCGTGACTGCTTCACCGGCGCCGGCCAGCTGTGCGTCTCGATGGAGCGCATGTACGTCGTCGAGCCGGTGCACGACGCGTTCCTCGAGCGGTTCCTTGCCCGCGTACGCGCACTGCGACTCGGCAGCGCCCTCGACTACTCGGCCGACATCGGGTCGTTGCTGTCGCCGGCGCAGCTGGACCGGGTCGCTGCGCACGTCGACGACGCCGTCGCGAAGGGTGCGACGGTGCTGGCCGGCGGACGCGCCCGGCCCGACATCGGTCCGCTGTTCTACGAGCCGACCGTGCTGTCCGGCGTGACCGAGGACGATGGCGCTGTGCCGGGACGAGACGTTCGGCCCGGTCGTGGCCGTGACGACGGGTCGCCGACGAGGAGGAGGCGCTGCGGCGGGCCAACGACTCGACGTACGGGCTCAACGCCAGCGTGTGGACGCGTGACGTGGCGCGCGGCCGGCGGCTCGCGGCGCGGATCGAGACCGGGACGGTCAACGTCAACGAGACCTACGGCGCGTCCTGGGGCGCGACCGCTGCGCCGATGGGTGGCCGCAAGGACTCCGGCCTGGGCCGCCGCCACGGGCGGGAGGGGCTGCTCAAGTACACCGAGCCGCAGACCGTCGCGGTGCAGCGGCTGGCCGGCTTCGCCCCGCCGGCGCCAGGTGCCGTACGACCGGTGGGCTCAGGCGTTCACCGGCGCGCTGCGGGTGATGAAGGCCCTCGGCCGGCGATGATGCGATGACGGCGCGTGCACGACTACGACGTCGCGGTCGTCGGGTCGGGCTTCGGCGGGTCCGTGACGGCGTTGCGGCTGGCCGAGAAGGGCTATCGCGTCGTGGTGCTGGAGGCGGGGCGCCGGTTCGCCGACGACGAGTTCGCCCGGACGTCGTGGGACCTGCGCCGGTTCCTCTGGGCCCCGCGGCTGGGCTGCTTCGGCATCCAGCGCATCCACCGGCTGCCGGACGTCACGGTGATGGCCGGCGCCGGCGTCGGGGGCGGCTCGCTGGTCTACGCCAACACGCTCTACCGGCCGGACGACGCCTTCTACGACGACTCGCAGTGGCGGGACATCGCCGACTGGCGCCGGGAGCTCGCGCCGTACTTCGAGCTGGCGTCGCAGATGCTCGGCGTGGTGCAGAACCGGACGGTCACGGCCAGCGACGAGGCGATGCGCGAGGTCGCCGAGGCAGATGGGTGTCGAGCACACCTTCGCGCTGACCCCCGTCGGCGTCTTCTTCGGCGACGGGCCAGGTGTCGTCAGCGAGGACCCGTTCTTCGGTGGCGCCGGTCCGGCGCGCACCGGCTGCCTGCAGTGCGGCGCGTGCATGACCGGCTGCCGGTACGGCGCGAAGAACACGCTGCCCAAGAACTACCTGTGGCTGGCCGAGCGAGCGGGCGCGCAGGTGCGGCCCCTGACGACGGTGACCGCCCTCCGACAGGTCGCGGGGGCGGCTGGGCCGTCGACACCCAGCGGACCGGGTCGTGGCTCGCGCGCCGGACCCGGCGCACCCTCACGGCAGGCCAGGTCGTGCTCGCCGCCGGGGCGTACGGCACCCAGCGGCTGCTGCACCGGATGCGCGACGACGGGCACCTGCCGAACATCTCGCCCCGGCTGGGCGAGCTCACCCGGACCAACTCCGAGTCGCTGCTCGGCGCGACGACGCGGCGCCGCGGCGCGGACTTCAGCCGGGGCGTGGCGATCACGTCGTCGTTCCGGCCGGACGCCGGACACCCACGTCGAGGCGGTGCGCTACGGAGCCGGCTCCAACCTGCTCGGCCTGATCGGCACCGTCCTGACCGACGGCGGCGGGCCGCGGCCGCGGTGGCAGCGCTGGCTCGGCGAGCAGCTGCGCCATCCGGTCCGGGCCGCGCGGTCCCTGTGGGTTCGGCGCTGGTCGCAGCGCACGGTCATCGCGCTGGTGATGCAGTCGGTCGACAACTCGCTGGTGGTCTCCGGAGAGCGGTCTCGCCTCGGCCGCTGGCGGCTGACCACCCGGCAGGGTCACGGCGCCCGCAACCCGACCTGGATCCCGGCCGGCAACGAGGCGGTCCGCCGGCTGGCAGCCGTGATCGGCGGTACCGCCGGGAGGCAGCTACCTGGACCTCGTCGACGCCCCGCTGACCGCTCACTTCATCGGCGGCGCCCCGATCGGGACCGACCCGTCGCACGGCGTCGTGGACGGGTGGCACCGGGTCTTCGGGCACCCCGGCCTGCACGTCGTCGACGGCACGGCGCTGTCGGCCAACCTCGGCGCCAACCCGTCGCTGACCATCACGGCGCAGGCCGAGCGAGCGATGGCGTTCTGGCCGAACCGAGGCGACCCGGACCCCCGCCCGCCGCTCGGCTCGGCCTACTCCCCGGTGCGACCGGTCGCGGCGTCGAGGCCGGGCGCGGTGGCGGTCAGCCCGCGATGAAGTCCGCCAGCACCTTGGCGAACCGTTCCGGGTCGTCCAGGTGCGGGAAGTGCCCGGCGCCCTCGAACAGCTCGACCCGGCTGCCGGCGATCGCCTGCTGTGCGGTCGTCGCGTGCCAGACGGGGATCATCCGGTCCCGGGTGCCCCAGACGATCAGGGTCGGGATCCCGACGGCCATCGGCAGGTGGTCGTGCGCGGTCACGGTCTGGCCGCCGGGGTCGATGACGGACCGGGTCGTTGCGAGAAAGGCGCGGCGGCTGTCGGCGTCGCTCAGGGACGCGAAACCGTTCCACGCCTCGGTCAGGTCCGAGCTCGCCCGCCAGCCCACCTTCGCGACCATCCGTCCCAAAGCCTGGGCGCGACCGCGCACCCAGCCGGAGGCGACCAGCGGCAGGACCCACTCCGCACCCGGGAGAGTGGCGGAGCGGAGCAACGGGCTGACCGCCCGGCCGAGCCCTCCGCTGGAGACGAGCACCAGGCGCTCGAGGCGCTCGGGGAACAGGTAGCAGAACTGCAGGGCGATCCCGCCGCCGAGAGAGTGTCCGACGAGGGTTACGCGGTCGATGCCGAGCCGGTCGAGCAGGTCGCGCAGGGTGGCTGCATGCGCGCCCAGCGAGTAGTCACCCATCGGTTTCGCCGAGGCGCCGTGCCCGAACAGGTCCGGCGCCAGTACGCGGTGATGCTGGTCGAGCGTGTCCACCAGATGCGCCCAGTTCCGGTGCGAGCCGAGCAGCCCGTGGATGAACAGGACGGCCGGGCCCTCGCCGCTGTCGAGGAACCACAGGTCGTGGCCGTGCAACGTCGCCGTCCGTACGGTCGACCCGCCCATCGCTCTCCTCGTACGTCGAAGCCACCACCGAGCCGAAACTACTGAAGGGTAACTTACGGACGCGTAGGTAGGCGGCGCCCGGGGTAGGGGGCGTCGGTGACCCTGACCCTGCTGCCCGGCTGGACCGCCCGCGACATCCCGGACCTCTCCGGCCGGCGGGCCGTGGTGACCGGCGCGAACTCCGGTCTGGGCCTCGCGACGGCCACCGAGCTGGCCAGGCGCGGCGCGGAGGTGGTGCTCACCGCGCGCGACGGCGCCAAGGGCGAGGAGGCCGTCCGATGGGTGCGGGCCGAGGTCCCCGGCGCCTCGGTGGAGCCGGCGCGGCTGGACCTCGCGGACCTCGAGTCGGTACGCGCGTTCGCGACCGAGCAGGGCGACCGTCCGCTGGACCTGCTCGTGAACAACGCCGGCGTCATGGCGGTGCCGCACCGGCGTACCGTCGACGGCTTCGAGCTGCAGCTGGCCACCAACCACCTCGGCCCGTTCGCGTTGACCGGCCTCCTTCTCCCGGCCCTGCTGCAGCGCCCCGCCGCCCGGGTCGTCACGGTGAGCAGCTTCATGCACTGGTTCGGCTCGATGCAGTTCGGCGACCTGATGAGCGAGCGGTCCTACGACCCGTGGCAGGCCTACTGCCGGACAAAGCTGGCCAACCTGCTCTTCATGCGCGAGCTCGGGCGGCGCGTCTGACGCCGCGGGACTCGGCCTGGTGAGCGCCGCGGCGCACCCGGGCTATGCCCGCACCAACCTGCAGCGCGTGGGGCCGCAGATGGGCGGGCGGCGGGCCACCGAGATCGTCATGCGGCTCGGCACGGCCGTCGTCGGGCAGAGCGCAACGACAGGAGCGCTGCCGCAGCTGCGGGCGGCGACCGACCCGGCCGTGCGCAGCGGCGACTACTTCGGCCCGCGCGGCCCGGGGGAGCAGCGTGGCCTGCCGAAGCGGGTCCGGATGAGCGCCAACGCGCGCGACGACACGGCAGCCGGGCTGCTGTGGGAGGCGTCCGAGGAGCTCACCGGCGTCCGCCCGGCCCTGCCCGCGATGCCGGGCTCGGTCGCGGACGGACGCCGGTGAGGCAGCCCGGTCGGGTGGCTGGTGTGGGTGGTTGTCAGCGGGTGGTGAAGCGCCAGGTCTTCCTCTGCGGGCCGGGCTTGGTGGGGTTCTGGTCGAGCCGGTTGCCGGCCGGGTCGAGCACGGCGGTGGTGATGACGACCTGGTAGGTGGTGTCGGGGCGCAGCTTCTTGCCCGGGTTGATGACGATGCGACGGGTCTCGGATTTCCAGGTGACGGTGGCGCGGACGTGGCGGGTGGTGCCCTTGCGCACCAGGTAGGCGGTGCTGCGGGTGACGGTGCCGGGCCGGACGGCCTCGGACAGCCTGGCCTTGACGCTGGCGCCGCGGCTTACGCCGGTGGCGGCCTGGGCCGGCGCGGTAGAGCTGACCCGAGGGTGCACCGTGTCAGCACCGGTTGGTGCCTGCGTCGGCGATGGCGAGCCGGTCGGGGTGGGCGTCGGGGCACCGGTGGTGGCGATGTCCAGCGACCAGCCGAGGATGCCGCCGTGACGCCCGATCTGGTCGTCGGCGGCGTACAGCTTCCAGGTGCCGTTGGGGTCGGTTCCGTTGAACACGGCCAGCGCCGAGCTGCCGGTCGCTGTCGGTGCCGGGGCGGGGAAGGCGTCGGGGCCGGTTCCGAGGTTGGTCGGCCTGAACGTGCCCGAGATGATCGGCTTGCTGACCGCGCTGGGTGCGGCGTCGTCGAACGTCAGGTCGACGTCTTCGATGCCGCCGGTCTGGGGGATGTCGCTGAGGATGGTGGCCTGCTGGCCCTGCGGGCCGACCAGCAGCAGGTCGACGGCCTCCGGGTAGCCGTGAGAGAGGTCGTCCAGTCGGACGTTGACATCGGTCACCGCGCCTGGCGCGGCGGCCACGTCGATCCTCGAGGGGTAGTTGTCCGACCCGGTGCTGGTGACGGTGATCGACCAGCTGAAGATCGAGCCGGTGTCGACGAAGGCGTCATCGACCACGTAGAGCGACCAGTTGCCGTTAGGGTCGCCGCCATTGAGCTCGGCGAGCGACTTCGCGGTTGGCCGGAGTGGTTGCCGGCGCCGGGGCCGGAAAGTCTGTCGCCGCCAGTTATGCCGTTCCGCGTGTGGGACGGTGCCGCCGGCCAGACTGGTGTCGGCGATGAACTGCGTGGACGAGTCATCGAACGTCAGGTCGACGCCTGAGACCGCCGTCAGCACCGCCGACGTCGGACATGACGACCACCGCTGGCCGTTCGGAGCGGCGAGCATCATGTCGACATCCGTTGGTGCCCTGGTGTGCGAAGCCGTTGATGCGCAGTACGACCTTGGACACCCTGCCGACGAGCCCGTTGATGGGCGCAACCGACGGGTACGGCGTGCAGCCTTGCGGAACGGGGTCAGCCAGGTCGACGTCGTTGATGGCGATCATGCCGCTGCCGTCCCCGAGCTCGGTGGTCTGCCCGATGGGCACACGCGCGGTCGAGACATAGGTGGTCGTGGCGGCGCTGGCCGGTCCGGTGCTGACGAGCACAGCGGTGGGGGTCGCCAGTGCCATGACGAGCACGACGAGCCGGTTGTTGGAGCCGAACATGACGGTGTCCTTCAGGGCGTAGGTATCCCTCGGCCCGGGCCATGCAGCGGCCCGGGCCGAGCGGAGGGAGTTGGGTCAGCGCAAACCGATGACGGTCTTCAGCAGGTAGCGGTCGGAGGCTCTTGACCTCTCCGCTGCCTGCGTGCCCGTGTCGCTACTGGGTGGCGACGCGGCCACGCATGAGCGCGCGTCTGAACTGTTGGGCCGACCCGTCGTCGCGCTTCCGGTGGCGGACCCGGCGTGCGCGGCGGATCCGGCGCTGTTCCTCGGCCTCGCGCAGCAGCTGTGCGGTCTGGGCCAGGACGAGGTATTCCTGCATGGCGTGCATGTCGGTGCTCCTTCGGGGTGGTGGGCCCGGCCAGCGGGCGCGGGGTGCCCGCCGGCCGGCTGTCTTGGGGGTCAGCGCCGGGCGGCGATGGCCTCGAGGTAGGTGGCGGGAAAGGCGATCGCGTCGGGGGTGCCGAGGCGGTCAAAGCGGTTGACGAGGTCGAGCAGGTCGGCCTCCAGGGCCTGTCGGTCGGCGCCTGGGCGGCCTGGCGCGCCCCGGCCGTGGCCAGGGCGACGGCGTCGTGGTCGGTGCGCGGGCAGAACAGTTCGACAAGGAACTCGGTCATGGCTGCCACGGTGCGGCAGCGCCGACCCGAGCGAAACTACGGAAACCCTGAGGGTTTGGGCCCGTGAGCGAGGCCAGCATGCGGAATGACGAGGCGGAGCCGGCTCCCCTGCTCGTTCGCCGGCCCCGCCCCGACCGCTCTTCGGAGCCGGTGAACGGTTCGGATGGCCCGCGCTCGCAATGTCCTCCCGGTCAGCGGCTGGTCGCAGTCGACGTGGCTGAGGGGTCCGTGCTCCACGAGTCCCACAGCGCCGCGTAGGCGCCGCCCGCGGCGACCAGCTCGTCGTGCGAGCCGAGCTCGCTGACCAGGCCGTCCTCCACCACGGCCACCCGGTCGGCGTCGTGGGCGGTGTGCAGCCGGTGGGCGATCGCGACGACGGTCCGGCCGTGCAGGACCGCGGCCAGCGAGTGCTCGAGGTGGCGGGCCGAGCGCGGGTCGAGCAGCGACGTCGCCTCGTCGAGCACCAGGGTGTGCGGGTCGGCCAGCACGATCCGGGCCAGGGCGAGCTGCTGGGCCTGGGCCGGGCTGAGCGGCCGCCCGCCGGAGCCCACCTCGGTCGCCAGGCCGTCCGGCAGGGCCAGCACCCAGTCCAGGGCGTCGACCGCTGACAGCGCCGCGCGCAGCGCGTCCTCGGTCGCGGCCGGGCGGGCGAGGAGCAGGTTCTCGGCCAGCGACCCGACGAAGACGTGGTGCTCCTGGGTGACCAGCACGACATGGCGGCGCAGGTCGTCCAGCGGCAGGTCGACGAGGGGTACGCCGCCGACGGTGACCCGACCGGTCCGCGGCGGGTGCACCCCGGCCAGCAGCCGACCCAGCGTCGACTTCCCGGCGCCGGACGGCCCGACGACGGCCAGCCGCTCGCCGGGCCGCAGGTCGAGGTCGATGCCGCGCAGCACGTCGCGGCCCTCGCGGTAGGCGAACCGGACGTCCTCGACGACGACGTGCTCGTCGGCCGGCCGCTCGTCGCTCGCGACCCGGTCGTCGGGGACCAGCTCGACCCCGAGGATGCGGGACAGCGCGGTGGCGCCGACCTGCACCTCGTCCAGCCAGGAGATGAGGCGGTCGACCGGGTCGACGACCTGCACGGCGTACAGGGTGACCGCCGTGACCTGGCCGAGCGTCGCGTGGCCGCCCGCCACCAGCCAGGTGCCCCACACCAGGCTCAGCGTCACGGGCACCGCGTAGGCGAGCTCCATCGTGGGGAACCAGATCGTGCGCAGCCGCAGCGTGTAGCGCTCGGCGTCGTGGGCCCGGGCCAGGTCGTCCTCGATGCGCGCGGTCCGGCGGCCGGCCAGCCCGAGCGCCTCGACGGTCCGCGCGCCATCGACGGTCTCGGCGAGGGTGCCGTTGTACTGCGCGTAGGCCTCGCGCTCGCGCAGGTAGCCCGCGGGTGCCCGGCGGAGGTACCACCGGGTGCCGATCGCGATCAGCGGCGCGCCGGCCAGCAGCGGCAGCGCCACCAGCGGGCCGGTGAGGAACGCGGCGACGACGGTCAGCGCGACCGTGACCGTGGCGACCAGCACCTCGGGCACCGCGAAGCGCACGGTCCTGGCCAGTGCCTCGACGTCGCCCGTGCTGCGGGTGACCAGGTCGCCGGTGCCGGCCCGCTCGACGGTCGACAGCGGCAGCGACAGGACACGGGTCAGGAAGCCCTCGCGCAGGTCGGCGAACACCGTCTCGGCGACCACGAAGCCGGCCCGGCGGGCGAACCAGGTCAGCACCGTCTGGGCGACCAGGGCGAGCGCGAGCAGGACGGCCAGCCGGTCGAGGTGCCCGCGGGTCGTGCCGTCGCGCAACGACTCGACCATCTCGCCGAGCAGCCGCGGGCCGGCCAGCCCGGCGAGGGCCGCGAACCCGTTGAGGACGAGCATCCCGACGAGGGACCGGCGGTGCCGGGCCAGCAGGACCTTCACCTGCCGGCGGACCTGCGGCCGAGGTCGCGACGGGCAGGGTCCGGCGGCTCATCGGTCCTCCCCTCGGGTGACGGTCTGCCGGTAGCCGGGGTTCTGGGCGAGCAGGTCGCGGTGCCGGCCGCGGGCGACGACGCGGCCGCCCACCAGGTAGGCCACGTCGTCGCACCGGTCGAGCAGCAGGGGGCTGGCGGTGGTGATCACGGTGGTGCGCCGGCCGTCGTCGTGGCGGGCGGCCCGCAGCCGGGCGGCGACGAGCAGCTCGGTGTGGGCGTCCACCGCGCTGGTGGGCTCGACGAGCACGAGCACCTCCGGGTCCGCGACCAGCACCCGGGCCAGGGCCATCCGCTGCCGCTGCCCCCCGGAGAACCCGCGGCCGGCCTCGTCGACCTCCTCGTCGAGCCCGTCGGGCAGGGCGTCGAGCACGTCCTCGGCGGCGGCGACGTGGAGGGCGGACACCAGGTCGGCGTCGCCGCGGGCATGCGCTGCGTCGGCCCACGGGTCGAGCTCGTCGCGGAGCACGCCGGTGAACAGCCGGGGGTCGGCCTCGGAGACCAGCACCCGGCGGCGGACGGCGGCGATCGGCAGGTCCATCAGCCGGGTGCCGCCGAGGGTCACTCCCGCGTCGTCGGAGAGCCGGCCGAGCCGGTGGGCGATCGCGGCGGACTCGTCGGGGTCGGCGCTCACCAGGGCGGTGAGCGTGCCGGGCTCGCGACGGTCAGCCCGGACCGGGCGTCGCGACAGCGTCGACCCGGTCGGCGGCTCGGCGGCCGGCTCGGCGGTGTCGCGGATCTCGGGCTCGGTGGTCAGGACGGCGACGATCCGCCGGGCGCCGACCAGCGACCGCGTCACCTTGTCGGCGGCCTCGACCGCGGTGCGGATCGGGACGACGAGGAAGAACGCGTAGCCGTAGAACGCCACGACGTCGCCGACGTCGATGGCTCCCCTCGAGCGCCAGCCGGGCGCTGAGCCAGGTGACCAGGACGAGGAAGACGCCCGGGCAGCAGGACCTGCGCGGCGTCGAGGGTGGCCTGCGGCGACGGCGACCCGGACGCCGGCGCGCGCGCAGCTCGGCCGAGCGGTGTGCGGTAGCGCTCGAGGAACGCGGGCTCGCCGCCGATGCCGCGCAGCACCCGCAGCCCGGCGACCGTGTCCGCGCCGAGGGCGGTCAGCCTGCCGGCCACCTCGCGCTGCGCGTGCTGGCGACGCTGCAGCGGGCGCAGCAGCGGGCCGACAGCAGCACCATCGCGGGCACGCCGAGCAGGACGACGCAGCCCGAGCAGCACGGAGCGTGCGCAGCAGGATCACCGCGACGACGACGTAGGAGACGACCGCGCCGGCGAGCCGGGCGGTCACGTCGAAGGCGCTGCCGATGTGCGAGGGCGTCGTTGGTGGCCGCCGAGCCACCACCTCGCCGGTGGGCAGGCGACGGCGGATCGCCACGCCCGACCTGCGCGCTGTGCCGGCCGAGCAGCTGCATGGCGCGGAACGACGCGCTGCAGCCAGTTGTCGACGGCGACGCGGTGCCGCAGGACGCCGAACACCGCCTGCGACCGCTGCCAGGCCGAAGCACGACCAGTGACCAGCGGCGCGGCCGCCTCGAGGTCCTTCGTCGGCGACGCCCGCCTGCAGGCCGCGGCCGATCGCGGCGGGCACCAGCGCCTGGGCGACCATCCAGATCACGCCGAAGGCCACCGCCGACGAGGAGGGTGCGCCACTGCTGCCGCCCGGTCCAGAGCAGGTACCGGGCTGGTGAGCGGAGGTCCGGGGTGCCCGGGTCGGCGAGCGGGAGGTGGCGCATGATGATCGACAGTACGGCCCGGAGGCCCCGTGATTAAACCGGGTTTCGCCCGCGGCCGACGACGGGGCGCTCCGATGGCCCCCTTAGAATCGGACGGTGGCTGCTGAGGGGTTCGACACCGTCCTCGTCGTCGACTTCGGCGCGCAGTACGCCCAGCTGATCGCCCGCCGGGTCCGCGAGGCGCGGGTCTACAGCGAGATCGTGCCGCACACGATGCCGGTCGCGGAGATGCTCGCGCGCGAGCCGGCGGCGATCATCCTCTCCGGCGGGCCCGCGTCGGTCTACGCGCCGGGGGCGCCCGCGGTCGACCCGGCGATGTTCAAGGCGGGCGTCCCGGCGTTCGGCATCTGCTACGGCTTCCAGGCGATGGCGCGGGCGCTCGGCGGCACGGTCGCGCGCACCGGCAGCGCGGAGTTCGGCGGGACGACGCTGGAGATCGTCGGTGCGCGACTCGAGCGCTGTTCCACGGGCTGCCCGCGCGAGCAGACGGTCTGGATGTCGCACGGCGACGCGGTCGTCGGAGGCGCCGGACGGCTTCACGGTCGTGGCGGCGACGACCGAGGCACGCCGGTCGCGGCGTTCGAGGACGCCGACCGGCGGCTCGCGGGCGTGCAGTTCCACCCCGAGGTGCTGCACACCGAGCACGGCCAGAAGGTGCTCGAGCACTTCCTCTACGAGGTCGCCGGCTGCTCAGCCGACGTGGACGATGACCAACGTCATCGACGAGCAGGTCGAGGCGATCCGCGCGCAGGTCGGTGACAAGCGGGTGATCTGCGGGCTCTCCGGCGGCGTCGACTCGGCGGTCGCCGCGGCGCTGGTGCACAGGGCGGTCGGCGACCAGCTCACCTGCGTGTTCGTCGACCACGGGCTGCTGCGCAAGGGCGAGGCGGAGCAGGTCGAGCGCGACTACGTCGCGGCCACCGGCGTACGCCTCAAGGTCGCCGACGCCGCGAAGCGGTTCCTCGACGCGCTCGCGGGCGTGAGCGACCCGGAGGAGAAGCGCAAGGCGATCGGCCGCGAGTTCATCCGGGTCTTCGAGGAGTCCGCGCGCGAGGTCGTCGCCGACGCCGGCGCGCACGGCGAGTCGGTCGAGTTCCTGGTGCAGGGCACGCTCTACCCCGACGTGGTCGAGTCCGGCGGCGGCACCGGCACGGCGAACATCAAGTCGCCACCACAACGTCGGCGGTCTGCCCGACGACCTGCAGTTCGCGCTCGTCGAGCCGCTGCGGACGCTGTTCAAGGACGAGGTGCGCAAGGTCGGGCCTCGAGCTCGGGCTGCCCGAGGCGATCGTCTGGCGGCAGCCGTTCCCGGGGCCGGGCCTCGGCATCCGGATCGTCGGCGAGGTGACCCAGGAGCGGCTCGACGTGCTGCGCGAGGCCGACGCCATCGCGCGCGAGGAGCTGACGCGGGCCGGGCTGGACCGCGAGATCTGGCAGTGCCCGGTCGTGCTGCTCGCCGACGTACGGTCGGTCGGCGTGCAGGGCGACGGGCGGACGTACGGCCACCCGGTCGTGCTGCGACCGGTGTCCTCCGAGGACGCGATGACGGCGGACTGGACCCGGGTGCCGTACGACGTGCTCGCGCGCATCTCGACCCGCATCACCAACGAGGTGCGCGAGGTCAACCGCGTGACGCTCGACGTCACGTCGAAGCCGCCCGGCACCATCGAGTGGGAGTGAGCCGGTGGCACTGACCGGCGGACGCCGTCAGTACTGCGCCTTGGCGAACCAGACCGTGCGCTTCGTCCATACCCCGGGTCCGAGGCGCTTCCCTGAGCACACGACGATGCCCAGGCGGGGCTTGCCCCACGTGCGGTAGTAGCGGGGCAGCGTCTTCGACGCGTCCACCACGACCTTGTCGGTCACCCGGTAGCAGAGCTTCCGGTCCTTGCCCCGCACGAGGATCCGGTCGCCGACCTCCAGGTTCTTGAGCATCCGGTTGCCGACCGCGCTGCCGTCGGGCCAGACGTGCGCGTTCATGCGCACGACCCCCTGCGTGTCGCCCGGGCGGACGTCGCTCGCCTTGTCCCAGGCGAACTGCTCCTTCCCGGCCTCGGTGAGGGCCGGTGCGCCGGGTACGCGCCCGGGCAGGCGCGGTGGCGTGACGACCTTGGCGCGGTAGGTGATCCCGGGGATCGTGACCGTCTTCGGGTTGAACGGGCGCCGGACGGTGGCGCACGAAGGGGTCAGTGCGGAGGTCGTCGCGACCTGGGCGGACGCCGGGTCCGCGTCCAGCGGAGCCCATCCGTCTGCTCCCACGAGCCATCCCCCACCCGTGGCCACGGCCACGGCAAGCGCCACCGCTACGATTCGCTTCACCAGCTGCTCCCCTGATGTGCCTGCGACCAGTCGTTGGTCGGACCCTGCGACGGTACCTCCGAGCGCATCGGCGACGGGCCGAAACCGGGATCTTTGTCACCCGGCCGGTCCCCTGCGGGCCAGACGATCGCCGACCGGGTCAGCCGAGGAACCACTCGGGGTCGAACTCGTCGAGCGGGATGATGCGCACCCGGGGCAGCGGCACGTTGAACGCCTCGACCGTCGCCTCCATGTCGAAGAACTGCAGCCCGAGGGGCTCCAGCTCGGCGAGGCGCTGGCTCACGAACTCGCGGAAGCCGAGGACGGCGACCCGGCGGTCGGCCAGCAGGCCGCGGAGCTGCGGCTCGAAGTCCGCGTCGTGGCTGACGAGCGCGACGTCACCGCCGCGACCGGCGATGGCTGCCAGGGTCCGCTGGATGCCGATGTCGACGACCTTCTCGTCCCGACCGCCGGCGAGAGCGACGACCCGGTAGCCCAGGGCGAGCAGCGCCTGCACGAACGGCATCGGCATCGTGCCCGAGCTGGCGTTCAGGAAGAAGAGGGCGCGGACCTCCTGGCCCCACTGCTGGCGGAGGAACTCGGCCACCCGCTCCCAGCGAGGTCGCTCCTCCGACGTCGGCCTGCGCTTGAGGATGTCGGTGCCCAGCGTGGCGTCGAGGTTCTCGCCGTCCACCAGAAGGTATGTGACGCCCGACGTCGTCCCGGCTTCCATGACCGGCCAACCTAGCGCCGATCGGGCCGGCTACTTCGGCCGCGCGGGCCGGACCCGGCGCACGACCCGGCCGACCACCTTGCGTACCTTCTTGGCCATCGTGGGCGGGGGCGGGGGAGGGGCCGCCTTCTTCGTGCCCCGCTTCTGCTTCGGCGCCACGACACCGATGGCCTCGGGGGTCAGCATCCGGTTGCCGAACCACGGCGTCATCGGCTCGTCGAGCTGGGCCAGGTGAGGGAAGGCGTCGCGCCGTTGCCCCAGCTCGGTGCCGGTCAGCGTCTTGGCCCGGGGTGAACCCTCGACGGCGAGCGGTGTGACCGTGGTGGCGTCGTCGAGGTCGTAGCCGAAGAAGCCGGCGATGCCGCCCACCTTCTTGCGCATCAGGGCGATGTCCTCAGCCGTGACGTCCTCGGTCCACGCGGAGATCCGGTCGGTGCTGATCGGGGCGTCGGAGCGGCTCGCGCCCTCCACCTTGCTCGGGGTGCCCCGCTCGCTGTGCACGAGATGGTGCTCGAGCAGCCGTGGCGACCACGTCGCGTCCAGCCACTCGAAGACCTCACGCAAGGTGGTCTCCGGGTCGAGCACCAGGTCCTCGTACCGGACAAGGAGGAACCTGTCGCCCAGCTCCCGCCCGCGCTGCACCAGCTCGGTCATCGTGTTGACCCAGTGCGTCACCGCACCGCCCCAGCCCAGCCGGAACCGCCCGGACACCGACGCGGAGACGGCCCCTGGGTGCCGGACGGTGGCCAGGACCACGGCGTCCGGGAAGACGCGGGCGATCTCCCGCAGCTGCCAGGCGTGCCAGGGAGTCTTGTCGCCCCAGCGGGACTTCCCCTGCGCCGCCGCGAAGCGCTCGAACATCCCGCCGTAGAACTCGCGCATCCGCTCGTCGAGCTCCTCGTCGGAGAAGCCGAGGCGGCCGTACCAGTCACCGCCGTGCCGGTGGAAGGGGATCCACCGGTGCGCCAGGTAGCCGCGCATGATGCTGGTCTCCTGCGCGATCGCGATGTCGTCGTGGCTGTCGACGATCAGCCGCAGGAGGGTCGTCCCCGACCCCATGGGTCCGACGATGAATATGGGCTTGCCGCCGGTCCGGTCCGCGGGGGCGTCGGCCACGTCGGGGCTCCTCAGGCGGTCGGGGTCACCGGGCCACCCCGAACGGGGCGTTCCGGCGAGACAGGGCGGGAGTACGATACGCAACCCTGTCAGGGCAGGCCAAACCGCAGGGTGCCGGCCTGCTTGTCATGTCGGCGGGCGAGAGGCGGCGCATGCCACGGCTGAGCATCGTGCTGGTCACCCATCGCGAACAGGGTTTCCTCCGGCGCTGCCTGGCATCGGTCCTCGACCAATCGCTCGGCCGACCTCGAGGTCGTCGCCGTCGACGACGCCGCACCCGATCACAGCGCGCAGATCCTGGCCGAGGTCGCGGCGGCGGACCCGCGGGTACGCGTGCAGCGACTGCCCGAGCGGCACGGTCCTGGCCCTGCCCGGCGGGCGGGGCTGTCGATGAGCACCGGCGAGTACGTGTGGTTCGTCGACGCGACCGACCTGCTCCCTGCCGGTGCACTGTCGGCCGTGCTCGCAGCGCTGGAGGAGAACAGCCCGCAGGTCCTCGTCGTCGACCACGACGTCCGTGAGGTCGACGGCCGGCACCGTGCGGTCCGGGTCGGCCCCGACGGCAGCCCACACCTGTGGGACAAGGTCGTCGAGGCGGACCTGATGCGGTCGGCGGCCGACGCGCTCTCGTCCGGCACGGGATGGGAGGCCCGTGCCGCCTCGCGCCTGCTCGCCGCCGGTCGCGTCGAGCGGCTGGGCGAGAGTGCCTACGTGCGCCGCGCGCTCCCCGTCGCGGTGCGTCGCAGGTCGGACCCGGACGCCGCTCCGGACGCCGCACCGGCCGTCCCGTCGTCTCGCAACCGGCGGCCGACAGCGCGCGGCCTGGCCCGCCGGCTGGTGCGCGAGGCCAAGGCGTGGCGGAAGCTGCCGGGCAGGGTGCGACGCTGGCCGGCCGACGCCTTCTACCGCGCCGAGCTGCGCCGGCCGCTCGAGCCCGACCTGGCCGTCTACGCGGCGTACTGGTACACGGCGTACTCGTGCAACCCGCGGGCCATCTACGAGAAGGCACGCGAGCTCGCCCCGTGGCTGCGCGGTGTGTGGGTCGTCGAGGCGGACAAGGTCGACAGGGTGCCGGCCGGTGTGCGCGTACGTCGTCGCCGGCACCCGTGACTACTACCGGACGATGGCGCGGGCGACGTACCTCGTGAACAACGTCAACTTTCCCAACGACATCGTCAAGCGACCCGGCCAGGTCCACCTGCAGACCCACCACGGGACGCCGCTGAAGACGATGGGCCTCGACCTGGTCGACGCGCAGTACGGCCGTCGGCGGATGAACTTCCACCGTCTGATGAAGCGCGTCGCGCGATGGGACGTCAGCATCTCCCAGAACGCGTTCACCACCGAGCAGTGGGAGCGGGTCTACCCCGGGACGTACGAGAGCCTGGAGACCGGGTACCCGCGCAACGACGTGCTGGCCGACGCCACACCTGACGACGTCGCCAGCGTGCGCGCGGAGCTCGGCATCGAGCCGGGTCGGACCGCGGTGCTCTACACGCCGACGCACCGCGAGTACCACACGGAGTTCGTCGCCCAGCTGGACCCGCAGCAGCTCGCCGCGACGCTGGGGCCGGACTACGTCCTGCTGATGCGCACCCACTACTTCTACCGGGACGGTCAGGCCGTCGGGAGCGACGCGCCGGCGGGTGTGATCGACGTCGCGGACCACCCGCGGATCGAGGACCTCTACCTCGCGGCCGACGTGCTCGTCACCGACTACTCGTCGGTGATGTTCGACTACGCCGTCCTGGACCGTCCGATCGTGATCTACGCGCCGGACTGGGAGGAGTACCGGACGCTGCGCGGGACCTACTTCGACCTGATGGCAAGCCCGCCCGGCCTGGTGACGACCACCGAGGAGGGGCTGGCCGACGTGCTGCGGACCCGGCGGGCATGGGACGATGAGAGCGCCGCGCACCGACAGGCCTTCCGGACCACGTTCTGCTCTCTCGAGGACGGCAGGGCGTCCGAACGGGTCGTGCGCAGGCTGTGGCCGGCTCCCCCTGGAGGACACGCATGACCAGCGACACCCCTGGCACCGACGCGGGCTCCCGCAAGCGTCTCGTGATCGTCGCCGGGGTGGGGCGGAGCGGGACCAGCCTGTTCACCACGATCCTGGGCATGGCCGGCTTCCACGTCCCGCAGCCGGAGGTGCAGGCCGACTCCACCAACCCGAAGGGGTTCGGCGAGCCGCAGTGGGTGGTCGACTTCCACGGTCGCAACCTGCGCTCCCGCCGGGTGTCCGTCTGGGACTCCCGGCCGGCGGCCTGGGAGGAGACGGCGCACGCGGCCGACGATCCGGACACCGTCGCCGAGCTGCGCTCGTGGCTGGCCGTGCAGTTCGTCGGCCGGGACAGCGTGGTGGTCAAGGACCCGCGCATCGGCTGGTTCCTCCCGCTGTGGGAGAAGGCGGCCAAGGATCTCGGTGTCGACGTCTCCTTCGCGGCGCTGCTGCGCCACCCGGCGGAGGCGGTGAGCAGCGCGATCAAGTGGTACGGCGACTGGCAGTCTCCCGCGAGCCGGACCCTCTCCTGGGTCAACATCATGCTGGAGACCGAGCACGCCACCCGCGACTCGCGGCGCGTGTTCGTCCGCTACGACGACCTCCTCACCGACTGGTCCGGCGAGATGGCGCGGGTGGGCGAGGCGCTGGACATCCCGGTCTTGCGCGAGATCCCTGACGACGTACGTCGGGAGGTCGACGACTTCGTCGACCCCACGCTGCACCGCCAGAAGGTGACGTGGTCCGACATCGGCGTCCCGCACCACGTCGAGATGCTGACCGAGGACGTCTGGAAGCAGTTCACCGGTCTGGCCGTGTCCGGCGGCGACTCGGCCGAGAGCCACGCCGACCTGGACCGGTCGCGCGAGGCCTACCACCGGTTCTACGCCGAGGCCGAGGCCATCGCGCAGTCGACCATCCACGCGCTGCGGCCCCGGGCCGGGCAGGCGGCCGACGGCGGCGGTGTGGCGCGCAGGGGCAGCGCCGCCGCGGGGACGTCGCGTGGCTCTGGCGCAGACGCCGTGATCCGGCTGGCCGAGCGCGTCGTCCCGCCGAAGCTGCGCCGCCGGGTGCCGCCGGTGTGGCGCTCGCAGGATCATGCGCAGCGCGAACAGGCTCGCCCGGGTCGTCCGCCGCTGATCCCGGTCTCCTAGAGATCGGCGAGCAGGCTCCTCATCCGCGCGATCTCGACGCGCTGGTCGGCGTCGATGTGCTGAGCCAGCTGGAAGACCGACGGCTCCTGACCGCCGCCCTGGGCGAGCAGGTCGCCGACCATCAGGACCGCACCCTCGTGGTGCCGGATCATGAGCTGCAGGAACAGCCGGTCGAACGCGCGGCCGCTCGCTGACTCGAGCCGGGACAGCTCGGCCTCGGTGAGCATGCCCGGCATCAGCTCCGCATGGTCGTCCCCGTGGCCGTCGTGGCCGCCGTGGCTGCCTGGGGATGGTCACCGTGGCCGTCCAGCCACGTCTCGAGCTGCCCGATCTCGTCCCGCTGGGAGATGTCCATGCGCTCGGCCAGCAGCGGCAGGTCGCTGCTGGCGGTCCGGTCCGCCACCATCGCGGTCATCACGAGCGCCTGCTCGTGGTGCGGGATCATGCTCTGCACGAACGCGACGTCGGCATCGGTCGTGGCATCGCTGCCGGCATCGTCGATCTCGTCGATCTCGTCCTCCGACAGCGGCCGGTTGCTCTCGCCCGGCGCCGCCGAGCTGCACCACCGGCGCCTCGTCGCGGGGCGTCTCCTCGTCGCCGGTACAGGCCAGCCAGAGCCAGCAGCGCACGCCGCGACTGCGCGCCGGTCCGGCGGAGAGGCTCGACATGGACGCTTCTCCCTGATTCGTACCGGTCTAATACCCGGCAGGGGTATGGCGGCGATGCGCGCACATCACTACGTTTGAGCTCACCCTAAGTCCTGGCGCCGTCCGGCGCTCGTGCAGCGACCGGCCGACGCATCCCCCAGCGACGGAAGGCCGCCGTCATGGCACGCAGGCTTGCTTTCGGCACATCGGCTCGAGCGGGAGCAGCCCTGGCGGTCGCTGTCCTGGTCGGCGCGGCTCTGTCCCCGGCTGCGGTGTCGCGCGGCCGATCCACGCGAAGGCCTCGCACCCGGCTACTTCCCGTGGTCCGAGGCCAGCAGCAACCTCGACCACATCGACAACGACCCGAGAGTCGCGCCGTTCGACTCGCCACCCCGGGCAACTCGGGCATCGCGTTCGCCAACTCCGACCTCGCCTTCAGCGGGAGCAACGCGATCGTCGGCAGCTTCAACGGCTTCCAGGTCTACGACCTCTCCGACCCGACCGACCCGGACGCTGCGCTCGTCGTTCGTCTGCCCCGGTGGGCAGGGCGACCCGTCGGTGTACGGGGACCTGCTGTTCATCTCGGTCGAGGAGACCCGAGGTCGCATCGACTGCGGCACCCAAGGCGCTCCCGGCGCCGGTGAACGCCGAGCGCTTCCGGGGCGTGCGGATCTTCGACATCAGCGACATCGACAACCCGGTCCAGCTGCCCGGCGTGCAGACCTGTCGCGGCTCGCACACGCACACCGTCGTCACCGACCCGGACGACCCGGACAACATCTACATCTACAACTCGGGGACCGCCGGGGTGCGGTCACCGCTGGAGCTGGCCGGCTGCGAGAACGCGGCACTGACCGACGGACCCCGTGACCACGGGCAACCCGACGCAGTGGCGGATCGACGTCATCAAGGTGCCGCTGGCGAGCCCGGAGACTGCAGCGATCGTCAGCCAGCCGCGGATCTTCACCGACCCCGGCACCGGCGCGTTCAACGGTCTGCAGAACACCATGCCCGGCACGCTGCACCCGTCGGGCACTCCCGTACTAGCCCGCTGCCCAACACCAACACCTGCCACGACGTCACGCGCCTTCCCGGAGGTCGGGCTGCTCGCCGGCGCGTGCCAGGGCAACGGCGTGCTGCTCGACATCACCGACCCGGTGAACCCGGTCCGGCTGGACGCGGTGTCCGACCCGAACTTCTCCTACTGGCACTCCGCGACGTTCAACAACGACGGCACCAAGGTCATGTTCACCGACGAGTGGGGCGGCGGCACCAGCGCACGCTGCCGCAGTCACCGACCACGCCGCGAGTGGGGCGCCGACGCCCTCTTCGACATCGTCGACGGGAAGATGGAGTTCGCGAGCTACTACAAGATGCCGGCCGTGCAGACCGTCAACGGAGAACTGCGTGGCGCACAACTCCTCGCTCATCCCGGTGCCGGGCCGCGACATCCTGGTGCAGGCCTGGTACCAGGGCGGCGTCTCGATCATCGACTTCTCTGACACCGCGAACCCCGTCGAGATCGCGTTCTTCGACCGCGGCCCGATCAACAGCCCGTCCCGATCCCGGATCCGACCAACCCGAACCGGCTCAACCTCGGTGGGCCTGTGGTCGACGTACTGGTACAACGGCTTCGATCTACGGCACCGAGATCGCGCGCGGCTTCGACACCTTCGGTCTGCATGCCGAGCAGCCAGATGTCGGAGAACGAGATCGGCGCGGCGTCCGAGGTGCACCTCGACCAGTTCAACTCCCAGCTCCAGAGCCAGATCACCTGGGCACCGAGCTTCAACGTCGCGGGCTCCTACTTCGACCAGGCGGTCCGGTCCGGCGAGCTCGGTGGCCCGACGCGCACCAAGGTGGCGAAGTCGCTGCAGAAGGCGGAGCAGCTCGCGGACAAGGGAGAGGACGCATCAGCCGTCGACCTGCTGAACACCGCGATCCGCCAGCTCGGGGACACGGGCGACCAGGGCGAGCTCAAGGAGGCCCTCCAGGACCTGGCGGAGTCCCTGGCCTGACGGTCAGCCGTGGAGCAGGGCGTCGAGCGCGCGCGCCGTCGCCTTGCCGTCACCGGGCGGCGCGTGCCGCTCGCGGAAGGCCCGGTGGCGCTGATCCGGGTCGTGCTCTCCGCGCGCCGCCGCTGACGCGGCCGCGAGCATCTCCTCGGCCGTCGTCACGCTCGGGCCGGGCAGCTCGGCCGGGTCGAGGTAGAGCCCGCGCAGCTGGCCACGGAAGTAGTCGCCGTCGGGCTCCCAGAGCACCATCGGCCGGTCGGTGTGCGCGAAGTCGACGAGCAGCGACGAGTAGTCACTGACCAGCACGTCGGCGACCAGGAGCAGCTCGCGGGAGTCCTGCCACCGGGAGACGTCGATCACCCGCGAACCGTCGGCTGCCGGCACCGAGTCGACGACCTTCGGGTGCGGCCGGACGAGCAGGACCTGGTCCTCGTCGAGGGCGGCGCGCGCGTCGTCGAGGTCGAGCTGCAGATCGAGGCGGTAGCGACCGGGAGCCAGCTCCCGGTCGGGTCGGTAGGTCGGCGCGTAGAGGATGACCTTGGTGCCTGAGGAGATGCCCAGTCGCTGCCGTAGGTTCGAGGCCCGCTCCACCCGGTCGTCGGCGTGGAACACGTCATGACGAGGCAGCCCGGTCTCCGACACCTGACCGGTGACGTCGAAGGCCCGGCGGAGCCGTTCGCCGGACTCAGGGCCGGCGGCGAGCAGCACGTCCCACTGCTGCGCCTCGCGACGTACCCGGCTCTCCCACCCCCGGCCGAGCCGGCTCGTGGCGTGCTCGTCGTCGAGCCCGACCGTGCTGACCGGGTCGCCGTGCCAGGTCTGCAGCACGGTCTGGTGGGCCGGCTTGGCCAGCTCGGCGACGCCCCGGTAGTCGGCGGCGACCACGTAGCGGGCCCGCGCAACCGCCTCGTACCAGTCCTTCCCGTGCCTGGCGACCCGGTCGACCTCGGCGGGCAGCACCGCCTGGCCATCGGCGACGGTCCACAGCACGTCCAGGCCGGTGTCGCGACGCACCAGCTCTTCGTGCAGGGCCCTGGCGTCGTCCCCGTAGGCGCCGCGCGCGTAGCCGTCGAACAGGACCAGGTCACGGCGCGGCAGCCGGAGGAAGCCCGGGTAGTCCTGCGTCCTCAGCCGCTGCTGCCCGGCCCGCCCGGCCTGGTTGACGGGGCGGTCCGGCCCCGAGACCACCGCGAGGTTGTCGAACTCGACGTCGCGGACCATCACCTCCCGACCATCGGCCGGAGCCGTGGCGGGCAGTGAGTCGAGCAGCGACCGGTCGATCTTGACCCGGACCATCGGGGCCGACGGCGCGTCGCGGGCGTACAGGTCCCACTGCCCCTCGGGCAGCGGCAGGTCGCCGGCGACCGTCACCATCGCGAGAGGGTCCAGGGCTGCGGTGAACCGGTCACCGTCGCGGTGCAGGGGGATGGCGAAGTGCTCGTCCCAGTCGGCCTGGACGAGCACCAGCTCCCCCTGCCCGCCCGGTGGCCCGTGGTAGCTGCCGGCCAGCTCCAGCCGGCCGCCCTCGCTCCAGCGGACCCGGTCGACCTCCGGGCGGAAGTGCCGCTCGACGACCCGGGCCCG
The DNA here is from genome assembly GCA_963829565.1 of uncultured Actinomycetota bacterium. Classification (GTDB taxonomy): domain Bacteria; phylum Actinomycetota; class Actinomycetes; order JACCUZ01; family JACCUZ01; genus CAWHJC01. The sequence continues at coordinate 269,889 of CAWHJC010000019.1, forward strand.
GCCGGTGCGGGTCGACCGGACGACGACCTCTGCCGACCCGATTGTGAGCCGTGGCTCGGGCATGTCCGGCCCGGCGGACAGCGGGATCCGCGTCCCGGAGTCGTCCGGCAGCAGAGCCGGCTCCCAGACGATGCCGTCGCCGAGATCCTCCGAGCCGGACGCGTCGTCCTCGACCGACCGGCCGCTGAGCAGGTCGGGCAGGGGCAGGCGGAAGAGCCAGGACTGCTGGCCGTCCCGCGGCGGGCCGTCGGGGGCGACGGGGTAGTGCAGCGTGGCCGCGCCGTCCTGGCGGGTGACGCGCACCTGGGCTGTTGCAGGGTCCAGCGTCCGGCCGTGCAGGCCCCCGGACACCTCGAGGACCTCGCCATCGACGCGCACGGCGTCGACGTGAGCGGGCATGGTGCTGACCCGGAGGGCGAACTGCCCGGCCTCGGTCGTGGGGATGAGCCGCGCGCCCTCGACCCCGTGCAGTGCGGGGCGGGTGGCGCGCCCCGGAGCCGTCCCCGCCAGCCACCGACGGCGCATGATCCCGTGCGAGCGCACCTCCACGCGCAGCCGCCACTGGCCGTCGCGGAAGCCGCCACGGTGGCGCAGCGCCGCCGCGTCCACGCTCGCCTCGAACCCGGACCAGGAGTAGTCGGTGACACCGTCCAGCGAGGCAGCGGTGACGTCTGGCCGATGCACGGACCGGACGCGCATGGGGACGACGCTCTCGGGGTGGCCGGCCTCTTCCAGCGTCAGCCGGATCCGCGCCGACTTCTCCCGGCTGAGGTCGAGGAAGGCGATGTAGGCGAAGCCGGACAGCTCGAGCGTGTCACCAGCCCACCTGATGTCCTCGATGCGGGCACGCAGTGGCAGCTCGTCCCGGTCCAGGCGGTAGATCGCGTCGGGGACGGCGAGGTCGGCGTCACCGCGGAACGGGTAGTTGCCGTAGAAGCGCCGCCCGCGGCGGACGACCGGGGTTCCGGCCAGCTCGCCGGACTTCTCGAAGCGCAGCACCTCCAGCAGCTCGGCCATCAGGCGGCGGCGCACGAGGTGCCACTTGAGCCGGTCGATGGAGGGCAGGTGGTCGAACACGTCGTCGGCGGCCCGGTCGAAGTAGTCGTTCACCAGGTCGAGGAACAGCACGCGGAACGGAGCGTCGGCGGCGTCCAGCTGCTGCAGGAAGTACTTGAGGTCCTGCTCGGCCACTGCCTTGTCGTACCGCCGTTTGAGATCGTGCTGACCCTGCTCGGCCATGAACCGGCTGACCCCGTCGACGGCGCGAGTCCGGTCGCGGATGGCCCGTTGCTCGGTCCGGCGCTGGGTGATCGAGGAGCTGTCGCCGACGCGTGCCCGCCACAGGTAGATGGGCTGACGCAGCACGTCGACGGACGAGGCGAGGACGTGCGCGGGGAGCGTGACCGGGATGTCCTCGTAGAGCACACCCTCGGGCCAGCGGAAGCCGTTCTCGGTCCAGAACGTGCGCCGGAACACCTTGTTCCACGCGGTCCGGTCGTTGAGCAGGGCCGGGTGCTTGGACACGTGCGTGCGCAGCCGGGTCGCGGTGAACGCCGAGGTCACCATCCCGGCCTGCCGGGTGCCGGTGGAGGTGAGCCGGTGGTAGTTGCCCGACGCGAAGTCCGAGCCGGTCTCCTCCAGCGCACCCACGAGCAGCTCGTAGGCGTTGCGCACGACCACGTCGTCGCTGTCGACGAACGCGATGAAGTCGCCGGTCGCGTGGTCCGAGCCGGTGTTGCGTGCGTTGCCGAGGCCGCCGTTCGGCTGCCGCACCAGGCGGAACCGCGGATCACGCTCCGCGAAGGCCGCCGCGATCGCTGCGCTGGAGTCGGTCGAGCCGTCGTCCACCATGACGACCTCGAGGTCCCTGAACGTCTGCTGGGACAGTGACTCGAGACAGTCGGTGAGGTATCTCTCCACGTTGTAGATCGGGACGACGACACTGACTCGGGGCATGCTCGCTCGGATTCCTCACGATTGGGCGGAGGCCCAGTGTAGGGCGGGCTCCGGAGGCCTCGACCCTCGCGGGGACAGTCCCCGTGAACGTGAGGGGAGGCGCCCGTGCTGTGCAGCGGTCAGTAGCGGTTGCTCAGGTCCCGCCTCGCCGGTTGCTCACCTGCTGTCCGTACGCTGCTTCCGTGGACGGGGCGAGGGCAGTGCAGCGCGTATCGGCCTACGCGGTCATCACCGACTCGGCCGGCCGCCTGCTGCTGACGAGGTTGACGGACCGGACCTCACATCCCGGTTGGTGGACGCTGCCCGGTGGCGGGGTCGACCACGGCGAGCACCCCGAGCTCGCGATGGTCCGCGAGGTGCGCGAGGAGACCGGGCTGCGCGTGCTCGGTTGCGAGCTGGTCGGTGTCGACTCGATGAGGCGGATGGTCGACGAGCCGGACCTCGAGGCCGACCTGCACGCGATACGGATCGTCTACCGGGCCACCGTCGAGGAGGAGGCGGCGCCCCTCGTGTTCGAGGACGACGGCAGCACCGACCTCGCTCGCTGGGCCACGCCGGACGAGCAGGGTGACATGCCGCTCGTTCCCCTCGTCGCGGCCGCCCTGGCGATGGTCCGATGAGCTCCGACCTCGCCGACCTCGACCTCGAGGTGGCCGGCGTCGCTGACGTCGCCGCCGCGATGGCAGCCGGTCGGGTCACCAGCGTCGATCTCGTCCACGGCTACCTGGCCCGGATCGATAGCCTCGACCGCCGCGGCCCCGCGGTGCACGCCGTCCGCTGTCTCGCGCCGGACGCGGAGGAGCAGGCCGCCGCCCGCGACCGGGAGCGCGCGGCGGGCGCCGACCTCGGTCCCCTGCACGGGGTGCCGGTGCTCGTGAAGGACAACATCGACGTCGCCGGGCTGCCGACCACCGGCGGCGCCCTCGCCCTGGAGCACTCCGTCCCCGACCGCGACGCAGACCTGGTCACCCGGCTGCGCGACGCGGGTGCGGTGGTGCTCGGCAAGACCAACCTCACCGAGCTCGCGAACTTCATGACTGAGGGGATGCCCAGCGGCTACTCCTCCCTGGGCGGGCAGGTGCTCAACCCCTACGACGTGAGTCTCACTCCCTGCGGGTCGAGCAGCGGATCGGGTGCCGCGGCCGCGCTCGGGCTGGCGACCGTCACCGTCGGCACCGAGACCGACGGCTCGATCCTGTGCCCGTGCGACGCGCAGAGCCTGGTGGGTGTCAAACCCACTGTCGGCGCCGTCAGCGGCAACGGCATCCTGCCGATCGCCACCAGCCAGGACTCCGCCGGGCCGATGACGCGAACCGTCCGGGACGCCGCGGTGCTGCTCGCGGTGCTCTCCGGCCGTGACCTGGGCCTCCAGCCGTCGGCGCTGGCCGGTGCGCGGCTGGTGGCGCCACCGTCTCCCGACGACCTGGACGCAGAGGACCGTGACCTGCTGCTCGCGGCCATCGAGGCGGTTCGGGCTCAGGGCGCCACCGTGGTCGACGTCCCTGCCCTGCCGGAGACCGACGAGACCCCTGTCCTGCACTACGAGTTCGCCCGCGATGTCGACGCCTACCTCGCGCGGCTGCCCGAGGACGCGCCGCGACGGACCATGGCCGAGATCGCCCGCTGGAACGAGGACAACGCGGTCGCCGCCCTCAAGTACGGCCAGAAGCACGTCCTCGCTGCGCTCGACGTCGACCACGTGCGCGACCGCGAGGCCTATCTCGCCCACCGGGCCCGCGACGTCGCGATGGCCGGGCAGCACGGCATCGACGCGGTCCTCGACGCGCACGGCGCCGACGCGGTGCTCATGCCGTCCTGGCGCGGCGCCGGGATCGCGGCCCGAGCGGGCTACCCCAGCGTCATCGTGCCGGCCGGCTACCGGCCGAGCAGCCGCCGGCCCTTCGGGGTGTCGTTGCTCGGCCGGGCAGGTGGTGAGCCGCGCCTGCTGTCCCTCGCTCTGCATCTCGAGCAGGCCACCCTGCTGCGCCGCCCGGTGTCGGCGGTGAACCCCTCCCTGATGCGGCCCTGAGCCGAAGGGATCAGTCGCGCACCAGCCGTTCGTGCCGAACATCCCGGTTCGCTCCTCGGCGCGGGGCGGCCCGGCGTAGCGTCCCGCCCCAGACGGCGCCGGGGGATCGACCTCGGCGCTCACCGTGTTCGGGGGCGGACGGAGGGTGGGCCCGATGCGCCAGCGCGGCCGCCCGGCACGCATCCTCCTGGTCGAGGACAGCGTGGCCGACGCCAAGCTGGTTGAGCTCGCGCTCGAGGAGTCCGGCAGCACCACCGAGCTGATGCGCGCCGAGGACGGCGTCGACGCGCTGGCCAAGCTGGACGCCGTCGTCGCGGGCGACATCCCGCAGGCCCGACCTCGTGGTCCTGGACATCAACCTGCCGCGGGTCAACGGCATCGACGTGCTCCGCAGGATCAAGGGCGACCCGGACCTGCGGACCGTCCCGGTGGTGGTGTTCAGCACGTCGCGTTCGGACGTCGACGTGTCGGTGGCCTACGCCTGCGGCGCCAGCTCGTACGTCGTGAAGCCGCTCGACCTGCACCGCTTCATGGACGTGGTCCGCTCGATCGAGAGCTACTGGACCGCTGTCGTCCGACTGCCCTGAGCCCCGAGCGGTCCGGCGTCCTCAGGCGGTGGACACCACGAGGAACCGCTCGGCCGACCGCCCTTCCGGCAGGCCGGCGGCGACGGCGTTGGCGCCGAACCACTGGCGCAGCCGGGACTCGAGGTCGTCCATATGGGCGGTCTGGCTCACGTGGGCGCGCAGAGCCGCCATCTTGGTGTCGAAGATGTCGGTGATGTCCACGTGATGGTTGTTGTCGGGGTGAGCCATCACCCAGGTCTCGGCGACCGCCCAGTCCTCGAGGCCCTCGTCGGCGAGCAGCTCGGGGTGGGCGTAGGGGTTGCGCGCGTCCGGGTAGATCGCCGCCATCGCCGCGACCCCGGCCGCGAGATGGTCGGGGTGGCTCGCCCCGACCCTGGCCCAGTTGCGTTCGGGGCTCTGGATCAGTGCCCGCTGCGGACGGACCTGCCGGATCACCCGGCTGATGTCCCGCCGCAGCCCGAGGGAGGCCTCGAGCCGGCCGTCCGGGTAGCCCAGGAACCGCACGTCCTCGCACCCCCACGACCTTCGCCGCCGCCTCCTGCTCGGCCCGCCGGATGCCCGGGATCTCCGAGCGCGGCACCGACGGGTCGAAGCCGCCGGCATCCCCGTCGGTGCAGACGCAATAGGTCACCTCGATCCCGGCAGCGGTCCAGGTGGAGACCGTCCCGGCGGCACCGAAGTCCACGTCGTCGGGATGGGCGGTGATGACCAGCGCCCGCTCGATGTCGCTGTCGTCGAGCACGCACTGCTCCATTCGTGGACCCGGCCCCGTCGAGCGTCATGGTAGGCGCGCGCTCAAGGCGGATGCCGGCGGTGTCGATCACCCACTGTGCTGCTCTCACGCGTCGTCCCCGTCCTGGTGGCGCTCGCGGTCGTGGTGCCCACAGCCGCGCCGGCGCAGGCGGTCGTCGCCGCGCCGAGCACCCGGCCGTTCGGGGCGGTCATCGACGCCCCGGCCGGGTGGGAACGGGAGAGCAGCTGCAGCCCGACCGAGAAGAAGGGGCCGCGCAAGCTCCGCAAGCTGCTCGACGCGACCTACGGGCCGATCTCGTCGAACATCGTGCGCCAGTGCAGCGCCGCCGACTCCGGCCACGAGGAGGGCAGGGCCCTCGACTGGATGGTCAGCGTCCGCGACGCCGAGCAGAAGGTGATCGCCGAGACGTTCCTGGGCTGGCTGCAGGCGCCGGACGGGTTCGGCAACGCCGCGGCGATGGCCCGCCGGCTGGGCATCACGTACCTGATCTGGAACAACTCGATGTGGCGCACCAGCACCGGGTCGTGGACCGAGTACGGCGGGTGCGCAGCGCGGAACAAGCGCTTCAAGAAGTTCGACACGACCTGCCACCGCAACCACATCCACCTCAGCTTCAGCTGGGACGGGGCGCTCGGGCGTACGTCGTACTACACCGGGTTCGTCGCCTGCCCTGCCCCGGTGACGGACCCGTGGGTGCCGGCGTTCCTCACCCCGGTGTCCGGTGTGGTCCCCGTCGCACCGGTCCGCGTGCTGCGGACCCGCTACGGGGTGGGCCTGGCGAACGGCCCGTGCCGGGCGCACCCGGACGTGCGCCTCGACGTGCCGGTGCTCGGGGTCGGCGGCCTGCCGGCCGCCGGGCGTGGCCAGCGTGGTCCTGCAGGTCCAGGTCACCAAGGTCGATGCCCCGACCGAGCTGCGGGTCTGGCCCGGCGGGACCGCCGAGCCGCTGGCCACTGCGCTCGCCGCTGACAAGGCAGTGCCGGGGGCCGCGACGGTGACCGTGCCGGTCGGGACCGGCGGGATGGTGAGCCTGGAGCTGACCGGCGGGATGGGGCACGTGACGGTCGACGTGGTGGGCTACACGGCAGGGGCCTTCGCCTGATTGTCCGTCCCGTCCGGTCGTCCGACCCCAGCCCTAGACTGGGCGGGAGATGAGCACCCTCTTCGACGACTCGTTCCCGCTTCCCGAGGCCGCGCCCGCGCGGCCGCGCGCGGCGGACCCGGCGGTCCTCCTCGAGGGGCTCAATCCACAGCAGCGCGCGGCCGTGACCCACGAGGGGTCCCCGCTGCTGATCGTCGCCGGCGCCGGCTCCGGCAAGACCAGGGTCCTGACCCACCGCATCGCGTACCTCCTCGGCGCCCGCAAGGTCCACCCCGGCTCGGTGCTCGCGATCACGTTCACCAACAAGGCGGCCGGGGAGATGAAGGAGCGGGTCGCGGCTCTCGTCGGCAACCGCGCCAAGGTCATGTGGGTGAGCACCTTCCACTCGGCGTGCGTGCGCATCCTGCGCCGCGAGGCCAAGCACGTCGGCCTCAGCTCGAGCTTCTCGATCTACGACGCGGCCGACTCCCAGCGGCTGATGACCCTGGTCTGCCGCGAGCTCGACCTCGACCCCAAGCGCTACAACCCGCGGTCCTTCTCGGTCCAGGTCAGCAACCTCAAGAACGAGCTGGTCGACCACGAGACCTTCGCCCAGCGGGCCGAGACCCACATCGAGCAGACGCTCGCCGAGGCGTACGCGCTCTACCAGCGGCGGCTGCGCGAGGCCAACGCGCTCGACTTCGACGACCTGATCATGACCACGGTCAACGTCCTGCAGGTGTTCCCGGACGTCGCCGAGCACTACCGCCGGCGGTTCCGGCACGTCCTCGTCGACGAGTACCAGGACACCAACCACGCGCAGTACGTCCTGGTGAAGGAGCTCGTCGGGTCGGTCGAGCAGGCCGATGCCGACGGTGTCCCGCCGGCCGAGCTGTGCGTCGTCGGCGACGCCGACCAGTCGATCTACGCGTTCCGTGGCGCCACGATCCGCAACATCCTGGCTTTCGAGGAGGACTACCCGGACGCGCGGACCATCCTGCTGGAGCAGAACTACCGCTCCACCCAGACGATCCTGTCGGCGGCCAACGCGGTGATCGCGCGTAACCCGGGCCGCAAGCCGAAGAACCTCTGGTCCGACGCGGGCGAGGGCGAGCAGGTCGTCGGCTACGTCGCCGACAACGAGCACGACGAGGCGTCCTTCGTCGCCGGCGAGGTCGACCGGCTCACCGACGAGGAGGATGTGCATCCCTCCCAGGTCGCGGTCTTCTACCGGACCAACGCACAGTCCCGCGTGTTCGAGGAGGTGTTCATCCGGGTCGGCCTGCCGTACAAGGTGGTCGGGGGTGTGCGCTTCTACGAGCGCCGCGAGGTCCGCGACGCGCTCGCCTACCTGCGGCTGCTCGCCAACCCCGAGGACACGGTCTCCCTGCGGCGGATCATCAACGTGCCCAAGCGGGGGATCGGGGACCGGTCGGAGGCCTGCCTGGAGGCGCTGGCGCAGCGCGAGAACCTCTCCTTCGCCCAGGCGCTGCGCCGCTGCGAGGACGCCTACGGTCTCGCGGCGCGCTCGCTGGCCGCGGTGCAGGGCTTCCGCCAGCTCATCGACGACCTCCGCACCCTCGTCGAGGCGGGCACCGGTCCGGCGACCGTCCTGGAGGCGGTCCTCGAGCGCACCGGCTATGCCGCCGAGCTGGCCGGCTCGGCTGATCCCCAGGACCAGACCCGGCTGGAGAACCTCCAGGAGCTCGTCGTCGGTCGCCCGCGAGTTCGAGGAGGCCGATGCCCTCGCCGGCGGCGGCGGGACGCTCACCGACTTCCTGGAGCAGGTCGCGCTGGTCGCCGACGCCGACGAGATCCCCGACGAGCCCGAGGAGGGCGAGGACGGGCCGCTCGACAGGGCGTCGTCACCCTGATGACCCTGCACACCGCCAAGGGGCTGGAGTTCCCCGTCGTGTTCCTGTACCGGGCTCGAGGACGGTGTCTTCCCGCACCTGCGCTCGCTGGGTGACCCGACCGAGCTGGAGGAGGAGCGTCGGCTGGCCTACGTCGGGATCACCCGCGCCCAGCAGCGGCTCTACCTGAGCCGGTCGGTGATGCGCAGCGCCTGGGGGACGCCGCAGCACAACCCCGCGTCGCGGTTCCTGGACGAGATCCCGCCCGAGCTGGTCGACTGGCGCCGCGAGGAGTCGACGGTGAGCCACGTGCCGGCGATCGCCGCGGTCGCCGCGCGCTCCAGCGCGCGCTCGCCGGGCAACCGGCCGGTGATCCACCTGGAGCCGGGCGACCGGGTCACCCACGACACGTTCGGGATGGGGACCGTGGTGACCGTCGAAGGGGCCGGCGAGCGCGCGGTGGCGTCGATCGACTTCCGTTCGCAGGGCGTCAAGCGGCTGCTGCTGCGCTACGCGCCCGTCGAGAAGCTCAGTTCGCGAGATCGTTCGCAGGCTCTATCCCGCCAGGTCCCGGGAGGTTCTTAGATCTTGACGCCGTGCTGGCGCAGCCAGGTCAGCGGCGGGACCGGTGCGCCGTCGCCGGGCCGGACCTCGAGGTGCAGGTGGGCACCCGTGGAGTTGCCGGTGGAGCCGATGCGGCCGATCACGTCGCCGGCCTGCACGACGCCGCCGGTGCGCACGAAGGACGAGAGGTGGGCGTACCAGGTGACGGTGCCGTCCTCGTGCTCGACGACGATCTTGTTGCCGTAGGACCCGTCGTAGGCGGCGAAGATGATCCGGCCGTCACCGACGGACCGGACCGGCGTGCCGTACGGCGCCGCGAAGTCCTGCCCGGTGTGGGCGCTGCTCCACAGGCCGTAGTCGCCGAACCCGGCGGTGAGACGGAAGCCGACCACCGGGAGCACCCACTTCGGCCGCGCCTTCTCGGCGGCGATCCGGGCTTCCTTGACCGACTTCTTGGCCATCCGGACGGCCTCGGCCTGGGCGGTGCGCAGCCGGCTGGCGCGCTCCTCGCCCTGCTCGGCGAGGGTGTCGCGCAGCTGGACGGCGGAGATCGTGGCGGTGGCGGACCGCGGTGTCGGCCGCTGCCGCGGCGGGCGTCGAGGAGGCCGCCTGGCGGGCGTCGCCGATGGCGCCAGGGACGTTCATGCCGCTGACGGCGAATGCCGCCAGGGTCGCGGCGGTGACGTATGCGGGGCCGCCGGTGTTCTTGGGGCGGCGGTGACGTCCGCGGGTGGGGCGGCGAGGGGGCACGGGAGGAGATCGCCTCGTCGTCGGGGGCAGGGGAGGAAAACTCCGGCGACAATAACGAAGGGATTACGTGCCGGTACAACTGGGTACGTGTTCACAGGTTGTTCAACTACACCCTGTGCCCAGATACGGGACAACCGGTCCTAACTGGAGCGTATGCCGCGCCCGGACCGGCCGTCCCCGGACGGCTGTCCGTCGTCGCGCGCACTGGCCAGGGAGGTCACTCCCGGCGTCACGGTCTCGCCCGTCGCGTCGAGCTGGGCCAGGGTCAGGCCGATCTCGTGCACCGCGCGGCGGTGGATCGGCAGGGACATGTGCCCGACGCCGCGGATCAGGATGTTGCGGGCATCCAGGTCGGGGTGGTCGACCCGGGCGTTGCGCTTGGGGACGATCATCTGGTCCAGGTCGCTCCACACCGCCAGGAATCGGGTCCGGCAGTCCGGCGCGGGCTGCTCGAGCTCGGCCACCAGGTCGCTGCCCGGTCGCAGCTGGCGGGCCAGCCGGTGCGGGACCAGCCGGGCCGGCACCGTGCCGGCGTGCGGGGTGCCCAGCGTCACCAGCGTGTGCACCCGAGCGTCGCCGCCCAGCCGCTGCACGTAGTAGCGCGCGATCAGCCCGCCCATGCTGTGCCCGATCACGTGGATGCGCTCGAAGCCGGTCTCCTCGCAGAGCTGCTCGACCCGGGTGGCCAGTCCGGTGGCCGCCAGGCGGACGTCGCGGGTGAGCGGGCTGTAGTTGAGGGTGAGCACCCGGCCGGAAGCCACGGCGGCGCAGGCCGCGGCGCAGGAGCGTGAAGATCGAGCGGTTGTCGACCATGCCGTGCACCAGCAGGATCGGGGTGCCGGAGGCCTCGACGTCGCCGACGACCAGGCCGCGCTGGACGCGGCGAGAGTCCGCCGAGGTCACGGCGGCCGATGTCCCGGTGACGGGCCCGCTCGGCGACGACGCCGAGCGGGTACATCGCGGCGTGCGCGGCGACCCAGCCGACCTCGACCGCGGCGCCCCGCAGGCCGCTGGGGCGCAGCAGCGCGGCGGCGCCCCGACGTACCGTCCCGATCCTGGTGCTGACCGCCGCCTGGACGTTCCTGGCACGGTGGCTTCGGTGGCTGGTCCCGCGGCGGCGGAGCCGAGCGACCGCACTCTCGCGATCCCGTCGCGCACCCGGGCTCCTCTCATCCCTGCACCATCGGACCGGTTCTGGGGAAACCGTAGCCCGGGCATACCCCCTGGCTCGGCCCTGGGACGCGCCGGAAGCCGACCGCGTTACGCTCTCGCCGTGACCTCCAGCGGACCGGTGCGCGTCGTCGTCGCGAAGCCGGGGCTCGACGGCCACGACCGCGGCGCCAAGGTCGTCGCGCGCGCGCTGCGGGACGCCGGCGTCGAGGTGGTCTACACCGGGCTGCACCAGACCCCGGAGCAGATCGTCGAGACCGCGATCCAGGAGGACGCCGACGCCGTCGGGCTCTCGGTGCTCTCCGGTGCCCACATGACGCTGTTCGCCCGGGTGATCGAGCTGCTCGCCGCAGCGGGACGCGTCGGACATCGTGGTGTTCGGCGGCGGCATCGTCCCCGAGGCGGACATGGCCGAGCTCGACAAGCTCGGCGTCGCCAAGGTCTTCACCCCCGGTGCGACGACCGGCGAGATCGTCACCTGGGTGCGCGAGAACCTCGGCGAGCGCTCGCCGGCCTGACGCCGCGGCCTGACCTCAGAGTCCGGCGCCGAGCACCGGCAGGGTCAGGACGCCGGGGTCGTCGGGCGAGGTGAGCACCGTCACCGGCTGCACGACCTTGTTGTTGCGGTAGGCCGCGTCGGTGGCCGCGACGACCACCGCGATCCGGTGGCCCGCCTCGTAGCGGTGCACGACGCCGGGCAGCTCGATGCGTGACCGGCTCCCGGACGTCCGGCACCCGGGTCGGCGAGACGAGCCGGTGCACCAGGGTCGTCGGAGCCGTCGGGCGCGACGTCGTAGATCTTGGCGAACAGCAGCAGCTGCCCGGCCGGTCCGCCGGCCTGGGTCTGCTCGGCGACCGGCGACGACAGCCGCAGCCGCAGCGTCGGCACGCCGACGGAGTCGACCGCGGTCGCCAGCGGCGCGGTGCGTCCACGACGCGAACGTGCCGGGGGTGTCGTACGGCGGCGTGACGCCGTCCGGGACGGCGGCGCCCTGCAGGCCGGAGACCTCGCTGTAGCTCGTCGGCGTCTCGCCGGCGACGTTGGCGTAGCTCGCGCTGCCCGGCTGCACCGGCGCCCTGTCGGCGACCAGCCCGTCGGCGCCGGAGAGGTAGAGCTGCTGCGTGGTGCCCGCCGGGTAGGCCGCGGCGCGTGCCGTAGGCCGGCGTCGCGATGCCCGTGTAGTCGACCCAGTCGCGGAAGTAGGCGAACTCGCGGCCCGGTCCAGACGTCCCTGTCCTTGAGGTGCGTGGCGAACCACGCGGGCGAACCGCTGGCCCTCGTAGCTGCTTCCCGGGTCGGCCATGTCCAGCTCGCCGGGCGCGGGCTCGCCGCTGCCGCTGTGCCCCCACGACTGCCAGATCATCTTGGTCGGCGTGCCCTGCGCGCTGCAGCGCGCGGTAGGTCGCCACCGCCTCCTGCAGGTTGAACAGCGTGTCGTTCTGGCCCTGCACCAGCAGGGTGGGGATCCGGATCTTCTCGACGTACGTCGTCACGCTGGCGTGCCGGGCGAGGTCGAGGGTGTCCTGCGTCGGGTAGCCGAGCGCGTCCATCTGCGCCTTGGCCACGCAGGCCTGGTCGGCGAAGTTGGGGCAGCCGACGTTGCGCGTCGGGTCGGTCTGCGCGTGCTCGATGCCGTCCGCGATGCCGGCGCCGAAGAACAGGCTGGTCCAGCCGACCTTCTCGGTGCCGGGCGTCCGGTAGGTCACGCCCGCGGCGTCGAAGTCGGTGTTGTTCGGCGCCAGCGAGTAGGCCAGGTCGTTCCAGGTGATGATCGGCACGATCGTGTCGACGCGGGGGTCGATGCCGGCGACCGCGAACTGGACCTGGCCGCCGTAGGAGCCGCCGACCATGCCGACCCGCGGGTCGTGCTGGCGGGCCCTGCCCGTCGTGGGAGACCGGGTCCTTGCGGACGTAGCGGATCCGCGTCCCGTCGTTGGCCCGCTTGCCGCCGCCGAGGATAGGTCACGAGCTGCTTGGCGGCGCGGCCGTCCCAGTCGGGGTCGTCGAGGGTGATCTTGCAGTCGGAGCCGCCGAAGCCGAGCCCGGAGTAGGACAGGACCACGTAGCCCTTCTTGCCGAAGGCCTGGCCGAGCGCGGCCTGGTCGTCCTTGGAGCCGCCGAAGCCGTTGGTGGTGAGGATGGCCGGCTGCCGGGTTGCGCCGCGGTCGCCGTGGAGGGCCGGTAGAGGTCGAAGACGACCGTGCAGGTCTTCTCGTCGCCGGCGGGCCCGACGACGACGTCGATCTCTTGGCTCGTCTTGCGTGACGGTCGTGCGCGGCCTGCGGCCGGCGGGACGCCGTCGTCGCGGCCAGGCCGGCCGACCCGAGTGCGCCTGCAGCGGTGACGACGGCGAGCAGCGGTGCGCGGGCGGTGCGTCGCACGGAAGGGCCTCCGGTGGTGCTCGGTGGGTCTGGGTTACGCCGGTACAACGCGCTGGTGGCGCGGCGGCTCCGCTCGCGTGTCGGCCAGCACGCCGAGCCGGCACTGCAGCCCGAGACCATCCGACCGATGCAACGAGGACGGACTCCGTGGACCTGTTCGAGTACCAGGCGAGGGACCTGTTCGAGAAGCACGGCGTGCCCGTGCTCGGCGGCGCGGTCGCCGAGACCCCCGAGGAGGCGCGGGCGGCCGCCGAGCGGCTCAGGGCGGCGGCCGGGTCGTCGTCAAGGCGCAGGTGAAGACCGGCGGTCGCGGCAAGGCCGGCGGCGTCAAGCTCGCCGCGACCCGGTCGACGACGCCGAGGGCAAGGCCGGCCAGATCCTCGGCATGGACATCAAGGGCCACACCGTGCACCGGGTGATGCTGGCGCCGGCCGCGGCGATCGAGGAGGAGTACTACTTCTCGGTGCTGCTCGACCGCGCCAACCGCACCTACCTGGCGATGGCCTCCCGCGAGGGCGGCATGGAGATCGAGCAGCTCGCGGTCGAGAAGCCCGAGGCGCTCGCCCGCGTCGCCGGTCGACGCGCTGGAGGGCATCGACGAGGCGAAGGCCCGCGAGATCGCCGAGCAGGGCGGGTTCCCCGAGGACATCGTCGACCAGGTCGCTCGACGCCGTGCAGACGCTGTGGGGCGTGTTCGTCGCCGAGGACGCGACGCTGGTCGAGGTCAACCCGCTGGTGAAGACCGGCCGACGGGCGCATCGTCGCCCTCGACGGCAAGGTCACCCTCGACGAGAACGCCGACTTCCGCCACCCCGACCACGCGGCGCTCGAGGACAAGCACGCCGCCGACCCGCTCGAGGCGAAGGCGAAGGAGAAGGACCTCAACTACGTCAAGCTCGACGGCGAGGTCGGCATCATCGGCAACGGCGCCGGGCTGGTGATGAGCACGCTGGACGTCGTCGCCTACGCCGGCGAGGAGTCACGGCGGGGTCAAGCCGGCCAACTTCCTCGACATCGGCGGCGGTGCCTCGGCCGAGGTGATGGCGAACGGCCTCGAGATCATCCTCGGCGACCCGGCCGTCAAGTCGGTGTTCGTCAACGTCTTCGGCGGCATCACCGCCGTGCGACGCGGTCGCCGAACGGCATCGTGCAGGCGTTCGCGCTGCTCGAGGAGCGCGGCGACGAGATCACGCCACCCGCTGGTCGTGCGGCTGGACGGCAACAACGCCGAGGAGGGGCGGCGCATCCTCACGCGACGCGAACGCTGCCGCTGCTCGAGCAGGTGGACACGATGGACGGTGCCGCCGACCGCGCGGCCGAGCTCGCTGCGGCCGGGAAGTAAGGGAGCTGACATGGCCATCTGGCTCACCGAGAACAGCAAGATCATCGTCCAGGGCATGACCGGCTCCGAGGGCAGCAAGCACACGACGCGGATGCTCGCGTCCGGCGCGCAGGTCGTCGGCGGCGTGAACCCGCGCAAGGCCGGGCAGACGGTCGACGTCGACGGCCGGTCGCTGCCGGTGTTCGCCGGTGTCGGCGAGGCGATGAAGGAGACGGGCGCCGACGTGTCGGTCGTCTTCGTGCCGCCGGCGTTCGCCAAGGACGCCGTGGTCGAGGCGGTCGACGCGCAGATCCCGCTCGTGCGTGGTCATCACCGAGGGCATCCCGGTGCACGACACCGCGGCCTTCTGCCAGTACGCCGCGAACTCCGGCACGACCCGGATCATCGGGCCGAACTGCCCCGGCCTGATCAGCCCCGGGAAGTCCAACGCCGGCATCATCCCGGCCGACATCACCCAGGCCGGCCGGATCGGGCTGGTCAGCAAGTCGGGCACGCTGACCTACCAGATGATGTACGAGCTGCGCGACATCGGCTTCTCGACCGCGTCGGCATCGGTGGCGACCCGGTCATCGGCACCACCCACATCGACTGCCTGCAGGCGTTCCAGGACGACCCCGAGACCGACGCGATCGTGATGATCGGCGAGATCGGCGGCGACGCCGAGGAGCGGGCGGCCGCCTACATCAAGGACAACGTCACCAAGCCGGTGGTCGGCTACGTGGCCGGATTCACCGCACCCGAGGGCAAGACGATGGGCCACGCCGGCGCCATCGTGTCCGGCTCGTCCGGTACCGCGGCCGCCAAGCAGGAGGCCCTCGAGGCCGTCGGCGTCAAGGTCGGCAAGACCCCGTCCGAGACCGCCCGCCTGATGCGCGAGGTCATGACCTCCCACTGACCGTCACGATCCACTGTGCGCTGACACACCACTTCTGCGGCGTGTCTGGTGCGGCAGCGCACAGTGGATCTTCAGCCGGACGGGTCAGGCGGACGCACAGGGCTCAGGCGCCATAGGTGTCGACCATCCGCTCCCGGGCTGACACGCTGGCCGCAAGGGCCTGGTCGATGCTGAACAGGTCCGTCGCGAAGGCGAAGTAGCCGCCGGCGTTCGCGGTCCGGGTGCCGAGCACCACGCAGCGCTGTCGTCCGTCACGACCTCGTAGAGGTAAGCGCCCGGACCAAGAGCGTCGAGCAGTCGTGCCTGGATGCTCTCGAGCTGGTGCCGCCGGGTAGGCCGTGACGGCCAGTCCGGGGATCGGTGGACCCTGGCGGTCCTCGCACCCGGCCAGGCTCTCGTCGAAGTACGCCAGCTGGTTCGTGGCACCGTCGGCGTTCTCCTGGGTGAGGGCCATGTGGACGCGCTGATCGGCGTCCCGGCTGGTCCCGAAGGTCGACGCCGCGCCGTTGACGAGGTCGTCGCTGCCGAGCAGGCACGGGTTGAGCGTCCCGATGCCCGTGCCTCCCTGGACCGGCCGCAGCCCGCTGACGCCGAGGTCCTCGACGGTCATCAGGGCCGAGTCCGGAACGTCGACGACCGGTGGGTTCATCGTGGTCGGCCCCGGCTCCGGGGCCGCGGTGACCGACGGGCCCTGCGTGGCCGGCGGTCCCTCGATGGAGCGGTCGTCCCCGCCGGCCAGGCCGCCGGTGACGCCGACGGCGCCTGCCACCAGGGCGACCACCGCGAGCGTGGAGCCCGACGACCTGGTTCCGGGTGCGCTGCTCACCCCGCCGGCGGACGGCGCCGGAGTCGGCCAGACCGACCGTGTCGCTGTCGGCACGCAGCGCCGTGAGCGTCTCGGTGATGCGGTCAGGCATGTCAGCTCACCTCCGCGAGCGAGTTGTCGGCGAGCAGCTCGGCCAGGGCGGCCCGGCCGCGCGCCAGGCGGGCCTTGACCGTGCCCTCGGGGGAGCTCGTCTCGTGGGCGACCTCGGCGACCGACAGGCCGCTGAGGTGGTGCAGGACGATCGCGCGTCGCTGCGCCTCGGGGATCTTCTTCAGTGCCGCGACCAGCGCGACGTTGTCGATGCTGGGCTCCGGCGCGTGCTCCGGCGGCCCGTGGCGCAGCATCGCTGCCACGCCGTTCTTGGCCTTGCGCCAGCGACTCGCGGCAAGGCGCCAGGCGACCGTCCGGACCCAGGCCTCCGGCTCGTCGTACGTCGACACGGTGGACCAGCGCTGCCAGGCCCTGGCGTAGGCCTCCTGGACCAGTTCCTGCGCGTCGGCGAGGTTGCCGGTCATCGCGTACATCTGGTGCAGGACCCGACGGCTGCTGCCGGTGTAGAAGGCGTCGAACGACTCCGCCCTCTCGGCTCCGCTGGCCACGCTGATCCCTCCCTGTTGGCCGGTTGACCATGATGACCCGCGAGACTGCCACCGGGTTGCATCCAACCCGGTCTTCTTCCGCGGTGCGCGTGGCGACACCCCGAGCGGTCCGCCGGTCCGCCGCTCGGCGCCCCCCAGCAGCGACGATGGCTACCGATGACCGATCTCCTGTCCCGACCGCCGGGGCCCCGGGCGCCCCGCCGGCCCCCGGCGGGGCCTCCGACCCGACCGCTGACCGTGGCCGGCGTCCTCGCCGCCGGCCAGGCCGCCGGGCTCGGCGCGCTGGCCGTCATGGTGATCGTCCTGGTCGGCTGGGCCACCGCTGCCGACAGCGGCGCCAGCGCCAGCACGGCGGTGGCCGGCGGGCTGCAGGTCTGGCTGGTGGGCCATCACACCCGCGTGCTGCTCCCGGGCGGGTCCTTTGGCCTCGTACCACTCGGGCTGACCGCCCTGCCCCTGCTGCTCGTCCACACCGCGACGCTGCGCTCCGCGCGCGCGGCCGGGATCACCGGCCGGTCCGGCGTGCTCGCCCTGACGTCCTCGGTCACGGCGACCTACGCCGTGGTCGCGACCGCGGTGGCCCTGCTGGCCCGGACCGAGGAGGTCCGGCCGATGCCGATGACCGCGTTCGTCGGCTCCGCGGTGATCGCGGGGGTCGCGTCCGGGTCGGCCGCGGTGCGCGCCACCGGCCGGTCGGCCGTGCTCTGGTACCGGCTGCCCGCACTGGTCCGGCTGTCGCTGCCGCCCGCCGCGGTCGCCCTCGGCGTCCTGGTCGCCGCCGGCGCGGCCCTCGCCGGGGCATCACTGGCGGGCCACCACGACCGCGCGCGGGCGCTGACGGACGGGCTCGACCCGGGTGTCGGAGGTGCCGCGCTCCTGGTGCTCGGCAGCCTTCTCTACGTGCCGACCGCGGCGGTCTGGGGCCTCGGGTACAGCGTGGGGCCGGGCTTCTCCGTCGGCCAGGGAACGTCGGTCAGCGTCCTGGGCTCCGACCTCGGCGCCGTCCCCGGCTTCCCGCTGCTCGCCGCCCTGCCGGCCGGTCCAGGAACCGCCGGCCCAGCCGGCTGGGCCGCGCTCGCCGCGCCGGTCGTCGCCGGTGTGCTGGCCGCCTGGCTGCTGCGACGTCGCGCCGGCGCTCCTGCTTCTCCCGGCGCTGCCGGGCTGTCGTCCTGGCGGGCTCTCGTTGCGGCCGCCGGGGCAGTGGGCGTCGCTGTCGGCGTGGGCGTCGGCGCCCTGGCCGCACTGGCCGCAGGGCCGGCCGGCCCCGGCCGGATGGCGGAGACGGGACCGGACTGGTGGGCGGTCGCGCCGGCCGCCGCGATCGAGGTCGCCGCGGTGGTCGCGGTGACGCTGCTCGTCCTGCGCCGCCGAGGCTGACCTCGCGGTGCCGCCGCTATCGTCAGGCCAGTGACCGAGCACGAGGTGCAGCGCTCCGGGCCGCGCCGACTCGTGGTCCTCGCGTCCGGCAGCGGGTCGACCCTGCAGGCGCTGCTCGACGCCGCCGCCGACCCCGGCTACGGCGCGGTGGTCGCGGCGGTCGGCAGCGACCGCGAGGGCGCGGGGGCGCTCGGGCGGGCAAAGGCGGCAGGCGTCGAGACGTTCGTCGTGCCGGTCGGTCCCGACCGCGCAGCCTGGGACGCCGAGCTCGCGGACCGGGTGGCCGCCTACCGGCCCGACCTGGTGGTCTCGGCGGGCTTCATGCGCCTGGCGGGGCCGGCGTTCCTCGCGCGGTACGGCGGGCGGTTCGTCAACAGCCACCCGTCGCTGCTCCCGGCCTTCGCGGGGATGCATGCGCCGAGAGACGCCCTCGCGTACGGCGTGAAGGTCACCGGCTGCACCCTCTTCGTCGTGGACGGCGGCGTCGACACCGGCCCGATCGCCGCCCAGGTCGTGGTGCCCGTGCTCGACACGGACGACGACGCGGCGCTGCACGAGCGCATCAAGGTCGAGGAGCGTTCGATGCTCGTCGACGTGGTCGGCCGGATGCTCCGCGAGGGCTTCACGGTCTCCGGACGGAAGGTCACCATCCCGTGAACGACACCACCCGCGTCCCGGTGCGCCGGGCCCTGGTCAGCGTCTACGACAAGACCGGCCTGGAGGAGCTGGCCCGCGGACTGCACGCCGCCGGTGTCGTCATCGTCTCGACCGGGTCGACGGCGGCGCGCATCGCGGCGGCCGGCATCCCGGTGACGCCCGTCGAGGAGGTCACCGGCTTCCCGGAGTGCCTCGACGGGCGGGTCAAGACGCTGCACCCCGCGCGTGCACGCGGGGATCCTGGCCGACCGTCGGCTCGCGACGCACCGCGACCAGCTCGCTGCCCTCGGCATCGACCCCTTCGACCTCGTCGTCGTCAACCTCTACCCGTTCGCCGACACGGTGGCCTCCGGCGCGGCCGCCGACGAGTGCGTGGAGCAGATCGACATCGGCGGTCCGGCCATGGTGCGCGTCGGCGGCCAAGAACCACCCGTCGGTCGCGGTCGTCGTGGATCCGGCGCGCTACGCGGACGTCGTGGCCGCCGTGGGGTCGGGCGGGTTCACCCTCGCCCAGCGGCGCGGGTTGGCGGCTGCGGCGTTCGCGCACACCGCGGCGTACGACGTCGCGGTGGCCGGCTGGTTCCACGCCGAGCTGGCGCCCGACCCCGAGGGCTGGCCAGGGTTCCTCGGCGCCGCGCTGACCAGGCAGGCGGTGCTGCGCTACGGCGAGAACCCACACCAGCGGGCTGCTCTCTACAGAGACCCGACCGCCACGGCCGGCCTCGCCGGCGCCCGGCAGCTGCACGGAAAGGAGATGAGCTACAACAACTACGTCGACACCGACGCGGCCTTGCGTGCGGCCTCACGACCACGACCTCCCGTGCGTCGCGATCATCAAGCACACCAACCCGTGCGGCATCGCGGTCGGCTCGCCCGACAGCGACGACCCGGTCGCGGAGGCGCATCGCAAGGCGCATGCCTGCGACCCGGTGTCGGCCTTCGGCGGCGTCATCGCGACGAACCGTCCGGTGACGGTCCGGATGGCCGAGCAGGTCGCGGAGGTGTTCACCGAGGTGGTCGCGGCCCCGGCGTACGAACCGGGCGCGCTCGAGGTGCTGGCGCGCAAGAAGGCGGTGCGGGTGCTCCTCGTCGACGGCTACTCCGCTCCGGCGCTGGAGACCCGGCAGGTCTGCGGCGGGTTCCTGGCGCAGACCGGCGACGTGGTCGCCGAGCCCGGTGACTCGCCGGACGGCTGGACGCTCGCGACGGGAGAGCCGGCGGACGCCGCAACGCTGGTGGACCTCGCCCTCGCCTGGCGGGCCTGCCGGTCGGTGAAGTCCAACGCGATCCTGCTCGTCCACGACGGCGCGACGGTCGGGGTCGGGATGGGCCAGGTGAACCGGGTCGACTCGGCCCGGCTCGCCGTGGCCCGGGCGGGCTCCCGGGCGGCCGGGTCGGTGGCCGCCTCCGACGCGTTCTTCCCCTTCGCCGACGGTCTGCAGGTGCTGGCCGACGCGGGGGTGCGTGCGGTCGTCCAGCCGGGCGGGTCGGTGCGCGACGAGGAGGTCGTCGAGGCCGCGCGGACAGCGGGCGTCACGCTCTACCTCACGGGGACCCGCCACTTCGCCCACTGACGGTCCGCGAGCAGGCAGGGGCGCTGGTAAAGCCCTGGTCAAGGCAGACGGGTGACCCTTCTCCGAGGGCCACCGCGCGCCGAAGCACCGGTGGGGATCCCACGAGGAGAGGGCCACGGTGCCGGGGACCAGCATGTCGACGGCTGTCGCGCGCTTGGCGCGGCGGCTCGGTGCCGTCGTCATCGCGTTCGGTGCCGTCGCCGTGGTCGTCTGGCTGACCGTTCCGTCGGTCGTCGGCGTGGTCGCGCGGGGGTACACGCCGATCAAGCCCGCACCGGCCGTTGCGCTGATCCTTCTGGGCATCGTCCTGTCGCGGCCCGATCTCGCGCGCTGGCACCGTCGCGGGCTCCTCACCTCCGCCGGGTTGATAGCGCTCGACGGGCTGCTCGCCGTCATCCTCGACACGGACCTGGTGTTCAGCGGACCGCTGTTCATCGACGCGTGGCGGGAGTACTCGCCGGACGGGCGGATGGCACCCGGCACGGCAGTGGCAGTACTGCTCGTTGCGAGCGGGGTGGCGGTCGTCCGCCGGTCGCACGCGGTCACGACAGCCTTCGGTCTGACGGCCTTTGCCATCGCCTACGTGTCCCTGCTCGGCCACCTGTACGGCGTCGGCGACTTCTACACGATCCAGTCGGCGACCGAGATGGCCGGGCCGACGGCGGTCGCGCTCGTCGCCGCCTCAGTCTCGTTGCTGCTGCACACCGACGGGATGCCCGTCTCCCGGGCGCTGCAGGCTCGGGGGACTCCGGGGGCCCTGGTCCGACGCCTGCTGCCATGGGCCTTCCTGGCACCGCCTCTCATCGGCTGGACGCTCCTGCGTGGCGAGGTCGCCGGCCTCTTCGGCCCGGAGTTCGGTGTCTCGTTGATGGTGCTCGCGATGGTGGCCGCCACCATCGCGGTGATCCTGGTCGGGGCGAAGACGGCTGCCACGGTGGACCGTGAGAGGGAGAGCGCCGCCGACGACCTCGAGGCCCTCAACGCGGTCCTGTCCGAGCGGGTCGCCGAGGCGGTCGCCGAGGCCGAGGAGGGCAGGCAGCGCCTGCAGCTGGTCCTGGAGCGCACGCCGGTCGGGATCTTCGAGACCGACCCGGACGGCGTGCGGCGGTTCACCAACAGGCGCTGGCGCGAGCTGGCCGGTGTCCGGGACGGAGACGGCTCCGGCGCGGCATGGACCGATTTGCTGCACCCCGACGACCGCGACCGGGTCGAGGCCGAGTGGGCCGAGGCGCTCGTCGGCGGCCGTGAGTGGTCGTCGCGCTACCGCTACGACCGGAGCGACGGGAAGGTCACCTGGGTGGACTGCACGGCCCTGGCCATCCGTGGCTCCGACGGTGCGGTGACGCGGTGGCTCGGCAGCGTCACCGACGTCACCGACCAGGTCGAGGCCCAGCGACTGCTCGCCGACTCGGAGAGCCGCTACCGGTCCGTCGTGGCGACGATGGCCGAGGGCGTGGTGCTGCAGGACCAGGAGGGGCAGATCCTGACCGCGAACGAAGCCGCTCGCCGGATGTTGGGACTGTCGGAGGACGAGCTGGTCGGCCGGCTGTCGGTCGATCCGCGCTGGCGAGCCGTGCGGGAGGACGGGTCGGACCTCCCGGGCGACGAGCACCCGCCGATGGTGGCCCTGCGCACCGGAAGGCCGGTGCGCGACGTGACGATGGGCGTCCACCGCGGCGACGGCGGCCTCGTCTGGCTGCTGGCCAGCTCCGAGCCGCTGCCGGATCCCGACGACCCGACAGTCACCGCCGGCGCGGTCACGACCTTCGCCGACGTGACGGCCGCCCGCCTTGCGGCCGCGGCCCAGCGCCGGAGCGAGCAGCAGTTCCGCCAGGCCATGGAGCATGCGCCGATCGGGATGGCGCTCGTCGGTACCGACGGGGAGCTCCGTGAGGTCAACCGGGCACTCTGCCGGCTGGTCGGCTACGAGGAGGACGAGCTCGTCGGGCGCATGTTCGCCGCAGATCTCCCACCCGGACGACCTCGACGCCGACCTCCACAACATCAACAAGCTGCTCGAAGGGTCTCTGGACCACTACACCAGCGAGAAGCGCTACGTCACCAAGGACGGCGACGAGGTCTGGGTCCTGCTCGCGATGTCCCTCGCTCGTGACGACGAGGACCGGCCGGCCTG
Source organism: uncultured Actinomycetota bacterium (assembly GCA_963829565.1). GTDB lineage: Bacteria > Actinomycetota > Actinomycetes > JACCUZ01 > JACCUZ01 > CAWHJC01. The sequence goes on from CAWHJC010000019.1 coordinate 292,419, forward strand.
GTTCATCGCCCAGATCCAGGACATCACGGAGTCCCGCGCAGCCCAGCAGCGTCTCGCGCACCGGGCCATGCATGACCCGCTCACCGGCCTGCCGAACCGGGACCTGCTGATGGACCACCTCGCGCACGCACTCGCGCGCTCGACGCGCAGCCGCGCCACCACGGCGGTCATGTTCTGCGACATCGACCACTTCAAGGACGTGAACGACACGTACGGTCACGAGGTCGGCGACCTGCTGCTGGTCTCGGTGGCCGACCGTCTGCGCGGCAGCCTCCGTCCAGGTGACACGGTGTCCCGGCTCGGCGGGGACGAGTTCGTGCTCGTCGCCGAGAACCTGCCCGACGCCGACGCCGTGCACGCCTTGGCCTCCCGCGTGCGGGTGTGCCTCGCCGAGCCGGTCACGCTCGGTGGCCACGTCGTGGAAGGCGGAGCGAGCATCGGCGTCGCCGTCGCCACCTCCGACGACGACGCGCGGTCGGTGCTGCGCGCGGCCGACGCCGCGATGTACCGGGCCAAGGCGCACGGCCGGAACCGCTACGAGCTCAGCACCGCCGGCCAGGACCAGGCTCACGACCCGGTGCACGTCCCGGCTCAGGACCGGGAGGCCGGTGCACGACCCGATGCGCAGAGAGGCTGCCGCGCCGTTGGCCCTGCTGCCCGTCGAGGACCACCGGCCGCGCTCGGCGTGACAGACTCGCGCCCCGTGAGCGCGAGGACCCTGGACGGAAAGACGACGGCGGCAGAGATCAGGACCGACCTGACCTCGCGGGTGGCCGGGCTGCGCGACCGCGGCATCGTCCCGGGGCTGGGGACCCTGCTCGTGGGGGATGACCCCGGCAGCCGGTCCTACGTCGCCGGGAAGCACCGGGACTGCGCCGAGGTCGGGATCGTGTCCATCCAGAGAGAGCTGCCCGCGAGCGCTACCCAGGAGCAGGTGGAAGCCGTCGTCGACGAGCTCAACGCCGACCCGAGCTGCACCGGCTACATCGTGCAGCTGCCGCTGCCCTCCGGCCTGGACGCGAACGCAGCGCTCACCCGCATGGACCCGGCAAAGGACGCGGACGGGCTGCACCCGACCAACCTGGGACGGCTGGTGCTCGGAGAGCCGGCCCCGCTCCCGTGCACCCCGCGCGGGATCGTGGCCCTGCTGCGGCGCCACGACGTGGAGCTGGCCGGCGCAGAGGTGGTGATCGTCGGCCGCGGGGTGACGGTTGGCCGCCCCCTCGGGCTGCTCCTGACGAGGCGCTCGGAGAACGCGACCGTCACCCTCTGCCACACCGGCACCCGCGACCTGGCCGCCCACCTCCGACGGGCCGACGTCCTGGTCGTCGCGGCCGGTGTGCCGGGGCTGGTCACCGCCGACATGGTGCGTCCAGGGGCGGCCGTCGTCGACGTCGGCATCACCCGTACCGCCGGTGGTCTGGTGGGTGACGTGGCGCCCGACGTGCGCGACGTTGCCGGGTACGTCGCGCCTGTCCCCGGCGGCGTCGGCCCGATGACCCGGGCCATGCTTCTGCTCAACGTGGTGGAGCGTGCCGAGCGGGCAGCCGAGAGCTCGGGCCGGTGAGCGAGGCACCGCCACCTGCCGGTCCGCCGGAGGAGGACCTACCGCCGATCCGTGGGGGATGGGTGGGCCGCCAGTGGCCGCTGCTCACCGTGCTCGGCGGCGGGGTAGTGGGTCTCGGCCTGGTCGCCAGCGACCACTTCCGCAGCGGCTGTCTGCTCCTCGGCACGTCCGTGCTGCTCGCCGGCCTGGCCCGGCTGGTGCTGCCGGTCCGGCGCGTGGGCCTGCTCGTCGTGCGCAGCAGGGCGTTCGACGTCCTCGCGCTCACCTGCATGGGCCTGGCCCTGGTGGTCCTCGCCATCGTCGTGCCGGCCAGCGGCTGACCGCCCCGGCCTCGCGGGAGGCCCTCAGGGATGCTGAGATAGCCTCGTCGGCCCGAGATCTCTTGATGACGAGAGACGTGGCGACGCGAGCAGTGAGATCGACCTGACCGACAAGGAGCGCCTCTCATGGCCAAGACCCCCGTCACCGTCACCGTCACCGGAGCTGCCGGGCAGATCGGCTACGCGCTGCTCTTCCGGGTGGCCTCCGGCCAGCTGCTGGGCGAGGACGTGCCGGTCCGGCTGCGCCTCCTGGAGATCGCCCCGGCGCTGAAGGCGGCCGAGGGCACCGCGATGGAGCTCGACGACTGCGCCTTTCCCTTGCTGACCGGCATCGACATCACCGACGACGCCGGCGCGGCCTTCGACGGCGTGAACGTGGCGCTGCTCGTCGGTGCCAGGCCACGTACCGCCGGCATGGAGCGCGGCGACCTGCTCGAGGCCAACGGCGGCATCTTCAAGCCGCAGGGTGAGGCCATCAACGCCGGCGCTGCCGACGACGTCCGCGTCCTGGTCGTCGGGAACCCGGCCAACACCAACGCGCTGATCGCTGCGTCGCACGCACCCGACGTCCCCAAGGACCGGTTCACCGCCATGACCCGCCTGGACCACAACCGCGCGCTCACCCAGCTGGCCAAGAAGACCGGGACACCGGTGGCCGACATCCTGCGCCTGACGATCTGGGGCAACCACTCCGCGACGCAGTACCCGGACATCTTCCACGCCGAGGTGGCCGGCAAGAACGCTGCCGAGGTGGTCTCGGACCAGCAGTGGCTCGAGAACGACTTCATCCCGACCGTCGCCAAGCGCGGTGCCGCCATCATCGAGGCTCGCGGCTCGTCCTCCGCAGCGTCCGCCGCGAACGCCGCGATCGACCACGTGCACGACTGGGTGCTCGGCACGCCGGACGGGGACTGGACGTCGGCGGCCATCGTCTCCGACGGCTCGTACGGCGTCCCGGAGGGTCTGATCTCGTCCTTCCCGGTCGTCTCCCGGAACGGCAGGTGGGAGATCGTCCAGGACCTGGCGATCGACGACTTCTCGCGCACTCGCATCGACGCCTCGGTCCGGGAGCTCCAGGAGGAGCGCGACGCAGTCAGCTCCCTCGGGCTCGTCTGACCGCCCGGCCGCGCACTGCCTCACCGACACACCACTTCCAAGGAGAGATTCCCCCGTGGCGAAGATCAAGGTGGCCAACCCGGTCGTCGAGCTCGACGGCGACGAGATGACGCGGATCATCTGGCAGTTCATCAAGGACCGGCTGATCCACCCCTACCTCGACGTCGAGCTGAAGTACTTCGACCTCGGGATCGAGAGCCGCGACGCCACGGACGACCAGATCACCGTCGACGCGGCGAACGCCATCAAGGAGCACGGCGTCGGGGTCAAGTGCGCGACCATCACGCCGGACGAGGCGCGGGTGCAGGAGTTCGGCCTGAAGGAGATGTGGCGCAGCCCGAACGGGACCATCCGCAACATCCTCGGCGGGGTCATCTTCCGAGAGCCGATCATCATCAGCAACATCCCGCGCCTGGTGCCTGGCTGGACCAAGCCGATCATCATCGGCCGTCACGCGCACGGCGACCAGTACAAGGCCACCAACTTCAAGGTGCCCGGCGCCGGTGAGCTGACCATCACGTTCACGCCCGCCGACGGCTCGGAGCCGATCCAGCACGTGGTCGCCAACTATGGCGACGACGGAGGCGTGGCGATGGGGATGTTCAACTTCAACAGGTCCATCGAGGACTTTGCGCGGGCGTCGTTCAACTACGGCCTGCAGCGCGGGTACCCGGTGTACCTCTCCACGAAGAACACCATCCTCAAGGCGTACGACGGTGCCTTCAAGGACATCTTCGCGGAGGTGTTCGAGAAGGAGTTCCAGGCCGACTTCGAGGCCGAGGGGCTGACCTACGAGCACCGGCTGATCGACGACATGGTCGCCGCCGCGATGAAGTGGGAAGGCGGGTACGTCTGGGCCTGCAAGAACTACGACGGCGACGTGCAGTCCGACACCGTGGCGCAGGGCTTCGGCTCCCTCGGCCTGATGACGTCGGTCCTGATGACGCCGGACGGGAAGACGGTGGAGGCTGAGGCGGCGCACGGCACGGTCACCCGGCACTTCCGCCAGCACCAGGCGGGCCAGCCCACGTCGACCAACCCGATCGCCTCGATCTTCGCCTGGACGGGTGGACTCAAGCACCGCGGAAAGCTGGACGGCACGCCGGAGGTCACCGGTTTCGCCGAGGCTCTGGAGCAGGTGTGCGTCGAGACCGTCGAGAGCGGCACGATGACGAAGGACCTCGCCCTGCTCGTGTCACCCGACCAGGAGTGGGCGACCACAGAAGACTTCCTGGCGGCGCTGGACCAGAACCTGTCGACCAAGGTCGGCAGCTAGGTCCGGCTAGCTGGCGGCCTCGTCGTTGCGGCAGCGGGACGCGGCGGCACCGAAGTAGTCGACGGTGCGGGACCGACGTACGGTCGCGTTCTCGCCCACGGGTGCCTCGGCGAGCAGCGGAATGTGCTTGGAGCAGTGGATGTATGCCTCCTCGACCTCGACGCGCACCCAGAGCCGGGCCGTCCCGCCCGCGGGGGATTCGGCCCGCACGCCCGCCTTGGCCATCGTGGCGACGTCCACCAGCGCGGCCCGCCCGTTGACGTGCAGTCCCACGCGTGTCCTCGACGAAGTCGACCAGCAGCAGCCCCACCTGCGGGTTCTCGGCGATGTTGCCCATGCTGGCCATCACGCCGTTCCCGCGGAACTCCGGCCAGGCCAGGGTCCGCGAGTCGAGCACCGACAGGAGGCCGGGCGGGCCGGCTCGCAGCGTGTTGTCGCAGGCGCCGGAGGCGTCGGCCGTGGCGAGGAAGAACATCCGCTGGCGCCGGACGAACGCGCGCATCAGGGGGTTCAGGTGGTCCAGCACCTGGTCGTCGTAGAACCGGTCCGCGCGGTCGGTGCTCCCGAGCTGCGCCTGCAGGGCACGCTCGCCGTCGGACCCCGGGCGGTGGCTGCCGGAGCGGGGAAAGGCCATGGACAGGTCATACCAAGTCGGCTGCTTTCGTGCCAAACCACGAGCCCGGACAGGGGTCGTCTACCCTGCCTGCCATGGACGGCTGCTCTAGTCCGGCGTACCGCCCGCACCTCGGCGGTACGCCGTGAACGACACTCTGGCCAATGCCCTGCTCGTGCTGTTCTTCCTCCTGATCGGTGCCTTCTTCGCGGGCTCCGAGATCGGGCTCGTGTCCTTGCGCGAGGGACAGGTTCGGGCACTGGCCCAGCGCGGCCGCCGGGGCGAGAAGGTCGCCGCCCTGCATGCCGACCCCAACCGCTACCTCGCGGCCGTCCAGATCGGCGTGACCCTCGCCGGGTTCATGTCCGCCGCCTTCGGCGCGTCGGCGTTCGCCGACGACCTGGCCCCGGTCCTCCGCGGCTGGGGGCTGTCGCCGGACGGGCCGAACGGGTCCCAGGACGCCGCGTACTGGGTCTCCTTCTTCGCCGTCACCCTGGTGATCACGTACCTGTCCCTCGTCGTGAGCGAGCTCGCGCCGAAGCGGCTCGCCCTGCAGCGGGCAGAGGCCTTCTCGCTGCTGGCCGCGCCCACCCTCGACCGGCTGGCCAAGATGTCCCGGCCGGTGATCTGGCTCCTGTCACGGTCGACGGACGTCATCGTGCGCGTCCTGGGCGGCGACCCGCGGGCCGCACGGGACACCATCTCGGAGGAGGAGCTCCGCGACATCGTGGCGGCCCACGAGACCCTGGGTCGGGAGGAGCGCCAGCTCATCGAGGACGTCTTCGAGGCGGGCGAGCGCCAGCTGCACGAGGTGATGGTGCCGCGCACGGAGGTCGACTTCCTCGACGCGTCGACGCCGGTCTACAAGGCGGTCCGGCTGTCATCGTCCAACCCGCACAGCCGGTACCCGGTGGTGCGAGGGTCGCAGGACGACGTCGTGGGGTTCGTCCACGTCCGCGACCTGTTCTCGCCGGACGTCTCCGGACGTGCGGTGCGCGTCGGTGAGATCGCCCGGGAGGTGAAGCTCATGCCGGGCACCAAGCGGGTGCTGTCGGCGATGTCGGAGATGCGGCGAGAGGGACACCACATGGCGATCGTCGTGGACGAGTACGGCGGGACCGACGGCATCGTCACGCTGGAGGACCTGATGGAGGAGGTCATCGGCGAGATCCACGACGAGTACGACGTCGCCGAGGAGCCCGCCCGCTCGCTGCGCGGTGGCGACGTGGATGTCGACGGGCTGCTCAACCTCGAGGACTTCGAGGACCGGACCGGTCTGGAGCTGCCGGAAGGCCCCTACGAGACCGTCGCCGGCTTCGTGATCAACGAGCTCGGGCGGCTGCCGGAGGTCGGCGAGAGCGTGGTGGCGAAGGGCCAGCGGTTCACCGTCACCGAGCTGGACGGTCGGCGGATCGCCCGGGTCCGCCTGAGCCGGGCTCCCGCCGCTGAGGACGGAACGGACCAGGGCGCCCCATTCGACGGCGAGGGGGCGGAATCCGAGTCCAGGGAGGACCCCCCTCGGCTGGCACAATGACCCGCATGTCCCGCGCCCGTGTCCTGTCCGGCATGCAGCCCACGGCCGACTCCCTGCACCTCGGCAACTACCTGGGAGCGCTGCGGCAGTGGGTGGCGCTCCAGGACAGCTATGACGTCTTCTACTTCGTCGCCGACCTGCACGCCATCACCGTCGAGCACGACCCGGAGGCGCTGCGCCGTCGCACCCGGGTCACCGCGGCGCAGTACCTCGCCGGTGGTGTGGACGTGGAGCGGGCGACGCTGTTCCTGCAGAGCCATGTGCCGGAGCACGCCCAGCTGCAGTGGGTCCTGAGCTGCCTGACCGGCTTCGGCGAGGCCAGCAGGATGACCCAGTTCAAGGACAAGGCGCAGCGCGGAGGCACCGACCGGGCCTCGGTGGGGCTGTTCACCTACCCGGTGCTGCAGGCGGCCGACATCCTGCTCTACCGACCGGAGCGGGTGCCGGTCGGCGAGGACCAGCGCCAGCACCTCGAGCTCAGCCGGGACCTCGCCGGTCGCTTCAACCACCGCTTCGGCGAGACCTTCGTGGTCCCCGAGCCGCACATCCTGCGCGAGGTCGCCAAGATCTACGACCTCCAGCTCGTCGACAAGCAGATGAGCAAGAGCATCGGCGGCAGCGGGGTCGTGTGGATGCTGGACGACCCCAAGGTGGTCGAGAAGAAGATCAAGTCGGCCGTCACCGACACCGGCCGTGAGGTCGTCTTCGACCCCGAGGGGAAGCCGGGCGTCAGCAACCTGCTCGGCATGCTGTCGGCGTTCAGCTCCGAGCCGGTGGCCGACCTCGAGGCCAGGTTCGCCGGCAGTGGCTACGGCGACCTGAAGAAGGCAGTGGTCGAGGCGGTGCTCGACGTCGTGGTCCCGTTCCAGCAGCGCGTCGGTGAGCTGCTGGAGGATCCCGCGGAGCTCGACGCCGTGCTCGCGCGTGGCGCCGAGCGGGCCCGGGAGGTCGCCGCGACCACCATCGCCGACGTCTACGACCGGGTCGGCTTCCTGCCCGCCTCCCGGTCCACCGCGCTGCCACGAGGGGCCGGCGGGCCGTGACCACTCGCACGATCGGCGTCGCGATCGCCATCCCCGAGCCGCACGGCGGGGACCTCCAGCGGGTGCGCGAGAGCTACGGCGACCCCCTTGCCGGCTCCATCCCGACGCACATCACCCTGCTCCCGCCCACGGAGGTCGCCGCCGACGACCTCGACCGGATCGAGAAGCACCTGCGCACCATCGCCGAGTCCGAGCAGCCGTTCGAGATCCACCTGCGGGGCAGCGGGACCTTCCACCCCGTGTCACCCGTCGTGTTCGTCTCGGTGGTCCTGGGCATCAGCGAGTGCGAGCGGGTCGAGGCCCGGGTCCGGTCCGGGCCGCTCGCGCGCGACCTGAGCTTCCCGTACCACCCTCACGTCACCGTCGCGCACGACCGGCCCGACGACGTGCTGCGCAAGGCGTTCGACGACATGGCGTCCTACGACGTCCGGTTCGGCGTGTGGGGCTTCAGCCTCTACGAGCACGGAGCGGACCGCGTGTGGCGGCCGCAGCGTGACTTCTCCCTCGGCCAGCCGCTGCCCGGCCCTCATCTCGACGGCGTGTAGCGCTGGGCCGGCCAGGGAAGGCCGACCAACGTGAGGATCAAGGAGCAGGTCACCGGCTGGCTGCGCCGCGCCCGGTCGCAGCGGCCGTGGATCGACCATGCCCTCCGGGCGTACGACCGTCATACCGAGGTGCGCGGCGGGCAGCTGGCAGCGGCGGTGACCTATTTCGGGTTCCTCTCGTTCTTCCCGCTGCTGGCGCTCGTCTTCTCTCTCGTCGGCTACCTGAGCGATGTCTACCCCGGTGCCCAGGACGACGTCACCGCCGCGGTGCAGGACGCCTTCCCCAGCCTGGTGGGCTCGGGCGAGGGCGAGATCAACATCCAGGACGTGATCGACGCACGGGCGGGAGCCGGGCTGATCGGTCTGGTCGGCCTGCTCTACGCAGGGCTGGGCTGGCTGGACGCCCTGCGGGACGGCCTGCGCCGGGTCTTCGGCACGGACGACCAGTCGATCGGCCTGCTGAAGAAGAAGCTCGTGGACGTCGCTGTGCTCACGATGCTGGGCCTGAGCCTGCTGGCCTCCCTGGTCGTCTCGAGCCTGGCCACGGCCGCCACCGCGTACGTCCTGGACCTCGTCGGGCTCGCTGACTCCGGCGTCGCGACCGTGCTGCTCAAGGTGCTGTCCGTGTGCCTTGCCGTCGCCGTGGACGTGCTGCTCTTCGCCATCCTGCTCTCGCGGCTGTCCGGCGCACGTCTGCCCTGGCGGCAGGTGCGGTCCGGCGCCCTGCTGGCGGCAGTGGGCTTCGAGGTCCTCAAGCTGCTGGGGACCTTCCTGATCGCCCGGACGACCAGCAACCCCGTCTATGCCACGTTCGGGGTCGTCGTCGGGCTGCTGGTCTGGATCAACCTGAACTCCAAGCTGCTCGTCCTCGCCGCGGCATGGACCGCGACCCAGCCCTACTCCCTGCAGCCCGCTCCGGCTGGGGACGTCGGCGCCGGACGAGCCACCGGCCTGGCCGCCGGGTCCGAGCCGGTCGCGGCCGTCGCACCGGCTGACTACGAGGCCGTGCCGGTTGGGGCCGGAGACGCCTCTCGATCATCGTCGTCGCCGTCACGACGTGGTCGCTGGCGCGGCGTCGCGCTGGGAGCGGGGCTCGGTGCCGCTGTCGCGGCCGTGGCCTCCCGGCGCCGGTCGCGGCGCTGAGGACGGTCCCACCCGCCGAGCGCACGCGAGCGGCGGACCCGGCGGAGCACCAGCACCCTGGCCCGCAGCAGGACGACGACTCCGAGCAGCACGACCAGCGTCTCGGCCCACCAGGGCAGGCCGCCGGACTCCTTGCCCGCTCCGGCGAGCGTCTCCTGGGTCGAGCCGTCGCGCGGGCCGACCGCCTCCACGCCCGCGGCATCCGCCGCCGGGACCGCATCGAGGGTTCCGACCGGGTTGGCGGACCCGGCGTTGCGGAACCCCCAGGTCAGCAGGGCGGCGGACTCGCGCCAGGCGTCGAGGTCGCTGCGCATGACGCTCGCGACCAGGGTGCGTCCGCCGCGGGTGGCCGCCCCACGAACGTTCCGCGCGCCTTGGTCGTCCAGCCGGTCTTGACCCCGATCGCTCCCCGGTAGTTCAGCAGGAGCCGGTCCTGCGTGTAGATCTCGAAGGTCTTGCGGACCTTGCCGGCCCGCGGCATCTTCCCCGGGAACTGTGACTTGACCGTGCCGGCGTACTCCCGGAAGTCCGCGCGTGCCATGGCGTGGCGGGTGAGGAGGGCCATGTCGTACGCCGACGAGAACTGTCCCGGCGCATCCAGACCGCTCGGGTTGCGCGCCGTGGTGTCCAGCGCCCCGAGGTCGAGGGCGGTGCGGTTCATCGCCTGCACGGTGGGCCGGACCCCCCGGCCGCGTTCGCCAGCGCCCGGGCGGCGTCATTGCCGGACACGAGGAACAGCGCCTCGAACAGGTTGTGCACGGTGTAGGTCGCATCCGGCACGAGACCGACCCGGCTGCCCTCGGCGTTGGCGTCCTCCCACTCGGCGGTGTAGGGGTCGGTCGGCTCGAGCTGCGGCAGCACGGTGAGAGCCGTGAGGATCTTCAGGATGCTGGCCGGGCGGTGCCGACCGTGCGGGTCCTTCGCGGCGAGCACCTCGCCGGTCTCGAGGTCGGCCAGCACCCACGACGCGGCGGCGATCTTCGGGAGCGGATCGGCGCCCGGCGCGTCCACGACGATGCCCGTGGAGCCGAGCTGCTCCCCGCCGACGGTGCCCTGGGGACTCGGCTGCGGACGCTGCCGGCGCACCGAGAGCCGCGACCAGCGTCACCATCACCGCGGCGGGCAGGTGGGACCGCAGGACGGTCCGGTGCTGTCGTCTCATCCCGTGCCAGTTCTCATCGCGGGTCAGGCTAGTCGCCCGGACGGTTGCTGCCCGTCGTACCACATGGATCGGAGTGTCCGGCCCACGACCTTGAGCCCGGCAGCCTCGCGGGCCTGCCCGGCCGTGACCCTCTAGGCTCGCTCGCATGGCGCGGGAGTCGGAGTCAGGGCTGCCGATCGAGCCGGTCTACGGGCCGGAGGTGCTGGCCGGTTTCGATCCCGAGGAGCGCCTCGGAGAGCCGGGGGCCTTCCCGTACACCCGCGGTGTCTATCCGAACATGTACACCGGCCGGCCGTGGACGATGCGCCAGTACGCCGGGTTCGGCACCGCCAAGGAGTCCAACGAGCGCTACCACCGGCTGGTCGAGGCCGGCACCGGCGGACTGTCGGTGGCGTTCGACCTGCCGACGCAGATGGGCTACGACTCCGACGACCCGGTCGCCCACGGCGAGGTGGGCAAGGTGGGCGTGGCCATCGACTCGGTCGACGACATGCACACTCTCTTCGACGGCATCCCGCTCGGCGAGGTGTCGACGTCGATGACCATCAACGCCCCGGCGTCGCTGCTCCTGCTGCTGTACCAGCTGGTCGGCGAGGAGCAGGGTGTGGACCCCTCGCGGCTCACCGGCACGATCCAGAACGACGTACTCAAGGAGTACATCGCGCGAGGGACCTACATCTACCCCCCGAAGCACTCGCTGCGGCTGATCAGCGACATCTTCGCGTACTGCCACAAGGAGATCCCGCGCTGGAACACGATCTCCATCTCCGGCTACCACATGGCCGAGGCAGGAGCGACGCCGGCGCAGGAGGTCGCGTTCACACTGGCCAACGCGAAGGAGTACGTGCGGGCGGCGCTGGAAGCAGGTCTGGCGGTCGACGACTTCGCGCCCCGGCTGTCCTTCTTCTTCGTGTCGCGGACGACGCTGCTCGAGGAGGTGGCGAAGTTCCGTGCCGCCCGCCGGATCTGGGCCCAGGTGATGCGTGACGAGTTCGGGGCCAAGGACCCGAAGTCGATGATGCTGCGCTTCCACACCCAGACCGCCGGGGTCCAGCTGACCGCCCAGCAACCAGAGGTCAACCTGGTGCGGGTCACCGTTCAGGCGCTGGCCGCGGTGCTCGGAGGCACGCAGTCCCTGCACACCAACTCCTACGACGAGGCCATCGCGCTGCCGACCGAGAAGGCGGCCCGGCTCGCGCTCCGGACCCAGCAGGTCATCGCGTTCGAGAGCGACCTCACGGCGACCGTCGACCCGTTCGCCGGCTCCTACGCGGTGGAGTCGATGACCGACGAGCTCGAGGACGCGATCCGAGGAGCTGATGGGCAACATCGAGGAGCTCGGCGGGGCGGTCGCGGCCATCGAGGCCGGCTACCAGAAGCGCGAGATCGAGAAGTCGGCGTACGACGTCGTGACCTCCGTGGAGGACGGGACCCGCACCGTGGTCGGTGTGAACCGGTTCCGGCGCGACAACGACGAGATCTACGAGCCGATGCGCGTCGACCCGGCGATCGAGGCGCAACAGGTGGAGCGGCTGGCCCGGCTGCGAGAGGACCGCGACGGCGACGAGGTGCGACGGCACCTCGACAGCCTGCGCGCCGCCGCCGAGGGCGACGACAACGTCCTCTACCCCATGCACGACGCGCTCCGGGCCCGGGCGACGGTGGGTGAGGTCTGCAACGTCCTGCGCGACGTCTGGGGTGTCTACCGGCCGTCCGAGGCTCTGTAGCGGCGAGCCCGTCGCAGTCCCGCGCCCGTTGGGCGGCGCCCCTCCCGGCGCGGGTGCCGACCCGGGCAACGGCAACGATCCCTGAGTGGCCCCCTCGGGCTGCGACCGGCGCGACGCGCGTCGGTGGGGGTCGGTTGTGGCCGGGTGGGTGGGGTTCGGGTCCGATGGTGCGGCCGTCGGGGTGGGTCATGGTGTAGCGGCCGTCGGGGAGGCGGTTCAGGTGCCAGCGGCCTTCGTGGAGGAACTGGTGGTGTCCGGCGCAGGGGAGGGCGCCGTTGGCGATGGTGGTCGGGCCGCCGTCCTCGACCGGGACCAGGTGGTGTCCGTCGGACCACAGGACGGGCCGGCCGCAGTACGGGGTGGCGCAGCGGTCGCCGTCGCGGGCGATCATCGCCCGGCGCTGGGCGGCGGTGAAGAACCGGCGCTCGGTGCTGGTGTCGACGACTGGCCGTCGGGGCCGATCAGCACCCGGGTGAGCTGGGCGTCGCAGGCGATCCGGCGGGCGGTGGACCCGGTGATCGGCCCGACCCAGGACAGCGTCGCCCCCGGCGACCCGCCGGCGAGTTCGCCGGGCCCGCCGTCTCGCCACCGGCGTCGCCGTCGGTCGGCCGGGTGGCCGGTGTTGTCCAGGGTGTGCTGGTCGACGGTGACCAGGACGTGGGGGTGTCCGCCGCCGCGGGTCGGGGCGTCGGGGCCCTCCAGGTAGCGCCGGCAGATCTCGACCAGCCCGTCCAGGCGGATCTGGGCGGGGGTGCGGGTGTCACCGGTCACCGGTGGGGTGGCGGCGGCCACCGCGGTCGCGAGCACCGACCCGGACACCTCGTCGGCCGGCGCCGTGGATCGCCAGCGTCCCGTCCAGGGTGGTCGCGAAGGTGATCCCGCGGCGCTCGATCCGGCGCAACGCGGCCGCATCCGCGGCGTCTGGGTCCAGCGCGTGCCCGAAGGCTTTCATCACCGCCGCCGACCGACCGGACGTCGGCGGCCGGGCGACCTCGAGCACCTCGGGCTCGAACGCCTCGACCGCGCCGGGCGGGGCGTCGGCGGTGGTGATCCCGTCGGCGATGTGCTGGGCGTGCCGGCCGGAGATCTCCCCGGCGGCCAGCGCCGCCGCGGTGCCGGGCAGCACCCCCGAGCGCAGGGTGCGCGCGGTGCGCACCGACGGCGGCGGCCTCCCCGGGGGTGGCCCGGGTCACCATCCGCAGCCAGGCACCCGCGCTCAGCGCCCCGTCGTGCACGAAGGTGCCGCGGGCATCCACCTCGCCGACGACGGTGAGCAGCACCGACTCCAGCCGGGCCTGCTCGGCGCGCACCGCGCCGCGCCAGCCCGGCCAGCTCCTCGTGGCACAGGTCGCGGACCGCCCCGCCGGCCAGCGACCCGACCAGCCGGCCGGTCCCGGCCTGCACGCGCGCATCGCCACCGGGGCGGTGGCGGGGCCGGTCGACTGGTCCATACCGGCAACCTAGCCACCGGGTCGGACACAACCCGGCACCCGCCGACCGTACGAAATCCCTTTGTGGACAACGCTTTCCGCCATCCACAGGCCACAACCACAACTGCATGATCACCGCCGGTAAGTGAGGGGTCGTGACCTGCGGTGACCTGACCGTGCAACCACTTCTGCATGATCACCGCACTCAAGAGGGGTGCGAGGGGAGCGGCGCGTGGTCGACGGATCGGCGGGTAAGGTCTGCGCGGTGACAGCGCGTCGCGATGCCCAGCTCCGGGAGCTCGAGGCCGTGGGCCTGTCCGAGCGCGTGGCCGCGTACGCCGACGAGCTCGTCGCCTTCCGGCGCGACCTGCATGCCCACCCCGAGCTGTCGTGGGCCGAGGTCCGGACCACGCGGCTGCTCCGGCGAACGCCTGGTGGCCGCCGGGCTCACCCCCCACGGCCTGCCCGGCGGCACCGGCCTCGTCTGCGACGTCGGTGACGGGGACAGCGCGGTGGCGCTGCGCGCCGACCTCGACGCGCTGCCGATCGTCGACGGCAAGTCCACCGACTACGCCTCCACGGTGCCCGGCGTCTGCCACGCCTGCGGCCACGACGTCCACACCGCCACCGTCCTGGGCGCCGGTCTCGTCCTCGCCGACCTCGCCCGCGAAGGTCGGCTGCCGGCCGCGTGCGCCTCGTGTTCCAGCCGGCCGAGGAGTCCTCGCGCAGCGGCGCGTTGGCGGTCGTGGACGCCGGGGGACTCGAGGGCGTGGACCGGATCTTCGCGCTGCACTGCGACCCGCGCGACGACCGTGGGCCAGGTCGGGCTGCGCGCCGGCGCCATCACCGGCTCCGCCGACCACCTGGTGGTCCGGCTGACCGGACCGGGGGGCCACACCGCCCGGCCGCACCTCACGGCCGACCTGGTCTACGCCCTGGGCGCCTGGTGACCGAGCTCCCCGGCACCCTGTCGCGGCGGGTCGACCCGCGCGCGTCCCTGAGCGTCGTGTGGGGGCGCATCGCCGCCGGCCGCGTCGCCAACGCCATCCCCCAGACCGGAGAGGTCGAGGGGACGGTGCGGTGCCTGGACACGACCGCGTGGGAGCAGGCGCCGGCGCTCGTCGAGGAGCTCGTCCACGCGCTCGTCGCGCCGTACGGTGTCGAGGCCGCGGTCACCTACACCCGCAACGTGCCGCCCGTCGACAACGAGGCCACCAGCGTCGACCTCCTCGCGGCCGCCGTCCGCGCGGTGGAGGGCAAGGAGGCCCTGGTGGGCACCGAGCAGAGCCTCGGCGGCGAGGACTTCGCCTGGTTCCTGGGCAAGGTCCCGGGCGCCCTCGCCCGCCTGGGGGTCGCCCCGGCCGGGCAGCCGATGGAGCAGCGGCTGGACCTCCACCAGGGCCGATTCGACGCCGATGAGCAGGCCATTCCCGTCGGGGTCCGCGTTCTGGCCGCCGCCGCGTTGCTTTCGTTCTCATAACGGCAGAGCGGCACATCCGTCGAGCGGCCGGATCCGGCCGCCCGGTATGGCTAGAGTGCCCCCGGTCGACCGGTAGCGGTCGGCTCCGGCGCCCCGACCGTGGCGCCCGGCCCATGGAAGGAGACACCCCGTGCGACGGGTGACCACACTTGCGACGGCCCTGCTGGCCGGCGCGCTCGTCCTGACGTCCTGTGGTGGGGACGGCGACGACGACGCCGAGACCACCCCCAAGGGCGACGACACGTCCAGCTCCGCCGCCAGCGACATCAAGGTCGGCATGGCCTATGACATCGGCGGACGCGGCGACCAGTCGTTCAACGACGCCGCCGCCGTCGGCCTCGACAAGGCCAAGGCCGAGCTCGGCGTCGAGACCCAGGAGGCCGAGGCCAAGGCCGGCGAGCCCGAGTCGGCCAAGGAGGAGCGGCTGCGCATCCTCGCCGAGCAGGGCTACGACCCGGTCCTCGCGATCGGCTTCGCCTACGCCGCGCCGCTCGCGAAGGTGGCGGCGGAGTTCCCCGAGACGACGTTCGCGATCGTCGACGACGGGATCGAGGGCGACAACATCACCAACCTCCTCTTCGCCGAGGAGCAGGGCTCGTTCCTCGTCGGTGCCGCGGCGGCGCTGAAGACGAGGCCGGCACGGTCGGCTTCATCGGGGGCTGCGCCGTCGACCTGATCAAGAAGTTCGAGGCCGGCTTCACGGCGGGCGTCGAGGCGGCGAAGCCCGGCACCGAGATCCTGTCCAAGTACCTGTCCGACCCGCCCGGACTTGCGAGGCCTTCACCGACGACCGACAAGGGCAAGACTGCTGGTGAGGGCATGTACGACCAGGGCGCCGACATCGTCTACCACGCGGCGGGCGCGTCGGGCATCGGACTGTTCGAGGCTGCCGCGGCGGCCGACAAGCTGGCCATCGGCGTCGACCAGGACCAGTACAACAGTGCCGACCCGGACGTGAAGGACGTCATCATGACCTCGATGCTCAAGAAGGTCGACGTCGCGGTGTTCGACTTCCTCAAGCCGGTCGCGGACGGCAGCGTCGAGCCCGGTCCGGTCATCTTCGACCTCGAGGCCGACGGCGTCGGCTACTCCACCAGCGGTGGGCAGGTCGACGACATCGAGGACCAGCTCGAGGACTACAAGGCAGCAGATCATCGCCGGCGAGATCGACCGTGCCGACGACAGCTGATTAGACCGGACAGCCAGGGCCCGGGGGAGCGCAATAGCGTCTCCCCCGGGCCCTTTCGTGCGTCCCGGTCCTGTCGGCCCGATCGCGAGAGCGTGCTCCACGAGCGAGTCCCGCCACGTCCTCGACGCGACCAGGCCCCGCCGTCTCGGACGACACGCGTGGCGGTCGAGCTGCGGGGAATCACCAAGCGGTTCCCGGGCGTGATGGCGAACCAGACGTCGACATCCGGTCCGGCGCGGCACGGTGCACGCGATCGTCGGGGAGAACGGCGCGGGCAAGTCGACGCTGATGAAGATCCTCTACGGCGTCCAGCGTCCCGACGAGGGGACGATCCGCGTCCGCGGCCGCGAGGTGACTTCCACTCCCCGCCGACGCGATCGACTCCGGCATCGGCATGGTCTTCCAGCACTTCATGCTGGCCGACAACTTCACCGTGCTCGAGAACGTCGTCCTCGGCTCCGAGCGAGCTGTACGGCATCGGAGATCGACGCGCGTCGCGCGATCCGCGAGATCTCCGACACCTACGGGCTCGGGGTCGAGCCGGACCGCCTGGTCGAGGACCTCGGCGTCGGTGCGCGGCAGCGCGTCGAGATCCTCAAGGTGCTCTACCGCGGTGCGGAGATCATCATCCTGGACGAGCCGACCGCTGTGCTGGTGCCTCAAGAGGTCGACGAGCTCTTCGACAACCTGCGCGAGCTCAAGAGCGAGGGGCTCACGGTGATCTTCATCTCGCACAAGCTCGACGAGGTGCTCTCCGTGGCCGACGAGATCAGCGTCATCCGCCGCGGCAGAGCGTCGGCACCGTCCGGCCCCAGGAGACAACGGCGCGCAAGCTCGCCGAGCTGATGGTGGGCAGCGACCTCCCGTCGCCGACGACCGAGGAGTCCACGGTCACCGAACCAGCCCATGCTCCGGGTCGAGGGGCTGTCACTGGCCGGCCTGGACGGCCGGGCAGTCCTGCGGGACGTGTCCTTCACGATTCACAAGGGCGAGGTCCTGGGCATCGCCGGGGTCGAGGGGAACGGCCAGGCCGAGCTCGTCGAGACGATCATGGGGATGCGGGAGCCGACGGCGGGCAGGGTCGTGCTCGGCGACGAGGACGTCACGGAGTGGTCGACGCGACGCCTGCGGGAGGCCGGGATCGGGTACATCCCCGAGGACCGGCACCGCCACGGCCTGCTGCTCGAGGCGCCCCTGTGGGAGAACCGCATCCTCGGGCACCAGACCCAGGAGCCCAACGTCAAGGGGCCGTGGATCGACCGGTCCGGCGCCCGTAAGGACACCGCGAGGATCGTCAAGGCGTACGACGTGCGGACGCCCGGCATCGACGTCCTGTCCTCCGCGCTCTCCGGCGGGAACCAGCAGAAGTTCATCGTGGGCCGGGAGATGAGCAACGACCCGGTCGTCCTCGTCGCCGCGCACCCGACCCGGGGCGTGGACGTCGGCGCCCAGGCCGCCATCTGGGACCACATCCGCGACGCGCGGCGGCGCGGGCTGGCGGTGCTGCTGATCTCCGCCGACCTGGACGAGCTGATCGGCCTCTCCGACACGATCAAGGTGATCCTCCGCGGAGCGATGGTCGGCGGAGTTCGACCCGTCCGACGTCACGCCCGAGCAGCTCGGATCGGCCATGACGGGAGCGGCCGGGTGACCACAGTGCGTAGCCGCCTCAACGTCCGCGACGCGGCACTCTCGATGGCCGCGCCGATCCTCGCCGTGGCGTTCGCGACCGCCGTGGGCAGCCTCATCCTGTTCGTCGCCGGCGACCCGGTCGGCGAGACCTGGCAGGTCATGTTCGACACCGCGAAGCAGCCGCGGAGCATCGCCCTCATCGTGAACCAGGGCGCCGTCTACTACCTCTCGGCGATAGCCGTCGCCATCGGCTTCCGGATGAACCTCTTCAACATCGGCGTCGACGGGCAGTACCGCCTGGCGGCCTTCGTCGCCGCCCTGACGGCTGCCGTACATCCCGGCGCCTGGCTGCGCTGCGGATCGCCGCCGCCGATCCTGGCCGCCATGCTGACCGGCGCACTGTGGGCCGGTATCGCCGGCGCTGCTGCGGGTCACCCGCGGCGTCAGCGAGGTCATCTCGACGATCATGCTGAACGCGATCGCCACCAGCCTGGTCGCGTTACCTCCTGCGCGAGGTCGTCGGTCCCGGTCGAGGGCAGCAACAACATCGGCACCAAGCTGATCCCGGAGAGCGCGCGAATACCGGGCATCCCGCTGATCCCCGACTCGACGCAGAAGGTCTACGGCCTCGTCGTGGTGGCCGTCGTCGCCGGCATCGCCTACTCCGTGCTGCTCAACCGCACCCGCTTCGGCTTCGACCTGCGCGCCACCGGCCACTCCGAGTCGGCGGCGCAGGCGAGCGGCGTCAACGTCAAGCGGATGGTCCTCACGGCGATGCTCATCTCCGGCGCGTTCGCGGGGCTGGTCGGCCTGCCGGAGCTGCTGGGTCAGGCCTACACGTACAGCCTGACCTTCCCAGCCGGGCTCGGCTTCATCGGCATCGCCATCGCGCTGCTCGGCCGCAACCACCCGCTCGGCATCGCCGTCGGCGCGGCCCTGTTCTCGTTCCTGGACGTCGCCGCCAACCCGCTGCAGATCATCGCCGACGTGTCGAGCGAGATCGTGACGATCATGCAGGGCATCATCGTGCTGGCCGTCGTCATCGCCTACGAGGTCATCCGGCGCTACCGCGTGACGCAGGAGCAACGCCGGGTGGCCCGACAGCTCGAGGCACCGACGGAGGCCCAGGGGGTGCCGGCATGAGCGCGACGCCCACGACGGAGACGGCGACGCAAGTCCACGGCCAAGGCGCCTCGCCGGCTCTGGCCGAGGGTCCTCATCATCGTCTCGCTCGGCATCATCTTCCTGTCCGCCGTGCGGGTGGTCACCGGCGCGGACGACATCTCCTCGTCGGGCGCGCTGAACGCGTCGCTCGCACTGGCGGTGCCGATCGGCCTGGCCGGGCTCGGTGGCCTGTGGTCGGAGCGAGCCGGCGTCGTCAACATCGGCCTCGAGGGGATGATGATCCTCGGCACCTGGGGGGCCGGGTTCTTCGGCTGGCAGTGGGGGCCGTGGGCGGGCGTGCTCGGCGGCGTCGCGCTGGGCGCGCTCGGCGGCCTGCTGCACGCCTTCACGACCGTGACGTTCGGCGTCGACCACATCGTCAGCGGTGTCGCGATCAACATCCTGGCGCTCGGCGCGACGCAGTACCTCGCGGCGGTCGCGTTCTCCGGCACAGCCCGGTGGCGGCGAGACCCGGTCCCCGCCCATCGACGACCTGCCGTCCTTGTCCGTCCCCGGGCATCGGCGAGCCGCTCGGCGACCTCGAGGCGAAGGACTGGTTCCTGGTCTCCGACCTGGCGGCAGTGCGCGCGCTCGCTCGACCGTCAACGTCAACGCGCTGACCATCATCGCCGTCGGCGCTGTTCGTGGTCACCTGGTTCGTGCTGTGGCGGACGGTGTTCGGTCTGCGGCTGCGGTCCTGCGGCGAGAGCCCGTCGGCCGCCGAGTCGCTCGGCGTCAACGTCTACCGCTACAAGTACTACGCGGTGATCACCTCGGGTGCACTCGCCGGGCTCGGTGGCGCGTTCCTCGCGATCGTCGCCTCCAGCTCCTACCGGGACGGTCAGACCGGTGGCCGTGGCTACATCGGCCTCGCCGCGATGATCTTCGGCAACTGGCGTCCCGGCGGCCTCGGCGCCGGTGCCGGCCTGTTCGGCTACACCAACGCCCTCCAGCTCCGCCGCGGAGGGGAGTCGGTGCACGCGCTGCTGCTGGTCGTCGCGGTGCTCGTGATCGCACTCGCCGCGTGGCAGCTGCGGAGCGGCTTCTCGAGGTCGGTCGCCGTCGCGGGCTCGATCGGCGTGCTGGTGCTCGCGTGGTACCTCCTCACCGACGAGGTGCCCGAGGACTTCACGCGGATGACGCCGTACGTCGCGACGCTGCTCGTCCTCGCGCTGGCCTCCCAACGACTGCGCATGCCGGCGGCCGACGGACAGATCTACCGTCGTGGTGCAGGCCGGCTGAGATGGCCGATCCGGACTGGCCGGCTCTGCGCGCTGCTGCCATCGAGGCGATGGGCCGCGCCTATGCGCCGTACTCGCGGTTCAAGGTCGGCGCGGCCGGCCTCGTCGACGACGGCCGCGTCGTCGTCGGCTGCAACGTGGAGAACGCGGCGTACGGCGTCGGGCTCTGCGCCGAGTGCGGGATGGTGTCGGCGCTGCACGCCTCAGGCGGCGGGCGGCTGGTCGCCGTCGCGTGCGTCGACCAGCACGGCGAGGCCCTGATGCCGTGCGGCCGCTGCCGGCAGCTGCTGTGGGAGAACGGCGGCCCGGACATGCTGCTCGCCACGGTGCGCGGGATCCGGCCGATGCACGAGGTGCTGCCCGATGCCTTCGGCCCCGAGGACCTGGAGACCCGGAAGTGAGCGCCTTCTCCGCTGTCGAGGTCATCCGTACCAAGCGGGACAGGCAGGCGCTCAGCGACGAGCAGATCGACTGGGTGGTCGCCGCGTACACCCGCGGCGAGGTCGCGGACGAGCAGATGTCCGCGCTGGCCATGGCCATCCTGCTCAACGGCATGGACCGGCGGGAGATCTCGCGGTGGACCGACGCGATGATCGCGTCCGGGATCCGGATGTCGTTCCCGCCCGAGTCCGTCGGCGGCCGGGCGACGACCGACAAGCACTCGACCGGCGGCGTCGGGGACAAGATCACACTGCCACTTGCCCCGCTGGTCGCCGCCTGCGGCGCCGCGGTGCCGCAGCTCTCCGGTCGCGGGCTCGGGCACACCGGCGGGACGCTGGACAAGCTGGAGTCGATCCCGGGCTGGCGCGCGACGCTCAGCCGCGAGGAGATGCTCGCCCAGCTCGCCGACGTCGGCGCAGTGGTCTGCGCCGCCAGCGAGGACCTGGCACCGGCGGACAAGAAGCTCTACGCGCTGCGCGACGTCACCGGCACCGTGGAGGCGATCCCGCTGATCGCCAGCTCCATCATGAGCAAGAAGATCGCCGAGGGCACGGGGGCGCTGGTGCTGGACGTCAAGGTCGGCTCGGGTGCGTTCATGAAGGACCTCGAGTCGGCGCGCGAGCTGGCCCGCACGATGGTGGCCCTCGGCGCCGACCACGACGTCCGGACCGTCGCGCTGCTGACCGACATGACGACTCCGCTCGGCCTGACCGCCGGCAACGCGCTCGAGGTGCGCGAGTCCGTCGAGGTGCTGGCGGGCGGTGGACCACCCGACGTCGTCGAGCTCACCGTCACCCTGGCCCGCGAGATGCTGGCGGCGACCGGGATCGACAGCCTGGCCGGCATCGACCCGGCAGACCGTCTGAAGGACGGCTCCGCGATGGACGTCTGGCGGCGGATGATCCGCGCTCAGGGCGGTGATCCGGATGCTCCGTTGCCGACGGCCCGGGAGACGCACGTGGTCCCTGCACCGGCCGACGGTGTCGTGGCGGGCGTCGACGCCTACGCCGTCGGCGTCGCGGCGTGGCGGCTCGGCGCCGGTCGGGCCCGCAAGGAGGACCCGGTCCAGGCCGGTGCCGGCGTCGAGATGCATGCCAAGCCGGGAGCCCGGGTGCGCGGTGGTGAGCCGCTCTTCACCCTGCACACCGACGAGCCGGACCGCTTCGCCGGCGCCCAGGACGTGCTGGCGGAGGCGGTGTCGGTCGTGCCTGACGGGTCGCGACCGGACGTGCCGCCGCTGGTGCTCGACCGCATCGCGGAGTAGCCGGAGGAGGAGCGCCTTGCCGCACCTGATCGCGAGCCCGACCCGGATCCCGGTCCCGGGCGGCAAGGTCATCGACGAGTACGTCGGCCGGGTGACGTCCGGCACCACCGGGGTGTCGGTCGCCCACATGAAGGCGCCGGCCGGCTGGGACGAGCCGGCCCAGACGCCGGAGTTCGACGAGGTGACGCTGGTGCTGGTCGGGTCGGTGTCGGTCGAGCACGACGGTGGCGTCCTGACCGTGCCGGCGGGCCAGGCGGTGCTCACCCGGGCCGGGGAACGGGTGCGCTACAGCGTCGGCACCGAGGGAGCGGAGTACGTCGCCGTGTGCCTGCCGGCCTTCGACCCCGGCCTGGCCCACCGGGAGCCCGCAGCCGGGTACCTGACCGACGTACGCCTGGCTGCCCTGGAGATGTCACGCGGTCGCGCGACCCAGTCGACGCGCTGGCCGCCTGGGGTCAGCGTCCGGTTGTCGGGGGATGACACGGCCGGAGCGGTCGTCCCGCCAGCCCCGTACGACGCGAGCACGGTTCGGACGGGCGGCTGGCCGGCGCTGGCGGGCCAGCGTCCGGTTGTACCGGCCGGAGCCCCGCCAGCCCCGCCAACCCCGGCGGTGCGCGGTCAGGTGCGGGGCGGGCGGAACGGGTCGGCGACGGGGGGAGCGTTGAGCTCGGCGCGGGGGCAGGTGGCGATGGTGAGCCCGGCCCAGATCAGCGCGTCGTCGCACAGGCTCTCGACGGTCCAGCCCTGGTCGAGGCCGTTCTCGGTCACCGTGACCTTGTAGATGGTGATCTCGTGGCGGTGCGGGCTGTCGTACATGACCGCGATCGAGCCCAGGAGCTGGGCCTCTCCGCGCGTCCCGCCCACGCCGTCCCACGGGGAGTCGTAGCGCTGCCACAGCGAGGAGCTGGCGTTCCACACCCCGCCTGCGGACACGTCCAGGCGCCGCAGCTGCTGGAGGACCTGCGCCGCGGCGCGCTCGTCCAGGATGGCCGCGGGCCGGATGATCCGGACATCCTCGCGTGCACCCACCGTCATGCCTCTTTCATCGTGCAACCAGACCCCGAAGTTGAGAGTCTGTCAGACGGTAACCTCCGGCCGTGACCAACTCTTTGACCGAGCGTGTCCTGCGCCGTGCGCCGAAGGTCCTCCTCCACGACCACCTGGATGGCGGCTTGCGCCCGGCCACGGTAGTCGATCTTGCCGGTGAGACGGGCTACGACGCCCTGCCCAGCACCGACGTGGAGGCCCTGGGCCGCTGGTTCGTCGAGGCGGCGAGCTCCGGTTCGCTGGAGGACTATCTCGAGACGTTCGCGCACACGGTCGGGGTCATGCAGACCGCTGACGCGCTGTCGCGGGTGGCTGCCGAGTGCGCCGAGGACCTGGCGGCGGACGGCGTGGTCTACGCCGAGGTCCGCTACGCACCGGAGCTGCACGTCACCGGAGGGCTCAGCCTCGAGGAGGCCGTCCGGGCGGTCAACGAGGGCTTCCGGGAGGGCGAGCGGCGGGCCGCGGCCGCCGGACACCCGATCCGGGTGGGAGCCCTGCTCACCGCGATGCGGCACGCGGCCCGGTCGATGGAGATCGCCGAGCTGGCGGTGCGCCACCGCGACGAGGGGGTCGTCGGCTTCGACATCGCCGGGGCCGAGGCGGGCTACCCGCCGACCCGCCACCTGGACGCGTTCGAGTACCTGCAGCGGGAGAACGCGCACTTCACGATCCACGCGGGCGAGGGCTTCGGGCTGCCGTCGATCTGGCAGGCCATCCAGTGGTGCGGCGCCGACCGCCTCGGCCACGGCGTGCGGATCATCGACGACATCTCCGGCTTCGACGGCCCAGGCGGTACGCCGGAAGGTGCCCGGCTGGGTCGGCTGGCGGCGTACGTCCGGGACAAGCGGATCCCGCTCGAGATGTGCCCGACCTCTAACGTCATGACAGGGGCGGCCAAGTCGATCGAGGAGCACCCGATCGGCCTGCTGCGCCGGCTGTCCTTCCGGGTGACGATCAACACCGACAACCGGCTGATGAGCAGGACGTCCATGACGAAGGAGTTCAGCCAGCTCGCCGAGGCGTTCGGCTACGGGCTGCCGGACTTCCAGTGGTTCACGCTGAACGCGATGAAGTCCGCGTTCATCCCGTTCGACGAGCGGCTGGCCATGATCAACGACGTGATCAAGCCCGGCTACCGCGAGCTGATGGCCGAAACGGGAAGCTGAGCTGGCCCGTGCTGCGCGTCCAGGGCCTTCGAAAGGCGTACGGCGAGGTGACCGCCCTGTCGGGCGTCGACCTCGACGTCGCGCCCGGCGAGATCGTCGCGATGCTCGGGCCGAACGGCGCCGGGAAGACGACGCTCGTGTCGATCGTGGCCGGGCTGCGCCGCGCGGATGCGGGCAGCGTCGAGGTCGACGGGCTCGACGCGCTGGCCCGGACCGCCGACGTCCGGGCGAGGATCGGCTTCGCCCCGCAGGACACCGGCGTCTACCCCGTCGTCAGCGTCCGGCGGAACCTCAAGCTCTTCGGGGAGCTGGCCGGCCTCGACCGGCGCACGCTGCGCGTCCGCATCGACGAGGTCGCCGAGGCCCTGGACATGACCGATCTGCTCGACCGGATGGCCGGCTCCCTGTCCGGCGGCCAGAAGCGTCGCCTGCACACGGCTCTCGCGCTGCTGCACCGCCCCCGGCTGCTGCTGCTCGACGAGGCCACCACCGGCGCCGACGTGGAGACCCGGAACCGGATCCTCGACCTGGTGCGCCGGATGGCCGCCGAGGGGAGCGCGGTGCTCTACTCCACGCACTACCTGGCCGAGGTCGAGACGCTCGGCTCCCGGGTCGCGGTCCTGGACCGCGGCCGGATCATCGCGGGTGGCCTGGTGTCCGACCTCGTCGCCAGCTACGCGGTGCCGGTCGTCGAGCTCGTGTTCACCGGCGAGGTGCCGCCGTCCCTCGTGCGTGACGGTGCGACCGTGGACGGCAGCCGGCTGCGGCTGCCGTCCCGCGAGCCGGCGCGGACCCTCCTCGAGGTGCTCCCGCAGATCGATCCCGCCGCGCTGTCGTCCATGGAGATCGTCCACCCGAGCCTGGAGGCGGTGTACCTGGCCCTCACCGGCCGGCGCTACGACGAGGCAGACCGAGCGGGCAGCCAGGAGGCGGCCGATGTCGTGGCGCCGTAGCAGCGCGATCCTGCGTCACGAGTTCCGCGTGATGCTCAGTGACCCCTCGACGGCGATCTTCGTCGTCGTCATGCCGCTCATGATGGTGGCCCTGATGAAGGAGCTCTTCGCCGACATGCTCGTCAGCGAAGGGTTCAGCGGCGCGAACGGCTCGGAGTTCGCCGTCCCCGGGATGGCTGTCTCCTTCGCCGCGTTCAGCGTCGGCTACGCCGGGTTCTCGTTCTTCCGCGACCACGGCTGGGCGACGTGGGACCGCCTGCGCGCATCGCCGGCGACCTCGGTCGACCTGATGCTCGGCAAGGTGCTGCCGACGGTGTGCCTCACGACGGTGCAGCTTGGGGTGCTCTTCCTGCTCGGCGGCCCGTTGTTCGGCCTGCACATCACCGGATCGGTCGCTGCTCTCACCGTGCTCATCGTGGTGCTGGCGCTGTCGCTGAGCGCGTTCGGCATCCTCGTCACGGCCCTGGCCCGGACCATGAACCAGCTCAACGCCATCGGCAGCGTCGGCGGCATGGCGATGGCCATGATGGGCGGATCGTTCGTCCCGGTCGCATCCATGCCCGGTTGGGCGCAGGCCATGGCACCGGCCATGCCGACGTACTGGGCGATGCGAGGCTTCCGGTCGGTGATCCTCGAGGGCGGCGGGCTGGGGGATGTCGTGCTGCCGGTTGTGGTGATGGCCGGGTTCGGAGCGCTGTTCACGGCCCTGGCGGCGATGAAGTTCCGCGTCGAGGACAGCAAGGTCTACTGGGGCTGACGCGCCAGGTGGCCGGCTGGCGCCGGCTGCCGGGCGTTGCGCTCAGGCGGCGACCGATGACGCTGCGAGGGGGGTGGCCTCCGGACGCGCGGCGCCGAGCACGGCGGTCGTGGCGCACCTGGTGCAGCGGTAGACCAGGTGGATGCCACCGGGGACACCGTCGGTGTTGACGAGGAGCTCGATGGAGCGGGTGCCGCGCAGCTCGCGGAGGCCGCAGGTGGGGCAGTCGGTGAGGAACATGGCTCCATCGTCGGCGGCCGAAGTCAATTAGTCCAACGAGTCCTTCTGGCACAATCCATAAGCATGGCTGATGTTCTGCTGCCCGACCCCCGCCAGCTCGCGGCGCTGGTCGCCGTGGTCGACACCGGGACCTTCAGCGCGGCGGCGGACGAGCTCGGGTTCACCCAGTCCGGCGTGAGCCAGCAGGTCGCAGCGCTCGAGCGTGCCGTGGGTACCCCACTGCTCATCCGTCCGGGGGACCGCGCCGCGTCCGGCTGACGCCGGCCGGTGAGGCGCTCGTCGTGCACGCTCGGGCGGTGCTGGCCCGGCTGCAGGCGGCGCGCGCGGACATCGCGGCCATCCGGGCCGGCGAGCTCGGCACGCTGCGGGTCGGGACGATGCAGAGCGTGGGGACCAAGGTGCTGCCGCGGGTGCTGAGCCGGTTCCGCGACGAGCGCCCAGGCATCGCGCTGGTGCCGCTCGAGACCTTCGAGCACGCCGAGCTGGCCGACGCGGTGGAGTCCGGTCGCTTCGACCTGTCGTTCGTCCCGCTCCCCGTCCTGGAGGGCCCCTTCGCGGTACGTCGGGTCCTGGACGACCCGTTCGTCCTGGTCGCGCCCGCCGACGCACCGGACGCCGGCAGCAGCACGGTCTCCCTCCGGCAGGTCGCCCGGCTGCCGCTGATCGGCTTCGTCGACGCCGCGTTGCACGAGGAGCTGATGGGCCACCTGCGGCGCACGGGGCAGGAGCCGCAGGTCGTCTTCCGGTCCAACGACAACCCGACCATGCAAGGGTTCGTCGCGGCCGGCCTCGGCTACGCGCTGATGCCCCGGCTCACCGTCGACGAGGACGACCCGGAGGTCGCCGTCATCCCCACAGTGACCGGGCTGCCGCCGCGGAGCCTGGCGATCATCTGGCACGTCGACCGCCAGCTGCCGCCGTCGGTGCAGCGGTTCGTCGACCTGGCTGTCGAGGTCTGCGCCGAGCTCAGCGCCACCTGGGCCGTCGACTAGACAAATTCGCGGGCGCCCGCCGCGCGGCGCATCTCCGAAGCGGACCGGCCAGCGTCATGGGAGGTGAGCCGCACGCCGGTCCGCTTCCGCTGGACGGTTGGGCTGCCGCGGCTGGTCAACGGTCTGCGCGCGGGGCGGCGAGCGTGGCGGCCCGGTCGCATGGCCGGCAGCCCAGCTCGATCTGCCGGGACAGCACGCCCGGCTCGGCGCGTAGCAGCGTCAGCCCACGGCGTACCAGCGTGAGCGGCGGCTTGCGCCGTTCGGCCAGGTCGCGACGGAGCCGGCGCAGGAAGTTCTTGACCCGCGACCGACGCACGACGACGGCGTCGGCGAGCAGCCCACGCTCGCGGGCCGGGCCCACCAGCTCGTCGGCGAAGATCCCGGTGCCGACGAACGCCGGGGCCCCTTGCAGGTCGAAGCGCCGGGTGCCGGTACGGCCGTCATGCGCGATGTCGTAGACCGGTACGTCGCCGGCAGCCGTCCCGTCAGACCGCCTCGACCGCGGCCAGGGCGGCGTCGGCGTCCCAGGACCGTGGGTCGTCCCAGTCGACGATGCCCAGGGTCGGATGCCGGGGCAGGCTCGGACTCTTGGGCCAGGTCGCGCGTCTCCTGCAGATGTGCCGGACCCGGATGGTCCGGCGAGCAGCACGAGCCGACCCGTCCGGCCTGACCGCCGGAGAGCTTGGTGCTGGAGGTGACCGAGAGCTCCCGTCTGGACGACGCCGAGGCGTCGCTGCTCTACCTCAAGCGCTTCCCGGTCGACATCCTCAAGGTCGATCGTTCGTTCGTCGTGGGCCTCGGCGACAACCCGGACGACACGGCGATCGTCCGCAGCGTGATCGAGCTCGCGCACGCGTTCGGCATCGACGCGGTCGCCGAAGGCATCGAGACCAGGGAACAGCTCGCCGTTCTGCAGGGCCTCGGCTGCACCTACGGGCAGGGCTACCTCGGCAGCCCCGGCCTGCCCGCTGCCGATCTCGGCCCGTCGCTGCTCCCGCGGGACGTGAGCTCCTGATCACCGGAAACCAGGCCGAAGAGTGCTACCTTCAGCAGGGCAGATCGCCACTTTTGACCGACTGATACCACTTCGGGCCCCAGACCGCCGGCCATGGTGTCGAGAGATCTGGTACATGACCATGACCCTGCACATGCCCGGCATCCGTCCCCGGCGCCCCGGCGCTCTCTCCGTCGCCTGGCTGGCCGCCTGCTCGGCCGCGCTGCTGGTGACCATGGCCGGCACCGCCCAGGCCGCCGCGACAGCCGTGCCGCTCGGGACCGCGGGCAGCTTCGTGGTCCTCGCCGGTGCCGGGCATCACCAACACCGGGCCGACCACCCTGAACGGTGACCTCGGGACGTTCCCGACGACGTCGATCACGGGTGCCGGCAGCCTCACCGTGACCGGGACCAACCACGGTGGCGACGCCGTCACCCAGGGTGCCAAGACCGACTCGTCACGGCGTACAACAACGCCGCCGGTCAGGGCCCGACGTCGCCGATCGCGGCCGACCTCGCCGGGCTGACGCTGGCGCCGGGCGTCTACAACTCGGCATCCTCGGTCGGGCTCTCGGGGGCGCTCACCCTGGACGCGGCCGGCGACCCGCGCGCTGTGTTCGTCTTCCAGGCCGGCTCGACGCTCACCACGCCTCGGCGAGCCAGGTCCTCCTGGTCAACGGCGCGCAGGCCTGCAACGTCTTCTGGCAGGTCGGCAGCTCGGCCACGCTGGGCACCGGCTCGGTCTTCCGCGGCTCGATCCTCGCGCTGACCGACATCACCGTCACCACGGGCGCGACCGTCGAGGGTCGCGTGCTGGCCCGCAACGGCGCCGTCACGCTGGACACCAACACGATCACCCGTCCGCTCTGCGCCGCGGGCACCGGCTCGTCGCCGTCGGCCACCGCGACCCCGACGGGTACGGCGTCCGGATCCTCCGGGGGCGGCCCCGACTCTTCCGAGACCACCCAGGTCACCGAGGTCCCCGAGGGCGGCGTCGACACCGGCAGCCGCCCCGACAGCCTCGGCGTGCTGGGCGCCGGTGTGGTGACGCTGACCGTGATCGGCGGCGCGACCGCGGTCGTGCGTCGGCGGCGGCACCGGAGCCTCTGAGCCCGGCGGGCTGATGGGACGCCACACCGACCGTCGCTGGGCGGTGCCCCTCCTGGCCAGTCTTGCTGTGCTGGTCGCCGGCGGCTGCGCGGCCGAACCCGTCGCCGCACCGCCAGCCGGACCTGGGGAATCGGTCAGCCCGAGTGCGAGCACTCGTGCGCCGAGCTCGACCCCGGCGCCTCCTCCTATGGCGAGATCGCGACCGGTGCGGCTGCGGATCCCGGCGATCGGCGTCGACTCACGAACGATGCGGCTGGGGCTGCAAGGCGACGGGTCGATGGAGGTCCCGCCAGGCGCCGTTCCCGGCCGGGTGGTACTCCGGGTCGCCGACCCCGGGTGAGCTCGGCCCGGCGGTCCTCGTCGGGCACGTGCACTGGAACGAGCGGGCCGGTGTGTTCGCCGACCTGGCCAGCCTGACCACCGGCGACGAGGTCGTCGTCCGGCGCGCAGACGGCGGCTCAGCGGTATTCCGGGTCACCCGGACCAAGCGGTTCAGCAAGGACGCTTTCCCGACCGCCAGGATCTACGGCGACATCGACCACGCAGGTCTGCGGTTGATCACCTGCGGAGGCCGCAACCGGCTGACCGGCACGTACGAGGACAACGTGGTCGTCTTCGGCCGACTGGCCTGACCGAGCGCGCGCCCATAACCGACGTGGGCCGGCGCGAATGGTCAGACCCTGATGCGCTTGGTTTCATAGGCCCACATGGCGATCTCGACCCGGTTCCTCGTGCCGAGCTTGTTCATGAGGCTGGCCAGGTGCGTCTTGACGGTGCTGAGGCTGATGTGCAGCTGATCGGCGATCTCGGCGTTGGTGTGTCCCCGAGCGACGGTGACGAGGACCTCTTCCTCCCGCGCGGTCAGGGGTTCGAGCGGCTGGGCCGGCGGCTGGCCCGTGCGCACGTCCGCGAACGCAGCCAGCAACCTCACCGTGACGCTCGGAGCTATCAGTGCTTCACCGTCTGCGGCGGCGTGGATCGCCTGGCTGAGCAGCTCGGGCCCGGCGTCCTTGAGGAGAAATCCACGTGCGCCTGCCTTCAGCGCGCCGTGGACGTACTCGTCGAGGTCGAACGTCGTGATGACCACAACGGCGAGCGGGTCCACGACGTCCGGCCCGGCCAACGCGCGCGTGGCCTCCAGCCCGTTGAGCTCGGGCATCCGGATGTCGAACAGGCACACGTCGGGCCGCAGCTCCCGGGCCAGCGACACGGCTTCCCGACCGTTCCTCGCCTCACCCACGACGTGGATGTCGGGTTGAGCGTCCAGGATCATGCGCAGCCCGGTTCGGACGAGCTCCTGGTCGTCGGCGACGAGTACGCGGATGGTCATCGGGACGGCCGTGCCCGCGGGAGCAGCGCGTCCACCACCCAGCCATGGTCGGGTCCCGGC
This sequence comes from uncultured Actinomycetota bacterium, assembly GCA_963829565.1. GTDB lineage: Bacteria > Actinomycetota > Actinomycetes > JACCUZ01 > JACCUZ01 > CAWHJC01. The sequence goes on from CAWHJC010000019.1 coordinate 322,955, forward strand.
CCCGCTTCGAGAGTCCCGCCCAGGAGTGCCGCCCGTTCCGTCATCCCGACGACGCCGTAGCCGGCATTGACGCTCGACGGATGGACCAGATCGCCGTCGTCGCGGACCGTCAGCCGGACGGCGTCCTTATCTCCTACGACCTGCACGTCGATCCGGGTGGCGTTGCGTGCGTGCCGCAGTGCGTTCGTCACTGATTCCTGGGCTATCCGGTAGGTCGCTGCTCCGACCGTCGGACCGAGCTCGTCGAGGTCGCCGGTGAGGCCGACGTGCACCCGCGGCTCGTCGTCGACGTTTCGCGCGAGCCGCTCGATGTCGGCAACGCCGCTCTGCGGGGTGAGGCCGGCATCCTCACGATCGCGCAGGGCGCCCACCATGGTCCGCATCTCGGCGAGGGTACGAGATCCTTCCTCCTCGATCACCCTGAGCGCATCGATCGCCGCTCCGGGTCGGACGCCGCCACCACCCGTCCCGCCTGTGCCCGGACGACCATGGCGGACACGTGGTGCGCCACGGTGTCGTGCAGCTCCCGGGCGAGCTGTTCGCGCTCGCGCAGCCGCACCTGATCGATCTCCCGGGTCCGCGATGTCGTCCAGAACCGGACCACGGCGCCGAGAACTGCGGGGAACATGAGGAACACGAAGCCGCCTGCGGCCTCGCCAAGGTTCGTGTAGTCGGTCGCGATCCCGAGCACGCCGGCGACCACGGTGATCGGCAGCCCGATGATGACCTCGCGACCGGATCCCCATCGCACCAACGCGTAGGGGACAAGGACGACGTAGATCATCGTGTAGAGCCCGACGGGTGTGTCCGGACCATCGATCAGCGTGACGAGATTCAGCACGATGACCGTGCCGAAGACAACGACGACAACGGCCAGTGGGTGCGTCCTCCGCCAGAGCAGCGGGAACACCAGCGCCACTGCGAGCACGACCGCTACCGGTCGCCACGGGACATCGGTACGAAAGATGCCTTCGAGCACGGCGGTCAGCAGCAGGACGGCGACCAGTGCCCAGTCCCGCCAGACCCGCGCCGGTGGTGCGGCAGGCCGTGGTTCATCTCGCAGAGACCTCACCACGCTGCTGACCACGACCCCAGCCTAGGGATCCACCGGCGTTGCGCTTCGGCCGAAAGGACCAGACGCGCACCCTTCCGCAGAACGAGAAGCCGGGCGCCCTGCGGCCGATGTGCCATCCGCGTCGCGTCACCAGGCTGACGGGCATGGCAGTCGCGCTGACGCCAACGACCGTGGAGGACGACCGATCATGTCGAAGTCTCTGTACCGTCTTGGCCACCTGTCTGCTCGCCGACCCTGGGTCGTGATCGGCTCCTGGCTGGTCCTGGCCGTCGTCGTCGTGGGGGCTTCCGGCGTCTTCGGGCACGGGCTCAAGGACTCGATGCAGGTGCCGGGGCTGGACTCCCAGCAGGCCAGCGACCTGATGGCCGATGCCGGTGCAACTGATGCCGGTCTGACGGCTCAGCTGGTGGTTACCCCGCTGGACGACGACGCGACGTTCGCCGACTCGGCAGACGCTCGGTCGGCGCTGCGCGACGCTGCGGCAGCGGCGCCGCGGCACTGCCCCACGTCCTCAGGACGACGGAGGTCCTGTCGCCGGACGGGCGTGTTGCGCTCATCCGCCTGCAGTACCCGCTCGTGGACGAGCTCTCGGCCCAGGACCTCAGGAACCTCAAGGCGTTCGGCGCCGAGGCCGAGGCGGCTTCCCGGCTGCGGCTCGAGATGGGTGGCGATCTCTACTGGGCGTTCGAGCAGCCGCAGCCCGCCGTGGGCGAGCTCATCGGGCTGCTGGTCGCGGCGCTCATCCTGTTCCTCGCCTTCGGGTCTCGTGATCGCCATGGCTATCCCGCTCGGCACCGCCGTGCTCGGGCTCGCCGTAGGTGTCAGCTCCATGTCGCTCATCGCCAACCTCATCGACATCCCGAGCTGGGCGCCCGTCCTCGGGGCAATGGTGGGACTTGGGGTAGGCATCGACTACGCCTTGTTCATCGTGACCCGGCACCGTGACTACCTTGCTCGCGGCCTGCCCGTTGCCGAGGCAGCCGGCTCGGCGCTGGCAACGGCTGGCAAGCCGGTAGTCGTCGCCGGCGGCATCGTGGTCGTGGCGATTCTCGGGCTGGTGGTTGCGGGCGTCCCGTTCATGACCGCGGGCGGCATCGCAGTCTCGGTCGTCGTTCTCGTCATGGTGGCCGTCTCGGTCACGTTGCTGCCTGCGTTCCTGGGCCTCGCCGGGCAGCACATCAACCGGCGCGGGCAGCGTCCTGCTGGCGACGGTATCGGCGGCTCCAGTCAGCCCAGGCTGGTCACGATGGGTCCGGCACGTGACCCGCAACCCGTGGCCGTACACCGTGGGCGTCACCGTGCTGTTGCTCGCTCTCGCCGCGCCGGTCGTTGCGCTGCGTCCAGGCATCCCCGACGACGGTGCGCTGCCCGAGAGCCGGACCGAGCGCCAGGCCTACGACCTGGTGGCCCGGGGGTTCGGTCCAGGCAGCAACGGTCCGGTCGTGGTCGCTGTCGACATCGCCGAGGATCCGACCGTCGATCGCTCCTCTGGTGGCGGCGGTCAAGGCCGACCCGGGGATCGCCTCGGTGGGCGTCCCGCAGGTGTACGCCGACGCCGGTGTGGCTGTCATCGTCGCCATCCCGACGACGGGGCCTCAGGACGCCGCCACGCACGCAACAGTCGAGCGGTTGCGGGCTGAGGTGCTGCCCATCGTGCTCGCGAGCAGTCCCGCGCGGGCACACGTCGGTGGTCAGACCGCTAACTTCGCCGACGTCGGTGCACGCGTCAACGAACGGCTCCCGGTGCTGATCGCCGCGGTGCTCGCGATGTCGTTCGTCCTCCTGATGCTCGTCTTCCGGTCCGTGCTGGTGCCGCTGAAGGCCGTGGTCCTCAACCTGCTCAGCATCGGTGCGGCGTACGGCGTGATGGTCATGGTGTTCCAGTGGGGCTGGGCCGCCGGTCTGATCGGCCTCGAGTCGACCGTGCCGATCGTCTCCTTCATCCCGATGTTCATGTTCGCGATCCTGTTCGGGCTCTCGATGGACTACGAGGTCTTTCTGTTGTCCCGGGTGCGCGAGGAGTACGTCGCCACTGGCGACAACGAGACGTCGATCGTCCGCGGTATCGCCTCGACGGGGCGGGTGATCACATCGGCTGCGCTCATCATGATCTCGGTGTTCCTGGCCTTCGTCCTCGGGGAGGACGCGGCGACCAAGATGTTCGGCCTGGGTCTGGCCACGGCAATCTTCGTGGACGCCACCCTCGTCCGCATGGTGTTGGTGCCGGCGACCATGACCCTCCTCGGCGACGCCAACTGGTGGATCCCGAGGGCGCTGGAGCGACGGCTCCCGCGCGTGCGCACCGAGGGGCATGCTGTGGCACCAAACCAGGCAGGGCTTCACCCGGTGCTCGACAAAGCCTGACTGGCGGGCAGCGACGCGCGAGAGGTCAGACGCCGATCGGGTGCCAGACCGTCTTGGTCTCGAGGAGGGCGAGCAGCCGGCTCGATGTCCGGCGTCGCGGACCAGTCGGTGCGCTCCGGGCGCAGCACCCGCTTGAGGTTGTCGGCCGCGGCGACCTCGCAGGTCGGTCACGGTCGCCGTCCGGGGCTCCCGCGAGGTCGATCGCGTTGACGTCCATGTGCGACGCGAGCCAGGGCGCGACCTCGGCGGTGCGTCCGGTGAGGACGTTGACGACGCCGCCCGGCACGTCGGAGGTCGCGAGCACCTCGGCGAGCGTGACGGCCGGCAGCGGCCGCGCTCGCTGCCGAGCACCACGACGGTGTTGCCGGTGACGATCGCCGGCGCGACCACCGACACCAGGCCGAGCAGCGAGGAGTCCTGCGGGGCCAGCACCGCGACGACGCCGGTCGGCTCGGGCACCGAGAAGTCGAAGTAGGGGCCGGCGACCGGGTTGGACGAGCCGTGCACCTGGGCGATCTTGTCCGACCACCCGGCGTACCAGACCCAGCGGTCGATGGCGGCGTCGACGGTGGTCTCGGCCTTGCTGCGGGTGAGGCCCTCGCCGGCCGCGACCTCGTCGACGAACTGGGCGCGGCGGCCCTCGAGCAGCTCGGCGACGCGGTAGAGGACCTGGCCGCGGTTGTACGCGGTGGCGGCTGACCAGCCGGGGAAGGCCTTGCGGGCCGCGACGACCGCGTCGCGGGCGTCCTTGCGGGAGGCCATCGCGGCGTTGGCGAGGAACCGACCCTTGCTGTCGGTCACCTCGTAGGACCGGCCGCTCTCCGAGCGCGGGAACTTGCCGCCGATGAAGAGCTTGTAGGTCTTCCGGACGTCAAGGCGTTCCGATATCTCCTTAGACGGCAAGGTAGGCCTCCAGCCCGTGCCGGCCGCCCTCGCGGCCGTAGCCCGACTCCTTGTAGCCGCCGAACGGCGAGGTCGGGTCGAACCGGTTGAACGTGTTGGCCCACACGACGCCGGCGCGCAGCTGGTCGGCCATCCAGAGGATGCGCGAGCCCTTGTCGGTCCAGACGCCGGCGGACAGGCCGTACGGCGTGTTGTTGGCCTTCTCGACCGCCTCGTCCGGCGTGCGGAAGGTCAGCACCGAGAGGACCGGGCCGAAGATCTCCTCGCGGGCGATCCGGTGCGCCTGCGAGACACCGGTGAACAGGGTCGGCGGGAACCAGAAGCCCTTGTCCGGCAGGTCGCACGGCGGCGACCAGCGCTCGGCGCCCTCGGCCTCACCGACGTCGGACAGCTCGCGGATCCGGGCGAGCTGCTCGGCGGAGTTGATGGCGCCGATGTCGGTGTTCTTGTCCAGCGGGTCGCCGAGGCGCAGCGGTGCCGAGCCGGCGCTTGAGCGACGTCAGCACCTCGTCGTACGCGTCTCCTGGACGAGCAGCCGCGAGCCGGCGCAGCAGACGTGGCCCTGGTTGAAGAAGATGCCGTTGACGATGCCCTCGACCGCCTGGTCGATCGGCGCGTCGTCGAACACGATGTTGGCGGCCTTGCCGCCGAGCTCGAGCGTGACCTTCTTGCTGCTGCCGGCGGTGGAGCGGGCGATCATCTTGCCGACCTCGGTCGACCCGGTGAACGCGACCTTGTCGACGTCCGGGGTGCTCGACCAGCGCGCGGCCGGTGTCGCCGGCGCCGGTGACGATGTTGACCACGCCGGGCGGCAGGTCGGCCTGCTGGCAGATCTCGGCGAACAGCAGCGCGGTCAGCGGCGTCGTCTCGGCCGGCTTGAGCACCACGGTGTTGCCGCAGGCCAGCGCGGGCGCGATCTTCCAGGCGAGCATGAGCAGCGGGAAGTTCCACGGGATGACCTGGCCGGCCACGCCCAGCGGCTGCGGGTCGGGCCCGAAGCCGGCGTGGTCGAGCTTGTCGGCCCAACCCGGCGTAGTAGAAGAACTACGCCGCCACCAGCGGGATGTCGACGTCGCGGGACTCGCGGATCGGCTTGCCGTTGTCGAGCGACTCGAGCACGGCGAGCTCGCGCGCCCGCTCCTGCATGATGCGCGCGATGCGGAAGAGGTACTTGCCGCGCTCGCGAGCCGGGCAGCTTGGACCAGACCTTGTCGTACGCCCTGCGGGCCGCCCCCACCGCGCGGTCGACGTCGGCCGGGCCGGCCTCGGTGACCTCGGCCAGCACCTCCTCGGTCGCCGGGCTCACCGTCTTGAACGTGCGTCCGTCGGTCGGGTCGACGAACTCGCCGCCGATGAACAGCCCGTACGACGGCTGGAGGTCGACGATCGCGCGCGACTCCGGCGCCGGCGCGTACTCGAACGTCTTGGAAGTCAACGGAATCGTCAGCCTCTGCTAGTCGAGGGTGAAGTAGTCGGGACCGGAGTAGCGGCCGGTTGCGATCTTGGTGCGCTGCATCAGCAGGTCGTTGAGCAGGCTGGAGGCGCCGAGGCGGAACCAGTCGGGGTCGAGCCAGTCGTCGCCGACCGTCTCGTTGACGAGGACGAGGTACTTGATGGCGTCCTTGGTGGTGCGGATGCCGCCGGCCGGCTTGACGCCGACCTGGCGGCCCGGTGGCGTCCCGGAAGTCGCGCACCGCCTCGAGCATGACCAGCGTGACCGGCAGGGTCGCCGCCGGCGCGATCTTGCCGGTGGAGGTCTTGATGAAGTCGCCGCCGGCGAGCATCGCCAGCCAGGAGGCGCGCCGGACGTTGTCGTAGGTCGACCAGCTCGCCGGTCTCCAGGATGACCTTGAGGTGCGCCGTCGCCGCAGGCCTCCTTGACCGCGACGATCTCGTCGAACACCTCGAGGTAGTGGCCGGAGAGGAACGCGCCGCGGTCGATGACCATGTCGATCTCGTCGGCGCCCGCGGCGACGGCGTCCCGGGTGTCGGCGAGCTTGACCGGCAGGCTGGCGCGGCCGCTCGGGAAGGCGGTCGCGACGCTGGCCACCTTGACGCCGCTGCCGCGCAGCGCCTCCACCGCGACGCGGGACCATGTCGGGGTAGACGCAGATCGCGGCGACCCGCGGCGTCGTCGGGTCAGAGGGGTCGGGTCGCATCGCCTTGGCGCAGAGCGCGCGGACCTTGCCGGCGGTGTCCTGCCCCTCGAGCGTGGTGAGGTCGATCATCGTGATCGCCAGGTCGATGGCCCATGCCTTGGCGGTGGTCTTGATCGACCGGGTGGACAGCGTCGCGGCCCGGGCCTCGGCGCCGACCTGGTCGACGCCGGGCAGGCCGTGCAGGAACCGCCGCAGCGAGGCGTCGGAGGCGGAGACGTCGGTGAGATGCGAGACCGCCCGGGCTCGATGTGCCGCTCGTGACGGGCGGGGAAGCGGTCGTTGTCACCGCCCGAGCCTACCGCCGCTCCGCTCGCACCGGCCGGGCGCGGAGTACCGTCCGGCTCGCGGCAGCTCCTCATCGGGCGGAGTGGAGGGGAGGGGAGGGTGCGGGTCCTCGTCTCGTCGACGCCGGGCTACGGCCACGTCCTGCCGATGGTGCCGCTGGCCAGGGCGTTGTTGTCGGCCGGGCACGAGGTGCTGTGGACCACCGGCGCGGACGCCTGCCGGGTCGTGCGCGCGGCGGGCATCAGCGCGACCGAAGCCGGCTTGACGGACGCGGGGGTCGCGCCACTGCGCGCCGAGGCCCGCCGGGCCGCCGCCGGGATGGCGCCGGAGGACATCCCGACGCGGGTGTTCCCCGTGCTGTTCGGGGCGGCACGCGCCGAGCCGATGCTGGCGGCGCTGCTGCCGGTGGCCCGCGAGTGGCGGCCCGACCTGGTCCTGCACGAGAACGGCGAGCTCGCCGCGCCTCTGGTCGCCACGCTGCTCGGCGTCCCGCACGTCGTGCACGCCTTCGGCGGGGCCATCCCGGCGGGGATCCTCGCCGACGGCAGCGCGAGCCTCACGGACCTGTGGTCGCGGCACGGCCTCGAGGTGCCGGCGTACGCCGGCTGCTTCCAGCACCTGTACCTCGACATCTGCCCGCCGGCCCTGCAGACGGTGTCCCGCGACCATATCGGCGCGATCGAACAGCTGCGGCCGGTCATCTACACCGGCGAATCGGCCGAGCTGCCGGCCGGGTTGAGCGTCGACGATGCCAGGCCGTTGGTCTATCTCACCCTGGGCACCGTGCAGAGCCGGCCGGACGTGCTGCGCGCCGCGGTGACGGCTCTGGCGGGGCTCGACGTCAGGCTGCTGGTGACCGTGGGGCCGGCCGGTGACCCTGCTGAGCTTGGCCGGCAGCCGTCGCACGTGATCGTCGAGCGCTACGTGTCGCAGGCGGCCGTCCTGCCGCTGTGCGCCGCCGTGGTCTCCCACGGCGGCTCCGGGACGGTTTTCGGCGCTGCGGGTCTCGGGCTGCCGCAGGTCTGCCTGCCGCAGGGCGCCGACCAGTTCCGTAACACCGCGGGTGTGGTGAGCACCGGCGCAGGGCTGGGGCTGCACCCGGCCGGCGTGACACGGAGGCCGTCGCCAATGCCGTGTCGGCGGTGCTGCGCGAGCCACAGTTCCGGGCGGCCGCCAGCCGGCTGAGCGAGGAGGTCGCGTCGATGCCGGGTCCTGAGCAGGTCGTGACCCGGCTGGAGCGCCTCGTCGGTCCGGCCTGATCGTGGATCATCGGAGCATGGACTCCGGCCGGTCGTTGATGGTGGTCGTCGCCCACCCGGACGATGACGCCTACGGCATGGCCGGCACTGTTGCCCTGCACGCGGACGAGCCCGGCTTCCGGTACGTCCTGGTGCACGCCACCGACGGTGCCGCCGGCGACATCCATCCCGAGTTCCCGGCGACCCGCGAGACCCTCGGGTCGGTCCGCCGGGCGGAGGACGAGCGCGCCTGGCAGGTGCTCGGCAGGCCGCCGGACCGGCACGAGTGGTTCGGGTACGACGACGGTGGCGTGGCTGCTGTGCCGTTCGAGGAACTCGTCGACCGGGTCGCCGAGGTCATGCGGCAGGAGCGCCCCGAGGTCGTCGGGACGTTCGGCCCGGACGGGATCACCGGCCACCCGGACCACGTCCGGGTCGGCGCGGCGACCGACGCTGCGTTCGACCGGGTGGCCGCCGAGCCTGGCGCCGGGCTGCATCGGTTGGTGCACGGCGCCCTGCCGCAGTCGGTCTTCGAGCGCTGGAACGAGACGCGGCGCCGCAAAGGGATCGAGCCGTGGGACCCGGACGCGGTGTACCACCTGCGCGGGGTGCCCGACGAGCAGATCGGCGTCTCCGTCGACATCAGCACGGTGGCCCTCCGGGTGGTGGCCGGACTGCGGGAGCACCGCAGCCAGCAGCACGTCATCGCCAATCCGGACGTGACCGACGAGCAGTGGGCACGCAGCGCCTCGGTCGAGCACTACGTGCTGGCTCGCCCGCACCGGCCGGTCGGCACGCCGGTGCTGACGGACGTCTTCGAGGGCCTGGACAGCCCCTGATTCAGCCCAAGGCGAGGACCGACGCCAGGTCAGCCTTGATCGCCGCCAGCGCGTCGTCGGCCGTACGCCGGGCAGCGGTGACGTCCTCGTCGACCACCGGCGACCACCACCTCGAGGTAGGCCTTGAGCTTGGGCTCGGTGCCGGAGGGTCGCACGACCACCCGGCCGCCGTCGGCCAGCCGGTAGCGCAGCCCGTCGGTGGGCGGCAGCGCGTCGCTGCCGGCGGCGAGGTCCTCGGCGTGCTCGACCGCGCGGCCACCCAGCGTGGTCGGCGGTTCGGCGCGCAGCCGGGCCATGGCGTCCTCGATCAGCGCGAGGTCCTCGACGCGGGCGGACAGCTGGTCGGTGGCGTGCAGCCCGTGCTCGCGCGCGAGGTCGTCGAGCAGGTCGGTAAGGGCGCGGCCCTCGGTCTTCAGAGTCGCGGCGAGCTCGGCGACGAGCAGCGCGGCGGACACCCCGTCCTTGTCGCGGACCCCCTCCGGGTCGACGCAGTAGCCCAGCGCCTCCTCGTAGCCGTAGCGCAGCCCATCGACCCGCGAGATCCACTTGAAGCCGGTGAGGGTCTCGACGTAGTCCAGCCCGTGCGCCGCGGCGATCCGGCTGAGCAGCGACGACGAGACGATCGAGGCCGCGAAGGTGCCCGACAGCGAGGGGTACCGGCGTACCAGGTGCGCACCGAGCAGGGCGCCGACCTCGTCGCCGCGCAGCATCCGCCAGCCCGCCGCGGCCGCCGTGTCAGGGACGGCGACCGCGCACCGGTCGGCGTCCGGGTCGTTCGCGAGCACGATGTCGGCTCCCGCCTCCACGGCGGCGGCCAGCGCGAGGTCGATGGCACCCGGCTCCTCCGGGTTGGGGAACGCCACCGTGCTGAACTCCGGGTCCGGGTCCCCCTGCTGGGTCACGACGGTCGGCGCGGGGAACCCCGCGCGGTCGAACGCCGCGAGGACGACGTCGCGGCCGACTCCGTGCAGCGGCGTGTAGACGATGCTGCAGGTCGCGGGGGGAGGCGCCGGGTCGACGAGGCCGGCGACCCGGTCGAGATAGGCCTCGAGGACTTCCTCGCCGAGGGTCTGCCAGCCGTCACCGCGCGGGACGGTCGACAGAGGGCCGACGGCCTCGATGGCGGCGGAGATCTCGGCGTCGGCCGGCGGCACGATCTGCGAGCCGTCGCCGAGGTAGACCTTGTAGCCGTTGTCCTGCGGCGGGTTGTGGGAGGCGGTGACCATCACGCCGGCGTCGGCACCGAGCTGGCGGATCGCGAAGGCGAGCACGGGGGTCGGCAGCGGCCTCGGGAGGACGACGGCGTGCATGCCGGCGCCCTCCACGACCTCCGCCGTGTCGCGGGCGAAGACGTCGGACTTGTGCCGGGCGTCGTACCCGATGACGACGGAGCGGCCGCCACGAGCGGTCAGGTAGCTGCACAGGCCGGCGGCAGCGCGGATCACGACCGCGCGGTTCATCCGGTTCGGCCCGGCTCCGAGGGCACCGCGCAGCCCGGCGGTGCCGAACTCCAGCCTGGCGCCGAAGCGGTCCGCGAGGGCGGCGGCGTCGCCGGCGTCCAGCAGACCCTGCAGCTCGGCCCTGGTGTCCGGGTCCGGGTCCTCGGCGAGCCAGGCGCGGGCGACGTCGGTGGCGTCGACGGTGTCGGCGCTCTCGCGGTGCTCGTGGCCCTGGCCCTGCCCGCGCGTCCGGCTCCCCGACTGGCCGGTCACAGCTGACCCACCAGCGAGGCGAGGAGCCGACCCATCCGGGTGGCCGCGGCGCGGCCGGCCTCGAGCACCTCCTCGTGGTTGAGCGGCTCGCCGGTCATGCCCGCGGCGAAGTTGGTGACGAGCGAGATGCCGAGAACCTCCGCGCCGGCCTCCCGGACCGCGATCGCCTCCAGCGTCGTCGACATCCCGACGAGGTCGCCGCCGATCGCGCGGACCATGCCGATCTCGGCAGGGGTCTCGTAGTGCGGTCCGGGGACCTGGACGTAGACGCCCTCCTCCAGCTCCGGGTCGGCCTCGCGGCACAGCGCGCGCAGCCGGGGTGAGTACAGGTCGGTCAGGTCGACGAAACGTGCCCCGACGATCGGTGAGGTCGCGGTCAGGTTGATGTGGTCCCTGATCAGGACCGGCTGGCCGGGGGCGTACGTCGGCAGCAGGCCGCCGCAGCCGTTGGTGAGCACCACGACCCGCGCTCCGGCAGCGACCGCCGTGCGCACACCGTGGACCACGGCGGCTACCCCGAGACCCTCGTAGAGATGGGTGCGTCCGAGGAGGACGAGGGCCCGCGTGTCGTCACCGACCTGGACCGAGCGCAGCCTGCCGGCGTGGCCGGCGACGGCCGCGGCGTGGAAGCCCGGCAGGTCGGTGACCGGCAGCTCGGCGACCGTCTCGCCCAGCAGGTCGGCGGCCGGGACCCAGCCGGAGCCCAGGACGAGAGCGACGTCGTGGCGGCTCGATGCCGGTCAGCTCGCGCAGCCGGGCGGCGGCCTCGTCGGCGAGGGCGGTAGGGGTCTGTGCGGTCGTGTCGTCCACGGCGCGACCCTAGTGGGCCGCCCGGGGACCGCGGTATCCGTGCCAGGCGGCGGTGGCCAGGCTGGCGCTGCCGTGCGACCGGTCCAGCACGGGGGACACGGTGGTGACGAAGGCGGCCAGCTGTTCCGCCGTACCGGAGACGATGCCGTCGACCCAGCGGACGGCGAGGCCACGGCTCTCGGCGACCGCGATCTGGCAGTGCGCGGCGAAGGCGTGTGCCTGGAGCAGCTCGGCGATCGACCGGCGGGTACGTGGGGTGCTGGTGGACAGCCGGATCGTCACCCGCTGGGTGGCGGGGCAGGCCTGCAACGCCGCCAGGAGACGCTCACCGGTGGCCAGGGGAGTGGGTCGAACGATTCTCACGACCGGTACATCGGCAGGTCATGACCGCGTCTATAGAGTTTCGGCTCACGGTCAAGGACCGACCGAGCGGCACGGCCGGGACCGCAGCTCGGCGACGTAGTCGTCGGGGGCTCCGGCGGCCTCCGCGGCGTCGGCCAGCAGCCCCAGGTAGCGCGCCGAGGGCAGCCCGCCCTCGTAGTCGGCGAGCACGTAGATCCAGGCGAGCACGTCGCCTTCCAGGGTGGCCACGCGGACGCTGACCTTGGTGAAGAGCGCCAGGTCGGCGTGCTCCCAGCGGTCCATGTTGACCTCGTCGGCCTCGGTCACGTCGTAGAGCGCGACGAAGACCTGGTGGACCGGGTCCTCGACGAGCGTCGCGAGCGGACCCTCCCAGCCCCGGTCCTCCCCGCCGAAGGTGAGCCGCCAGCCGACGAGCCAGCCGACCCCGCGCAGCGGCGAGTGCGGAGCCCGCAGCAGCATCTGCGCGGGATCCATGTTGCTGCCGTACGCGCCGTACAGGGTCATGGGGCCTGAGGATATTGGCGCCGGGGGCGGCTGCGGCGCAGTGGGGAACAATGACGCGCGTGACACGCATCGCGATCGTGGGTGGTGGCCCCGGCGGCTACGAGGCGGCGCTGGTGGCCGCGCAGCTCGGCGCCGAGGTGACCGTCGTGGACCGGGACGGGCTCGGCGGCTCCGCGGTGCTCACCGACTGCGTGCCGTCCAAGACGCTGATCGCGACGGCCGAGGTGATGACGGACACCGCCGAGTCCGGCGAGCTGGGAGTCAGGCTCGGCGCCGGTGGCGCCGCGGGCGGAGGCGACCTGCCCGACGACCTGGTGGGCGTGGACCTGGCGCGCGTGAACAAGCGGGTGACGGCGCTGGCGCAGGCGCAGTCCGACGACATCGCCGCCCGGCTCGAGCGCGAGGGTGTCCGGGTGCTCCGCGGCCTGGGGCGGCTGGACGGCGCCACCCGGGTCGTGGCCTCGCTGACCGACGGCGGCGAGGAGACGGTCGAGGCCGACGCCGTCCTCGTCGCGACCGGCGCGCACCCTCGGGTCCTCCCGGACGCGCAGCCCGACGGCGAGCGCATCCTGTCCTGGGAGCAGGTCTACGCCCTCGACGACCTGCCCGAGCACCTGATCGTGGTCGGCTCGGGCGTGACGGGGGCGGAGTTCGCCTCGGCGTACACGGCCCTGGGCAGCCAGGTCACGCTGGTCTCCAGCAGGGACCGGGTGCTGCCAGGCGAGGACGCGGACGCGGCGACAGTCCTGGAGGACGTCTTCCGCCGGCGCGGCATGACGGTCCTGTCCAAGAGCCGGGCCGGCGCCGTCACCCGCGACGGCGACTCGGTGTCGGTGTCGCTGGAGGACGGCCGGACCGTGGTGGGCAGCCACTGCCTGATGGCGGTCGGCTCGATCCCCAACACCGCCGGCCTCGGCCTGGAGGAGGCGGGGGTCCGCCTGGACAAGGGCGGACACATCGAGGTCGACCGGGTGTCGCGCACCTCGGCGACCGGGGTCTACGCGGCCGGTGACTGCACCGGCGTGCTGATGCTCGCCTCGGTCGCGGCGATGCAGGGGCGGATCGCCATGTGGCACCTGCTCGGCGACGCGGTGAGCCCGCTGAGCCTGCGGTCGGTCTCGTCCAACGTCTTCACCGACCCGGAGATCGCCACGGTGGGCTGGGGGCAGAAGGACCTCGACGAGGGCTCGACGGACGCCGTCATGGTGAAGCTGCCGCTCGCCACCAACGCCCGGGCCAAGATGCAGGGCGTGCACGACGGCTTCGTGAAGCTGTTCGCGCGACCTGGCTCGGGGACGGTCGTGGGCGGCGTCGTGGTCGCACCGCGGGCCAGCGAGCTGATCTTCCCGGTGGCGCTGGCCGTCGACGCGCCGGCTCACCGTCGACCAGCTGGCGCACTCGTTCACGATCTACCCGTCGATCAGCGGCTCGATCGCCGAGGCCGCCCGGCAGCTGCACACCCGGGTCTGGCAGGGCTGAGCGCCAACCGGCCAGGCCTGCCGTCGATGTCGTCGAAGCGCTCGCGGGAACGCGACCGTGTGTCTGTTCGACTGTGATGATCTCGCCGGTGCGGCCGTCATGTCGCCGAAGTGATCACGGGAGCGTGATCGTTTGCCCTCGACTGCGCTGAATTCATGACGGGGTCGGGGGCAAGTGGTCAGCGCCCGCGTGATGTTTCCGGGGTGTTTCCGGCTGCGTACGCGAGCGCTGCAGACACGCCGGTGTGCTCGGCGCTGCGCGTGGACCTGCGCAGCGGGCACTGATCTCGCCCGCGCGATCATTTCCGGGAGGCTGTTCCGCTGCGTGTCAGAAGTCGCCGCCGCCGAAGCCGCCGCCGAAGTCCCCGCCGCCGCCGCAGTCCCCGCCGACGCCGCCGCCACCGTCGCCGCCGCCGCCGAAGTCCCCGCCGCCGTCGCCGCCGCCGCCGTCGCCTCCGCCGCCGTCGCCACCGCCGTCGCCTCCGCCGTCGCCACCGGCGTCACCACCATCGGATCCGCCGTCCGAGCCGTCGCCGTCCCAGCCGCCGAAGCCGCCGAACATCACGGCGCCGAGCAGCACACCCGGGAGCAGCCCGGACCCGGCGAAGGGCGAGAAGTAGCCCTGGGCGTACGGCTGGTAGCCCTGCCCGCCCTGCCAGTAGGGCCGCCGTCCGGCGCCCACCGGCACCTTGCGGATGTCCGGCTCGGCGCCGGCGATGACCCGCATGGCATCGGCCGGGCAGGCGGGCACGGGCCGAGGAGCACCACCGGGCGGGGCCCACTCGACGTCGTCGGTGGAGGGGCCGTGCTGCGGGTTGAAGAAGCACGGCGGCCGCCGCACCGGGAGCGGCTCGCCCGCCAGCCGGGCCTGCACGCAGGCGATCGCGTAGCGCCCGTCCTCCAGGATCCCGGTGACCTCCCGGACGTCGTCGGGGCTGCGCACCCGGTCCAGCGCCGCCTTCGCGGAGTCGTAGGCGTCCAGCGCCCGCCGGTAGTCCTGCCGGGTCGCCTCGTCGATCTCACGGCCGGCGGTCTCGGTGTCGAGGAGGGCGACGTCCTCGCCGAGCCGGGTGACGTCCTCCTCGGCCACCGTCTTCACGGCGTCGACGGACTCCAGCTCGCGCTGCTTCTCTCGGCGCTGCGACCGGGTGACCAGGAACAGGATCACGGCCCCGACGAGGAGCAGGACGACGAATGTATCCATGGCGGGATAACTCCCCTGGTCGCTGTGCCGTTCCTGCGCGGTCAGTCCTTGATCTCGCAGATGACGGCGCCGCTGATGACGGTGGCCCCGACCTCAGCGCTCAAACCCGTGACCGTCCCACCCTTGTGGGCGTTCAGCGGCTGCTCCATCTTCATCGCCTCGAGGACGACGATCGGGTCGCCCTCGGCGACCTGCTGGCCCTCCTCGGCGACGACCTTGACGATCGTGCCCTGCATCGGGCTGGTCAGGCTGTCCCCGCTGGCCGCGGCGCCGGCCTTCTTGCCGCCGCCTCGCCGTGCGGGCTTGCCCTTGGCCGCGGACGCGGCGCCGGCACCAAGACCCGACGGCAGTACGACCTCGAGGCGCCGTCCGGCCACCTCGACGACGACCCGGTCGCGCTCGGCCGGCTCCGCCGCCTCGGCAGCGGCGCCGGCGTACGGCTCGATGGTGTTGTCGAAGTCGGTCTCGATCCACCGGGTGTGGATCCGGAACGGCTCGTCGGTGAACGCGGGGTCCGCCGTGACCGCGCGGTGGAAGGCGATGACGGTGGGCATGCCGTCGACCTCGAACTCGGCGAGGGCGCGGCGGGACCGCTGGAGCGCCTGCTCGCGGGTCGCGCCGGTGACGATCAGCTTGGCGACCAGGGAGTCGAACGCGCCGGGGATCGTCTCGCCGACCTCGTAGCCGCCGTCGAGCCGTACTCCCGGCCCGGACGGCGGTGACCAGTGGGACAGCGTGCCGGGAGCGGGGAGGAAGTTGCGGCCGGCGTCCTCGGCGTTGATCCGGAACTCGATGGAGTGGCCGCGCACCGGCGGGTCGTCGTAGCCGAGGGCCTCGCCGTCGGCGATGCGGAACATCTCGCGGACCAGGTCGATGCCGGTGACCTCCTCGGTGACCGGGTGCTCGACCTGCAGGCGGGTGTTGACCTCGAGGAAGGAGATGGTGCCGTCCTGCCCGACGAGGAACTCGCAGGTGCCGGCACCGGCGTAGCCGGCCTCCTTCAGGATCGCCTTGGACGCGCGGTAGAGCTCGGCGTTCTGCTCGTCGGAGAGGAACGGTGCCGGCGCCTCCTCGACGAGCTTCTGGTGGCGTCGCTGCAACGAGCAGTCGCGGGTCGAGACCACGACGACGTTGCCGTGCTGGTCGGCGAGGCACTGGGTCTCGACGTGGCGCGGCTGGTCGAGGTACTTCTCGACGAAGCACTCGCCGCGGCCGAACGCGCCGACGGCCTCGCGTACGGCGGAGTCGAACAGCTCGGGGATCTCCTCGATGGTCCGCGCGACCTTGAGCCCTCGGCCGCCTCCGCCGTAGGCCGCCTTGATCGCGACCGGCACGCCGTGCTCCTTGGCGAACGCCACGACCTCGTCGGCGTCCGCGACCGGCTCCTTGGTGCCGGCGACCAGCGGCGCGCCGGCCCGCTCGGCGATGTGGCGGGCCTTGACCTTGTCGCCGAGGGAGTCGATGGCGCTCGGGGGCGGGCCGATCCAGGTCAGGCCGGCGTCGATCACTGACTGGGCGAAGCCGGCGTTCTCGGCGAGGAAGCCGTAGCCCGGGTGGACGGCGTCGGCGCCGGCCTGCTTCGCGACGGCGAGGATCTTGGCGACGTCGAGGTAGGAGTCGGCCGGGGTGCTGCCGCCGAGGGAGAACGCCTCGTCGGCCAGCCGGACGTGCAGTGCGTCGCGGTCCGGCTCGGCGTACACCGCGACACTGGTCGAGTGCCCGCGTCCCGGCAGGCCCGGGCGATCCGGACCGCGATCTCGCCGCGGTTGGCGATCAGCACCTTGTGCACGGCTGCGCTCCCTAGCGTCGGCTGGCGTCGGGAGTCTAGGACGCGCTGCTCTCTCTCGCGCTCACGGGTCGCTGCTCGACGACTGCGGACGGTGACCGCGGAGGCGATCCGCCATCCCGATCAGCGGATTGGCACCCGGACGAACGTCGGGAGGCACTAGTACCAACGGGCCACCCCGTTGCCGAGCGGGATGTCCGGTCCCGGTCGCTGATGCACGGCTTGTCCTCGGCGAACCGTTGAGGTTCGTTGACGGACGGTGACCTCTGTCGCTCGGGGTCGGCGTCACGGTGCGTGACGTACGGCCCGGAGTGCCTATGTACAGGGAGTACGCAGTGGCGCAGGTTGCTAGGCGGACTGGGGCGTGGCCTCTGCGCCGGGTCGGGGGGCTCGGGGTGGTGTCGGTGGCGGTGTGCGCGGCCCGAAGCAAACAAAGGGAGGGGACTTCATGCAATCTCAGAGAGAGCGGACGCGGATGCGGCCGCGCAGGACATTGGCGATCTGTGCTGCGGTACTGCTCGCAGGGTCGCTGACACAAACAGTTGCGTTCGCCAGCCACAGCGAGGTGTCGCTGGCAGGCAGCAACTTCGAGATCGACACCGACGCGAACCTCAAGGTGGACGACGCGGCGCCGTCGATCGACTGGGCGAGCGTGAACCAAGGCCGCCGGGTCGACACCGACAGCGGTTCGACCGACGAGTCGTTCGGGCAGGGCACCAAGGAGGACACGGCTTCGCCGGTCGTCGTCGACGGCAGCATCCCGCCCAACAAGAGCGACCTCAAGGAGTTTGGCGTCTATCAGGAGGGCTCCGGAGGCACCGGTTTCCTCAACATGTACTGGACCCGAGTGCAGGACCCAAGCGGCACAACGAACATGGACTTCGAGTTCAACAAGCGTCAGTGCACCCAGAACGCGACTCCGGCCGACACCGACTGCTCGGCGAACGGCATCACGCCGATCCGCTCGGTGGACGACCTGCTGGTCACCTACGACCTGTCCCGCGGCGGCACGGTCGCCACGATCTCGCTGCGAGAGTGGACCGGCACCGTCTGGGGGCCTGCCGAGGACCTCACAGACAGAACAAGGCGGCCGGGTCGATCAACACGACGGCGATACCGCCTGCGACGCGGATGGGCAGGAGCTCTGTCGCCACGGACGTTCGGCGAAGCTCAGCTCGACTTGACCAGATCTTCGACCCGAACGTGTGCGCGTCATTCGGCTCCGCCTACCTCAAGAGCCGCTCGTCCGACTCGTTCACCGCGGCCCTCAAGGACTTCGTCCCGCCGGTCCCGGTCAACATCACCAACTGCGCTTCCCTGACGGTCACCAAGTCGGGCAGTGACAGCGGCAGCCAGGCCGGCGCCGTGTTCACCCTGTACAGCGGTGCCAACACCTCGGGCAACGGTCGTGGACACCTGCACCGTGAACGCGGCGGGTGCCTGCCTCTGGACCAACGGGACCGCGGGCACCGGCGACGACACGGCCGATCAAGTCGAACCTCCCAGCCGGCACCTACACCATCGACGAGACAACGGTGCCGACCGGCTACACCAAGGACTCGGACCTGCCGGAGACGTTCACGTTGACTGCAGGACAGGCCAAGACGTTGACCTACGTCAACACGGCCAACCCGGGGTCGCTGACGGTCACGAAGGACGATGACGCAGACGATCCTGTCGCCGGCGCGGTGTTCACGCTCTACAACGGCACGGGCACCGGAGGCACCGTGGTCGACACCTGCACCACGGACGCGGCAGGCGACTGCTATCTGGACCAACGGACCGCCGACCCGATGACACCAAGACGAAGACGGGTCTGCCGGCCGGTACCTACACCATCGACGAGACGACTGTTCCGACTGGCTACACCAAGGACAGCGATCTGCCGGAGACGTTCACCATCTCCAACGGGCAGAGCAAGTCGCTGACCTACACCAACGTCAGGACGTTCAAGGTCATCGTCCTGGTCTGTCAGGAGAGCAACAACAAGCTCTACCCGAGTGCGGTCACGATCGACACTGGAGCAGACGGCAACTCGTTGTCCTCTGCGCAGGCGACCTCGGCCGGACTCAGCGAGTCGGCGCTCTGCGGCATCAGCACCGGCGCGCAGGGTGGACTCGGGACGGGCAACCACAAGGCCGACCCGATCGCCATCCCCACCAGTCAGCCGTGAGTTCGTAAGCGCTGACTGAACACAAGGTCGATGGGGCCGGTCCGGAAGGACCGGCCCCATCGACATCGGTGGCTAGGAGACCTTGAAGGCAACCGACTTCTGCGCCGACTGGCCCGGATGCCGTGGCCAGGACCCTGGCGGTGTACGTGCCGCGTCTGACGGTCCGGCCCTGGCTGTCGGTCCGGTTCCAACCCTGCGCGACGGCCCCTGCGTTCTCCGGCTTGTTCGACAGCAGCGACTTGACCAGTTGTCCCTTGCTGTCCCGGATCTCGACACTGACGCTCGAATTCGTGGCGAGCGTGAAGGCGACCAGATAGCTCGACTTGCTATTGCTGGACACGGACAGGCTCGTCACCTCGGGCGAGGGTGCAGGGACTCGGCGCCGGCTCGGGGGCCGTCGACGGCGGTGCGTGCGGAAGGCGGTCGAGAGGTAGTCGGCGAGACCTGGTACGTCTGCCGCCTTCGGGATCTCGCCGTTCATCTGCGAGCCGCTCTGCGCGGACGTCGACCCGAAGAGCTCGCGGTAGTCCTCCGCGATCATCTCCTTGACGTTCCAGGAGTACGTAGAGTTGACGCGGGAGTCCCCGGCGAGCCCACGCGCCTGCAGGTAACCCGACATCGTCGCGTCCTGCTGCTTCATGTACGCGTAGTAGAGGCTCCACGCATGCCCGTACTCATGGAAGAGCACATTGTCTCTGCTGTCCAGCCAGGTGAGGTAGTCGAGATTCACTGTGGCGTGGAACGACGTGTAGACGCCGTTGTCACCGCCGACGCTGGCGGTCGTGGTGGCGGTGGACGTGAGGTCGAACCGAACTGTCACGTCCGCCGCCTCTTCGCCGACCAAGCCGCCTTGGGCCAAGTCGTCGTAGAGCGACTTCGCCGTCACAACGTCGTCATAGCTGCGGACCTCGAGGCCGTTGGGACCGGTGTACGTCGAGACGGGTGCGGCGGGGTCGGTCGAGCGGACGATCCGCCGCCAGCCCCAGTCGAACGTCGTCGCACCACTGACTTGGACCTGCCGGGCGGGCTGCGGCGAACCCGTCGTGGGCGTCCAGTCGGACCGGATCGGAGTCCAGGAGCTCCCGGCGACCTTCACCGTGTAGGACCCATCGGGCAGGTCCGAGAACGGTGTAATAGCCCGAGGCATCCGGCCTGGCGTTCTTGACGTAGACGCCGGAAGCGTCGAACAGGTACAGCGTCGGGGTGCCCAGGGCTTGTTCGGCGTCATCGTGAACACCGTCGCGGTCGGCATCGTCCCAGAAGGACCCGCTGACGCTGCCGGTGCTGGCCTGGGCGGCGGGGCTCACCAGGAAGCCGCCGAGCAGCGCGGAGATCGCCAGCCCGACGACGGCGTAGACCATGTGTTCGCGCGACGGCTTGCGGTGCTGGGCGCGCGAGAACTTGCGGTGCATGATGCGGGACCTCCGGGCAGGGGGTGTGTACGGCAGGGCGGTCCCCGTACGGCGCTCGAGACCTCGAGGCGACGTCCAACCCTCTGCATCGGCAGGGAGTCGGCATGTCGACAAGGGGCCGAACGGGGGAACCCCGTCCGGCGCCGAAGGGCAGGTTATGCCCGGTCTAGACCGATTCTTCCCAATAGTCGGTCATGCGCCGGTCAAGGTCGCCGAGCATCCTGCGCAGGAGCGGCAACGACAGCCCGACCACGTTGTGCGGGTCGCCTTCGAGGCCGTCCACAAAAGGCCCACCGAGCCCGTCGATCGTGAACGCGCCCGCCACCCGCAGCGGCTCGCCCGGTGGCGACGTAGGCGTCGATCTCGTCGTCGCTCAGGTCGGCGAAATGGACCACCGTCGACGCCACCTCGGCAGCGCTGCGGCCGGTGGTCGTGTCGATCAGGCAGTGACCCGTCACGAGGACTCCACTGCGGCCCCTCATCCGCCGCCACCGGGCGATCGCGTCCGCCGCGTCGACCGGCTTGCCGAGCGCCTCACCGTCGAGGTCGAGCACCGAGTCGCACCCGAGGACCAGCGCGTCGGACAGCCCGACAGCCACCGCGGTTGCCTTGCGTACGGCCAGGGTCAGCGCGACGTCCGCCGGCGGTCCGGTCACCGACTCCTCGTCGACCCCGCTGACAACCACGATCCGGCTCGATCCCCGCTCTGGCGCAGCAGCTTCGCCGAGCCGGCGAGGCGGAGGCGAGCACGAACCGCGGCACGGATGTCACGGGCGCACACGCTAGCGAGGTGACGCGGGACGCCACGCCCTGGTTCCGTGCCGTTACGCGGCGTCGACCGTGACCGACATGTCGGGCGGTACTAGTTAGGACGTGCGCTCCCGTTTCCTCCCTTCTTGTCTCACGGAGTTCCCTTGCGAGGCGCAGGCTCATGAGTGCTCGGGGCCGCGTGGGGAGGGCGCCGCCGTGGGGGGTGTTCGGGTTCTGGTGGTCGCGCCGCATCCGCTGCTGCGCGAGGGCATCAGGCTGTCCTTGGAAGCCGCCGGACTCGGGGTGTCCGGTGAAGTGGGCGATGCGCGCTCGGCAGAGACGGCTGCCGGGGAGATCAGGCCGGATGCATGTCTGCTGGATGCCGACGTTCCGGGCGGGGGGATCGCGGCCGTGCGCGCCATCGTGCGCGCGCACCCACCGACCGCGGTGGTCGTGCTGGCGGACCGATGCTCGGACGCCGATTTCCTCGATGCGGTGCGAGCCGGTGCCGTCGGTTACCTGGACAAGGACATCAGGTCCGCCAGCCTGCCGAGCGTCGTCCTGGCAGCCGCCGCCGGAGAGGCCATCGTGCCCCGCCGGCTGGTCGGCCGGTTGACCAGCGAAGTGCGCTTGCGCACCTCCCACCCGCTAGGCAGCGCGAGCAACCCGGTCGGGCTCACCAGGCGCGAGGTCGAGGTCCTCGACCTGATGCGCGCCGGCATGACGACATCGGGGATCGCGGCGCAGCTCTTCGTGTCGCCGGGGACGGTGCGCTCCCACGTGATGTCCATGATGCGCAAGCTGCACGTGAGTGACCGGGCGGCCCTCCTCGGCGGGACCGGTGGGGTCGGCGCCCGGGCCATCAGGTGATGATGCAGAGGTAAAGACTTCCCCGCACGTCCGCGCTCACCCGCGGAGGTGGACGAGGCCGTCGGAGCGCGATCGTCGTGTCCACGGGTCGGTCGTAAGGCGCATTCCGGACATTTTGCTGTACCGTCCGACGGCGGGTGACTGCGGCCGTGCCGTACAGAGCGGCCTTCTCGCACCCGATACGTCAACCGACAGCACCTTCTCGCATCGTCCGCACCACCGGACGGCGAGGGCGGAGCCAGCAGTTGCGGGGGAATGGCTCGGGCCGAGCGCGCGCCCACGTCCCGTCGCCGGTGGAGGCAAAGGAGTCCCCACCCATGCGCCTTCCGCGCACCCACGCACATGTCCTGACCGCCCTGACCGTCCTCGTCGGATCCGCTCTCGCGGTCGGCCCGGCCACCGCGGCCGCCCCGACCCTTGATCGGTCGTCACGTGATGCAACATCGAGCTCCAGCTCGGAGACCGGTCGTTACGTCGTCGTCCTGAAGTCGTCGGTCAGCCGGTCCGGCGTCGTCGCTGAGGAGCACGCCCGTCGCTACGGCGCGACCGTCAGCAAGATCTACCGGTCGGCGTTGAAGGGGTACGCCGCGACCATCCCGGACAGCCGACTCGCGTCCCTCCGCGCCGACAGCCGGGTCGACTTCGTCGCTCCCGACACGAAGGTCAGCACCTTCGACTCGGCAGGGACCGGGATCGGCCGGGTCCGGGCGGTCGACAAGGCCAACAACGGCACGGGAGTGAACGTCGCGGTCATCGACACCGGGATCGACCTGGACCATCCCGACCTGGCTGCCAACATCGTCGGCGGGACCAACTGCTCGAAGGGCAACCGCGGCGTCTACGACGACGTCAACGGCCATGGCACCCACGTCGCGGGCGTTATCGCGGCCGCCGACAACGGGGCGGGCGTCGTAGGCGTGGCGCCGGAGGCAAAGCTCTGGGCGGTGCGTGTCCTCGACAGCGGCGGCTCGGGATCGACGTCAGACGTCATCTGCGGCATCGACTACGTGGACTCGAAGTCCCCGGCTAAGGGCGGCCCGATCACCGTGGCCAACATGAGCCTGGGCGGCTGGGGATCCGACGACGGGAACTGCGGGGCGACCAACGCCGACGCGATGCACGCAGCGATCTGCCGCGCCGTGTCCGACGGCGTGACGTTCGTCGTCGCAGCGGGCAACGGCATGACCGACGTCAATCGGATCTGGCCGGCGTCGTACGACGAGGTGCTCACGGTGTCCGCCCTCGGCGACTCCGACGGGGCGCCCTGCTCGGGTGGAGCTGCGACCGCGCACTCGGCGGACGACACCTTCGCGACCTTCAGCAACTACGCGATGTCCGCCGCCGACCGGGCACACCTCATTGCCGCTCCGGGTGTCGGCATCTACTCGACCTACAAGGGCGGTGGCTACGCCACCCTGAACGGCACGAGCATGGCAAGCCCGCACGTCGCCGGTGCGGCAGCTCTCTACGTGGCCGCCCATCCCGGCGCAACACCGGCGCAGGTCGGCAGCGCACTCAGGGCGGCGGCAGAGCCCAACGACGTCAACTTCAACGGCGAGTGCCCCTCGTCGACGTCCGGCAAGAGGGGCGGGACGACGGTGTCCGGGGTGAGCCACCGGGACACGTCCACACGGCACCCCGAGCCGGTGCTGCGCGCCGACAGCCTCTAGTCAGCAACGCAGGGCGCGGGACGAAGGAGGCCGGGGGGAGACGACCTTCGTCCCGCGCTGTTCGGATGCGTCGCTCGGTGCTACAGCGACACGTTGAACGACTGGGTCAGGACGACCGTCGCCGTCGCGAAGTCGAAGACCGAGTCGTTGCCGTTCGCGTCCTGCGAGATCGTCAGCGTCACCTGCGTGTAGGAGACGCTCATGCCGACGACGCTCCAGCTGCTGTTCGGGCAGCCCGCTTCACTCGTCGTGGGAGTGGGCACTCCCGCGGTGGTGGCGCTGATGCCCGTCACGACGCCGTTCTTCACGGCGTCGCCGGGGATGAAGACCGTGCCGCTGACGTTGACGGCGACCGGGTTCTGACCCGGCACCTTGCTGGAGCCTCCGGGGTTCTGGCACAGGGCGGTCGCGCTGCCCACGGCCGAGATGTCGATCTTGATGTCGCCGTTGCCGAGGCCGGACAGGTTGATCCCGCTCGCTGTTACGGCGAACGTCGTGCTGCTCTTGCTGAAGGTCGGTGCCGGCTTCTTGAAGTGCACGCTGCCGGCGTGGGCTACCGATGACGTGACAAGGACGGTCAGGCAGGCGATGGCGATCACCATCGTCGCCCGCCCTAGGCGAAGTGTTCTCCTCATGGGAATCTCCATGCGTGTCTGAGGGCGTCAGCCCTGTGGTCAGCGGTCCCACCCGTGACGGTGGATCCCTCCCCTCCGGCCTCGCCGCGACGCGGCGACCTGCCCGGCGTGGGACCACCCGATACCCGACAACGTGCGCGTGCCTGGGATATCCCGCCATGGCACACCCGGGCCTGCCCCCGTTGAGTTCTCGTCAACGCTGGACGGTGCTGTGGACCAGGCGCACCATCGACACGAGTGACCATGAGGTGACCACGAGGAGGACTCGATGGAGGTCAAGCCCGACGTCGCGACCGTGTTCGCCCACTCGGTCGAGGAGTTCCAGTCGAGGGTCCGCGAGGTCGGTGAGGACGCCTGGGACCGGCCGACCCCCTGCACGGACTGGGACGTCCGCGCGTTGGTCAACCACGTCGTGGGGGAGCAGCGGTGGGTGGTCCCGCTCCTCGAGGGCAAGACCATCGCCGAGGTCGGCGACGCGCTCGACGGCGACCTCCTCGGCTCCGCGCCGCTGGAGGCCGCCGACGCCGCCGCGAAGGCTGCTGTCTCGGCGTTCGTCCGAGCCCGGCGCCATGGACCGGACCGTCCACCTCTCCTTCGGGGACACCCCGGCCGCCGAGTACGCCTGGCAGCTGATCGCCGACCACGTCGTCCACGCCTGGGACCTCGCGGTCGCGGTGGGGGCCGATCCGCATCTCGACCCGGACCTCGTCGTCCGCGTCGAGCACTGGTGGCAGCAGTGGGAGGAGGTCTACCGCAGTGCGGGGGCGGTCGGCCCGCGCGCCGAGCTGACCGGGCACCCGTCGCGGCAGGACCGGCTGATCAGCTCCTTCGGTCGCGACCCCGCGTGGTCGATGTCGCAGGCCGCCGTCGCCCGGTTCGGCGCCGCCTGGGAGGCCTGGGACCTCGACCGCATCGTCGCGCTGCCTCGCCGACGACGCAGTCTTCGAGTCGACCGGTCCGGCCCCGGACGGCGAGCGGGTCAGGGCAAGGAGGCGATCCGCGCAGTGTGGCAGCGGATGTTCGACGAGACCCAGGACGCCGTCGTTCACCTTCGAGGACTCGACCGTCTGCGGCGACCGGGCGACCTGCCGATGGCAGTTCGCCTGGACCAACGGCGACGGGTCGCGAGGGCACGTCCGCGGCGTCGACGTGATCGGCGTCGCCGACGGGCGGATCACCGAGAAGCTGTCCTACGTGAAGGGCTAGCTCGGCCGAGGCCGACGCCCGCCAGCCGTCGAGGCCGGGTCGCACCGCGGTCCGCACCAGCCGCGCCGGGTCGTTCCATGCGGTACGCCGGGAAGGAGCCGTCCGGGCGCCCTCCGCGGCTCGTGCAGCCACCACGGTCACCAGCGCCGCCAGCTCCTCCGCAGTCGGCTCACCGCGGACGACCCGCAGCAGCGGCCTGCTGCTGGTCGCTCATCCGTCACAGCGGAATGTTCCCGTGCTTCTTCGGCGGCAGGGTCTGCCGCTTGGTGCGCAGGGTGCGCAGCGCCTTGACGACGTACGACCTCGTGTAGGACGGCGGGATCACCGAGTCGACGTAGCCCCGCTCGGCGGCGATGTAGGGGTTGGCGAGGTGGTCCTCGTACTCCTGGACCAGGTCCTTGCGGCGGGCCTCTGCCTCGTCGCCTGCGTCGGCCAGCTCGCGCCGGTAGAGGATGTTGACGGCACCCTGCGCGCCCATCACCGCGATCTGCGCTGTCGGCCAGGCCAGGTTGATGTCGGCGCCGAGGTGCTTGGAGCCCATGACGTCGTAGGCGCCGCCGTACGCCTTGCGGGTGATGACCGTGACCTTCGGCACCGTCGCCTCGGCGTAGGCGTAGATGAGCTTCGCGCCGCGCCGGATGATGCCGTCCCACTCCTGCGAGGTGCCCGGCAGGAAGCCCGGCACGTCGACGAAGGTCAGCACCGGGACGTTGAACGCGTCGCAGGTGCGCACGAAACGAGCCGCCTTCTCCGACGCGTCGATGTCGAGCGTCCCGGCGAACTGCATCGGCTGGTTCGCCACCACGCCGACCGAGCGGCCCTCGACCCGGCCGAACCCGCAGATGATGTTCGGCGCGAACAGCTCCTGCACCTCGAGGAACTCCCCGTCGTCGAGCACGTGCTGGATGACCGTGTGCATGTCGTAGGGCTGGTTGGCGGAGTCCGGGACGAAGGTGTCGAGCTCGCGGTCCTCGTCGGTGATCTCGAGCACGGCCGTCCTCGTCGAAAGACGGGCGGGTCCTCGAGGTTGTTGCTCGGCAGGTAGGAGAGCAGCGCCTTGACGTACTCGACCGCGTCGGCCTCGTCCGGCGCGAGGTAGTGCGCGTTGCCGGACTTCGTGTTGTGGGTCCTCGCACCGCCCAGGTCCTCCTGGGTGACGTCCTCGCCGGTCACGGTCTTGATGACGTCGGGGCCGGTGATGAACATGTAGGACTTCTGGTCGACCATCACCGTGAAGTCGGTGATCGCCGGCGAGTAGACGGCGCCGCCGGCGCACGGACCCATGATGAGCGAGATCTGCGGCACGACGCCGGACGCCATCACGTTGCGGTAGAAGATGTCGCCGTAGAGCCCGAGGGAGACGACGCCCTCCTGGATGCGCGCCCCGCCGGAGTCGTTGATGCCGATCGACCGGGCAGCCGGTCTTCAGCGCGAGGTCCATGACCTTGACGATCTTCTCGCCGAAGACCTCGCCCAGCGACCCGCCGAAGACCGTGAAGTCCTGGGCGAAGACGCAGACCGGCCGGCCGTCCACGGTGCCGTAGCCGGTGATGACGCCGTCGCCGTACGGCCGGGACTTGTCCATGCCGAAGGCGCGTCGAGCGGTGCCGGGCCAGCTCGTTCATCTCGACGAACGAGTCCTCGTCGAGCAGGGCATCGATGCGCTCGCGGGCGGTCATCTTGCCCTTGGCGTGCTGCTTCTCGACCGCTCGCGCCGACCCCGCGTGCACCGCTTCGTCGTTGCGCCGGTGCAGGTCGGCGAGCTTGCCCGCCGTCGTGTGGACGTCGATGTCGTCGGGGACCTCGGTCCCCGACGGGGTCGCGGGCACGCTCGAGGACTCTGCGCTCATGGGCCGTAGCGTAGTGAGCCGTGACGAGCCCATCTGACAGGTGGCGAGACCTCGACCGGCCCCCGCTGCGGGAGCGGGCCCTGCGGTCGGCGCTCGTCGTCGAGGACGGGCTCTGGTCCGAGCTGACCGTGGTGGACGAGACCGGCTCGACCAACGCCGACGTGGCCGTCGGCGGCATCGAAGCGGTGCCGCCGAAGGGCTGGTCGTCGTCGCCGAGCACCAGGCCGCCGGCCGGGGCCGGCTGGAGCGGACCTGGACGGCCCCGCCGCGCTCGGCGCTCACGTTCTCGGTCCTGCTGCGCCCGCCGGTCGCCACCCGCGCGCACTGGGGCTGGCTGCCCCTGCTCGCCGGCCTGTCCGTGGCGGGCCCGCTCACCCGGCTCAGCGGCCTGGACGTGGGGCTGAAGTGGCCCAACGACGTGCTGGTCGCCGAGCGCAAGGTGGCCGGAGTGCTCGCGGAGGTCGTCGGCGGCGCGGTGGTGGTCGGTGTCGGCCTCAACGTGTCGATGCACGAGGACGAGCTGCCGGTTCCCGCCGCGACGTCGCTGCACCTCTCGGGCTCCGAGGTCGTGGACCGCGAGCCGGTGCTGCGCGCCGTCCTGCGCGAGCTGGCCGTCCGCTACACCGGCTGGTGCGACGCGGTCGGTGACGTCGAGTCGACGGGCTTGTTGCGCGACTACCGCGCGGCGTGCGTCACGCTGGGCCGCGAGGTGACCGTGCACCTGCCGGACGGCACGACCGCGAGCGGCCGGGCGGTCGACGTGGACCGACAGGGCAGGCTCGTCGTCGAGAGCGGCACGGGCCGCGACGCGCTGGCGGCGGGAGACGTCGTACACGTGCGGTGACCTCCGCGGGCTGGCACGATGCGCCACGTGACCGGGATCCCCGAAGAGGCTGCTGGGCGACGGCGAAGAAGTCGTCATGGCGATGCGCCCGCACTGGAAGGAGATGGTCTGGCCGGTCATCCTCCTGCTCGTCCTGAGCCCGCTCGCGACGTTCCTCTTCTTCGTGGTGCCCGACGGCTCGGCCCGTCGCTGGCTGCGGCTGGCCATCGTGGTCGTGGCGGTCCTCGTCATCCTGCGCTGGGTCGTCTGGCCGTTCCTCGTCTGGCTCACGACGTCGTACGTCGTCACCGACCGCCGCCTCATCACCCGGGTGGGCGTCATCGCCCGGCTCGGCCGCGACATGCCGCTGTCCCGCGTCAACGACGTGACCTTCGAGCACAGCAGCCTCCTGGAGCGCCTGCTCGGCTGCGGGACCCTGGTCGTGGAGTCGGCAGGCGAACGCGGCCAGCTGGTGCTGCGTGACGTGCCGCGGGTCGAGGAGGTCCAGCGCGACGTCTACCGGCTGGCCGAGGCGGACGAGGAACGCCGCCGGCATGAGCCCCGCTGACCACCCGCCACCGACGCTCGGACGACGTCGAGGAGCGGCTGCTCGGCGGCCCGCGGCGCTACCGGCGCGACGAGGTCGCCGAGGCGGCCGGCGTCCCGGTGGACTACGCCCGCCGGCTGTGGCGTGCCGTCGGCTTCGCCGACGTCGGCGACGTCGCGGTCGCCTTCACCGACCAGGACCTCGACGCGCTGCGCCGGCTGACCGGCCTGGTCGCCGACGGCGTGCTCGACGACGAGCTGGCCGTCAGCGTGACCCGGGCGCTGGGCCACAACTCGGCCCGGCTGGTCGAGTGGCTCTACGACGCGCTCGTGGAGCACCTCGTCGAGCAGGGGCGGCCGGTCGAGGAGGCTGCCCAGGGCGCCGTGGACCTGGTCACCGAGCACCTCGAGGACCTCGACGAGCTGCTGCACTTCGTCTGGCGCCGCCAGCTCGCGGCGGTGTCCGGCCGGGCGCTGGCGATCGCCGCGCGGGAGACGGTGACCGGTCGGCTCTCGGTCGGCTTCGCCGACCTCGTCTCCTACACCCGCCTGTCGCAGAAGCTCGAGGAACGGGAGCTCGCCGGCCTGGTCGACCGCTTCGGCCGGCGATGCGCGGACGTCATCGCGGGCGCCCACGGCCGGCTGGTCAAGACGGTCGGCGACGAGGTCCTGTTCGTGGCCGACTCGCGCGGGCGACGCGGCGCGGATCGGCCTGGAGCTGGCCGAGACGATGGCCGAGGACCCGATCCTCCCCGACGTCCGGGTGGGGATCGCGACCGGCACGGTGCTGACCCGCATGGGCGACGTCTTCGGGCGGACCGTGAACCTCGCCAGCCGCCTGACCGCCCTCGCCGCGCCGGGCACGGTGATGGTCGACGCCGAGACCGCGGACGCGCTGGCGGGCAACCCCGACTTCGCGCTGGACGTCGAGCGAACCCGGGCGGTGCGCGGGATGGGCCTGGTGCGTCCCGGGGTCGTGCGGCGCACCCGTTAGCCTCGGCCAGCGTGAGCCCGACCTTCGCACGACGACTGGTACGACTCGTACGACTTCGTCACCCTGCGCCCGCACGACGAGCGCGGCCACGTCGTCGAGCTGGTGCTCGACCGCGCCGACGCGCACAACGCGCTCTCGACCGCGATGGCGCGCGACGTCGCCGCCGCCACCGCCGCCCTCGCCGCCGACGAGGCCGTGCGTGCGGTCGTCGTGTCGTCCGCCTCGGCGAAGGCCTTCTGCGTCGGCGCCGACCTCAAGGAGCGCAACGGGTTCACCGACGCCGACCTGATGGCCCAGCGGCCGCACTTCCGCGCCTGCTTCGGCGGGATCCTCGACCTGCCGGTGCCGACGATCGCGGCGGTCCACGGCTTCGCGCTCGGCGGCGGTCTGGAGCTGGCGCTGTCCTGCGACCTGATCGTCTGCGACGAGACCGCGGTGCTCGGGCTGCCGGAGGTGACGGTCGGCGTGATCCCGGGCGGCGGGGGCACCCAGCTGCTGACCCGGCGGGTCGGGTCGTCGCGGGCCGCCGACCTGGTCTTCACCGGCCGCAAGCTCGACGTGGCCGAGGCGGAGCGGATCGGCCTGGCCGACCGCCGGGTCCCGGCCGGGGGCGACCTCGACGCCGCGCTCGAGCTCGCCCGGACGATCGCCGGCAACTCCCCGGTGGGAGTGCGCAACGCCAAGCGGGCGTTACGCCGGGGTGGTGACATCGACCTCGCGACCGGCCTCGACGTGGAGGACGCCGCCTGGCGGGCGACGGCCTTCTCCGGCGACCGCGCCGAGGGCGTGGCGGCGTTCAACGAGAAGCGCCAGGCCGGACTGGCCCGGGTCCGCTGACCATGATCCACTGCTTAAGATCCACTGTGCGCACGCACCAGACACGCCGCGCGAACTGGTGTGTCGGCGCAACGAGGAGCTGTGGATCTCTGCTGGAGGATCTGGAGGTGACGGAGATGACTGACCTGCCGGAGCGGCTGTCGCTGCGCGAGGTCGGCCCGCGCGACGGGCTGCAGAACGAGGACCCGGTCCCGACCGCCGGCAAGGTGGCCCTGATCGACGCCCTGTCGCGGACCGGTGTGGGGCGGATCGAGGCCGTGTCGTTCGTGCACCCGCGGGCGATCCCGCAGATGGCCGACGCCGCCGAGGTGTGGGCCGCCGTGACGCCGCAGCCGGACGTGCGCTACTCCGCCCTGGTCCCCAACCTCAAGGGCGCCCAGCGGGCCCTCGACGCCGGCTTCACCGAGATCGAGGTGGTGGTCTCGGCCTCGGACACCCACAACCGCAAGAACCTCAACCGGTCGACGGAGGAGTCGCTCGACGACATCGCCGCGATCATGGAGCAGGTGCACGACCGGGGCGCGACCTGCCAGGTCATCGTGTCCACCGCCTGGGGCTGCCCGTACGAGGGCGAGGTGCCCGTCGAGCGCGTCCTGTCGGTGGCCGGCCGGGCGCTGGCGGACGGGGCTGACGGCCTGTCGTACGGCGACACCACCGGGATGGCCACGCCGTCCAGAGTCACCCGGCTGGTCGGCGAGACCCGGTCGGCGTTCCCCGACGTGCCGCTGAACCTGCACTTCCACAACACCCGCGGCACCGGGCTGGCCAACGTGCTGGCCGCGCTCGAGCTGGGTGTCAGCGACTTCGACGCGTCCGTCGGCGGTCTCGGCGGCTGCCCGTACGCTCCCGGCGCGACCGGCAACATCGCCACCGAGGAGCTGGTGCACATGGTCGAGGACATGGGCGTCGCCACCGGCATCGACCTCGACGCGATGATCGAGGTGGCCGCGGAGGCCGAGAGACTGGTCGGCCGGACGCTGCCCTCCCAGGTGCTCCGGGCCGGGCCCCGGACCCGGACCGTCGGCTGAGTCGAGCCCATCCCTGGCTCATAAGGGGTCGGATCCTGCCGTATCCCTGCAGCGAGGTGCCGTCGTGCGGCATCGTCGGGCCCTCGGGGTGTACCCCCGCGGTCCAGGAGGCGTGCGTGCACATCGTTCCGTCGAGCGGCGGCTCGCCCGGTGCGGCCGGGAACGGCAGGGCCGACGACGCCGCGCGGCTGCGCTCGCTGCTCGACATCGCCCAGGTGATCGGGTCCACCCGGCGCTTCGAGGACCTGGTCGAGCTCTCGGCCGAGGCGGCCCGGCGGGCGCTGGACGCGGCCGGGCTGTCCATCTCCCGGTGGGACCGGGAGACCGGCGTGCTGCGCACCCTGGTCAACGTCGGCCTGCTCGGCCCGGACGAGACCCGCCTCCCGCACGACGAGACGTACCGCCTGGACGACTGGCCACTGATGTCGGCCCTGGTCGAGGACCGGGTCTCGTTCGTGTCGGCGGTCGACGACGGCACACCCGAAGCGGGCCAGCTCGCGATGCGCGACAAGGACTCGGCCCTGTCGGTGCCGATCCTCGTCGAGGCCAGGGTCTGGGGCGAGCTCTGGGCCTCGCGCACCGCCGGGCAGCCACGGTTCGCCGAGGCCGACCTCGGGTTCGCCGAGGCGCTGGCGACCCAGATCGCCGCCGGCGTCGTGCAGGCCGACCACCTGGCGCGGGTGGAGCGGCTCGCCTTCACCGACCCGCTGACCGGGCTGGCCAACCGGCGCGCGGTGGACGAGCGGCTGGACGAGGCGCTGGCCGCTCACCTGGCCGAGGGTCGCTCGGTGTCCATCGTGCTGGCCGACATCAACCGGCTCAAGCAGGTCAACGACACGTTCGGGCACGAGGCGGGGGACCGCCTGATCGTCGCGGTCGCCGAGGCCGTGAGCCGGGCGAGCGGGCTGGCGCGCAACGGCCTTGCGGCCCGCATCGGCGGTGACGAGTTCTGCGTCGTGGTCGCCGACGAGCCGCTCGGCGTCGCCGTCCAGGTGGCCGAGGAGCTCTGCCGGCTCGTGGAGGGCCAGCCGATGAGCACCGGGGTGTCCTGCGGTGTCGCGTCCACCGACGTCCTGACCGAGCGCGTGGACAACCAGGTGCGGCTGTTCCGGCTCGCCGACGCCGCGCAGTACCGCGCGAAGCGGTCCGGGGCCCGCAGCCCGGTCGTGGCCGGGCGCTCGGCCCCCGAGGAGCCGGAGGACCCG
Organism: uncultured Actinomycetota bacterium; assembly: GCA_963829565.1. Taxonomy (GTDB): domain Bacteria; phylum Actinomycetota; class Actinomycetes; order JACCUZ01; family JACCUZ01; genus CAWHJC01. The sequence continues at coordinate 355,674 of CAWHJC010000019.1, forward strand.
GGCGACACGCCGGCTGACCGCCGCGGGCGGCGGGGCCGGCTGACCACCGACCTCCCCGGCGCGCTCGAGTCCGGGCTGGCGGCCCTGGACGGGCTGCCGGGAGGGTCCTGCCGTGACCGCCTGGAGCTGGTCGGCGACCACATGCGCGACCTGCTCGACGCCGCGGGCTGGTTCCTGTCCGAGGTGCGGCCGGGCTCGACGACCTGGTCACGGTCAGCAACTCGGTGCAGCGTGCGGCCGACGACCTCGGCCCCGGCCCCGGGATCGCCGCGGTCGGGGAGGTGTTCGACCTGCGGCGCCTACCCCGTCACCCTGGCCGCCATCGAGCAGGCCGGCTCCTTCTACGTCGAGGCCGGCATGCCCGGCAACGACCCGGCCGAGGAGGCCACCCTGGTGACCGCGGGCTACCTCGCGGTGCTCGGGGCCGGCGCCGCGGATGAGGGCGCCGGGTGGCTGGTCGAGGTCTACGCGGACCAGATCAGCCTGCCGATGGGGGGCTTCGAGCCGGTGCTGCGCGCGCTCGTCGCGGTCGCCGTCGCCGGCGCGGACCGATCAGAAGAGGCGTCGGAGTGCCGGCGGTCGAGCCGACGGCGCTGCCGCTCGCGAGGGCTGCCGGTGAGCGCCAGGCGCCCGCCTCCGTGCCGCACGCCGACCGTTAGGCTCCCAGTCCGCGGCACGTCCCGCGTCCTGACTCCCGCAGAACCCCCACCCGTGAGGTGAGTCCCGCCGTGTCACCGGTGCAGACCCAGCAGCACAACCCGATCCCCGAGCACCCGCCCGTCCCTGACCTCCGGTCCCGGGTGGAGGGCGGCGGAGCCGAGAAGTACCACCAGGCCAACGCCGGCAAGGGCAAGCTCTTCGCCCGCGAGCGGGTCGCGGCTGCTCGTCGACGAGGGCTCGTTCGTCGAGGACGGAGTCTTCGCCAACGTCGCGGCCGGCGACCTGCCGGCCGACGGCGTCATCACCGGCTTCGCGACGGTGGACGGGCGCCCGGTCGCCCTGATGGCCAACGACTCGACGGTGAAGGCCGGGTCGTGGGGCGCGCGTACCGTCGAGAAGATCATCCGCGTCATCGAGACCGCGTACCGCACGGGCGTCCCGATGGTCTACCTGGTCGACTCGGCCGGGGCCCGCATCACCGACCAGATCGACCTGTTCCCGGGGCGCCGCGGCGCGGGGAAGATCTTCTGGAACCAGGTGCGCGCCAGCGGCTCGATCCCGCAGGTGTGCGCGCTGTTCGGCCCGTCGGCGGCCGGCGGCGCCTACATCCCGGCGTTCTGCGACGTGGTGGTGATGGTCGAGGGCAACGCGTCGATGTACCTCGGGTCGGACCGCATGGTCGAGATGGTCACCGGCGAGAAGACCACGCTGGAGGCGATGGGCGGCGCCCGCGTGCACTGCACCGAGTCGGGCGTCGGCCACTTCCTGGTCACGACCGAGCAGGAGGCCCTCGAGACGGTCCGTGCCCACCTGTCCTACCTCCCGTCGAACTGGGAGGGCTCGCCACCCGCCGCCGAGCCGCGGCCCGCGCCGGGCAACATCGACCTCGCTCGCCTCGTGCCCGACAGCGAGCGTCAGGCGTTCGACATGCGCCGGTACGCCAAGGGCCTGCTCGACGACGGCAGCTTCTTCGAGATCCACGCGCTGTGGGCCCGCGAGGTCACGGTCGGCTTCGGCCGGCTCGACGGCGAGGTCGTCGGCGTCGTGGGCAACAACTCGATGTTCAAGGGCGGCGTGCTCTTCGTCGACTCCGCCGACAAGGCGACCCGGTTCGTGCAGATGTGCGACGCGTTCAACGTGCCGCTGCTGTTCCTCTCCGACGTGCCGGGCTTCATGGTCGGCTCGGTGGTCGAGAAGCAGGGGATCATCCGGCACGGCGCGAAGATGATCACCGCGATCTCGGAGGCGACGGTGCCGAAGATCTGCGTGGTGGTCCGCAAGGCCTACGGCGCGGGTCTCTACGCGATGGCGGGGCCCGGCTTCGAGCCCGACGCGACGATCGCGCTGCCGACCGCGAAGATCGCCGTCATGGGAGCGGAGGCGGCCGTCAACGCGGTCTACGCGAACAAGATCGCCGCCATCGCCGACGAGGAGGAGCGGGCCGAGTTCGTGGCCGGGAAGCGCCGCGAGTACGACGAGGACATCGACATCGTCCGGCTCGCCAGCGAGCTGGTCGTCGACGACGTCGTCACCCCCGACGCGCTGCGCGACGAGCTCGTCCGGCGGTTCCGGGTCTACCGCGGCAAGGACCGGCATTTCTCCCGGCGCCGGCACGGCGTGACGCCGGTCTGAGCCTCCGAGCGCTGCCGGCGGATCTGAGTACGGGTACGGGTACGGCCTGCCGCCGGCGGCGCCGAGGGTTACGGCATGGAACCCACCGTGCTCGCCGGGCCGATCCAGTTCAGCCCCGCCGAGATCGCGCTCATCCTCGCCGTGATCACCGCCAGCGCCCTCGTCCTCGCCGCACCGGGCTGGGTCGCGCTGGCGTTCGTCGTGGGTCGCCGCGCGCCGGCCGGGTCGTCCGGTGGCCGTCGGGCCGCCGCGTGGGCCGGGGGAGCGCTGCTCGGCATCGCGGTCAGCGGCGGCGTCGGTGCGGTGATGGCGGCGTTGCTGGACGGGTCCGACCACAGCGTCCTCGGTATGGTCGCCGCGGCCTGGGTGTCCTGCTGGGCGCTGGCACTGGCACTGGCGCTGCGCCGCGCCGAGGCCGCCCGCGCCGGCACCTACGAGGAATGCGCGAGCACCGGCGCGGGGTGGGGACGATGATCGACGAGCAGCTCCTGGCCGACCCCTCACGCTGCCCGTCCTGCGCCGCCCTGCTGCGCGCGCCCGCGGACCGCTGCCCGGCCTGCCGCATCGCCGCTCCAGGGGCCGACCGCCGCCCGGCTCTGGCAGGTCAGCCAACGAGGCGTCCTCGCTGCTCGCGGAGCGGGCCCGGCTGCTGGCGGCGCTGCGCGCGGAGGCATCGGCGCCGACCTCTCCGGCGTACGAGGAGACGGTCGCTGTCGCGCCGGCTGCGTCCGCTCCCGCCGCGCCCGGCACCTGGACCCCGCCCGCGCCACCTCCGGCTGCGCCGCGTCCGGAGTGGACACCCCGCCGGGTCCAGAACCTGCTGCTCGCCCTGGGTGTCGGACTGCTCGGCGTCGCCGCCGTGATCTTCGTCGCCGTGTCCTGGGGACGGCTCGGGGTCGGCGGCCGGGCCGCGGTCATGACCGCGGTCACCGCCGTGTCGGCGCTGGGTGCCCGGCAGGCCGCCCGCCGCGGTCTCACCGCGACCGCGGAGGCCGTCTCGCTGCTGACCGTCGCGCTGGCCCTGCTCGACTGCGCGGGGGCGCGCGCCTCCGACCTGTTCGGCCTGCGGGACGTCGACGGCACCCTGGTGGCCGCAGGCTCGGTCGCGCTGGTCGCCGCGGCGGCAGCGGCCGGCTCGCACGCCCTCCCCACCCGGGCGCTGCGCCTGTCCGGTGCCCTGCTGGGCCAGCTCGCCGTCCCGCTGCTGGCCGTGCACCTGGCCGACGCGAGCGACCACCCGGCGGCGGTGCTGGCCGCCGGCCTGACCGCTCAGGCGCTGGGCGCGCTGGCCCTCGCCGCGCTGTGGCCGGGCAGCGAACGCTCCCGCGACGCCCGGCTGGCCGTGGGCGCCGGGCGCGCTCGTCGCGGCCACCCTGGCGACGGCCCTGGCGGCCGGAGCCGCATACGCCGAGGACGGGTCCGTCGGTCGTCGGCACCGCGCTGCTGCTGGTGCTCGCGGCGGGGGCCGGCGCGGCCGCCGAGGCGGTCGCCGGACGGGTCGCGGCTCACGAGCCGCTCGTCGGCCGCCCTGCGCGGCGTCGCCGCGGCCCTGGTCGTCGCCGGGGTGTGGGCGCCGGTGGTCGACGTCGCTGCCCGAACGGTGGGTCGGCGCAGCGCTGGCCGTGTCCGCCGCGGCGCTGCTCGCGCTGGCTCTGGCCGTGCCGCAGGACCGGCGCGCCGTGCCGGTCGGCGTCCTTCTCGTGGCCACCTGCCTGCCGCCTGACGACCGTCCTGCAGAGCCTGGCCTGGGCCGTCGCCGGGAGGTTGCAGTGGCCGGACCAGTGCCTGGAGCGCGGACCCGGAGCGCTCCGCCCGTGAGCTGCTGGACGCCGCCCGGGAGGGGAGCCGGCTCGCCGTTGGTCGACCCGGATGCGCTGTTCCCCGCGGTGCTGGCGCTCGCCGTCGTCGCCGCGACCCTCGCCCTCGTCCCGTACGTCGTCACGGTCGCCCGCCCGGCCCGCCCGGTGGCGCTGCCCGTCGGCCTCGCCGCGGCGTGGCTCGTCCCTGTCGCCGGTGACGCCGGCTATCCGCTGGCGCTCGGGTGGGACCTCGTCCTAGCCGCTGCCGCACTCCTCGGTGGCGCCGTGCTGGTCCGGATCGGCCGGACCGGGCTGGGGGGCTTCGCCCTCGCCAGCGGGAGCGTGGTCCTGGTCCTGGCCCTGGCGTGGTCCGCTGCCGTCGAGGCCGCCACCCTCACCGCTCTTCCGGTCGCCGCCTCGATGCTGCTCGGCGTCGTGGCACTGACCCGCGGCCGTGCCCTGCGCGGGCTCGCCCTCGCGGCTGCCGTGCCGGCCGGGCTCCTGCTGGTCGGGGAGGTCGCCGCCGTCGCGCGTTCTCAGGACGCAGGCTGGGCCGCGGTGACCGCGCTGTCGCTGGGCGTGCTGGCCGCCGCCGCCGCGACCTGCGCGGTCCTCGTCGGGTGGCGCACCCCTGCCGGCGACCCGTTCTGGGTCGCCGTGCGGCGCTGCCTGGCGGTGTCGGCCACCTCCGCCGCGCTGGCCGGCTCGGCAGCCGTCTGCTGGTGGCAGGGCGTCGAGGCGGCGGGAGCCGGCCTGGCCGTCGCCGTGGCCGCTGCCGTCGTCCTCGCGGCGACGACCCTCCCGCTCCCGTCCCGGATGGTGGACGCCGACGGATCTTCGGTTCGTCGCCGCGGCTGGCCTCTGCGTCGCCGTCCCGGTGTCCGCCCAGGAGCCGGACCGGCTGTGGGTGGCCCTGCTCGCCGCCGGCGTGGCGGTCGCCCTGCTGGGGCTGCGCGTCGACCACCGCTGGGGCTGGCTGTCCGGCCTGCTGCTGGCCGCCAGCAGCTGGGTGCGCCTGGCCCTGTCCGACGTCACCGCGCCGGAGGCCTACACGGTCCCGCCGGCGCTGGCCCTGCTCGCGGCCGGCGCGTGGCGGCGGCACCGGGACCCGGAGTGCAGCTAGCTGGCGGGCGTACGCGCCCGGCCTGGCGCTGGCGCTGGTGCCGAGCCTGCTCCGGGCCGTCACCGACACGGGCCAGCTGCGCCCACTGCTGCTCGGCCTCGCGGCACTCGCGGTCATCGGGCTGGGGGTCGCCCGCCGGCTGCAGGCGCCGCTGGTGATCGGCGGTGGCTGTGCTGGCGGTGGACGCGCTGGTCCAGCTGGCGCCGTACCTCGCGGCGGCCTACGAAGCGGCTCCGCGCTGGGTGACCATCGGCGCGGTCGGCCTGCTGCTGCTCGGTGCCGGCGCGACGTACGAACGCCGCGTGCAGGACCTGCGACGGGTCGGCCGGCACGTGGCCAGCCTCGGCTGATCTCGCACGCAGGTGGGCGAAACGCCCGGGCGCCTCACGCGGGTGGCCCCCTCGGAGTGACTAGTCTGCCGTCATGACCCGCGTTCTCCTGGCTGAGGACGATCAGGCGATCTCCGAGCCGCTCGCGCGCGCCCTCCGTCGGGAGGGCTACGACGTGGAGGTCTGCGAGGACGGACCGGGCGCGCTGGAGTCGGCCACCGGGGACCTCCCGGTCGACCTGGTCGTCCTCGACCTCGGCCTGCCGGGCATGGACGGCCTCGAGGTGTGCCGGCGGCTGCGTGCCGAGGGCAGCGGGGTGCCGGTGCTGGTCCTGACCGCTCGGGCCGACGAGGTCGACACGGTGGTCGGGCTCGACGCGGGGGCCGACGACTACGTCACCAAGCCGTTCCGCCTGGCCGAGCTGCTCGCCCGCGCCCGGGCCCTGCTGCGCCGGGGCGGCATCGAGGTCACCCAGGGCGTCCACGGCGTCCGGATCGACACCGAGTCGCACCGGGCGTGGGTGGACGAGCGCGAGCTGTCGCTGACGGCCAAGGAGTTCGACCTGCTGCGCGTGCTGCTGCGCGAGAACGGCAAGGTCGTGACTCGCGAGCAGCTGATGCGCGAGGTGTGGGACACCGCGTGGTGGGGGTCGACCAAGACGCTCGACATGCACGTCTCGTGGTTGCGCAAGAAGCTCGGTGACGACGCCGCGAACCCCCGGTTCATCACGACCGTACGAGGTGTGGGCTTCCGCTTCGAGAGGGAATGACGTGCCGATGGTGCACGCCGGATGAGGCAGCGGCTGATCGTCTGGGCAGTCATGGTGTCGGCGGTCTCCGTCGCCCTGCTGGCCCTCCCGCTGGTCCTCGTCTGCGGCGGTCTCGGCCGGCACGCTCACGACCGGCCGGGTCGCCCTGCTCGCCGTCGTGTTCGGCCTGGTCGCCCTCGCCGGGGCGGCCGTTCTCGGGGTGCTGGCCGGTCGCGTCATGACCGAGCGGGTCGCCACCCTGGAGGTGCGGGCCGAGAAGCTGGGCTCGGGCCAGACCAGGGGCGGGCTGAAGGCGACCGGGCTGCCGGAGGTCGACCGGGTCGCCGAGCTGCTCGAGCACAGTGCTGACCGCGTCGACCGGCTGCTGGCGGCCGAGCGGCAGTTCGCGAGCGACGCGTCCCATCAGCTGAGGACGCCCCTCACCGCCCTGTCCATGCGCCTCGAGGAGATCCTGCAGGCCGACGACCCGCACACCGTGCGGGAGGAGGCCCGCAGCGCCCTGGCCCAGGTGGAACGCCTCGCCACGGTCGTCGAGCACCTGCTGGACAGCGTCCGGGACAGCAGCCTGCGGGCCGGGCCCGTCCCGCTGGACGAGATCGTCCTCCAGCAGGTCGTCGAGTGGGAGCCGGCGTTCCACGCGGCAGGGCCGGGCGGTCCGCGCCTCGGGCAGCCGCGGGCTGGTCGCCCTCGCCACGCCCAACGGGCTCTCCCAGGTGCTCGCCACGCTGATCGAGAACAGCCTGGTCCACGGCGCGGGCACCGTGACCGTCTCGACCCGCTCGACCGGCATCTCGCTGGTCGTGGAGGTGACCGACGAGGGACCGGGGGTCCCGCCCGAGCTCGGCGCGCGGATCTTCGAGCGGTCGGTGAGCGGGCGCCGGGGGACGGGGCTGGGGCTGGCCGTGGCGCGCGAGCTGGCCGAGTCCGACGGCGGACGGCTGGAGCTCGTGCAGCAGAAGCCGCCGGTCTTCGCGCTGTTCCTCAGTGCCGTGGGTGCAGGTCCTCGCTGACCGGGTCCTCCGCCGTCGGTGCTCCAGCGCGAGGTCGGCGGGGATGCCGGCGACCTCGGCCGCGTCCTCGGGCGCCTCGTCCCGCAGCGCGGGGAACACCCACCGGCGGTAGGACCAGAAGCGGAACGTGGTGCCCAGGGCGAGCCCCACGACGTTGGCCGCGATGTTGTCCGCGAGCGCGCTGGTGAAGCCCAGCAGGTAGTGCGAGACGCCAAGGCAGGTCAGCGCGATCAGCAGCCCGATCCCGTTGAGCAGGACGAACAGCGTGTACTCCTTGCGCACCGTGGACCGGCTCCGGCGGCGGAAGGTCCAGTTCCGGTTCCCGATGTAGGCCACCGTCGTCCCCGCCAGGACGGACAGCGCCTTCGACGTCAGGGGCTTGTCGGTGGAATGGAGCAGCAGGTTGAACAGGCCGACGTCCACGACGAACGCCACGCTGCCCACCACGCCGAACTTCATCAGCTCGCGGACCAGGTGACCGAGCCGGTAGTAGGCCCGGAGCAGCCGCCTCACGAGGAGGCGGGGGAGCGGACGACCATGCCGAGGAGCCTACGGGTCAGTGGCCCGGGCGTGGCACCATACGGACGTACGACATGACAGGCGGCGTCGATTCCGCGCCCGAGGTGACACACGACCCAGGAGCAGTCCGTGACCGGCATGCATCTCACGCACGAGCTCGAGTCGCTGCGCAAGACGGTCGAGGAGTTCGCCCACGACGTCGTGGCGCCGAAGATCGGCGACTTCTACGAGCGCAACGAGTTCCCCTACGACATCGTCCGCCAGATGGGCGAGATGGGGCTGTTCGGCCTGCCGTTCCCCGAGGAGCACGGCGGGATGGGCGGCGACTACTTCGCGCTGTGCCTCGTGCTCGAGGAGCTGGCCCGGGTCGACTCCTCGGTGGCGATCACCCTCGAGGCGGGGGTGTCGCTGGGCGCCATGCCGATCCACCGCTTCGGCACCGCCGAGCAGAAGGCCGAGTGGCTGCCGAAGCTGTGCTCGGGCGAGGTGCTGGGGGCGTTCGGGCTGACCGAGCCGGGCGGCGGCTCCGACGCCGGCGCGACGCTGACGACCGCCCGTGCTCGACGGCGACGAGTGGGTGATCAACGGCACCAAGGCGTTCATCACCAACTCCGGCACCGACATCACCGGGCTGGTCACGGTCACCGCGGTGACCGGGGATCGGCGACGACGGCCGCAAGGAGATCTCCGTCGATCATCGTGCCGTGCGGGCACGCCGGGCTTCACGGTGTCGCAAGAAGTACTCCAAGGTCGGCTGGAACGCCTCGGACACCCGCGAGCTGTCGTTCAACGACTGCCGGGTGCCGGCGGCGAACCTGCTCGGCGAGCGCGGGCGGGGCTACGCGCAGTTCCTGTCGCATCCTCGACGAGGGCCGGATCGCGATCGCCGCGCTGGCGGTCGGGCTGGCGCAGGGCTGCGTCGACGAGTCGGTGAAGTACGCGCAAGGAGCGCGCACGCGTTCGGCCAGCCGATCGGCGACTAACCAGGCGATCCAGTTCAAGATCGCCGACATGGAGATGCGGGCGCACACCGCGCGGCTGGCCTACTACGACGCGGCGGCCCGGATGCTGCGCGGCGAGCCGTTCAAGCGGCAGGCCGCGATCGCCAAGCTCTACTCCTCCGAGATCGCGGTGACCAACGCCCGCGAGGCCACGCAGATCCACGGCGGCTACGGCTTCATGAACGAGTTCCCGGTCGCCCGCATGTGGCGCGACTCGAAGATCCTGGAGATCGGCGAGGGCACCTCCGAGGTGCAGCGCATGCTGATCGCCCGCGACCTGGGCCTCTAGGCCGGCGCGCGCCCGCCCGCGGCCCTGGTCCGTCATCTCGCGAAGTGGACCGGCTGGCGGTCGACGAGACGCCGGCGGTCCGTGCGCGCGCACGAGCTCGCCACTTCGGAGGCGGAGGCCGCGTCATGCGCACGCAGCCGTCCACGTTCGCGAGCGGTCGCGGCGAGGCCGGGCGGCGCGGTTCGAGCTGCTCGACGACCGGGCGCGCGTCCGGCAGGACGCGCAGGTCACGCGGCTGACCCGGCAGGCCCGGTCGCCGCGAGCAGTGCCTCCGGCGGTTGTCCGCGCGTCGCTCAGCGGCTCGGCTGATGGCGCGCTGCACTGCTCGAACTGGTGCCTCACGGCGTACGAGCTCACGTCGACCACGACCGCCCGATGAATGCTCACGGCTCGGCGGAGGTCGTCGGACTCGCTCGGCAGCAGCTCGTAGTGCTGGAGGCCGTTGACCTCGACGGTGACGCGGAACTCGCTCGAAGTCGTTGTCGAGGTACCACGTGCCATTGGCCCGGCGGAGCCTCGTCTGACGGGTGGGCTCTGGAAGGCCGGCTCGGCGAAGTCCGCGCAGGAAGTCGAGCTCCGGCAACGAGTGCGCACCTCCGGCGGCGTCCGCGCATGGTCTCGCGGATCAGCAGTCGGCGGCCAGGGATCGTCCGGCGCGCCACGTGAAGCGCGCAGGGCGCTCAGGGCGGACCAGCCGTTGTTGGACGGCTGCAGCGATGAGTGCTCGCGCGCGGCGCGGTCGATCGATCGGCCACGGCGGACGCTAGCTCCACCACGGCTCTCGGCAGCCGCGCCGGGGCGGGTTGCCGGATGGGTGCACTGGTCGGACCCCAGGTGCCGGCGTCTGATGGACGTCGAACCGTCACCACGTGGATCGCGCGAGGTCGCTGATCTCCCGGCCGTGCTCGACTGCCACGTGGACGTCGCGGACTCGAAGCCCGGCGAGACCGCCGGCCTCAGCAGCCGAGGGTCCGGTCAGCGCCGACCGGTGTCGGCCGTCGTCGGCGTCGAGATCGGCGTGCAGGACGCCGACCCACCATCGCTGCTCGGTCGTGAGCGTCCCGCGATGCAGCACGACGACCCGCGGTCCGATGCTCCGCCACGTGCCGCTGCGCTCCCGGCGATCGACCATGTGCCGATCCACTCCCAGGCGGAGCAGCTGGGCCCGGCTCAGCACGACGCTCTGCCCGACCGGCGGTCGTGCGCAGAGCGTCTGGTGAGCGGGTCATCCCGGTCATGCTCGCCGACCCTGGGCCCGAGCAGCCGTGCCGCCGTCCACAGCGGGCCCGCTGCTGGCGGCCGGATCGAGCTGAACCGGACCGGCTGCGTGCCGAGACTCGTCGACGCGAGCCGGTCCACTTCGGCGGGTCGAGGAGGCCGGTGCGGTGGTCGGGGTCGGACGGCGGCGGGGCGGGTCGCGGTTAGGGTCGCTCGCGTGGGGTTCCCGGTGGTCGGCGTGGTGGGCGGCGGCCAGCTCGGCGCGGATGATGGCCGGCCCGGCGATCGGGCTCGGGCATCACGCTGCGGGTGCTCGCCCGCGACGCTGCGGACAGTGCCGCGCAGGTCGTGCCCGGCACCGAGGTGGGCGCCGAGGACGACCTCGACGCGCTGCGCCGCTTCGCCAAGGGCTGCGACGTCCTCACCTTCGACCACGAGCACGTGCCGACCGAGCACCTGCGCGCGCTGCAGGCCGAGGGTGTCGCCGTGCGACCCGGGCCCGGACGCCCTGGAGCACGCCCAGGACAAGGTGGTGATGCGCCGCCGGCTGACCGCGCTCGGCGTCCCGTGCCCGCGATGGGCCGTGGTCCACGACGCCGAGCGAGCTGGCGGCGTTCGGCGCGAGCGTCGGCTGGCCGGTTGTCCTCAAGACCTCCAGGGGCGGGTACGACGGCAAGGGTGTCCGCTGCTCGACCACGGCCATGAGGCTGACGTCGCCGACTGGCTCGAGCCGGCGGCGACGCCGCTGCTCGCCGAGGAGCAGGTCGACTTCACCCGCGAGCTCGCGGTGCTGGTGGCCCGCAGCCCGCACGGGCAGGCCGCCGTCTGGCCGGTCGTGGAGACCGTGCAGGTCGACGGCGTCTGCCGCGAGGTGATCGCGCCGGCGCCGATCGACGGAGGAGCACGCACTCGCCGCGCAGCAGGCCGCGCTGCGGATCGCCGAAGGGCTCGGCGTGACCGGCGTGATGGCCGTCGAGATGTTCGACACCGCCGAGCGGCGTGCTGGTCAACGAGCTCGCGATGCGCCCGCACAACAGCGGCCACTGGACGATCGAGGGCTCGCGCACCAGCCAGTTCGAGCAGCACCTCCGCGCGGTGCTCGACCTGCCGCTCGGCGACACCGACGATGACCGCGCCGCACGTCGCGATGTCCAACGTCCTCGGCGGCGACTATCGAGGACATGTACTCCGGCTACCTGCACTGCCTCGCCCACGACCCGGGCGTGCGGATCCACATGTACGGCAAGGAGCGTCCGCCCTGGGCGAAAGGTGGGCCACGTGACGGCTGTCGGCGAGGATGCTGAGGACGTCCGAGCGCGTGCCCGGCACGCGGCGGCCTTCCTCCGAGGAGACATCGAATGAGCGAGCAGCGCGAGCCCCGTCGTCGGCATCGTCATGGGCAGCGACTCCGACTGGCCGGTGATGGAGGCCGCGGCGACCGCGCTGGAGGAGTTCGACGTCCCGTTCGAGGTCGACGTCGTCTCGGCGCACCGGATGCCGCGCGAGATGCTGACGTACGGCGAGCAGGCGGCCGGTCGGGGGCTGCGGGTGATCATCGCGGGCGCCGGGGGAGCGGCTCACCTGCCGGGCATGCTGGCGTCGCGTCACGCCGCTGCCGGTCATCGGCGTCCCGGTGCCGCTGGAGCACCTCGACGGCATGGACTCGCTGCTCTCGATCGTCCAGATGCCCGCCGGGGTGCCGGTCGCGACCGTCTCGGTCGCCGGTGCGCGCAACGCCGGGCTGCTCGCCGTACGCATCCTGGGTACCGTCCGACGAGGCCCTGCGGTCCCGGATGACCGACTTCCAGGTCGAGCTCGGCGAGAAGGCCCAGCGCCAAGGGCGAGGCGCTGCGGCGCAAGCGCTCGACGGCGGCGGCTTCGGCGTCCGGGGTCTGACCCCACGTGCCGACCTACGTCGCCCTGCTGCGGGGGATCAACCTCGGCGCGCGCAACCGGCTCGCGATGGCCGACCTGCGCACGCTGCTCGAAGGCCTCGGCTACGACGACGTGCGCACCCAGCTGCAGAGCGGCAACGCGGTGTTCTCACGCCGACCCGGTCGGCTGCGGCCGTCGAGAAGCGGTCGGCAGGCCGCCATCGAGAAGACGACCGGCCTGCGCATCCGGGTGCTGGTGCGCAGTGCCGCGCAGCTGGCGAAGGTCGCTGGCGGCCGACCCGCTCGGCGGCCGGGCGACGGACCACTCCCGCTACATGGTGGTGTTCCTCGAGAAGCCGGTCACCAAGAAGGCGCTCGCCGACGTCGACCCCGACAGTTACCTGCCGGAGGAGTTCGCGGTCGACGGCAAGCAGCTCTACCTCTGGCTGCCGGACGGCTCGCACGCCAGCAAGCTCGCCCGCGTGATGTCGGAGAAGAAGCTCGGCGGCGCCGGGACGATGCGCAACTGGCGCACGGTCTGCAAGCTGGCCGAGATGACCTCCGCCTGAGAGGCGTCAGCCGACGAGGAGCCGGAGCGCGGCCCAGTCCTCGGGTCCGGTCCGGCCGTAGTGCCACAGCCCGGCGCCGATCGCGCCGCCGTCGTTGGCTGCCGCGACGAAGGCGCCCGTCTCGCGGGCTGACAGGGCACCGGCCTCGCCGCCGATCAGGTGGATCGGCAGGTCGCCCAGCTCGGCGCGCAGGAGGGCGATGTTGGTCGCCGTGTAGTCGTACGTCGCCGAGGCGCCGCTCACCCGGTACGTCGAGTAGCTCATCGGCAGCACGACGTCGTAGAACCGGCCGACCGTCGGGTACGGGAAGTCCGGCCAGAACCGGGTCGCGATCTGCATCCCGCGCGGTGACGGGATGATCGCGCCCAGCGGGTAACCCGGTCCGGCCGACTCGCGGATGCGCCGGCTCAGCCGACGGAGGTTGTCGTCGCGGAGGGCGCCTTTCGGGGTTGTCGCGGACGGCTCGATGTCCAGCGCGAAGCCGTCGAACGTCTGCCCCCGCGCGGTGCGGAAACCGATCGCGGCCATCGCCCGGGCGTGCTCGCGGGCGACCCGTCGCATCGGCGGGAGGTACCAGGCGACGACCTTCATCCCGCGCGCGTGGGCGGCGTGCAGGAACGCAGCCAGCCGCGACGGGCGGAACAGGTCGGTGCCGACCGGGGACGACGAGCTGGCCGTCTGCAGGTACAGGGTGCGCACGCCTTCCGAGTGCATCCGCCGGACGTGCCGGGCGGGCCGGTCCCAGACCGCGTCGCCGGCGAAGATCGAGACCCAGGTGCCGTTGCCGGCGAACGGAACGGCGTTACGGGCGGCGGCCGGAGGGGCAGGCAGCAGTACGCCGGCCAGGACGGCCGCCCAAGCGAGCAGGGCAGCCGCTGCCGAACGTACGGTCATCGTGGTCTCCCCCTCAGCCGGACCGCCACTCGATCACGGGGCAGCGGTCCATCACCATGTCCAGCCCCGCGTCGCGCACCCGTCGCGCGGCGTCCTCGTCGATCACGCCGAGCTGGAACCATACGGCCTTGGCCCCGATCGCGATGGCCTGGTCGGCGATGTCACCGGCCAGCGTGGAGTTGACGAACACGTCCACCACGTCGACGGGGAAGGGGATGTCCGACAGGGTGCGGTAGGCGGTCTCGCCGTGCACGTCCTGCGGGTGGCGGTGGACGGGGACGATGCGCCGCCCCTTGTCCTGCAGCACGCGGGCGACGCCGTAGGCCGCGCGCGCCGGGTTGTCCCGCAGCCCGACGACCGCCCAGGTCTGCAGTGCCCGAGCACCCGCCGGACGACGTCGTCGCGTGCTCCCGCCGGGTCGCGGTCACGGGCGACCGAGGGCGCCGTAGGTCCAGCCGGCCGCGCGCCAGCGCACGGGGTCGAGCGCGTTGCGGGCGTCGATGATCCGCTTGACGGACACGACGCCGTCGAGCACGGCAGGGTCCATCTCGCGGAACTCCTGCCACTCGGTGAGGTGCAGCACCAGGTCGGCCGACTCGCAGGCCTCGACGGCCGAGGACGCGTAGCCCAGGGTCGGGAAGAGGGCCCGCGCGTTCTCGACCCCGCGCGGGTCGTACACCGTGACCTGCGCGCCCTGCAGCTGGATCTGCCCGGCCACGTTGAGGGCGGGGGAGTCGCGCACGTCGTCGGAGTTGGGCTTGAACGTCGCGCCGAGGACGCCGACGCGGGTGCCCAGGAAGGAACCGCCGCACATCGCCCGGGCCCGGTCGACCACGTGGCTGCGGCGCCGCATGTTGATGGCGTCGACCTCGCGGAGGAAGCTCAGTGCCTGGTCGACGCCCAGCTCGCCGGCCCGGGCCATGAACGCCCGGATGTCCTTCGGCAGGCAGCCGCCGCCGAAGCCCAGCCCCGCGTTGAGGAACTTGCGCCCGATGCGGTCGTCGTGGCCGATCGCGTCGGCGAGCACGGTGACGTCGGCACCGGTGGCCTCGCACAGCTCGGCCATCGCGTTGATGAAGGAGATCTTGGTCGCCAGGAAGGCGTTCGCCGACGCCTTGACCAGCTCTGCCGTCGCGAAGTCGGTGGCGATGAAGGGCGTGCCCGGCGTCGATGGCCGACGCGTAGACCTCGCGGAGGAGCGTCTCGGCCCGCTCGGACGTGGTCCCGACGACCAGCCGGTCCGGGCGCAGGGTGTCCTCGACGGCGAAGCCCTCGCGCAGGAACTCGGGGTTCCAGGCCAGCTCGACCTGCGCGCCCGCCGGGGCCAGCTCGACCAGCCGCTCCGCGAGGCGGTGCGCCGTCCCGACCGGGACGGTGGACTTCCCGACGACCAGGCACGCGCGGTCGAGGTGGGGGGCCAGCCCGTCGACGACCCCGTCGACGTAGCGCATGTCGGCGGCGTACTCGCCCCGACGCTGCGGGGTGCCCACGCACAGGAAGTGGACGTCGCCGAAGGCGGCGACCTCCTCGTAGGACGTGGTGAAGCGCAGCCGGCCGCTCTCGAGGTGCTTGCGCAGCAGCGGCTCGAGGTCGGGCTCGTAGAAGGGCACCCGACCCTCGGTCAGGGCCGCCACCTTCGCGGCGTCGACGTCCATGGCGAGGACCTCGAACCCCAGCTCGGCCATGCAGGCCGCGTGGGTGGCGCCGAGGTAGCCGGTGCCGAGGACGGTGAGGCGCAGGGTCATGACGACAGAGGCTATCGACCCCTCACCCAGCGGCCGCGTGGCGGCGTGCCGGCCCGTAACCTCTTGTGCGTGAGCGACTTCGACGTCTACCGCCTGCCCGACGAGCACCAGATGCTGCGCGAGGCGGTCCGCGCTGTCTGCGACGACAAGATCGCGCCGCTGGCGGCAGAGGTCGACGAGGCCGGGCAGTTCCCGCAGGCGTCGTACGACGCCTTGCGGAAGGCGGACTTCCACGCCGTGCACATCCCGGAGGAGTACGGCGGCGCCGGGGCGGACGCGCTGGCCACCTGCATCGTGATCGAGGAGGTCGCCCGGGTCTGCGCCTCGACGTCGCTCGATGCCGGCCGTCAACAAGCTCGGCACCATGCCGCTGCTGCTGTCGGCGTCGCAGGACCTGCTCAAGCGGTACCTCCCCGCCGTCGCGCAGCGGCGAGGCGATGTTCTCGTACGCGCTCTCGGAGCCCGAGGCGGGCAGCGACGCGGTGGCGATGCGGACGACAGCGACCCGGGACGGCGACTCCTACGTGCTCAACGGGGCGAAGCGCTGGATCACCAACGCGGGGGTGTCGGAGTACTACACGGTGATGGCGGTGACCGACGTGGATGCGGGCGCCAACGGGGTCTCGGCCTTCGTCGTGGAGAAGTCCGACGAGGGCTTCACCTTCGGGGCGCCGGAGAAGAAGCTGGGCATCAAGGGCTCGCCCACCCGCGAGCTGTACTTCGACGACTGCCGCATCCCGGCCGACCGTCTGGTCGGCGCCGAGGGGACCGGCTTCAAGACCGCGCTGCGCACCCTGGACCACACGCGCGTGACGATCGCCGCGCAGGCCGTCGGGATCGCGACAGGTGCCCTCGAGCACGCGACGCGGTACGTCAAGGAGCGCAAGCAGTTCGGCAAGGCGGTCGCCGACTTCCAGGGCGTCCAGTTCATGCTGGCCGACATGGCGATGAAGCTCGAGGCGGCCCGGCAGATGACGTACGTCGCCGCGGCCAAGTCCGAGCGCGGCGACAGCGACCTGACCTTCTTCGGCGCGGCCGCGAAGTGCTTCGCCTCCGACACCGCGATGGAGGTCACCACCGACGCGGTGCAGCTGCTCGGCGGGTACGGCTACGTCAAGGACTACCCGGTCGAGCGGATGATGCGCGACGCCAAGATCACCCAGATCTACGAGGGCACCAACCAGATCCAGCGGCTGGTGATGGCCCGGCAGCTGCTCAAGTAGTCGCCCGGCTACGGCTGGCGGGCAGGTGCAGGCGCGTTCTCCCAGGTGCGGCGCCGAGCAGGGCGTCGATGGCGGTCGCCGGCATGGGCCGGGCGTAGTAGTAGCCCTGCGCCGACTCGCAGCCGATGGCGCGACTCGTCGCGTTGGCCTTCGGTCTCGACGCCCTCGGCGACGACGGCGAGCCCGAGCACGTGGGCCAGGTTCGCCACCGCCGCCGACGATGGCGCCGGCCGCGTCGGGCGCTGCGCCGATGTCGGCGATGAAGCTCCGGTCGATCTTGACGATGTCGATGGGCAGCCGTCGCAGGTAGCTCAGCGACGAGTAGCCCGTCCCGAAGTCGTCGAGCGCCAGGCGGATGCCGAGGCTGCCTTGAGGCTCGGTCGAGCACGTCATCGGCCCGCTCGGTGTCCTCGATGAGGATGTTCTCGGTGATCTCCAGCACCAGGGCGGCGGGTCCATGCCCGGTCGACGCCAGCACCCGCGACGGTGGCGCAGAAGCGTCGGCGCCATCGAGTTGGCGGGCGGAGACGTTCACCGCCAGCTCCAGGGGGCTGCCGGGGTGCTCGCGCAGCCAGTCGGCTGCGGTCGCGGCAGGCTCGCTCGAGCACCCAGTCGCCGATGTCGTTGATCAGCCCGCTCTGCTCCGCGACGCCGATCGATGGCCGAGGGCGGGACCCGGCCGCGCACCGGATCGCGTCCAGCGCAGCAGTGCCTCCACGCCGGTGACCAGCCCGTCGTGGCTGCGCACGATCGGCTGGTAGGCGACTTCGAGCTGCATCGTGGCCGAAGGCCGCCCGCAGGTCGCGACTCCAGGCTGTTGTGGTCCGATGGTCGGCCAGTGCCTCGCGCAGGTCGATGATCTGGTGGCTGGCGCCGCCCTTGCGCTTGGCCTGGTACATCGCGGTGTCGGCCTCGGCCACGCAGCTCGTCGGAGATGTCTTCGCCGGGCCCGGCGAAGGCGATGCCGACGCTGGCCGTGACCGTGACCTCGAGGTCGCCGGTCAGGACGAAGGGCTCGGCGAACGCCTCGTCGAGCGGCTCGCGCGAGCAGCTCGACATCGCCGCTCGTCGTGCAGGTCCTCGCAGAGGAACACGAACTCGTCGCCGGCGAACCTGGCCAGCGTGTCCCCGGGCCGGACCAGCGCCGAGAGCCGCTGGGCGACGGCGAGCAGCAGCTCGTCGCCCGACCTGGTGGCCGTGGGTGTCGTTCACCTGTTTGAAGTGGTCGAGGTCGACGAACAGGATGGCCGCGTTCGTCTGCGAGCGCTGGGCGCGCTGCGCGGCGTGCTCGAGGCGCTGCTGGAGCAGCACCGGTTCGGCAGCCCGGTCAGCGGGTCGTGCAGGGCGTTGTGCGGAACAGCTCCGATCGTCGCGCGCGCGTCGTCGCGGGCCTGGGCGTTGAGCAGGTAGGCGGCGGCGACATCGGCCAGGGTCTGCGCGGCGTCCATGTCCTGCGCTGCCCAGCGGTGCCCGGCGTGTCCCGGTAGAGGTCGAGGGCGCCGAGCCGGCCGTCGCCGTCGCGCAGCGGGAAGGTGAACACTGCCGCGAGGCCGGCCTCCACCGCCGCCGGCGCGAACTCGGGGAACTGGTTGTCGGTGCCAGGTCGGGCACGGAGACGGCCTCGCCGGAGTGGTAGGCCGTCAGGCACGGGCCCTGCCCGATCTCGGTCTGCAGCTGCTCGAACCGCAACGCGGCCCCGTCCGAGGCGGCGATGTAGCGCGGCGCGAGGCCCGGGCGAGATCAGTGTGACGCCGGCGGAGGTGATGGGCAGGACGTCGACGATCCGCCCACGAGGTGGTCGAGGATGCCCTGGATCGGGAAGTCGGTGGCCAGCGTGCGCGCGAAGTCGCTCGAGGACGACGGACAGCTTCTCCGCATGGACCACGCCGACCCCCACGCTTCGGACAGTAGGTCCGCGGGGTCCGGGCGGAAGTCTCGCCGGTGATGACGAGAGACCCTGAAGGGTCGAGCACGACTCTACGCGAGCAGCACGCCACGCAGCGTGTTTCGACGATGAGCCGCCGGGAGTTGTCGAGGTTGCGCCGATTTGTTCGCGCGATCGCGCTAGTTCCCTCGCGCGATGACGTTCTCCTCGAGGGAGCGGAACAGCGCCAGGGCTTCCTCGCGGTCCCAGCGCACGGCCGATCCCGCGGGCGTCGAGTAGTTGGGATCGGCGACCGGGACGGTGACCTGCCTGCCGCCACCGCCGGCGACGGCGCGCATGGTGAGGGCGAACTGCAGCAGCGAGATCGGCCCGTCGCCGTCGTCGATCGTGAGCGCTGTCGTTGTCGAGTTGCCCAGGCCGACCAGCCGGAACGGGTTGAGCAGTGTGCCCGGGCTGGTCGCCTTGTCGAACACCGCGCCGAGGAACTCCTGCTGCCGCTCCACCCGGCCGAGGTCGCCCTTCGGGTCGAAGTACCTCGCGCGTACGTAGGCCAGGGCGGTCGGACCGTCCATCTCCTGGCAGCCCTTCTTCACCCGCAGCCCGCCTTGCGGTCACGGATGTTCCGTGCGGGGCACAGCTCGACGCCGCCGACCGCGTCGGTCATGCCGACGAAGCCGCCGAACCCCACCTCGGAGTAGTGGTCGATCCGCAGGCCGCTGACCTGCTCGACCGTCTGCACGAGCAGGTCCGGCCCTCCGAGCGCGTACGCGGCGTTGAGCTTGTTGCGCCCCTGCCCGGGGATCGGGACGTAGGAGTCGCGGGGGAGGCTGACCAGTGTCGGCTTCCCGCTGGCCGGCCGGTGCAGCAGGATGATCGTGTCGGTGCGGCGGCCCTCCGCCTTGCCGAGCCGGAGGTCCTTGATCTCCTGGTCCGAGAGTCCCTCCCGGCTGTCGGACCCGACGATCAGCCAGTTCTGGCCGGAGCCGTCCTCCGGCCGGCCCTCGTAGTCCTGCACCGCGTCGACCTTCTCGATCCGCGAGTAGAAGTAGAGGAACATCCCGAGCAGCAGCGCGACCACCAGCAGCAGGACGAGCGGAACGCGGCGCAGCCAGCGGCCCGGCCGGGCGCGGCGGCGGGGTCGGGCGAACGGCGGCGGCGGGTGGTCGCCGCGCCGCGGCGCCGTCGGTGGCGGCGGCGGTGCCTGCGCGCCGGTGGGGCGGCGGCGCGGGCGGCTGTCCGGGATCCCGGCCTGTGACGGGGGGATGACCCTGGTGGCGTCGGCGTCGCTGGAGCCCCGGCCACGGTCGCCGGGGTCGCGCGACCAGCCGTCTGGCCAGTCCTTCGGTCCGCTCACGCCCACCTCTCCTGTCGGCTCGACAGAGCACGGACGAC
Organism: uncultured Actinomycetota bacterium; assembly: GCA_963829565.1. Lineage (GTDB taxonomy): Bacteria > Actinomycetota > Actinomycetes > JACCUZ01 > JACCUZ01 > CAWHJC01. The sequence goes on from CAWHJC010000019.1 coordinate 375,605, forward strand.
CGTACCCTTGCCACCTGTGAGCGAATCGAGCGACGCATCCGACGGCAAGCCGACCAGTGCCGCGCGCAGCAGGCTGAGCCGGATCATGACCGTGCTGGACACCAACCTGCTCGGGACGGTGCACGGCGGCGTGGTGATGAAGCTCGTCGACGACGTCGCGGGCGTGGTGGCGCAGCGGCACTCGGGTGGCGCGGCCGTCACGGCGTCGATGGACGAGATGGACTTCCTCCAGCCGGTGCGGGTGGGCGACCTGGTGCACGCCGAGGCGCAGGTCAACTGGTCGGGGACCACCTCGATGGAGGTCGGCGTGCGGGTGCTCGCCGAGCCGTGGAACCAGGCCGGTGTGGAGCCCACCCGGGTCGCGACGGCGTACCTGGTGTTCGTCGCCGTCGACGAGGACGGCCGGCCCCGCCCCGTCCCGCCCGTGCTTCCCGAGACGGCGGAGGACCGTCGGCGCACCGAGGAGGCAGAGATCCGACGGACCCACCGGCTCGCCCGGCGCGACGCGATCCTGCGCTCCCGCGCTGCCGGCTCAGGGTGACGTGACCGTGCTCCCTCGGTGCAGGCCGCCGTTCAGGCGCAGGGGTCGGCCGCCGGCGCGTGCGCGGTGCCCCGGTCGACGGCCCGGCCGGGGCAGCCACCCGGACGCCGCGCGTCCCGGCGTACTCGCTGCCGACGACCACCTGCAGGGTGCGGCCCAGCCCCGGCACCGAGACCAGTCGCGAGCCGGGCAGGGCGGCGGCGAGCGTCTTGATGCTCTCGGTGTAGCGCGAGTCGTAGCGCAGGGTCGTGCGCGTCGAGGCCGGTGCGGCGCCAGTTCTGCGCCGGGCCCGCGACGTCGAAGCCGCGGTGGGCCAGCTCGTCGCCGACGCGGGTGCCGAGGCCGGGCGTGCCGGCGCCGTTGTAGACCTGCACCCGCACCTGCCCCGGCGGCACGGTCGGGCCGAGCCGCGCGGGGAGTCCTGTCGCGCGCCACCGCGCGGTCCTCGCGCATCGAGGTGAAGAGCTCGCTCGGCCGCATCGGCGTCCCAGAGGGCGACCGCCTGGCCGTCGGGTGCGCGGTAGGAGGGGTTGGCGACCGGCACGGTCTGGAACCGGATGTCGCTGCCCGACACGTGCCGGAGCCGGGTGCCGAGGTCGACCAGCTCGCTGCTTGGTGAGGCCGGGGTCGGCCCGGACCGCGGAGAGGGCCGCGTCCAGGAAGCGCACGAGGGACCGGGGGTCGAGCAGCACGTCGCTGCTGGTGGCGCGCTGGGCCATCGCGGCCAGGAACCGCTGCTGCCTCTCGACCCGGCCGAGGTCGGCGCGGGCGTCGAGGCTGCGGGCGCGCACGTAGGCCAGCCCGGTCTCCCCGTCGACGTGGCTGGTGCCCTTCGGCAGCCGCAGTCCGGCCTTGCGGTCGCGCAGCCGCACCGGCGTGCACACGTCCACGCCGCCGACGGCGTCGACCAGCCGGACGAAGCCGAGGAAGTCGACCTCCAGGTAGTGGTCGACCCGCACCCCGGTGGTGCGCTCGACGGTGGCGACAGTCAAGCGGCGGGCCGCCGAAGGCGTACGCGGCGTTCAGCTTGTTGCGACGCTCGGGCACGTCGGACCCGTCGGTGCCGGTGTGGGCCGGGATGGTGACGTACGAGTCGCGCGGGAGGCTGACGACGCGCACCGTGCCTCGCTCCGCGGAGACGTGCACCAGCAGCATGGTGTCCGCGCGACGCCCTGCGGCGGTGGCTGCGGTGCCGACGTGCAGGCGGCGCATGTCGGCCTTCGACATGCCGGTACGTCCGTCCGAGCCCACCAGGAGGAAGGTGGTCGACCCGGCCGCGTTCGGTGCCGGCCGCTCGCTCAGCCCGGCGAAGGCGTCGACCCGGTCGATGGAGCGGGCCGACCAGGAGACGAGCGCGTAGCCCGAGGCGGCGACGACGAGCACGCATGGCCGACGCGGCCGCGGCGGCGACCAGCAGGAACCGCCGCACCCAGCGGCCAGCTCCGGCGCGGCGCGGTCGCCTGCTCGCGTGCCTGCCGTCCACGAGCGCGCGGGCTCAGGTGCGGGGGCAGCGTGGACGACTGAGGTGGCACGGGGAACGAGGCTAGGGCGCATGCGGCCGACGCCAGGGCAGGCTCGCCGCAGGTCACCGCTACCGTGTCCGGCTGTGTCTGCCGCCCTGCCAGCCGACCGGGACCGCTGCCGGGCGTCTCCGTCGTGATGCCGGTCCTCGACGAGGAGGAGCACCTCCTCTCGGCGGTGGCCACCGTGCTCGGCCAGGACTACGCCGGCCCGCTGGAGGTCGTGCTCGCGCTCGGTCCCTCCCGCGACCGGACCGACGAGATCGCCGAGTCGCTGGCCGCGTCGGACGAGCGGGTCCGGCTGGTCGCCAACCCGACCGGCGCGACCGGAGCGGGGCTCAACCGGGCGCTCGAGGTGGCCCGGCACGAGGTCGTCGTCCGCCTCGACGGGCACGCGCTGGTGCCCCCGGACTACGTGCGGGTCGCGGTCGAGACGCTGGCGCGCACCGGCGCCGACAACGTCGGCGGGCTGATGGCTGCCGAAGGGGTGACCGACTTCCAGCGCGCTGTGGCCGCCGCCATGACCAGCCGGATCGGCGTCGGCCAGGCGAGCTTCCACGTCGGCGGCGAGGAGGGGCCGGCGCCGACGGTCTACCTCGGCGCCTTCCGCCGCGAGGTCCTCGACCGGCTCGGCGGGTACGACGAGACGTTCCTGCGGGCCCAGGACTGGGAGCTCAACCACCGCATCCGCGCGGCCGGGGGGGTCGTCTGGTTCACGCCGCAGGATGGCCGTCACCTACCGGCCGCGCTCGTCCCTGCGCGCGCTCGCCAAGCAGTACGCCCACTACGGCCGCTGGCGCCGCGCCGTGATGCGCGAGCACCCCGGCACCGCGAGCGCCCGCTACCTCGCGCCACCGGTCGCGGTGGTCGCGGTCGCCGCGGGAACCGTCGTGGGGCTGACGGTCTGGCGACCGGCACTCACCGTCCCGCTGGGCTACGCGGCTGCCGTCCTGGCCGGGTCGGCCGTCGCCGGCCGCGGGCTGCCGCCGCGTGCGCGGGGCTGGCTGCCCGTCGTGCTGGCGACGATGCACGGCTCGTGGGGCGTCGGCTTCCTCTCCAGCGGACGGCGGCTGCGCTCCACCCGGTAGCAGCACGTCCTCGCGTGGGACTCACCGTCAAGCGCGGGTGGCTCGGCGCAGCAGCGGCAGCGACGTCGGGACATCGTCGAGGCAGACGGCGTCGACGCCGGCACTGACGAGCCCGTCCAGGGCCGGAGGGACCGGGCACCACGCGAGGACCTCGAGCCCAGCCTGGTGGGCGACCTCCACCGAGTGCGCCGGGTCGCGGTGCACCGGTCCGCGCTCGATCGCGTTGGCCGAGAAGGACCCGTGGTGGAGGCAGACGACGTCCAGCCCGAGGTGCGCGGCGGCGGTCACGGCCATCCGCAGCGGGAAGTCCACCCAGCCGATCAGGCCGAGCGGCAGGCCGGGCACCCGCTCCCGCAGCCACAGCAGCGCCGCGACGTCGAACGACGTGACGAGCAGCCGCCGGCGACGTACCTCTCGGGCCAGGAGCGGCGCGAGCAGGGCGACAGTGCCACCGCCGGCGCCGAGCGGCGCGTCCTCGAGGACGCGTCTTGAGGTCGAGGTCGACCGGCATCCCGGGCGGCAGCGCCTCGAAGGCGTCCTCGAGGGTGGCGAACCCCCGCTCGAGGAGCAGGTCGGCCGGCTGCTCGACGAGGAACTCCGCCGACGTCGTCCGCGGGGTTGTGGTGCACGACGAGGACGTCGTCGACCGTCCGTGTGACGTCGAGCTCGACCCAGTCGACCCCGAGGTCGACCGCTGCCAGCAACGAGCCGAGGCTGTTCTCGCGGTGCCCCGCCACCACGCCCTTGCCGAGCCCGCGGTGCCCGACCACCGCCGGCCGACCGGCGAAGACTCGATCGGCGCGCATCGACCCCGACTGTAGGTGGTGGCCGTGCGGGCCGTGCCCTCCCTGCCCGGCGAGGGACGGTACCGTCCCGGGGGACGTGAGACGACAACCGAAGGAGTGCGGCGGATGATCGGCATGGTGCTGGCGGCGGGTGCCGGTCGGCGGCTGCGGCCGTACACCGACACGCTGCCGAAGGCCCTCGTGCCGGTCGACGGCGACACGACCATCCTCGACATCGGGCTGCGCAACCTCGCCGCTGTGGGGCTGACCGACGTCACGGTCGTCGTCGGCTACCGCGCGGAGGCGGTCGAGGCCAGGCGGACCGACCTCGAGGCGCGACACGGTGTCCGCCTCACGCTGGTGCACAACGACAAGGCCGAGGAGTGGAACAACTGCTACTCCCTCTGGCTGGCGCGTGAGCACTTCGCCAAGGGGGCGCTGCTGGTCAACGGCGACACGGTCCACCCGGTCGACGTCGAGCGGACGCTGCTGGCGGCGGGGGACCAGGCAGGCGCAGCGGGAGTGCTGCTCGCGCTGGACGAGACCAAGGTCCTCGCCGAGGAGGAGATGAAGGTCACCCTCGACGAGCACGGCCGGATGCGGCGGATCACCAAGCTGATGTCGCCGGCAGAGGCGCACGGCGAGTACATCGGCGCGACGCTGATCAAGCCGGAGGCGGCGGACGCGCTGGCGGTCGCGTTGGAGGCCACCTGGCGGCGCGACCCCGACCTCTACTACGAGGACGGCTACCAGACGCTGGTGGACACCGGCGGCCACGTCGGGGTGGCACCGATCGGGTCGCTGCCGTGGGTCGAGGTCGACAACCACGCCGACCTGGCGAAGGCCCGGGAGATCGCGTGCCACTACTAGCCCGGATGCTGCTGAGCCCGCTGTTCATCGACATCCGGGCAGGAGCGGTGAAGGGGCTCGGCGACCTGCTGTCGGACCGGCGGATCTCCGCCGACGGTCACGTCGCGGTGGCGGTCGGCCCCGGCCAGGGCGAGCAGCTCGTGGCCGAGCTCGGTCCCGCCCTGGACAACGCGGACGTCTTCATGGTCCGCGGCGGCAGCCTGGAGGCGGCCGGGGAGCTGCAGGCCGACCTGCGGGGAAAGCACTACGACGCCGCTGGTGGGCATCGGCGGCGGGCGCACGCTGGACGTCGCGAAGTACGCGGCGACCCGGCTCGCACTGCCCATGGTGGCGGTCGCCACCAACCTGGCGCACGACGGCATCGCGTCGCCCGTGAGCTCCCTGCTGCACGAGGGTGGGAAGGGATCCTTCGGCGTCGGGCTGCCGATGGCCGTGGTCGTCGACCTCGACTACGTGCGGCGATCGCCCGTGCGGATGGTGCGGTCCGGCGTCGGCGACGTCGTGAGCAACCTGTCGGCGCTGGCCGACTGGCGGCTCGCGGCCGACGAGCGCGGGGAGCAGGTGGACGGGCTGGCGGGTACCTTCGCGCGTACCGCCGCCGAGGCGATCCTGCACCGCACCGACGGCGTGGACTCCGACGACTTCCTGACCGCCCTGGCCGAGGCGCTCGTGCTCTCCGGCATGGCGATGGCGGCGGCCGGCGACAGCCGCCCGTGCAGCGGCAGCGACCACGAGATCCTGCACGCGATCGACGTGCTCTTCCCCGGTGCCGGGAACCACGGCGAGCTGGCCGGCGTGGGCGCGCTCTTCGCGTTCTTCCTGCGCGGTGACGAGCGGACGGGCAGCCTGCTGGACGCCTGCCTGCGCCGCCACGAGCTGCCGCGCGCTGCCGGCCGACCTGGGTCTGTCCGCCGAGCAGTTCACCGAGGCCGTCGTGCTCGCGCCCTCCACGCGACCGGACCGCTTCACGATCCTCGAGCACCTCGATCTTGACCCGGCCGCAGTCCGGGAGCGGGTGGACGCGTTCGTGGACGCCTACGGCGACCGAGCCCCGGCAGGCGCCTGAGCGCCCGGTGATAGCGTTCCCCGGTCCGAGGGTGAGCGCCTGGTGGGAGTGCAGTGGCAACGCAGGTCGAGCCGACGACCCGTCTGGGCGCCCTGTGGAACAACCGTCGCGTCCTGCAGCTGCTGGTCTCGCGGGACCTGAAGGTCAAGTACGCCGACTCGGTGATCGGCTACTTCTGGTCGGTCCTCGAGCCGCTGATGATGGCCGGCGTCTACTGGTTCGTCTTCACCCAGCTGATGGACCGTCAGGTCGGCGAGGCGCCGTACATCGTCTTCCTGCTGGCGGCCATGCTGCCCTGGCAGTGGACGAACGCCGTTCTGCGCCAGTCGATGAGGGCGCTGTCCAAGGACGCCAAGCTGGTGCGCTCGACCAGCCTGCCCCGCGAGATCTGGGTGCTGCGGACGGTCGGCTCCAAGTACGCGGAGTTCTTGTTCGCCATGCCGGTGCTCGCCTTCTTCGCCGTGGTCAACCGGGCCGAGCTGTCGTGGTACGTCCTCCTCGTCCCGCTCGCGATGCTGATCCAGGCCACGCTGCTCGTCGGTGCCGGGCTGATGCTCGCCCCGCTCGCCGTCATCTACGGCGACGTCGAGCGACTGATGCGCATCCTGCTCCGCCTCTTGTTCTACTTCTCGCCGATCATCTACGGCATCAACGACGTGCAGGAGCGGCTGGGCGACACCGTCGCCACCTTCTTCGTCCTCAACCCGCTGACCGGCATCTTCGACCTGTACCGGGCGTCGTTCTTCCCCGACGAGTTCGTCGGCTGGGGCGCCATCGGCATCTCCGCGGCATGGTCCCTCGTGATGCTGGCGATGGGGATCAGGATCTTCCGGCGGTTCGAGGGAACCGTCCTGAAGGAGATCTGAGTGAGCCCCGTCATCCAGGCCGAGGGGCTGGGCATCTCCTTCAAGCGCAACCAGCGGCGCAACCAGCGGCTGCGCGACATCGCGGCGGGCCGCTCACCGGCGACGAGAGCCAAGGGAAAGTTCTGGGCGCTGCGGGACGTGTCGTTCCGGGTCGAACCCGGTGAGGCGGTGGGCCTGGTGGGCGGCAACGGGCAGGGCAAGAGCACCCTGCTCAAGCTCATCGCCGGGGTCCTGCTGCCCGACGAGGGAGCGATCCGGGTCGGCGGCGGTGTGGCTCCGCTGATCGAGGTGACCGGAGGCTTCGTCGGGGACCTGACCGCGCGCGACAACATCTGGTTGACGGCGGGGCTGCACGGGTTGAGCCGCAAGCAGATCGCGGCCCGCTTCGACGAGATCGTCGACTTCGCCGAGGTCGGCGACTTCCTCGACACCCCGTTCCGGCACTTCTCGTCGGGTATGAAGGTCCGGCTCGGCTTCTCCGTCATCACCACGCTCGACGAGCCGGTCGTCCTGGTCGACGAGGTGCTGGCCGTCGGGGACCGCGCGTTCCGGGAGAAGTGCTACGGCCGGATGCGCGACCTGCTCTCGGGTGGGCGCACCCTCTTCCTGGTCTCCCACAACGAGGCGGACCTGCGGCGGTTCTGCAAGCGGGGCTTGTACCTGAAGGGAGGGTCCCTCGTCGTCGACGGCCCCCTCGAGGACGCGCTGGGGGAGTACCGCGCGGACATCGACCGCCGGCGGAAGCGCCGGCCCGCGGGGTGACCGCTCCGGAGGCGACCCTGGAGTCGGCCCTCGAGGAGTTGGCCGCCAGGTTGGCCGGTGGGACCGGCCCGCTGCTGCTGCGCGCCGACGACCTGCAGGTGCACCGGAGGGCGATCGAGGAGCTCACCGAGGACCCCAGGGGCACGACCAGCGCGCTGCTGTCCCGGTGCCACGGGCTTCGACCTGCGGGTCCCGCCGGCTCACGGCGGCTCGCCGGCGGCGGTCCGGCGCCGTGGGGGGCGCGTCGTCTCCGCCGGCTCGGCCGCCCATCGGGTGACCGGCGCGGACGCGGTGTTCACCGGAGCGCTGCTCGTGTCCGAGGTCGACCGCCCGGCCGCGGCGGCGGCGGCCCGGCAGGCGGCCGACGCGGCCCGGACGGCCGGGTGGGACGGGGATGCGCTGGACGTCCTGGTCGTCGCGCTGGTCCGTGGCGGGACCCCGGTGCGGTCCGTGCTGCTCGACCCGTGGCCGTGGCGGCGCGGCGCAGAAGGCACCGAGCGAGCCCGCTTCCAGGCCGAGGTGGACCGCATGGACGACCCGGACGGTGCACCGGCTGCAGCTGGCCCGGGCGACCAAGGCCGACGACGGGCTGGTCGCGACGGTCCTGAGCCGTCCGCTCGCGCGCCGCCTCACGCCGCTCGCCCTGCGCGCCGGGCCTGACGCCGAACACGGTGACGCTGATCTCCGCGGTCCTCGGGCTCGCCGCGGCCGCCTGCCTCGCGACGGGCGACGGGCTCGCGCTGGTGGCCGGCGCGGTCCTGCTCCAGCTGTCCCTGGTCGTGGACTGCGTGGACGGCGACGTCGCGCGCTACACCCGCCGGTTCAGCGCGGAGGGTGCCTGGCTGGACGCCGCCACCGACCGGATCAAGGAGTTCGCCTGCTACGGCGGGCTCGCGTGGGGATCGGGCGGGGGATGGGACGCGTGGCTCGTCGCGGCCGCGATGCTCACGCTGCAGACGGCCCGGCACACCGTGGACTACACGTTCACCGCCGTCAAGGAGGACCGCGAGGGCGAGTCAGGCCGGCTGCCGCTGGAGCAGGTCGACGACGCCGTCCCGGCAGCGGCATCGTCGGTGAGCGCCCGTGCCGCCCGGCTGCCGTCAGTGCGTCCGAGCGGAGCAACCGGCGTCCGGCGGTGCGCTGGACGAAGAAGGCGCTGCACCTCGGGCATCGGCGAGCGGTGGCTCGTCCTGTCCGTCCTGGCGGCCGCCGGCCGGCCGCGTGGTGGCGCTCGTCGTGCTCCTCGTCCTCGGCCTGGCGTCGCTGGCGTACACGAGCACCGGTCGGGTCCTGCGCGCGCGGTCCTGGCCGGCGACCCGGCCCTCGCCGCGGGAGCGCGAGATCGTCCTGGCGCAGGCCGACCTCGGGCCGCTCGTGCCTGCGGCGGCCGCCGCAGGTGCTGGCGCGCTCCGGGCCAGGCGGCGGGCGGTTCCTGTGGGTCCGCCCTGCGCTGCTGCGGGTCGCGGAGTACGCCGCGGTGGTCGGTGTCGTGGCCGCCACCAGCCGGGACCTGCTCGGCCCGGCCTTCGCCGTGCTGCTCGTGGTCGCGTCGCACCACTACGACGACCTCTACCGGGTCCTGCAGGGGCTGCCGCCCACCGGGAGATCGGCGTGGCTCGGCCTGGGCGCTCCCGGCCGGGTGCTGCTCGTCGCGGTGCTCGCCGCCCTCGGCCCGCGGAGCTCTCGAGGGGGGCCTGTGGGCGCTCGCCGCGGCTCTCGGCATCCTGTACGTCGTGATCGAACCGGTGCGCCTGCTGCGCGAGGTGCGGGAGCGCGCAGCGGCCGACCCGGTCCCGGAGGCCGCAGGTGGCTGACCGTCCGACGATCGCCGAGCTGAGGGCGGTCACCCAGCCGCCGTCCGTCCGCGGCCGGCGCAACTCCGAGCACTGGACGGCCGACCTCTACCAGCGCCGGATCTCGCCCTACCTCACCCGGGTGCTGCTCGGCACGGCGATCACGGCCAACGGCGTCACGGTCCTGATGATCGTCACCGGGGCAGCCGCCGGCGCCGCGCTGCTGGTCCCGGGCCTGCTCGGCGCGCTGCTCGCGGCGTTCCTCGGCCAGCTGCAGATGCTGTGGGACTGCTGCGACGGCGAGGTGGCCCGCTGGCGGCAGACCTTCTCGCCGGTCGGCTTCTTTCTCGACAAGCTGGGCCACACGGTGGCGGAGTCCGCGATCCCGCTGGCCCTCGGCGTACGCGCCGACGGCGGCCTCGACTCGATCGGCGGCTGGACCACGCTCGGCGCCGTGCTCGCCGTGCTCGTCCTCGTGAACAAGTCACTCAACGACGCCGTCCACATCGCCCGGGCGGCCAACGGGCTCCCCCGGCTCGAGGACCGCGCCGAGGAGGCTGCGCCGCGGGTCTCATCGGTCCGCCGACTGCGGTCGCTGGCCCGGTTCGTGCCCTTCCACCGGGTGTTCCACTCGGTGGAGATGACACTGCTGGCGCTGGTCGCCGCGGTCGGCGGACGCGCTGTCCGGTGGCGGCCTGGACGGCACCCGATTCCTCGTCGCCGCGCTGGTGGCTCTCGCCGGGCTCACCGTGGTCGGCCACCTGGTCGCCATCCTGACGTCCAAGCGGCTGCGGTGACCGGCCCCCGGGTCGGCGCCGTGGTCCTGAGCATGGGAACCCGGCCCGAGGAGCTCCCGCGGGCGATGGAGTCGTTGATGGCGCAGCGCGGTGTCGACCTCGACGTCGTCGTCGTGGGGAACGGCTGGGAGCCGACCGGCCTGCCGCCAGGGGTGCGCGCGGTGCACCTTCCGCAGAACGTCGGCATCCCCGAGGGCCGCAACGTGGGTGCCCGCGAGGTCGACGGCGACGTCATCTTCTTCTACGACGACGACGCCTTCCTGCCGACCGACGACGTCGTGGCCCGGCTGGTGGCCGTCCTCGACGAGGACCCGCGCGTCGGTGCCGTGCAGCCCCGACCGGTGGACCCCGGATGGCCGGCCGTCGCCCCAGCGCTGGGTCCCGCGGCCCGGGGGAGGCGACCCGTTGCGCCCGGGAGTCGTCACCTGGGTGTGGGAAGGCACCTTCGCGATCCGTCGCGAGGCGTTCGAACGGGCCGGCGGCTGGCCCGGGCACTTCTTCTACGGTCACGAGGGCATCGAGCTGATGTGGCGCGTGTGGGACCTGGGCTACGTCGGGTGGTACGCGCCGGACATCGTGGTCAACCACCCCGCGACGAGCCCGACCCGGCACGACGTCTACTACCGGATGAACGCTCGGAACCGGGTGTGGGTCGCCCGGCGCAACCTGCCGTGGCCCCTGGTCGGCCCGTACCTCGCCGCCTGGATCCTGGTGACGCTGCTGCGGGTGCGGTCGCGGACGGCGCTGACCGCATGGTTCGCCGGCTTCCGTGAGGGACTCGGTCCGGGGTCCGGCGCGCGGCGGCCGATGTCGTGGCGCACCGTGTGGCGGCTGACCCGCGCCGGCCGCCCGCCGGTCATCTAGGGTCAAGCGGCGAGGCGGTGCGCCGGGAATCGCGGTGCAATCCCGATCGCGGGCGGCTCCACGAGCGCGGTGCGGCCGCCACGCGCCGTCTTTCACCGCGATTCCTGCACCGCTCGCTGGTCACCGCCAGGTGAACCTCGGCGGGGTCGGGTCGCAGCCCTCGGATGGTCGTTGCCCGCGAGGGCGGTGCGCCCGGGACGGATCGGCACGTCCAGACGCCCCCGTGGAGCGACATTCAGGTGGCGGGTCCGGCCAGAACGCACCGCCTCACCGGAGGTCATGAGAACGACGGGATCCAGCGTTATCGCTGGTCACCGCCAGGTGAACCTCGGCGGCGTCGGGTCGCAGCCCTCGCGGGCGCGGGCCCGCAGGTCGTCCACGACCTGGCGGTACGCGGGGTCGCCGACCCGGTTGGCGAGCTCGTCCGGGTCGGTGCGGTAGTCGTAGAGCTCCTCGACGCCGCCGGAGTAGTGGACGAACAGGTATCGCTTGGTGCGCCAGCCGCAGTAGGACGGCCGCCCGGGCGGCTGCCGGCCGATCGCCTCGACGGGGAAGCCACGCCGGGTCCGGTCGCCGAGCAGGTCCAGCCCGCCGGTGTCCATCGGTGCCCCGGTCGCCGCGGCGACGGTTGCGGCAACGTCGACGTTCAGGGCGATCCGCTCGTCCACCGTGCCCGCCGGGACGCGGGCGTCCCAGCGCAGCCCCATGGGGATGCTCGTCGTCGCGCGGTAGGGCAGGTTCTTGCCGACCAGCTCGTGCTCGCCGCGCATCAGACCGTTGTCAGACAGGAAGATGAACAGCGTGTTGCGCAGGCGGCCGCTTTTGCGCAGCGAGCCGATGACGCGCTCGACCGCGTCGTCGACCGCCCGGAGCGTCCGGTGCTGGCCGTCCCGCATCTCAGCCGCCGTTGCCGGCGGGACGGGTGCCTGACGACGTACCCACGGGGGCTTGCCGACCCGGTCCTCCACCAGGCGGTCGCTCGCCGTCGGGACGACCGGCTCCAGGGCGGCGTAGCGGCGAGGTGGGATGAACTTCCCGTGCGGCGCGAACGGAGCGATGTAGAGGAACAGCGGGGTGTCCCCGGGCGTGCGCCGGATGATCTGGTCCGCCCGCTGGGCCAGCACGTCGGTGGAGTACTCCCGCGGGCCGTACCGCCGGGGCGACCCCCGGAGCTGGAACCCGTAGTAGGCGCCGGTGTGGCCCGGCACCTCGAAGGACTCGAACCGGTCCCAACCGGGCGGGGGGTACTCGTCCGTCGTCGTGCTCTTGTAGCCGTTCATGTACTTGCCGAGCAGCACGGTCTCGTACCCGAACTCGTCGAGCGCGACGGCGAGGGTGTCGTCCTCGTTGCCCAGCTCGTGGAAGCGCCGCCACGACCCCCACGGCATGTGGTTGCCCCAGACACCGGTGTCGTGCGCGAACCGCCCGGTCAGGATCGTCGCGCGCGACGGGCAGCACAGCGACGTGGGCACCATGGCTTCCGGGAACGACACCCCACGACCCAGCACCTCGGAGCGCAGGTACGGCATGGCGCCCAGCGAGTCGGACCGCTGGTCGTCGGTGAGGAAGATCACCACGTCGGGTGATCCCGGCGGTGCGTGGGCGGTGGACAGCCAGGGTCCGAGGACGGCCATCACCGAGACGGCGACGACGACGACGAGCGTCCTGGCGGTGCGGCGCCAGGACGCGACGCGATGATGGAGCACGCGCCCCCGACCGTGCTCCATGGTGGTCACGATAAGTGACCAGTGTGGGGTTCCCGACACCCGCCACCGCCCCCCGGCTGGGGGCGTTTGCACCCTTTAGACTTGATCGCCTCACCCGAGCAGGCCGGCATCGACCGGCCCCGTCATCACGAGAGGGACGCACTCTTGCCGCGAAGGACCGCCCCGGCCACGCCCGGGACGCCGGAGCTGTCCGTCGTGCTGATCGGGTACAACGACCGGGCCAACCTGCCGACCGCGATCCGGTCGGTGCTGGGGCAGACCCTGCGCAACCTCGAGGTGATCGTCGTGGACGACGCCTCGACGGACGGCTCCGCGGACGTCGCGGACGAGATCGCCGCTGGTGACCCACGCGTCCGCGTGGTGCGCCTGGAGGAGAACAGCGGCGGGTGCAGCCGTCCCCGCAACACCGGTCTCGACCTGGCCCGGGCGCCGTACGTCATGTTCCTGGACAGCGACGACTACTACGACCGGCACGCGTGCAAGAACCTCCTGCTCACGGCGGAACGCACCGGGGCCGACGTGGTGGCGGGCCAGGTGGTGCGCCTGCACCTCAGCAAGCAGAAGGAGTCCGGCTGGATCAAGCGGCTCTACACGAAGCGAGCGGTCTACCAGGGGATCCGGGAGAACCCGGAGCTGTTCTTCGACCCGCTGTCCACCAACAAGCTCTACCGTCGCGACTTCCTCGACCGGCACGGCATCCGGTTCCCGGAGGGGGTGCACTACGAGGACTCGCTGTTCTCGACGAAGGTGTACTGCCACGCCGAGGTCATCGCCGTGGTGCCCAACGTCATCTACTTCTGGCGGGTCGTCCAGGACGGCGAGGAGCTCTCGATCACGCAGCGGCGCTACGAGATCGACAACTTCCGGGACCGCATCGCGGTCCACCGCATGATGGACGACTTCCTGCACGCGCAGGGCGCGGACGACCTCAAGGTCTACAAGGACTACAAGTTCATCCGCAACGACCTGCGGCTCTACCTGTCCGACCTTCCGCACCGGGACGCGAACTACCAACGCGAGCTGCTCCGCATGGCCGCGGAGTACCTCGCCACCATGAGCGAGAAGACGTTGGCGCTGTGCGACCCCGTCGAGCGCATCTGCGTCCACATGATCCGCCGCCTCGACCTGGACGAGACGTTGCGGACGGTGGACTACCTGAGGTTCGGCTTCAAGCTGTCCACCTCACTGGTCGAGCGCGACGGGCGGGTCTACTGGACGGGTTCGTACCTGGACTCCCCGGAGGACCGCGACGTCCTCGACGTCACCGACATGGGACTGCACCGCCTCCCGTGGCACCGGCTGTCCCTCTACAACGCGGTCACGTCGGTGCACGGTGGAGCGTGGCCGGCTGCGGATCGAGGGGAGCGTCCTCAACCAGCTGGGCCGCATCCCGGCCGACGCGGACCTCCAGCTCTCGGTCCAGATGCGAAACCGCGACCGTCAGGAGCGGCGGCGCAGCCCCGTGGCGCAGTGGCACCACGACGGCGACCGGATCAGCTACGTCGCGGAGGTTGACCTCGCCCGCGCGCTCGGCGGGCTCGACCAGACGCGCGGGATCTGGGACTGCAAGCTCGAGATCACGTGGGACGGTCGGACCGCGACGCCGCCCTTCACCGTCGACCCGTCGCTGGTCGAGGGCGTACGCGTGCCGGTGCGGGCCCGGCTCGGCGGCCTGGGCAACGCCAACCTGGAGCCCTTCGTCACCACCCGGATGAACCTCGCGTTCACCCAGGCGGCGGACGAGGGCGCCCACCTGGTGACGGCGCGGCTGAACCGTGGCGCCCTGCGCGTCCAGAAGGCTGCCCAGTGGCGCACCCGCAAGGCGTCCACCGGGCCGGGGGTCAAGGCCCAGGCCTACCGGGTGTTCCGGCGGCTGCCGGTGCAGCCCGGGCTCGCGGTGTTCGAGTCGCACATGGGCCGGCAGTACTCCGACAGCCCGCGCTACATCTACGAGGCCGCGGTCGACGCCGGGCTCGAGCGCCTCGGCCTGGCACCGGTCTGGTCGCACGCCGCGCGCCGCCCGGACGGCTTCCCGCCGGATGCGAGAACGGTGCGGCGCGGCAGCTGGCGCTACTACTACCTGATGGCGCGGGCGCAGTACTGGATCGACAACCAGGGCTTCCCCCGGGTGTTCAGTCGGCGCCGCGAGACGACGTACATCCAGACCTGGCACGGGACCCCGCTCAAGCGGATGGGCTTCGACTCACCCTCCCTGGAGCGGGCCGGCGCGGCGACCCGCCGCATCCACAAGGCGATGATGCGTCGCTGGAGCGTCCTGCTCGTGCCCAGCGAGTACTTCGTCGAGACGTTCGTGAAGTCCTACCGGTACGAGGGCAAGCTGGTGCGCCACGGGCTGCCCCGCAACGACCTGCTGGTGCGCGGTGTCGACCCCGACTGGGTGCTGGCCAAGAAGCGCGAGCTGGACCTCCCGACCGACCGGCGGCTGGTGCTCTACTGCCCGACGTTCCGTGACCAGGCGCGCCAGCTGCAGAAGGAGTACGACCTGCCGATGGACCTCAAGGCGATGCGGGAGGCGCTCGGTCAGGACGTGCACTTCCTGGTGCGCACCCACTACCTGGACGCGTACCGGCTCTCGCCGCGCGACGCCACGTTCGCCACCGACCTGAGCCGCCACCACGACATCACCGAGCTGCTGCTGCTGGCCGACGTGCTCGTGACGGACTACTCGTCGGTGATGTTCGACTTCGCCAACACCGGCCGGCCGATGGTGTTCTACACCCACGACTACGAGGGCTATACCCGTGACGAGCGCGGGACCTACTTCGACCTCGCGCAGGTCGCGCCGGGACCGATGGTCCAGGACACCGACGGACTCATCGCCGCCCTGCGCACCGTCGACGACCTGCGAGGCGCCTACGCGGAGCGCTACTCCGCGTTCCGCGAGCGCTTCTGCGAGTACGAGACCGGGCGGGCCGCGGAGCACGTCGTCAAGGAGCTCTTCGAGCAGGGCGCGACACCGGTGAGCCGGCAGTGACCGGCCGGAACATCTTCCTGGTCGCCAACAACATCGAGGAGCTCGGCGGCGTCCAGCGGGTCACCCACAACCTCGCGACGATGCTGCACGAGGCGGGGCACCAGGTCACCGTCGTCGGCATCCAGCACCACCGCAACGTCCACGACTACGGCGACCGGCCCTACCGCCACCTCGTCCTCAACGAGGTGCCCGACCCCCTCCCGCCGGTCGTCGAAGGGCTGGCGTCGCGTCTCGACCCCCGGAACCGGGCGGCTCAGGCGCGGTACCGGAAGGCCCATCAGGAGTCGGTCGACCGGCTGTCCGCGCTGTTCGCCGAGGCCGATGACGGGATCGTCGTCGTCATGCAGATCTGGTCGATGAACTGGGTGGCCGACGCGGCCACCGAGCATCTGCACGTGATCGGGATGAGCCATGAGTCGTTCGACGCGACGTTGGCGTCCACACGCTGGGAGCGGGTCAACAAGTACTACCGCGACGTGGACCTCCTGCTCCTCCTCACCCAGCGCGACGCGGAGCGCTTCGAGCTCGAGGGGTTCAACAACGTCGGGGTGATGCACAACTCGCTCAGCTTCTACCCCGACGCGACGAGCGACCTGACGGCGCCGGTGCTGGTGGCCGCCGGACGGTACGCATCCGAGAAGGGATACGACCGGTTGATCGAGGCGTTCGCGACGATCGCGCATGAGCTGCCCGACTGGATGCTGAAGATCTTCGGGCAGGGACCTCTTCGCGGCCAGCTCCAGAAGCAGGTGGCGAAGGCGGGGCTCGAGGGCCGGGTGCTGCTGCCCGGCCTGGCCGCGGACATCGAGGCGGAGCTGCGCGCGTCCTCGGTGTTCGCGCTGTCGTCGATCCACGAGGGGTTGCCGATGGCGCTGGCCGAGGCGATGGCGTGCGGGGTGCCGTGCGTGGCCTTCGACTGCGCGCCGGGTGTCCGGGAGATCGTCACCGACGGCGTCGACGGCATCGTGGTGCCGCCGCGGGACGTGGCGGCGCTCGCCGAGGGCATGCGCCGGCTCATGTCCGACGCCGACCTGCGCCGCCGGCTCGGTGCGTCCGCGAGGACGAACGTCCGCCGGTTCGCCCCCGATGCCGTCCTGTCCCAGTGGGAGGACGTCTTCGCCCTGGTGGACCGCTAGCCCGGAGCGCCCGCCTTTGTCCGATATTGGACCGCGATGCTCAAGCGTTGCCACCCGCGAGCCCGACACCATGAGTATGCGATGCGCCCGACGACCCCTTGCCTGGGGCGCCCTGGTCGCCCTACCGCTGCTCGTGGCGGGGCCGCTGCCCGCCGGCTCGGCCGGCACCATCACCACGGCCAAGATCACCAGGGTCGTCGACGGCGACACCGTCGAGGTCGACCAGAACGGCGACGGGCGCAGCGATGCCATCGTCCGGCTGATCGGCATCGACACCCCTGAGCACGGGAAGTGCGGGTACGGCGCCGCGACCCGCGCCCTCAAGTCACTGGTGGGGAAGAAGAGGGTGGTGCTGCGGTCGGACACCGGGCAGAGCGGGCTTCGTGGCCGTCCGGAGCGCCGGGTGCTGGTGCCGGTCGCCGGCCAGACCGTGGACGCCACCACCTGGATGCTGGAGCGGGGCCTGGGCGTCTGGATGCCGCGCAAGGGCGAGGTCACCAACAGCCGAGCGCACCACGTCGCCGCCGACCGGGCCGCTGCGGCGGGGATCGGCTGGTTCGACGAGGACCGCTGCGGTGCCGGGCCCGGTGCGAACGACACATTGAGCATGCACGTCCAGTGGAACGCCGACGCGACCAAGCGACTGAGCGAGGCACAGCGCCGCAACCAGGAGTTCGTGCGCATCCGCAACGACGGGGTCGAGCCGGTGAACCTCGACGGCTGGACCCTGCGGGTCGGCAACGACCGCCGCCGCAGCGTCCCGCCGGGCGGGCTCGTGGCACCGGGCGCCTCGGTGTCGATCCACGTGGGCTACGGCACCAACACGGCCACCGACCGATACCTGAGCAACCCAGTGCCCATGCTGCAGAACATCGACAGCACCGGCAGGCAGCACCTCGGCAGCGGCAGCTACCTGGTGGACCCGGGCGGCGACATCCGGGCCCACATGACCTGGCCCTGCACCCTCAGATTGCGGCGACCCCACCGGGGGAGCCCTGCGGCTGTCGCAGGTCCTGGTCGACCCGCCCGGCGAGGAGTCGTTCGCCCTCAACTCGGAGTACGTCGCGATCACCAACTCCGGCACCGTGCCGGTCCGGTCCGGCGACACGGTGGTGGAGATCTGGCCGTGGGTCTACGAGCTGCCGTCCGACCACATGCTCCAGCCGGGGGAGACCGTCCGCATCCACGGCGGTGCCGGGTCCGACGACCGGCTGCACCGCTACCTGGACGCGGAGAACCCGCCGCTGCGCAACACCGGCGGCCAGGTCGTGCTCCGGACCTACGACGCGATCGTCCTGGACTGTCAGTCGTGGGGCACCGGCAAGTGCCCCAAGATCGGCTGACCTGGTCGCGGATGCCGCGGATGCCGCCCGGGTGGAGCTCGGCCGTTGTGATAGCGTCCCGCGATCGTGCCACTACCCACCTTCGTCATCGTCGGTGCGCAGAAGTGCGGGACCTCGAGCTTGCACCGGATGCTGCGCAAGCACCCTCAGGTGCACATGTCGCGGACGAAGGAGCTGCACTTCTTCGACCGCAACTTCGACCGCGGTCTGGACTGGTACGCGGAGCAGTTCGCGCCCCGGCGGAAGCAGGAGCAGTGGGGTGAGACGACTCCTGCCTACATGTACAAGGAGCGGGCGCGGAACCGCCTGATCAAGAGCCTTCCCGACGCGCGGATCGTCATGATCCTGCGCAACCCGGTGGACCGGGCGTACTCCCACTACTGGCACGACGTCCGCCGGCTCGAGCAGCACCGGCACGCCCGACCGGTGCCGGAGACCTTCGAGGCGGCGCTCGCCATCGACGAGCCCGGGCTCGTGCTCGGAGCGGCGGTCGAGGGGACCAGGGCGGCCGGTGCCCGGTCCCGGCGCCCCCGCGGCGGGACTCCTACGTCGCCCGCGGCGAGTACCTGGAGCAGATCGAGCCGTTCATCGAGGCGTACGGTGCGAAGCGCGTGCACGTCATGCTGCTCGACGACCTGGTGGCCGACCGGGTGGAGTCCCTGCGCGTCCTGCTCGAGCTTCCTCGGGGTGGACGGGAAGGCGGCGGAGTCGATCCAGGACGTCCACGCCAACCGCTACCGCCGTCCGGACGAGAAGGGCAAGGTGCGCGCGGCGTCGTACGCCCCGATGCAGCCCGAGACCCGCGCGGCTCTTGCCGAGCACTACCGCCCGCACAACGACAGGCTCGCGGCCTGGCTCGGTCGGGACCTCAGCCACTGGGTCTGAGTGGGTCAGCCCGCCGGGCGGTAGATCCGCAGCTCGCGTTGCTTGAGGGCCAGCTCCCACCCGTGCTCCGGACCCGGCTTCTTGCGGGACAGGCCAGGTGTCCAGAGCAGGTACGTGCCCGGGTCCCCGTCGGCGAGGGCGGCTGCTTCAGCTCGTGCCCGACCGTCTCGATCTCGGCGTCCACGACGACGTCCCCACCGATCGGCTCGTGCCGGTAGATGCCGAGGACGAGGGCGTCCCGGTCGTCGGTCACGATGGTGTCGATCTCGTCGTCGTGCTCGCTGAGGTAGCTGCGCACGGAGCTCCATGCCGCGTCGCGGGGGTTGCGGGCGATGTCGTCCAGCAGCGGTACGCACCACAGCGCGAGCGCCGCGGCCGCCACGCCCGCTGTCACGGCGTGACCGACCGGCTGGGCGCGATCGGGCAGCCCGCGCCGGAACGCGGCCAGCGCCGCAGCGACCGCTGCGGCGGCGCCGAGGCACAGGGCAGGCAGGACCGGCACCCAGTAGCGCATGAGTGAGGCGTTGATCCGGATGAATCCCGGGTCGACGAGTCCCGACACGGCCGTCAGCGGCAGCCACATGGAGACGAACCAGCCGAGCATCAGCAGGTTCCCGCGCCGTCGCACCAGCAATGCGCCCAGCACCATCAGGGCGAGGGTCGCCAGGACCACGACGGTCTGCGGGTAGCCGATGACGGCCCGGGGGAAGCGCAACAGCGCGTCGACGCGGGTGAGGTCGGCGATGGGGCTGCCGTGCTCGCTGCCGACCTTCAGGCGCACCAGCGGGTCACCGTGCGCCAGCCCGTTGACGACGAGCTCCAGCACGAGGCAGGCGAGCATCGCGGCGGCGACCTGCAGCCAACGGCGCAGAGGCAGCCGCCAGCCGATGAGGACGCCGAGGATCACCGGGAACACGAACACGGTGAGCTCGCGGACCAGGTAGGCCCAGCCGAAGCACAGCCCGGCGCCGAGGAACCACCACGCCAAGCGCAGAGGCACCGGCCGGGTCGTCGGGACCGTCGCGGCGCTGGGCGCCGTGGATGAGCAGCGCCAGCCCCAGGGTGAAGAACGCGGTCGACGGGATGTCCGGCAGCAGCTGCCAGGACGTCATCCGCTCCTGGCCGACCCGGATGACGGTGTCCACGAGCACCGGATGGAAGACGAGCAGCACCGTTGCCGCGGCCGCGGTCCACCGCCCGAAGAGCACGGTGCCGAGGTAGAACACCGCGACGACGAGCAGGATGCCGCAGAGGAAGGGCCACGCGTAGTAGGCGACCTCGCCGTAGCCGAAGATCTCGAGGAACGCCCGGACGGGCAGCAGGTTGCCGATCCGCAGCGCGTGGTGGTCCAGCTGGCGCGGGACGTCGGGGAAGGCGGCAGCGTCGTCGAGCACGAAGATGCCGTCGTTCCACCGTGGGTGCGGGCGGACCTGCAGGGTGACGAGCAGGTGCAGGGCGACCAGGCCGAGACCGATCACCCAGGTGGGGAGGCGCCTCACAGCTCCATGACCGCTGGCTCGGCGGGGATGTCGAGCGGCGCGCCGGTCGCCGAGCGGACGTCGTCGAGGCCGACGCCGGGCGCGAGCTCGCGCAGCACCAGGCCGGACTCGGTGACGTCGATCACCGCGAGGTCGGTGATGACCCGGTCGACGACACCGCGGCCGGTGTAGGGCAGCGTGCACTCGGCCACGATCTTGTGGGTGCCGTCCTTGGCCACGTGCTCCATGACGACGACGACCCGCTTCGCGCCGTGGACCAGGTCCATCGCGCCGCCCATCCCCTTGACCATCTTCCCGGGGATCATCCAGTTGGCGAGGTCGCCCTTCTCGGACACCTGCATCGCGCCGAGGATCGCGGCGTCGATGTGGCCGCCGCGGATCATCCCGAACGACGTCGCCGAGTCGAAGAAGGAGGCGCCGGGCAGGAGCGTCACCGTCTCCTTGCCCGCGTTGATCAGGTCCGGGTCCTCCTCCCCCTCGTACGGGTAGGGCCCGACGCCGAGGATGCCGTTCTCGCTCTGCAGCGTGACGTGCACGCCCTCGGGCAGGTAGTTGGGCACCAGGGTCGGCAGCCCGATGCCGAGGTTGACGTACTGGCCGTCCTCGAGCTCGCGCGCGGCGCGGGCGGCCATCTGCTCACGGGTCAGTGCCATCGCTCAGGCCTCCTGACGGGGCCGGGTGGTCCGTCGCTCGATGCGCTTCTCCACGTCGGGCCCGACGTCCACCACCCGCTGCACGAACACGCCTGGTGTGTGCACGTCCTCGGGAGGGATCTCGCCGATGTCGACGAGGTGCTCGACCTGCGCGATGGTGACCCGTCCGGCGGTGGCGCACAGCGGGTTGAAGTTGCGCGCGCTCTCCCGGTAGACGAGGTTGCCCGACCGGTCGCCCTTCCAGGCGTGCACCAGCGCGTAGTCGGTGACGATCGAGTCCTCGAGGACGTACGTCCTGCTGTCGCCGTCCACGGTGAACTCCCGGGTCTCCTTCGCCGGGGAGGCCAGCGCGACCGACCCGTCGGGGTGGTAGCGCCAGGGCAGGCCGCCCTCGGCCACCTGGGTGCCGACACCCGTCGCGGTGAAGAAGGCCGGGATGCCGGCCCCGCCGGCCCGCAGCCGCTCGGCGAGCGTGCCCTGCGGCGTCAGCTCGACCTCCAGCTCGCCGGAGAGGAACTGCCGGGCGAACTCCTTGTTCTCGCCGACGTAGGAGGACGTCATCCGGGCGATCCGGTGGTCGGCGAGCAGGACGCCGAGGCCCCACTCGTCGACACCGCAGTTGTTGGAGACGATGCGCAGGTCGGTGGTGCCGGCTGCGTGCAGCGCCTCGATCAGCTGCTGGGGCACGCCGCAGAGCCCGAAGCCGCCGACGGCGAGCGTGGCGCCGTCGGGGATGTCGGCGACGGCGTCGGCCGCGGAGGGGCTGACCTTGTCGGCGGGGCGGAGGGCTTCGGGGACATCGGGAGCCGGAACATCGGAGACATCGGGAACATCGTCAGGCACGCAGGCGACTCTAGTTGTTGCCCGCCGGCACCGGTCGCGCCGCACGCCGCCCTCCACCTCGCCCCCTCGCCCCCCCCGCCCCCCCCGACCGGGTTGATCATGCAGTTGTGGTTGTGCCTGTGGACGGCGGAAGGCTTGTCCACACAGGGATTTCGTACGGTCGGGCGGGTGCCGGGTTGTGTCCGACCCGGTGGCTAGGTTGCCGGTATGTCGAACGGCCCGGGCACCAGCCATCCCGCGCAGGCGGCGCTGGCCGCGTGCAGGCCGGGACCGGCCGGCTGGTCGGCTCGTGGCGATGGGGCGGTCCGGGATCTGTGCCACGAGGAGCTGGCCGGGTTGGCGGGCGCGGTGCGCGCCGAGCAGGCCCGGCTGGAGTCGGTGCTGCTGACCGTCCTCGGCGAGGTCGATGCCCGCGGGACGTTCGTGCACGACGGGGCGCTGTCGGCGGGTGCCTGGTTGCGGATGGTGACCCGGGCCACCGCCGGGGAGGCCGCCGCCAGCGGTGCGCACCGCGCGCACCCTGCGCTCGGGGGTGCTGCCCGGCACCGCGGCGGCGCTGGCCGCCGGGGAGATCTCCGGGCGGCACGCCCAGCACATCGCCGACGGGATCGCCGACGCCCCGCCCGGGGCGGTCGAGGCGTGTCGAACCGGAGGTGCTCGAGGTGGCCCGGACCGCGGACGTCCGGTCGGTCGCGGCGGTGATGAAGGCCTTCGGGCACGCGATCGACCCGGACGCCGCGGATGCGGCCGCGTTGCGCCGGATCGAGCGGCGCGGGATCACCTTCGCGACCACCCTGGACGGGACGCAGGTGATCAGCGGGCACGGCCGACGAGGTGTCCGGGTCGGTGCTCGCGACCGCGGTGGCCGCCGCCACCCCACCGGTGTCCGGCGACACCCGCACCCCCGCGCAGATCCGCCTGGACGGGCTGGTCGAGATCTGCAAGCGCTACCTCGAGGGCCCCGACGCCCCGACCCGCGGCGGCGGACACCCCCACGTCCTGGTCACCGTCGACCAGCACACCCTGGCCAACACCGGCCACACCGGCCAGCCCGGCGACACCAGTGGGAACGGCCAGCCCGGCGAGTCACCCGGCTCCCCGGGGGCGACGCTGTCCTGGGTCGGGCCGATCACCGGGTCCACCGCCCGCCGGATCGCGTGCGACGCCCAGCTCACCCGGGTCCTGATCGGCCCCGACGGCGAAGTGGTCGACACCAGCAGCGAGCGGCGGTTCTTCACCGCCGCCCAGCGCCGGGCGATGATCGCCCGCGACGGCGACCGCTGCGCCACCCCGTACTGCGGCCGGCCGGTGCTCTGGTCCGACGGGCACCACCTGGTCCCGGTCGAGGACGGCGGCCCGACCACCATCGCCAACGGCGCCCTACCCTGCGCCGGGCACCACCAGCTCCTCCACGAAGGCCGCTGGCAGCTGCACCGAGAACCCGACGGCCGCTACACCCTCACCCACCCCGACGGGCGGGTCATCGGACCCGAACCCCACCCACCCGGCCACAACCGACCCCCACCACGTGACACGCGAGTGATTGCTCATAGCCAGCGACGAACCCGCCGCGTGTAGTCGTCGTACGGCTCACCGAACCGCTCGTGCAGGAACCGCTCCTCGGGGTGGATCGCGCCCCAGAGGACGAGCAGCACCGCGGCCGGGAACAGCACGAGCCCCCAGAACGTGGGTGCCAGCAACGCCAGCCCGAGGTAGAGCGCGAGCAGGCCGACGTACAACGGGTTGCGGGAGAGGCGGTACGGCCCCTCCTCGATAATCGCGTGCGTCGTCTGCCCCGGCAGCAGCCCGGTCTCGTGCCGGCGGAACAGCCACAGCGACCAGCCGTTCCACCCGACGAAAAACAGCACCAGCGCCCAGCCGAGCGGAACCCGCCACCCGCCGAGGTCGACCGGGTCACCCCAGAGCAGCGTGACCAGCCAGCCGACCAGCAGGGGCGCGCCGATCGCGACCGGCGGCCAGAGCCGGAACGCGACGGCCTTCTCGGAACCGTGCACCATGCCCTCATTGTGGCGGGTGGCGCCGCCGCCGGTCGGGACAGTTCGGGTGCCAACCATGAGCCAAGACGGGCATCATGACCGAGGCATTCGACGCATGGACGAGGTGAGGCATCGTGCGGGACGACCGGGTCGCTGCGTTCCACCGCTTGCACTCCTCCGGCTGCTTCGTGATGCCGAACCCGTGGGACGTCGGGAGCGCGCGTGCTCTGGAGCAGCTTGGCTTCGAGGCGCTCGCGACAACCAGTGCCGGCCTCGCGTGGACTCTGGGTCGCGCCGACAACCACATCACCCTCGATCAGACGCTCGAGCACCTACGTGTCGTCGTGGCCGCCGTCGGCGTGCCGGTCAACGCAGACTTCGAGGGCGGCTTCGCGGTCGACCCGGAGCAGGTCAACGTGAACGTTGCCCTCGCCGCGACCACGGGGATCGCCGGGCTGTCGATCGAGGACTCCACGGGCGACGCCGCGCATCCGCTCCATGACTTTGATCTGGCCGTTGAGCGCGTTCGGGCGGCGCGCCAGGCGATCGACGACAGTGGCACGGGCATCGTGCTCACCGGTCGATCCGAGGGGTTCGTCGTCGGACGTCCCGACCTCGACGAGACGATCCGAAGGCTGCGCGCCTACGCCGAGGCCGGCGCCGACTGCCTCTACGCCCCGCGCATCGGCACGGTCGAGCAGGTCTCGGCGATCGTCGCTGCCGTAGCACCCAAACCCGTGAACCTGCTCATCAACGCCCCGTTCATCACCGTTGCCGAGGCGGCGGCCCTCGGAGTACGGCGGATCAGCGTGGGCGGAACTCTCGCGCGCACCGCCTGGGCTGGATTCCTTGAGGCGGCGCAGGAGATCGCGGACGCGGGGACGTTCTCCCGGTTCGAGCGGTTGCCAGACGTCGATGCCCAGTTCCGTCCGCGATAGGTCTCGGCGATCGTCCAGCCGTCCGCTCAGCTGATGCAGAACTCGTTGCCCTCCGGGTCGTGCATGACCACGTAGTACACCGGGTCGTCGGGATCGTCGTGCCGGGTCCGTCGCTCGACGCTGGCTCCGAGTCCGACCACCTCGGCGACCTTCGCCTCCACGATCTCGATCCGCCGCTGCAACGGCATCCCGTTGTCACGGCCGGTGGGGTAGAGGTCCAGGTGGATCCGGTTCTTGCCCGCCTTTGTCTCCGGCACCTCCTGGAACCAGATGGGAGGCCGCAGCCCGGACGGGTCGAAGAGCCGGTCGGTGAAGGCCGCCTCATCGGCCAGCCGGGTGCGGTAGTGCGCGTGCCAGGTTGTCTCCGGCTCCGCAGGAGGCACGGGCTGGTAGCCCAGTGCCTGCGCCCAGAACCGCGCGAGCGAAGCCGGGTCGTTCGCGTCGATGGTCAGCTGCCAGAACACCATGCCGCGACACTAGGTCCGGTCGCCGACAGCGGTCGTCGCCTGTCAGCCGTCGAGGTCTAGAAGTCGATGCGCATCACGACGCGGCGGAGCGTCGGCCGGCTGACCTCGGCGAACCCCGCGGCGGCGAAGATGCTGCGGCTGCCGACATGGAGCTCTCCCGCCATGATCTCCTGCCCGGCTGGCGCGATCATGGGATACCCCTCGAGCGCGCGGGCGCCACGTCCCCGCGCGAAGTCGACGGCGGCGCGCGCGAGCGCACGGCTGATCCCGCGACGTCGGAAGCCGGTGCGGGTGACGAAGCAGGTCACGGCCCACACGCTGTCGTCGGCCTTGTCCTCGGCTCGGCCCTCCCACGGGACGCGGGTCTTGAGCAGCAGGCGCGGGTACGCGGTCCGCGGCTCGACTGCGCACCAGCCGACGGGCTCGCCGTCGAGGTACGCGACGAGGCCGCAGGTCGTGCCCGACTCGGCGTCATCACGGCCGATCTGCGTGCGGAGCCGGAAGGCTCAGCTCCTCGGCGCCGACCGACGCCCATGACTCCTTGGGCTGCATCTTGTACCGCTGGCACTGGCACCTTGACGGATCGCCGCGCGTGCCGAGCACCGCCTGCAGATCCTCCCAGCCCGCCTCGTCGGCCGGGACGATCCTGACCCCCGGAGGCGTCGTCACATCGCTCCGGCCACGGTCAGCCGAACCGTGACGGTGTCTCCGTCGTCGAGCCCCTCGGCCATCCGCACCGCGTCTTTCAACGGCACGACGTAGCGCCCGTCCTTGGGGAACAGCGAGGTCTCCCACTCGGTCTCGCCGATCTCCGCCAGGACCGGGATCATCCCCCAGCCGTACGTCACGGCCGTGGACACCGCCTTGAGGTGACGGCTCTGCTCGTCCGGCACGGTGACGAAGTAGTAGGGCGACGGGCCGCGCCAGTGCCAGATGTCGCCGGTGACGTCCAGGTGCATCCGCCCAGGCTAGGGTCGGTTCCGGACGTTCTGCTGCCGGATCAGGGGAGTGGTGTGGACCCAGGTGCGAGCCCCACGGCGCGGGCCCTGCTCACCCTCGAGCTGGTCCAGGGCAGCCCGGGGATCACCGCGGACCGGCTTGCCGACAAGCTGGGCGTCTCAGAGCGAGCAGCCCGGCGGTACGTCGCCATCCTGCGCGAGGCGGGCATCCCGATCGAGTCCGTCCGGGGTCCGTACGGCGGCTACCGCGTCGGCCGGGGCCTGCGACTCCCGCCGCTGGTGTTCACCGCCACCGAGGCCCTCGGCCTGGTGATGGCGGTGCTCGACGGCCACCACGACGCCGGCGATCCCACCGACCCGGTCGGCAGCGCGCTCGGCAAGATCGTGCGGGCGCTGCCCGAGCCGGTGGCGGCTCAGGCCGAGGCGGTCCGCCGGAGCACTGCGCCCGCGCCCGACCGCGCAGCCGCGCGCCCCGACCCCGGGACGACGAGCGCTCTCGTGCGGGCCTGCTCGGACCATCGACGGGTGCGGGTCGGCCTATCGCTCCGAGGCCGGGTCGGAGTGGGTCACCGAGGTCGACCCGTGGGCGCTGGTCGTCCGCCACGGCCGCTGGTACCTGCTGTGCCACTCCCACGCCGCGGGCGCGCTGCGGGCCTACCGGATCGACCGCGTCCAGCGGGTCGACGTGCTCGACGACACGTTCACCCCGCCCGCCGATCTCGACCCGGTCGCCCTGCTCGAGGAGCACCTGGCCGTCGGCTGGGAGTACGACGTCGAGGTGATCATCGACGCACCGCTAGCCGCCGCCGCGTCGCGCCTGCCCCGTGCCCTCGGCCGGCTCGAGCAGGTCGACGCCTCGACGACCCGGCTGGTCGGCAGCACCAGCAATCCCTGGTGGTACGCCGAGCAGCTCGCGGTGATCTCGGTGCCGTACCGGATCCTGCGTGCCCGGAGCTGCGGGAGATCGCGCGCATCGTCGGGCAGCGACTGATCACCGCGGCGGCGACTCCCGACACCTGAGCGGGCGGCATCGGTCGCAGGGTCGTTACACGTGCCATCCCGCCGGCGGGTCCTCGCCGACCAGGCCGTCCACGGCCTCGCGGAGCAGGTCGGCGTGACCGGTGTGCCGGCCGTACTCCTCGACCAGGTCGAAGACGAGCCGGCGCAGGCTGGCGTGCCGGCCGTCGTCGTGGCCCGCGTCGACCAGCTGGTCCAGCCCGCCGTCGGCGAGGGCGGCGTCGAGCCGGGTGCGGGACCGCTCGACGGCGCTGTCCCACAGGGCGTAGAGCTCCTCGGGGCTGTCGTCGGCCGCGGAGGTGAAGGGCCACTCGGGGTGGGCGTCCCAGTCGACGGTCTCCCAGGGTGCACCGGGCGAGACGTTGCCGCGCAACTTGATGGTGAAGGTGTAGTCCTCGACGAACGCAAGGTGCTTGAGCAGCTTGCCGAGCGTCAGGTCCGAGGCCCCGATGCGGGTCTGCAGCCCGGCAGCGTCGAGATGTCCGGCCTTCCAGCGGAAGGTGGTGCGCAGCCGGTCGAGCGCGCCGAGGAGGGCCTCGGTCTCGGTGCCCGCGAGGGGCGGTTCCCAGGGGAAGTCGGTGGTTGTCATGCGCGGCACCGTAGAGGTCGTTCCGGACGTTCCGCGTCCGGTACGCCGAAGGTAACCGAAGGCAGCGGGTCCGGCTGATGTGGTCCGTCTACTTGCAGATGTCCTCGTCGGCCGACCGGGCCTCGATGGTCTCCTCGGCCTGCGGCGACGCCGTCGAGCCACTGACCTCGACCGACTTCGCCGTCGGATGGTCGGCGCCGACCACGACGACGAGCGTGCTGCCGAGGGACAGGTCCTCGGTCACGGTGGACCCGCTGATCGCGGCGCCCAGGGTGCGCCCGGACTCGTCGTACGCCGGGTCGTAGAGCACCTCGGTCGTCGCGTAGTCGTTGCGGTCGGCGTTGCCGACGCCCGACGACCTGGAAGCCGGCGGCGGTGAGATCCTTGGCGACCCGGCTCGCCTCGCCCGCCGTGCCCGAGCCGTTGAGGACCTGGACCCGGACGTTCTCGGGCGGCGTGACCAGGGGCGGGCCGGTCGGGCTGGGGCTCGCGGTGGAGCTCGCCGAGGGAGTGGCGGGCTCCTTGCCGGGCAGCGGCTGGTCGAAGCGCAGCGAGCGCCAGAGCGCGGTGGCGGAGTCCTTCCACTGCACCCGGTTGGGGTCGAGCGTGTACGGCTCGTTGGGCACGGTGACGAAGTCGATGTTGCTCGTCTCCAGGCCCCGGACGTCGCGGGCGAGGTTCGCCATGTCGCGCAGCCCACCCACGTCCGTGGTGATCGAGTTCGTGGCCGCCGCGAGGAAGTTGTACAGCTTGACCGGCCGCAGCAGCAGGCCCTTGTCCTTGACCTTGGAGACCATCGAGGACAGGAAGGCCTGCTGGCGCTCGATCCGGGACAGGTCCGAGCCGTCGCCCAGCCCGTGCCGGGTCCGGACGTAGGCCAGCGCCTGGCGGCCCCTGACGTTCTGGATCCCCTTCTCGAGGTCGAGGTGGGACTGGGAGTCGGTCACGGCGTACGGGATGCACACCTGGACACCGCCGAGCGCGTTGACCATGTCCTTGAAGCCGCGGAAGTCGATGACGACGTAGTTGTCGATGCGGATGTCCGTCGAGCCTCTCGACGGTCTTCACCGTGCATGCCGCGCCGCCCTCACTGAAGGCGGAGTTGAACATCTGCGCGTCGCGGGCGGGCACGGTCCGGCCGTCGCTGCGCAGGCACTCGGGGATGTCGACCACCGAGTCGCGGGGGATGCTCACCGCCGTCGCGCTCTCGCGGTCGGCGGCGAGGTGCAGCAGGATCGTGGTGTCCGACCGCTCGCCGGGGGTGTTCTGGGCGGCCTGGCCGTGCCGGGCGTCCGAGCCCATCAGCAGGATGTTCAGCGGCTCCGAGGCCTCGTCCTCGACGACCTTCTCCGGCCGGTCGTCACCGAGCAGCTCGTCGATCGGCGCCTGGTCGATGTTGCCGTTGAGCCGCTGGTAGGCGACGAAGGCGGTGGCCGAGCCGGTGACCGCGAGGACGGCGAGCGTCACGCCGATCGCGGTCAGGACCCGTCGGAGGGGTCGCGAGCGCGCGGCGTGGCGAGCGCGCGGCGAGTGGCGCCGACCAGCGAGCTGTTTCACCGGAGGCAATCAGTCCTTCGTCAGGCGCGCACGGCAGGTCAGGCCGGTGACCGGCCCGGGAAACGGGCGGTGCCGATGCTGCTCGCGCGGCGGGTTGACGGGCCATCTTAGGCCATCCCCGTGAACGCGGCCTCCCACGCGGGCAGCCCGCCGGTCGGGTGGCCGCCGCCGGCGACGCTGGCAACGAGGTTCTCCTGCTCCACGCGGCGCGACGAGCCGGCTGGGGTCGAGGTGACGGCAGAGCACTGCTGTGACGCCGGTTGCCAACGGGACGAGGACAGCGGCGAGCACCGCCGACGTCGTGGTCAGGGGCGCGGTGACCAGCAGCGATCCGTGCGGCGGACGGAGGGCGGCAGCCGTCGCCAGGTCCCCCGCCGTGAGCGTGCCGGTCGGTGTCATCAGCGCCGGGTCGGCGGGTGAGGGCGTCCGGTCGGGGGCGAACCGGTCGCCGTGGCCGTGCACCTCCCGGTCGTAGTCGAGAGCCCGGGCGTACGCCGGCAAGGAGCCCGGCCGGGCCAGCCCCATCGGTCCCAGGCCCAGCGACACCACCTCGTCGGCCAGCACGGTGCCGTCGTCGGGCTGCTCGTGGGACACGACCGCGACGTCGGCACACCGGCAGCATGGCTCCTGGCACGCCCGGTCCCAGCCGGACGACCAGGCCCAGCTCCCAGCACGACTGCAGCCAGACGGCCGCCTGCCAGTGCAGCGGCAGGTCGACCGCGACGAGGCCACCCGGCTGGACGCCGAGGTCGTCGCGGAGCAGGTTCGCCGTCTTGGCCACCCAGTTGGCGAAGGTGGCCACCGACAGCTCGGTGCGCTCGCCGGTGGCGTCGTCGTAGTAGGTGAGCAGCGGTCGCGCCGGGTCCCGGCCCAGCGCGGCCGCCAGCAGGGCGGACGGCGTCGGGGGTCGGCACCTGCCGAGCGTACGGCCCGGGGAGATCGCCGCTGACGGGGTCATGTGATCGCAAAACCTGCCCGTCTGTACACGCCGAGGAGGTCAAGTGTCGGGGCTGACCGGTCGATCCGGGAGACACTGACCAGTGTGGTACCAGCATTCCCGCTGGTACCACCGGCCTCATCTGTACCAGCTAGCCGGCTCGCCCGTGACCCGCAGCCCCGCACTGCAAAGGCTCCTCACTCATGCGCAAGGCCCCCTCCGCCGTCCTGCTCAGCCTCCTCGTCCCGCTCGCGACCGCAGTCCCGGTCGTGAGCCTGCCGCAGGCCGGTCCGCGGCCGGTGACCCCGGAGGTCCGCTCGCAGCGGCTGGCCGGCGTCGATCTGGGGGCCGTCGGGGACCAGGCCGCGCGACGCAGCGTGCGGGTGGCCACCCAGGCCCGGGCCGAGGCGCCGCGCGGCGAGCAGGGACGGCTCCCGGGCCGCCCCGAGGTGCTCGTCTCGCGCACCGGGACCGAGTCCTTCGACCTGCTCGGCGTCACGTGGCAGCAGAGCCGGCCCGGCGAGGAGCCGGCCGACGTCACGGTGCTCGTGCGCACGCACGACGCCGGTGGCTGGACCGGCTGGACGGCGCTGGACATCACGCCGGCACCGGGGGCGAGGGAGGCGCGCACCGCACGGCCCGGCACCGAGCCGCTGTGGGTCGGCGACTCCGACGGCTACCAGGTGCGGGTCGACGTCCGTGAGGGGCGGCTGCCCCGCGGCCTGCGGGTGGACCTGATCGACCCGGGCAGCTCACCGGCCGACTCCGACCCGCGGGCCGGTCGCCCGATGCAGAGCGCCGCCGCGGCGGCCGGCCAGCCACTCGTCTACAGCCGGGCGCAGTGGGGCGCGGACGAGAACCTCCGCAACGGGACACCGAAGTACAGCAGCACGATCAAGGCCGGCTTCGTGCACCACACCGCGGGCGCCAACAGCTACTCGGCGGCCGAGGTCCCGAAGATCCTGCGGGCCATCTACGCCTACCACGTCAAGGGGAACGGCTGGTCCGACGTCGGCTACAACTTCCTGGTCGACCGCTTCGGCCGGCTCTGGGAGGGCCGCTACGGCGGCATGGACCGGGCGGTCGTCGGCGCGCACACCGGTGGCTTCAACGTCGACACCTTCGCCGTCTCCGCGATCGGCGAGTACGGCAAGGCCGCGGCGCCGCCGGTGATGGTCGACTCGATCGCCCGGCTGATGGCCTGGAAGCTCGCGGCGAACTTCCGCGACCCCAACGGCACCAGCGTGCTGACTTCTCTCGGTGGCGGCACCTCGAAGTACCCGGCCGGCCGCAAGGTGACGTTCAACAACATCTCCGGGCACCGCGACGCCGGCAACACGTCGTGCCCGGGCACCAACCTCTACGCGCAGCTGGCGAACATCCGGGCGCTCACCACGTCGTACCTCGGCACCGCGATGTTCTCCCCGCACCCGTCGTCGCTCGCCGCGACCTACGGCACAGGTGGGTCGATCACGACGACGGCTCGCGTCAACAGCGACCAGCAGTGGCGGCTCGAGGTGCGCGAGGCCTGCCGCACCACCCTGGTCCGGACCATCACCGGCGCGGCATCCCCGAGCGCACCGGTCAGTGCGTTCTGGGACCTGCGCGACGACGTCGGAGTCGAGGTCAGGCCGGGCGCCTACACGCTGAGCCTCGTCGGTGCGGACGGCGCGGGGTCGACGCCCACGTGGACCTCGACGGTCACGGTGAACGCCGCCCGCTCGACAGCGTCGCCGACCGTCGCCGCGGCGCCGCCCGGGCGCACCAGCTTCGTGCCGGTCGACCCGATCCGGCTCTACGACACGCGTGCTGACGGCAACCTGCCGGTCGGCCCCGGCCAGCAGCTCAACCTGCGCGTGCCCGGCGTCGGCAGGGTCCCCGAGAGCGGTGTCGGTGCCGTCGCCCTGAACATCTCCGCGGGGTGCGCGACGAGGACCACTGGCGTCCGGGTCTGGGCAGCGGGCGCGCGCAAGCCCGCGTCCGCCGCCCTCCAGGTCCCGGCCGGGTCGGGGGCGTCCGCCCTCGCGGTGACGGCGCTGGGCGGCAACGGCGTCGTCAGCGTCGCCAACAGTGCGGGCACCACCGAGCTCGCCGTGCACGTGGTCGGCTACTACCCGATCGCGGGCGGCGACGTCTTCCGGCCGACGAAGCCGCTGCGGCTCTACGACTCGCGCCGCGACCCGGCGGGGGCGCTGGCGCCGGGTCTGCAGCGCAGCATCACCATGCCGACGCTGTCCGGCATCCCGGCCTCCTCGATGAGCGGTGCGCTGGTCAACGTCACAGCCGTCGGCGCGCAGGGCAACGGCGCGCTCACCGTGCAGTCGGCGGACAGCGACCGGAGCAGCGCCACGGTCACCTTCGCGCCGGGGCGAGTGGTGAAGAACCGTGCCGTGGCGAAGCTCGACAACGGCACGTTCAAGGTCACCGGCCGTGACGCGGCGACCCACGTCGTCGTCGACGTCGTCGGATGGTGGGCACCGGCTGCTGTCGCCGGCGGGCGTCTCTTCCAGTCGAAGGCGTCGACCCGGGTCCTGGACACCCGCTCCGGTCTCGGTGCCCCACGGTCCCGCGTCGGACCGGGCGGCGTGGTCAGCCTGGCCGTCGCCGGAAAGGGCAAGGCGGTGCCCGGCACCGCTCGCGCCGTGGTCATGAACCTCACGGCCGTCGGCGCGACGAAGGCCACCTACGTCACGGCCTGGCCCAACGGCGCCCGGCGCCCCGCGTTCCCGGATCTCAGCGTCCCGGCCTTCCGGACGACGTCCAACCTCGTCGTCGTCCGGGTCGGCACGAAGAACCGGGTTCGCATCACGAACAGCACCGGCTCGACCCACCTGGTCGGCGACATCGTCGGCTACTACCCGTAGGGCCGCCGGTAGGGTGACCGGCGACATGAGCAGCCTGCAACCGGAACCCGCCGTCACCGCCCAGCTCCCGATCACCGAGTCGTCGGTCACCGGTCAGTCGATCCAGCGGTCGCCTGCCGAGCCCGACGCGTCGTCGCCCCCACCCGTCGTGACGATCGTCCTGCCCTGCTTCAACGAGCAGGAGCACGTCATCGCCGAGGTGGAGCGCATCTGCGCGGCGATGGACGCCTCCGAGCACACCTACGAGCTCCTCGCGATCGACGACGCGTCGACCGACGACACGCTGAGGCTGCTCGAGGATGCCCTGCCCCGGTTCCCGCACCTGCGCCTGATGCCGTTCCGGCGAAACGGCGGCTCGGGCACCGCACGGCGCATCGGCACTCTCGACGCCCGCGGCGAGATCGTCGCGTGGACCGATGCCGACATGACCTATCCGAACGAGCGCATCCCCGAGCTGGTGTCGATGCTGCTCGACGACCCGACGTACGACCAGGTCGTCGGCGCGCGGACCAGCGAGGAGGGCAGCCACAAGATCCTGCGCGTCCCCGCGAAGTGGCTGATCCGCAAGATCGCCGAGCGGTTGTCGAACTCCGCGATCCCTGACCTCAACTCCGGGCTGCGTGCGTTCCGCCGGTCGGTGTCGCTGCCCTACCTGCGGCTGCTGCCTCCCGGCTTCTCGTGCGTCACGACCATCACGCTGGCCTTCCTGTCCAACCAGCACGACATCAAGTACGTCCCCATCGACTACGCGAAGCGATCCGGCACCTCGAAGTTCCACTTCGTCAAGGACGCCTACCGCTACATCCTGCAGGTGCTGCGGATGGTCATGTACTTCAACCCGCTCAAGGTGCTGATGCCGCTCGCCCTGTGGCTGCTGGTCATCGGGATCGGCAAGGGGATCTACGACCTGTTCGCGCACTTCGGCCGCTTCGCGGTGAACACCGTGCTCATCTTCATCACCGGCATGCTCATCGCGGCCCTTGCCTTGCTGGCCGATCTCATCGTCCGGTCCCGCTCGGAGGTCTAGGTCGTCGTGGCGGGTCCCGCCGCCGACGAGTCGGCCGAGTCAGCCGCGCCGGCGACGGTCGCCGGCGACGCTGCTCTTCCCCGCGTACGCAGTGGCGCCGCGCCCTGGTCTCGGTGCTGTTCCTGGTGGTCGCCGTCGCGGCCTTCGGCGTCGCGCTGGCCGGGCAGTGGTCGGAGACCGTCGACCGCCTCGGCGACCAGCGGCCGGCCGCCCTGATCGGCTCCCTCGGCCTGGCCCTGGCCGGCGTGTACATGAGCTTCCTGCTGTGGCGCGGGACGCTCGCGGTCCTCGGCAGCCGTGTCCCGACGCCAGCGGCGGCCCGGCTGTTCTTCCCGACCCAGCTCGGCAAGTACCTGCCCGGGGCGCTGTGGCCGGTCGTCGCGCAGATGCGGATGGGTCGCGAGCTCGGGGTGCCGCGGCAGCGGATGGCCCTGGCGTTCCTGCTGACCCTCGGGCCTCGCGACGCTGGTCGGCATCCTCGTCGGGGTCGCGGCGCTGCCGGCGCTGCTCCAGGCCGAGGGGCGGGTCGTGCTGTTCGGGCTGCTCGCCCTGCCCGTGCTGCTGGCGCTGCTCGTGCCCAGGGTCATCAACACGCCTGCTCGACCGGGCGTTGCGGGTCCTGCGCAGGCCAGGGCTCGATCGACCGCTGGCCGGGCGCGACATCGCCCGCGGGGTGCTCTGGGCGCTGGCCTTCTGGCTGGTCTACGGCGGCCACGTGTGGCTGCTCGCGGTCGGCCTCGGGCGCGGACCCGCTCGAGGCGCTGCCGGTGACGATCGGCGGCTTCGCCATCGCGTTCTCCCTCGGGCCGCTGCTGGTCGTGCTGCCCGCCGGGGCGGGTGTCCGCGAGGCGGTGATGGTGGTGCTGTTCTCGGGTCTGCTCACGACGCCGGAGGCGACCGCGGTGGCCCTGACGTCGCGCGGCATCCTGATGCTCACCGACGGCCTGCTCGCCCTCGCCGCCGTCCTCGTCCCGCCGCCGCGGCCGCTGATGCGGTCAGGCCGGCGGCTTGGTGGCGCGGGCGACCAGGCCGGGGCCGGTGTTCGGGAAGGCACGCTGGACGGCGCGGAACGGCAGGGTGCCCAGCCGGGCCGCGGTCGCCGTCCACGACGTCGAGGGCTGCAGGGTCCGGCCGCTGGCGTCGGAGCGCTCGGCGTGCGACGCCGCCGACGAGCCGTTCGCCAGCCGCCGGCGCCCGACCGCGTTGCGGCCGGCTTCCAGGACGTAGCCCAGCGGCGCCCCGAAGTGCAGGAGCTCGACGTCGACCAGCCCGGCGCCGTGCAGCAGCGACCGCAGCACCGCCGGGTCGTAGCGCCGGAAGTGGCCCACCATCTCGTCGGCAGCGCCGAAGCGCTTCTGCCAGGCCGGGGTCGAGAGCAGCACCGAGCCGCCCGGGCCGCAGCCGTCCGGCCCACTCCCGCATCGCCGCGCGCGTCGTCCTCGATGTGCTCGATCACCTCGAACGCGCAGACCAGGTCGAACGTCTCGTCCTCGGCCAGCACCGCCAGGTCACCGTGGCGCACCTCGCCGCGGCCGCCCGCCGCGGCCAGCCGCTGCTGGGCCACCGAGCAGGACATCGCCGTCCGGCTCGACGCCGACGTAGTCGTACGGCCTGGGCCAGCCGGGCGCGCGAACCCGCCCTGCCCGCAGCCGACCTCGAGCACCCGCAGCGAGCGGTCCGGCGGCGGCAGCAGCCGCGAGACGACCGCCCAGCGCAGCCAGCCGTTGGGGCTCAGCGGGGGCAGGGCGACGTCGGTACGGCACCTCAGACCTCCGGGGGGACGATGGAGTGCAGCCGGTCGTGCAGGGGCGCCACGACCCGGGCCGGGGTGAACGCGTCGAGGGCCAGCTTGCGCGCGGACGCCCGGGCGACCGCGAGGCGTGACCGGTCCGCGGCCAGCGCGCGCAGGGCAGCAGCCAGCGCGTCGGCGTCACCCGGGGGCACCAGGACGGCGGCGTCACCGAGCACCCGGCGCTGCGGCGGCGGTGTCGGACGTGACGAGCGCGCAGCCGGCGGCCGCGCCCTGGAACACCTTGTTCGGGACGACTCTCGTCGCCTTCGGTGCGCTGCCGAAGATGCCCAGGCAGACGTCATGGCCGGCCACCAGCGCCGGCAGCTCGTCGGCCGGCACC
This sequence comes from uncultured Actinomycetota bacterium, assembly GCA_963829565.1. Classification (GTDB taxonomy): domain Bacteria; phylum Actinomycetota; class Actinomycetes; order JACCUZ01; family JACCUZ01; genus CAWHJC01. The sequence continues at coordinate 412,122 of CAWHJC010000019.1, forward strand.
CAGTCCAGCCAGCGCACCCGCGGGTTGGTCGCGGCGAGCCGGCGGGTCTCGGCGAGGTCCTGGCCGCGGCCGACCATGGTGACCTCGACCTCCTCGCCCGCCAGGTCGCGCAGCGCGGCACCGATGACCGGCGCCCCCTGCAACGGGGTGAACAGCCCGAAGAACACCGCGCGCAGCGGCCCGGCGGTCTCGTGGCCGGCGAGCCTCGGCGACGTACCACTCGTGCGGTGCTCCGACGGCGACCACGACGGCGCGACGGCGGGCCTGCTCCGGCAGCGCGTCGCGGTGCTCCTCGGTGTCGAGGACGACCACGTCGGCCGCCGCCAGCGCGGCGTCGTCGAGCCGGCGCAGGAGTCGCTGGCGCAGCCCGCTCGCGCACGCCGCGGTCGGTGGCGGTGTCGCTCGCCCCGATCAGGTGGTCCAGGACGAGGGGTACGGAGGGGAAGAGCCGTCGCGCCAGCAGCACGTCGAAGTGCCCGAGGTAGCCGACCACCACGGCGTCCGGCCAGGTGCCGTCCCGCCGGAAGCGCCGGGACCGGCTCCACAGGCCGGCCCAGCACCGGCCGAGCCGCCACGCCAGCCTGGGCAGCGCCGCCGGGTTGCGCAGCATGCCGACGCGCTCCGCGGTGGACAGGCCGAGGGGGACGTTGCACTCGAGGACGGTGCTGCCGCGCTCGCGCAGCCCGTCGCGCAGGACCGCCACGCGGGGGTGCGCCGCGGCGTCATAGGTGCCGAAGAACAGGAGGCGCATCGCCGCGAGAGCCTATCCTGGCTCGGTTCGTCCCATCCGTCCCACCAGCCCCATCGAGGTCACCCTCCATGCGCCGCCGCCTCCACCTGCTCGTCGCCCTGGGACTCGCGCTGGCCCTCGGGTCGGCCGGATCGCTCGCCGGCGCGGCGCTGCCCGCCGCCGCGGCCGACTGCCCGGCTCCCGGCGGCGCGGCGCTCCCGGCCGCCTCGGCGGCCGGCGACGTCGTGTTCCGTGGCGGCGGCTGGGGCCACGGCCTGGGCATGAGCCAGTACGGCGCGCAGGGTGCTGCGCGGCTCGGATGCACGTACGGCCAGATCCTGCGCACCTACTACACCGGCACCGAGGTCCGGGCGGCCGCGATGCCCGACACCGTGCGGCTGCGGATGCTCGACGGCGGCTACCGGGTCGACGTCCTGGCCGCACGGCGGCCCGCTGTCCTGGGTGCTCGAGGGCTGCGTCGGCCCCACCCCCACGGATCCCGCTGCCGCGGCCTGCCCCCCGCAGCAGCCGCAGGGCGCCACCTGGCAGCTCCGGGTGGACGACGCCACGTCGCGCGGTACGTCCTCTACGACCTCGGGGTGATGCCCAAGCGGGTCGTCTGGACGGGCGGCTCCCCCCAGCAGGTGCTGCGGCTCGACCAGGTCGGGACGGTCGCGCGCGGTCACGACCTGGAAGGGCGCCTCGATCTACCTCGACCGCTGGCTGCGCTGGGACCGGACCCGCTTCACCCTCACCGGCGGCCTGCTCGACGCGGTGCAGACCATCGAGGCCTCCGCGGTCGGCACGGCGATGGACAAGTACCTGTGGGGGGTCGCGGAGGTTCCCGCGTCCTTCCCGGTGGAGGCCCTGAAGGCGCAGGCGGTCGCTGCCCGCACGTACGCCGCGAAGCGTGCCGGGCGCGTGCTGATGCCCACCCCGGCCGACCAGAACTACACCGGCTGGAAGAAGGAGACCGAGGGGACCGACGGCGTGTGGGGTGCGCGGTGGAAGAGCGCCGTGGACGCGACCAGCGGCCAGGTCGTCGGCCTGGCCGGGGGCGGGGGCCATGATCGACGCGTTCTACTCCTCGTCGATGGGCGGCCACACCGAGGACGAGCGCTACGTGTGGGGCGTCGAGGCGCCGTTCCTGCGGGCGGTCGACGACTCGCGGTGGGACCTCGCGTCCAGCAACCCCGCCGAGAAGCGGTCCTGGGCCAAGGGCGTGTCCTGGGCCACCCTCGCCGCGAAGCTCGGCTTCTCGCAGGTGAGCGCGATCTCGGTGCCGAGGCGCGGTGACCCCGCCCGGGTCGGCGGCGTCAAGGTCACCGGGGTCCGCGACGGAGCGGCCGTCACGACGTACCTCGAGGGCTGGGACGTGCGCCAGGCGCTCGGCCTGCTGTCTCCGGGGTTCACCGTGTCGTTCTCGCGGCTCGGTGGCCGCAGCGCCCAGCCGCTGGTCGGCGACTGGGACGGCGACGGCCGCGACGAGCCGGGCTGGTACCGCAACGGCCGCGCCGCGCTGCAGATGTCCCGCGGCGGCTCGACGTGGGTCACCCGGTTCACCTACGGCCAGGCCGGTGACGTCGCGGTGGCCGGCGACTGGGACCGGGACGGTGACGACGATCTCGGCGTCTTCCGCGGCGGCACCTGGTTGCTGCGTGCCGGGCTGACGGCCGGACCGCCGACCACGACCTTCGACTTCGGCGCCCCCGGCGACAAGCCGGTCGTGGGTTCGTGGAACGGCAAGGACCTGGGCGTCGGCGTGGTGCGCGGCAACGCCTGGAAGCTGCGCGACACCGCCACGGCCGGGCCGACCATGCGCGCCTTCCGCTACGGCCGGTCGACGGACACACCGGTCGTCGGCAGCTGGAACGGCACGGGCCGCACCGGCATCGGCGTCGAGCGGGACGGCCGCTGGATGCTGCGCAACCGCCGGTCCGCGGGACGGCCGGGGACCGTCCTGGAGTTCGGCCGGGCGAGCGACCGCGCCGTCGCCGGCGACTGGGACGGCGACGGGCGCAGCTCGGTGGGGACGGTGCGCGGCACGGTGTTCCGGCTCCGCGCCGGGCTCGACCGCCGGTCCGCGATCCGCACCGTCACGTTCTCCGGCTGACCCTCCGTCGGACGTTCGGCCGAGGTCCGGAGGAGGTCCGGCGGATCGGCCGGGCGTCGGCGTAGGCTTCCGGGCAGAGACGTGCCCGGGGTTCGGGTGCGTGCGGGGGACGGATGCAGGGGAGCGCGAAGCGGGAGTGATGGCGTCAGTGTCGACCGGGTCCGACGGGACACCGCGCGTCCTCCTCGACGCGACCTCGGTCCCGGCCGACAGGGGAGGGGTCGGGCGCTACGTCGACGGGCTGATCGGCGCGCTGGCGGCGACCGGCCAGGACCTCGTGGTCGTCTGCCAGCGCGCGGACGCGGAGCGGTTCACCCGCATCGCCGGCGACGCCGAGATCGTGCCCGGGCCGTCCGCCATCTCGCACCGCCCGGCGCGGCTGGCGTGGGAGCAGACCGGGCTGCCGCTGGTGGCCCAGCAGGTCAACGCCGACCTCATCCACTCGCCCTACTACACGATGCCGCTGCACGCACCGGTGCCGGTCGTGGTCACCCTCCACGACGTCACGTTCTTCTCCGAGCCCGAGCTGCACAGCGCCGTGCGTACCGGCTTCTACCGCTCCGCCACGCGGACGGCCGTCCGTCGCGCCGCGCGCGTCGTCGTGCCCTCGCAGGCCACCCGCGACGAGCTGGTCCGCCTCCTCGACGCCGACCGCTCGACCATCGACGTCGCGCGGCACGGTGTCGACCTCACGACGTTCCACCCGCCGAGCGAGACGGAGTGCCGCCGGGTGACCGCACGGCTCGGCCTGCACGGTCGCCGGTACGTCGCGTTCCTCGGCGTCCTGGAACGCCGCAAGAACGTGCCCGACCTGGTGCGCGGCTGGGCCCGCGCCGTCGACGGCCTCGACGAGCCGCCCGCGCTCGTGCTGGCCGGCAGCAGCGGCTGGGACGACGGGGTCGACCAGGCCATCGCCGAGGTGCCGGCCCACCTCAAGGTGGTCCGCCCCGGCTTCCTGCGCCCCGCGGACCTGCCGGGCCTGCTCGGCGGGGCGATGGTCGTGGCCTACCCGAGCAAGGCGGAGGGCTTCGGCCTGCCGGTGCTCGAGGCGATGGCCTGCGGGGCCGCCGTGCTCACCGCGCGCCGGCTCTCGCTGCCCGAGGTCGGCGGCGACGCGGTCGCCTACACCGAGCCGGACGCCGACAGCATCGCCGAGTCGCTGCGGGCGCTCATCGCCGACGAGCCGCGGCGTCGCCAGCTGTCGCTGTCCGGCCAGGAGCGGGCCAAGGAGTTCACCTGGGAGGCGTCGGCCCAGGCACACCTCGAGACCTACCGGCAGGCCGTCGCCGGCGTCACGGTCTGACGCTGTGGTCGAGGCCGTCCTCCTGGTCGGAGGGAAGGGGACGCGGCTGCGCCCGCTGACCGTCAACACCCCGAAGCCCATGCTGCCGACGGCCGGCGTGCCGTTCCTGCACCACGTCCTGTCCCGCGCCCGGGCAGCCGGCGTCGACCACGTCGTGCTGGCGACCGCCTACCGCCCCGACGTGTTCCGCGACGGGATCGGTGACGGGCTCCTGGAGTTCGACGGAGAGCGACTCCGGATCGACCTGGTGACCGAGGACGTGCCGATGGGCACCGGCGGCGGCATCCGCAACGTCGCCGGCCTGCTGGACAGCGGTCCCGACGACCCGGTCGTCATCCTCAACGGCGACGTCCTGTCCGGGCACGACCTCGCGGCGCAGATCGCGGCGCACACCGGCCGCCGACGCCGACGTGACCCTGCACCTCACCGAGGTCGACGACCCGCGGGCCTTCGGCTGCGTGCCGACCGACGAGCACGGCCGGGTCGACCGCGTTCCTGGAGAAGACGCCGGACCCGGTGACCAAGCAGATCAACGCCGGCTGCTACGTCTTCCGCCGCTCGGTCATCGACGCCATCCCCTGCCGACCGGCCGGTCTCCGTGGAGCGCGAGACGTTCCCCGGCCTGGTGGCCGACGGCTCGCTCGTGCTCGGTCACGTCGAGGTCGCCTACTGGCTCGACCTCGGGACGCCGGCGGCGTTCGTGCGCGGGTCCTGCGACCTGGTGCGGGGGCTCGTTGGCGTCACCGGCGCTGCCCGGCCCTGTCGGGGAGTCGCTGCTCCTCGCCGGCGCGCGCGTGGCCGGCGACGCCAAGGTCGGCGGCGGCACGACGGTCGGGGCCGGGGCGACGGTCGGCGCGGGTGCCACCGTCGAGGGCAGCGTCCTGCTCGACGGTGCGGTCGTCGGGGCCGGTGCGCAGGTCCGCGGCTCGGTCGTCGGCACCGGTGCCCGGGTGGGCGAGGGAACCGTGCTCGACGGCGTGGTGGTCGGCGACGGGGCCGACGTCGGCGCCGGCAACGAGCTGGTCGCCGGCGCCCGGGTGTGGTGCGACGTCACCATCCCCGCGTACTCGATCCGCTTCTCCCCGGACGAGCCCTCCGCCTGACGGGTCGCGCGCCGGGCGGCTGCTCTGCCGACGACTTGTCGCGCCGGGCGGCTGCTTCGCCGGCGACTGTGGGCACCCACGGCTGCTCTGCACGCCCGCTTGACGCGGTCATCACCACCTTGGCGGGGCATAGACGCCGCGCCGAGGGGGCGTCGACCGCGTATACGTGGTCGACGCGCGGTCCCCCTCGGCGGGAAAGGCTAGGCGGCGTTGGGCTCGGGGGCGTCGCTGGCCGGGATGCTTCTCGATGAAGTCCTCCACGACGGCACCGCTGACCTTGCCGCAGAGCTGGCGTGGCGCTGTCGGCCGAGCCCCAGTGCGACAGCGCCGACGTGCTTGCCCGTCGGGAAGTCGCCGTAGGAGTCGTCCCACGCCGACACGATGAACTTGCCGGTCGGCCCGGTGGCGTCGTCGTTGCGGGCGCTCGCGGCGATGTCCTTGAGCTGCGTCGAGCTGGTTGCCCTTGATCGTGTCGTCGTACCAGAGGATCGTGTAGCCGTGCTCGAGGTTGTGGACCAGCTGCTCCATCTCGGGCCGGTCCCGCGCGGTGTAGAACTCGCGCGCGGGGAAGGCGGGCGCGGCCCAGTGCGGGCCGTAGCGACGGCGGCACCGTCGTCGTAGTCCTCGGTGGTGCCGTCCGCCACGTGCTTGCGGGCTTCCTCGTTGTTGGTGCCCTTGCTGGTCTGCACGGCGTCGCAGTCGGCGGCGCGCCGCGCTGACGCCGAAGGTCGAGAGCGCCTTGTTCGCCGGGTCGTTGCGGTTCTCGAGGTACGCCGGAACGGCGGCGGCCGCGATCAGCCCCAGGCCGACCACCACGGCGATGACGATGAACATCATGCTCTTGCGGCGCTCCTTGGCCTGCTCGGCCTTGCGCATCGCCTCGATCTTCGCGCGGCGGTCGCGCTCCTGCTGCTTGGTCTTGTTGGCCACCGGCGGAGTCTATGCAACGCGCCTGGGAGACTGGGCCGGTGACCGCCGTGAGCCGCAGCACAGCCCCCGTGGCGCGCGAGCGGGTGCGCCGCTGGCGGCCCGGCTGGCCGGTCGACGTCGCCGCGATGCTCGGGCCGATGCGCCGCGGCAGCGGCGACCCGACCTTCCGGCGTGCTGCCGCCGGGACCGCGGCCGGCCTGTGGCGCGGCGCCCGGACCCCGGACGGCCCGGCGACCACCGTGCTGCGGGTCCACCGCGACGGCGAGGTGGAGATGCGCGCGTGGGGACCGGGGGCGGGCTGGTCGCTGGACACCCTGCCGGACCTGCTCGGCGCCGCCGACGACCCCGCGGGCTTCGAGCCCGGCGCACCCGGTCCTGCGGGACACCTGGCGCCGGCACGCCGGCTGGCGGGTGCCCCGGTCGCGGCGGGTGCTGGAGTCGCTGGTCCCGGCCGTCCTGGAGCAGAAGGTCACCGGCCGCGAGGCGTGGCGGGCCTTCCGGACGCTGGTCCGCCGGTACGGCGAGCAGGCACCCGGCCCGGTCGACCACCTGCCCGGCGGGCTCTGGGTCCAGCCGGACGCCCGCACCTGGGCGACCGTCCCGTCCTGGGAGTGGCACCGCGCCGGCGTCGACCTGTCGCGGTCGCGGACCGTCGTGACCGCGGCCGGCGCGGCCGGCCGGCTCGAGCTCCTTGCCGACGTACCTCCCGGCCGAGGCCGCCACCCGGATGCGGTCGCTGCCCGGCGTCGGCGCCTGGACCGCGGCCGAGGTCGCGCAGCGCGCGCTCGGCGACCCGGACGCGGTGTCGGTGGGCGACTACCACCTGTCCGCGATGGTGGGCTGGGCGCTGGTCGGGGAGCGGGTGGACGACGACGCGATGCTCGAGCTGCTCGAGCCCTACCGCGGACACCGCTACCGGGCGGTCCGGATGGTCGAGCTGTCCGGCGTGGCACCGCCGCGGCGCGGCCCGCGCTACGAGGGCCGCGACTACCGCGCGATGTAGAAGCGCTCGACCACCCCGAAGCGGCCGGCTCGATGCGAGGCGCAGCGCGGAGCCGGTCACTTCGGCGTGTCGGGGGATGGGTACGCGCGGGTGATGGTGGTCAGGGTCGGTCGTCAGCGGCGGAGGATGAACGCGTCGGGTCGCGCTCCGGGCGGTCGGGGGCGGGCGCAGCGGCGTGCCCGACAGCGACGGCCCCCATCGGGTCCCAGTCACCGGGCAGGTCCAGCTCGGCGCGGACCACGTCGCGGCAGAACATCGTGCTGCTCACCCATGCCGAGCCGAGGCCCTCGACGGCCAGCCCCACCAACAGGTTCTGCACCCCGGCGCCCATCGCGACGAGGAACATCTCGCGCTCCGCAGCCGCCCGGCGCTCGTCCGGGTAGGGGTGCATGCCGTCGGTCACCAGGCACGGCACGACGAGCAGCGGGCGCGCCGCGCAGCACGTCGCCGCGACGCGTCCGCCGGGCGACCTGCTCGTCGCTGAACCCGTCGCGACGCAGGTCCTCCACCCACGCCGCGAGCATCGCGTCGAGCAGCGACGTGCGCACCGCCGCGTCCTGGACCACGACGAATCGCCAGGGCGTCGTGTGGTGCGGCGCGGGTGCGGTGACCGCGACGGCGACGGCGCGGCGGACCGCGTCGAGGTCGACGGGGGCGTCGGTGAAGGACCGCACGGTGCGCCGCGACGGCAGCACGTCGCGGGTGCCGAGCCGGAACATGTCCTCGGCTGCCGGACGGACGACGGCTGCCGCTCCCGGCCCGTCCGGACCGCCCACCCGGTCGGCCAGGCCGCGGACCACCGCCACCGGGCGGCCGGCCAGCTTGCCCTTCACCAGGTCGGTCGCCGAGGCCAGCTCGTCCGCGGTCGCCGTGACCGTGGCGTCGAGCACGTTGCCGTGACCGTCGTCGCGCCCGCGCAGGTCCTCCAGCGGTGCGATGCCGGCCACGCCGATCGCCTGGTCGACCAGGCCGACCCGCCACGGCCGGCCCGCGGTGTCGCTCACGACGACCGCGACGTCCGCGCCGGTGAGCTCGAGCAGCCGGGAGCGCAGCCGGCGCGCCGACGCGTCCGGGTCGACCGGCAGCAGGGCCACCGTCCCCGGCGCGACGCCGCTGGCGTCGACACCGGCCGCGGCGAGCACGAGGCCCTGCCGGGTCTCCACGATCCGGGTGCGCCCGCGCCGGGCGACGACGCGCACCGTCTCGGAGCTGATGGCCTCCTCGCGGTCCATCACCACGACGCGGCCCTCGGCCTTGGACACCACCTTGGACGTGACGACCACCACGTCGCCGTCGACCAGCGGGGTGCCCTCGGCCTCGAGCGCTCGGCCGACCAGGGCGGCGAGGTCGTCGCCGGGCCGCGACCTCGGGCAGCCCGTCGGGCGCCCAGACCCGCAGCTCGCGGGTCATGCCGCGTGGGGGCGCAGGGCGCCGGCGAGCGTCGAGGGCGGCGCGCGCCATGGCGGCCGCCTGCTCGACGTCGGGCATCAGCAGGGGTACGGCGCGACAGCTGATGCCGGCGGCCTCGACCGACGGCGACCGCGTCGGCGTCGCGCTCGTCGACCAGCCACCCGTCGAGCAGGCCGCCCGCCGACGCGCCGTAGTGCACGGCCACGGCCTCGGCCGTGGCGCTCGACGCCGATCGCGGCGAGCACCTTGTCGGCCATGCCGCGCACCGGTGCCCCGCCGACCAGGGGGGAGAGGCCGACGACCGGCGCGGCGGTCGCGGCCAGCGCCTCCCGGATGCCCGGGACGGCGAGGACGGTGCCGATGCTCACCACCGGGTTCGACGGCGGGAGCAGGACCAGGTCGGCCGCCGCGATGGCCTCCAGCACGCCCGGTGCCGGCCGGGACTGCTCGGCGCCGACCGCCACCACCTCGTGGGCGACCGGCTCGGCGTGCAGCCGCACCCAGTACTCCTGGAAGTGCACCGCCTTGCGACCGGCGCGCCCGCGCGCTCCGGGTCGTCGATGACGACATGGGTCTCGACCCGGTCGTCGCTCATCGGCAGCAGCCGGACGCCGAGCTCGGGCAGTCCCCACCGGGTGCACAGCGCCTCGGTGACCGCGCTGAGCGGGTAGCCGGCGTCGAGCATCTGGGTGCGCACGACGTGGGTGGCGACGTCGCGGTCGCCCAGCCCGAACCAGGCGGGTCCCACGCCGTAGGCCGCGAGCTCGTCCTTGACCACGAAGGTCTCGTCGGCGCGGCCCCAGCCCTGGCCCTCGTGGATGCCGCCGCCGAGGGTGTACATCACGGTGTCCAGGTCGGGGCAGACCCGCAGGCCGAACAGCGTGATGTCGTCGCCGGTGTTGCCGATGACCGTGACCTCGGTGCGGCTCCCCGCGGTCGCGCGGAGCAGGCCGCGCAGGAACCGCGCGCCGCCGATGCCGCCGGCCGGCACGACGACCCGCCGGGGCGGCCGGGCCGCCGACGCCCGGCCGATGCGCTGCGATGCCTGACATGCCGGCGAAGTCTCCCCGACCGGGTGCCGACCGGCCGATGCGGGTGGCCCGAACGGGTCGACCTGCAGGCGTACGGCGGCTAAATATCACCGAGCGGCTTGACGACAAAGCACTGACGCGCGTGTAATTCCACCAGTGTCATTCCTGTCGTCAGGGATCCGGCCGCTCACCAGCCGGATCCGATGAGGTCACAGGGGTCGAGGAGGCACACCATGGGCGAGGTGCTCCCGCTCGTCGAGGACGACGTTCCTCGACGGCACGTTCATCGACGAGCGACGGACCAGGACGGCGAGGGCGACTGGGCAGGAGCGTGCCCTGTGCGCCCAGACCGACCCCGAGGCGTTCTTCCCCGAGAAGGGCGGCTCGACCCGGGAGGCCAAGAAGGTGTGCCTCGGCTGCGACGTGCGCGGCGAGTGCCTCGAGTACGCCCTGGCCCACGACGAGCGCTTCGGCATCTGGGGCGGGCTCTCGGAGCGCGAGCGCCGGCGGCTCAAGAAGAGCGCGGTCTAGCGACACCGAGCTGCTGGCGGGGCCGCCGGCACGCAGCTCGGTGCCGGTCCGCTCCCGTAGGGTTGGGAGCCGATGCCGACGACGCCGAGCGCTGTGAGCACCACGCGCCACCACGAGGGGCCGCCCGTCGGCGACCCACCGTCGTCACGGCGGTCGTCGTGGCCCACGAGGGCGCCCGCTGGCTCCCCGCGCTCCGGGCGGCGGTCCAGGCGCCAGACCCGCCCACCGGACCTGGTCGTCGCCGCGGACACCGGCAGCACCGACGACACCGCCGCGGCTGCTCGCCGACTGGCTCGGCGCCGGCCGGGTGGCCACCTGCCCGGCGGCCACCGGCTTCGGCGACGCCGTCCGGTCCGCGCTCGACGTCGGGCACGGCCTCGACGTCGCGCCGGACTGGGTGTGGCTGCTGCACGACGACTGCGTGCCCGACGCCGATGCCCTCGAGCAGCTGCTGGCCGAGGTCGCGCGGGACGAGTCGGTCGCGGTCGCCGGCCCCAAGCTGCGCGCCACCCAGGCCGACCGCAACCTGCTGCTCGAGGTCGGCGTGACGATCGCCCGCAGCGGCCGTCGCGAGACCATGCTGGAGCGCCGCGAGCAGGACCAGGGCCAGCACGACGGGGTCCACCGGGTCCTCGCGGTCAGCACCGCCGGGATGCTGGTCCGCCGCGACGTCTGGGACGAGCTGGGCGGGCTGGACCCGGCACTGCCGCTGCTGCGCGACGACGTCGACCTCGGCTGGCGCGCCAACCTCGCCGGGCACCGGGTCGTCTGCGTCACCGCCGCCGTCGTCCATCACGCGGAGGCGGCGACCCGCCGGCGCCGCCCGGTCGCGCGCCGGCGGCCACCGGCTGCACCGGCTGGACCGCCAGCACGCGCTGTACGTCCTGCTCGCGAACCTGCCGCTGCTGCGCCTGCCCGTCGCGCTGGTGTCCCTGACCGTCGGCCACGCTGCTGCGCGTGCTGGGCTACCTGGCCGCGCAAGCTGCCCCGGCATGCGGCCGACGAGCTCGCCGCGCTGGTCGCGGTGCTCGGCCGCCCGGACCGTCTGCTGCGGGCGCGGCTGCGCCGGCGACGTACCCGGAAGGTCCCGGCGCGCACCGCCGTCCGGCTGCTGGCGCCGCGGTCCGCGGGGACCCGCCACCTGATGGAGACCGTCGCGCTGGTCGCGGGCAGCTCGTCGGGCGAGTCCGGCGCCGGCCGCCACCGGGGCTCCCCGGCGCGGGGGACACCCGCGCCGTCGACCGGGCCGACCTCGGAGGAGGACGAGAACCTCCCGTCGTGGAGCACCAGCCTGCTGCGCCGGCTGCTGCTCCGACCGTCGGTCGGGCTGGTGCTGGCGCTGGCGCTGCTCGCACTCCTCGCCGACCGCGGGCTGCTCGGCGACGGGCGGCTGATGGGCGGTGCGCTGCTGCCGGCGCCCGGCTCGCCGGCCGACCTGTGGCGCGGCTACGTCTCGGCCTGGCACCCGGTCGGCGTGGGCAGCGACGCCGTCGCGCCGCCCTACCTCGCCGTGCTGGCCGCGCTCGCCTCCGTGCTGGGCGGGGCGGAGCGGGCCGTCGACCTCCTGCTCCTGGCGGCCGTCCCGCTGGCCGGGGCGCAGCGCCTACCTGGCCGTACGCCGGGTCGCTGACTCGGTCCCGGTGCGGCTGTGGGCCGCCGCGACGCTACGCGCTGCTGCCGCCGGTCCTCGGCGCCGTCGCGGCGGGCCGGCTGGGCACCGTGGTCCTCGCCGTCGCGCTGCCGCTGGCGGCCCTCGGCGCAGCCCGCGGTCTCGGACTCGGTGGTCGTCCCGGTGCCGACCGGCCCACCTGGGCGGCCGCGCTGGCGCTCGCGGTCGCGACGGCGTTCGTTCCGTTGACCGCCGTGCTCGTCCTGGTCCTCGCGGTGGCGGCGCTCGCTGTCGTCCGCGGCCGCAACCTGCTCCGCCTGGCGGTCCTCGTGCTGGTGCCGGCCGTCCTGCTGCTGCCCTGGCTGCCGGCGGTCGTCGCCGACCCCCAGCTGCTGCTGCTCGAGGCCGGGCTGCCCGGGCCGGGCCTGTCCGACGTCGCCCCTGACGCCGTCTGGGCCCTGCTGCTGCGGGCCGGCGGCCCGGGCATGCCGCCGCTGGTGCTGACCGTCCCCGCTCCTGCTCGCGGCGCTCGCCGCGCTGCTCCGGCCGGACCGGCGCGCGCCGGTCCTGGCCGGCTGGGTCATGGCGCGGTGTCGGGCTGGCCGCCGCGGTGGTGCAGGGACGTATCGAGGTGACCGCCCCGACGCTGGAGACCCCCGTGCCGGCCTGGCCGGGGCCGGCCACCCTGCTGGCGGGCGCCGGGCTGGTGCTGGCCGCGGCCGCTGGTGCGCAGGGCGCCCGGGAGCGGGTGGCGGGCAGCAGCTTCGGCTGGCGCCAGCCCAGCGCCGTCCTGGTCACCGTCCTGGCGCTCGTGGTCCCGTTCGCGCTGGCCGGGTGGTGGGTGCTCGAGGGCGCGGGCGGGCCGCTCGACCGGCGGGACCCGGTGCTGCTGCCGGCGTTCGTGGCGGCCGAGGGCGACCAGCCGGACCGGCCGCGCACCCTCGTGCTGCGCTCGCGCGGGCCGGCCAGCCTGTCCTACGCCCTGCTGCGCGTCGGCGGGACCGCGGACCGGCGACGCGGAGGTCACCCCGCCGACCGACGCGGGCACCGGGCTGGACCGGGTGGTGGCCGACCTGGCCTCCGGGCGCGGCGGCGACGCCGCGGCCCGCCTGGTGCCGTACGCCGTGCGGTTCGTCCTGGTGAGCCGGCCGGCCGACCCGGTGCTGGTCCGCGCGATCGACGGGGTGCCGGGCATCGTGCGAGTCAGCGGGGCCAGGGGCTCGGTGCTCTGGCGGGTCGACTACCCGACCGGCCGGCTGCGACTCCTGGCGCCGGGTGCCGCGGTGGTCGAGGGCGACGGCGCGCCGCCGCCGGCCACGGTCCTGCCGGCCGGCGAGGTGCGCGCCCGCGCCGACGTGCCCGCTGGCGAGCCGGGCCGGCTGCTCGTGCTCGCGGACCCGCGCGACGACGGCTGGGCGGCCCGCCTCGACGGCGAGCGGCTCCGGCCCCGGACCTACGGCGGCTGGGCGCAGGCCTTCGTCCTGCCGGCCGAGGGCGGACGGGTCGACATCCGCCACGAGCAAGGGGTCCGCACCGTGCTGCTGTGGCTGCAGCTCGCGGCCGTCGCGGTGGTCGCCGTCCTCGCGCTGCCTCAGGTCCGGACCCGAGAGGACGACGACCTGGTCGCCGACGACCCTGTGAGCGACGACCATGTGAGCGACGACGCGACGCCCGGCGAGCCCGCGGCCGACGAACCGGTACGGCTGACGAGCCGGTCGCCGGCTCGGGAAGCGGCGCCAGGTGACCCGGCGACGTGGGGGCCGCTCGCTGCTGCGGCGGCCGGGCAGCGCCCTGCTGCTCGTGCTGCTGCTGCTGGCCGGTGGGATGGCGGCGGCGACGGCCACCCAGCCGTCGGCGGTCGGCGCCGCGGCCGGACGCGCCCGCCGCACCCGCCGAGCAGGTCGCGGTGGCGCGGGCGAGTGCCGCCTGCCCGGACCCGGTGGTGGCCGAGGGAACGGTGACCCGGGTCGCGCTCGCCGCTCCGGGCCCGCTCACCGGCGAGGACGCAGGGGGAGCAGGACGCGACGGGCAGGTCCCGGCCGGGCCACCCTGGGACCGGCGTCGTCGGGGTCCTCGCCCGTGGTCCGGCTCGGTCGCCCCCGGGTCCGCCACCGAGGAGGCGGCTGCGGAGACCGGGCCGCTGGTGGCCCGCGGCAGCGGCCGCTCGGCACCGGGCCTGGTCGCCTCCCAGCTGACCCGCAGCAGCGAGGTCGCGATGCGCGGGCTGGCCGGCACGACGTGCGCCACGTCGGGCACCGACTTCTGGTTCGTCGGCAGCGGCGCGGTGGTCGGGCAGCGCGGCCGGGTCTACCTCACCAACAGCGAGCCGGCGCCCGCCGTCGTCGACGTCACGCTCTACGGCCCGGACGGTCCGACTCGACGCGCCGGACGGCCGGGGCGTCACGGTGGCGGCCGGGAAGCAGCAGGTCCGGCTGCTGGACGCGCTGGCGCCCGGCACCGAACGGTTCGCCGTGCACGTGCACGCCCGGCAGGGCCGGATCTCGGCGGCCGTTCGCGACCAGCAGGTCGACGGGCTCACCCCGCTGGGAGCCGACTGGGTGCCGCGTCGCGCCGCCGCCCGCGTCCCGCGTGCTGGTGCCCGGCGTGCCCGGTGGCACCGGGGAGCGGCGGCTGCAGGTCGTCGCACCGGGGGACGCGGACGGCATCGTCCGGGTCCGGCTGGTCAGCGAGTCCGGGGCGTTCGCGCCGGCCGGCCTGGACGTGATCGAGGTCCGCGCCGGCTCGGTCAGCGACGTCGACCTGGCGCCGTACACCGACGGCGAGCCGGTCACCGTCGAGCTCGAGTCCGACGTACCGGTTACCGCCGGGGTGCTCACCCGGCGCGACGGGGACGGACGGCCAGCTCGCGGAGATCGCCTACTCCGCCGCCGCGGACCCGCTGACGCCGCAGACCCCAGGGGTCGTCGCGGAGGTGCGCCAGGGGGAGAACCTGACGAGCACCCTGCTGCTCACGGCGCCGGCCGGCCCGGCCGTCGTCGAGCTCACCCCGCTCCCGCCGGTCGGAGGGGCCCCGACCGAGGTGCGGGTCTCGGCCGGCAGCCAGGTGGCGGTCGCTCTCGACTCGGTGAGCAGCGCGGAGATCTTCGCGCTCGCCGTGGTCCCGGCGCCCGGCTCAGGCCCGGTCCTCGCTGTCCGGCAGGTCGACGAGGTGACCACCGACGGGCCGCTGCTCACCAGCAGCCCGGTGCCGCCTGGCCGCTACGCCGTCGCGGTGCCCCGGGTGGTCGCCGACCTCTCGACCGGCCTGCGCGCCGGGAGGTAGGCCGGCGGGTCAGCTCTCGGCGTCCGGGTCCGTCGCGTCGGGGTCGACCGCGTCCGGGTCGAGGCCGAGCAGCTCGGCCAGCCGCTCGACGACCACCGCGTGCACCAGGCTCTCCCGGGCGCGCTGGCCCCGGGCCCGGGCCTCCACCGCACGCCGGTAGACGACGATCCGCGCCGGGCGCCCGCTGACCGCCTCGTCGGTACGTCCGAGCGGCACCCGGTCCGCGGCCGCAGCGGTGGGGAGCCCGGGCAGCGTGTCGGGGTCGGGGGCGTCCTCCACGCCGATCTCGATGGCGTCGAGCTGGGAGGACCACAGTCGCTCCAGCCGGCTCACCGACAGGAGCACGAGCTCGTCGAACTGCTCGGCCCGGCTGCGCGTCACCGGCAGTCCCGGGGGAGCCAGCGACCCGCGCAGTCCGCGGCCCCGGCGGTCCCTGCGGCTGGCCACGGCGCGAGGCTAGCCGCAGGCCCGTCCCTGCGCCCGGGCGAGCCTCCACCGCGGGGTGGGCCCCGGTGGGTACGGTTCGCCCGTGAGCCCTGTTCGCCGCTGTTCGCGGACCGCCTGCGGTCGACCGGCGGTCGCCACGCTCACCTATGTCTACGCCGACTCCACGGCGGTCCTGGGTCCGCTCGCCACCTTCGCCGAGCCGCACTGCTACGACCTGTGCGTGGCCCACTCCGAGCGGCTGACCGCCCCGCGGGGCTGGGAGGTGCTCCGGCTGGCGCCCGATCCCGCCGCGCTGGGACCCAGCAGCGACGACCTGGTGGCGCTGGCCGACGCCGTGCGCGAGGCGGCCCGCCCGGCGCCGCGCGAGCCCGAGCCGGTCGAGGTCGGCCGGCGCGGCCACCTGCGGATGCTGCGCAGCCCCGACGCCTGACGCACCGGCCTGACCGGCTGATCCGACCGGCTGCTGCGGCGCGTCCGGTTTCGCCTGTTTCGTGGTGGACACGCCGGACCTCAAGGATTTTCCGGTCGCTGCCGAAGCACTGGTATCACCGGCTCTCCCCCGACGTCAGGACCCCTCATGGCTCGTCACGGCACCGCCACCCGCCAGCACGTCCCCCTCGGCTCGCTCACCCAGCCCGGGGCCCGCGGCGGAGCGGCCTGCCGGGCCTGCGGCAGCGAGCGCGTCACCCACATCGCGATGGCGCTCACCGACGGGTCGCCGGTCACCTTCACCTCCTGCCACCGCTGCGAGCACCGCACCTGGGAGGAGCAGGGCGCCGCGAACGCCTCGCGCGCCGTGCTGCCGGTCCACCGGGTGCTCGACAAGGCCCGCAAGGTCTGAGTTCTCGCTCCACCCGCCGCGGCTAGGCTCCTGCCGTGGCCGATCCCCCCCGCGACCTGTCGTCGATCGTCAAGGCCTACGACGTCCGGGGCGTCGTCCCCGACCAGCTCGACGCGTCGGTTGCCGAGGCTCTCGGTGCCGCCTTCGTCCGGGTCGTCGGAGCCACGGGCGGAGCGGTCGTCGTGGGCCAGGACATGCGGCCCAGCTCCCCTGAGCTCGTCGCCGCCTTCGCCGCGGGGCGACCGGCCAGGGCGCCGACGTCGTCCAGATCGGGCTGGCGTCCACCGACCAGCTGTACTTCGCCAGCGGCAGCATGGACCTGCCCGGCGCGATGTTCACCGCCAGCCACAACCCGGCCCGCTACAACGGCATCAAGCTCTGCCGCGCGGGCGCGGTGCCGGTGGGCGCCGACTCGGGTCTGGTCGACATCCGCCGGCTTGCCGAGGCCGGTGTGCCCGACGTCGACGGCCCGCGGGGCTCGGTCCGGGAGCAGGACGTGCTCCCCGCGTACGCCGAGTACCTCCGCTCCCTGGTCGACCTGCGCGGGAACCGCCGCCTGCGCGTCGTCGTCGACGCCGGCAACGGGATGGGCGGGCACACCGTGCCGACCGTGCTCGACGGCCTCCCGATCGACCTGGTGCCGATGTACTTCGAGCTCGACGGCACCTTCCCCCACCACGAGGCCAACCCGCTCGACCCGGCCAACCTGGTCGACCTGCAGGCACGGGTGGTCGCCGAGGCGCGCCGACATCGGGCTCGCCTTCGACGGCGACGCCGACCGCTGCTTCGTCATCGACGAGCGCGGCGAGCCGGTCTCGCCCTCCGCGGTCACGGCCCTGGTCGCGGTCCGCGAGCTCGCGAGGCACCCCGGCGCGACGGTGATCCACAACCTGATCACCTCGCGGGCCGTGCCCGAGGTCATCCGGGAGCACGGGGGTACGCCGGTCCGTACCCGCGTCGGGCACTCCTACATCAAGGCCGAGATGGCCCGCACCGGCGCGGTCTTCGGCGGCGAGCACTCCGCGCACTACTACTTCCGCGACTTCTGGCGCGCCGACACCGGCATGCTGGCCGCGCTGCACGTCCTGAGCGCCCTGGGCGAGCAGGACCGGGCCGCTGTCCGGGCTGGCCGCCGAGTTCGAGCGGTACGTCGCGTCCGGTGAGATCAACAGCGAGGTGGCGGACCAGGTCGCCTCGACCGAGGCGGTCCGCGGGAGGTACGCGCGCCTGGACGGCGTGACCGTCGACGACCTGGACGGCATGACGGTTCAGGCGCCGGACTGGTGGTTCAACCTGCGCCCCTCCAACACCGAGCCGCTGCTCCGGCTGAACGTCGAGGCGGCCGACCGGGACACGATGGAGAGCGTGCGCGACGATGTGCTGGCGGTGGTCCGCGGCGAGATCCGGGACCGACCGCCTGTCGCGTCGTGAGGCCCCCGAGCACCGAGACGACCGAGACGACCGAGACGACCGAGACGAAGGAGACCTGAGCGTGCAGCTCGACCCCCGCCTGCTGGAGATCCTGGCCTGCCCGCAGTGCCACGCCCCGCTGCGCGTGGACGAGCCCGCGCAGGAGCTGGTCTGCACGTCGGAGACCTGCGGGCTCGCCTACCCGGTGCGCGACGACATCCCGGTGCTGCTGATCGACGAGGCGCGCCGTCCCGGGGCGGCCGGATGAGCGGGCCACCGCTGATGGACGACTCGGTCCTCGACGACCGGGAGGCGCTGGAGCTGCTCGACGCGGGCGGGATGCTGCGCGCCGTCGCCACGGCCGGGGCGCAGGTGCGCGAGGCGATGCTGCATGTCGAGGACGAGACCCTGGCGGGAGTCGCGGCCGACGGCCGGCCGCGCGCCGTGGTCGTGACCGGCATGGGCGGGTCCGGCATCGCTTCCGGCGTGACCGCCGCCGTGGCCGGCCGCACCTGCCCGGTGCCGGTGCTCGCCCATGGTGGTCACCGGCTCCCTGGCTGGGTCGGGGGCCTGGACCTCGTCGTCGCGGTGTCCTGCTCCGGCGAGACCGAAGAGACTCTCGCGGCGACGGACGAGGCCCTGCGCCGGGGGGCCAGGGTCGTCACGGTGGGTGCCGCCGGGTCCTCGCTGGCCGCCCGGGCCCAGGACGGGCGGGCAGTCCACCTGCCCGTCGACGCGCACGGGCGGATGCCGCGCGCGAACCTGTGGGGCTTGGCCGTCCCGGTGCTCCTCGTCGTGGACGCGCTGGGGCTCGCGGCCGTCTCGCGGGCCGACCTCGAAGAGGTTGCCGACCAGCTGGACGAGACCAGTGAGCGCTGCGGACCCGGCGCGGACAGCTCCCAGAACCCGGCCAAGCAGGTGGCCCTCCAGCTCGCCGGCTCCCTGCCGTACGTCTGGGGTGCCAGCGAGGTGGCCGCCGTCGCCGCCGACCGCTTCGCCGCCCAGCTGGCGGAGAACGCGAAGTATCCCGCGGTGCCCGGCCAGCTCACCGAGGTCCACCACAACCAGGTCGTGGTCATGGCCGGCCGGTTCGGGGCCTTGGCCGCCGAGCAGGACGCCGACATCTTCCGGGACCGCGTCGAGGACCCCGTCGCCGGTGGCGACCCGCCGCGGATGCGGCTGCTGCTGCTGCGCGACACCGACGAGGTGCCCGAGGTCGCCTCCCGCGCGGACGCGACCATCCCCCTGGCCGAGCGGTACGACGTCCCCGCCGGCCAGCTGCGCGCGGAAGGCGAGCACCCGGTGTCCCGCCTGGCCAGCCTGATCGCACCGCTGGACTTCGCGAGCGTCTACCTCGCGTTGCTCCAGGGCATCGACCCGACGCCGATCGAGCCGATCGTCGTCCTCAAGTCGGGCGCTGTGAGGGGAGACGCGTGAGCGCATCGGGTGGGTCGAGGGCGATCGTCGCGGCACTCGCCGCGAACCTCGGCATCGCGGTGACGAAGTTCATCGCGTTCCTGCTGACCGGGTCGTCGTCGATGCTCGCGGAGTCGATCCACTCGGTCGCCGACTCGGGGAACCAGGGGCTGCTGCTCGTCGGCGGCCGCCGCGCCCGCCGGGCTGCGACCCCGGAGCACCCGTTCGGCTACGGGCGAGAGCGCTACATCTACGCCTTCATCGTCGCCATCGTGCTGTTCAGCGTCGGTGGCCTCTTCGCCCTCTACGAGGGTTGGCACAAGCTGCAGGACCCGCATCCCATCGACGAGTGGCAGTGGGTGCCCGTCGTCGTCCTGCTGGCCGCGATCGGGATGGAGTCCTTCTCGTTCCGCACCGCGATCGTCGAGTCCAACCACGTGCGCGGCGACCAGTCGTGGGTGCAGTTCATCCGGCATGCGAAGGCGCCGGAGCTGCCCGTCGTGCTGCTCGAGGACCTCGGCGCCCTGGTCGGACTGGTGCTGGCACTCTTCGGTGTCGGGCTGACGCTGGCCACCGATGACGGCACCTGGGACGGCCTCGGGACGATGTGCATCGGCGTGCTGCTGGTGGTCATCGCGGTGGTGCTCGCGGTGGAGACCAAGAGCCTGGTCCTGGGCGAGGGCGCGACGCCGGACGCCGTACGCCGGATCGAGGCCGCGCTGCTCGCCGACGACGCCGTCGAGCGGGTGATCCACATGAAGACGCTGCACCTCGGCCCCGACGAGCTGCTCGTCGCCGCGAAGATCGCCGTCCGGCACGACGACTCGGCCGCCGACGTGGCCCGGGCGATCGACGCGGCCGAGTCACGGATCCGCGAGGCCGAGCCGATCGCGCGCGCCATCTACCTCGAGCCGGACATCTGGTCGGCCGACCGCGCGCAGCACAATGCCGCGCCTGCCGCGCCTGCCGCGCCTGCCGCGCCCCCCGCGCACGAGGATGACCGGAGCGACGGCGGCGGCTAGACTGGCCGGCGGAGTCTCGGCGTCACTGACGGGTAGGTCCTGAGGGGCCGCGCCGGGCAGCGCTCCACCTGCCCACCCATGCCGACCACCCCCACCGGGAGACATCCATGACCCAGCTTCAGCCTGGCGACTACAAGGTCGCCGACCTCACGCTGGCCGAGTTCGGCCGCAACGAGATCCGCCTCGCCGAGCACGAGATGCCCGGCCTGATGGCACTGCGCGAGGAGTTCGGCCCGAGCCGGCCGCTGGCCGGCGCGCGCATCGCCGGCTCCCTCCACATGACGGTGCAGACCGCCGTGCTCATCGAGACCCTCGTCGCGCTCGGCGCCGACGTGCGCTGGGTCTCCTGCAACATCTTCTCCACGCAGGACCACGCCGCCGCCGCGGTCGTCGTCGGAAAGGACGGCACCGTCGAGGCGCCGGCCGGCACGCCGGTGTTCGCCTGGAAGGGCGAGACGCTGCCGGAGTACTGGTGGTGCACCGAGCAGATGCTGGTGTGGCCGGACGGCAAGGGCCCGAACATGCTGCTCGACGACGGCGGGGACGCCACCCTGCTGATCCACAAGGGCACCGAGTTCGAGAAGATCGGCGCGGTGCCCAGCGCCGGCGAGGACGACTCCGAGGAGTACGGCGTCATCCTCGACCTGCTGCGCGCCTCGATCGCCGCCGACCCGACCAAGTACACGCGGATGGGCGAGGGCATCAAGGGGGTCACCGAGGAGACCACCACCGGCGTCCACCGGCTCTACGACTTCGCCAAGTCGGGTGAGCTGCTCTTCCCGGCCATCAACGTCAACGACTCGGTGACGAAGAGCAAGTTCGACAACAAGTACGGCACCCGGCACTCGCTGATCGACGGCATCAACCGCGCCACCGACGTCCTGATCGGCGGCAAGGTCGCGGTGGTCCTCGGCTACGGCGACGTCGGCAAGGGCAGTGCCGAGTCGCTGCGCGGCCAGGGCGCGCGGGTCATCATCACCGAGGTCGACCCGATCTGCGCACTGCAGGCCGCGATGGACGGCTACCAGGTGGCCAGGCTCGACGACGTCGTCGAGACGGCGGACATCTTCATCACGGCCACCGGCAACAAGGACATCATCTCCGCCGCCGACATGGCCCGGATGAAGCACCAGGCGATCGTCGGCAACATCGGTCACTTCGACAACGAGATCGACATGGCCGGGCTCGCCCGCACCAAGGGCATCCGCCGCACGACGATCAAGCCGCAGGTCGACGAGTGGACCTTCGCCGACGGCCACTCGGTGATCGTGCTGTCCGAGGGCAGGCTGCTGAACCTCGGCAACGCGACCGGTCACCCGAGCTTCGTGATGTCGAACTCCTTCGCCAACCAGACGATCGCGCAGATCGAGCTGTGGACGAAGAACGACCAGTACGACCGGCAGGTCTACGTGCTGCCGAAGCACCTGGACGAGAAGGTCGCACGGCTGCACCTCGACGCCCTCGGCGTCCGGCTCACCCAGCTCACCAAGGAGCAGGCGGAGTACATCGGCGTCGACGTGGCGGGTCCGTACAAGCCCGACCACTACCGCTACTGATCCCGACTGCTCGAACGCGGCGCCGGCTCCCCAGAGGGGGCCGGCGCCGTTCGCGGTGAGGGCGGTCGCTAGCCGCTCTTCTGGTCGCCGCGCACGATGCCCGTCGCGATGTCGCGCAGCTTGCGGTTGAGTCGCTGGGAGGCCTGGGAGAGCATCGCGAACGCCTCGTCGGACGAGATGCCGTGAGTGGCCATCAGGATGCCGATGGCGGCGCCGATCTCGCGGTTGGTCGCCATGCCCTCCTCGAGCTGTGACGCTCGCTCGGAGTGCGAGGCGCCCGCGACGGCCACCGAGGCGAACGACGCGAGAACCGCGGCCTGGCCGATCGAGCTGTCGTCGAACGCGCCCGGCCGGTCCGCGAACACGTTCAGGGCGCCGGTGCGCCGGCCCTCGTGGAGGAGCGGGACCGCGAGCATCGCGCGCACCGGGGTGCGACGGAGCACCACCTCGGCCAGCGCCGGCCAGCGCGACCCGTCGGCGATGTCGTTGTCGACCTGCACGACCTGGTCGGTGCTCGCCTCCAGGCACGGTCCCTCGCCGAGCTCGTTCTGCAGCTCGTCGATGAGCCGCATGACGTCGTCGGTGGCGGCACCGCTGTGGAACCGGTCGCCGTCGAGCAGGCCGATCGCGGCCCGGTCGCAGCCGTCGACGAGCGTGACCGCCGCCTCCACGACCACCTGCTGGACTTCCTCGACCGTCTTCCCGTCGCGCAGCTGCTGCGCGAGGACCGCGAACTGCTCCTGCGGGGTCGGCTCGGTCGGTCATTCGCCCCCTCCAGCCGGAACGCTCGGAGATCTGTGCGTCGTCCATGGCTCGACCGACGCGGCGATGCTACGGCACCACGGTGCCAGCGCCGGGGTCAGCCGGGCGGCGCGAACGGGTCGTCCGGCCGGTGTCGCCGCGTCGGTCCGCGGGTGCGCCGCGGGCCGGCCGGCCGCCAGCCGGCGGGCCGGGCGGGACGCCCCACGGCGGGCGGGGCGGCGCGCCCCACGGCTGCTGCTGCGCGTGCCGAGCCGGGCCAGCTCGCGCCGCCGTCGCTCGGCGAGCACCGCGGAGAGGAACGCCCACGCCGGCGTGCCGGGAGGGGGCGCCGGCGCGGTCACCGCGGCCAGCGCCCCCGCGATGCGCGAGCCCATCTCCTCGCGGGCGGCCGGCGACAGCTCGCCGGCCCGGGCGAGGTACTGCCGGGCGGCGAGCGCCAGGTCGTCGGGCACGCGCGAGAGGTCGAGGCCCGCGGCCCATCCGGCCAGCGGCGGTGGCATGGCGGCGACCGGGCCACCCTGCGCCGGCACCCGCTCGTGGACCACGACGGTGCCGGCCAGGAAGTCGCCGAGCCGCTTGCCCTGCGGGCGACGCCAGCGAGTCGATCAGTGCGACGGAGCCGAAGGTGATCCAGATCTCGACGACAGCCATCAGCCCGCGGACGAAGGCGTGCCGGAACCTGGCCGGTCCGCCGTCCTCGCGCACCACCCGCAGGCCGAGCGCCATCTTGCCCAGCGTCCGGCCGCGGGTCGCGGTCTCGAAGGCGACCGGGTAGCCGAGGATCACCGACAGGTAGAACAGCAGGCCGAGAGCGGCGGCGAGCGCGTCGTCGACGACGCTCACCACGCCGGCCACGACGAAGCGTCCCGGCCAGCAGCACGGACAGCTGGACGGCGAGGTCGATCGCCAGGGCCAGCGACCGGCTGGCCAGCTTGGCCAGCCGCAGCTCGAGCACGACCGCCTCGCCGGTGACCAGGTCCGACATCACCACGAAGGCTAGTGGGCCTCTGCTCGGCGGATAGCCTTCCGCGGTGGACATCGACGCGTACGTCGCGGCGCACCGCGGGGAGTGGCAGCGGCTGGAGCAGCTGCTGCACCGGTCGCGGCGGCTTGCGCTCGCGGCGGACCGGCGCCGAGGTGGACGAGCTCGTGACGCTCTACCAGCGGGTCGCGACCCACCTGTCCGTGGTGCGGTCCGCGTCGCCGGACCCGGCGCTGGTCGGCCGGCTGTCGTCGCTGGTCGCGCGCGCCCGGTCGGCGGTGACCGGCACCGAGGCGCCGGCCTGGTACGACCTCGCCCGCTTCTTCACGGTCGTCTTCCCGGCCGCGCTCTACCGCAGCGTGCGGTGGTGGGTCGCCGTCGGCGTCGCGTTCTGCCTGGTCGGCCTGGTCGTGGGGTGGTGGGTGGCGGCCAACCCGGAGGTGCAGGCGACCATCGCCGCGCCGGAGCAGATCCGCCAGCTCGTCGAGCGGGACTTCGAGAACTACTACTCCTCGGCGCCGGCCGGCTCGTTCGCCGCGAAGGTGGCGACGAACAACGCCTGGGTGGCCGCGCTCGCCCTGGCGCTCGGGGTGCTCCTGCTGCCGGTGGTCTGCATCCTGTGGACCAACGCGCTGAACGTCGGCATCGCCGGCGGCCTGATGGCGGCCGACGGACGGCTCGACCTGTTCTTCGGGCTGATCCTGCCGCACGGGCTGCTGGAGCTCACCTGCGTGTTCGTCGCCGCGGGTGCCGGCCTGCGGCTCGGCTGGTCGTGGATCGACCCCGGGCCGCGCAGCCGGTCGCAGGCGCTGGCCGAGGAGGGCCAGGCCGCCGGTGCGCTCGCCCTCGGGCTGGCGGCGACGCTGTGCGTCTCCGGGGTCGTCGAGGCGTTCGTGACGCCGTCGGGCCTGCCGACCTGGGCCCGGATCGGCATCGGGGCCTCGCTGTGGGCCGGCTTCCTCTGCTACGTCGTCGTGCTCGGCGGCGCGCGGTCGCGCGCCGGCGAGACGGTGACCGCTGCGCGGGCGACCGGGAGGCGTGGACCCGCCGACGGCCTGACCAGGTGCACGGCTGCAGCGTCAGAGCCGGCCGGCGGCCTTGAGCGCGAGGTAGCGGTCGGCGAGGAGCGGGGCCAGCCGGTCGGGCGCGGCGTCGACGACCTCGACGCCGCGCCGGCTCAGCACCTGGGCGACCCTGCGACGGTCGCCGCGGGCGCGCTCGGCGGCGGCGGCGTCGTACACCGCCGCTGCGTCGCCGCGGGCCGCCGCCATCTCCTCGACCCGCGGGTCGGCGACCGACGCGAGCACGACCTGGTGGCGTCGGGTGAGCTGGCCGAGCACCGGCAGCAGGCCCTCCTCGACCGGTGCCGTGTCCAGTGCGGTGAGCAGCACGACCAGGCTGCGCCGGGCCGACCGCGCCAGCACGGTCGCGACCATCCCGCGGTAGTCGGGCTCGACGAGCGTGGCGTCCAGCGGGGCCATCGCCTGCACCAGCGCGGGGAGCAGGCCGGTGGCGGGCACGCCCTCGACCCGCGCGCGCACCGTCCGGTCGTAGGCGAGCAGGTCGACCCGGTCGCCGGCCCGGGAGGCCAGCGCGGCCAGCAGCAGCGCCGCGTCCATCGCCGAGTCCAGCCGCGGCGCGTCGCCGACCCGGCCGGCGGCGGTGCGCCCGCAGTCCAGGACGAGCAGCACCCGGCGGTCCCGCTCCGGCCGCCAGGTGCGGACCATGACGTCGGCGGCCCGCGCGGTCGCCCGCCAGTCGATCGACCGGACGTCGTCGCCGCCGACGTACTCGCGCAGCGAGTCGAACTCGGTGCCCTGGCCGCGCACCATCACCGCCGACCGGCCGTCGAGCTCGCGCAGCCGGGCCAGCCGCGAGGGCAGGTGCCGGCGGCAGGTGAACGGCGGCAGCGCCCGCACCCGCCAGGGGACGTGGTGGGAGCCCTGGCGGCCGGCCAGGCCGAGCGGGCCGAGCGCGCGCACGGTGACCCGGTCCGGGATGCGGTCACCGCGCCGGGTCGGGCGCAGCAGGGTGACCAGCCGCCGCCGCTCGCCCGGCGGGACGTCGACGCGTGGCGCTGCTCGGCGGCCCCGGCACTGGGCGGCCAGGCGTCGCGCAGCCGTCCGCGCACCCGGCGCCGGCCGGGGTTGGTCACGCGTGAGCCGCACCGTCGCCGTCTCGCCGAGCCGCACCGCGGTGTCGCCGTCGCGGCTCAGCCGCAGGGCACGGACCGACCCGGCCAGCGCGACGTCGACCGCCGCGAGGACGAGCAGCGGCGAGGGTGGCGAGCAGCACGCCCCACCCGGTCGGCGCCAGCAGCCCGACGACCACCGCGGCCGCCACGGCGACCAGCCCGAGCCGCCCGGTCAGCGCCACGGCTGCGTCCGCGTCACATCGGGGGAGTCACCGCGGGACGGGAACCGCGCCGAGCACGCCGTCGAGCACGGCGTCGGGGGTGACGCCCTCGAGCTCGGCCTCGGGGCGCAGCTCGACCCGGTGCCGCAGGGCCGGACGGGCCAGCGCCTTGACGTCGTCGGGCGTGACGTAGTCGCGCCCGGACAGCCAGGCCCAGGCCCGGGCGGCGGACATCAGCGCGGTCGCTCCGCGCGGGGAGACGCCGAGCTGCAGGGACGGCGAGGACCGGGTGGCCCGCGCCAGGTCGACGACGTAGCCGACGACCTCCGGTGCCAGCGCGACCCGCCGCACCGCGGCCCGGCCGGCCTCCAGCTCGGCGGCCCCGGCGACCGCCGTCACACCGGCCGCCCGGAGGTCGCGCGGGTCGAAGCCCTCGGCGTGGCGGGTCAGCACCGTGATCTCGTCGTCGCGCGACGGCAGCGGCATGGTCAGCTTGAGCAGGAAGCGGTCGAGCTGGGCCTCGGGCAGCGGGTAGGTGCCCTCGTACTCCACCGGGTTCTGCGTCGCCACGACGACGAACGGGTCGGGCAGCGGGCGGCGCCGACCCCTCGACGGTGACCTGCCGCTCCTCCATCGCCTCCAGCAGCGCGGCCTGGGTCTTGGGCGGGGTGCGGTTGATCTCGTCGGCGAGCAGCAGGTTGGTGAAGACCGGTCCCTCGCGGAACGAGAACGCCGAGCTGCGCGCGTCGTAGACCAGCGAGCCGGTGACGTCGCCCGGCATCAGGTCGGGGGTGAACTGCACCCGCTTGGTGTCCAGCGACAGCGACGCCGCCAGCGCGCGGACCAGCAGCGTCTTCGCCACGCCGGGGACGCCCTCGAGCAGGACGTGGCCGCGGCAGAGCAGGGCGATCACCAGGCCGGTGACGGCCGCGTCCTGGCCGACCACCGCCTTGGCCACCTCGGCGCGTACGGCCTGGAGCGCAGCCAGGGCGTCGGGGTCTGTCACGGTCGGCGGACCTCCCTCTCCAGGGCGTCGAGGTCGTCGGCGAGCCGCACCAGCGCGGCGTCGTCGGCAGGTGCGGCACCGTACAGCAGGGCCCCGACCTCGCCCTGGGTACGCCGGGACCGGGCGGCCACGGCGTCCACCACCGCGGGCGGCTCGGCGCGCGGCGGCAGCCCCAGCAGCGCCGCCAGCCGGGACCGGAGCGCGTCCCGCAGCGCCTCGGCGGCGTGTCCCGCGCCCCGCCCCGCCGGTAGAGCCGGGCCCGGCCCTCGACCGTCTCCGCGGCGCGGACGACGACCGGCAGCGGCTCCGTCACGACCGGCCCCAGCCGGCGGGCCCGCCACAGGGCGAGCAGCAGCACGGCGACCACGAGCTGGACGAGGCCCCACCAGACGCCGTCGGGAACCAGGTCGTAGAACGAGCGTCCGCAGCGGACGAGCGGGACGTCCGCCAGGGACGGGAGGTACCAGACCAGCCGGTCGTGGCCGCCGAGCAGGCCCAGCGCCAGCGCGGCGTTGCCCTCGTCGTCGAGCCGGGCGTTGGTCAGCGGGCTGGCGTTGCCGAGCACCGTCACGGTGCGTCCGCCGTCGGGGACCTGGACGAGCGACGGCAGCCCGTCGCGTGCGTAGCAGAGCAGCGGCTCGCGCACCGTGGACCCAGTGGTCGCCGGGTCGACGGTCCAGCTGGACCCACCGGCGTCGGCGGCTCCCGCGCGCCGGGCCGCCGCCAGGTCGCAGCCTGGCTGCCGCACGCCGGGCGGGGTGCCGCGCCCCGGCGTCACGGAGGGCGCGAACCGCTCCGGTCGCGCCGGCTCCACGACGACCAGGTCGGCGCCGGTGGCCCGCACGGCGGACACCTGCGACGCCACCAGGAGCTCGGGGTCGACGACCAGCAGGGTGCTTCCCGGCCCTCGCGGTCTCGCGCACGCGGCGGTCGTGGTCGCCAGCTCGACGGCGACGCCCTGGTCGCGCAGCACCTCGGCGACCGCGCGG
This sequence comes from uncultured Actinomycetota bacterium, assembly GCA_963829565.1. GTDB lineage: Bacteria > Actinomycetota > Actinomycetes > JACCUZ01 > JACCUZ01 > CAWHJC01. The sequence continues at coordinate 439,954 of CAWHJC010000019.1, forward strand.
CTGCCCGCCGGGTCGGGGGCGCGCGGGTCGAGGCGACCGGAGGGCTCGCCGCCGGCGGCAAGGGCCAGGACGGTGGCCCCGAGCAGCACGACGACCGCGACGAGTGCCGGCCCCCGCACCGCGCGCCAGATCCGCCGCACGCCGGGGTCGAGGCTGGTCACCCGACCGCCGCGACGGGCCGCGCGGAGCGCACCGACCTCGTCGAGGGCGCGCAGCGCGCCGTCGCTCTCCGGGCCGGCCGGGCGACCGCCGTACCAGATCTCGTCGAAGAGCCGGGCACCCTCGCGCAGGGCGCGCGCGCAGGTCGGCAGCGCGAGCCCCGCCTCCGCGGCCGCCTCGTCGGCGGTCCGGCCCGGTCGCGGCTCCAGCACGGCGCGCTCCTCGAGCGAGCGGACGACGGCCCGCAGCCGCTCCCGCACCGCCTCGGCCCACTCGCCGGCGGCGGCGTGGGCGTCGGCGGCGGCCCGGTGCTCGTCGGCCGTGCGCTCGCGGCCGACGAACAGCGCCTGCTCGGCGGCCGCGCGGCGGCCCAGGGGTCCGACCCCCAGCCGGACCGCGACGACAGCGGCGACGAGCAGCAGCAGGACGACGACCAGGCCGGCGTAGCCGCCGGGGGACACACCCGCGGCCCGCTCGAGCAGGCCCACCGCCTGCTCGTAGAGCCACTGCAGGACGCGCTCGATCAGGCCCGGGCCGGCGTCGCGGTAGACCTGCTTGGCGAGCTCCTCGCGGGCCGCCTCCTGGGCGGCGTCCCGGCCGAGCTCGACCGGGACGCTCATCCGGGGGCGGCCGGGCCGGACTGCCCGGCGCCGAGGGGCACCCCGGCCGCGCGGGCGAGCTCGATGTCGAGCCCCTCGCGGCGGATCCGCCGGTCGACGTAGAGCAGCGCCGTGGAGACGGCCGTGAACGGCCAGGTGATGGCCGACGCGACGATCGTGCCGAGCGCGGTGACCAGCAGCGGCAGGATCTCGTAGGGGTTCGCCGAGGCCGTCGCCGGTGACGAACGCGACCAGCAGGGTCAGCAGGGTGAACGGCACGCTGAGGATGCCGGCGAGGAACTGCGCGATGACGTTGACGAGCAGCAGGATGCCGAACGTCCGCCACCAGGCGCCGCGCACGAGCTCCCGGGACCGGCGCAGGGAGCCGAGAACCGGCTGCCGCTCCAGCACGATGGCCGCGGGGGCCAGGGCGAAGGCGACGTACAGGTAGGCCGCGACGACGATGCCGAGCGGGATGCCGACCAGGAAGGCCAGCACCGTCGCGACCGTCGGCGCGCCAGCGACCGCCAGGGCGACCCCGGCGCCGATGGACACGGTCAGCACCCCGAGCTCGATGAGCAGGACGACCACGGTCACGCCGAGCAGCGCCGGCAGCCGCGGCCGGGCCTGCGCCCAGGCCTGGGCCGGCGCCGATGCGCTGGCCGAGCACCGCGCGGCTCACGGCGACCGTGAGGATGCCGGTCAGCAGCAGGGTCGCGACCAGCGTCACGACGACCTGCAGCCCGGCGGCGGAGAGCGCGCTCGCGGCGAAGGCGACGTCCTCGCCGGGATCGGTCGTCGGCTCGACGCTGAAGGCCACGTCGCCGCTGTCGCGCAGCAGCAGCCAGGTCAGCGGGACGGTCAGCACCTGGGTCGCACGGCGACGACCGCGGACAGGCCGAGCATCAGCGCGGGCTGGGCCCGGATGGCCGAGATCGCGCCGTCGAGGATCTCGCCGACACCGAGCGGCCGGAGCGGGATGATGCCCGGCTTGGGCGGCGGCGGGGGCGCCCACTGCGGCTGCTGCCCCCAGCCCGGCTGCCCCCACGCGGGCTGCGGGGGAGGCTGCTGCGGCGCCCAGCCGGGTGGCACCGGGTCCGTCGGCGAGGTCCAGCCCGGCTGGTCGGTCACCCGCCCATGCTGTCAGATCGCCGGTGTCACGGCGCCGTGGCCGATGATCCGTGTCACGATGACATCGTGACAGCCACCACCCTGCAGGTGAGCGCATGAAGGGTCGCGTCCTCATCGTCGACGACGACACGGCGCTCGCGGAGATGCTGGGCATCGTGCTGCGCGGCGAGGGCTACGAGCCGACGCTGTGCGCCGACGGCGACCAGGCGCTGGCGATGTTCCGTGAGCACAAGCCCGACCTCGTCCTGCTCGACCTGATGCTGCCGGGCATGGACGGCATCGACGTCTGCCGCGCGATCCGGGCCGAGTCCGGCGTGCCGATCGTGATGCTGACCGCGAAGACCGACACGATCGACGTCGTGGTCGGCCTGGAGTCCGGCGCCGACGACTACGTGGTGAAGCCGTTCAAGCCCAAGGAGCTCGTCGCGCGGATCCGGGCCCGGCTGCGCCGCAGCGAGGAGCCCGCGCCCGAGCTGCTGGAGATCGGCGACCTGGTCATCGACGTCGCCGGCCACTCGGTCAAGCGGGACGGCACCGCCATCGCGCTCACCCCGCTGGAGTTCGACCTGCTCGTCGCGCTGGCCCGCAAGCCGTGGCAGGTGTTCACCCGCGAGGTGCTGCTCGAGCAGGTCTGGGGCTACCGGCACGCCGCGGACACCCGGCTGGTGAACGTCCACGTCCAGCGGCTGCGCTCGAAGGTCGAGCGCGACCCGGAGAGCCCGGAGGTCGTCGTGACCGTCCGCGGCGTGGGCTACAAGGCGGGGCCGGCCTGACCGAGGTACCCGCCGCTGCAGGGCCGCCACCGAGCCCCGTCGTCGGGCGCGTCACGGCCCTCTGGCCGCACGCCCAGCGTGGCGTGCGCCGCTGGGTCCGGCGGCGGCATCGCGGTCTGGCGGCGCTCGCTGCAGCTGCGGGTCGTGGCCACGACGACCGTCTTCTCGCTCGTCGCGATCATGGTGCTCGGCAACATCCTCATCACCGAGGTGCGGGACGGCCTGCTCGACGCCAAGGTGCAGGCCTCGCTGGCCGAGGCGAGCACCGGCGCCCGCACCTCCCAGGAGGCCTTCGACTCCGCCGACCGCAGCGAGCCCGGGGTCTACGACACCCTGGTCCCCGACCTGGTCCGCCAGCTCTCCAGCGGCGGCGGGCCGGACGGCGCGCGGGACGTGGTGCTGCTGCGCGGCCCGGACGTCGACACGCCGGAGTCGCCGCTGGGTCGCAGCTCCATCGGCGCCGACGTCTCCGCCGTGCGAGCCGCTGCGCCCGCAGGTCGCAGACCCGCTCGGAGCAGCTGGACGTACGGCGAGGTGTCGCGGACCTCGGGGCGGCAGGTCCCGGTGGTCGTCGTCGGCTCGCCGGTCGTGGTCCCGAGAACGGCACCTACGAGCTGTACTTCCTGTTCCCGCTGGACAAGGAGCAGGACACCCTCGGGCTGGTCCGGCGCGCGCTGCTGCTGGCCGCCGTCGGCCTGGTGCTCCTGGTCGGCGGCATCGCCTGGCTGGTGACCCGGCAGGTCGTGACCCCGGTGCGGATGGCCGCGCGGATCGCCGAACGGCTCTCGGCGGGCCGGCTCGAGGAGCGGATGCGGGTGCGCGGCGAGGACGACCTGGCCCGGCTCGCCGCGTCGTTCAACCGGATGGCCACCAGCCTGCAGCGCCAGATCCGCCAGCTCGAGGACCTGTCCCGGGTGCAGCGCCGGTTCGTCTCCGACGTCTCCCACGAGCTGCGCACGCCGCTGACGACGGTCCGGATGGCGGCCGACGTGCTGCACGAGGCGCGGGCCGGGTTCGACCCGGCCGTCGAGCGCAGCGCCGAGATCCTGCAGACCCAGCTCGACCGGTTCGAGTCACTGCTCGCGGACCTGCTGGAGATCAGCCGGTACGACGCCGGCGCCGCGCCATCTGGAGGCCGAGCCGACCGACCTGGTCGTCGTCGCCCGCCACGTCATCGAGGCGATGGAGCCGCTCGCCGACCGCCGGGGCAGCGAGCTGCGCCTCGTGGTGCCCCGGCGGGTGCGTCGCCGAGGTCGACAGCCGGCGGATCGAGCGCATCCTGCGCAACCTGGTCGTCAACGCGATCGAGCACGGCGAGGGGCGGCCGGTGACCGTGCGGGTCGCGGGGGACGACGACGCGGTGGCGGTCGCGGTCCGCGACCACGGGGTCGGGCTCGAGCCGGCGGACGTCACCATGGTCTTCAACCGGTTCTGGCGGGCCGACCCGGCCCGGGCGCGCACCACCGGCGGCACCGGCCTGGGCCTGTCGATCGCCCTCGAGGACGCCCACCTGCACGGCGGCTGGCTGCAGGCCTGGGGCGAGCCGGGCGACGGCTGCCAGTTCCGGCTGACCGTGCCGCGCCGGCAGGGTGGCGAGCTGGAGGGCTCGCCGATCCCGCTGGAGCCGACCGACTCGGCCCGGCGGGCGCGGCCGGTGACGGTGGGCGACGCCGTACCGCCGGGTCGGCACCCCGGGCGGCGTCGATGCGTAGCGCGCCGCAGGCCGCAGCAGTGGCGCTCCCGCTGGTGGCGCCCGGCCGTCGTGCTGCTGCTCGCCGCTGTGCTGCCGGCGTGCGCGACCATCCCGACCTCGGGACCGGTGCGCGCGGATCGCGACCTCCGGCTCGAGCGCGAGGACGTCGCGGTGCCGTTCATCGCCGAAGGCCCGCTGCCGGGCGCGACCGGACCAGGTCGTGCGCGGCTTCCTGCGGGCCAGCGCGGACTTCCGGCGCGACCACGAGGTCGCCCGGCGACTACCTCACGCCGCGGGCGCGCCAGGAGTGGCGGCCGGCGGCGGGCACGACCGTGCACGACAGCGGCGGTGGCCCGGTGACCGCGAGGCGACCGGCGACGGCGTCGCGGTCGCTCGGGCCAGCGAGGTCGCCCACATCGACGCCGAGGGCACCTTCCGGCGCACCGCCGGCACCCCCGAGGTGACGCGGACGTTCCGCATGGAGCAGGTGGAGGGCGAGTGGCGGATCGCCGCCCTGGAGGACGGGCTGATGCTGTCCAGGGCGACGTCGAGGAGACCTTCCGCCAGGTGTCGCTGTACTTCCTCTCGCCGCTGCGGAACTCGCTGGTGCCCGACACCGTCCTGGTGCCGGAGCTTCCCGGGCTGTCGACCAAGCTGGTGTCCCGGCTGCTGCGCGGCCCCACGACCGGCCTGCGCGGCTGCGGTCGAGACGGCCTTCCCGCAGGGGACCGAGCTGGAGGTGCAGTCGGTGCCGGTGCGCGACGGCCTGGCGACGGTGGCGCTGGACGCGCAGGCGCGCAGGGCGGACCAGGCCAAGCGCGAGCAGATGTCGGCGCAGATCGTCTGGACCCTCAAGCAGCTCGGTCTGGAGATCGACCGGGTCCGCATCACGGCCGGCGGCGAGGACCTGCCGTCTCCGGCGTCCCGGAGGAGCAGGGCCGCGGACTCCTGGCTCACCTACGACCCCGACGGGCTGGCCGCCGGGCCGTCCGTCTACGCCGTGCGCGACGGCCAGTTCGGTCGCTTCATCGAGGGCAGTTCGAGCCGGTGCCCGGGCCGGCGGGGACCGGGGCGCTGCCGCTGGCGACGCCCGCGGTCTCGCTGGACGCGAACCGGGTGGCGGCGGTGTCCACCGACGGCACCACGCTGCGCGTGGGCCGGCTGGCGGAGGACGGCAGCCTCGACGTGGTCGTGTCCGGCGGAGACCTGGGCGCAGCCGTCCTGGGACCCGCGGCGGCAACCTCTGGGTCGTCGACCGCGCGACCGGACGCCTGCTGCTGCTGCCGGACGGCGCCGGGCCGGCCAGACGGTCGAGGTGGCCAGGTTGCCGGGCGGTGCGCCGACCCAGGTCGTCGGTGTCGCGGGACGGCGCCCGGGTGGCGCTGGTCACCGGGGCCGGCCGGTCCGCCCGGCTGGTGGTCGGCGCGGTGACCGGCGTCGAGGACTCGAGCCGAGCCGGCGGTCGCCCGGATCTCGGTCGTGGACGCCCGCGAGGTGCTGCCCGACCTGCGCGGGGTCAGGACGTCGCGTGGGCGGACGCGACCACGCTGGCCGTCCTCGGCAGCCGGGACGGGCTGCCCCCGGCTCCGTTCATGACCAGCATCGACGGCTACGACATCGTCGACGTCGAGCCCGAGCCGGACCTGGCGAGCTCGCGGCCGCCCCGCCGGACGCGCAGGCCAGCCCGCTGGTGGTCGGGACGGCGGACGGCGAGCTGATGCAGTACACATCGGGACGGGGCTGGGCAGCCTCGGCGAGGGGACCGACCCCACCTACCCCGGCTGACCGTCCACAGGCTGCCCACGCTCCCCAGGTCGGTGCCGACCGGCGCCGGCCGGCGCCGGTCCGCGCGACGGTGGCCGGCGTGCCACCACTGCGCGCGCTGCTGCGGCGCCCTCGCCGGGCTGGTCGACCTGGTGCTGCCCGCGGAGTGCGCCGGCTGCTCCGAGCGGCCAGTCCTGTGCCCCGCGTGCCGCCGGTCGCTGGCCGGGCCGGCCCGGACGGCCTGGCCGGACCCGGCGCCGGCCGGGCTGCCGCCACCCCTGGGCGGTCGCCGCCTACGACGGTGCGGTGCGGGCCGCGGTGGTGGCGCACAAGGAGCACGGCCGGCTGTCGCTGGCCGGCCCGCTCGGCGACGCGCTGGCGCGTGCGGCCCTGGCGGCGGCCGGCCGGGTCGTCGGACCGGACGGGCGCCCGGTGCTGCTGGTGCCGGCACCGTCTCGCCGCCGGCGGTGCGCGCCCGGGGCCACGACCCGACGCTGCGGCTGGCCCGGCGGGCCGCGACCGACCTCCGGCGGCGGGGGGTGCCGACGTCCGGTCCTGCCGGTGCTGCGGGTGGCCGACGGCGTCCTGGACCAGGCCGGGCTGGGGGCCGGGGAGCGGATCGAGAACCTGGCGGGGTCACTGTGGGTCCCCGCCCGGCTCACGCCGCTCGTCGCCGGCCGGACGGTGGTGGTGGTCGACGACGTGGTGACCACCGGGGCGACGCTGGCCGAGGCGGCCCGGGCCCTGCGGGCGCCGGTGCGCGAGGTCCATGCGGCGGCCGCGGTCGCCGCGACCTCCCGACGTACGGCCGGGGTGTCGCCCGGCGCCCAGGGGGACTAGCGTTTCGACATGGCACCCGCCCGGGTCCGTGGTTGCGCCGGGCCGATCGCTCCTCGCGGGGCGCAGGTCCGGCAAGCCGATGCCAGCCGCAGGCGAAACGGTCCACGTAAGGCGACTTCTCGTCGTCCGATCACGGTGCGGCTTAGAAGTAAGTCCTGCCCCGCCGGAGGTCCAGATGTCCTCCGACCCGGGAGAAGGGGAGTAGTGGCGGCTACCGCTGCGAGACCCTCTGCAGGCGGATGTGGGGTCGAAGACCAGGTCGGCCGGGCGGGTGCTCGCAGCATTTCCGAGGACGTGGAGGGTCACTTCGTGGACATCGTCGTCAAGGGTCGGAACACCGAGGTCGCCGAGCGGTTCCGCACGCACGTGGCGGACAAGCTCGCGAAGATCGAGAAGCTCGATCCCAAGGTGATCAGCATCGACGTCGAGTGCTCCCAGGAGCGCAACCCACGACTGGCCGATCAGCGCGAGCGCATCGAGCTCACGATCCGCTCGCGCGGACCGGTGGTGCGCGCCGAGGCGGCCGCCCAGGACTCCTACGCCGCGCTGGACGCAGCGGTGACCAAGCTGGAGGGCCGGCTGCGCCGGGCCCACGACCGGCGCCGGGTGCACCACGGCGCCAAGACGCCGGTCTCCGTGGCGGCCGCGACCGCCCGGCTCGAGATGCAGAACGGTGTGGCGCCCGGACTGCCGGAGAGCCGGGGACGACGCGGCCCCGGCGGACCTGCCGGACGACGGCCCGATGTACGTCCGCGAGAAGGTGCACGCCGCGAACCCGATCAACCTCGACCAGGCGCTCTACGAGATGGAGCTGGTCGGGCACGACTTCTACCTCTTCGTCGACGCCGAGACCTAGCAGCCGAGCGTCGTCTACCGGCGCCGGGCATACGACTACGGCGTGATCCGGCTGGCGGTGTGACGTCCCGCGGGTGGCGGAACACCCGTCCTGACCTGGCTCGACGTGCCATAGTGCGACGGGCCGCAGCGCGACGACGGGGAGCGCGGCGGCTGCTGTGCGACCACGGGGCGGACCGAGAGGGGCGACGGGTGAGCGAGCTGTCCACCGGGAGCGCGACCCGTGGCGCCACGTGGTCGGAGGCGAGCCGATCCGCGTGCTCGTCGTCGACGACCACGCCCTGTTCCGTCGTGGGCTGGAGATGGTGCTCGGTCAGGAGACCGACATCGAGGTGGTCGGCGAGGCCGGCGACGGCGCCGAGGCCGTCGAGCTCGCCTCGGCGCTGCTGCCGGACATCGTGCTGATGGACGTCCGGATGCCGCGCCGCAGCGGCATCGAGGCGTGCCCCACCATCAAGGACGTCGTGCCGAGCGCGAAGATCGTGATGCTGACGATCTCCGACGACGAGGCCGACCTCTACGACGCGATCAAGGCCGGCGCCAGCGGCTACCTGCTCAAGGAGATCTCGATCGACGAGGTCGCCGCCGCGATCCGGTCGGTCGCCGGTGGCCAGTCGCTGATCAGCCCGTCGATGGCCTCCAAGCTGCTCACCGAGTTCGCCACGATGATCAAGAAGGGCGACGAGCGCCAGCAGGTGCCCGCCCCGCGGCTGACCGACCGCGAGCTCGAGGTGCTCAAGCTGGTGGCGAAGGGGCTGAACAACCGCGACATCGCCAAGGAGCTCTTCATCAGCGAGAACACGGTGAAGAACCACATCCGCAACATCCTGGAGAAGCTGCAGCTGCACTCCCGGATGGAGGCCGTGGTCTACGCGGTCCGCGAGAAGCTGCTCGAGATCACCTGAGCCGCCTCAGGACGGGGTCGCGACCCGCAGCACGCCGCGCGCGACGTGGGCGACCTCGTCGTCGGAGGCCGTCCGGCCGAGCTCGATGGTGACGGCGCGGCCCTCGAGTCGGTTGTTGTGCCAGTCGGTCAGGGTGCCGTGGCAGCCGCCGTCGCAGTCGAACAGCCGACGGGCAGCCCGGTCTCGCGGCTGAGCCGGCGGACCAGGGGCATCGACTTCGCGCGGTAGGAGTCGACGCCGTACAGCGGCTGGTGGAAGACCAGCGTCGTGCGCGGGCGGACCTGGCGCAGGAAGCCGGTCATGGCCCGGGTCTCCGGCTCGCTGGCCGGGGCCGGTCCCGACCACGTCGACGTCCCCCACCCGGCAGCTGCCCAGTAGCGCGGGAAGTTGCGGTTGAGGTCGACCCCGTGCGCGTTCGTACGTCGGTCAGCGAGCCGTGCCGTCCGGGTTCATCGGTGCGGACCAGCCAGAGGTCGACCCCGTCGGGCAGCGGGGCCGACCGCAGCCGGCGCACGACCCGCATGCCGGCCCGCTCGTCGCCGTGCATGCTGCCGACGACGAGGGTGGTCTGTGATGTCTCTGTCGCGCCGTCGGTGAAGCGGTGCACGGCGACGATCGGCCGGCCGAGGACCGACGTGCCGATCCGGACCGACTCCTCCGTCGCCTCGCCGCCCGCCGCAGAGGCCGGCAGCACCAGCACGCCGAGCGTGACGCCGGCGCACAGCAGCCACCCGAGTCGTCGCACCCGGGCATCGTCGCAGCCTGTCGGCGGGCGCGTGGCAGCATCAGCGACCGTGTCCCTCACGAGCTCCGCGACGCCCCAGCGGCTGAGCGCGCCGCTGGCCCGTCGGGTCGCGATCGCCGCCCAGGGCCTCGCGGCACCCCGCCCGGCCAGTCCGGGCATGCGCCAGATCACCGGCGCGGTCGACCGGATGGGCCTGCTGCAGGTCGACAGCGTCAACGTCCTGTCGCGCAGCCACTACGTGCCCCTGTTCAGCCGGCTGGGTCCGTACGACCGGTCGTTGCTCGACCGCGCCGCGGGCCGGGCGCCGCGCCGGCTGGTCGAGTACTGGGCGCACGAGGCGAGCCTGGTCGCCGCCCTCGACGCTGCGCCTGCTGCGCTGGCGGATGCGCCGCAGCGAGGAGGCGTGGGGTGGCATCAGGTCGATCGCCGCCCAGCGCCCCGACCTCGTGCAGGCGGTCCGCGACGAGCTCAAGGGCCGACGGGTCCCCATGACCGCCGGCGAGGTGGAGTCCGCGCTGGAGCACGACGTTCCGCGCGCCACGGTCGACTGGGGCTGGAACTGGTCGGAGGTCAAGCGGGCGCTGGAGTTCCTCTTCTACGCGGGCGAGATCAGCTCGGCCGGCCGGACGACGTCTTTCGAGCGGCGCTACGCCACGCCCGAGCGCGTCCTGCCGCGGGCGGTGCTCGACGCCCCCGACCCCTCCGACGAGGAGGCGTTCCTCGAGCTGACGAGGATCGCCGCGCGAGCCCACGGCGTGGCCAGCGAGCCCTGCCTGCGCGACTACTTCCGGCTCAAGCCGGTCGACTCCCAGGCGGCGGTCCGGGCACTCGTCGACGCCGGCGAGCTGCTCCCGGTCCGGGTGGACGGCTGGTCCCGCCCGGCCTACCTCCACCACCAGGCCCGGCTGCCCCGCCGGGTGCGGGCCAGGGCGCTGCTCACGCCGTTCGACCCGCTGGTGTGGGAACGGGCCCGGGTCGAGGCGCTGTTCGGGTTCCGCTACCGCATCGAGATCTACGTGCCGGAGTCGCGCCGCGTGCACGGCTACTACGTGCTGCCGTTCCTGCTCGGCGACCGGCTCGTCGCCCGGGTGGACCTGAAGGCCGACCGCGCGGCCCGGGTGCTCGTGGTGCGGGCTGCCTGGGCGGAGGACCACGCGCCGCCGGAGACGGCGGCCGAGCTCGCGGCCGAGCTGGTCGAGATGGCCCGCTGGCTCGACCTCAACGGCGTGCGCGTCGAGCAGCGCGGCGACCTTGCGGTGCGGCTGGTGGCGGCGGTCGCGGCCTGAGGCCGTCGTGGGCAGTGGTCCGCGAGTACGTCGCCACCAACCGCGTGGTCGGTGTGTCCGGTGTCACTCCGTTGCGGGGCTGCGCTGTCGCGCGGGTGACAGCGCAAGGCGGAGGGTCCGCGCAGGCTCATGACCGGTGACGATCCCGCACAGACCCACGAGAAGGAGAAGACCGTGACCCATTCCATCCGCCACATCGTCCAGGTGGCCGTGTCCTCGCTGTTCCTCATGTTCGCCGGCACCACCGCAGCCTTCGCCGGCCCGCCTCCGATCGAGCCCGAGCTCTCCCCGGTCTCAGGCGGCGGAGGCGGCGGAGTCAGCGACAGCGGCTTCCCGTGGATGTTCACCGGTGCCATCACGCTGCTGTCCATCGCCGTGGTCGCCCTGGCGGTCGTACTGTGGAGCCGCTACCACGCCAGCCACCACCGGCTCGCGACCCCGTGAGGCACTGAGCGCCGATGAGCACCATCGTGCACGCGCTGGGCCAGTCGGACGCGTTCCGTTCTCTTGACGAGTCGGAGCTCGACCGGCTGGCTTCGGCGTGCGCCACCCACACGTACGGGCCGGGCGAGCTGGTGTTCCTCCGTGGCGACTCCGGGGACTGCATGTACGTCGTGGCGTCGGGTGCGGTCGCGGTGTCGCTGTCGTCCGTCGGGGGACGCGACGTCCTGCTTGCGGTGCTCGGCCCGCACCAGACCTTCGGCGAGCTCGCGCTGGTCGACGACGGCCCGAGAGTCGCGACGGTGACCGCCCGCTTGACGTCAGTCCTCGTCGTGGTGCCGCGCCGGGCCGTGGCCGACGTGATGGTGCGGCACCCCGCGGTCATGCGGGCGCTGCTGGTGTCGATGGCCGCGCTGGTCCGCCGACTCGACGAGCAGGCCTGCGACGCCGCGCTGCTGGACCTGCCGCGGCGCGTCGAGAAGCACCTCTCCGCGCTGGTCCGGGGGCGAGCGGTCCCGCCGCCCCGCCCCGACGGGTTCGTCCCCGTCGAGCACGTGCTGACGCAGGGCGACCTCGCCCGGCAGGTCGGCGGATCGAGACAGCAGGTCAACCGGGTCCTGATGAGTCTCGAGGCCGACGGCTCGATCGAGCGGCTGGGCCATCGGATCGTCGGGATCCGGCCGGAGCGGCTCTATTCGGAGGACGCACCGCTGTAGTCCGCGCTTGGGGGTGGGGGGTGGGGTGGGTTGTGGCGGCGGAGGGTGAATGGGTAGTACGGCTGGTCGAAGGACGTGTGGTGGGATGAGCTGGTAGGTGACGGGTTCGGACGGGTAGTTGTCCGGAGGAGAGAGAGGTGTGGTGGAGTGTGTAGGTGACGGTGTGGGGGGTGTGGGGGTTGTGGAATGGGGGTTTGGTGGTGTTGAGGAATACGTAATAGGTGTGGGGTGTGGTGTGGGTGTGTAGTTGTGGTGTGGTTTGGTGTGTTGAGTGGGTGGATATGGGTTAGTGGTTGTGTGTGTTACAGGAAGTGGGTGTGGTGTGGGTACGAGGGGGAGGGTTGTGGTTTTGGGGTAAGAGGTGTGAGGATGAGGTGATGGGGTAATAGTGGGGTTGTGTGGTGTGTGGATGACTCGTGGAAGTGAGGGTTGCGTATGAGCTGGAGTGGGTGTGTGGGGTTGGGTGATTGTGGTGGTATGTTGCTGCGGTGTGTAGGAGTGGATGATGTAAGGGTTGGTGGGTGGTACGAAGGTGTGAGGGTGTGATGGTTAGTGGGGTGTGTTGGGGTACGGTGGAGGTGTGTGGTTAGGCGAGATGGTAGAGGTAGTTGGGTGTGGGTGGTTGAGGTGGAAGGTTACGGTGTGGGTGTGTGGTGGGTGGTGATGTGGTGCGGAGGTGCAGTGTGGGAGTGGCTCTCTTGTCGGGGTGTTGTGAGTGGTGGTGCGGCATGTGTTGAGGCGAACGATGGTGGTGGCGTAGTAGTATGTGTCGGTGAAGGGTGTGGTGGGTGATGGTGTGCTTGATGTGGCGTGGGATGTCACTGGTTAGCATGGGTGTGTGGGTGGAGTAGCGGATGTGGTGGTGTAGGTGGAATGTGTAGGTCAGATGTGGTGGGTGGGCTGTGGTAGGGTGGTGGCGAGGTGCGGCGACGAGTCCGCGTCGCTGGGCTCCGCGGTCGCGGCGGAAGCGGACGAGCGTGTGGTGTGTCATGGCGGGCAGGCGCGGTTGAAATCGTGCAGGGTGAGTGGATCGAGGACGGTGGGTCTCGTTCACGAGACGCTGGTCTCGACTATGCTGAGGACATCGCGCGGTGCAGGGGCTACGCGGCGGCGTTGGTGAAGCACAGGTCTTTCGGACGTACGCGAGGCGGAGCGGTGTGTGGGCAGCTTGATGTTGTCGGCGAGTCGGAAGGTCGGTATTGACGCGGATCAGGGTGTCGGCGTGTTGGTTGCTGACCACAGTCGTTGCCGCGGGCGGCGACGCGGTAGGCGCGCGTCGGTGGCCAGGGTGCGGGTGTGGTGACATTGAGGGTCTCGGCGTGGATGTGGGACAGTGAGCTTTCGAGGTTGTTGGTGACCAGGCGGCGTGTCGGTGACGGCGATCCCGACCGGGCCGGTCCCGACGTTGATGGCTGAGGTGGAGTAGCTGTGGGGATCGAACGGGTGACGGTGCTGTCGCCTGGTTGGTGACGCACAGGTGGCGGCGCGGCGGCGATGTGGGTGGTGGCTCGGACGGGCACCACGTTCAGGTGGTGGTGAGGGTGATCTCGGTGACGAGGTGTGTAGGGGTTGGTAGCGCATGGAGTGAACGTACAGGATGTGGTGGGGGGGTGGGGGATGGTGGTGGGGTGAGTTGTGGGTGATTGGTGAGGTGAGTGGAGTTGTATTATATGATGCTTTAGGAGTTGAGGGAGGATTGATAGGGATGGTATGTGGATTTGGTGTTGGTGATGTGTGAATGAGTGTGTGGAGTTGGTATTGTGTGAGTGTTATGTGGTGGTGGTGTTATGTGATGTAGTTGAGAGGTTGTGGATGTAGTGAGAGTTTGTTTAGAATTGGGTGGAGTGGTTATAGGTAGGTGGAGTGTGAGTTTAGTATGAGAGTGGGGTAATGAGTATGGGTGTGTGCTGGTGTGGTTGTTAGGGTAGTGGGAGTGCTGTGTGGGAGAGGGTGGGGGGGAAGAGTGGTATAGTGTAGGGTGTTGAGTTTTGAGTGTGTGTGTGTGTGGTGAAGTGTTGGTGAGGTTATAGGTGGAGTTGTTGTGATTAGAATTGGGGTGGTTAAGTGTATATTGGGAATGATGTTGATGATATTGTGATTTGTGGTGTATATTGTACTTGTTGTGTGTATATAGTATGGATTGTAGGTGTAGTGTTGATGTTGTGAGATTGTTTGGGTAGTGTATGGTGTTTGTGGTGTTTGAATAGGGTGAAGTATGTGTGTTTTGATGTGTGTATCTTGTGGTGTTGGAATGTGTTTAGCTTGTGGTGGATTAGTATATGGTGTGGGTGTAGGATAGTTCTCGCTAGTTGTGGTTGCGTATCGTTGGTGTGCGCTCGGTTGAACCTACGATGTGTGTGAATAGTACGGTTGCGAGAAGCTGTGGGGGGTTGGTTGGTGAAGTGGTACAGCTTGAGTGTGCTCTGTGCTGGTGTACTGGATGTGATCTGTATTGGTGTTTGATGTGCTGTATTGAAAGTGATGTGTTTGGTGTTGTTTTGGTATTATTTTTTTTTTTTTTTTTTTTTTTGTTTGTGTTTTAGTTTTTGTTGTTGTGTTGTATGTAGTCCGTGCTGAGCCGGGCGTGCAGGTGCTCGTCGTGGCGGCTGCCGTCCTCGGCGCGGAACCCACCGCGCAGCGTCCCCTCGGCGCGGTAGCCGCACTTCTCGGCGACACGGCACGAGGCGAGGTTCTCGACGGCGTGCGGCAGCTCGATCCGCTCGACCCCCAGCGCGCCGAACGCCCACCCGGTCATGGCGGTGACGGCCGTGGTGGCGACACCACGCCCCCGCGCCCAGGGCGCGGTGCGGTAGCCGATCGCGGCGCTGCGCTGGTCGTCGAGGTCGATCCGCCAGAGCGAGACGTTGCCGGCCAGCCGTCCCGTGGCGGCGTCGAGGACCGACAGCGTCGCGTGCGTGCCCTCGCTCCAGTCCGCGCCGCTCACGCACCAGTCGCGTGCCGTCTCGATGTCGACGACGCGCGGCGCGGGGTTCCACAGAACCGTCATGGGGTCGCGCAGCATCACCAGCGCGTCCTCCGCCTCCTCGGCCGACGGCGGCCGGAGCTGCCAGGCACCGGCCGCGATCTCCACGTGCTCGATCCCGCTCACGGCCGCAGCCGGGCGTGCAGGTGCTCGTCGACGAAGCCGTCCGCCAGCAGACAGGACTCTCGCTGCGTGCCCTCGAGGGCGAACCCGGCCTTCACCGCCACCCGGCAGCTGGCCTTGTTCGTCACCGCGTGCTGCAGCTCGACGCGGTGCAGGCCGAGCCCGTCGAACGCGTACCCGGTGGCCGCTGTCAACGCTCGCGGCGCCACGCCGCGGCCACGCAACCGGGGCATCGTCCAGTACGACGCGGTGGCCCAGTGGTCGACCCGGTTGATGCCGCGCAGTGCGACGGCGCCGGCCACCTCCCCGGCGACCTCGACCGCCCAGGCGACGGCCGTTCCGTCCACCGCCCGCCGCCGGGCGCGGGCGAGCAGCCGCCGGGCGTCGTCGGTCGTCCGCGGCGGTGGGTGCGGTGACCACCGGGCGACCGACGGGTCGCCGACGCCGCCCAGATAGTCGCCGGCGTCGTCGTCGCGCCACGGCCGCAGCCGCACGTCGTCGGCGTCGAGCACCGGCACGTCGAGGGGACCGGGCGGCGGGTCGGCAGGCCCCGGCGGGTCGTCGGCGAGGCGTGCGTGCCGGTGCAGGTCGCTCACCCGACCGTCGGGGTAGCCGAGGGCGCCTCGCTCGACCCCCTCGAGCGCGAACCCGCCGCGGATCGCGACGACGCACGACGCGACGTTGCCGACGTCGTGCACCAGCTCCACCCGGCCCAGTCCGAGGTCGCCGAACGCGTATCCCAGCACCGTGTCGGCGGCGGCGACAGCCACGCCGCGGCCCCGGTAGGCCGGGTGCACGCCGTAGCCGATCTCGGCACCCGGCGGGTACTTCTCGAACCGGTGCAACGAGACCCGGCCGACCAGGGCGCGGGTGGCGGGGTCGCGCACGGCCCAGTCGAGCCGGTCCGGGCCGCCGCGCTCGGCCAGCCATCGCCGGGCGTCGTCCATCGTGCGGACGTCGGCCAGCGACCGCGACCAGTGCCGACCCACGTCGTCCGCGAGCTCGACGATGGCGGGCAGGTCGTCGTCCTCCCACGGCGTCAGGAGGATGCCGTCCCCGCGGAGCTCTGGCAGGGACGGGGGGATCGCCAGCGCCATCAGCGCAGCTCGCCGGCGAGCAGGCCGGCGACCCAGCCGTCGACCCGGTCGCCGCGGTGGAGCAGCCGGGACCGACAGGTGCCCTCGCGCTGGAAGCCGAGCTTCTCGGCCACCCGCCAGCTGCCGTGGTTCCCCACGCCGGCCCACCACTCGATCCGCTGCAGGCCCAGCACGTCGAAGCCGAACCGGCAGACCAGCCGGGCGGCGTCGGTCATGACGCCTCGGCCGCGGGCCCACGGCGCGGTCCAGAAGCCGATCTCGCGCATGGTCGCGTCGTGCGCGTGCAGCCCGACCATCCCGAGCAGCATCCCGTCGTCCCGGCCGGTGATGGCGAAGGTCATCTCACCGTCCGCGGCGGCCCAGCGCTCCGGACGGGAGGCCACGAACTCCACCGCGTGCGCCCGCTCGTACGGCACCGGCACCGGTATCCACCGCTGGAGCTCGGCGTCCTGGCAGGCGCGGGTGACGGCCTCGACGTCTTCCTCGGCGGGCAAGCGCAGGAGGAGGCGGTCGTCCGAGAGCTCGACGGGGTCCATGGGCCCCATCCAACCGGGCACTCGCAGGGCGGTCGAGCCGTTAGGGCCCGACGTGCGCCTACGATGCTGTAGGCGACCGAGCCGACCGACCCTGATCGAGGAGTTTTCCGCGTGCCCGCCTTCTTCGACAAGATGCTCCGCGCCGGCGAGGGCAAGATCCTCCGGAAGCTGACCGCCATCTCCGGGCAGGTCAACGTCATCGAGGACGAGTTCGTCGCGATGTCCGACGCCGAGCTGCGGGCGATGACCGACGAGTTCCGCAGCAGGCTCGCCGACGGTCAGGACCTCGACGACCTGCTGCCGGAGGCGTTCGCGACCGTTCGTGAGGCGGCCCGCCGTACGTTGGGGCAGCGCCACTTCGACGTCCAGATCATGGGCGGCGCCGCCCTGCACCTCGGCAACATCGCCGAGATGAAGACCGGTGAGGGCAAGACGCTGGTCGCGACCCTGCCGTGCTACCTCAACGGGCTCACCGGCAACGGCGTCCACGTCGTGACGGTCAACGACTACCTCGCCGAGTACCAGTCCGAGCTGATGGGCCGCGTGCACCGCTTCCTCGGCCTCGAGGTCGGCGTCATCCTCGCCAGCATGCGACCCGACGAGCGGCGCAGGCAGTACGCCGCCGACATCACCTACGGCACGAACAACGAGTTCGGCTTCGACTACTTGCGCGACAACATGGCCTGGTCCCGCGAGGAGCTGGTGCAGCGTGGCCACAACTTCGCCGTCGTCGACGAGGTCGACTCCATCCTGATCGACGAGGCCCGCACGCCGCTCATCATCAGCGGCCCGGCGGACCAGGCCACCAAGTGGTACGCGGACTTCGCGCGGATCGTCGAGCGGCTCGCCCGCGACGTCGACTACGAGGTCGACGAGAAGAAGCGCACGATCGGTGTGCTGGAGCGCGGCGTCGAGCGCGTCGAGGACACTCTCGGCATCGAGAACCTCTACGAGTCCGCCAACACCCCGCTGGTCGGCTACTTGAACAACGCCATCAAGGCCAAGGAGCTGTTCAAGAACGACAAGGACTACGTCGTGATGAACGGCGAGGTCCTCATCGTCGACGAGCACACCGGTCGCATGCTCGCCGGGCGCCGCTACAACGAGGGCATGCACCAGGCGATCGAGGCCAAGGAGGGGGTGGAGATCAAGCAGGAGAACCAGACCCTTGCCACCATCACCCTGCAGAACTTCTTCCGCCTCTACGACAAGCTCTCCGGCATGACGGGCACGGCCATGACGGAGGCCTCGGAGTTCTCCCAGATCTACAAGCTCGGCGTCGTCCCCATCCCCACCAACAAGGAGATGATCCGTCTCGACCAGGCGGACCTCGTCTACAAGACGGAGGACGCGAAGTTCAAGGCCGTGGTCGACGACATCGCGGAGCGGCACGAGAAGGGCCAGCCGGTCCTCGTGGGAACGGTGAGCGTCGAGAAGTCGGAGCTGCTCTCGGGACTGCTCAAGAAGCGCGGTCTGCGGCACGAGGTCCTCAACGCCAAGCAGCACGAGCGCGAGGCAGCGATCGTCGCCGAGGCGGGTCGCAAGGGAGCCGTCACGGTCGCCACGAACATGGCCGGTCGCGGCACCGACATCATGCTGGGCGGAAACGTCGAGTTCCTCGCCGACCACGAGCTGCGCGGCCGCGGCCTCGACCCGGTGGAGACGCCCGAGGACTATGAGAAGTCGTGGCCCGAGGCGGTCGAGGACGTCAAGCGCAGGGTGGCGTCGGAGCACGACGAGGTCACTCAGGCCGGCGGTCTCTACGTCCTGGGCACCGAGCGGCACGAGTCGCGCCGCATCGACAACCAGCTGCGCGGTCGGTCCGGTCGCCAGGGCGACCCCGGGGAGTCACGCTTCTACCTGTCCCTCGGCGACGACCTGATGCGGCTGTTCAATGCCGCCATGGTCGAGAACTTCCTGACCCGCTTCAACATCCCCGAGGACGTCCCCATCGAGTCCCGGATGGTGACGAACGCGATCCGCTCGGCGCAGACGCAGGTCGAGGCGCAGAACTTCGAGATCCGCAAGAACGTCCTGAAGTACGACGAGGTGCTCAACCGCCAGCGGACCGTGATCTACGCGGAGCGCCGCGAGGTCCTCGAGGGCGCGGACCTCCACGAGCAGATCCGCCACATGGTCGACGACGTGGTCGAGGGCTACGTCAACGCGGCGACCGGTGAGAGCTTCGCGGAGGAGTGGGACCTCGACAAGCTCTGGTCGGCCCTCAAGACGCTCTACCCGGTCTCGGTCACCGTCGAGGAGCTGGAGGAGGCCTCCGGCGGCGACCGGTCCGGCCTGACGTCGGAGTTCCTCGCGGAGGAGCTCAAGGCGGACGCGCAGGCGGCGTACGACCGCCGTGAGGAGACGCTCGGCGCGGACGTGATGCGCGAGCTCGAGCGCCGGGTCGTGCTCTCCGTCCTCGACCGGAAGTGGCGCGAGCACCTGTACGAGATGGACTACCTGCAGGAGGGCATCGGCCTGCGCGCGATGGCCCAGCGCGACCCGCTCGTGGAGTACCAGCGGGAGGGCTTCAACATGTTCGCCGCCATGATGGACGCCATCAAGGAGGAGTCCGTCGGCTACGTCTTCAACCTCGAGGTGCAGGTCGACGAGGAGGCCGCCGCGGCATCGCCGGACGGCACTCAGCACGCCGAGCTCGTGGCCAAGGGCCTGGCCGCGCCCCGCCGTCCGACCCAGCTGCAGTACACCGCGCCGTCCGTCGACGGCGACCCGTCATCCGGGGCACCGGCGGCGGCGGTCGTCGCCAGCGCCGACGATCCCTACGGCGACGTCCCGCGCAACGCTCCGTGCCCCTGCGGGTCCGGCAAGAAGTTCAAGCGCTGCCACGGCGACCCGCGCAACCGCAACAGCTGACAGCAGCCGGGGGAGGCGAGCGACGTGACCCCGGACGACCTCCGTGACTACTGCCTGGGCAAGCCCGGAGCATGGCCTGACGAGCCCTGGGAGGGCGACTCGGTCGCGAAGGTCGGAGCGAAGATCTTCGCGTTCCTCGGGTCGGACTCGGTAGGCCTCAAGTGCGCGTCGACCCGCGAGGAGGCCGACGAGTGGCTGGCGCGCTACCCGGGCGACGCCTCGGTAATGGCCTACATCGGCCGCTCCGGCTGGAACACACTGCGGATCGGCGGCACCATCCCCGACGAGGAGCTCCGCGACGCCATCGATGCGTCCTACGACGCGGTGGTCGCCAAGCTGGCGAAGAAGGACCGCCCCACTCCGGCTTGAGCGCGTGTCGACGGTCAGCCGAGCTCGAGGGCGGTGCACTGCCACCGGCCGTCGAGGCCCTCCAGGCGCAGCGCCACGGCGGTGGTCCGCAGGCCGCGGCGCACCATCGCCGCCACCTCGGCGACGCCGTCGGCCGGCTCGGTGACGTGCACGGAGCGGACCACTGCCCGGGCCACCTCTGCCGACGGCGCCGGTCCACCGAGCACCCGCGCGGCGACGTCGTCGTAGACCTCCGCGCTCGTCCAGCGAACCAGCTGCGTGGAGGGCCGGTCCCCGGCCATCACCTCCACCACGGCCTGCACGAAGCGCGCGGACCAGTGACGCGGCTCGGGTAGGTCGGCCCGTCCGGTGGGCTGCGGACCGAAGTCGGCGTCGTCCTGGTCCTGCTGCGCGGCCGCGCGACGGAGCAGCGGTGGGACCAGCCGCAGCCCGGGTGGCGGCTGCGGTGTGGAGGGCAGGCCGCTCGGGAGGACGAAGGCCAGTGCGAGCGTGCCCTGCACCGCCTCGGCGGGCCGCCCGGCAGAGGTGCCATCCGGTGTGGTCGACCACGACTGCCAGCCGCGGTCCGCCTGGCCGGCGAGCGTCTCGTCGTCGTAGGGCGGCTCGCAGGCCGGGACGGGCAGCCGGCGGATGCTCGAGGGGATCGTGCTGGCGGTGTGGCTCACGGGTGGCTCCTGCTCCGGCTCGGGTCGGTGGGGTCGGCTGGGTCAGTCGGTGTAGGCCGGGTCGGGCGGGGTCAGCCGCAGGCCGGGGAGGATGAGGTCGGGGTCGGCACCGATCTGCCGTCGGTTGGCGTCGTGCCAGCGCGGCCACTCCGTGGCGACGTCCGCGGCGGAGGCGCCAGGCCCCAGATGGCGGGCCGCGATGTCCCAGAGCGTGTCGCCGCGCCGGACCACGACCTCGTCGGCGACCGAGCGCCCGGCGCCGGGGACGGCCGTCACCAGGTGCACGGGCGCCACCGCGCTCCGCCGTGGCGCGGCGGCCGGGCGGTCCGGTGTCCACCCGCTCAGGTCGTCCGCCGGCCGGTCCAGCGCATCGAGCAGGTCGAGCACGTCGAGCACGTCGAGCACATGCGCCACGGCCCGCCCGTCGGCGCCGCCCGGACCGCCGTGATCCCCGGCCGCGGCCGACGCCACCGTGGCCATGCTGGCGTGGACCGGGTCCGCGGCCGCCGCTGACGGAGCGCCGGAACCCGCCACACCGGCCACACCGGCCAGGCTCACGCCGAGGGCGGCGGCCGCCAGCCGACGGAGCACCATCGGCGCCAAGCGCTCGGCAACGCGCTCCAGCCGGCCACCGGCGCCTGCGGTCGCGGCCAGCGAGACCAGGACCGCCGCGGCCAGCCAGGTGAGCACCAGCCAGGCAGCCAGCGCGGCGGCCAGGCCGACCGCGGCGTCCAGCGGGGCCGGGCCCGGCGCCGCGACGGTCTCCCCGACTCCAGCGGTGCCCCAGGTGAGGGACGCGCAGGTGGCGAGGTAGCCCGCCAGAACGGCAGCTCCGCTGGCAAGGCCGCGTCGTCGGACTGACATGGAACCACTCCCGCTCGTTAGATGACGTTTACTTACGTTTGCGTTTCTAATCGCTCGGAAACGTCCTGTCAACCCGTCTAGCGTCGTTCTGTCGCCGATGGGGTGCGGGCACGAGCGGTCGACGGGGCTGCTGGGTTGTGTCCGGTGCGATAGAAACCGGGGGCGGAGAACCGGTGCGCCCGACACCGGTGCGCTCGACACTGGTGCGGGCTGACCGGCCCGGAGGGAAGGGGACACGTGCGCTGGGACGACCTGTTCCGTGACCTCGAGGCGCAGCTGGCGGCGGCCGAGGCGGAGGAGCTCGACGCCGAGGTCGCCGACCGGACCCGCCGGGAGAGCGCCCGGCTCGGCCTGGCCGACCGGGCCCGCGGCGCCGTGGGGTCACGGATCACGGCGCAGGTGCACGGCGCCGGCGCGGTGCGGGGCGTCCTGCTCGAGGTGGGGTCGCAGTGGCTGCTGGTCGGCGAGGACGGCGGGCGCGAGGCCGTGCTCCCGCTGCGGGCGGTGCTCTCGGTCGCCGGGCTGACCGCGTGGAGCGGCGTGCCGGGCGCCACGGGTCAGGTCTTCGAACGGCTCGGCCTCGGCTCGGCGCTTCGCGGCATCGCCCGGGACCGGGCGCCCGTGTCGGTCCGGCTGCTCGACGGCAGCACGGTCAGCGGGACGATCGACCGGGTGGGCGCCGACTTCCTCGAGCTGAGCACCCGGGACGTCGCCGAGCCGGTGCGCGCGGGGCGACCCGTGGTGCGGACGGTGCCGTTCGCGGCCGTCGCGGTCGTGCGCTCGGGACCCTGACCTCGGTCAGGGGCCGGCCGGGCCGTCCTCCTCGGTCCCGTCGTCGGTGTCCTCGACGTCGCCGCTCGGGGGCCGGCCGAACTGGTGGGTCGAGACGAACTCGCGGGTCTGGTCGTACATCCGCGCGATGTAGCGCTCCAGCTCGCTGCTCTCCACCCGCCACTGCCCACGACCTCCGATCTTGATCGCCGGCAGCTCGCCGGAGCGGACCAGCGAGTAGACCTGGGCCGAGGAGGTGTTCAGCACCTCCGCGACGTCGGAGAGCTGGAGGAACCGCGGCCCAGGGGGATTCGTCGGGGGAGTCATCGGGGGAGTCATCGGGGGAGTCATCGCGTCACCTCGGCAGGACTGGTGGGGCTCGGCTGCCTCAGTATGCCTGCGCTTGCCTGCGCTTGCTCTCGCCGTCCACAGGACGTGGCCGCATCGGTGCCCTGTGGACCGCGAGACGGCACCGCGTCGGCCGTACGGCAGGATGTCCGAGTAGCCCACCACGAGCGGTCACCTCGACCACAGGACGGGGGAGCCCAGGTGTCCGACCTGCCGACGGCGCGCGCGTCCCGCCTGCCGCGGGCCCGCTGGCTCGACGCGCGGCTGCTCGTCGGGCTGCTCATGATCCTGCTCTCGGTGGTCATCGGCGCCAAGGTCTTCGCCGACGCCGACGAGCGGGTCCGGGTGTGGTCGGTCACCCGCGATCTCGGCGCCGATACCCCGCTCAGCGAGGACGATCTCGCGGTCGCGGCCGTCCGGCTCGACGACGTCGCTGGCCGGTATGTCGCCGCGACCGAGGACCTCGAGGGGGTCGTCCTCACCCGTCCGGTCGGCCGGGGCGAGCTGCTGCCGTTGTCGGCCGTTGCGGCGGCCGGCGCCGCCGACCAGCGGCGGGTGGTCATCGAGGTCGACCGCTTCGGCGTCGCCGGGCTGGCCAAGGGCCGGGTCGTCGACCTCTACGTCGTCCGCGAGACGCCCAGCGGTGAGGCGCCCGCTGACCCGGAGCTGGTCCTGTCCGGCGTCACCGTGGGCGAGGACGTGAAGTCGAGCGGTGGGTTCGGCGGGAGCGGCTCGAAGGCCGGCGTCACTCTTCTCGTCGACGGCAGCGACGTCCCCGACGTCATCGCCGCGGTGGCCCATGGCTCCGTCTACGTCGTCCAGGTCCCCGGTGCCGGCGGGTCGTCGAGCGCAGGGTCGTCGTGAGCGTCCCGGTGCTCACCGCGGTCACCGGCGCCAGCTGGGAGGCCGAGCTGGTCGCCGGCCTCGAGCGCACCCCGACCGGCATGTCGGTCGTGCGGCGATGCGTCGATCTCGCCGACCTGCTTGCTGCCGCGGCCACGGGAACCGCGCGAGCGGCGCTGCTGTCGGCGGAGCTGCGCCGTCTCGACCGTGACGCGCTGGCCCGCCTCGCCGCGGCCCGGGTCGCCGTCGTGGGCCTCTACACGCCCGGCGACGAGACGGCCGAGACGCGGCTGCGCCAGCTCGGTGTCCTCCACCTGCTCCCGGCGGACGCCCCGCCCGCGGACATCGCCGCCGCGGTGTCCGCCGCGCTGCACGAGCAGGACCCGGGCACCGGACCGTCCGTCTCCTGGAGCCAGCCCCTCGCCGGGCTGCCGGACGCCGCGGAACCGGGTGAGCCGGAGCCGCCCGTCGCGCCGGGCACCGGCCGGCTGGTCGCCGTCTGGGGCCCGACCGGCGCCCCCGGGCGGACGACGGTCGCGGTCGCGGTGGCCGCGGAGCTCGCCGCCTCGGGGGTCAGCACGTTGCTGGCGGACGCCGACGTCTACGGCGGCGTGGTGGCGCAGGTGCTCGGCTTCCTCGACGAGGCGCCCGGGTTGGCGGCCGTGACCCGGATGGCCAACAACGGCAGCCTCGACGGGCTCGCGCTCGCCAAGGCCGCGCCCGAGGCAGCACCCGGCCTGCGGGTGCTGACCGGCATCTCCCGTGCCGAGCGCTGGCCTGAGCTGCGACCTGCGGCGGTCGAGCAGGTGTGGGAGCTCGCCCGCAGCCTGGCCGCTGTGACAGTCGTCGACTGCGGCTTCTGCCTGGAGCAGGATGAGGAGCTCTCCTTCGACACTGCCGCGCCACGGCGCAACGGGGTCACGCTGGCGACTCTCGGTGTGGCCGACGTCGTGCTCGTCGTCGGCACCGGCGACCCGGTGGGCATGCAGCGGCTGGTCCGGGGCCTCGGCCAGCTGCGGGAGGCCGTCCCGGGCGTCGTCCCGCGGGTCGTCGTCAACCGGGTGCGTCGCAGCGCGGTCGGCACCGAGCCCCAGAACCAGCTCCGAGAGGCACTGGACCGCTACGCCGCGGTGCGCGACGTCATCTTCGTGCCGGAGGACCGGGAGGCGCTCGACGCCGCGGTGCTGCAGGCCAGGCCGCTGCGCGAGGTCGCGCCCGATTCGCCCGCGCGGACCGCACTTGCCGCCCTGGCGGCGGGCCTGGTCGGCCGACCCGCCCCGCGTCGACGGCGAGGTCTGCTGCGCTCCGGCCGTCGCTAGCGCGGCCCCGCCGACCCGGCCGACGACGCCAGCTCGGCCCATAGGATCGACGAGTGCACGCCGCCTCCCTCGTCGACGTCGAGCGGCTCGGCCCGTGGTGTGAGGAACGGCTGCCGGGCTCCGGCCGGGTCCGGGTGCGGCGGCTCGCCGAGGGGCACAGCAACCTGACGTACGTCGTGACTCGTGACGACATGGCGTGGATCCTGCGCCGACCGCCGGCCGGGCCGCTGCTCCCCACCGCCCACGACGTGCTGCGCGAGTACCGCGTCCTGGAGCTGCTCGCCCGCAGCGACGTGCCGGTCCGTGTCCCGCGGGTCACCATCGCGTGCTCGGACGAGTCCGTCGCCGGCGCGCCGTTCTACCTGATGGAGCGCGTGGACGGGGTCGTGATCCGTGAGGTGCTGCCGGCATGGCTCGACGAGGCCGGCCAGCGAGCGCTCGGGCTGGACCTGGCAGCAACGCTGGCCGACCTGCACCGGGTCGATCCCCGGCCGTTCGTGGAGGCCGGGCTCGGCCGTCCGACCGGCTACCTGGCCCGTCAGGTGCGGCGGTGGACCGGCCAGCGCGAGGGGATCCGGGCAGCGGTCGCCGCGAGCGGCGGGCGGGCACGTGATCTGCCCGACTACGACGTCGTCCGCGACTGGCTGCAGGCGGGTCTGCCGGCCGAGCAGGCCGCCGCCGTGGTCCACGGGGACTACAAGCTGGACAACGTGGTGGTCGGTCCAGGTGAGGCGCCGCGGGTGGCCGCCGTCCTCGACTGGGAGATGGCCACCGTGGGTGACCCGCGGGCCGACCTCGGCTACCTGCTGGCCTTCTGGCCGCAGGACGGACCGGAGGGCGAAGGCTTCCCACTGGGCGAGCTCGCGACCTCGGGCCCCGGCTTCCCGTCCCGGGCCGACGTGGTCGCTGCCTGGGAGGCCGGCACGGGGCGGCGGGCGGGCAGCACCACGTGGTTCGAGACGCTCGCCGTCTGGAAGCTGGCCGTGCTGCTCGAGGCGTCCTACCACCGGCACCTGGCAGGACTCACCGACGACCCGTTCTTCGCCACCCTTGACGAGGGCGTGCCTGCCCTGCTCGCCCATGCCCGGGAGGTCTGCGGTGCCTGAGGAGCCCACGCCCCTGCGGGCGCTGGTCGTCGACTGGGGCGGCGTCCTCACCGAGCCGCTGGACGCCGCGATCCAGGCTTGGGCCGACATCGACGGCGTCGACGTCGACCACTACGTCGACGTGATGCGGTCCTGGCTCGGCCCGCACCAGGGGGAGCTGGCCCGGGACAACCCGGTCGCGGCGCTGGAACGTGGCGAGATCGAGGTGCCGCACTTCGAGCGACAGCTGGCGCGGCGGCTGTCCGAGGTGGCCGGACGCGAGGTCGCCCCGACCGGGCTGCTGCAGCGGATGTTCGACCAGTTCGAGCATGCGCCGGCGATGGCCGGCCTCGTCCTGCGCGCCCGGCGAGCCGGGCTGCGGACCGGTCTGCTGTCCAACTCGTGGGGCAACGAGTACCCCCGCGAGGGCTGGGACGAGATGTTCGACGCGATCGTCATCAGCGGCGAGGTGGGGATGCGCAAGCCGGAGCCGGAGATCTTCGCCCACGTCCTCGACCTGCTCGGCGTCGCGGCGGGCGAGACGGTGTTCGTCGACGACCTGGCCCACAACGTGCGGGCAGCCGAGGAGATCGGTCTGGTGGGGGTCCACCACACGTCGTACGAGACGACTGCCGCCGAGCTCGAGGAGCTGTTCGGCGTCCACCTGCGCGACTGACAGCCCAGACCCTGGCGGGTCCCAGGGGGTGAACTTGGCCGAAACGGCCCCGGCCGAGCTGGGCTCGCCCCTAGCCTTCCGCGCGTGCTGAGGTTCCTGCCGTTCGCCGTCGAGCTGGTCCTTCTCGTCTTCTGCCTGATCGACTGCATCCAGAGCGACGAGTCCGAGGTGCGCAACCTGCGCAAGGGCTGGTGGATCCTGCTCATCATCTTCTTCCCCCTCGTCGGGGGCATCGCCTGGCTCGTCGCGGGACGGCCGCAGCGGCACGGCCGTCGCTCGGTCCCGTGGCCGAGCACCACCACCGCCGGTTTCCCCGAGTACGAGCGCCCCAACCGGCCGCTCGGGCCGGACGACGATCCGGCCTTCCTGGACGAGATGCGGCGCGGCAACGCCGAGCAGGAACGGCTGCTGGGCAGCTGGGAGGAGGACCTGCGGCGTCGTGAGCAGGAGCTGCGCGAGAAGAAGGAGCCGGAGGACGGCCCCGCGACCTGACCGCGGACCCCTCCCGGACAGTCAGCGTCAGGCGGCGAAGAGCAGGGTGAGACCGCCGACGGTGTAGGCGACCATCAGGACGAGCAGCGGGATCTGCCCGACGACGGCCCGTCGGCGGGGCAGCAGCCGGACCGCCCGGTCGTGGGCCAGCACCACGCCCGAGCACGTGGCCGGTGAGGACGGCCACCACCTGGATCACCGCCGTCAGCGTCGTCCCGGCCAGCGCTGGCGTCGATGCCCCGGTCCCCGGTGCCCAGCCAGTTCGCTCCCGTGCCCAGCGGGTCGGAGAGCTGGATCACCGTCTGCTGGCCGATCAGGACCAGCAGCGACCAGTAGTGCGCCACCACGTAGCCCATGACGATAGGCACGATGCTGTGGGCGAACTCGGCGCCCACCTGCATCGGTGGCAGGCCGGCGGCGCGCCCCGAGAGCGCGGCGGCCCCGGCGAAGGCGACCGTCACGAGCGCCACCACGCCGAGCAGACCCAACGTCCCGGTGACCTCGGCGGGCAGCGGGCCGCTCTGCAGGGTGGACACCCACGAAGGGGTGCCGGCGAACGAGTCGTACGCCGTCGAGCCCAGGAGCACGCCCACCACGGCGAACAGGCCGGGCGCGACCGGCGTGCCGGCCACCCCGGCGAGCGGGTTGCGCAGCACGAGGACTCCGTCCTCGCGGCGCCCGAGCGGTGACAGCCGGCCGGCCAGCGTCGAGAACACCTCGAAGCCGTCGCCCCGGTCGAACCAGCCGGACCCGAAGTAGGTGGCGGCGAGCAGGTGCACCGCGAGGTACGCGGCGAAGAACGTCCGCAGCACCGGCAGCGTGGTGTTCTCCGGCGCCACCAGCTCCAGCCAGACGAACGCGAGCAGCGACACGGCCGCCGGCCAGTAGCCGAGCCACGAGGGCAGCGGTGCCAGACCCTCCTCCGGCCTCGTCCCCAGCAGCCGCGACAGCGCCCAGTGCAGCGACCGGATCGGGTTGAGCGCCCGCCAGACCGGGCCGACGAGCATCGACAGCAGCGGCACACCGATCCAGAGCAGGACGTAGACGGCTCCGGCCGTCGGGTTCAGCGCGTCGTCGCGGCCGAAGACGGCGGCCATGACGACGTACGCCGTGATGACCACCCCGAGGACGCGCAGGCCGACCCGGAAGGGGAGCGACCCGACCGCCCGGTCCAGCCACGCCGGAGCCGGCCGGCCGCGGGCACTCTGGCTGGCCGGGTCGAGCCGGGGCTCCCGCCAGAGCAGCCCGAGCGCGACGAAGGACACGAGAAGGGCCAGCGCTGCGCCGGTCACCGCGTACGAGAACGGGATGGGCAGGTCCTCGCGGCTGCCGACCCCGTGGGCCAGCACCCTCATGCCCGGCCCCGTGGTGGCCCCCATGGCGGCAGGGTCCACGGGCCGGTCAGCGCACCTCGAGCTGCAGCAGCTCGAGCCCGCTCTCGTGGGTCTCGACCTCGAAGATCCCACTCTGGTCGGCCACCAGCTCGACGGTGGTGGTCCGGCCCGCCTCGAGCGGCTCCTCGATGTCGAAGCCGTGGACGTGCAGCTCGTCGTCGACGTCGCTGGTGACCAGGAGCCGGACCTGGCTGTCCCGATCGACCTCCACCCGCCGCGGCTTCGGCCGGACCGTGCCGTCGGTGACCGCGACGCTGATCTCGACGACCTTCTCGGTCTCGTCGGTGGAGGCGGCGGTGGATGACTCGGGACGACGGCGCTCGCCGCCGATGTCGAGGGCTCGCCCGGCTCGGCCTCGCCCTCGCCCGCGCATCCGGTCACGGCTGCGAGCACGAGCGCAGCCAGCAGACAGGAAGCACGGCGTCGCATGGCGCCAGGATGTCATGTGGGTTCCATGTCGTGCCACCGTCATGCCACCATGCATGGCATGCCCGACCGGCTGAGCCCGCTGGACGTGTCGTTCCTCTACTTCGAGGAGCCGACGACGCCGATGCACGTCGGTGGCGTCGCGATCTTCGAGGCGCCCGCAGGACGGGTTCGACCACGACCGGCTGGTCGAGCTCATCTCGCAGCGCATCGCGTTCGTGCCGAGGTACCGGCAGCGGATCCGCTGGGTGCCGGGCCGGCTGGCGAACCCGGTGTGGGTCGACGACGAGCACTTCGACGTCAGCTACCACGTCCGCCGCTCCGCGCTGCCCCGTCCCGGCGACGACCACCAGCTGGCCGAGCTGGTCGCCCGGGTGCAGAGCCGTCCGCTGGACCGGTCCCGCCCGCTGTGGGAGATGTACCTCGTCGAGGGCCTCGCCGGCGGCCGCTTCGCCATCATCAGCAAGACCCACCACGCGATGGTCGACGGCATCGCGGCCGTCGACATCGGCCAGGTCATCCTCGACACGACGCCTGACCGGCGCGAGCCGCCGGCGGACACCTGGCGGCCGGCGCCGGAGCCGTCGTGGGTGGAGCTGGTCGCCGGCGCGGTCGCCGAGACGGTGCGGCGCCCGACGGCGGCGATCGACACGGTCCGGGGTGGCCTCGGCGAGTTCCAGCACCTGGCCGGGCGAGTGGCCGGCGCCGCCGGGGGACTGCTCGCGGCGGCGACGTCGGCCGCCCGACCCGCCCCGGAGAGCCCCCTCAACGCCGTCATCGGCGAGCACCGGCGGTACGCCACCACCGCGCTCGACCTGGACGACCACCGGCGCATCCGCAAGATGCACTCCTGCACGGTCAACGACGTCGTGCTGGCGACGGTCGCGGGTGCCCTGCGCGCGTGGCTGCTGACCCGCGGCGAGAAGGTCGGCACGTCCACCACCGTCCGCGCGCTCGTGCCGGTCAGCGTCCGCGGCGACGCCGACGGGCCGCAGACCGGCAACAGGGTCTCGAGCTACCTGGTCGACCTGCCGGTGGGCGAGCCGAGCGCCGTCATGCGGCTGCACCAGGTGTCCTACCGGATGACGGCGCACAAGGAGACCGGGCAGGCGGTGGGCGCCGAGGCGCTCGCGGGTCTGGCGGGCTTCTCGCCGCCCACGCTGCACTCGCTCGGCGCGCGCGTCGCCAGCGGGCTGTCCAAGCGGTGGTTCAACCTGGTGGTCACCAACGTGCCGGGCCCGCAGCAGCCGCTCTACGCCGCGGACGCCCGGATGCTGGAGGCCTACCCCGTCGTCCCGCTGGCCAAGGGCCAGGCGCTCAGCATCGGTCTCACGTCCTACGACGGCAAGGTGTTCTACGGGCTGAACGCCGACCGGGACGCGATGCCGGACGTCGACGTGCTGGCGCAGTGCCTCGACGACGCGCTCGCCGAGCTGCTCGAGACGGTCAGGTAGGCAGGCGTGCGCCGCGGGCTGGTGCTGGGCGCCGGCGGCGTCCTGGGCGCGGCGTGGACCATCGGCGCCCTGGACGCCCTGGCCGAGGTCGAGGGGTTCGCCCCGCACGAGGCCGACGTCATCGTCGGGACGTCGGCCGGCTCGGTCCTCGCCGCGCTGCTCGGGTCCGGCCTGAGCGCGCGCGACCTGCTCGACCATCAGCGGGGCATGCCGCTGGCCCGCGAGGTGGCGCTGGAGTGGAGCTATGACAGCTCCACCGGCGGAGCCGCACCCGAGCCGGCCGCGTCTCGGGGTGGGCTCGCCGGCCCTGCTGCGCCGGTCGCTGGCCCGACCGCGTCAGGTGCCTCCGCTCGCCGTGCTGGCCGCGCTCACCCCGCCGGGCACCGGCACCCTGGCCGAGGTCGGTGCGATGGTCGCCTCGGTCGCCGGCGGCGACTGGGCGCCGCGCGACGGCGTGTGGGTGGTCGCGATGGACTACGACTCCGGCCGGCGGGTCGCCTTCGGACGGGACGGCGCGCCGCCGGCCCGGCTCGACGAGGCCGTCACGGCGTCCTGCGCCATCCCGGGCTGGTACGCACCCGTCCTGATCGACGGGCGCCGCTACGTCGACGGCGGGACCCTGTCGGCCACCAGTGCGGACCTGCTGGCCCGAGAGGGGCTCGACGAGGTCTACGTCCTGGCGCCGATGTCGTCCTTCGTCAGCGACCGCCCCGGCAGATGGCGGCCCGGCTCGAGCGCCGGGTGCGGCGGC
The DNA here is from genome assembly GCA_963829565.1 of uncultured Actinomycetota bacterium. Taxonomy (GTDB): domain Bacteria; phylum Actinomycetota; class Actinomycetes; order JACCUZ01; family JACCUZ01; genus CAWHJC01. Next base: position 470,931 of record CAWHJC010000019.1, read on the forward strand.
AGGTGACCCGCCGGCTGCTCCGGGAGGCTCAGGCCGTCAGCCGTGGCGGCACTGCCGTGACGGTGCTGGCGCCCGGGCCCGAGGACCTCTCCGAGATCGGGGCGAACCTGATGGACCCGCTGCGCCGGATGGCCGTGCTCGAGACGTCGATGCGCACCAGCCGGGCGGCGCTCGCCGACCCGCGGCCCGACGAGCTCGGGCTGGCGCTCTAGTGCGGATCTACCTGCCGTGCACGCTGAGCCGGCTGCGCGAGGTGCTCGCGGCCGGCAGCGTGGAGGCCGGATCCGGGGGCATCGTCGGCTACGCCGTCACGCCCGCGCTGCGCGAGTGGTACATCGAGGGCGACCTCGAGGAGCTGGAGTACGCCGCGACGTCGGCTGCCGCGCGGGCCTCGCTGCGGCTGCTCGCCGCCGAGGGGGAGCCGGCCCGTCGGGTCGTGCTGGCGGCCGAGGTGCCCGACGGTGAGGCGCGGCCGGCTCCCGACGTCGACCGGGCCGCCGTCCGGCTGGCCGAGCCGGTGCCGCTGCGGATGGTCCAGTCGGGCCTGGTCGACGACCCGGCTGCCGCCGGCGACGTACGGCGTGCCGTGGCCGCGCTCCCGGCGGCCGACCGGGGGGACGACGACGCCGTGTTCACCGTCGAGTCGGTCGAGGACCACGAGCTGGCGTGGTACGCCGCCCAGGAGCTGGCGGTCCTCGTGGAGCTCGAGACCTGAGGAGTGGCACGATGACGGGCATGGACGCCGTCACCCAGGTTCCCGCTCCCGTCAACGACCCGGTCAGGCAGTACGCCCCGGGGAGCACCGAGCGTGCCGACCTGGAGGCCACCCTCAAGCGGATGGCCAGCGAGGCGCGCGAGCTGACCATGACGATCGGGGGCGAGCGGCGGTTCGGCAGCGGCGAGGAGATCGACGTCGTCCAGCCGCACAACCGCCACCACGTGCTCGGCACGATGCGCGGTGCCACCCACGAGGACGCGCGGGCCGCGGTCGACGCCGCCAAGGAGGCGGCGCCGGCCTGGCGCGCGATGTCCTTCGACGACCGGGCCGCCGTCCTGCTCAAGGCAGCCGACCTGCTGGCCGGCCCGTGGCGCTCGACGCTGAACGCCGCCACGATGCTCGGCCAGTCCAAGACCGCCATCCAGGCCGAGATCGACTCCGCCTGCGAGCTCATCGACTTCTGGCGGTTCAACGTCCACTTCGCCCGCCAGATCCTGGCCGAGCAGCCGATCTCGTCACCCGGTGTCTGGAACCGCGTCGACCACCGGCCGCTCGAGGGCTTCGTCTACGCGATCACGCCGTTCAACTTCACCGCCATCGCCGGCAACCTGCCGACGGCACCGGCCCTGATGGGCAACACGGTGGTCTGGAAGCCCGCCGCGTCCCAGCAGTACTCCGCGCACCTGCTGATGGCGCTGCTGGAGGAGGCCGGCCTGCCGCCGGGCGTCATCAACATGGTCACCGGGCACGGCAAGGCCGTCTCCGACGTCGCCCTGGCCGACCCCGACCTGGCGGGCATCCACTTCACCGGCTCGACGCCGGTGTTCCAGGGGCTGTGGAAGCAGGTCGGCGACAACATCGCGTCCTACCGCTCCTACCCGCGCATCGTCGGCGAGACCGGCGGCAAGGACTTCATCGTCGCCCACCCGAGCGCCGACCTCGACGTGCTGCGGACGGCGATGGTCCGCGGCGCGTTCGAGTACCAGGGGCAGAAGTGCTCGGCCGCGTCGCGCGCCTACGTCCCGCGCAGCATCTGGAACCGGCTCCGGGACGACCTGGCGTCGCTGACCGACTCGCTCACGATGGGCGACGTCACCGACCTGTCCAACTTCATGGGCGCCGTCATCGACGACCGGGCGTTCGCCAAGCACAAGGCCGCGATCGAGCGGGCGAAGGCCGACGACACGGTCACCGTCGTCGCGGGCGGGACGGTGCGACGACAGCCAGGGCTGGTTCGTCCGCCCGACGGTGCTGGAGTCCAGCGACCCGGACAACGAGATCTTCGTCACCGAGTACTTCGGGCCGATCCTCGGCGTGCACGTCTACGAGGACGCGCAGTACGACGCGATGCTGCGCCAGATGGAGTCGGTGGCGCCGTACGCGCTGACCGGCTCGATCATCGCCCAGGACCGGGCGGCGGTCGCGCACGCGCAGCGACTTCCTGCGCTTCGCCGCCGGCAACTTCTACGTCAACGACAAGCCCACCGGTGCCGTGGTCGGCCAGCAGCCGTTCGGCGGCGGCCGCGCGAGCGGCACCAACGACAAGGCCGGCGCGCCGCAGAACCTGCTGCGCTGGACCAGCACCCGCTCGATCAAGGAGACGCTGGTCCCGCCGACCGACTACCGCTACCCCCACATGGGCTGAGGTCGTCGACCTCGTCGAATGCCGGGCGCGCGGCAGCAGGACCTCGGCGCAGACGGGGCGGTAGCCGGCGCGCCGAGCACCGAACGCAGCGACGCGGGGTGCCCGGGGGAGACCTGGGCCCAGGTGAGCTCGCGCGGCGGCACGAGCCCGGCGGCCGCGGCGGCGAGCCGGCGGCCCAGCCCGGCCCCCGCGCGGCCGGCTCGACCTCGAAGGCCATCTCCCACCGGCCGGCCAGGCCGCGGCCGACCAGCAGGTGCCCGTCGCCGTGCGGGGTCCGCCACACCCGCACGTCGTCGCGGTAGCGCAGCGCGCGCACCACCCGCGGGTGGTCCCGGGCCTCGATCTCCGCCGAGCTGCAGCGACTCGTCGGCCGGCCCTGCGGTCCGGGCGAGCACCACGTCGAGCGCCCCGATGTCGGCGCCGATCCGGTCCGCGAGGGCCACGAGGAACCTCGCGCCGTGCGGCGCCGACCAGTCGCCCGGCGGCAGCTGGTCGCGCGACCCACGTGGGGTCGACGTCGGCAGCCACCACGAAGTGCGCCGAGAACGCCACGACCGCGGCGGCCGGACCCTGGCGATCGAACACCTCGACCGTCCCGTCCGGCTCCGGCGGCCGGCCGGCAGCAGCTGCACGCAGCAGGTCGTACAAGGTCATGGCGTGCGACGCTGCGAGGCGCGCCAGCCACCGGCTGCCCGCCTCGGCGAACGGCTCGTGGCCGGTGAAAGTGGTGGCCATCAGCTCGTCGGCGGTTCGCCGGGCGTCGCCCGGTCGGAGTGCCACCCGCCCAGCCTAGGAGAGCGGCCGGACTAGCCTGCGTGCGTGACCGACACCGACGACGTCAAGGCCGGACCGGCACTTCGGGGAGCAGGGCGCCCGGCTGACCTACGGGTCCTACCTGCGGGTGGCCGAGCTGCTCGACCAGCAGCACCTCGAGTCCGACCCGCCGGCCCACGACGAGCTGCTGTTCATCACCATCCACCAGGTCTACGAGCTGTGGTTCAAGCAGCTGCTGCACGAGCTGACCGCCGCCCGCGAGGAGATGTTCTCCGGCGACCTCTGGCGGGCGCGGCACCTGCTGGCCCGGGTGGTGGCGATCGAGGACGTGCTGATCCGTCAGGTCGCCGTGCTGGAGACCATGACGCCGCAGGACTTCCTCGTCTTCCGGGACCGGCTGGCGCCGGCCAGCGGCTTCCAGAGCGTGCAGTTCCGTGAGCTGGAGTTCCTCTCCGGCGCGAAGGACCCGGGCTACCTCGACCGGTTCCGCGGCCTGTCCGACGACGGAGCGGTCGCGGCTCGAGCACCGCCTGGCCGAGCCGTCGCTGTGGGACGGCTTCCTGCACGTCGTACGCCGGGCCGGTCTCCCGGCCGACACCGACGAGCAGGTCACCCAGTCGCTGCTGGCCGTGGCCGCCGACCGGGGCACCTACGGGCAGGTCTGGGAGCTGGCCGAGAGGCTGCTCGACCACGACGCGAACTCCGCCATGTGGCGGTCCCGGCACGTGCTCATGGTCGAGCGGCAGATCGGGACGAAGTCGGGCACCGGCGGCTCGAGCGGCTCGCCGTACCTGCGCAGCCGTCTCGGCCTGCACTACTTCCCGCTGCTCTGGGAGCTGCGGTCGCACCTGTAGCCGACCGGCACGGTCGACGGCGCTAGGGTCGGATGAGGCCCGCAACGGCGCGGGCCGGCACACGGACCAACGGGTTGGCGAGGGCGGGCGACGACGACGATGTCGGCGATCATGCGGGACAGGCTGGCCGACCGGACCAGCGCTCTCGAGCACGCGAAGGACCAGCTGATCGCGCGAGCTGCCGCTGACCCGTCGGCGGTCGCGGCGTGGCCCGGCGAGGCCGACGAGGACCTCGGCGCCGTTCCTGCGGCGCTACTACCGCCACGTCGCCGCCGGAGGACCTGGTCGGCCGCCGGGTCGAGGACGATCCTCGCCGCGCCGCTGGCCCACCGCGACCTCGCCGTGAGCCGGCCGCAGGGCACCGCCTCGGTGCGGGTCCGGACACCCGAGGGCGAGGGTCACTCGGTGGTGGAGGTCGTCTGCGACGACATGCCGTTCCTCGTCGACTCGGTGACGGCCGAGCTCAGCCGGCACGGCCGCGCGATCCACCTCGTGATCCACCCGCAGCTGGTGGTGCGGCGCGACGTCACCGGCCGGCTGCTGGACATCTGCGACGCCTCGACGGCGGCGGACGCGGGCCCGGACTGCGCGGACGCCGTGGTCGAGTCGTGGATGCACGTCGAGATCGACCGCGAGACCGACGCCGACGAGCGCACCGCGCTGGTCGCCGACCTGGAGCGTGTGCTCCGCGACGTCCGGGAGGCCGTCGAGGACTGGCCGAAGATGCAGAGCATCGCGCTGCGACTCGCCGACGAGATCACCGACGCTCCGCCCGCGGGGCTCCCCGCGCAGGAGGTGACCGAGGCCAGCGAGCTGCTGAGCTGGCTCGCCGATGAGCACTTCACGTTCCTCGGCTACCGCGAGTACGCCCTGGCGCGCCGGCGAGGAGGACGGGGAGGACCGTCTGGTCGGGGTCCACGGCACCGGGCTCGGCATCCTGCGGGCCGACCAGCGCCAGTCCGCCGACGCCGGACGGCTGCCGCAGAAGGTGAGCGAGCACGCGCGGCGGCGCCAGCTGCTCGTCATCACCAAGGCCAACAGCCGGTCCACCGTGCACCGACCGGCCTACCTCGACTACGTCGGCGTGAAGACGTTCGACGAGGACGGCGAGGTCAACGGCGAGCGACGCTTCCTCGGGCTGTTCACCTCGGCCGCCTACAACGAGAGCATCCAGCGCATCCCGGTGCTGCGGCGCAAGGCGGCCGAGGTGCTGGCCCGCAGCGGCTTCCCCAGCAACAGCCACTCCGGCAAGGACCTGCTGCAGATCCTCGAGACCTACCCGCGCGACGAGCTGTTCCAGATCTCCGTCGACGACCTCGAGGAGATCGTCCTGTCCGTCCTGCACCTGCAGGAGCGCCGCCAGCTGCGGCTGTTCCTGCGTCGCGACGACTACGGCCGGTTCATGTCGTGCATGGTCTACCTGCCGCGCGACCGCTACACCACGCAGGTCCGGCAGGCGATGGAGGAGATCCTCCTCGACGAGTTCGACGGGATCAGCGTCGACTACACCGCTCTGGTGTCGGAGTCGGTGCTGGCGCGGCTGCACTTCGTGGTGCGCGACCGAGCCGGGTGCCGCCGTCGCCGACGTCGACCCGGCCGACGTGGAGGCCAGGCTGGTCGCGGCCACCCGGTCCTGGGAGGACGACTTCTTCGACGCCCTGCTCGACAGCTGCGGCGAGGAGCGGGCCGGAGCAGCTCGCGGCGGCGTACGCCGAGGCGTTCCCCGAGGCGTACAAGGAGGACCTGCCCGCGCAGGCGGCGGTCGAGGACCTGCACCGGCTCGAGGCGCTCGAGGTGGGCGGCGACATCGACCTGAGCCTCTACACGCCCGAGGGTGCGGCACCGGGCGAGCGGCGGCTCAAGCTCTTCCACGTCGGCGAGCCGGTGTCGCTGTCCGTCGTGCTGCCGCGGCTGCAGGAGATGGGCGTCGAGGTCGTCGACGAGCGGCCGTACCGCATCGACCGGCACCGGCCGGCCGCCCGCCTGGGTCTACGACTTCGGGCTGCGCTACGAGCCGTCCGGCGAGCTGCCCGTCGAGGACGCGCAAGACGCTGTTCCAGGACGCGTTCGCCGCCGTATGGACCGGCGACGCGGAGAGCGACGGCTTCAACGCGCTCGTGCTGCGCGGCCGGGCTCACCTGGCGCCAGGCCATGGTGCTGCGCGCCTACGCGAAGTACCTGCGGCAGGGCGGCTCGACGTTCAGCCAGGACTACATCGAGGAGTGCCTCGGTCTCCAACGTGCACATCGCCCGCCTGCTGGTCAGGCTGTTCGAGGCGCGCTTCGACCCCGAGCCACCAGGGCGCGTCGGAGGACCTCGTCGACGGCCTGCTGGAGGAGATCCACGGCGCGCTGGACGCCGTGGCGAGCCTCGACCAGGACCGCATCCTGCGCTCGCTCCTGGGCGCGATCCGCGCGACGATGCGGACGAGCTACTTCCAGGTCGGCGAGAACGGCCGGCCGAAGCCCTACGTCGCCTTCAAGCTCGACCCGCAGAAGGTGCCCGACCTCCCGCAGCCCCGGCCCAAGTTCGAGATCTGGGTCTACAGCCCCCGGGTCGAGGGCGTCCACCTGCGCTTCGGCGCCGTCGCGCGCGGAGGGCCTGCGCTGGTCCGACCGCCGCGAGGACTTCCGCACCGAGGTGCTCGGCCTGGTCAAGGCGCAGATGGTCAAGAACGCCGTCATCGTGCCGGTCGGCGCCAAGGGCGGCTTCGTGGTCAAGCGCCCGCCGGCGGACCCGACCGACCGCGAGGCGGTGCTGGCCGAGGGCATCGCGTGCTACCGCACCTTCATCAGCGGCCTGCTCGACATCACCGACAACCTGGTGAACGTCGATGGCCGCAGCGAGATCGTCCCGCCGCGTCAGGTCGTGCGCCACGACGGCGACGACGCCTACCTCGTCGTCGCGGCCGACAAGGGCACGGCGACGTTCTCCGACATCGCGAACCAGGTTGCCCTCGACTACGGCTTCTGGCTCGGCGACGCGTTCGCGTCCGGCGGGTCGGTCGGCTACGACCACAAGGCGATGGGCATCACCGCCCGCGGTGCGTGGGAGTCGGTGAAGCGCCACTTCCGCGAGCTCGGCATCGACACCCAGTCCGAGGACTTCACGGTCGTCGGGATCGGCGACATGTCCGGTGACGTGTTCGGCAACGGCATGCTCCTGTCCGAGCACATCCGGCTGGTGGCGGCGTTCGACCACCGGCACGTCTTCCTCGACCCGGACCCGGACCCGGCCGAGTCCTTCGCCGAGCGGCGGCGGCTCTTCGACCTGCCCCGATCGTCGTGGGCCGACTACGACGCCTCGCTCATCTCCCGCGGCGGCGGCGTCTTCCCGCGGAGCGCCAAGGCGATCCCGGTCAGCCCCGAGGTGCGGGCGCGGCTCGGGATCGCCTCCACGGTCACCAAGATCTCACCGCCGGAGCTGCTCAAGGCGGTGCTCAGCGCGCCGGTCGACCTGCTCTGGAACGGCGGCATCGGGACCTACGTCAAGGCGACGACGGAGTCGCACGCCGACGTCGGTGACAAGGCCAACGACGCGATCCGGGTCAACGGCGCGCAGGTGCGGGCGAGGGTCGTCGGCGAGGGCGGCAACCTCGGCTGCACCCAGCTCGGGCGCATCGAGTACAGCCTGCGCGGCGCTGACGGCGCCGGCGGGCGGATCAACACCGACGCGATCGACAACAGCGCCGGCGTCGACACGTCGGACCATGAGGTCAACATCAAGATCCTGCTCGACCAGGCGGTGCGGGAGGGCCGGATCGACCCGGCCGCTCGCAGCTCGGTCCTCGTCGAGATGACCGACGAGGTCGGGCGGCTGGTCCTCGAGGACAACTACGAGCAGAACGTGATGCTCGGCAACGCCCGCGTGCAGGCGCCGGCGATGCTCTCGGTGCACGAGCGCTTCATCAAGTCGCTGGAGCAGCGGGGCGAGCTGGACCGGGCCCTCGAGTTCCTCCCCGACCGCGAGGTCATCGCCGAGCGCGAGGCGGCCGGCATCGGGCTCACCTCCAGCGAGCTCGCCGTCCTCGCGGCCTACTCGAAGATCACCCTGACCGCGACGATCCTGGACTCCGACCTGCCCGACGAGCCCTGGTTCACGGCCGCGCTGCGGCGCTACTTCCCGGCGCGCATCGTCGACGACTTCTCCGACCTGCTCGACGAGCCACCCGCTGCGCCGGGAGATCGTCACGACCTGGGTCAGCAACGACCTGGTCAACCACGGCGGCATGACCCTCGTCTTCCGCGCCCTGGAGGAGACGGGGGCGAGCCCGGTCGAGATCGTCAAGGCGTACTCGGTGGTGCGGGAGGTGTTCGGCCTCGACGAGTACTGGGCCGCGGTGCGTGAGCTGGACAACCGGCTCCCGACGACGGTCCAGACGATGCTCTACCTCGAGGGCCGGCGGCTCGTCGACCGGTGCATCCGCTGGCTGGTGCAGGCCCGGCGCGCCAGCATCGACGTGCAGGCGGAGGTCGAGCACTTCCGGGCCGACGTGGACCGCCTGGTGCCGCTGGTCCCCGGCCTGCTGGTCGGCTCCGAGCACGAGCGGCTGCGCCTGCGGTCGGCCGAGTTCTCCGGCCTCGGCGTCCCCGAGGAGCTGGCCGACCGCGCGGCCGCACTGCTCGACACCTTCTCGCTGCTCGACGTCGTCGAGATCGCGACGGCCGAGAAGCTGCCGGCCGAGGAGGTGGCGGCGGTCTACTTCGCGGTCTCCGAGCGCATCGAGGTCGACCGGATGCTGACCCGCATCACCGTGCTGCCCCGCGACGACCGGTGGACGGCGCTGGCGCCGCTCGGCGCTGCGCTACGACCTCTACGCCGCGCTGGCCGGGCTGACGTCGAACGTCCTCACGTCGACCTCGTCGACCGAGCTCCCCGAGCCAGCGGATCGCCGACTGGGAGCAGGCCAACGAGGAAGGCGTCGCCCGCGCCCAGGCCACCCTGGGCGAGATCATCGCCTCGGACACCTTCGACCTGGCCACGCTGTCGGTGGCGCTGCGCACCATCCGCACCCTGCTCAGGGGCTGAGGACCCGCGCGACCGCGGCGACGGCCCGCGCGGCGTCGCGGTCGTCGAGGTCGGCGCGAGCGGTCAGGCGCAGCCGCGAGACGCCGTCGGGCACCGACGGCGGGCGGAAGCAGCCGACCCGCAGGCCCTCGGCCAGGAGGCGCCGCGGCGGCGTCGGCGGCGCGGCCGGGCTCCCCGACCAGCACCGAGACCACGGCGCCGTCCGGGTGGGTCACCGGCAGCCCGGCGGCGCCCAGGTCGGCCGCCAGCGATCGGGCTCTGGCCCGGACCGCGCCGGCCAGCCCCGGCTCGGCCCGCAGCACCGCAAGGGCGGCGCCCGCGGCACCGGCAGCCGCGGGCGCCAGCGCGGTGTCGAAGATGAACGACCGCGCGGTGTTGACCAGGTGCTCGACCACCAGCTCGTTCCCGAGGACGGCACCGCCCTGCGCGCCGAGCGACTTGCTCAGCGTGGCCGTGACCACGACGTCGTCCTGGCCCGCGATGCCGGCCTGGTGGCACGCCCCGCGGCCTTCTTCGCCGACCACGCCGAGCGAGTGGGCCTCGTCGACCACGAGCAGCGCGCCGTGCGCGCGGGCCGTCGCGTGCAGCTCGGCCACGGGGCGCCAGGTCGCCGTCGACCGAGAACACCGCGTCGGTGACGACGACGGCGCGTTCCTGCGTACGCCGGGCCAGTGCCGCCGCCACCGCCTCGACGTCGCGGTGCGGCGTGACCACGACCTCGGACCGGGCCAGCCGGCAGGCGTCGACCACCGAGGCGTGGTTGAGCGCGTCGGACACCACGAGGCGCCCGGCCCGGCGAGCGCGGTAACGGCCCCGAGGTTGGCGAGGTAGCCGGAGGAGAACACCAGCCCCGCGGGGGCGCCGACGAAGTCGGCGAGGTCCCGCTCCAGCTCCGCGTGCAGCTCGGTCGAGCCGGTGACCAGCCGCGACCCGGTCGCGCCGGCGCCCCACCGCAGGGCCGCGTCGGCCGCGGCCGAGGTCACCCGCTGGTCCCGGGCCAGCCCGAGGTAGTCGTTGGACGCGAGGTCGAGGACGTCGTCGTCGGCCGGCCGCGGCCGCAGCCGGCGTCGCATGCCGCTCGCCTCGCGCTCCGCGGCGGCCCGGCGCAGCGGAGCGAGGCTCACCCGACGACCTCGCGGATGCTCTCGTCGACGACCCCGCACAGCGTCGCGAGGTCGTCGTCGCCGATCGCCAGCGGCGGCATCAGCACGACGACGTCGCCGAGCGGGCGCACCCAGACGCCGCGCCGGCGCGCGGCCTGGCAGACCGCGAAGCCGGTGCGCTCGCCCACCGACTGCGACCTCGATCCCGGTCATCGTCCCGACCCGCCGGACCTCGCGGACGCCGTCGTGGCGCGCCAGGCCGGCGGTCAGCTCACCGATCCGCTCGCCCACCCGCGCGGCGTGGGCGACGGTGCCGCGCTCGGCCATCAGGTCGAGGTTGGCGATCGCCGCCGCGCAGCACAGCGGGTTGGCCGTGTAGGAGTGGCCGTGGAAGAAGGTGCGGGCCTGCGCCGGCGCACCGAGGAACGCCGTCGTAGACGTCCTCGCGCGCGAGCACCGCCGACAGCGGCAGGTACCCGCCGGTCAGCCCCTTGCCGCAGGTCATCAGGTCGGGCGTCACGCCGGCGTGGTCGACGGCCCACATCCGGCCGGTGCGCCCGATGCCCGGTCGCGACCTCGTCGACCACCATCAGCGCGCCGAACTCGTCGCAGAGCGCGCGCACGCCGCGGACGAAGGAGGCGTCGTGGGTGAGCATCCCGCCGGCGGCCTGCACGAGCGGCTCGATCACGACGGCGCACACCTGCCCGTCGGCCTGCCTCGAGGGCGACCCGCATCTCGGCGAGCACCTCCGCCGCGCGGGTGACCCGGTCCTGCCCGTCGGCCAGCACGCCGGGCGAGCCGACCATGCGGGTCTCGAGCAGGATCGGCCGGTACGTCGCGTGGAACAGGTCGATGCCGCCGACGCTGACCGCCCCGAGGGTGTCGCCGTGGTAGCCCTCGGCGACGTGCAGGTACAGCGGGCGGGGCCGGTGCCCGTCCTCGCGTTGCGCGCTGCGCCTGGAACGCCATCTTGATCGCGGCCTCGACCGCGGAGGAGCCGTCGCCGGCGTAGAAGACCCGGGTCAGGCCCGCCGGTGCGCTCGCCAGCAGGCGCTCGGCGAGCTCGATGCCCGGCTCGTGGGTCAGCCCGAGGAACGTCGTGTGGTCGAGCCGGTCGAGCTGGGCGCGGATCGCGGCGTCGATCTCCGGCACGCCGTGGCCGTGCACCGTCACCCACAGCGAGGAGACGCCGTCGAGGTAGCGGTTGCCGTCGGTGTCCCAGAAGTGCATGCCCTCCGCGCGGTCGACGACGATCGGGTCGTCGGCCGGCCAGGCCGAGTGCTGGGTGAACGGGTGCCAGAGTGCGCGCAGGTCGCGCTCCACCAGGCCCGCGGTCCGGGTGGTGGTGTCGGCGTCGCGGGGCTGGTCACGGGCAAGGACTGTAGGCCGCTCGTGGCGGACACCTAGGCTCGGGTTCGTGGCCTCGCTCCAGGACGTCGCGCGTGCGCGGACCGACCTCACCGGCGAGGACGTCGAGTGGCTGCACCTGCTGCTCGCCGACTGGCAGCTGCTGGCCGACCTGTCCTTCGCCGACCTGGTGCTGTGGCTGCCGGTGCACGGACGGCGCCGGCTTCGTCGCGGCCGCCCAGATGCGCCCGACGACCGGGCCGACCGCCCACCACGACGACATGGTCGGCGCCGAGGTGCCGCGCGGCCGGCGCCCGCAGCTGGACCCGGCGTACGACGAGCAGCGGATCTGCCGGGAGCGGGACCCGGACTGGCCCGGCGACGTGCCCGGTGCGCGAGGAGACGATCCCGGTCGTCCGGGCGGGGCGGGTGGTGGCGGTGGTCAGCCGGCACACGAACCTGGCCGCCGCGCGGACGCCGAGCCGGCTCGAGCTGACCTACCTGCGCACCGCCGACGACCTCGCGGTGATGGTGTCGCAGGGCCGGTTCCCGGTGCCGGACGCCGACCACCGGGTGGCGCACGCCCGCGGGTCGGCGACGGGCTGATCCGGCTCGACGCGGCCGGCGTGGTGACCTTCGCCAGCCCGAACGCGCTCTCCGCCTACCGGCGGCTCGGCCTGGCGGCCGACCTGGTCGGGACGAACCTCGGGGACGTCACGGCCCGGCTGGCCGGTCGGCTGCCGGCCGGGCGCCGGTCGACGAGGCGCTGTCGATGGTGGTCAGCGGCTGGGCCGCCCGCGAGGCGGAGGTGGAGGCCGCGGGGACGACCGTGCGGCTGCGGGTCATCCCGCTCGCTCCCGACGGCGTGCGGACCGCCGCGCTGGTGCTGTGCCGCGACGTCACCGAGGTGCGCCGGCGGGAGCGCGAGCTGGTCGGCAAGGACGCCACGATCCGGGAGATCCACCACCGGGTGAAGAACAACCTGCAGACCGTGGCCGCCCTGCTGCGGCTGCAGGCGCGGCGCCTGGGGGACGGGGACGAGGCGGCCCGCGAGGCGCTGCGGGAGGCCGAGCGCCGGATCGGCTCGATCGCGGTCGTGCACGAGACGCTGTCGCGGACCGGCGACGCGGCGTCGACTTCGACGAGGTCGCGGACCGGGTCGCCGGCATGGTCGGGGAGCTGGGCGCCGGCGGTGACGTCCGGGTCGGTCCGGCGAAGGGCTCGTTCGGCCTGCTCGAGCCCGGAGGTGGCGACGCCGCTGGCGCTGGTGCTGGTCGAGCTGGTGCAGAACGCCGTCGAGCACGGGCTGCGCGGACGAGCGGTGGCGAGGTCGCGGTGGACGTGCGACCGGGCGACACGGCGCTGCGGGTGGCGGTCGGCGACGACGGCGCCGGCCTGCCCGCGGGCTTCGACCCGGCCCGGGACGCCGGGCTGGGCCTGCAGATCGTGCGGACCCTGGTCGAGGGCGAGCTCGGCGGGCTCGCTGCGGCTCGGCCCGCGGACCCGGCGGCGGGACCGGGGTGGAGGTCACGCCGTGCCGCCGCCGGCCCGCCGGGAGCCAGGACGCCGCCCGAGACACGACGAGGCCCCCGCCGTGTCGGCCGGGGCCTCGTCGGTGAGGTCGCGGTCGGGTCAGGCGGTGCGGGCCCGGTTGCGAGCGGTCCGGCGCTTGAGAGCGCGGCGCTCGTCCTCGCTCATCGCGCCCCAGACGCCGGCGTCCTGACCGGACTCGAGAGCCCACTGCAGGCAGGTGTCGACGACGTCGCAGCGCCGGCAGACGGCTCGCGCCTCCTCGATCTGCAGGAGGGCCGGCCCGGTGTTGCCGATCGGGAAGAACAGCTCCGGGTCTTCGTCACGGCAGGCTGCGCGGTGGCGCCAGTCCATGCGTGTCGCTCCTCGTGTCGTGCGGCGTGGGTCGGGGTCCGATGCTTGTGAAACTGTTCACGAGCAAACCCACGAGGCGTCAGGGACCATGTGGTCCGTTCCGCCCGTTGGGTTGTCCGGCGCGGCTCTACCCCGTTGAGCACGCTGCTGAACCGTGATCTCAACCCTGGCAAACGAACCGGAGGGTTACAAGGCTCGCCGCCGTACTTTTTCGGCATCCGCCGTGTGGCCTTCGTCACAGATGCCGCCTGCCGCCGCCCTGGACGGATCGGGACGGAACAGGTCAGACCACCACGCGGAGGGCATCCGGGACGGAACGGAACGTCAGCTCGTGCGCTCGCCCAGCGGCTCGCCGTCGACCTGGGCGGCCACCGGCCGGACGGCCCGCAGGGTGAGCTCGGGCAGGTCGTGCTCCCGGTGGACCGCGGCGGCCGTCTGCCGGTCGCCGGACCGGCCGCGCACCAGGCGGCGGGCCTCGCCGCAGGGTGCTCAGCGTGCGCAGCCGGGTGAGGGCGTAGAGGTCGAGGCCGGTGTCGAAGCAGGCCCGCGGCGAGGTGAGCAGCGGCCGGTCGCCGAGGTAGGTCCACGGCGCGGTGTTGGCGACGATCGCCAGGTGCAGGCCGGGAGCGGCTCGGCGCCGGGCCGCTAGGCCGTCAGCACCGGGTGGCGGCGGTCGGTGGGCAGGAAGAACTGCGCGAGCGCGGCCCGGACGTAGTCGCCGGAGGTGGTCCTGCGGGTCGGTACCCCGCTGACGGCGGCCGCGGTCGACCCGGGCCACGACCTCGGCGTCCCAGCCCATGCCGGCGTTGAAGGTGAACCAGCGGTCGCCGGCCAGGCCGAGCCCGATCGTGCGGCTCCGGCGAGCCCGCAGGGCGTCGAGCAGGGCGCCGGTCGCCTCGACCGGGTCGCGGGGCATCCCGAGCGCCCGGGCGAAGACGTTGGTGCCGCCGCCGGGCACGACGGCGAGGGCGGGGGCACCGGCGTCGGGCGTCCGGCGGTCGAGCAGGCCGTTGACCACCTCGTTGACGGTGCCGTCGCCGCCGAGCACGACGACCAGGTCGAGCCCGTCGAGGCGGGCCTGGCGGGCGAGCTCGGCGGCGTGCCCGCGGTGGTGGGTGTGGGCGACGTCGAGCTTGAGCTCGCCCTCCAGCGCGCTGGCCAGCACCTCCCGGGTGCGGGCCGAGGTGGTGGTGGCGTGCGGGTTGACCACCAGCAGCGCCCTCATGAGGCGTCAGCCTAGCGGGCGGGTAGGGTCCCGACCCGTGTCTCGACGGTCCCGGAGGTCGCCCGCCCGGTCACCCTGCGCGCCTGCGTCGCGGCTGGTGGGCGCCGAGGCGATCGGGCTCGCGGCCGCCGCGGTGTTCTTCGCTCGTCGAGCTGGTCGGTCGCCGACGCCGACGACCGGGCCCGGGCGCGCCGTGGCCGCCGTCCTCGCCGCTGGCCGCCGCGGTCGGGCTGGGCCTGGTGGCCCGCGGGCTGTGGCGGGCCGCCGGTGGGCCCGGGCCCCGGCCCTGGTCACCAACCTGTCGTGCTGCCGGTGGCCTTCGGCCTGGTGCGGGCGGCGCTGGTACGTCGGCATCCCGCTGCTGCTGGGGCCGTCGCGGTGCTGGTGCTGCTGTTCGTCCCGGCGACCGACGCCGCCCTCAGGAGGACTGACCGTCTGCCGGCCGGCTGCGGCCTACTCGTCGACGAGCAGGCCCTCGCGCAGCTGGGCCAGGGTGCGGGCCAGCAGCCGCGAGACGTGCATCTGCGAGATGCCGATCTCGGCCGCGATCTCGGACTGCGTCATGTTCTTGAAGAACCGCAGCATCAGGATCTTCTTCTCCCGCGGCGGCAGCTGCTCGAGCATCGGCTTGAGCGACTCGCGGTACTCCACGCCCTCGAGGCCCTCGTCCTCGACGCCGAGGGTCTCGGACACCGGCATCGGCTCGTCGCCGCTGCCGGAGTCGCCGGCGTCGAGGGAGAGCGTGCTGTAGGCGTTGGCCGACTCGAGGCCCTCGAGCACCTCCTCGTCGGTGATCTTGAGGTGGCGCGGCCAGCTCGTGACACCGTGGGGGCGCGGCCCTGCTTCTGCGAGAGCTCGCTGGTGGCCGAGGCCAGCGACAGCCGCAGCTCCTGCAGGCGCCGCGGCACCCGCACCGCCCAGCCCTTGTCGCGGAAGTGCCGCTTGATCTCGCCGACGATCGTCGGCGTGGCGTAGGTCGAGAACTCGACGCCGCGCTCGAGGTCGAACCGGTCGACCGACTTGATCAGGCCGATGGTGGCGACCTGGACCAGGTCGTCGTAGGGCTCGCCGCGGTTGCGGAACCGGCGGGCGAGGTGCTCGACGAGCGGCAGGTGCTGCTCGACGAGCGCGTCGCGGGCGCTGCTGCCGGCGGGGGTCGCCCTCCGGCGCGCTCTGCAGCTCGATGGAACAGCTCGCGGGTGCGCTCGCGGTCGACCGCGAGCCGCGACGTGGGACCGCGGGCTCGCGGCCTCGGCGGCTCGGCAGCGTCGCCACCTGCGTCGACGTCGGCCTCGCTGCAGTCGGAGGAGGTCGTCTGCCGCCTCGGGGCAGCTGGCGTCGGCTGGCGGGCCTCGGGCACGTCGCCGGCTCGGTCGCCTCGGTCGGCTCAGGTGCGTGGCTCGGCAGCCGTCATGCGGCTCCTGCCGTGCCGCGGCGCTTGCGCAGGCGGATCCAGACGTGGCGGTCGTCGTCGATGCCGGTGTCGACCTCGCCGGCCAGGGCGGACAGGACGGTCCAGGAGAAGGTGTCCCGCTCGGGCAGCTGGCCCCGGGTGGTCGGGATCGTGACCGTCACCTCGAGGGTGTCGGGTCGAGCTCGAACCGGCAGGTCAGGTGCGCGGTGTCGATCGCGTGCGGCAGCAGCATCGCGCAGGCCTCGTCGACGGCGATCCGCAGGTCCTCGATCTCGTCGAGGGTGAAGTCCAGGCGGGCCGCGAGCCCGGCCGTGGCGGTGCGCAGGACGGACAGGTAGGCCGAGTCGGCCGGCAGCCGGATCTCGACGGCGTCCTCGACACCGCCGTCGGGGTCACGCTGGCCGCGCCGGCCGGGTGCCGGTGACGAGGCGTTCGCTCACCCTGGTGCCTCCCGTTGTCCTCGGCGCAGTCGACCAGGGACTTCCTGCGCTCGACGGTACGACGTCGCCATCGGAGGCAGACCCAGCGTGGTTGCGGCTCAGCGCCGGCTCGAGGCGAGCCGGACGCGGGCCTCCCCCGAGACCCGGTACGGGATCCACTCGGTGAGCGCCTCGGCGCCGAGCATGTCGTAGAAGCCGCGGGCCGGTCGTTCCAGTCCAGCACCCACCACTCCAGCCGCTGGTAGCCACGCTCGACGGCAGATCCCGGCGAGCGTCTGCAGCAGCAGCGGCCCGTGCCGGAGCCGCGGTGCCTCCGGCCGGACGTAGAGGTCCTCGAGGTAGAGGTTGTGCGCACCGAGCCAGGTCGAGTAGTTGAGGAACCAGACCGCCATCCCGACGACCCGCTCGTCGCCGGTCTCGGCGACGTGCGCCGAAGACCGCGGGGGCGTCGGCGAACAGCGTCCGCTGCAGGTGCTCCTCGGTGGCGACCGACCTCGTGCAGCGCCCGCTCGTACTCGGCGAGCTCGCGGATCATCGCGACCGGATCTCGGGCACGTCGTCGGCGGTCGCCGCCCGGACGGTCATCGCGCACGGGTGCGGCTCGGCTCGGTGACGTGATCCATGTGCCACCGCACGCGTTGGCTAGAACGGGGTGTGCGCGACCTGGACCGGCATCACCTGCCCGGCCGGACCAGGACGCCGCGGCCGGTCGGCACCGCAGCGGGTACCGTGCGCAGCCGCACACCGAACAGGTCACCGTCGACCGAGCGACAGCGCGCCGAGGAGCAGGCCGGTGCGGCCCCGGCGGGCCTCGACGGTGAGCCCGCGGAAGCTGCCGCCCATGTCGGCGGTGGACCCGGCGAGCAGCAGCAGCGCCGTTCGCCGGTGGCGTCGGGCCGGAGCAGCGCGAGCAGGGGTCGCTCCACCGGGGTGTCGTGCAGGGTCTCGGCGTCGTCGGCCAGGACGACGAGGTCGGGGTGGGTCCGCAGCTGCTGCTCGAGGTCTGCCGCGTCCGCGGGACCGAGCAGGCGAGCACGCCCGGCTCGCCCGCGAGCGACTGCAGCGGTGAGCGGCGGTGGCTGACGACGACGACCCGGCGGCCCTGACCGAGCAGCCACCGGCCGATCGTGGCCAGCGTCGTCGAGCGCCCGCTGCCGGGCGGCCGGCGACCACGAAGGCCGGACCGTCGAGTCGACAGGTCGACGCCGAGCGGGACGAGGTCGTCACCGCCGACACCGACCAGCGCCCATCCCGGCCCGGTGGCCGACCGCCTTCGCCGCCGCCGCGATGTCGACGGCCTCCACCCGCCCGGCAGCGGCTCCACCCGCATCGGCAGCAACCCGGTCGTGACCGTGCGGTCACCGGCGCCCGCGCCCGGACCTGAGCCGCGATCCGCTCCAGGGCCGTCACCTGCCCGGCACCCGACGTGTCGACGTCGAGCACCGCGAGCTGCGCCTCGATGCCGTCCGGCCCGACCAGGGCCCGACCGGGCGGCATGTCGACCGGCACCTGCCGCGGGCGGGATCCCGGCCAGCCCGTAGTCGGCGGGGTCGGCCATCCGCAGCACCAGCCGGTCGCTGAAGGCCGAGCCGCGCGGCCGGTCGAGCAGGCTGCGGTCGCCGCTCAGCACGACGCGGACGCCGACCGCGGCGCCCTCCCGGACCAGGCGGAGAGCGGTCGAGCGGCCGGCCATGGTCGACCGACTCGTAGGCCGCGGTGAGCCCTTCCCAGCCGTCGACCAGCAGGACGATCCAGGGCAGCCGGTCTGCCGGCGCGGCCGCTGCGGCGCTGCTCCTCGTGGGAGCCAGGCCGGCCGTCGCCAGCAGCCGCTGCCGGCGCTCGAGCTCCTCGACCAGCCGGCGGAGCAGCCGGTCGCCGCGTGCGGTCTCGTCGCGGCCCACGACGGCACCGCAGTGCGGCAGGACTGCCAGCGGCGCCAGCGCGCCACCGCCGCCGTCCAGCGCGTAGAGATGCAGGTCCGTGACTGTCGCATGCGCGGCGAGGCTGCCGGCCAGCGTCCGCAGCGTCGTGGAGCGGCCGCTGCGGGCGCTGCCGGCGACCAGCAGGTGGTCGCCGCCGTGCGAGGCCGAAGGTCACCGGGTCGCGGCGCTGCTCACCGGGCAGGTCCTCGGACGCCCGGCGCGACCGCGCCGTCCGCGCTCGAGAGCTCGTCGGGCGGCGGGCAGGCTCGCGGTCGCGCCGTGACCAGCCGGGCAGCGGCGGCAGCCACGGGCTGGCCACCGGCGCGGCGCCGATCCGCGGGCTGCCTGCCGGCCGCGTCGACCAGCCGGGCGAGGTCGGTCGGGCCGGTCCGGCCTCGTCGGCCGGCGGCCGGCGGACGGGCGTCGCCGGCCCGCTCCCACGGCGCGGGCACGCACGGCTCCGCGGTCGGCCCGACTCGCCGTGGCCGCCGACCCGGGCCGACTGCAGCGCGGCGCACCGCGCCGGCACCGATGCGGAGCACCGCGCGGCCGGGGGTGGAGCGCGCGGGATGTCGGCGGCGTCGCGCACGTCGACGACGTCGGTCGACTCGGCCGGGTCGGTGACCCGCAGCGCGATCCGCAGGCTGGTGTTGGCCCGGATGTCTGCACTGACGACACCGCCGGGACGTTGGGTCGCGAGCACCAGGTGGACGCCGAGGGAGCGGCCGCGTTGGGCGATGCCGACCAGCCCGCCGACGAAGTCGGGCAGCTCCTCGACCAGGGTCGCGAACTCGTCGACGACCAGGACCAGCCGTGCCAGCGGCGGTGACCCGGCAGGTGCGGTCGCGAGGTAGTCGTCCAGGTCCTTGCAGCCGGCCGACCGGAGCACCGTCTCGCGGCGGCGCAGCTCGGCGCCCAGCGAGCGCAGCGCGCGTTCGGTGAGGTGCCCGTCCAGGTCGGTGACAGTGCCGACGGTGTGCGGCAGCCGCGCGCAGTCGCGGAACGCAGCGCCGCCCTTGTAGTCGACCAGGACGAACGACATCTCGTCCGGCCGGTTCGCCAGGGCGAGCCCCGCGACCAGGGTCTGCAGCAGCTCGGACTTGCCCGACGCCGGTGGTCCCGGCGACCAGGGCGTGCGGGCCGTCGGCGGCGAGGTCGACGACGAGCGGCTCGCCGTCCTCGCCGACGCCGAGCACGACCCGGGTGCCGCGCGGGCTGACCCGCCACGAGGTCTCCAGCGACGGCGGGGTCGGTCGCGTCGAACGCCAGCAGGTCGAGCAGCCGGGCGGCCGCCGGCAGCGCGGACTGCTGGTCGTCCGGGGTCGCGTCGCGCAGCGGAGCGAGGGCCCGGGCGAACCGGTGCGCCCCAGCGTCGCCGACCCCGTCCGCGACCACGTCGTCGTACGTCGTGGCGTCGGGCAGGACGACGCGCAGCCGGGTCCCGACCGCGCCGGTGACCTCGGCCGTGGCCCGGCACTCGACCGGCAGCGACACCAGGTCGCGGTCGAGGCAGAGCAGCCGCAGCCCGACATCCGGTCCTTCGTCGAGCAGCCGCGCCACGCCGGGCGTGTCGCCGCAGCGCGCCTGCGCCGTCCAGGACGACCACGGTCGTCGGCCCGGCCCAGGTCCGGTCCCGACCGCCCGGCGACCGGACCGCGGCCCGGGCGTCGAGCACCGCGACGAGCTCGTCGACGCGGGCCCGCAGCTGGGCGCCGTCGACCCCGACGCGCAACGGCCCGCCGCCCGGACCCGGCCGCAGGTGCGGCAGCCACCGGGCCCACTCCCAGTCACGGGTCGGGCTCGGGCGAGGAGCAGGACCAGGTCGAGGTGCCGGGGGCTGTGCCAGCCGGCGAGCTGCGCGACCAGCGAACGGGCCAGGGGCAGGACCCGGCTGCGCGGCGCCGGCCAGACCCAGGACGCCGGCCTCGGCCAGCGCGACCGTCACCGGGACGTCGACGAGGACCGGGTGGTCGACGGTCTCGGTGCCTGCGGGCCCGTCGTTGGTGCGGACCTCGACGGCGGAGCTGACGGTGCCCAGACCGAGCCGGAGCTCCAGGGGCGTCGTCGTCAGCACGCCGTCGTTCCCAGAGCCGGGGTCGGGGACCGGTGCGCGGTGAGCAGGAGTGCCGCCGGGTCCGGGGTGGGCTCGGCGCCGGGCGGTCGTCTCGTCCGCGATGGCCCTGTCGATCGCCGCGGTCACCCGGGCCTGCTGCTCGGCGTGCGCGGCCCGCTGCGCCCGGACCGACCGCCGCCCGCCGACCCGGTCGCTGCCAGAACGTCCCGAGCGCCATCAGCGGCGAGAGCAGGACGAAGACGAGGTACGTCGGGCTGCGGGTGACCGGCGACGAGGACGACGCCCGCGACCAGCGGGAGCAGGACGGCGATGAGCGGGAACCGGCTGCGCTCGCGCGCCGGCGGCTCGGGCGGAATCGTCACCGGACCGGGGCGGGCCGCGACAGGTGACGGGGCGGCCGGTTGACCTCGAGGTGCCCGGCGCCGTCGGGACGGCAGGAGACCGGCACCTGTCTCCGGGCGCACCAGGGACAGCCGGGTGTCGCCCGACCTGAGCACCTGGCCGGGGAGCAGCGCCTGCCCGTCCCGGGTGACCGGCGCGCCGTCGACGCGTCGTGCCGTTCGTGGAGCCGAGGTCGTGCACGGTGGTGACAGCCGCGTCGTCGGTCGCGACCCGCAGCACGGCGTGCAGCCGGGACACGTCCGGGTCGTCGACCCGCACCCTGCGCCTCGGCGGCCCGCCCGATGCCGTGCTCGCCCGGGCGACAGGTGGTGCACGTCGCCGGAGTCCGGCCCGGCGAGCACGTGCAGCTCGAGCAGCCCGCGGGGCTCCCGCGAGGCCGGACGCGGTCGACGGTCAGGACTGCGCCGTCGAGCAGCGGCGGCTCGCCGAGCGGTGTCTCGGCGGTGAGCTCGACCCCTGCGCACCAGAGTCGGCCGTCGCGGTGGCCGAGCGCGGCGAGCAGGTCGGAGTGGGCGGTGGCCAGTGGGGCCCCCGGCTGGGCGTTCAGCTCGACGTCGACCGGCGTCCCGGAGCCCAGCGGATCGACCAGGGTGAGCGTCAGCTGCATCGCCTCATCGTGGCCGGACGGCCGCATCCGCCGGTCTGAGTTGTCCACAGCGACCGTCGTCCACAGGGACGGGGTACCGCTCGCTTGGACCACTCGCCGCTCCCTCGGTACCCTCCCCGGGACCGCCGCCCAGCATGCCGACCCGTGATCCGGCGCGCCGCGCGGCCACCACCACCGGTCGGGGGATTCCTGCCGTGAACGCGATCGCCGTCGTCGAGGACGAGGTGCGCGAGCTGGTCCGTCGCCGCGGGCTGGACCCGGTGGCCGACCCCGGCGTCGGTGCGGCGGCTGGTCGACGAGGTGATCGCCGAGTACGACGAGCGCAGCGCTGTCGGGCAACCTGCCGCAGCTCGTCGACACCCGCCGGCGGCGCGGCAGGTGTTCGACGCGGTGGCCGGGTTCGGTCCGCTGCAGAAGTACCTCGACGACCCGACGGTCGAGGAGATCTGGATCAACGAGCCGACGCAAGGTGTTCATCGCCCGTCGCGGCGTGCACGAGCTGACGACGACGATCCTCACCGCCGACGAGGTGCGCGACCTGGTCGAGAAGATGCTGAAGTCGTCCGGGCGCCGGGTCGACCTCTCGCACGCCGTTCGTCGACGCGATGCTGCCCGACGGCTCGCCGGCTGCACGTGGTGATCCCCGACATCACGCGTGCAGCACTGGTCGGTGAACATCCGCAAGTTCGTCGTGCGCGCCGACGCATCTCGAGGACCTGGTCCAGCTCGGGACCGTGACGGCGCAGGCGCGCGCGCTTCCTCGAGGCCGCTGTCGCCAGCGGGTTGAACATCCTCGTGGCCGGTGGCACGCAGGCCGGCAAGACCACGCTGCTCAACTGCCTGACCGCCGCCATCCCGGCGCGCGAGCGGGTGGTCACCTGCGAGGAGGTGTTCGAGCTCAAGGTGCCGCTGCCCGACGTCGTCGCGATGCAGTGCCGCCAGCCGAGCCTCGAGGGCACCGGCGAGATCAAGCTGCGCCGGCTGGTCAAGGAGGCGCTGCGGATGCGGCCGTCGCGCATCATCGTCGGCGAGGTCCGCCAGGAGGAGAGCCTCGACCTGCTGATCGCGCTCAACTCCGGGCTGCCGGGCATGTGCACGATCCACGCCAACCGCGCGCGCGAGGCCGTGACCAAGATGTGCACGCTGCCGCTGCTCGCCGGCGAGAACGTCGGCCACGCGCTTCGTCGTGCCGACCGTCGCGGGCTGCATCGACCTCGTCGTGCACATCGCGACCGAGCGCGACGGCCGGCGCGTGGTCACGCGAGGTCGTCGCGGTGCCCGGGTCGGGTCGAGGGTGACGTCGTCGAGACGGCCGACATCTTCGTCACGCGCGACGGCCAGCTCGTCCGCGCCGACGGCTGGCCGCCGCACGCCGAGCGGTTCGAGCGGGCCGGCCACGACCTGCCGCGCTGCTGTCGCCGTACGACGCGTGCGGCCGCCTGATGGGCGCCCTCGTCGGGTTGCTGCTCGGCCTCGGACTCTTCCTGATCTGGCGGTCGTTCAGCGCCGCCGCGGCCGCGACGGTCGCGCGTCGCGCCGACGCGCGCGAGCGGTCGCCGACGCTGCTGGCGCAGGCCGGCATCGAGTCCGTGACGCCCGGCGCGGTCTCGTCGCGTCCTGCGTCGGGCGTCGGCGCTCGTCGGTGCTGGTCGTGATGCTCGCCGTGTCCCGTTCGCTCGTCGATCGCGGTGGCGTTCGGCGGTGATCGCGTGCTGGTGCGCCCGTCGCGCTGGTGCGGTGCGGGCAGCGGCAGCGCCGGGCCGAGCTGCGCGACCTGTGGCCCGAGGTCGTCGACAACCTCGCGTCGGGCGTGCGCGCCGGACTGTCGCTGCCGGAGGCGCTCACGCAGGTCGGCGTGCGCGGTCCGGCGGAGCTGCGGCGGCCGTTCGCGCGGTTCGGCGAGGACTACCGCGCGACCGGGCGCTTCTTCGACTGCCTCGACCGGCTGAAGGCGTCCCTGGCCGACCCGGTCGGCGACCGCATCGTCGAGTCGCTGCGCATGGCCCGCGAGGTCGGCGGCAGCGACCTCGGCCGGCTGCTGCGCACGCTGTCGGCGTTCCTGCGCGAGGACGCGCGGACCCGGGCGGAGCTCGAGACCCGCCAGGGCTGGACGGTCAACGCCGCGCGCCTCGCGGTGGCGGCGCCGTGGATCGTGCTGGCGCTGCTGTCGCTGCGGCCCGAGGCGGTCGACGCGTACAACAGCGCGGCCGGGCTCGTCGTCCTCGCCGTCGGCGGCGCGCCTGTGCCTGGTCGCCTACCGGCTGATGGTGCGCATCGGCCGGCTGCCCGAGGAGGAGCGGGTGCTGCGGTGAGCGGCGTCCTCACCGGCGCGGTCGTCGGCCTGCTGGTCGGCCTCGGTCTGGTGCTGGCCGTCGTGACGGGTGCCCGCATTGCGCCGGCCGCGCCTCGACGACCGGCTGGCGCCGTACCTGCGTGACGCCGCCGCGGCCGTCGCGGCTGCTGCTCGCTCCGCGGCCGCTGACGCCGTTCCCGACGCTGGAGCGCATCGTCGCCCCGTTCTGGCCGATGCGGTCGCGGCTGTCGAGCGCTTGCTCGGCGGCGCCGTCGTCGGTGCGGCACCGGCTCGAGCAGGCCGGGCGCGGCGATGACGCTCGAGGAGTTCCGCGCGGAGCAGGTGCTGTGGGGCGGCGGCGGGCTGCTGGCGGGCCTCGCTGCTCAGCGTCCTCTCTGTCGCGCACGGCGGCGAGTCCGGCCGGTGCCGTTGCTGGTGCTCTGCCTGGTGTGCCACGGTCGCCGGAGTGCTGCTGCGCGACCGGTGGCTGTCGCGGGAGGTGGCACGGCGCGAGGAGCGGATGATGGCCGAGTTCCCGACCATCGCCGAGCTGCTCGCCCTCGCCGTCGCGGCGGGCGAGGGCGCGGTGGGCGCGCTGGAGCGGGTGACCCGCATCAGTCGCGGCGAGCTCGCCGCGGAGCTCGGCCGAGCACTGGCGGACGCCCGCGCCGGTGCGTCGCTGGTCCAGGCGCTGCAGGGCATGGCCGACGCGGACGAGTCTGCCCGCCGCTGGCCCGCTTCGTGGACGGCGTGGCGATCGCCGTCGAGCGCGGCACGCCGCTCGCCGACGTGCTGCGTGCGCAGGCGGTCGACGTGCGCGAGGCGGGCAAGCGGGCCTGCTCGAGGCGGGCGGACGGAAGGAGATCGCGATGATGGTCCCGGTCGTCTTCCTCGTGCTGCCGGTGACGGTGCGTGTTCGCGCTGTTCCCGGGTTCTACGGCTTCAGCTTCGCCGGTTGAGGCTGCGGTCGCCAAGAGTGGGAGATGCCACGACGACTGGCGGACGAGGAGACACGCGGACGCTGGATGTCGCGAGCGGTGGTCGGCCGAGTCGGAGGCTGTGGTGTGGTCGTGGAGCCGCGCCGTGGTACGCGGGTCGGGTCGGAGCGGCGACCGCGGCGACGTCCCCGGCTGGGTGCTGGTGACGATCATGACCGCGGGGCTGGTGACCGCGCTGTGGCTCGTCGCCGACGACAAGCTGAAGCGAGCTGTTCAACGACGCGCTGGACGGCGTCGTCGGCACGCTCCCTGACCGTGACGCCGCGTCGCGCTGACGACACGCGGCTCGGCGGTCGTCGAGTTCATCCTGGTCGGGGTGCTGCTCACCGTCCTGTTCCTGGCGCTGCTGCAGCTCGGGCTGGCGCTGCACGTCCGCAACACCCTCGCGGCGTCGGCCGCCGAGGGCGCGCGGTACGCGGCCAACGCGGACCGGACGCCGGCCGAGGGAGAGGCGGTCACCCGGCAGCTCATCCGCGACTCGCTGGCCGACGCGTTCGCCGCCGCGTGACGAGCGGCTTCGAGACTGTGGACGGGGTGCCGACCGTGTACGTCCAGGTCGACGCGACGCTGCCGCTCGTCGGACTGCTCGGGCCGTCGCGCGGCATCCAGCGTCCGCGGGCACGCCATCGAGGAGGGCCGTGAGCCGACTCCGTCGACCTGGCGCGACCTGCGGCTGGCGCCGTGTGCGCGGCGACGACGAGGCAGGCAACGCGATCGTCGAGTTCGTCTTCCTGGCTGTGCTGCTCATGGTGCCGCTCGTCTACGTGCTGCTCACGGTCTTCCGCGTCCAGTCGGCGGCCTACGCCGCGTCCAGCGCCGCCCGCGAAGCCGGCCGGGTCTTCGCCACCTCCGAGTCGGTGGACGGTGCGGGTGGCCGGGCGTTCGCCGCCGCCCGCGATCGTGATGGGGGACAGCGACCTGCCGTTGGCCGCGGCCGACCTGCGGATCACCTGCTCGCAGCACGCCGTGCCTGCAGCCCGGGCAGCAGGGTCGAGGTCGTCGTCGCGTACGACGTGTCGTTGCCGTTGCTGCCCCGATTCCTCGACGGCCGGCGCCCGCGACTGTCGAGGTGACGCAGTCGACACCTCGAGGTCGTCGACAGGTACCGGCGAGGCCGCGCGGTGAGGCGGCTGCGAGCGGTCCGCGACCGCGGTGACGACGGCCAGCTGATCCTGCTGGTGCTGATCTACGCCGTCATCGCCGGCCTGCTGGTCACCGTCGTGGTCAACCTGTCGAAGGCCTACCTCTACCGGCGATCCTTGGTGGCGGCCGCCGACGGCGCGGCGCTCACCGCCGCCAACCAGCCGGACCTCGAGCGCGTCTACACCGGCGCCGGACCTTGCTGCCGCTGTCCGAGCAGGGTGCCCGGGCGGCCGTCACCCAGTACGTCGCGGGACGCCGACCTCGAGGGTCGGTTCGACGGCTTCCGGGTGGTCGACGTGTCCACCGACGGCCAGACGGTCACCGTCACGCTTGCGGCGGTGGTGCGGATGCCGTTCCTCAACCTGCTCACGACCGACGTGCGCGGCGGCTACCCGCTGGACGCGACCGCGCGAGCCCGCTCGCCGCTGACCCCGTGAGCGCGGTCGGGCAGCACGACGGGCGCGGCTCCCTCGGCAGGGAGACCGCGCCCGACGTACGGCAGGAGGCTCTTAGCGGAGCCGGCCGTAGAAGACCCGGCTGGTCCACGGCTTGATGCGCTGGACCGGGGTGCCCGGGCGCGAGGCGTGCCAGATGTAGCCGTGGCCGGCGTAGATCGCGACGTGGTAGACGCCGCTGCGGCTGTAGAAGAAGACGAGGTCGCCGCGGCGACGGTTCTCCTTGCTGATCCGCATGGTCTTGCTGACCTGCGCTGAGGACGAGTGCGGCAGCGACCGGCCGACCTTCGAGTAGACCCAGCGGGTCAGGCCGGAGCAGTCGAAGCGGTGCGGGCCGTCGGCGCCGTAGCCGTAGGGCGAGCCCTTGCGGCTGCGGGCCCAGTCGACGGCGTTGTTGGCCTTCTGCGTGCTGATCAGAGCAGCGTTCGCCTTGGGGGCGGCGGGGCTGACGGTGTAGGCCGCGAACATCGTCACCACGAGGGTGAGGACCAGGGGTACGGCGGCGAGCAGGCGGACAGGGACGAGTCGGGTAAGCGACATTGCGGGGGATTCCTCGGGATCCGCCTGCGAAGAATGACCTGTCGGGTTCGGGCGCCGAAGTTGCCCGGCCACCGTTCGGTGGCTTCACCCCAAGGACGGCCCTCGTACGTTCGCGCAGGTGCTGCGCGGGTACTCGGGTCGTCCGCCGTGCTGGGTTCTCCGTCCCTGTCATGCGACGTGTTCGTCGGTGACCGCACGCGGTGACAGGGCTCGGCGTCCGCGGTGTGGCCGCCCCGCCGGCCTTCCCGGCGAGGACTTCTGCCATACAGCGTCGGGCATGAACGGCCTGCCATTGACCACCAACCGGGGTCCACGCGGAAGATGTGACGAACGCAACGGTGTAATCCGGCGTCATGTGGCTAGACGCAGTCGTACCGATGCACTAGGTAGCCGCGCGTCCTCACGGACAGTGACCGCCCCGCCTCCACCCGTGGCGCGGTGCGGTGTGGCTGAATGTGACGCGTGGACGAGCCGACCTGGAAGCTGCGGCTGCCGCGGCGCCCGTCGGTGCCGCCGGCGGTGGCGATCATGCGCCGCGTCGCGATCGCTGTGTCGATCGTCCTGCTCAACTGGGTCGGTCGTCCTCGTCGAGCGAGACGGCTACAACGACTCCGCGGACGGGGAGCTCTCGGTCACCGACGCGCTGTACTACACGACGGTGACGCTGTCGACGACCGGCTACGGCGACATCACGCCGGTGACGGACGCCGCCCGGCTCACCAACGCGCTGCTCGTCACACCGATGCGGTTCCTCTTCGTCCTCGTGCTCATCGGCACCACCATCCAGGTCCTGACCGAGCGGTCCAGGGACCAGTTCAACGTCGCCCGCTGGAGGTCACGCGTGAAGGACCACGTCGTCGTCTGCGGATACGGCACGAAGGGGCGCAGCGCGATCCGGGCGCTGCGTCAGAACGGGGTGGCGCTCGAGCAGATCGTCGTCATCGAGGTCGACCACGAGGCGGTCGAGAGCGCGGCCGCCGCCGGGCTGGCGACGGTGCACGGCCGGTCGGACAGCGACGCCGTGCTCAAGGAGGCCGAGGTCACGAGGTCACGCGCCGTGGTCATCGCGGTCAACCGGGACGACACGGCGGTGCTGACCTGCCTCACGGTCCGGCAGCTGGCCCCGGACGTCAATGTCGTGGCCGCGGTGCGCGAGGCGGAGAACGCCGACCTGCTCACCCAGAGCGGGGCCGACTCGGTCATCACCTCGTCGGACGCCGCGGGACGGCTGCTCGGGCTGGCCACGAAGAGCCCCAACATGGTCTCTGTCGTGGAGGACCTGATCGCCTTCGGGCACGGGCTGGACCTGGTCGAGCGCGACGTGCACGGCGGACGAGGTGGGGTCCGACCCGCGCGCCATCCCGACGCCGGTCCTCGCGGTGGTGCGGGACGGTCGCAACCACCCGTACGACGACCCGGAGGTCGCGCAGCTGCAGGCGGGGGACCGGCTGATCTACGTGTCCAGCCCGAGGGACCGCGGCGCCTGAACCAAGGCTGGGGACAACCCAGCGGGCATGTCCTGCCCACCCGATATCATCGAACACATGTTCGACAGTCGGTCCGTTGGCCCGCGTCGGCGCCCTCGACGTCCAGACCCTCCGCGGCTGGGTCCGGGCGCTCCGCGAGACGGACCGTGACGTCACCGACGCCGAGCGGATCGACCAGCTGCGGGTGCTGGAGGAGCTGAAGTCCGCCGCTGCCGCGGCACAGGCGCGGGCCGCGGCGGATCTCGACGCGTCGGTGCGGACGCGGCACGCGTCACTGGGGATGGCACCAGACCAGCAGGGCCGGGGGGTCGCGTCGCAGGTCGCGCTGGCCCGCAAGGACAGCCCTGCCCGCGGCGGGCGCCACCTCGGGCTGGCCAAGGCACTGGTCCACGAGATGCCGCACACGCTGGGCGCACTGACCGAGGGCCGGCTGTCGGAGTGGCGCGCGACCTTGCTGGTGCGCGAGACGGCCTGCCTCTCGCGCGAGGACCGGGGACTGGTCGACCGGGAGGTCGCCGCCGACCCGCGCCGCCTCGAGGGGCTGGGTGACCGGGCGCTGGCCGCCGAGGCACGTCGGCTCGCCTACCGGCTGGATCCCCACGCCGCGGTCCGCCGCACGTCCCGCGCCGAGGGTGAGCGCCGAGTGACACATCGCCCCGCGCCGGACACCATGTCCAACCTCACCGCGCTCCTGCCCGTCACCCAGGGCGTCGCGGCCTACGCGGCGCTGATGAAGGCCGCCGACGAGGCACGCGCGGCCGGCGACGGCCGCAGCCGCGGCCAGGTCATGGCCGACACCCTGGTCGAGCGCGTCACCGGCCGGTCAACCGCGACAGCGGGTCCGATCGAGGTGCACCTGGTGATGACCGACCGGGCTCTCTTCGACGGGGACGATGAGCCGGCGCTGGTGCCGGGCTACGGCCCGGTGCCTGCTCCGTACGCCCGTGCCCTGCTCCGCCCCGACCCGAGCAGCGCGACGGACGCCGCGACGGACACTGCGACGGACGCCGCGGTGTGGGTCCGGCGGCTCTTCACGCATCCCAGCACCGACGAGCTCGTGGCGCTCGAGTCGCGAGCCAGGTGCTTCCCCAAGCCGTTGCGCGGTTTCCTCATCGCCCGGGACCAGGTCTGCCGCACCCCGTGGTGCGATGCCCCGGTTCGTCATGGCGACCACGCCGAGACACACGAGTCCGGCGGTGCGACCGACGCCGACAACGGGCAAGGCATGTGTGAGCGCTGCAACTACGACAAGCAGGCCCCGGGCTGGCGCGCTCGACCCAGCCCGGGCAGCCGAGCAGGCCGGCACCGCATCGAGACGGTCACCCCGACCGGCCACCGCCACGTCTCCCGTCCGCCGCCGCAGCCTCGGGCGCCGGAGGAGCTCGGCCGGGTGGACGTGCACTTCCTCCAGCAGCTGAGCCGAGCGGACGACGCTGCCTGACGGCCCCGGCACCGCTCGGTTCGGGCGCTGCCGGTCGCGTACGCTTCCTGCACGTGGCAGCCGTGGACGTGTCCGAGGAGCTCAAGGAGCTCGACCAGACGCTGGGCAGCATCGAGGCGGTCATCGACCCCGACGAGATGCGCCGTGAGCTGGCCGACCTCAACGAGCAGGCGGCGGCTCCCGACCTGTGGGACGACCAGGAGAAGGCCCAGCGCGTCACGAGCCGCCTGTCCTACGTCCAGGGGGAGCTCAACCGGGTGGAGTCGTTGCGCCGGCGGCTCGACGACCTGGTGGTGCTGTTCCAGATGGCCGAGGAGGAGAGCGACGCCGACACGCTCGCCGAGTCCCACGCCGAGCTGACGTCCATCCGCAAGACGCTCGGCGAGCTCGAGGTGCGGACGCTGCTGGCGGGTGAGTACGACAAGCGCGAGGCACTCGTCACCATCCGTGCCGAGGCCGGCGGGGTCGACGCGGCCGACTTCGCCGAGATGCTGATGCGGATGTACCTGCGCTGGGCGGAGCGCCACAACTACCCGGCCGAGGTGCTCGACACGTCGTACGCCGAGGAGGCCGGCCTCAAGTCGGCCACCTTCGCCGTCAACGTGCCGTACGCCTACGGGACGCTGTCCGTCGAGCAGGGCACCCACCGACTGGTGCGGATCTCGCCCTTCGACAACCAGGGGCGGCGCCAGACGTCGTTCGCCGGTGTCGAGGTGCTCCCGGTGACCGAGCAGACCGACCACATCGAGATCCCGGAGAACGACCTGCGGATCGACGTGTTCCGGTCGTCCGGGCCGGGCGGCCAGTCGGTCAACACGACGGACTCGGCGGTGCGCATCACCCACATCCCGACCGGCATCGTCGTGTCCTGCCAGAACGAGAAGTCGCAGATCCAGAACCGGGCGGCTGCTCTGCGCGTGCTGCAGTCGCGGCTGCTGGAGCGTCGCCGGGCCGAGGACAAGGCCGAGATGGACGCGCTGAAGGGCGACAGCGGAGGGTCGTGGGGAAACCAGATGCGGTCCTACGTCCTGCACCCCTACCAGATGGTCAAGGACCTGCGGACCGAGCACGAGACGGGCAACACCAGCGCCGTGCTCGACGGGGAGATCGACGAGTTCATCGAGGCCGGGATCCGGTGGCGCCGGCAGGGCGAGAAGGCTGGCTGAGGCCGGCATCGCCCGGCGTCGACGGGTTCCGTTCGGGCCTGTATCGGCCGAACGGATGATCTTCGCCGGGCAAATCGGGACCAACTACGACACGGTCACTGACCGTTGTCGAGTTACGGCTTGACCCCCGTTGACCGTCACCCAGAGTGAGCGGGCGCAGCCCCTGGGGAGAGGGGGGCGCACTGCTGGGGGGGCTTTGAGCCGCGACCGGATTTCCGGTCACCTCGCGCCGCCGGGGACGGCGTTCGACGGTCGCGGGGAGCCACTGGTGAGACCGACCTCGGCGCCATTTCGTTCCTTACGAGAGGTGCCATCTGATGGTCCGGTCGATGACCAAGCGGGGAATGCCGAAGCCGTTCGCGATCCTGATCGCGGCGCTGCTGGCGCTGTACTTCGTCCCGTTCGGGGCGATGCCGGCGCAGGCCGCCACGTCGCGGCGTTCGAGATCGATGGCAACTCGCTCGACGACACCCGGCGGACCCGCCGATCGACTGGGGGACTTCACCCCGGCCGGCGACCGACGCCGGGCTTCTCGACCGGCGTCGACAACACCGACCGTCGGCCAGGACGACACGACGTTCCAGGGCGCGCAGCAAGGAGTACGTCGACACCGGCGAGTCCGGCGCTGGCCGAGTGGTCCGTTCGGGTCGCCGGCAACGCGACCGGCAAGTCGGACTTCGGCCGCATGGGCGACAGTACATCCGGATCGACGACGACGGACCACATCGTGGTTCTTCTTCGCCTTCGACCGCGGCTTCGGCGAACGGCACCGCGAAGTACTGCTACTTCGAGCTGAACCAGGTCACGCAGACCCCGACCACCAACGCCAACCCGACCCGCACCCAGGGCGACATCCGGCTGGTCAACTACGACCAGGGCAACGGCCGGTCACCCTGCACGGCGGACGGCAGAACGAGGACGTCGGGCTCTACGTCTGGGACGACCGGACGTGGCCGGCACGCACGCGGGTCCGCCGGCGCCGACAGGACGGCTTCGTGGGTCAAGGTCGACGACGTCGGCTCGTCGACCCGGCTGGACTCGGACAGTCCCGGTGCCGTCTGGTGGACCGGCGGCAACACCGTCCAACGGCACGCTCGCCCAAGGACAGTTCCTCGAGTCCGGCTTCGACCTGACCACGTTCGGTGCTGGTGCCGGGTTGCCCTCGGCCGGCTTCAGCGACGCTCAACGCCCGCATCGATCACCGGTGACCGGAGACCGGGCACAACCTGATGGACTACATCGCGGCCATCCCGGTCGACGCATCCCGTCGACCTGCGCGCTCCTTCAGCATCTTCAAGGAGGACGAGGACGGGACGCCGCTGGGCGGCGCGACCTTCGAGATCGACGCCGAACCCGCTCCCGGTCGGCACGCCGGGCCGGCCCGGCACGCTGACAGCTATCGACGATCTTCGACGACAACACCGAGTCGAACACGACGCCTGAAGTCGCGGTCGACACGAACTACGACGACCCGGACGCGACCGCCGGCGAGATCACCTGACCGAGGTCGTGCCCGGGCACGTACACGGTCACCGAGATCAGCCCGCCGGACGGCTACATCGGTGATCGACGACCGAGACGATCACCCCGGTGCCGTTCGAGGGCACGCCGAGAGCGCTTCGACTCGGTCACCTTCGTGAACAACGGGTTCGGTGACCTTCCACAAGACCTACGAGGGTCCAGCGCGACCTGCCTGCCGAGGGGCGCGGTGTTCCGCATCTCCCGCGAGACCGACGGCGACCCCGGCTTCACGCTGCGCCGACGAGAACTTCACCGTCAAGGACAACATCAGGCTGGTGACGTGAGTCGGCCGGCGGCGACCAGTCGACGACCCGAACGACTCCGACTCGGCGTCATCAAGGTCGACGACCTGCAGACCGGCTGACTACCTGATCAGGGAGATCGACGCGCCCGAGGGCTGGGAGCGCGACCCGGCACGGTCTGTTCTCGATCCCCGGAGCCGACGGCGACGGCGCCGACGTCGTGCTGACGCCGTCGACTCCCGATGAGATCTTCGACAACCCGCGGGAGACGTACGACCTGACGGTCGTCAAGCGGGCGCCCGCACGGCAACGCGCTGATCGACGGCGCGGTGTTCGAGCTCTACAGGGAGAACGGGGGACCGCCGGGTCTGCAGATCACCGGGGAGGCGAACGCGGACCAGTCGGTCGGCACCTGCACGACCGGTGAGCTCGCCGGCGACACCGACGACGGCAAGTGCACGATCGGCGAACCTGGCCTGGGGCGAGACCTACTACTGGTACGAGGTCTCGGTGCCGGCGCCGTACAACCTGCCGGACGCGCGCCGGACCGCGAGTCCGTGGCCGATCACGATCAACGCCGACGGCACCACCACGCCGGCGGGCAACCGGACCTTCACCTTCCACGACCCGAAGTCGACGATCCGGACCCAGGCGACCAACGGCAACCTGCCCGAACGCGACCATCAGCGACACGGCGTGGGTCGGCAGCCTCAACAGCAACAACACCGGCTCGGTGACGTTCTACGTCTACGGCCCGTTCGCCAGCGCGGCCGACATCACGTCGACCGCGTGCGCTTACACCTCGCCCGGCGGGGTGCCGGACTACGCCAGCGGCACCAAGTACGTCGCGAGCGCGACCGACGCCACCGGCGTCAAGGACGGCTCCGAGTACAAGTACGAGTCCGGCCCCGTCTCGGTGTCCGAGCTCGGGCTACTACGCCTGGATCGCCGTCTACAGCGGGGACAACAACGGCAACAGTGCCGTCGCCGGCCAGTGCGGCGACGCGAACGAGACGTCTTACGTGCCGCCGCTCGCGACCGGCCTGACCACTGTGGCGCAGGCGCCGGACGACCCAGCTGCCGGGCATCGACGCTCTACGACACCGCCAAGGTCGCGCCGGTCACCGTCGAACCTGGACGTGACCGGATCCGCGTCCGACGGCAGCGACTTCGCCAACGTGGACTTCTACCTCTACGGCCCGGCGACACGAACTGCACCGGCACCCCGTGTTCACCAGCGCTGAACCGGCCGGTCACGGTGGTCCAGGACGGCCCGACTACTACGCCACGGCGACCTCGGCGAGCACTACACGGCGGCAGGCGTGGCCGGCGCGTACCGCTGGGTCGCGCACTTCGACGGCGACGCCAACAACGTCGACGCCGACAGCGCGTGCAACGCAGCCAACGAGCACACGGACGTCGAAGAAGGCCAGCCCGGGGATCTGACGGTGGCTGAGGCCACGGACGACACACTGCCGGGGACCTCGGTGAAGGACACCGCGAACCTGACGGGCTCTGTCGGCGCGACGCCGGGGGCTCGGTGACCTTCAAGCTCTACAGCGACGACACCTGCGAGACGCTGGTGACGACGCTGGGTCCGGTCGCGATCGGCACGGTGACCGACGGTAAGGCGTCGGTGACCTCGCCGGGCTACACCGGGCTGGGCATCGGCCGGGACGTACTGGTTCATCGCGTCCTACTCCGGGGACGACAACAACAACCCCGGTGGCGGGTGAGTGCGGTGACGACAACGAGGACGTCACGATCAAGAAGGCCAACCCGGGGATCGTCGACGGTGGCTGAGGCCACGGACGACACGCTGCCGGGGACCTCGGTGAAGGACACCGCGAACCTGACGGGGCTGTCGGCCGACGCGGGGGGTCGGTGACCTTCAAGCTCTACAGCGACAACACCTGCGAGACGTTGGTGACGACGCGGGGCAGGTCGCGATCGGCACGGTGACGACGGTAAGGCGTCGGTGACCTCGCCGAGCCTACACCGGGCTGCGGCGAGGCCGGGACGTACTGGTTCATCGCGTCCTACTCCGGGGACGACAACAACAACCCGGTGGCCGGTGGGTGCGGTGACGACAACGAGGACGTCACCATCAAGAAGGCCAACCCGGGGATCTCTACGGTGGCTGAGGCCACGGACGACACGCTGCCGGGGACCTCGGTGAAGGACACCGCGAACCTGACGGGGCTGTCGGCAACGCCGGGGGACGGTGACTTCAAGCTCTACAGCGACGACACCTGCGAGACGTTGGTGACGACGCTGGGGCCGGTCGCGATCGGCACGGTGACCGACGGTAAGGCGTCGGCGACCTCGCCGGCCTACACCGGGCTGGGCTCGGCCGGGACGTACTGGTTCATCGCGTCCTACTCCGGGGACGACAACAACAACCCGGTGGCCGGTGAGTGCGGTGACGACAACGAGGACGTCACCATCAAGAAGGCCAACCCGGCCATCGCTACGAGGCGACGTCGGGCACCCTTCCGCCGGGGACCATCACCGACAAGGAGACCCTCAGCGGGGTGACGGAGTCGGCGGGCGGGAGCATCACGTTCCGGCTGTACGGGCCGTCGGCCACCCCGAACTGCTCCGGTTCCCCGGTGTTCACCTCGACGCCTCAGCCGGTGTCCGGTCCGGGCACCTATGGGCCGGTCACGGCGACGGTCACCGCTGGTGGGTCGTACTACTGGGTCGCCAGCTACTCCGGCGACGACAACAACAACCCGGTTGCCGGGGTGTGCGGCGAGGCGGGAGAGACCTCGGTGGTCCGGGTGCTGCAAGGGGCCCTGAACATCGTCAAGGCGGTCTCGCCGGTGGCCGGTGGCGGCACGGTGGTGGAGTTCGGTGACACGCTCACGTACACCCTCACGGTGAGCGCGACGGGAGAGCTGACCCAGGACAATGTCGTCGTCCCCGACTACATCCCGGGCTACGACCCGGCTCGCCCGACCTCGGGCAAGACGACGTACGTTGCTGGGTCGGCGGCCTGCATGGGCGCGGTAACGCTGGGGTCACCCACCCGCGCGCTGACCACAAGTCACCTGGCCCTGGATGACATGGCGCCCGGGACGAGCGGCAGGTGACCTTCAAGGTGACCATCGACGACGTGGCGGGTGACCCGGGTGAGACGGTGGCCGTCGACATCCTCAACGCCGGCGCGGTCCAGTCGAAGCAGACCCCGATCAAGCCGTCTAACCAGGTGATCACCCCGGTGACCAAGGTGCTCCCGGTCAAGGCGGCCAACCCGCCCAAGGTCCTGCCGCATACGGGTAGTCGGTGAAGCCCGCCCAGTTCGCCGCGGGCGCGATCCTCCTCCTCGGCCTCGGTCTGCTGCTGATGGCAGCAGGCCGGCGCAGGGAGAGCGGCATCCGCCGCCGCTAGGCGGGCGGCTTGGCCGGCGCTGAGAGCGGCAGACGGCTCGAGGGGGTCCCGTTAGGTGCGGGACGACGAGCCGTCTGAGGCGCCCGGGCATTGGCGGACTTGATAGCCCAAACGGATGATATTTGCCGCGCGAATCGGTTCATTTCGGGCAGCAGGCCTCACGATTTGCTGCGTTTTGCTTGACCCTCTGTTTGATCATCACGCACAGTGAGCGGCGCGGGGCCCCATGGGGAGTGGGGGTGCGCACTGCTAGGGGGGGCTTTGAGCCGCGACCGGTATTTCGGTCACCTCGCGCGCCGGGAGACGGCGGTCGGAGGTCGCGGGGAGCCACTGGTGAGACCGACCTCGGTGCCATTTCGTTCCTTAACGGGAGGTGCCTTCTGATGGTCCGGTCGATGACCAAGCGGGGAATGCCGAAGCCGTTCGCGATCCTGATCGCTGCGCTGCTGGCTTTGTACTTCGTCCCACTGAGTGCGCTGCCGGCGTCTGCTGACGTCGTGATCGAGGAGGGCGGGTCCGGCTGTAACGGCGTCCTGACGACGCCGGGAAGCGAGAACACGCTCCAGAGGAATCGTCGGGGGCGAATTCCAGCCCGGCGGCGAAGTGACCTTCGAGATCAGCTACCCCGCTGAAGCGGCCGAGGAGGGCGGCGACTTCGTCATTACCGACTGCTTCATGTTCCCGCATCGGAGGCACCCCGGGCGAGGACTACGGCGCGAACGATTTGGACCCGCTGCCTGGCAGCCCATTCACCCTCACGGGAGTGCCGAACAACGAGGACTTCGCCTTCACCTACACGCTCCAGATCCCGGACACGCTGCCGCTCGGCACCGAGGTGTGCAACTTCGCGAAGACCACCGCTGACCCCACCGATCCGCAGGCGAGCAACCGCAAGGGCAGTGTCTGCTTCACCGTGGGTGGCACGCTGCGCATCGAGAAGCAGGA
Organism: uncultured Actinomycetota bacterium; assembly: GCA_963829565.1. Taxonomy (GTDB): domain Bacteria; phylum Actinomycetota; class Actinomycetes; order JACCUZ01; family JACCUZ01; genus CAWHJC01. Next base: position 507,993 of record CAWHJC010000019.1, read on the forward strand.
CGCGGCGACAGGAGACCCTCTGGAGGGGGCCAAGTTCACTGTCGACTGTGACCCCACTGCCGACTTCCCGTCGGTCGTGATCTTCGGCCTGGAGGACGCGCGGCCCGACGGCGACCCGGTCACCGGAAACCCGGTCACCGGCTACGCCAACGACGGCTTCATCGCAATCAGTGCCCCTGAAGGAACCGAGTGCACGGTCACCGAGCTAGAGGCGCCTCCTGGCTACGTCCTGCCGGACGACACGACCTTCACCTACATCGTCCCGCGCGCCGGCACCTCGGTGGACCCCGAGGTGATCCTCAACAGCGCACCGGAGCCGACAAGCATCGTGACGCAGGCGACCGGGACCGTGACGATCGGCTCGTCAATCCCAGGACTCCGCCACCGTGACGCCGGCAGACGCCGAGGGCACCGTGACCTTCCGCCTCTACGGACCGGGCGACACGACGTGTTCTGGCCCAGCCATTTTTACGTCGGCGGACCGTCCGCTCGACGCGAGCGGCGTCGCGACGTCGGCGAGCTTCACGCCTACCGCCGTCGGCACCTACCGCTGGATCGCCAACTTCGTGTCAGCCGACACGGACGTCTTCCTGAACTCAACCGGTGTCTGCAACGCAGCCAACGAGACGTCGGTGGTGACGCAGACCACGCCGGAGATCAGCACAGACGCTCTCGACAGTGACAGCCTGCCGGACGCGTCGATCTCCGACAGCGCCACGATCACCGGCCTCACACCAGACGCCACGGGGAACGTCACCTTCAGCCTTTACGGCCCTGGAGACAACACCTGTCGGACATCCATCTGGTCGGTTGATGTCTCGATCAACGGCCTGGTCTCGGCCGGAGGCTCGGTCACCGTCTCATCCGGCAACCACACCGTCACCGATGCGGGCACCTACCGGTGGATCGCCAGCTACGAAGGTGACGCCAAGAACGCCGCGGTCGCCGGCGAGTGCAATGACCCGAACGAGTCAACTGTTGTCGACGAGGCATCGCCTACCATCGAGACCTCGGCTACAGGCGGGCAGGTGCCGCAGGTCTCCTCGAATATCCCCGACACTGCCACCTTGACCGGGCTGACGGCGGAAGCGCGGCGGCGAGGTGACCTTCGAGGTGTGGGGCCCGTTCCCGCTTGAACTCCTCGCCCACCTGCACCGGTGAGCCGTTCGACAGCGTCACGGTTGGGATCGCGAACGTCGGTGTCGACCAGACGATCCAGGTCTCGTCCGGCCCCGTAACCATCACGCAAGCGGGCAAGTACTATTGGGTGGCGTCGTACACGGGCGATTCGAACAACGACCCCGTGACCGGCAAGTGTGGCGACCTCGGTGAGACCTCGACCGTCAACCCGACCACGCCGACCATCTCCACAACGGCGACGGCGGGCACGTTGCCTCCGGGCACCATCACTGACAGGGCCACCCTGACCGGGGTGACTGCGTCGGCTGGTGGGTCGATCACGTTCCAGCTGTTCGGTCCGTCGGCCAGCCCGAACTGCTCGGGTGCGGCGATCTTCACCTCGGCTGCCGTCCCGGTGTCCGGTCCGGGCACCTACGGTCCGGTGACTGCGACGGTCAACGCTGGTGGGTCCTACTACTGGATCGCCAGTTACTCCGGGGACGCCAACAACAACCCGGTCGCCGGCACGTGCGGCGATGCCGGTGAGACGTCGGTCGTCCGGGTCCTCCAAGGGGCGCTGAACGTAACGAAGGCCGTGTCCCCGGTCGCGGGTGGCGGCGTGGTGGTGGAGTTCGGTGACACGCTCACCTACACGCTGAACGTGAGCGCGACCGGCAATATCACCCAGAACGACGTCGTGGTGTCGGACTACGTGCCCGGGTACGACCCGGCCCGCCCGACCTCGGGCAAGACGACGTACGTGGCCGGGTCGGCGACCTGCATCGGCGCGGGGACCTGCACGGTCACCCAGCCGGGTGCCGACCACAAGATCAGCTGGGCGCTGGGGGACATGGCTGCCGGGACGACGCGTCAGGTGACCTTCAAGGTCACCATCGACGACGTCGCGGGCGATCCGGGCGAGACGGTAGCGGTGGACATCCTCAATGCAGGCGCCGTGCAGTCCGTCCAGACCCCGAAGAAGCCGTCGAACGAGGTCGTCACCCCGGTGACCAAGGTGCTCCCGGTCAAGGCGGGCAACCCGCCCAAGGTGCTGCCGCACACCGGGTCCTTGGTCGAGCCTGGCCTTCTGGCAGGGACGGCGTTCGGCCTGCTCGGCATCGGCTTGCTGCTGATGGGGGCCAGCCGGCGAAGGCAGCCCGGTAGCCACCGGCTCGGCTAGCACGACCCTGATCCTGAGGGGCTCCCGGTTCGCCGGGAGCCCCTCAGGCATGTCAAGAGCCGGCTGAGCGATAAGAAATTCGGATATAGCACGCAAAGTGCGCTCAGATGATGACCGTTCCCCTTGACCGTTACCTGCCTGACGCGCAGAGTGACGGTGCGTCGACCTGGGGAGAGGAAGGCGCTTGCTGGGGGGGCTTTGAGCCGCGATCGACACGTCCGGTCACCCCGTGGGCGAGTTGCTCACGGCAGTCGCGGGGAGCCACTGGTGAGACCGACCTCGGTGCCGTTTCGTTTCTGACGAGAGGTGCCTTCGATGGTCCGGTCGATGAGTCAGCGGGGAATGCCCAGAACGGTCGCGATGATGCTCGCGGGGCTTCTGGCACTGTATTTCGTGCCAATGGCGGCGACGCCTGCTGTGGCGGCAGAGGTAGGCGGATTCGAGATCGAGGGGGACCTCATCGACTCGCCGGCGGGCGGGGCCATCGACTGGTTCAACCTCGGGCCGGGTTCGCCGGGATTCAGCACCGGAGTCGACAACGTCGACGACACCGGTCAGGACACGACCACGTTCAAGGGCGCCAGCAAGGAGTTCAACCTGCAGGCCGAGGCCGGCGGCTGGCCGAACTGGCAGTTCGGCTCGGGCAACGCCACGGGCAAGTCTGACTTCGGCCGCTGGGCGACGTACGACTTCGTCGACGACAACGACCACGTGTGGTTCTTCTTCGGGTTCGACCGCGGGTTCGGCACAGGGACGGCGAAGTACGCCTTCGAGCTGAACCAGCTGACGCAGGACCCGACCACCGATCCCAACCCGGACCGCAGCCAGGGTGACATCCGCCTGGTCATCTACGACCAGGGCAACGGAGTCGTCACGCTCACCGAGGACGCGCAGAACCCCGATGTCGGCCTGTACGTGTGGGACGACCCGGACTTCGCCGGTCTCGGCGCAGCAGGGCCGGACGCCGACGAGGACGGTGTCTGGGTCAAGAGTGCCGACCAGACCGGTGTGTTCTCGGGTGCCTCGAACATCGGTGACACCTCCGTGGCGGTGCCGACATGGTGGACCGGCGGCAACGTCGTGAACGGCACGCTGACCAAGGACACCTTCCTCGAGTTCGGGATGGACCTGACCTCGTTCGGTGCGGTGCTCGGCTGCCCGTCGGCCGGCTTCTCGGCGGTCAACGCTCGCTCGATCACCGGCACCGGGGGTCCGGGCACGCTCGTGGACTACTTGGCGGCCATCCCGGTCACCATCCCGTCCACCTGCGCGAACCTGGTCATCAACAAGGAGGACCAGAACGGCGACCCACTGGGCGGAGCGACGTTCAGGATCGAGCCGAACCCGCTCCCGGTCGGGACACCTAACCGGCCGAGCGACGACTTCCTGACGATCTTCGATGACAGCGACGGCAACACATCGCTGGAGGGCACCACCAACTACGACGACCCGGATGCGACGGCCGGTCGGATCACCCTGGCGGCCGTGGTGCCCGGCGTCGAGTACACGATCACGGAGGTCGCCGCTCCGGCGGGCTACATCGGAGACCCCGACGACCAGACCATCACGCCTGAGCCGTTCAGCGAGGGCAACGAGGTCACCTTCGTCAACACGCTGCCGCCGCCGGGGCAGCTGACGATCAGGAAGGTGCTGACCGGCCCGATCGCCGGGGCATCGACCGACTTCACGGTGCGTCTGAACTGCAGCGTGGACAGCTTGGACCAGAACATCGTCCTCAGTGCTCCCAACTGGTCGAGGACGCTGGCCATCCCTGCCGGCACGGTTTGCTCGGTCACGGAGACCGGCGTGCCTGCTGGTTGGAGCCTGACCTCGATCTCGCCGACAGGCGACTTCACGGTCGGGAGCAACACGACGGTGACCGTGACGGTGACCAACGCCCGTACGTTCGGCGTGATCACCGTGAACAAGAACCTCGTTGGGGCGTCCAGCGGGACCTCGGTCAGCTTCACGTTCGACGTGGACTGCCCCGGGACCGAGTTCGACCAGAGCCTCACGATCGCCCTCAGTGGCGCGACGTCCGGCTCGAAGACGACGGGTCAGATTCCGACCGGGCTCTCCTGCACGGTCACCGAGCGGTCGACGCCGAACTGGACGCTCACGTCCGTGGTGCCGGCCGGCGGGGTGGTCAGCGTGCCGGGGACGGTGACGTTCACCAACACGGCCGAGACGGAGGTGCTCCCGGTCAAGGAGGGCAACCCGCCCGCGGTGCTGCCGCGCACCGGCGCCCTGGTCGGTCAACTGGCCGCAGCCGCGGTGGGGATGATCGGGCTGGGACTGCTGCTCATGGCGGCCGGCCGGCGCCGCGAGATCGACAGCCGCCTGCAGTAATCGACGGCGCACGCGACGGAGGGTCCGGGGATGTCCCCGGGCCTTCCGGCGTGTGCAACCTGCCCGTCGCAGACGAAATGATCAATTCGGGGTTTACCAGGCAAAGCCAGGGTCAAGATCCCTGCCAGCAGCGGGGATGGCATTGAAGCGCGACCGAGTGCGGTCACCAACGGCGTCGCGAGACGCCGGTAGGTCGCGTGGAGCCAAGTGGTGAGACCGGCCCCCTACCTTCACCATCGATCCAGGGGGTCCTACCCATGTTCAGCACGTCCGTACGTCGCCGGCTGTGCGCAGCCGGCGCGACTGTCTTGATGGCAGTCATGGTGCCGCTCGGCGCGGTCGGTGTTGCCAGCGCCAGCCAGCAGGGTGAGGACCACAAGGTCACCCTGTGCCACCGCACCAACAGCGCGAACAACCCGTACGTCGTCATCACGATCGACAAGGCGGCGGTCTTCAAGCGCGGTCACGACACGCACGACGAGGGCGGTGTCTACCAGCCTGGCAACAAGGAGGCCGGCATCCGGTGGGGCGACATCATCCCGGCATTCGACTACTACGAGACGCCCAAGAGCACGACCACGACTCACTACCCCGGCTTGAACAACACCCAGGCCGGGCTAGACATTCTCGCGAACGGCTGCGAGGTCGAGGGGGAGGGCGAGACGCCTGAGCCGACCGGCTCGTTCACCCTCCCGTGCGTCCCCACGGGGGGCGACGTGGTGATCTTCAGCGACGAGATCGACGGCGACGGTGCCCAGAACGTCCAGTACCGGCTGCTCGTCAACGGCAGTCCGGTGTCAGTGACCGAGACCGAGCTGGAGGCGGGCGCCGGCTACCCGGTGCCGAATGCCGTCGTCGGGTCGACGATTACGCTGCAGTACCGGATCGGTGGCGGAGACTTCGTGACCCTGGACGGTCCGAAGACCGCGCAAGCCTGTGGTGCCGTGAGCGGCAGTTACACCGTGGTCTGTGCCCCGAACGGCCAGAACGCGGTCGTGACGGTCGGCAGCCTGGCGGACGGCGGAGACGGCGGCGAGTTCGCACTGTCGTCAACCTCCGGAGGGACAACGACCAACGTCGTCGTCGACGCCGGTGAGACGGTCATCGTCCCGCTGGGCTCCAACCTGGCGTTGACCTACACCACGTCGCAGGGGGACAAGTCCACCGTCGCCGAGTTCCCCGACGCGCCGGTCAACTGTGCGGAGCAGGGGACGATCGACAAGACCTCGGTGCCCTCCAGTGGTGCGAACGTGGCTCCGGGGTCGACCATCGCCTACACCGTCACGGTGACCAACACCGGTCAGGTCGCCTTGACGAACAAGCAGGTCGTCGACACCCTCCCGACCTTCGTGACAGTCCAGGGCACGCCGTCGGACAGCGGTGTGGTCAGCCCTGACGGCCGGTCGATCACGTGGACGGTCACCTTGGCACCTGGCGTGAGCAAGACGTTCACCTATACGGGCTTGGTGGTGGCGAACGCGCCGGACGGATCGGTGCTGGTCAACACGGCGACGTTCCTCGGCCAGCAGGACACCACGAGCCACACGGTCGACGTCGTGGCGGTGCAGGGGACTCAGTCTGGCAACACCCCGAACGACGACGATACGGCGGTCGAGGGCACGAAGACCGGTTCCACGCCGGCGACCAGCCCGCGGACCGAGGTCCTGGCGGCGACCGGTGGGCACGGCGCACGGGCGCTGTGGCTGTCGGCAGCGGCTCTGCTCATGCTGCTCGTCGGGTCGGCCCTGGTCGCCTGGCCGCGGCGGCTGGGTGACTACACCACGTAACACCCGGCGGATCGTTACAAAGCGGAAGCCCCGTTGCCCTCGGAGCAACGGGGCTTCCGCACGTCGGCAGCGCGGAGAAACCGCATGATCACGCTGGGTAGCCAGGTGTCCCCCGTTCTCCCCAGTGGTGACATACCGTGATTGACGGCAGATCATTTCGCGGTCATCATCAGCAGACCGACGTGCGCGCGTCGGAGGTGGGGAAGCGTTGATCCGCGGCCGGTAGTCGACGGTCACCAGGCTGCTGTTGGGGGCAGGCCGGTCGCGGGGAGCGAGTGGTGAGACCGACCCCTGAGTTATCGGGAACCAGGGATAGGACTCGGAATGATGACCAAGACCACTGCATTGCGTACGTTCGGGGCGGTGTTGATGGCGTGCGCTGTGACCCCGTGGATCGGAGCCGGGGCCGCTAGCGCAGCTGCCAATGACGACGCCAACTGCGCCACCCGCCCGGCCGAGGTCCCGGCTTACGCCACCTGCGTGATCCTCGACGAGAACACGGGCGAAAATACGGCTGTGCACGGTGAGACCTGGGCGTGGCGCGACGCGGACAATGTCCTGCACGTGTACTCCTACCCGACGGAACCGCTCTCTGGTTCGGAGCCGGTTCAGCTGTGCGTCCGCGACACCGGTGCTTACCCGGCTGACTTCAAGTGCGCTGGCGACAGCGCCGACCGAGTGTTCGTGGGCAGTGACCTGACACTTGACATCCCGCTCACGCCGCTGGGGATCACTGCCGCCGAGAACGTCTTCTACAGCATCCATGTGAACCAGGGGGAGCGCACGACCGTGTCGTTCGGCGCTCCTGGCCAGTTCACTCCGACCACCACAACCACCACGGCGCCGCCCCCGCCGCCCCCGCCGCCGCCCGGGACCAGCAGTGCACCGGTCTCGGTGACGCCCGAGGAGGAGACCTCGGTCGAGGGCACCAAGTCCGGGAGGGCCCCCAACGTCCTCCCCAAGACCGGCTCGGGCATGTCGCTCGGCATGGGTCTCGCGGTCAGCTTGGGCCTGCTCCTCGGTGGAGCCGCACTGCTGTTCGTGCCGCGCCGGCTGGCACTCGAGAAGGGCCAGCACCGCCGCCACTGATTCACCCGCACGACACGGCGAGGGGCCCCGGGAAACCGGGGCCCCTCGCCCGTTCCGGGCATAGACTCCGCTGGTCGGCTCGCCTCCGGCGCGTCCGCCTCATCCGACCCCAGCCTCCGGTGATGCCCCCGTGATCCGCCTGCAGAACGTCACGAAGCTCTACCCCAGCCAGACCCGTCCGGCGCTCAAGGACGTCTCGGTCGAGATCGGCAAGGGCGAGTTCGTCTTTCTCGTCGGGCAGTCGGGTTCTGGCAAGTCGACGTTCCTGCGGCTCGTGCTCAAGGAAGAGCGGGCTACGAGCGGCCAGGTCTTCGTCGCGGGCAAGGACCTGGCCCGGCTGTCGAGCTGGAAGGTCCCGGCGTTGCGCCGCCAGGTCGGCACCGTGTTCCAGGACTTCCGCCTCCTCAACAACAAGACGGTGACCGAGAACGTCGCCTTCGCACTGGAGGTCATCGGCCGCCCGCGCCACCAGATCACCAAGGTGGTCCCCGAGGTGCTCGACCTGGTCGGGCTCAAGGGCAAGGAGAACCGGCGTCCTGACGAGCTCTCCGGCGGCGAGCAGCAGCGCGTGGCCATCGCCCGCGCGTTCGTCAACCGACCGATGATCCTGATCGCCGACGAGCCGACCGGGAACCTCGACCCGCAGACCAGCGTCGGCATCATGCGTCTGCTCGACCGGATCAACCGCACCGGCACGACGGTGGTGATGGCCACCCATGACGACGACATCGTCGACCAGATGCGCAAGCGCGTGATCGAGCTCGAGTCCGGTCGGGTCGTTCGCGACCAGTCGCGGGGTGTCTACGGCTACTCGCACTGATGACCCGGTAGACACAGACGAGCAGACGTACGTCCGTACCGAAACCGGAGCAGGGACCACATGCGAGCGAGCTTCATCGTCCACGAGATCGGCATCGGCCTCCGCCGGAACCTGATCATGACCCTGGCGATGGTCATCACGACCGCTGTGTCGCTGGGCTTCCTCGGCACGGCGATCCTGTTCAACCAGCAGGTCAGCGTCATGAAGGACTTCTGGTACGACAAGGTCGAGGTCTCGGTCTTCCTCTGCGGCGCGAACAGCGAAGGCGGTTCCTGCGCTGGGGGCGAGGTGACGCAGGACCAGCGGGAGGCGATCAGGGCAGACCTGGATGCGATGCCGCAGGTCGAGCGGATCTACTACGAGTCCAAGCGCAAGGCGTACTCGCGCTTCAAGGAGCAGTTCAAGAACTCGGCGATCGTCGACAACATCACGCCCGACCAGCTGCCGGAGTCGTTCCGGGTCAAGCTGGCCGACCCCGAGCAGTTCCCCATCATCGCCAGCGCCTTCATCGGCCGCGCGGGCGTCGAACAGGTGCAGGACCAGAAGGCCCTGCTCGAGCGGTTCTTCAAGGTGCTCAAGTGGGTGCAGTGGTTCGCCTTCGGCCTGGCGCTGCTGATGGTGGTGGTCTCGGTCATCCTCATCGTCAACACGATCCGGGTCGCCGCATTCAGCCGGCGGCGGGAAACCGGGATCATGAAGCTGGTCGGCGCCTCCAGCTTCTCCATCCAGCTGCCGTTCCTCCTGGAGGGAGCGATCGCCGGGTTCCTGGGAGCGGCGCTCGCGACGCGGCGCCTTCGTCCTGATGAAGGCCGTGCTGGTCGACCGGATCCTGGCGCCGAACTTCCCCATCACCCGGTTCATCACCTGGGGGGACGTCTGGCTCAGCTCAGGGACGGTCTTCGTGATCGGCGTGGCGCTGGCGGCAATCGCCTCCTTCCTGACCCTCATGAAGTACCTTCGCGTGTGAGTCACACACGTCACATCTGTCACAGATGTCCCGATAGTTCGTCAGCCAACAGGACGTAAAGAAGTGCGGTTCGACCCGACAGTGCGGCGTGTCGCGGCCCGATAGATCGACTGACCGTCCCTGCCCGCACCGTCCCCGGAGCCACTCGCCGCATGCGCCTACGACCCGCGCTGACCCTCGCCGTGATCGCGACGCTCGTGCTGAGCTTCCTCGGCCCCGCGCACGCCGATGACGAGCGCCGCCGCAAGGCCCGTGTCGACGCAGCGATGAACCACCTGCGCCACGACATGAACGAGACCTCGCGCGAGCTGCGGGCAGCCGTCAATGCCCTGAAGCGGGCGGAGTCCAAGCTCCCGGCGGCTCGGGCGCGGGTCGCCCGGGTGCACGGGAAGCTGGTCGCCGAGCAGACGCGCGACCGCATGCTCGGCGAGCAGCTGCAGGTCGCGATCGCCGAGGTCGATCGCGCTCGGGGCCAGATCAAGGACACCCGGGGTGACATCCGCGAGACCGAGATCCTGATCGGCCGGATCGCCCGGTCGACCTACCAGGACGGCGGGATGGGCGAGCTCGCCGTCGTGCTGCAGTCCCAGAGCCCCGACGACTTCGCCACGCGGCTCGTGCTGGTCCAGAACGCCATGCGCTCCGAGGGGAACGTGCTGGGGGACCTGGCCGAGTCGAAGGCGAACCTGGCCGCGCAGAAGGCCACCCTGGTCGCCAAGCGCGAGCAGGTCGAGGAGATGAAGCGCGCCCAGGAGGCGCTGGTCGAGAAGATCCAGGGGCTCGAGGCGGAGGCCATCGAGGCCAAGGAGGCCGTGCAGGCCCTGATCGCCGACCGCGAGAGCGCGCTCGCGGCGGTCGAGCGGGAGAAGGCGGCCGAGGAGGCCCGCTACGCGAAGATGCAGGCCGAGTCCCAGCGGCTCTCCCGCATCCTGGCCGAGCGGGCCCGCCAGGCCCGGCTCGGCAGCCCGAGCCCGCGCGGCCGGCCGTTCGGTCGGCGTCGGGCAGCGGTGCGCTGGGCTGGCCGGTGTCGGCCGGCATCACGTCGCCGTACGGCATGCGGACCCACCCGGTGACCGGTGTCTACAAGCTGCACGACGGCACCGACTTCGGCGTCGGCTGCGGCACGCCCGTGCACGCCGCCGCCTCCGGCATGGTGATCCAGGCGGCCAACGTCGACGGCTACGGCAACCAGCTGGTCATCGACCACGGCGTCATGCGTGGCGCGGGCGTGGCCACCAGCTACAGCCACCTGATGAGCTTCAGCGCCGGGCCGGGCTCCCGGGTGGGTCGCGGCGAGGTCATCGGCTACAGCGGCGGTGCCGCGGGCATGTACGGCGCCGGGTACTCCACCGGCTGCCACCTGCACTTCATGGTCTACGTCAACGGCGGGACCACTGACCCGATGGGATGGCTCTGACCTCGATCGGCCGGTGTGGAGCCGGGCCGGAGCCCTAGACTCGTGCGGTGCTGTCGCCCCGTCGCGCGCTACGCGTCACCGCCGTGGTGGCGTTGGTCGCGATCGCCTACGTCGGCGGCGTCGTGACGGGGGTCGTGGGTCGGGGTGATCCGCCGCCCGCGCAGCAGGCAGGGGTCATCGACGAGGCGGCCGATCGCATCGTCGACAAGGCCGCCCGCCCGGTGGACCGCGACGCTCTCGAGCGGGCAGCGGTCGAGGGGATGCTGCGGGCCCTCGGGCGACCGCTGGTCCGCCTACTACGGCAAGTCGGAGTTCACCTCGTTCCAGGCGGCGCTGCAGGGCCGGTACTCCGGTGTCGGTCTGTGGCTGCGCAGCGCGGCGGCCAGCAGTGGTGCGACCGGTCGAGGTCGGAAGCGTGCAGCTGGGGTCCCCAGCCGACCGGTCGGGCGTGGTCGCGGGCGACGTGCTGCTGTCCGTGGCGGGCACCGACGTGACGAGCGCCGACGTGCCGGAGGTGGCCGAGCTGCTGCGCGGTCCCGAGGACACGACGGTCAGGGTGGCCGTCCGCCGGGGGAGCGCGACCCGGACGGTCGAGCTCGACCGCGCGACGTTCACGACTGACGACGTGACCGTCGAGCGGCTGGCCGGCAACATCTCCCGCGTCGCCGTGAGCGCGTTCACCCGCGGGGTGGGCCGCGACGTCGCGCGTGCGCTGGAGGCCACCTCGGACGGCGGGGCCACCGGCGGGGTCGTCCTCGACCTGCGCGACAACCCTGGTGGGCTGCTCGACGAGGCGGTCGCCGTGGCCTCCGTCTTCCTCGACGGCGGACCCGTGGTGAGCTACGAGCGGCGGGGCAAGCCGTCGGAGACGCTCGATGCGTACGCCGGGGGTGACCTCTCGACGCCTCTCGTCGTGCTGGTGAACCCGTCGACGGCCAGCGCCGCCGAGGTCGTGGCCGCCGCGCTGCAGGACCGCAACCGAGCCGTCGTCGTCGGCACCCGGACCTACGGCAAGGGCTCGGTGCAGGAGCCGTCCACCCTCTCCGACGGGTCGGCGCTGGAGCTGACCGTCGGGCGCTACCTCACGCCGGCCGGGCGCAGTCTCGACGGCGTGGGCGTCGAGCCGGACGTGATGGTGCCTCCGGGTGAGGCGCCCGAGATGGCGGAGGCGAGGGCGATCGACGTGCTGACCGGACTGGTCGCCGCGCTGGACGGGACCGGGCCCGGCTGATGCCGAAGGAGCAGGGCCGCAAGCTGGTGGCGCAGAACCGCAAGGCGCGCCACGACTACCACATCGACGACGTCTACGAGGCAGGCCTCGTGCTGACCGGCACCGAGGTCAAGTCGCTGCGGGCAGGGCACGCCAACCTCGTCGACGGCTACGCGCACGTCCGCGACGGCGAGATGTGGCTGGCCGGCGTGCACATCCCGGAGTACACCGAGGGCACCTGGACCAACCACGAGCCGCGCCGCGAGCGCAAGCTGCTGCTGCACCGTCAGGAGATCGAGCGGCTGATCGGCAAGACCAAGGAGGGCGGCTCGACGATGGTGCCGCTCGCGCTGTACTTCAAGGACGGCAAGGCCAAGGTCGAGATCGCGCTGGCGCGCGGCAAGCGGAGCTACGACAAGCGGCAGGCGCTCGCCGAGAAGCAGTCCAAGCGGGAGATGCAGCGCGCCCTGTCGCGCCGCAGCAGCGGCAAGGACTGATCCCGCCGCGAGGGCGGCGGAGGCTCGTGGTGAGCAGCCGTCAGTCGTCCGAACCGTCCGAGTCGCCCGACGGTCCGGCGGGCTGGAACGTGTCGGCCGCGGTCTGGAAGACGTCCTGGCTGGCAGCCCACTCACCCTCGGGCGTCGACAGGTACAAGCGCGTAGCCATGGTCGTCGTTCGGGACGAAGCCACGGTTGAGCACGTGGGTGCCCGGGCCGAACGTGAACTCCCAGTCGGCGGCCGGCCAGCCGTTGTAGTCGACCTCCTCGATACCCACGCGCTGGTACTCCGGGAGCCGCTGCTTCACCGACTTCTCCTGCTGCTCCCAGTCCTTCTTCGGGTCGTCGCCGGGAGAGTCGGTCTGGTCGATGCGCAGGAAGCGCGAGCCACCCGGTTCCTTGATGTCGACAGCCGTGGCGCTGGACTGGCTGGCCTGCCAGCCCTCGGGGACGGCGACCGAGAAGCCGGAAGGGTCCTCGTAGAGCGTGAAGCCTGCCGGCACGCCGTCGTCGGCCGGCGGTGTCGTGGACTCGGGCGGTGTCGTGGACTCGGGCGGCGTCGTCGAGGGCGACTGCTCCGCCGAGGGCGTCTGCTTCGGGTCTGCCTTGTCCTGCTCGTCCGGGTCGCCGGACATGACCGCGAAGGCGACCAGCCCGCCGATGAGCAGCAGCGCGACGAGCGCGGCTGCCGCCAGGAGCCCAGGGCGGCGCTCCTTGCCCTCGTACTCGCGCTGGTACGTCGGAGGCGGTGCCGGGTCGCCACCGCCGGATGCGCCCACCGGCAGCGCCTCGGTGCGTCCCGCCCGGTCCAGGGCGCCTGCGGCGGCGGCCGGAACGGGCGTTGCGCCGCTGGAGTGGTCAGCCGCCGCCTGCTTGAGCAGGGCGCGCGCGGTCGGGATGTCCATCCGCTGCTCGGCGTCCTTGGTCAGCAGGCCGAGGATCGCCTCGCGCAGCGGCCCGTGCACCTTCGGCGGCTCCACCGGGTCGGAGATGACGGCAGTCAGCGTGCCGAGCGCGTTGTCGGCGTCGAACGGCGGGCGGCCGTCGACGGCCGCGTAGAGGGTGGCGCCGAGCGACCAGAGGTCGGCCAGGGCCCCGGGGCGCTTCCCGCGGGCCTGCTCGGGCGACATGTAGGCGGGTGAGCCCAGGACGACACCGGTCGAGGTCAGTGCCGGGTCGCCGGCCATGGTGGCGATGCCGAAGTCGGTCAGGACCGCGCGGCCCTCGGGGGTGAGCAGAACGTTGCCCGGCTTCACGTCGCGGTGCACCACGCCCTGGGCGTGAGACGCCTCGAGCGCGCTGAGCATCTCGACGCCGATCCGGGCGACCCGGTGCGGTGGCAGCGGCCCGTCCTCACGCAGGATCGTGCTCAGGCTGCGGGACGGCAGCAGCTCCATCACGATGTACGGGCGGCCGTCCTCCTCGACGACGTCGTAGGTGGTGACGACGTTGGGGTGGCTCAGCCGGGCGGTCGCACGGGCCTCGCGCATGGTCCGCTCGCGCAGCTCGTCCTGCTCGTGCTCGCCGATCTCCGGCGGGAAGCGGACCTCCTTGACGGCGACCCGGCGGGCCAGCAGCTCGTCGGTCCCCTCCCAGACCGTGCCCATCCCGCCGCTGCCGATGGATCGGTCCAGCCGGTAGCGGCCGCCGATGATCCGTGTCTGGGCGTCTGACGTGCTCATCCCGCGCCTCCTACCCCGTCGGGCGGTTGCCCTCACACGTACGCCTTGGTGGAACCCGCCACACCGGCTGCGCGCGCCCCAGTGGCCTGCCACCGCACCGCTCGACGTGGTGCTCGGCACTGTAGGCAGGTCGGCCCTTCCCAGGCGAGGCCGGGAGGGTCATCATGCGGGAGGGGCGCGGTGCGGCGTCCCGCGGGGGGATCGACATGACAGACGATGCGAAGCGCGTCGGACGAGGGGTCCTCGAGCTGAGGATCCACGGGATCAACAACACCTCACCGGCGTCGATGCTCGACCTGCCGGAGGACTCGATCGAACGGGTGGTCGGCGACGACCTGGCGAGCTTCTGGCGGGAGCGGGACGGCGCTCAGAAGGGCCTGCAGAGGACGGATCGCGGCTGGCGTCCGGAGGAGGTGACGCGCGAGGCCTACTCCTGGGGCGGGCTCGCCCGCAACACCCCGGACGTGCCGGGCGGAGGGGCGCTCTCGACGATCGCACGCGGTCTCGCCCGGATCGGCTGGGCACTGCTGCTGCCGTTCGGCATCGCGAACGTCGCCTACTGGACCCGACGGCTGCACACGGGTGGCACGACATCCGACCGGACCGAGGGGCGGGGAGCGGGCAGCACCCGGCTGTTCGCGATGGGGCTGACGGTCCTGACAGTGGTCACAGCGTCCGGGCTTGCGCTGGACCTGGTCGCGACGCAGTGCTACCGCGGCCAGGCGCGCCGATGCGACCGGCTGCCGTCCGCGTTCGACGTCCTTGCCGGGCGTGAGACTGCGCTGCGCCTCGTCATCGCCGCCGTGCTGCCACTCGCACTGCTGCTGGTGCTCTATCTGCTCTCGTCCGTGACTCGCTCCTACTACGAGCGATCGAGCTCGGAGGTGTACGACAGTCGCGGACAGGCCGATCAGCCGCGGCCGATCCTGCTCGCGACGCCGGGGTTCTGGTCCGGCGAGCGGATGGTCGGCCGGCTGGTCCGGCTGCACCTCGCAGTCGGTGTCTCGGTGATCACCCTCGCCCTGGCCTGGCCGGGTGCTTTCGGCGGCGGCGAGGACTGCCGTACGCCAGAGCTGCTGCTGAGCGCGGACTGCCGCGACCAGGTCACCGGCAGCGTGCAGGGGCTGCGCGTCGCCCTGGCGCTCTGCTGTCTCGCTGCCGCCACGGTGCTGGTAACGGCCGCGGTGGCGGCGTGCCTGCGGGCAAGCGATGCGCCCGACGTGCCGGCGGGTCCCAGGTGCGCGCTCCACCGACAAGGACCGCGACTGGACGAAGGCCCTGCTGGGGGTCGCCGCGCTGGTCCTGATGCTGACAGCTGGCTTGATGGCGTTCGGCAAGCCGATGGTCGACGACACCGGCGCGCTGCTCGGAGTGAGCGCGGCGCCCACCCTGATGCTGGCGGTGATGGCGGCCCTGGTCCTCGGCGGCCTGACCTGGCGGCTGGACCCGCTCGGCGCGGTCTGGGCACCGCTGCTGGCGGTGGTGCTCGTGGGCTCCGCGTTCTCTGCCTGGTGGCTGTGGGCGGTGGCAGCCGTTCTGCTGGCTGTGCTCGTGAGCCTGGTGTGGCGAAGCCTTAAGGCTGCGGACGAGGCCGTCGCGCACGTCGCGTGGCGGGGGATGGGGCCGGGCGTGCTGATGGGCCTGTCGCTCGGGGTGGCGCTGGCGCTGGCCGGCCTCGTCGCACTGGTCGCGGGCGACTGGCTCAACGGCAAGTACCCGGCGTCTGACCTACTCGTGGCGGCTCTCCCATACCGCCGTCGGACGCCGCGCCCCCACCGGCACCGTTCTCTGCAACGGGGAGCCCTGCCCACGCCGGATCCGCACCTGCAGGTCCCGTCGCCGTACGTCCTCTTCGGCGCGGGAACGGTCGTCACGCTGCTGCTCGTGGCGTTGCTGGTGGGTGCGGTGTTCCTGCGGACTGCGTTCAAGGATCCTCCCGAGTCGGCATTGCCTGACGGCATTGCCTGAGCCGGGCAGCGCACCGGGCCTGGACCGGGGCCGCCGAGGGCGAGACTGCTCGCCGGGCGGGCCCATCGCGCCGAGAAGGTCGTGGCGGCCCTGGTCTTCGTCGGCATCGTCTGGGAGCTGTTGGTGCTACTCCTGGCGACCCGCGGGTGGCCGGGCAGGATGCTCGCCCTGGACGGCTTTGATGCGTTCGTGCGCCGGGGCATCGACCTCGCCACGCTCGGGCTGGCCGCGGCGGGAGCCGTCGTGGTGGCCGCCCTCGTCGGAGGGAAGGCGACCGGGAGCACCCGTCCCCTCGGGCTGCTGTGGGACCTGGTCTGCTTCCTGCCCCGGGCCGCGCACCCGTTCGGCCCGCCGTGCTACGCCGAGCGCGCGGTCCCCGAGATCGTCGGGCGTTGCGGGTGGTGGTTGAAGGACGGGACGGACGCCCCTGATGAGGCGGCCGAAGACGTCGATCGCATCCGCCGGGGCGACCGCATCGTTCTCTCGGCGCACAGCCTGGGGTCGGTGCTCGCGGTGGCGGCACTGTTCGCGATGCCCCGGGCGGATGTGGGACCAGCCGCATGGCGCCCATCAGGTTGCTCACGTACGGCAGCCAGCTACGCGCCTACTTCGGCCGGATCTTCCCCGAGCTGCTGGGTCCGCGGGTCCTCGGCACACCGCCGGTCCGGTCCGCGAAGCTCTGGTCGGCCGACCCGTGGTCCCGGGAGGTGACCGAACCGGCCCCGGCCGAGGACGATCCCGGGCCTTCGGTCGTCGAGCGGCTCGGCGGCACAGCCGAGGACCGGCCACGATGGCGGAACCTGTGGCGCCGCACCGACTTCCTCGGCTTCCCGGTGGGCTCCTACGTCGCGAGCCCGACTGGCGTCGACGTGGCCGCCGAGGAGACCGACGAGACGGGGTACCTGGTCGAGATCGTCACCCACGGCGACTACCCACGGGCACCGGCTTACCTGCGGGCTCTGGACGACCTGTCCCAGCCGGAGCCGCCCCAACGTTAGGATGGGGGCACAACTGCACAGGGGGTGAATGGTCTCGACTTCGGATGTCGATCCAGGGGAAGCGGGCCGAGGATGGCTGGGATGATCTCGGAAACCATGCCCAGCAAACCAATAAGCGCCGATTCCAATCAGCGCGCCTACGCTCTCGCTGCCTAAGTAGCGAGAGCAGGCTGTCAGCCCGGGAGTGCCTTCGGCCCGGAGCCTGGCATCAGCTAGAAGGCTCAACTGCTCGGTCCGGTCGCGGGGCCGAGCAGGACATCTCACAGCGACTGGGCCTGTCAGCAGCTCGCCTGCGTGACTGCTGGGGCCGAGAAAAGCGATAGCGGGCTGCGCCCGGAGAAGCCCTGGTTCCGCACCGAAGGACGCGGGTTCGATTCCCGCCACCTCCACTACGACATGTCAGCGAGTTCGGCCATCCGGGCCATCCCCGCCCCGACGTGCTTGCGGAAGCGCTCCACCGCGGCAGTCAGCTCGGCGGAGCCCGCCATGTCCGGGGGGATGCGAGCCGGATTGAGCGAGACCCGGTCGGCCCACGCCTTGATGTCGGGGTGAGACGCGAACGACATCGCTGCCCGGCCGCCCAGCACCTGCATCCGCGCCCAGTCGGCGGGCGTATTGGAGTACGGCGACGGCGGGCACAACCTGTTCTTCTCGTCGTCGCCGTCGAAGGTGGCCTCCACGTATCCGGCCAGCGCCGCGCCGAAGCAGGGAAAGCCGGTCCGGATCGGCTGCAGCGTGATCGCCTCGCCACCCCAGATCGGCACCAACGGCCGGTACTTCAGCCCCGATGCGGCGCAGTGCACGATCACGGCGTCCTTCGCCGTGGCAACCTCGCCCTCGCTCGAACACCAACCGGGTCGGCTCGACGTGCTGGATGTGCCCGAGCCGGACGACGTGCTCGATCGTGCGCAATCGGTCGAGTTCCCACTGAGCGAGCGTCGGAGTCTTCGCCATGGTGGGAGTCACGGACCGGTCGATGCGCAGCATCACCCCGCGCGTCCTCCAGGCGGAGGAACAAGTCGTCCGGCGATGCTGCCTCGGCCGCTGCTTGCATGGTGTCCGCCGCCATGCCGATGAAGACAGCAGGGTCCGGCTGGACCACCGCGCGGTTGAGCATCCACGGGTCGCGGGGCCGCACCCAACAGATCGCGCCCGGATCGACCCCGTTGTCGAGCAGCCAGATGCACGCATCGGTGGCGGTCTTGCCCGAACCGACGATCACGTACTGCGAGGGCGCTCCACCGAGCTTGACCAGTTCGTTGACGGCCACGACGTGCGCCCCGTCTGCGACGCCGAACGGCGCCGGGGTCGTTGCCGGGATCTCGGGGCGAGAGGTAGCGGGCGTCGACGATGCGTCGCCTGCCGCGAACCTCGTACCGCTTGCCCGGACAGGCGCGACACGAACCGGCCCTCGCCGAGGTAGTCGCAGTTCGGGTAGAAGGACACCTTCCCGGCCCGAGCATCCGCTCGCGCAGCACCCGGGCGTAGTAGGCGCAGACCTCCGGCGCCGTCGCTCGCTCGTGCAGGCCGGCCTCCGGCCCGTCCTGCTGGATGCGCCCCTCGCCGAGCAGCGTCGAGGCCACGCCGTAGAACGCGGATGCCTGGTGGAGGCGGACAAAGGGGTACGCGTCCAGCCAATGCCCGCCGACACCGTGCCGACGGTCCACCATGACCACGCTGACGTCCGCATGGTCGATCAGCGCGTCCGTGAACGCCATCCCCGCCGCGCCCGCGCCGACGACCAGATAGTCAGCTTCCAAGACCGTCACCACGGGCTCATGCTGACGCGACGGAGCCGCCGGTCAACAGAGCACGCGAGCTGTCGATCGGACTGACGCTGGGGCCAGGAAGCCGGCTAGTCGAAGGCGGCGCTCATCGCAGGCATCCCGGAGCGGAGCAGCTGGACCCGGCGGATGTCGTAGACCGGGACGTCGATCGTCCGGCCCCACGAGCCCTTCCCCGACGAGACCTCGCACCAGCCGACGTCGATCGTCCGGCGGTCCCGGGTGATCACCTGCACCTGGTACTCGCCCGAGGCCGGCGCGGACTCGAGGGTGAGGAACAGCCACGAGGGGCTGCCCTGGTAGACGAAGACCGTGCCGGCCGAGGAGGCGTCGACCGACTTCACCTCGGCTGCCGCGAGGTACCGTCCGTCGGCCACGTCCAACGTCCTGCGGTACTGCTGCGCCAGCTGCCGGTCGTCCGCGGTGTTCCACCACAGCAGGCCGGTGGCCAGCGCGGCGACCAGGACCGACGCGGCTGCGGCGAGCACGAGAGCGCCCGGTCGTCGCCACCGCTGCCCCGCCGGGGCCATCGCGGCGAGCACCTTGCTCTCGAAGCCCGGGGACGGCTCGTGCTCCGGCGCGAGCAGGATGAGCCCGTCGAGCACCGTCGTGATCTCGCCGAGCTCGCGCCGGCACCCGGCGCACCGGCTGAGGTGGGCGAGCGCACGCGCCCTCGCGTCGCCGTCGGCCACGTTGGCGGCTACCTCGGGAAGCAGGTCCCGGACCTCGGCGCACTGCGGCGTGTCAGTCATCGTGGTCCACCAGCCGATCACGCATCGCGCCGAGTCCCCTGCGCACCCGGCTCTTCACCGTGCCGATCGGGATGCCCTCCCGCTCCGCGATCTCCTTGGCCGTCAGCCCGTAGAAGGTCATCAGCACCACCGGCCTGCTCTGGTCGGACGGCAGCGCGCGCAGAGCGGTACGGACCTGGTCGGCGGTGCCCACGGCGTCCGCCGGTCCGGCAGACACGTCGGCACCCTTCACCAGCATCGTCGTCAGCAGGTCCGGGTCCATGGGCGTCTCGCGGCGGTAGCGGATCGCATCGATGGCCGCGTTCCGCGTGATGGTGAGCAGCCAGGTGGCCACCCGGCCGCGTCGGGCGTCGTAGGCCGCGGCATGGCGCCACGCCTTCACGAAGGCCTCTTGGGCCACCTCCTCGGCCAACGCCGGTGCCCCGACGACGGTGAGCGCCAGGCCGTAGACCCGCGCCTGGTAGCGGCGGACGAACACCGCCGCCGAGTCCGCGTCACCGACGGACATGCCGGCGAGCAGGCTCTCGTCGCTGAGCGGGGCCACCCAGGTAGTACGTGCGGGACCACCCTGGGGTTTCCCGCCGGATCGGTGAATCCCGCGGCTGCGTGCCTTCCGTATTACCCGTGAGGTCGCCCCGGGACATCGGAGGTCCAGATGCGCCACGTCGTACGTTCGTCCGTCGCCGTCATCGCGTTCGCACTCCTGGCGACGTCCTGCGGATCCGACTCCGGCGACGATGCCGGCACCACCTCCGGAGCCGAGAAGGTGACCATCACCTCCCCAGCGGACGGAGCGACGGTCCAGGTGCCCTTCAAGCTCGCGTGGGACTCGACGGTGCCGCTCGGCCCGCCAGACACCGGCAAGGACCACGTCCACGTCTACGTCGACGGCGACGAGAGCGACTACACGGTGGTCGGCGGGACGACATTCCAGGTCAAGGACCTGGCGCCCGGTGAGCACACCGTCGAGATCTCGCTCCAGCACGCGGACCACACGCCGGTCGGCCCCACGTCCGAGGTCACGGTGACCGTCGGGGGCGGTGGCGGCGTCCGAGTCGCCGACCAGGGACGACAACGGTGGCGGTGGCTACGGCTACTGAGATCGAGCGCTACTCCCGGCCGGCACGCTGGTTCCACGCGGCGGTCTACCTGACCGTCATCGTCCTGCTGGCCACCGGCTGGTGGCTCGCGCTCGGGCAGCGAAGGCCGCCCGTCGCCGCTGTCCCGGCTGACCGGACGGCCCGACACCCAGCTGCACACCTGGGTGGGATGGGCGCTCGCAGCTGGTCGTCGTCGCCGGCCTCGTGGTCGGCGTGCGGTCCGCTGCCACGTTCGTGCGGGAGTCGCTCCGGTTCCGGCGTCAGGACCTGCGCTGGCTCGGCGCCTGGCCGAAGGCCATCGTGACCGGCCGGTTCGCCCGGCACGAGGGCGACTTCGACCCGGGCCAGCGGATCGCGAACATCGTCCTGGTGGTCCTGCTCGGCACTCTGGTGGTGAGCGGCGTCTGGCTGGCGAGGCTGCATGGCGGCCCCACCTTCGCGGTGCTGGTCCACGTGCACCGGTGGGCGACGTACGCGGTCACCCCGGTCATCCTCGGTCACGTCCTCGTGGCAGCGGGCATCCTGCCCGGGTACCGAGGCGTCTGGCGGTCGATGCACCTCGGCGGACATCTCGACGTCCGGGTCGCCCGGCGGCTCTGGCCGGCCTGGGTCGAGCGGTCCGAGGCGCGGCGCACTGCTGGAGGTGCACGAAATAGCCGCAAGGGGTAGCGTGTTGTTCTGCTATTGGTCCCATTGTCGGTTAATGGCAGTTGGACATTGGCGGTTGGACATTGTGGTCGTCGGAGAGTGACGACGGCCGGTTGATGAATTGACGAGAGAGATCGCGCTGCGGTCGACCTCGATTGCTGCGCTGTGGTGTGTCGCGCTCACGCTCGTGGGCCAACGCAGCGCCGCTGCGGCTGGCGAGCCGCGAGGTCCCGAACGGGACCGGTAACGAGAGGATCTGCATGCAGAAGACCGATGCTGTCGAGGTCGAGGGCCGCGTCACCGAGGCCCTCCCGAACGGGATGTTCCGCGTCGAGCTGACGAACGGCCACAAGGTGCTCGCGCACCTGTCCGGCCGCATGCGTCGCAACTACATCCGAGTGATGCTCGAGGACAGGGTCGTCGTAGAGCTCAGCACCTACGACCTCACCCGCGGCAGGCTCGTCTACCGCCACAAGTAGGCCCGCGAGCTCGGGACTGCCAGGCATCGCGCGACGAGAAGGGACTCCATGACGAAGCCGAGCCCAGACAACAGCAGCACCAGCACCACCCTTCACTTCCAGGCTCCGCCGGAGCTTCCGCAGGACGAGACCGACGTCAGCCTGAGCCGGCGCCGTCGTACCGGGGCACCACCCCGCCGCGGGGCGGCGAGACCGCACCGGCATCCGGCGGCAGTCTCCGGATGCTCAAGGGCGCCCGTCAGGCCGCCGCGGGCATGAAGATCAGCGACGACGAGATCCGGGCCGTGCTCGAGGACCCGCAGGACGTCCAGCCCGACCCGAACCAGCCGCACCGCACCCGCCTGCGCCGCAACGGTGTCATCGTGACGACCGGCAACGACGGCATGATCCTTCGGGTCTCCCGCAAGGGCTGACCGGCTGACCCCACACCTCGCGTCAGGGTCAGGGACCGACGGCCACTACACCGGCCCGACGCGGGTCACCCGCCGCCTCCAGCCGCCCGTCCCCGGTGACCAGGGTTGCCGACACCCCACCGAAGTACATCGAGTGCGGATGGTGCCGGCGCACCGGCAGGTCCAGCGGCGGGAGGGGCAGGTCCTCCTCGGCCTCGACCCGCGCCGCGCCGTCGGGATCGCCTGGGTCCAGGTGGTGGACGTGCAGCCGCGGCCGGTCCACCGCCTCCTGCAGACCGGACGCCGCCGTGGGCGAACGGCGCGAGCACCTGGAGCAGGGCCGTCGTGATGCGGTCGGCACCTGGGCTCCCGATCGCGAGCGCCGAGCCGTCGCGAGCCCGGCCCACCGTCGGCGCCATGTTGCTCGCCAGCCGGGCACCGGGCGCCGGTCGTGACGCCCGGTTGAGCTCGTGCTCGCCGAGGCAGTTGTTCAGCCACAGGCCGGTGCCCGGGACCGTCGCCCCCGACCCGTAGCCGTAGGACGCGGTCACCGCGCAGGCGGTCCCGTCGGCGCCCACCACCGACACGTGCGCCGTGCTCGGGAGACCCGGCACCGGCCCAGCCCACCTCGCGCAGCAGGTCGAGGGCGGCGGCCTCCCGGTCGTCGGCGACGTCGAGCCGGTCCCGGCGGGCGTCGAGCACCCTGCGCTGCACCGATACCAGGTGGGCCACGTCGTCCTCGGTCCAGGCGCCGTCCGGCCGGTCGCCCGAGCAGGGTGAGCATCGCGACCAGCACGCCCCGCCGATCGCCGGTGGCGGGTTCGTCCGCAGCGCCCACGACCCGGCCTGCGAGGGCAGTGCGGCCGCAGCACCGGCCGGTAGGCCTCGAGGTCGGCGCGGGTGACCAGCCCGCCCCTGTCGGCCATGTCCGAGGCGACGGCCTCGGCGAGCTGTCCGACGTACATCGTCGCGGCGCCCTCGGCCGCGATCAGCGTCCGAGCGTCTCCGCCAGCCCGGCGACGACCATCCGGTCGCCCGTCTCCAGCCACGCGCCGTCGTGCCCCTGCAGCGAGGCCGCGGTCTCGCGGGTCCCACCCGAAGAGCGTCTCCCGGACGTACGGGAGGTAGTAGCCCGACGCGGCACCCAGCAGGAACCCGGTCCGGGCGACCTCCACCGCCGGCGCGACCACCTCCCGCCAGGGCAGCGCACCGAAGCGCTGAGTGCAGCAGGGACAGCCCCGCCAGCGCGCCGGGGACGGCCACCGACGCGTGCCCGGCGGTCATGGTCACGCCCGCGCCGTAGTCGGTGCGGACCTCCCGGGCAACGGGGTCCGGCGCGTCGATCGGCCGGCCGAGCCCGGGCATCGCGACATAGCCGTCGACGGTCACCGCGTCCGGCTCGCCCGCCGGCCACACGGTGGCGTAGGCGCCGCCGGCCAGCGAGACGATGCCCGGCTCGGTCACCATCGTGACGAGGGTCGCGGCGACCGCGGCGTCCACGGCTCCGCCGCCCTCCGCGGCCACCCGGAGCGCGGCCTGTGCGTGGCCTGTTGGGCGCGGCCACCGCGACCCGAGGTCAGCACACGGCCGCGCATCGGCTGCCGTGCCTGACGGGGACGGGGCCGTGCCCGGTGGATCAGGCGGCGCCGGCCATGCCGGGCTCCGTCGGCACGTCCTCCTTGCGGGCGTTGATGAACACCAGCGCCGCGACCAGAGCCGCCGCCAGCAGCACCGCGCCCCAGAAGAAGGAGACGTGGTAGCCGTGGATGTAGGCCAGTTCGCCGTGGCCTCGGCCTTGCGCCGGGTCGGTGATCGGGTTGTCGGCGAGGTAGGCGGTCACCGCTCCGGCGAACAGCGTGTTGAGCAGCGCCGTGCCCAGCGAGCCGCCGATCTGCTGCGAGGTGTTGAGCACCGCGCTCGCCACGCCGGCGTCGTGGTGGCCGACGCCGACCAGCGCCGTGCTCGACGCCGGGATGAAGACACCCGCCAGGCCGACGCTCATCAGCAGCTCGGCCGGGAAGACGTGCGTCCAGTAGGACGTGTCCTGGGCGATCTGGGTCAGCAGCAGCATGCCGACCACGGCCATCACCAGCCCGGGGATCATCAGCGGCCTTTGGCCCGACCCGGGGCAGCAGCTGGGCCACGACGCCGGCGGTGAGGATGATGCCGACGCTGAACGGCAGGAAGGCGAAGCCCGACTTCAGCGGGGTGTAGCCCAGGTTGAGCTGGAAGTAGTAGGTGAGGAACAGGAACATCGCGAAGAGCCCGGCACCCACGAGCAGGAACACCAGGTAGGAACCGCCACGGTTGCGGTCGAGCACGACCCGCAGCGGCAGCATCGGGTTCTTGGCGCGCGGTCTCCCAGACACGAAGGCGACGAGCAGGACGACCGCGAGGACGAGGAACGAGACCGTGGAGGAGTGGGTCCAGCCCTGGACCGACGTGTCGGTCGGGTCGTCGGGGTTCATCGCCCGGGCGGCCTCGGTGAAGCCGTAGACCAGCGAGAACAGTCCCAGGGTCGCGAGCAGCACGCCGGGGACGTCGTAGCGGGTGTCGCCGGGGGCCTTGCTCTCGTGGACGAGCGGCGAGCGCCGCGCGCGGCGACGATCAGCGCCACCGGGACGTTGACGCCGAGGCACCAGCGCCACGAGGCGTACTCGGTGAGCACGCCGCCGACGATCAGGCCGATCGCCGCGCCGCCGCCGGCGAGCGCGCCGAAGACGCCGAACGCCTTGGCCCGCTCCTTCGGGTCGGTGAACGTCACGGTGACGATGGACAGCGCGGCCGGGGCCATCAGCGCCGCGAAGGCGCCCTGGAGGCGCGCGGGCGGCGAAGAGCAGCTCCTGGTTGGGCGCGATGCCGCCGAGAGCCGACGCGCCGGCGAAGCCGAGCAGGCCGATGACGAAGGTGCGCTTGCGGCCGGTGTAGTCGGCGATCCGGCCGCCGAGCAGCAGCAGCGCCGCCGAAGGCAAGCGTGTAGGCCGTGACGACCCACTGCCGGTCGGCGTTGCTGATGTCGAGGTCGTCCTGGGCCGAGGGCAAGCGCGATGTTCACGATCGACGCGTCGAGCATGATCATCAGCTGAGCGGCGGCCAGGACGGCCAGCGCCCACCAGCGCCGGGGATCCGGCTCCTCGGTGGAGGTCCTGGCCTCCTCGAGGGCCGCGTCGGAGGGGCGGATCGGGTCGGTCACGGTGTCTCCTGGTGATGTATGGACCGGTTGCTACAGGCCCAGCGTCTGTTTCCGGTCGAGGGCTGGGATCAGCACGTCGTCGACGACGTGGGCGATGAAGTCATCGTCCACGGGGGCACCGACAACGAGGACTCGGTGGAACCACATCGCGCCGGCCACCTCGTGCAGCAGGAGGGGGTCGGTGTCCGGCGAGAGCTCGCCGCGGGCCACCGCCCGCGCGACGATGGTCCGGCTCACGTCGCACTTGCTCTCGAGCACCTGCGCGCGGACGCAGCTGGCCAGCTCCGGCGCGTGCCGCATGGCGCGGAGCACGCCGGCGATGAGCTCGGCCTCCTCGGCCTCGGCGCCGTGAGCAGCCGACCGGTAGGTCTCGATCAGGTCGCCGCGCAGCGACCCGGTGTCCTCGGGGACCTGCATCCCCGGGCCGCGCGACCGGACGGCGTCGACGACGAGCTCCTGCTTGCCCGGCCAGCGGCGGTAGATCGTCGCCTTGCTCGCGTGCGCCCGCGCGGCCACCGCATCCATGCTCATCCGGTCGTAGCCGACCTCGACGAGCAGGGCGAGCGTGGCGTCGCAGATGGCGCTGTCGCGCGCGGCGAGTGTCACGTCGGTGGCTCCGGCAGGGAAGCGGCCGGGGTACCCGGCCGGTGCGTGTCAGGGGATGCGCGTCAGGTGAACGAAACGGTTTCGTACACCTGAGGACCCTAGATCCGCCGGGCGGACCCAGCAACACCCATGCCGGCCAATCCGGCATTCCGCCGGCAGCGAACTCCGACCGGCAACACGCCGAAGTGGACCGGCTGGCGGCGGCGTTTCCCGCCCGGCAGCCGGTCCACTTCGGATGTGCGGGGGTGGGGGAGGGTGTGGGTGTGGGCGGGGGTGTGGGGGGTGCGGTGGGGACGCGGTCAGCGGGGGAGGGCGGCGGCGAGGGCTTCCCGGGCGGTGCGTACGGGGGTTCCGGAACCGAACCGGCGGCCGCAGGTCGGCCTGCTCGTAGTAGCGGCGGAAGACCGGGGTGATCCCGCCGGAGACCGGTGGGACGATCCACGACCAGTCGGCCGGGCAGGTGCGGCCGGCCGCCTCCTCCTTCTCGAGGTGGGTCAGGAAGCGCTCGGACTCGGTGTGGTGGTCGGCGAGCGTCACGCCCGCCGCGTCGAACGAGTGCAGCACGGCGAGGTTGAGCTCGACCAGCGCGCGGTCCTTCCACATCGTCCGGTCGCTCGAGGTGTCCAGGCCCATCCGCTCGGCGACCACGGGCAGCAGGTCGTAGCGGTCGGCGTCGGCGAGGTTGCGGGCGCCGATCTCGGTGCCCATGTACCACCCGTTGAACGGTGCCGCCGGGTAGACGACCCCACCGATCTCCAGCGGCATCGTCGAGATGGCCGGGACCGCGTGCCACCACAGCCCGAGGTCGGCGAACCAGGCCAGCTCGGGGTGGGTGAGCGGCACCTCCAGGACGGCGTCGGGGGGCAGCTCGGCGACGTACGGCCGGCCGCCCGCGGCCTGGACCACGAGCGGCAGCACGTCGAACGGCGTGCCCGCGCCGCCCGGCCAGCCCAGTGACCGGGCCAGGCGGGTGGTCCCCACCTGCGACGGGTCGCCGAGGACGGAGCCGTCGGCGCCGGCCCAGCCGTCCACCGGGTAGCCGGCGTAGCGCACCAGCTGGTCGTTCCAGACCCGCGGTCCCTCACCGTCCGGGGCGGCCGGTGGGAAGACGGTCACGACCGGCCGGATCCGCCCGCCGTTGGTGGCGATCCGCAGGTGCTCGACGCACTCGTCGGCCATCCGGGCGGGATCGGTCACCTCGCGCCGGTCGCGCACGACCAGGCTGCGCCAGTAGAGGCGGCCGATGCAGCGGGCCGAGTTGCGCCAGGCCAGCCGCGCGCCGTGCTGCAGCTCGGTGGCGGTGTGCCGGTAGGTGCCGGTGCGGTCGATCTCCCGCCGTACGCTCGCCAGGCGCCCGTCCACGGGCCCCAGCGCGGGGAGCTCCGCGTGGACCAGCCGAAGGAACTGCTCGGCCTCGACCGGATCGACCGCCCCGACGACCCCCGGCCGGGCAGCATCGTCGAGCACGGAGACGTCCCCGAGAGTCACCGGAGATGTCATCTGAGACGTCACCTGAGATGTCATGGACGGGACAGGCCGACTGCTTCAGCACGGGCTCACCAGGGGCAGGGGGCATTCGGGGCAAATCGCCGCCCAGGGTGGCACAGGTGACGGTGCCCGGGCCAACCGGCAGCGGCCCGATTGGGCCGCTCGGGAGACGGCGGGCACAATGTCTCCGGTCACCGTCGCAACCTGACCATTGCTCCTGCTCGAGGTCGAGAGGTCGCCCCACCATGTCGTCAGCCGCAGAGACCGCCATCGCACCCGACGCGGTCCTGGACGCCCTCGAGGCCGAGGCCATCCACGTCTTCCGCGAGGCGGCCGGAGCCTTCCGCCGCCCGGTGATGCTCTACAGCATCGGCAAGGACTCCTCGGTCCTGCTCCACCTCGCCGTCAAGGCGTTCGCGCCGGGCAAGGTGCCCTTCCCGGTCCTGCACATCGACACCACGTGGAAGTTCCGCGAGATGATCGAGTTCCGCGACCGGAAGGCTCGCGAGCACGGGCTGGACCTGATCGTGCACACCAACCCCGAGGGTGTCGAGGAGGGCGTGACGCCCTTCACCCACGGCACCCACGAGTACACCCGGATCATGAAGACGGTCGCCCTGAGGCAGGCCCTGGACTCGGGCGACTACGACGCGGCGTTCGGCGGGGCCCGACGCGACGAGGAGCGGTCCCGCGCCAAGGAGCGGATCTTCTCGCTGCGCGAGCCGGGTCACCGCTGGGAGCCGCGCAAGCAGCGGCCGGAGTTCTGGCGGACGGCCAACACCCAGCTGGCCGAGGGCCAGACCATGCGGGTCTTCCCGATGTCGAACTGGACCGAGCTCGACGTCTGGCGCTACATCCAGCGGGAGAACATCGACGTCGTGCCGCTGTACTTCTCGCAGGAGCGGCCGGTGGTGGAGCGCGACGGTCAGCTCATCATGGTCGACGACGACCGCTTCCCGCTGCGGGACGGCGAGAAGCCCCAGATGCGCAGCGTTCGCTTCCGCACCCTCGGCTGCTACCCGCTCACCGCCGCGGTCGAGTCCAAGGCCGACAACCTCGACGACCTGCTCGCCGAGATGCTCCTGGACCGGCGCTCCGAGCGCGCGGGCCGGCTCATCGACGGCGAGGGCGGTGGCTCGATGGAGAGCAAGAAGACCGAGGGGTACTTCTAGACATGACGACGACGAGCATGGATGCCGCCGTACGCGAGGCACTGACCGAGCACCCCATCGTCCGGGTCGTGGCGTGCGGCTCGGTGGACGACGGCAAGTCGACGCTGATCGGACGGCTGCTCGCGGAGACCGAGAGCGTGCCGGACGACATCCTCGACTACGCACGCAACACCCGCCGGAGCGGCTCGACCATCCCCAAGGGCGAGATCGACTTCTCGATGCTCACCGACGGCCTCGAGGCCGAGCACGAGCAGGGCATCACGATCGACGTGGCGTACCGGCACCTCTACCTGCCGTCCGGCCGGCGGGCGATCATCGCGGACGCGCCGGGGCACGAGCAGTACACCCGGAACATGGCGGTCGCCGCGTCGACGGCCGACATCGCGATCCTGCTCGTGGACGCCACCCGCGGCATCCGGGCGCAGACCCACAGGCACCTGACGGTCTGCGCGCTGATGGGCGTGCGGACCGTGATCGTGGCCATCAACAAGATGGACGCCGTCGGCTTCCAGCACGTCGCGTTCGAGGAGTTCGCCGGAGGCGTGCGGTCGGCCGCTGCCCGCTTCGACCTCGAGGAGGTCGAGGTCATCCCGGTGAGCGCCCTGACCGGGGACAACGTGATCGCGAAGTCGGACCGGACGCCGTGGTACCACGGTCCGACGGTTCTCGAGACGCTCACCTCATGGCGTCCTGCGCCTGCCGAGGACCAGCACGTCGCGCCGTTCCGCCTGCCGGTGCAGTACGTCGTGCGGGCCGACGACTTCCGCGGCTACGCGGGCACCGTGGTGACCGGCGCGGTGCGTCCTGGGGACAAGGTCGTCGTCAACGCCAAGGGATCCTCGACGACGGTGGAGCGGGTGCTGATAGGCGGCAAGGACGTCGACGAGGCGCATGCGGGGAGCGCGGTGACCGTCACGCTGGAGACCGAGACCGACGTCGCCCGCGGCGACCTGCTCGTCGCGCCGGCCGAGGGGCTTGCCGCTGATCACTTCCCGCGTCCGGCGTCCAGCTTCGCCGCCGACCTGGTGTGGACCGGTGAGGAGGAGCTGCGCCACGGCCGGTCCTACCTGCTGATGGCCGGCTCGCTGGCCGTGCCCGCCGTCGTCACGGCCATCCGTGGTCGTCGCGACGTCGTCTCCGGCGACGAGATGGCCGCGCGGACGCTGAAGATGAACGACATCGGGCACGTCGAGATCGCCACCGACACCGCGGTGCCGATGGACCCGTACCTGCTCGTCCCGCGACACCGGCGGCTTCCTCCTCGTCGAGCGGGTCAGTCGCGACACCGTCGCCGCCGGGCTGATGCGCCACGCGCTGCGCCGCGCGCACAACGTGGTGCCGCACGCGTTCACCGTTGACCAGGAGGCGCGCGCCGTCCTCAAGGGTCAGCGGCCGCGGGTGCTCTGGCTGACCGGCCTGCCCGGGGCCGGAAAGTCCACGATCGCCGACGCCCTGGAGCGCAAGCTGCACGGCATGGGCCTGCACACCTACGTCCTCGACGGCGACGGCGTGCGTACCGGACTCAACAAGGACCTCGGCTTCACGCCGGAGGACCGGGCCGAGAACGTCCGCCGGGTGGCCGAGACCGCCAAGCTGATGATGGATGCCGGGCTCATCGTCATCGTCTCGCTCGTGTCGCCGTTCCGTGGCGACCGTCGGGCGGCGAAGGGACTCTTCAGCGAGGGCGAGTTCCTCGAGGTCTGGGTCGACACGCCCTCCGACGTCGTTGTCGAGCGCGACCCCAAGGGCCTCTACGCGAAGGCCAAGGCCGGCACGCTGCCGAACATGACCGGCGTCGGTCAGATGTACGAGCCACCGGAGCACCCCGACCTCGTCGTCAAGGGGTCCGGCGAGGTCGACGACGCGGTGGCACAGCTCCTCGACGTCCTCGAGGTCGCGCACTGACCGTGGACCAGTCCGGGCCCGCCGGGGTAGCGAAGACCGTGATGGACGGCCGCCTGCTCACCGTCCGTCCGTTCCTGCTCGCCGACAGATAGGTTCACGCTCGTGGCAGAGCTCGTGTACCCACCCGTGATCGCGCTCGCCCGCGGTGTCTTCGCCCTGCAGGGGCTGCGGTTCACGCTGCGAGGGACCGAGCACGTCCCGACCAGCGGTGGCGCGGTGATGGCCATCAACCATGTCGGTTACCTGGACTTCACGTACGCAGGGTTGGCGGCCCGCCCGGCCGGACGACTGGTGCGCTTCATGGCCAAGGACGAGGTGTTCACCCACCGGCTCAGCGGCCCGCTGATGCGGGGCATGCACCACATCCCCGTCGATCGCGACGCAGGGGCGGGCTCCTACCGCAACGCGGTCGACGCGCTGCGCGCGGGTGAGATCGTCGGCGTCTTCCCGGAGGCGACGATCAGCCGCTCCTTCGAGCTCAAGGACTTCAAGGCCGGTGCGGTCCGGATGGCGGCGGAGGCAGGGGTCCCGGTGCTACCCACCGTCATCTGGGGATCGCAACGGGTGTGGACCAAGGGCCACCCCAAGCGGCTGGGACGGACGAGAGTGCCCATCACGATCGCCGTGGGCGAACCGTTCCAGGTCGACCAGGGCAGCGACCCGTCGGTGGTCACGGCCGACCTGCGCGCACGGATGGAGCGGATGCTGCACGAGGCGCAGGAGACGTATCCCGAGCATCCCGTCGGCGGTGCCGACTCGTGGTGGCAGCCGGCACGGCTCGGGGGCACGGCGCCGACACCGGACGAGGCACTGGCCCTCGACCGTGACGAACGGCGCCGCCGACTGGCTGCTGCCAAGGAGGCGCGCGACCGGCAGGCCGACAAGAGCCACGGATCCCATGGCCGCTGACTCCCGGGCTGGTGGCTCCCCACGCGATACGCTCTCCAGCGTGAGCGCACTGGACCTGCCTCCGTCGACGGAGAGCGTCCCGGTGGCACGTCGGTTCGCCCGCCGCGAGGTGAACGACACGCAGGCCGATGTCGACACCGTCGTGCTCCTCGTCTCCGAGGTCGTCACCAACGCCGTGCTGCACGCGCGCAGCGACATCCGCCTGAACATCGAGGCCCGGGACGACCTGGTGCGGGTCGAGGTGCGCGACGCCTCCCCGCTCTCGCCGCGGCTCCATCACTTCCGACTGACCTCCGGCACCGGTCGCGGCCTGCGGATGCTGGAGCGTCTGGCTCGCAGATGGGGCGTCGAGCCTGACCCTGCCGGCGCTGGAAAGGTGGTGTGGTTCGAAGTCGGCGAGGCCGACGAGTCGTCCTGGGCGTTCATCGGCGACGACCTGCTGTCGGAAGGTGTCCCCGGTGACTTCTGAGTCTGCCGCCGCCCCCTCGCAGCCCACTGGCGACGACGGCCTGCACGAGGTCTGGCTGCGGCGCTACCCGCTTCGTCTGGGTGTCCGGGCCAGCGAGCACTACCAGGCCGTCCTGCGTGAGTTCGCCCTCATCGCGTCGTCGCAGCCGTCAGGCTCCGTCCCGGACCGGATGATCGTCCTTATCGACGAGCTCGGCCGGCGCTACGCGAACAACAACGCCCACGAGGCCCAGCGCGACGCCGCCCTGGCCCGCGGCGAGGAGGTCCTTGACATCGCGGTCAACGTCCCCGTGTCGGTCCGCGACGTCAGCCGTACGCTCGACCGGATGCTGGACGAGACCGACGACTACTGCCGCGAGGGCACGTTGCTCACGCTGGCCCCCGCCGACGACGTCGTCGCCTTCCGCCGGTGGTACCTCGGGGAGCTGGCGGCCCAGCTCGACGGCAGCCCCCCGAGGCCGTGGACGGGAGGGACGAGCTGAGCGCTCGCGAGCTCACCGACACCGGACCGGGCTCTGCGCCGTTGAGGCGGGGCGACCGCCCGTTCCCGCCCACCTCGGCGCGCGTGCTGCTCGTCGAGGACGACGAGGGTGACGCCTTCCTGGTCCGCGAGCTGCTGCTCGACGCCGAGTCCGACGTGACGCTGACGCGCGCCAAGACTCTCGCCGAGGCCGTGCAGGAGCTGCCCGGCGACTTCGACTGCGTGCTGCTCGACCTCGGCCTGCCGGACGCCGAGGGCCTGGCTGCTCTCGGTTCGGTGCTCGAGTCGGCGCCGTCCATCGCGGTCCTGGTCCTGACCGGGCTCGCCGACGAGTTCCGGGGGACCGAGGCGGTCGCGGCGGGTGCCCAGGACTACCTGGTGAAGGGCGCCATCGACGGGCAGCTGCTGACCAGGGCCATCCGCTACGCGGTCGAGCGCAAGCGCGCCGACGAGTCGGTCCGTCGGCTCTACGCCTCGGAGGTGCGCGCGGCCGAGAACGCCCGGCTGGAGAGGGGGCTGCTCCCGCAGCCACTGCTCCACAACAGGGGCATCGACGTCCACCGCCTCTACCGTCCCGGCCGGCACCAGTCGCTGCTGGGCGGTGACTTCTACGACGTCGTCGAGTCCCGGGACGGCACCGTCTTCGCGGTGATCGGGGACGTGGCCGGCCACGGTCCGGACGAGGCGGCCATCGGTGTCTGCCTGCGCATCGCCTGGCGCACCCTGGTGCTCTCGGACGCAGACCCGGAGACCATCTTCGCGTCCATGCACGACGTGCTCGTGAGCGAGCGCGAGTCCGACGAGGTCTTCGCAACCGTCGCGATGGTGCGGGTCGATCCGGGGGCCGGCACTGCACGCTTCTGGCTCGCTGGACACCCGGTCCCCGTCCTGATCGACGGAGGGCGAGCGACGCCGGGCCCCGACGGAATGACCGGGATGGCACTGGGGATCGTCGAGGGAGCGGTGTGGCAGGGGATCGAGGCGGACGTGGGCCGGGACACCAGCCTGATCCTCTTCACCGACGGCCTCATCGAGGGGTTCGACGGTCAGACGCCGCGCAGCCGGTTGGGGGACACCGGCCTCTACGCCGTCCTGGACCGGCTGCTTTCCGAAGGGCGGAGCGCAGGAGAGCTCGCCGACGCCGTCCTCGAGGAGGTCCGCGCGCGTAACGGGGGCGATCTCACCGACGACGTCGCGGTGCTGTCGCTGTCGTGGGCGGGCTGGGAGTGACCTCGACGACCCTTCGGCGTCGCCTTGTGCTGACCTTCGTGGCACTCGCGGTCGTGACGCTCGCCGGTGCCGTCATCGCGGTCGCGGCGTCGGCACGGCTGTACAACGCTCAGGAGGAGGTGGTGGACACCCTGTTCTCCGGGTACGCCGCCACGGCCGAGCTCAACCAGGCGCTGCTGGACCAGGAGACGGGATTCCGCGGCTTCGCACTGACCCGCGACGAGTCCTTCCTGGAGCCCTACGTCGACGGCCGACGGCGCACCGAGGCGCTGATCGGTGACCTGACGATGCCCGAGGCCGACTTCCCGCAGCTGCGCGCCCCGCGCCTCGCGCTGGAGCGGTCGGTCGAGTCCTGGCAGACCACGGTGGCGGAGCCGGGGCTCGACGCGGTGCGAGGCGGTCAGGAGCTGAGCGACACGGAGCTGGCGGCCAGCCGGATGAGCTTCGACGAGGTACGAACAGCCCTCGACGACTACCGCGACGAGCTGCTGGCCGCCAGGGCCGACAGCGTCGCCGAGCTGACGCTCGACGTCCGCCTGCTGTTCGGTGTGCTGGTCGCCGGCCTGGTGCTGCTGATGGTCTCGGCTGCCCTCGTCTGGGTCGCGCTCCGGCGCTGGGTCACCCGCCCGCTCGAGCGCCTCGGTGAAGAGGTGGACCGCGTCGAGCGGGGTGAGCTGTCCCGTACCGTGGTGGCGAGTGCGGACGCACCCGAGGAGGTCCGCGTCCTGGCCGAGCAGGTCGACCGGATGCGGCTGCGCATCCTGGAGGAGTACTCGCTCTCCCTCCAGTCGCGGGCCGAGGCCGTCGAGGCACGGGCCCTTGTCGAGGAGCAGGCCGAGGACCTGCGCCGTTCCAACGCGGAGCTCGAGCAGTTCGCCTACGTCGCGTCGCACGACCTGCAGGAGCCGTTGCGCAAGGTCGCCAGCTTCTGCCAGCTCATCGAGCGGCGGTACAAGGGCCAGCTCGACGAGCGTGGCGAGCAGTACATCGAGTTCGCGGTCGACGGCGCGAAGCGGATGCAGCAGCTCATCAACGACCTGCTGGCGTTCTCGCGGGTGGGCCGCGCGACCAGCGGCTTCGAGCCGGTGGATCTCGAGCGTGTCCTCGCCCAGGCCCTGCGTCAGCTCGAGGCCGGGCTGGAGGAGAGCGACGGCATGGTGACCCACGACCGGCTGCCGACGGTGGCGGGAGACGCCAGCCTGCTGGTCCAGCTCTTCCAGAACCTCATCGGCAACGGGCTCAAGTTCCGGTCCGACGAGTCGCCCGCGGTGCACATCGCGGTCCGCAAGTCCCCGGGCCACGCCGGCTTCTGGGAGTTCTCCTGCTCGGACAACGGGATCGGCATCGACCCGCAGTACGAGGACAAGATCTTCGTGATCTTCCAGCGCCTGCACGGTCGGGACACCTACGGTGGCACCGGCATCGGCCTGGCGATGTGCAAGAAGATCGTCGAGCACCACGGTGGCCGGCTCTGGCTGGACAGTGGCGGTCGCAGCGGTCGGACCGGAGCGACGTTCCGTTGGACGCTGCCGATCGAGGCGGACAAGCAGGCACCGAGACCACCTGACGCGCACGGAGGGACGGCGGATGACCGAGCAGCCCGAGCGGCAGATCGAGATCTTGCTCGTGGAGGACGACCCGGGTGACGTGTTGATGACGCGCGAGGCCTTCGACGACTACAAGGTCCGCAACCAGCTCCACGTCGTCAACGACGGTGCGGAGGCGATGGCGTTCCTGCGCCAGGAGGGCGAGTACGCGAACCGGCCGCGGCCCGACCTCGTGCTGCTGGACCTCAACCTGCCCCGGATGGACGGCCGGGAGGTGCTGGAGGCGATCAAGTCCGATGCGGAGCTGGCCAGCATCCCGGTGGTGGTGCTCACCACGTCAGAGGCGGAGGACGACGTCCTCAAGAGCTATTCGCTGCACGCCAACGCGTATGTCACCAAGCCGGTGGACTTCGAGCGGTTCATCGAGGTCGTCCGACAGATCGACGACTTCTTCGTGACGGTGGTGCGCCTGCCGCGACGGTAGGTCAGGCCTCGTCAGTCAGGGGTCGTCAGTCAGGAGTCGTCGTCGTCGACGGTCCACCGCTCGAGCCGCTCCATCCCCAGGAGGAGGGCGAGCAGGCCCAGCGGCACGAGCAGGAGCGCGAACATCATGACGACCACCCTTTCGCCGCTGTTGTAGCCGTGGGGAACGCAACGAAACCTTCCTGGCCCGAGTATCGGTCCCCGGGGACCGGGACTTGATCGCGCCATGCGCCAGAGGTGACGCCTGTCACGAGCAATTCGCCGGATCTGACACGATCGGGAGCATGGCGACCCAGCCCAGCATCTCCTACTCCATCACCGTCCGCCTCGAGGTCACCTCGCGGGGGAACGCGGTCAGCCAGCTCACGCACGCCGTGGAGGAAGCGGGCGGCGTGGTGACGGCCCTGGACGTCACCGGCTCGGGAACCGAGTCGCTGCGCATCGACGTGACGTGCGCAGCGATCGACACCGCCCACGCCCAGCGCCTCACCGAGGCCCTGGCCGGCGTGGAGGGCGTCACGATCGGCAAGGTCTCCGACCGGACGTTCCTCATGCACCTCGGGGGGAAGATCGAGATCCAGCCCAAGGTCCCGATCCGCAACCGCGACGACCTCTCGATGGTCTACACCCCGGGGGTGGCGCGGGTCTGCCTGGCGCTGGTCGACAACCCGGACGACGCGCGGCGCCTCACCATCAAGCGCAACATGATCGCGGTCGTCACGGACGGCTCGGCCGTCCTCGGCCTGGGCAACATCGGCGCCGTGCCGGCCCTGCCCGTCATGGAGGGGAAGGCGGCTCTTTTCAAGCGGTTCGCAGGGATCGACGCGTTCCCGATCTGTCTCGATACGCAGGACGTCGACGAGATCGTGCGCACCGTCGAGCTGATAGCTCCTGTGTTCGCCGGCATCAACCTGGAGGACATCTCGGCGCCCCGCTGCTTCGAGGTGGAGGAGCGGTTGCGCGCCACGCTCGACATCCCGGTCTTCCACGACGACCAGCACGGCACGGCGATCGTCGTGCTGGCCGCTCTGCTCAACGCGCTCAAGGTCGTCGGCAAGCGTCTGGAGGACGTGCGCATCGTGATGTCGGGCGCCGGGGCGGCCGGGATGGCGATCCTCGCGGTGCTGTTCAAGGCCGGCGCCCGGCACGTGATCGTGGCGGACAAGGACGGCGTCATCCATCCCGCACGCGAAGGCCTCGCCCCCGAGCTGGTGTCGGTCGCCGAGCGCACGAACGCCGACGCGGTGACCGGTCAGCTACGCGACGCACTGGTTGGGTCAGATGTCTTCATCGGCGTCTCGGCACCCAACCTCCTGACCGGCGAGGACGTCGCCACGATGGCGCCGGGGAGCATCGTCTTCGCGATGGCCAACCCGGTCCCCGAGGTGGACCCGCTCGCCGCGGCCGAGCACGCGAGCGTCGTGGCGACGGGGCGCAGCGACTTCCCCAACCAGATCAACAACGTGCTGGCCTTCCCGGGCGTCTTCCGCGGCCTGCTGGACGCCCAGAGCCACTCGATCACCATCGAGATGCTGATCGCGGCCGCCCGCGCGCTGGCCGCGGTTGTCACGGACGACGAGCTGAATGCGAGCTACATCGTGCCGAGCGTGTTCCACCCGGACGTCGCGAGCACCGTCGCGCACGCGGTGAGCGCCGCCG
This sequence comes from uncultured Actinomycetota bacterium, assembly GCA_963829565.1. GTDB lineage: Bacteria > Actinomycetota > Actinomycetes > JACCUZ01 > JACCUZ01 > CAWHJC01. The sequence continues at coordinate 545,372 of CAWHJC010000019.1, forward strand.
TGCGCGCGTCCGGGTCGTCGGTGCTCCCTGACCCTGACTCGGTGACGCAGGAGGAGCCGGCCGCCCGGTGACCGGCCGCCGCGCAGACCGGGCGGTGCTCGCACTGGTCGTGGTGGCCAACCTGGCCCTTCTCTACTGGCCGCGCTCGGTCGACACCGGCGGTCCGCCGCACCTGGACAAGGTGGTGCACCTGGTGTCGTTCGCGGCCGTGGCCTTGGCCGGCGCCCGAGCCGGGGTCCGCACCGCTGTCCTGGTGCCCCTGCTGGTCCTGCACGCCGTGTCCAGCGAGGTGGTGCAGGCGCGGCTGCTCGCCGGGCGCAGCGGCGACCCGGCCGACGTCGCGGCCGACCTCGCCGGCGTACTCGTCGGCGGACTCGTCGGCATTCTCGCCGCGACCCGCCCGGGCCAGGCATCATGGCGGCATGACCGCGCAGGACCCCCTCGAGGTGGGCGTTGAGCTCACCGGACGGCTGCTCGTGGCAACGCCCGAGCTGGGCGAGGGCACGTTCGAGCGCAGCGTGGTGCTCGTGCTGGACCACGACGAGGACGGCGCGCTCGGCGTCGTGATCAACCGGCCGACCCCTGTCGACGTGGCCGAGGTGCTGCCCGCGTGGCAGCCGCTGGCGAGCGAGCCGGGTGTCCTCTTCCAAGGCGGCCCGGTCGCCCTCGACTCCGCTCTGGGCCTGGCCGTCATCCCGGGACGCGACGAGGACGAGGAGCCGCTGGGGTGGCGGCGCGTGGTCGGCCGGCTCGGGCTGGTCGACCTCGACACGCCCCCTGAGGTCCTTGCGGCGGGGGTGACCCGGTTGCGCATCTTCGCCGGTTACGCGGGCTGGGCCGGCGGGCAGCTGGAGGACGAGCTGCGGGAGGGCGCCTGGTTCGTCGTGCCGGCCAGCCCTGGAGGCGGCTTCGAGGACGCGTTCTCCACGACGCCGGACACGCTGTGGCGCACCGTCCTGCGTCGGCAGGGCGGTGACCTGGCGATGGTCTCGACCTATCTGGCGGACCCCTCGCTGAACTGAGCGTTGCCTAGACTGGGGGGATGACGCAGCGAGCCAGCGACCGGCCAGGACTCGACGGTCCGGGCAGGGCCCGACGAGCCCGGCGGCGGGACGGGCACCATGCTCGAGGTCCACGAGGAGACCACGCCGCGCACTGCGCACGGCGACGGAGACCACGAGCGGTTCGCCCACTATGTCAAGAAGGAGAAGATCCTCGAGTCGGCTCTCTCCGGCGACCCGGTGATCGCGCTGTGCGGCAAGGTCTGGGTCCCGGGCCGGGACCCGCAGCGCTTCCCGGTCTGCCCGACCTGCCAGGAGATCTTCGGCCAGATCCCGCCGGGCAGCGGCGACGACGACGAGAGGTCCAGCTCCGGCGACGGCTAGAGGACCCTGCTGCCGTACATCTCGCCCAGCGGGTCGGCCAGCAGCTCGAGCCGCGCGCCGTCCGGGTCACGGAAGTAGATCGACACCTTGCTCTCGAGCAGGTACTCCACGCCCGCCGCGTCGAGCTTGGCGCGCAGGTGCTCCCAGCGTTCCGGCGTCACGGAGATCGCGATGTGGTGCAACCCACCCAGGACCTCCGCGTAGGGGCCGAGGTCGACGCCCGGGAAGTCGAAGAAGGCCAGCAGGTTCCCGTTGCCGATGTCGAAGAAGAAGTGGCTGGACCCCGGGTAGTCCCGGTTCTCGAAGATGTCGGTGAGGGGAAACTCCAGCAGGTCCTGGTAGAAGCGGATGGTCCGCTCGACGTCGGAGCTCACCACGGCGACGTGGTGCAGGCCCCGCGCGGACGACTGCGGCCGCTCGCCGGCCGGCTTCAGGTAGGTGCTGCGGATGCGGTCGCGCTCGCGTCCGATGGCGTCGAGGTCCGGACCCCGGACGGTCATGACGCGTCCCCATCCATCACGAGCACCTCGACCTCCTGCGGCACGGTGTTGGCGAAGCCGCCGCGGTTCCAGCTCGGCGCCGACGGCTGGGTGCGTCCGGTCGAGTCGGTCGCGCGCACGGATAGCGTGCACATGCCCGGTTCGACGGGGGTCCATGGGAAGGTCCAGCGCCGCCATGCTCGTGCGTCCGGCTGCGGTCCGAGCTCGGCCTCCGTCCACGTGGCACCTCCGTCGACGGCGACCTCGACCGACGCGATCTCCCCCCAGCCCGGACCAGGCCCGGCCCTCCAGCAGGTGGCTGCCCAGTCGCAGCACCCGCCGCCGGGACAGGAAGTCCGGGAAGCCCGGCGGGACGACGCAGCGCTCGCGGGGCGATCCGGGTCAGCGGCTCACCCTCGTCCTCGACCTGCTGGCGCAGCCGGTAGCCGCGCATCTGGTAGCCGTCGAAGGGCTCGGCGACGACCTCTACCGAGCGCAGCCACTTGACCGACGCCATGCCGTACCAGCCGGGCACCAGCAGCCGCAGCGGGAACCCGTGCTGCGGCGGCAGGTCGGTGCCGTTGCAGGCCCAGACGAGCAGCACGTCCTCGTCCATGGCCTGCTCGACGGACAGCGACCGGGAGTAGTCCTGCTCGGTGCCGCGTCTCGACGCCGTGGTCGGCACCGGTGAACACGACGTCGACCCCGCGTCGAGGGGAGCCGCCTCGGCGCAGCAGCGGGCCGAATGGCGTGCCGGTCCACGCCATCGTCCCGACCGCCTCGTGCAGCCACGGCTGGCTGATCGGCCGAGGAGCAAGCCTGGCCCGCCCGTTGCCGGCGCACTCCATCGTCACCGCGCGGGTGACCGTCGGGCGCCGGCGCAGGTCGTCCAGCGAGAGGGACAGCGGTGTCCGGACCAGGCCTCCGACCTCCAGGCGCCAGCTCGCTGCCTCGGCGTACGGGATGTCGTAGTGGGTGAGCAGGTAGTGGGCGCCGAGTGGTGTCACGTCGTGGCGCATGAGCTCGAGCGGCATGCCGTGGTTGCGGGCAGCCAGTCCTAGCTCGTCGAACCCGACCCCTTCGTCCTCAGCGGCTACACGGGACGGGAGGCTGACGTCCGAGAGCTGAGTCATGACACAGGTCTAGTCGGAAGGCTGTCGCCCGGCAACGTCCCGCGCAGACGACCCGGTTGACCTGAACAGGGCTTCACCTTGCATCATCTCGACCGTGACCGTGAACGCCACCAGTCCGGGCGGGACGCCCGGCGCCCACGAGGCGGGGCCGCGACTGCTCTCGCCCCAGTACCGCGCGCTCGTGGTGGGTGTCGTGGGCGTCGTGGTCGCCGTCGCCTTCGAGGCGATCGCGGTCGCGACAGCCATGCCCGTCGCCGCCCGCGAGCTCGACGGGCTGCGCTCGTACGGCCTGGCCTTCTCGGTCTTCCTCACCGCGAGCCTGCTCGGCATGGTCGTCGCAGGCGAGATGTCCGACCGCCGCGGGCCGGTCCGCCCGTTCGCCGCCGCGGCGCTCGTCTTCGCCGCCGGCCTGCTGCTGGCCGGGCTGTCCACGACGATGTGGCTGCTCGTCGTCGCGCGGGCCGTCCAGGGCTTCGGTGCGGGGCTGAACATCGTCGCGCTCTACGTCGTCGTGGCCCGGGCCTTTCCGGCATCGTTGCGGCCGCGGGTGTTCTCCGCGATCTCCAGCGGGTGGATCCTGCCGTCGCTGATCGGCCCGCCGGTCGCCGGCCTGCTCGCCGACCACGTCTCCTGGCGCTGGGTCTTCCTGGGAGTGCTGCCGCTGCTGGCCGGCGCCGTGCTGCTGGTCGGCCCGCACCTGCGCGGCCTCGACGGCCCGGTCGACGGCGCGGAGCCCGAGGAGTCGCACGGAGCTCCTGGCCGCAGCCGGGTCCCCGCCGCGGTCCTGGCCGCGCTCGGCGCGGGAATCCTGCAGTACGCCGGGCAGGTGCTGACCGAGCGGCCCGTTCCCTCCGTACTCATGATCGCCGTGGCCCTCGTCCTGCTCGGCGTCGGGGTGCCGAGGCTGCTGCCCCGCGGCGCCTTCCGCCTCGGCCGTGGGCTGCCGACCGTCGTGGTGATGCGCGGAGTGCTGGCGGGTGCGTTCTTCGGCGCGGAGACGTTCATCCCGCTGATGCTGGTCGAGCACCGGTCGCTCGCGACGACGCTCGCGGGCGCGTCACTGACCGGTGCCGCCCTGACCTGGTCGCTCGGCGCGTGGATCCAGGGCCGACCGGGGCTGCGCACGCCGCGATGGGTGCTGCTGACATCGGGCTTCCTGCTCGTGCTCGCCGGGATCGGGCTGGCCGCGCTGGCCACCAGCCCGGCCGTTCCGGCCGTGACCGCCGCGCTCGGGTGGACGGTCGCCGGGCTGGGCATGGGGCTGGGGCTGACCTCCCTGAGCGTCCTGGTGCTCGAGCTGTCGCCGCCGCGCGAGCAGGGCGCCAACGCGTCCGCTCTGCAGGTGAGCGACGCGCTCGGGTCCATCGTGCTGATCGGCACGGCCGGCGCGATCTTCGCCGGCTTCGCCGACCCGCGGCGTCCACGGAGCCGCTCCGTTCCTGGTGATCGACGCGGTGATGGCCGTCGTCTGCCTCGCCGGTGCCGTCGTGGCCCGGCGGGTGCTGCCGGCGACCGGCGACACGCGATAACACGCCGCTGCGAGTTCGCCGAGCATCACCCCGCCGTGGGCATGTCGCTCACCAGGCCCCGTTAGCCTCGCCGGACCCATGAGTACCACCGCTGCATCCCACCTCTCGCCGGCCTTCCCCTTGCGTGCCCCGTGGGGCACCGCCAGCGCGCTGCGCGCGTGGCAGGAGGAGGCCCTCGACGCGTACCTCGCCAGGAGCGCCTCGGACCCGACCTCCCGAGACTTCCTGGCGGTCGCGACGCCCGGGGCGGGCAAGACCACGTTCGCCCTCCGGGTCGCCAGCGAGCTGCTCGAGCGGCGCGTCGTGGAGGCGGTCACGGTCGTCGCCCCGACCGAGCACCTGAAGCACCAGTGGGCGGACGCCGCCGGCCGGGTCGGCATCACGCTCGACCCCGACGTTCCGCAACGGCGCAGGGCGCGGTCTGCCCGGGACTACACCGGCGTCGCCGTGACCTACGCGCAGGTCGCCGCCCACCCGGTGCTGCACCGACGTCGTACCGAGAACCGGCGCACGCTGGTGATCCTCGACGAGATCCATCACGGCGGCGACGCGCTGTCCTGGGGCGAGGCCGTCCGCGAGGCGTTCGACCCCGCGACCCGGCGGCTGGGCCTGACCGGGACGCCCGTTCCGGTCGGACACGACGCCGATCCCGTTCGTGGCCTACGCCGAGGGCCGCGACGGTGTCCGACGGTCCGCGGCCGACTACTCCTACGGCTACGGCCGGGCGCTGGCGGACGGCGTGGTCCGCCCGGTCATCTTCCTGTCCTACTCCGGGCAGATGCGCTGGCGCACCAGGGCCGGCGACGAGGTGAGCGCCACGCTGGGCGAGCCGCTGACCAGGGACGCCACCGCGCAGGCCTGGCGGACCGCGCTCGACCCGCAGGGCAACTGGATCCCGCAGGTCCTGGCCGCGGCCGACCGGCGGCTCACCGAGGTCCGCCGCGGCGTCCCGGACGCGGGAGGGCTGGTCATCGCCACCGACCAGATCTCGCGCCCGCGCCTACGCCGCCCAGCTGCGGGCCATCACCGGCGAGGCGCCGACCGTCGTCCTGTCCGACGAGGCCGGCGCCAGCGCGCGGATCGAGGCGTTCGCGCGACTCCCAGGACCGCTGGATGGTGGCGGTGCGGATGGTCTCGGAGGGCGTCGACGTGCCGCGCCTGGCCGTCGGCGTGTACGCCACCTCGACCTCGACACCGCTGTTCTTCGCCCAGGCGGTCGGCCGGTTCGTCCGTGCCCGGCGCCGTGGCGAGACCGCCGTCGGTGTTCCTGCCGTCGGTGCCGCTGCTGCTGGCAGCACGCCGCCGAGATGGAGGTCGAGCGCGACCACGCGCTGGACCGGACCCGGTCGGCGGACGACGTCGAAGGCGACCTGTTCGCCCCGGAGGACGCGCTGCTGGCCGCCGCCGCCCGGACCCGCGACGAGCCGGGGCTCGACGACGGCGCGACGTTCGAGGCGCTCGAGGCGGAGGCCCACTTCGACCGGGTTCTCTACGACGGCGGCGAGTTCGGCAGCCAGGCGGCGGTGGGGTCCGAGGCCGAGGCGGACTACCTCGGCCTGCCGGGCCTGCTGGAGCCCGACCAGGTCGCGGCACTGCTGCGCGCCCACCAGAGCGCGCAGGTCGGCCGAGGCGGCCGCGCGGCAGCCTCCCGGGCAGCCGCGGACCGGGCGGCCGCCCTGCACCGGGCGATACCGGCGCTGCGCAAGGAGCTCAACGGGCTGGTGGGCGCCTGGCACCACCGCACCGGCGTCCCGCACGGAGCCGTGCACGCCGAGCTGCGGCAGACCTGCGGTGGGCCGCCGGCGGCGCAGGCGAGCGCGGACCAGCTCCAGGCCCGGATCGACCTGATCAGGTCGTGGGCGATGCGACGACGGTAGGGACGGTCAGGCCGGGTCCGGCGCGCCGCGCTCGGCCGTCGCCGTGATGTCGTCCAGCGACTCGTGCAGGGTCATCGTCTGGTCCAGGCCGGTGAGGCTGAGGATCTTGCGTACGGAGCGGGAGGCGCCCACGACGGCGAACGAGCCGCCGGCGAGGTCGGCCCGGCGCTGGATCGTCAGCAGGACCTTGAGCCCGGTGGAGTCCATGAACGTCACGCCGGTGAGATCGAGCACCACGTGGGGGGAGACCTCGCGGACAGCGTCCAGCGCGTGGTCGCCGAGCTGGGAGGCCGTCTCGAGGTCGATCTCGCCACCGACGGAGACGACGGCCCGCTCACCGAGCTGGTGGGTCGACAGGTCGAGGTCCATTGCAGGGGTCCTTCACCACAGGGCAGGGCAGGGCGGCCGCGTCGTTGGACCACCGCTGTCGGGATGCAGGGCCCATTCTAGGCACCTTGTGGACAACTCCGGCGGCGGAAGCCCGCGCCACTCCACGCAAACGATCACGTGGACGTGATCGTTGCCTCGACAGCGCTGAATTCGTCGCGGTCCGGGGACAGATGGCGCGGTCGGGCCGGCTGCCGGCGGCTACCGGCAGCCGCTACCAGCAGCCGGTCACGGTGGCGGCCAGCCGGTCGACGGCCCGCCGGGTGGTCAGCGTCGAGGGCACCCCGTTGAGCAGGAACGAGAAGAGCTTGACCTTGCCGTCGGCGCCGCGCGCGAAGCCGCTGAGGCTGATGACGCCGCTGCAGCGACCCGGTCTTGGCCTCGACCAGGCCGGCGGCGCACCGGGTCGGGTTGGTGACGTACCGCAGGTAGTCGGGCGCGAGCGTCCCGCTCACGCCGGCCACCGCGAGGGACCCGCGCTGCAGCGAGGCGAGGTTGGGGTGCGCCGGGTCGAACGCGGTGCGCAGGACCGCGACCAGCTCGGCGGGACGCAGCCGGTCGGCCCGGGACAGCCCGCTGCCGTCGTGCACGGCGCCGGCGGGCAGCGTGACGCCGAGGCGGCCCAGCGCGGCGACCAGCGCCTGCGCGGCGCCCGCCCAGGTGGCCGGGAGGCCGGTCTGCACGGCGACCATCCGGTGCAGGACCTCGGCCACGTCGTTGTCGCTGGTGCGCAGCATGTAGCCCACCTGCGAGGCGAGGTCGTCGCCGGAGGACTCGGCGATGAGCGTCGCGGTGGACGGCGCGACCCGGCGCAGCACGCGACCGACGTCGAGGCCCTTGCGCTCGAGAATGGTGGCGAAGACCTGGCCCGCGTCCAGCGAGGTGTCCCACCGGCGGTGCTGGTCGACGACGAGCGCGCGGACCGGGGAGACGTCCTCGGTGACGTAGGACGACTTCCAGCCGCGGGCCAGCGTGGGTGCCGGGAAGAGCGAGTCGTCCACGTCGACGCGGACCCGGGTGACGCCTTCTGCTGCCTTGGCCGCGACCGTGCGGGTCGCGAGGCGCCGCAGGTCGGCGCGGGAGAGGGACGGATCCCCGCCACCGACGAGGACCACCCGTCGGGCGGTCGCGCCGGTCATCACCCGGGTCGGGAACCGGTGGGCCGGCCCGAAGGTCTCCAGCGCGCTCACCGCTGTCAGCAGCTTCACGTTCGACGCCGGGATCTGGCGCTCCGCGGCGTGGTGCGGACCAGACGACCCGGCCGGACTCCAGGTCGGTGACCATGCCGGCGAGGTCGTCACCGAGCTGTGGGCTCGTCGAGCGGTTGACCAGCCGATCGCGCGCGACCTGGTCGGTGACCGACAGGGGAGTCGGGTGCGGCGACGGCGCCGGCAGCAGGCAGCAACGCCGCGGCGACGGCGAGGGCGAACGTGGCGGCCCCGAGTCGGGCGGCGTGGCGGCGGTGCATCCGGGCGATCCTCCTGGGCCGAGCGTCCGGCGGGCCGCCCGTTTGCGGCGATTTTGCCGGACCTCACACGGAATCGGCGGTAGCGACTCTCACCTGAAGCCCCGGCCCCGAGACCGCCGCCCGGGCGAGCGGCACCGCGCGGTAGGGGATCTGCGTCTCGAGAGCGATGACGGTCGACGCGCGGACCACCCCCTCGAACGCCAGCGACGCGGTCGATCACCCGCTGCAGGTCGGCGTTGGAGCGCGCCACGATCCGGGCCAGGACGTCGCCCGCGCCGGTGATCGTGTGGGCCTCGAGCACCTCGGGTACGCCGGCGAGGTGCTCGGCCACCGCATCGTGGGCAGCCCTGCTCGGGTGGTGCTGGCGGATCTCCAGCGTCACGAAGGCGGTGACGACGTAGCCGAGGGCGGACGGGTCGACCACCGGCCCCCATCCACCGATGACGCCGTCACGGGTCATCCGGTCCAGCCGGGCCTGCACGGTGCCGCGGGCGACGCCCAGCCGCCGTGAGCACTCGAGGACGCCGACCCGCGGCTCGGCGGTGAAGACCTCCACGATCCCGGCGTCGAGCTCGTCGATCGGCCGGTCCTTGGGCATGGTGTGTACCTCTTTCGCCGATGTGGTCGTGATGCTGGGCAGTTTGCACGATGATCCTGACAGACATTGCGCAACGTGTCCCATCTGCGGTTCGATCCCTGGACATGACGACCGATACGGGCCCTGACGCCCCGTCCGTGATCCCGGCCCTCACCGACGCCGAGCGCGCCGCCGAGCTCTCGCCCGAGCAGCTGCGCCAGCTCGTCGGCCTCGTGGAGTACGACGCGACGGCCGACCCGTTCCCGGTCACCGGCTGGGACGCCGTCGTCTTCGTCGTCGGCAACGCCACCCAGACCGCGCACTACTTCCAGTCGGCCTTCGGGATGGAGCTGGTGGCCTACTCCGGCCCGGAGACCGGCAACCGGGACCACAAGGCCTTCGTGCTCAAGAGCGGCTCGTGCCGATTCGTCATCAAGGGCGGGGTCGCTCCCGGGAGCGCGCTGCTCGACCACCATCGGGCCCACGGGGACGGCGTGTCCGACATCGCCCTGGAGGTGCCCGACGTCGACCGCTGCATCGCGCACGCGCGAGCCTCCGGCGCCCGGGTGGTGCAGGAGCCGACGGACGTGAGCGACGAGCACGGCACCGTCCGGATCGCGTCCATCGCGGCGTACGGCGAGACGGTCCACTCGCTGGTCGATCGCTCGCGCTATGACGGCGTCTACCTGCCCGGCTACGTCGAGCGGAGCTCGGGCTTCGTGAAGCGCGAGGGGGCTCCGAAGCGGCTGTTCCAGGCGCTCGACCACGTCGTCGGCAACGTCGAGCTCGGTCAGATGGACGAGTGGGTCGGCTTCTACAACAAGGTGATGGGCTTCGTGAACATGGCGGAGTTCATCGGCGACGACATCGCCACCGACTACTCCGCGCTGATGTCGAAGGTCGTGGCGAACGGCAACCACCGGGTGAAGTTCCCCCTGAACGAGCCGGCCGTCGCGAAGAAGAAGTCGCAGATCGACGAGTTCCTCGAGTTCTACCAGGGACCCGGCGCGCAGCACCTCGCGCTCGCGACGAACGACATCCTCCGCACGGTCGACGCGATGCGCGCGGAGGGCGTGGAGTTCCTGGTGACTCCGGACTCCTACTACGAGGACCCCGAGCTGCGGGCGCGGATCGGGAACGTCCGGGTGCCGGTCGAGGAGCTGCAGCAGCGAGGGATCCTGGTCGACCGCGACGAGGACGGCTACCTCCTGCAGATCTTCACCCGGCCGATCGGCGACCGGCCCACGGTGTTCTTCGAGCTGATCGAGCGGCACGGCTCACTGGGCTTCGGCAAGGGCAACTTCAAGGCGCTCTTCGAGGCGATCGAGCGCGAGCAGGAGCAGCGCGGGAACCTGTCGCCAGCGCCGGTGAGGCGCATCGGCGGGAACCGTACGCGCCGCGCCCGGCACTATGCCTGCAGCGCATGGATCTCACCTGTCCCAAGTGCCAGGCGCCGATGCGCACTACGAGCGCAACGGCGTGACCGTCGACCAGTGCACCGAGTGCCGGGGGATCTTCCTCGACCGCGGCGAGCTCGAGCGGCTCGTGGACGCGGACACCCCTGGCACGGGTCGGCCAGCCGACGCCCCGCAGCCGAGCCTACCAGCAGCAGCCCAGCAGTAACCAGCCGCAGTACAGCAGCGCAGCGTACGGCTACGGCCAGAAGCCGCCCAAGAAGAAGAAGTCCATCTTCGAGGAGCTGTTCGACAGCGGCCGGGACGAACGGCCGGTCACGGCGCCGAAGCCGATCCGGGTGCCGTCCGCCCCCGGGGCCCAGGCCGTGATCGACACCGAGTCGCCGTCCTCCAGGAAGGACCGCGTCGAGCCGTCGTCGAGCGTCACCGGCTCCGAGCCGTTCCAGGACAGCTCGAGGAACGACCCGCGCTGGTCGCGTTCGGCTCCGGACACGGTGCCCGACGCGAACAGGTCGCCGGTGCGCAGGGACGCGCCGTTGGCGGTGAGGTGGGCCAGCTGCTGGTCGGCGTCCAGTACATGCCGGCGAACGGCGGCCGCGACACGACGGTGCCGTTCCAGCGTCACCTCCAGGCGGAGGTCCAGCCCCCACGGCTCGCCGCGGCTCAGGTAGGGCAGGACCGGCGGCTCCTGGTCGGGGCCGTCGACGCGGGCCGCGTCGAGGGCCTCGAGCGGCACCACCCACGGCGACACGGACGTGGCGAACGACTTGCCCAGGAACGGTCCGAGCGGGACGTACTCCCACGCCTGCAGGTCGCGTGCGCTCCAGTCGTTGACCAGGCAGGCGCCGAACACGTGGTCGGCGAAGGCAGCGGCACCGACCGGCCGACCGTGCGCCGACGGCACCCCGACGACGAACCCGACCTCGGCCTCGACGTCGAGGCGTCGCCGACGGGCCGAACGTGGGCGCGTCGTCGTCCGGCGCCTTGCGCTGGCCGCTCGGCCGCACGACGTCCGTCCCCGACACGACGACGGTGCCGGCGCGGCCGTGGTAGCCGATCGGCAGGTGCTTCCAGTTCGGCGTCAGCGGCCTCGCCGTCGGGACGGAAGATGCGCCCGACGTTCTCGGCGTGGTGCTGCGAGGAGTAGAAGTCGACGTAGTCCGCGACCTCGAACGGCAGGTGCATCTCGCACCTCGGTCTGCGCCACCAGGTGGCTCTCGACGAGGTCGCGGTAGCCCTCGTGCGTGAGCAGCTCGACCAGCCATGACCGGACCGCCGACCAGGCCGGCCGGCCCATCGCGAGGAACGGGTTGAGCGACGGCGCCTCGAAGACGTGCCCGCCGTCGAGGCCTTCGGCAGCGGCGAGCGGCGCCAGGTCGAGCACGTCCGCGCCGAGAGCGACGCCGACCCGCGGCGCCTCACCGTCGTGCGAGAAGACGCCGTACGGCAGGTTCGTGGGCGGGAACGGGGATCCCGTCGGGGACGCCCACCAGGTCGTCATGCGGTGGTCCTCCAGCAGTCCGAGTGCGGAGAGCTCGTCGAGCGGGTCGGTCACGCCGCAGCACCCGAAGGACCGGAACGCTGCGCGTACGCCGCCGCACGTGGCCGTCGTCCCAGCCCTGGACGCAGCTCGACGAGCGGACCGGCGCTCGCGCTGCGCCAGCACGGACGGCGACCGCCTCGAGGCCGCCGCCGTCGCCGCCACCCGGGTCGCGGTCAGGACGTTGAGCAGCCCGTGCTGCTCGAGCCGCCTGCCGGCTCGTCGTCCGGACTGCGTGGTGCAGCCCTGCGGTCAGCTTGAACGGCGAGCCGCGCCCCGCGACGGCGCGCAGGAACGCGGCGAGCTCGCCCTCCGTCGGGAACGCGTCCGGCGTCAGCCGCCGGTGCGGTACTTCGCGGCGTGCCATCCGCTCGCGGCCACCAGGTCGAGGCCGGACTCGAAGCCGGTGCGCGGGACCTCGAGGAAGCGACGGTCGCGGCGGAGTGCCGTCGAGGTTCCCGCCCACGGCGCTCCGCGTCGTCGCCGAGGCGGTCATGCGAGGCCTCGACGGCGACGAGCGGATCCGCGGCATCGGGCGTGGCCGCGCCGCAGCGCCTGGTGCGCTCCGTCGCCGGTGACGTCGAAGACCAGAGCGAGATCGATGCTCTGGTCGCGCGGCAGCGTCGTCGACCAGCTCGTCGATCCGCGACGCGGGGCAGAGGAACGGGCCGACCAGGTCGGCCGACGGTGCCGTCCCGGTAGCGCGCATGCGTCGGCAAGCGCCTCGGCCATCGGGGCGTTGCCCGGCGGGAAGAGCGCCGCGTCGTCGACGAGACCGCGCGAACAGGGGTCGGGGCACCAGCATCGGCGACCCTACTCACCTGCCGTCGCCAGCGACCCGGCGTGGCAGGGTGGGCGGTGACAGCAGTGACAGCAGTGTCAGCGTGACAGCCGTCATTAGGGAGCGCAGCGATGCCGTACTACCGCCAGGTCGGCGAGGTCCCTCGCAAGCGCCACACGCAGTTCCGCCAGCCCGATGGCAGCCTCTACGCCGAGGAGCTGATGGGCGTCGAGGGCTTCTCCTCCGACGCGTCGTTGCTCTACCACCGCCACATACCCACGGCCATCGTGTCCAGCGAGGCGTTCGACGCGCCGGCCTTCGAGCGTCGCCCCAACCACCCGCTGAAGCCGCGCCACCTGAAGACGCACAAGCTCGACGGCGCCGCGGCGGCCAGGGACGCGGTGCTCGGTCGCCAGCACCTGCTGGCCAACGCGGACGTGCGCATCTCGTACGCCGTCGCGACCGAGCCGTCGCCGTTCTACCGCAACGCGATCGGTGACGAGTGCGTGTACGTCGAGAGCGGCGAAGCGGTCGTCGAGACGCTCTTCGGCGCCCTCACGGTCGGGGCCGGCGACTACGTCGTCCTGCCGACCTCCACCACGCACCGGTGGGTCCCGCAGGGCGAGCTGCGGGTGCTGGTGACCGAGGCGTCCGGGCACATCCGCCCGCCGAGGCGCTACCTGTCCAGCAAGGGCCAGTTCCTCGAGCACTCGCCCTACTGCGAGCGGGACATCCGCGGACCGGGGGAGCCGCTCGCGGTCGACGGGGACGACGTCGAGGTGCTGGTGCAGCACCGTGGCCCGGGCGCCTCGACCCTCTGGACGCGGTACGTCTACGCGCACCACCCGTTCGACGTGGTCGGCTGGGACGGCTGCCTGTACCCGTACGCGTTCTCGATCCACGACTTCGAGCCGATCACCGGGCGTCTGCACCAGCCACCGCCCGTGCACCAGACCTTCGAGGGCCCCAACTTCGTCATCTGCTCGTTCGTGCCGCGGCTGTTCGACTACCACCCCGACGGCATCCCGGCGCCTTACAACCACGCCAACGTCGACTCCGACGAGGTCATCTTCTACACCGGCGGTGACTTCATGTCCCGCAAGGGCGCCGGCATCGAGCAGGGGTCCATCTCGCTGCACCCGTCGGGCTTCACGCACGGACCGCAGCCCGGGTCCGTCGAGGCCTCGATCGGCAAGGAGAAGACCGACGAGCTGGCGGTCATGGTCGACACGTTCCGGCCGCTCGACCTGCTCGACCCGGCGATCGCGCTGCGAGGACACGTCGTACGCGTGGACCTGGGCGGGGCGCACCGTCGACCCGGACGCCGACTCGACGACCGGCTGAGCCCACGCAGTCGCCCGTCGCACGAGCGCTGGTGCGCCGGGCCACGCCCGCGCGAACGCTGGTGATCCAGGTGACCCAGAAGCCCCTGGAGGGGCCACCGGATCACCTGGATCACCGCTGGTGGTGCCGGTGGTGCTGGTGCTGCTGGAGGAGTGCGAGGTGGCGCCGCTGGCTGGCCTCAGAGCAGGCTGAGCTGGGCCTCGGTGTGCCCGGCCGTCCGGCGCTCGAGGTCGAGCAACGTGCGCTTGCGGTCGAGGCCGCCGCCGTAGCCGGTGAGCGAGCCGTCGGCGCCGATCACGCGGTGGCACGGCACGACGATCGAGATCGGGTTCCGCCCGTTGGCCAGGCCGACCGCGCGCGACGCCTTGGCGTTGCCCACCCGCAGGGCGAGCTGCCCGTAGTTGATGGTCTCGGCGTAGGGGATGTCGCGCAGCGCCTGCCACACCGTGAGCTGGAACGGCGTGCCTGCCGGCTCCAGCGGCAGGTCGAAGTCGGTGCGTTCCCCGGCGAAGTACTCCGCGAGCTGGGCCACCGCCCGGTCGAGGACGGCGCACGGCTCGGTCGACCAGTCGGGGTCCGGCGCAGCGGCGAAGAGCAGCCTGGTCAGCGACTCGCCGTCGCTGGTGAGCAGCAGCGGTCCCACAGGGCTGTCGACGGTGGTCGTGAAGGTGGTGGTCATGAGGGGATCTCCCGGTCGGTGACGAGGTGCCAGAGGTGCATCAGGGCGTAGGACCGCCAGGGCCGCCAGCGCTCGCCGTGCGCGGCGGCCGACGTGGGGTCGCCGGCGACGCCGAGCCGCTCGAGGCCGCGCCGCACACCGAGGTCGGTCGTGAGCAGCACGTCGGGGTCACCCAGCGCGCGCATCCGGACGTAGTCCGCGGTCCACGGACCGACGCCCGGCAGCGCGAGCAACGCCGCAGTCGTCTCGTCGCGGTCGGCGCCCGCGTCGAGGTCGAGCCGGCCCTCGGTGACGGCAGTGCAGAGCGCGACCAGGGTGCGCCCACGGCTGCGGGGCATGGGCAGCGTGGCCGGGTCGACCGCGGCGAGCGCCTCGGCGGTGGGGAAGTGGTGCGTCACTCCGGTGCCGTCGGTCGCGGTCACCGGCTTTCCGTACGTCGCCGAGAGCCGCGCGGCCACGGTCCGGGCGCCGGCCACCGACACCTGCTGACCGATGACGGCCTTGACCGCCATCTCGGTGCCGTCGACCGAGCCGGGGACCCGCACCCCCGGCCAGGCGGTGACCAGCGGCGCCAGCAGCGGGTCGGCCGCGAGAACCTCGTCGACGGCCGCAGCGTCCGCGTCGAGGTCGAGCAGCCGCCGGGCCCGGGCGACGGCCGGCACGACGTCGCGCTGGTCGGCCAGCCGCAGGTCGCACGCCACGTGGTCTCCCGCGGCGCGCAGCGCCAGGGTGGCCTCGCCGTGCGGCAGCGAGAGCGCCCGGCGGTAGGTGGTCCCGTCGGCCGCCTCGACGCCGGGCACCGACTTGTGCGCGAGGATCCGCATCAGCCCGGCACCGTCGAACGGCGGCCGGACCGGCAGCCGCAGCGAGAGGTGTCCGGGGGCGGGGACCGGCGACCGGTCGGCCGCTCGCCGCCGGGCGGCGGCGGCGCGCAGGTCACTGGGCGTGGTGGCGAACACCGCCCGGACGGTGTCGTTGAACTGACGGATGCTCGCGAAGCCGGCCGCGAAGGCCACTTCGGCGAACGGCATGTCCGTGGTCTCGATCAGCACCCGAGCCGTATGGCCGCGCTGGGCGCGGGCCAGCGACTGGGCCCCGGCACCGACCTCGGCGGTCAGCAGCCGGTGCAGCTGGCGCTCGCTGTAGCCGAGGCGGGCCGCGAGCCCGGTCACGCCGTCGCGGTCGACGGCGCCGTCGGCGATCAGTCGCATCGCCCGGGCCACGGTGTCGGAGCGGACGTTCCACTCCGGCGACCCGGGGGAGGCGTCGGGCCGGCACCGCCGGCAGGCCCGGAAGCCGGCCAGCTGGGCGGCCGCGGCGGTCGGGTGGAACGTGACGTTGCGCCGCTTGGGGGTGGTCGCCGGGCAGCTCGGCCGGCAGTAGATGCCGGTGGTGGTCACCGCGGTCACGAACCACCCGTCGAAGCGGGGGTCCCGGCTGCTGACGGCGCGGTAGCACGTCTCGTGGTCGAGCATGCGCCCAGCCTGCCTGGTCGCACCGACACTTACTAGCGGGCATCGGACATCGCGGTGAGGGCCAGGCCGCGTAGCGTGATGGCCCGTGCGCATCGTGAGCCTGCTCCCGTCGGCCACCGAGATCCTGTTCGCCCTCGGCGCCGGCGACGACGTCGTCGGCGTGACCTTCGAGTGCGACTTCCCGGTCGCGGCCCGGTCCTGCCGGATCGTCTCGACGTCGTCCCTGCCGGAGGGCCTGTCGCCCGGTCAGATCGACGCTGTGGTGACCGAGCGCATGGCGGCGGGGGAGGATCTGTACCGCCTGGACGCAGACGCGCTGGCCGGGCTCGACGCCGACCTGGTCGTGACGCAGGACCTCTGCGCCGTCTGCGCCGTCGACGTGTCGGTGGTGGACGACGCGCTGGCGTACCTGGGCTGCCGTGCGGAGGTGCTGACGCTCGACCCGCAGACGCTGGACGAGGTCCTCGGCTCGGTTCACACGCTCGGCAAGGCCACCGGGACGGAACGACGTGCCGCGGACCTGGTCACGATGTTGCGGGAGCGGCTGACCGCGGTCGCCCGCTCAGTGGCCGCGCGGGCAACCGTGCCCGCGATGGTCCTCGAGTGGACCGACCCGCCCTTCACCCCGGGGCACTGGGTGCCGGACATGGTCGGGGCTGCCGGCGGCCGGTCGGTGCTCGGCGCGGCCGGCCGGCGGTCCGAGCGCACGACCTGGGAGACCGTCGCCGCAGCTGCCCCGGCCGTGGTCGTCGCGGCCCCGTGCGGCTTCGGCCTCGACGAGTCCGCCCGGCTGGCCGGGGAGGTGTCCGGCCGGGTACCTGCCGGCGTACCCCTGTGGGCTGTCGACGCGAACGCGTCGTTCGCCCGCCCCGGGCCGCGGCTGGTCGACGGCGTCGAGGCGCTCGCCGCGATCATGCACCCGGACGCGTTCGGGTCACCTGACCCGGCGCTGGCCCGCCGCGTCAGGTGACGGTGACCCCGGCGGCGAGCATCTCCTCGACGGAGCGCTCGGTGTCGCCCGGGAACAGCTCGACGAACCGGGTCAGGTGCAGCGGCACCTCGACCTCGTAGCCCAGCCGCACGCCGTCCAGTGCGGTCTCCTTGACGCAGTAGTCACCCGCGAGCCCGACGACGACGAGCCGGCGGACCGAACGGTCCAGCAGCGACTGCAGCTGGGTCGCCGCCGCGACGCCGGACGTAGGGTCGCGCACCGAGAAGCCGGAGTAGCCGTCCTCGCCCGACGTCCCCTTGCGCACCACCGGGCCGTGCACCAGCAGGTCGGGGTGCAGCTCGGCGCCCCAGGTGTTCGCGACGCAGTGCACCGGCCAGATGCCACCGTCCTTCTCGAAGTGCGGCGTGGACCCCGGGTGCCAGTCCTGCGTGTAGACGACCGGGGACCCCGCGTTCTGTGCCGCTCCCACCTCGACGCCGATCGGTCTCACCACCTGTTCGCCGCCTTGGACGTAGAGGCCGCCGTCCAGGTCGGCGAAGTCGTTCTGCACGTCCACGACGAGCAGTGCCGTGCCGTGGCCGTAGTTCACGATGCCCTCTCGTGGACGGTCGGGATCGCCGGCTCCCCGCGGGAGAGGGCGAGGCCCTGCCACGGGAGCGTGGTCAGGACCTGGGACAGGTGCTGGCGAGAATGCTCGAGCGAAGGTACGTCGGAGGGTTCCCCGGCAACGACGAACTGAACCTGCAGCGCCCGGTCTCCATCGCGCGGCTCCGGCGTCCCCTGCGCGCGGACGGCCTCCTCGGTGGCCGTCCCCGTCGAGCGGTGCCGGCGGACCGCGGTCTTGCGCCCGCCGTGAGTGACCTTGTCCTCGGAGCGTTTGGCCACCGGCCGGCCGTCGACCTCCACCAGCTTGTAGACGAACTCCGCGGTCGGCGCTCCCGAGCCGGTGACGACGGAGGTCCCGACGCCGTACGCGTCCACGGGAGCCGTCGCGAGCGCAGCCAGGGCGTACTCGTCGAGGTCGCCGGAGAGCACGATGCGGGTCCGGTGCGCGCCCAGCTCGTCCAGCAGCTCCCGCGCCTGGTGGGCGAGCACGCCGAGGTCGCCCGAGTCGATCCGGACCGCGCCCAGCTCGGGCCCGGCGACCTCGACGGCGGCGCGGATCCCGGCCGCGATGTCGTAGGTGTCGACGAGCAGCGTGGTGCCCACACCGAGCGCGTCGACCTGGGCCCGGAACGCGTCCGCCTCCTTCTCGTGCAGCAGCGTCTAGGAGTGGGCCGCCGTGCCGGTGGTGGGCACGCCGTACCGCCGCCCGGCCGCGAGGTTGGACGTCGACGCGAAGCCGGCGAGGTAGGCGGCCCGGGCGGACGCGACGGCCGCCTCCTCGTGGGTGCGGCGGGAGCCCATCTCGATGCACGGCCGGTCGCCGGCCGCCTGGGTCATCCGGGACGCCGCGGAGGCGACGGCGCTGTCGTGGTTGAGCACCGACAGGGCCAGGGTCTCCAGCAGGACTGCCTCGGCGAAGGTCGACTCGACGGTGAGGACCGGGGAGCCGGGGAAGTAGACCTCGCCCTCGGCGTATCCCGTGATGTCGCCCGGTGAACCGGTAGCCGCGCAGCCAGTCGCAGGTCTGCTCGTCGACCACCCCGCGGGAGCGCAGACCGGTCAGCGACTCCTCGGCGAAGCCGAACGTCGCGATCAGCTCGAGGAGCCGTCCGGTGCCGGCCACCACGCCGTACCGGCGGCCCTCGGGCAGCCGCCGCGCGAAGACCTCGAACACGCACCGACGGTCGGCCGTGCCGTCGCGCAGGGCCGCCTGGACCATGGTGAGCTCGTAGTGGTCGGTCAGCAGACCGCTCTCGACGGCTCACGGCAGCCAGCCTAGATTGGTCCGCATGTCCGTCGCGCCCATGGAGACCGAGGAGACCGGGACCGAGGGCCTCGTCGTGTCCCGACAAGCCGTGGGTGACGATCGTCTGGAACGACCCGGTCAACCTGATGTCCTACGTGGCGTTCGTGTTCCAGAAGCACTTCGGCTACAGCAAGGAGAAGGCCGCCAAGCTGATGCTGGACGTGCACGAGAAGGGCAAGGCGGTCGTGTCCAACGGGACGCGCGAGGAGATGGAGCGCGACGTCGAGGCCATGCACGGCTACGGCCTGTGGGCCACGATGCAGCACGACGAGTAGGGGATCCAGGACGGTGGTCGCGAGCTTCCGCAAGGCCCGCAAGGGCGGCCTCTCTGTGACGTTCGGCGTCGCGGAGCTGCGCGTCCTGCAACGGGTGTTCGGCGAGATGCTCGAGCTCCTCGGTCCGGCCGACGAGGGCGCGGAGGACGACCCGTTGGCAGCCGCGGTCGGCATCGGCACGGCGACCACAGCGCCGGAGGACCCGGCGCTGGCCCGGCTGTTCCCGGACGGCTACACCGACGACGCGGAGGCATCGGCGGACTTCCGCCGCTACACCGAGCCAGGCTTGCGGGCGCAGAAGCGCGAGGCTCTCGAGACAGCGCTCGCGACGCTGCAGGAACCGGATCAGCGGGTGACCCTCACGGCCGAGCAGGGGCAGGCGTGGCTACGGGCCCTCAACGACTCCCGGCTGGTGCTGGGGCAGCGGCTGGGAGTCACCGAGGACTGGGACGAGCTGGTCGAGTCGATGGCGGAGGACGATCCGCGGCTGACGATGTTCTGGGTCTACGACCGGCTGACCTACCTGGAGGAGAGCCTGGTCCAGGCGCTCTGGTGAGCGGCTTCGCGGCGGCCACCTAGGATCGTGGGGTGCTGCGCATCGACCGGACGACGTACGACCAGATCGTCGCCCACGCCCGCCGGGACCACCCTGACGAGGCGTGCGGGGTCGTGGCCGGCCCTGCCGGCGGGGACCGGCCGGAGCGGTTCGTCCCGATGCTCAACGCGGCCCGCTCACCGACGTTCTACGAGTTCGACTCGGCAGACCTGCTGGCGCTCTACCGCGAGATGGACGACCGCGACGAGGAGCCGGTGGTGATCTACCACTCGCACACCGCGACCGAGGCCTATCCGTCACGCACCGACATCTCGCTGGCCCAGGAGCCGGGCGCCCACTACGTGCTGGTCTCGACCCGTGAGCCGGATCACGCCGAGGTCCGCTCGTTCCGGATCGTGGACGGCGAGGTGACCGAGGAAGAGGTCGAGGTGGTCGAGACGTTGTCCGGTCAGGCGCCAACGTCCCCGAACGAGGAGTCAGTCCCGCGATGAGCATCGAGGTCCGGATCCCGACGATCCTGCGGCAGTACACCGGCGGCGAGAAGGCCGTCGACGGGTCCGGCGCCACGCTGGCCGAGCTGATCGACGACCTGGAGTCCCGCCACGCCGGGCTCCGCACCCGGCTGGTGGACGAGAAGGGTCTGCGCCGCTTCGTCAACGTCTACCTGAACGACGAGGACGTGCGCTTCCTCGGCGGGCTGGAGACGTCGGTGAAGGACGGCGACAACGTCACCGTGCTCCCCGCGGTGGCGGGCGGCTGAGGCCGGGCCCCGCGCCCGTTCTGGTCCCATGCGCTACGACTCGCTGCTCGACTCGGTCGGCAACACGCCGCTGATCGGGCTGCCCCGGCTCTCGCCGTCGCCCGAGGTGCGGCTGTGGGCCAAGCTCGAGGACCGCAACCCGACCGGGTCGGTCAAGGACCGGCCGGCGCTGTTCATGGTCGAGCAGGCCGAGAAGACCGGTCAGCTGCGGCCGGGGTGCACGATCCTCGAGCCGACGTCGGGCAACACCGGCATCTCGCTGGCGATGGTGGCCCGGCTCAAGGGTTACCGGCTGGTGTGCGTGATGCCGGCCAACACCTCGATCGAACGCCGCCAGCTGCTCGAGATGTGGGGCGCCGAGATCGTGTCGTCACCGCCCGAGGGCGGGTCGAACGAGGCCGTACGGGTGGCGAAGTCGATGGCTGCCGAGCACCCGGACTGGGTGATGCTCTACCAGTACGGCAACCCGGCCAACGCCGAGTCGCACTACGCGACGACCGGGCCGGAGATCCTGGCCGACCTGCCGTCGATCACCCACTTCGTGGCCGGGCTGGGGACCACCGGGACGCTGATGGGTGTCGGCCGGTTCCTGCGCGAGCGGGTGCCCGGGGTGGAGATCGTGGCGGCCGAGCCGCGCTACGGCGAGCTCGTCTACGGGCTGCGCAACCTCGACGAGGGCTTCGTGCCCGAGCTGTACGACGCGTCGTTGCTGACGTCTCGATACTCGGTCGGGCCGCGCGACGCCGTCCGCCGGGTCCGCGAGCTGCTCGACAACGAAGGGCTTTTCGCCGGCTTCTCCACCGGCGCGATCGCCCACGCGGCGCTGGGGATCGCCGCCAAGGCGCACCAGGAGGGCCGCCGGGCCGACATCGCCTTCATCGTCTGCGACGCCGGCTGGAAGTACCTCTCCACCGGCGCCTACGCCGGCACCCTGGACGAGGCGGAGCACCGTCTCGAGGGCCAGCTCTGGGCCTGACTCTGTCCGGGTGATCCAGGTGCGATAGCGGCCCCTCCAGGGGCCGTGAACTCGCCTGGATCTAGGCCGGCATCACCACAGGCCCTGCCCGGTGTGATGCGCGGACGTCGTACCCTCGGGCCCGTGGCAGACGCGCCGATCGGCATCTTCGACTCCGGCTTCGGCGGGCTGACCGTCGCGCGCGCGGTGCTCGACCAGCTGCCGCACGAGCCGGTGCTCTACTTCGGCGACACGGCCCGGCAGCCGTACGGTCCCCGGCCCATCGCCGAGGTCCGGTCGTTCGCCCTGGAGTGCCTCGACCATCTCGTCGACCAGGGCGTGAAGATGCTGGTGATCGCATGCAACAGCGCGAGCGCCGCCGTCCTGCATGACGCACGTGAGCGCTACGGCGTGCCGGTCGTCGAGGTCATCCGGCCGGCCGTACGTCGGGCAGTTGCCGCCACCCGCAACGAGCACGTCGGGGTGATCTCGACGCTGGCCACCAAGACCAGCCGTGCCTACGAGGATGCCTTCGCCGCCGCCCCGCAGATCCAGGTCACCACCCAGGCCTGCCCCCGGTTCGTCGAGTTCGTCGAGCAGGGCGTGACCGGCGGGGACGAGCTGATCAAGGTGGCGCACGAGTACCTCGACCCGGTGGCGGCCGCCGGCGTCGACACGGTGATCCTCGGCTGCACCCACTACCCGCTGCTGAGCGCGCGTCGTCTCCTACGTCATGGGCGACGGGGTGACGCTCGTCTCGAGCGCCGAGGAGACCGCGAAGGACGTCTACCGCACGCTGGTCGCCGCCGGGCTGGAGCGCGCTGGGGGGCTGCCCGAGCCCGAGCACCGGTTCCTCACCACCGGCGACCCCACCGTCTTCCGCGAGCTGAGCCGGCGCTTTCTCGGCCCCGAGGCCGCGACCGCCCAGGGTGTCGAGGCCGTCGCATGACCGTGCCGGGGATGCGGGTCACCGTGGTCGGCTGCTCGGGCTCGTTCCCGGGGCCGAGGAGTGCCTCCTCCTGCTACCTCGTCGAGGTCGACGGGTTCGCTCTGGTGCTCGATCTCGGCAGCGGGTCCCTCGGCCAGCTGCAGCGCTACGTGTCCCTGCGGGACCTCGACGCGGTGCTCGTCAGTCACCTGCACCCCGACCACTGCATCGACCTGCTGTCGCTGTACGTCGCGCGGACCTACGACCCCACGGGACGCCACGGCCGGCTGCCCGTCTACGCCCCGGCCGGGGCGGCCGGCCACCTGGCCCGGGCCTACGGGCGTGCTGACGAGCCCGGCCTGGCGGGCTGCTTCGACTTCGTCGAGTGGTCCGAGGGCCCCCACCAGGTCGGCCCGTTCACCGTGACGGCTGCCCGGGTCGCCCACCCGATCGAGACCTGGGCGATGCGGGTCGAGCACGACGGCCGGGCCGTCGCCTACTCCGGGGACACCGGACCCTGCGACGCGCTCGTCGAGATCAGCCGGGGGGCGGACCTGGCGCTGTTCGAGTCGTCGTTCGAGGACGGCCGGGACGACGCCGCGCCGGCCGACCTGCACCTGACGGCGGGCCAGGCGGCTCGGCACGCCGGCCTGGCCGACGTACGACGACTGGTCCTGACCCACCTGCCACCGTGGAACGACCCCGAGGTGTCGCTCGCCGCAGGGCGGGCGGCGTTCGACGGATCGGTCGAGCTGGCCCGACCGGGTGCGACGTTCGACCTGTGAGACCCGGCATCTAGGGTCCTCGGCATGTCTCGCATCGACGGTCGTACGGCCGGCCAGCTCCGCCCGGTCACGTTCACGCGCGGCTGGCTCGACCACGCCGAGGGATCGGTGCTCGTCGAGTTCGGCAAGACGCGCGTGCTGTGCGCCGCGTCGGTGACGCAGGGCGTGCCGCGATGGCGCAAGGGCAGCGGACTGGGCTGGGTGACGGCGGAGTACGCGATGCTGCCGCGGTCGACGAACACCCGGTCCGACCGCGAGTCGGTCAAGGGCCGCATCGGCGGCCGGACCCACGAGATCTCCCGGCTGATCGGTCGCTCGCTGCGGGCGGCGATCGACTACAAGGCGCTCGGGGAGAACACGATCGTCCTGGACTGCGACGTCCTGCAGGCCGATGGCGGGACCCGGACGGCCGCGATCACCGGGGCGTACGTCGCGCTCGTCGACGCGGTCGGCTTCCTCCGGGAGCGCGGCGCGCTGGCCGGGGAGCCGCTGGTCACGTCGGTCGCCGCCGTGTCGGTCGGGATCGTGGACGGCGAGCCGATGCTGGACCTCTGCTACGAGGAGGACGTCCGCGCCGAGACCGACATGAACGTCGTGATGACCGGTGACGCGGCGTTCGTCGAGGTGCAGGGCACCGCGGAGGCGATGCCGTTCGACCGCGGCCTGCTGGACAAGATGCTCGACCTGGCGACTGCCGGCTGCGCCGACCTGACGGCGAAGCAGCAGGCAGCCCTGTCGTCATGACCCGGCTGGTCCTCGCGACCCGCAACGCCCACAAGGTGGGCGAGCTGCAGGCGATCCTCACGTCGTTGGGTCTCGACGTGGAGCTGATCGGGCTCCCCGACGACGCGCCCGAGGTCGTCGAGGACGGCGAGACGTTCGACGACAACGCGCTGAAGAAGGCGCGGTCGGCGGCGCTGGCGACACGACTGCCCGCGGTCGCCGACGACAGCGGGTTGTGCGTCGACGCGCTGAACGGGATGCCGGGCGTCTTCTCGGCACGGTGGTCGGGCAGGCACGGTGACGATGCGTCGAACCTGCGTCTGGTCCTCGACCAGGTGACGGACGTGCCGGACGGGCGGCGCGGCGCGTCGTTCGTCTGCGCCGCGGCCCTTGCGCTGCCGTCGGGGGAGGAGCACGTGGTCGAAGGGCGGCTCACCGGCGTGCTGACCCGCGAGCCACGCGGCAGCGGCGGCTTCGGCTACGACCCGGTCTTCCTGCCGGACGGCTTCGACCGCACGACAGCTGAGATGACGCCGGAGGAGAAGAACGCGATCTCCCATCGCGGCAACGCCTTCCGGGCGCTCGCGCCCGCCATCCGGGAGCTGGTCCTGGACCGGCTGACGTCGTATCGGTGCGGAAGGGGGGACTCGAACCCCCACGCCCGAAGGCACTGGCGCCTAAACGCCGGTGTGTCTGCCAATTCCACCACTTCCGCGCGCGCGGCAGTCTATGACGCGCAGGGACGCCGTTGGAGTCGAACAGGTGAGGACCTCGGCGACAGTGATGGGGCTGCCTGTTGGAGGCGGGGGGTCGTAGCGGCGGGTGTTCTTGTTCTTGCCTGCCCAGCTCGGCGTCTGGCTATGGCAGTTCGGGCACATGAAACGCACGTTCTGCGGGCGACAGTCGAGGTAGTCGCCGTTGATGTGGTCGACGTGCAGGATCAACGGCAGACCGTTCCACCAGCCGGGGATGGCGCAGGAGGCGCATCGATATGGAACACCGATCTCCACCAGCGCCCGCCGCAGCATGCGTGGCTTCGCTCTGCCCGAACCACGCGGGCGAAGCACCAGAATCGCGTCGGCCTTCAACCGGTCAGGTGAGGTGACGCCCCGGTTTATGGGCAGTCGCGTGAAATGGGCCGTGTCGAGCTCGAAGATCTTGATGCGCCGGCTGATGTGGGCATGCATCCCGCCGGAAACGGGGATGCCAAGGTGCCGCAGCACACCGGCGATGCTGGTCGCGCCGGCGACCGCCTCCGCCAGGACCTCTCGGGTGTACTTCGACTGCCGCCCCATGGCGAGACGCTATGGCGACCCCTGGACACAAACCCGCGCGCCGAGCGGCCGTCAGTCGATGCCGAGGTCCCTGCGCAGCTTGGCGACGTGGCCGGTGGCCTTGACGTTGTACATCGCCTGCTCGACGGTGCCCTTCTCGTCGATCACGAACGTGGAGCGGAGGACGCCGATGACCTTCTTGCCGTACAGTTCTTCTCGCCCCACGCGCCATAGGCCTCGAGCACCTCGCGTGACGGGTCGCAGAGCAGGGGGTACGGCACATGCTCCTCGTCGCGGAACTTCCGCTGCTTGTCCAGGCCGTCGGGTGAGATGCCGAGCACCTGGTAGCCAGCCGACTGGAGCGAGGCGATGTTGTCGCGGAAGTCGCAGGCCTGCGTGGTGCAGCCAGCCGTCGAGGCTTCCGGATAGAAGTACACGACGACCTTCCGGCCGGCGAAGGACGACAACGACACCGGCGTTCCGTCGGGGTCGGGGAGGGTGAAGTCGGGTGCGGTGTCACCTGGAGCAAGCCTCGTCATGGAGGCAAACCTAACCTTCCCGTCCGGCAGGTTCGCGGCCGAGCCTGACGCAATGCGCGCCGCGGGCGCATATGGGCCAGGATCATGGGCATGCACCATCCAGCCGCCGCCTGAGAGGTACCTGAGATGACGACGAACGCCGCGACGCCCGGAGGGCTCGAGGCACGCCCGCCCGCGGAGCGCCCCGACCGCACCCCCGCGGAGATCGAGGCGGACATCGAGCGGACCAGGGCGCGGCTGGCCGGCACGGTGGACGCCATCGCCGAGCGGGTCAAGCCCGCCAACGTCCTTCGCCGGGCGCTCGAGTCGGCGAAGGCGAAGTTCGTCGACGGTCAGGGCAACCTGCGAGCGGATCGGGTGGCCGTGCTGGCCGGCGTCGTCGGGGGCACGGTGGGTCTCGTGCTCTGGCGCCGGGGCCGCTGACCCAGAGGGGTACGTCGGCAGGGACCGCCCCGGCAGCGCGGCGGGGCTGCGGTTACCGTTTCGCAGGTGACGGACACGCCGGCGGCGACTGAGCGGGGCAGCCTCGGGGCGGCGCCGATCCGACTGCTGCACGACCGGGTGCTGGTCGACAGCGAGGGCGAGCCAGGCGAGCGCCGGTCCGCATCAGGGATCGTCATCCCGGCCACGGCGCAGATGGGCAAGCGGCTCGGGTGGGCCATCGTGGTGGCCGTCGGGGCGAACGTCCGCACCGTCGAGATCGGTGACCGGGTGCTCTTCGACCCCGAGGACCGGGCAGAGGTCGAGGTGCGGGGCCACAGCTACGTCCTGCTGCGCGAGCGAGACCTGCACGCCGTGGCTTCTGAGCGGCTCCATGACGGGCAGACCGGGCTCTACCTCTGACGCCTCACCCCTGACCCGCGTCACGATCGTGCAAAGGCCCGGGTGTCCGTCCGGGTTTCAGGTCGCTGCCGACGTACGGTTTGGCGCTGCTCACAATCTCGGGGAGATCCATGCCGGTCAGCTCTGTACGCCTCCGTTACCTGGGGCGTACTGCCGTCGCGTCGTTGATCGTCGCCATGGCTGCCGCTCTGGCCATCGGGGGGCAGGCGGGCGCGACGTCGACAACTCCGCCGGGCAGCCCGCCGGTGGCGACCGACCCCCGGCCGAACGTCGTCGTGATCCTCACCGACGACCAACGACGCGACTCGATGCGCTACATGCCGCAGGTCCAGCGCCTGCTGGTCCAGCAAGGCACCCGCTACACGCAGGCCATGGTGCCCACGTCCTTGTGCTGCCCGTCCCGGGCGACGATCCTGACCGGCCGGTACGCGCACACGACCCGCGTCTTCGGCAACGGCGACGTCGGTGGTGCTCGCCATGGCGGGTGGCGGCGGTTCTTCCGGACGGGGAGCGAGAGTCGGACCATCGCCGTCACGCTGAAGAGGGCCGGGTACAGCACGGCCATGGTCGGCAAGTACCTCAACTACTTCGGGAAGCACGCCCCGGCGGGCTACGTGCCGCCGGGCTGGGACACCTTCTCGACGTTCATGTCCAACCACGGCAGGTACTACGACTACCTGCTCAATGACGGGACCTTCCACGGTCACGCGCCAGAGGACTACTCGACCGACGTGATGGCCTCGAAGGCGGTGGACTTCGTCCGCGCGGCGCCGCCGAGCCAGCCGCTGTTCCTCTTCTTCGCTCCCTACGGCCCCCACTCGCCCTACACCCCAGCCCCCCGGCACGACGGCGCGATGGGTGGCCTGCTGCCCGACTACACGGCGCCGACGCTGGACCAGCCGCTGCGGACCATGCCGGAGTGGATGCGATCGCGGGTCCACGTCACCAAGTCCGAAGCAGACTGGACCCGGCAGAAGCAGCATGAAGCATTGCTGTCGGTCGACGAGGCCGTCGCCGGCATCCACGACGCGCTGGTCGCCACCGGACGCGACCGCAACACGCTGTATCTGTTCCTGTCGGACAACGGCTACTTCTGGGGCGAGCACAGGATCATCGGCAAGGACACTCCGTACAAGGACTCCACGTACATCCCCGATGGTGGCGCGCTGGGACGGGCACGTCCCGGCAGGAGCGACGGACAGCCGGATCGCTCTCAACGTCGACCTCGCCAGAACGATCGCCAAGGCAGCAGGCACCAGCATGAGCACCGACGGCCTGAACCTGTTCGGCCCGGCCAGGCGGAAGGGTGTCGTCCTCGAGGCGATGGAGGGGTACCACGCGCGTCCGGCCTATTGCGGGTGGCGTACGAAGAGCCGGATGTTCGTGCAGTGGGCGACCGGCGAGCGCGAGCTGTACGACTACCGCCTCGACCCCGACGAGGAGCGGAACCTCGCGTACAGGAAGGCGTGGCGCGACGTCCGCCAGTCGATGCGCCGCGAGGCGGTGGAGGCCTGCTCCCCGGAGCCGCCGAAGTTCAGCTGGTGACTCCCAGGCGGTGCCCAGGGCGGCCGAGGCTGCCTACCAGACACCGTTGACACCTTCTCCACGACCGAGCCCATGCGGGGCTGGCCCAGGAGAGGAGAACCACATGGAGGACCAGGCGCAGGACGCCCCGACACCGCCCGGCAGCACTGCGAGGGACCGGTGGCGGCGCTGGGCGCGACCCGGCGCGTTCGGAGCCGCGGGAGTGCTCGCCGGTGCATGCTGGCCGGCTCGCTGACGGCGGCAGCCGACGAGTCGGCAGCCACGAGCCAGGGGAGCCAGGGCTACGGCACGACTGCTTCGGACCGGCCCGGTGTCAGTGGTGACCCCTCGCAGCCACAGCGTGGCGACGAGGAGCTGCTCACCGGCCCGACGGCGGAGAAGGTGGAGGCCGCGGCATTGGAGGAGTACCCGGGCGCGACGGTCGTGCGGATCGAGACCGACTCCGACGGCGTCTACGAGGCGCACCTCACGACGTCCGACGGGGAGCAGGTCACCATCGAGGTCGGCAAGGACTTCGAGGTGACCGGCACGGAGACGCACCGCGGCGCTCCCGAGGGGCCGGGGGACGGCTCGGCGACCTGATCGCGACCCTTCGCGGCGTCGAGGCGGCGGGGGCTCGGTTTCGCCCCCGCCGCCGGCCGCTGATAATCTGTGTCCGCTCTTGCGCCGCTAGCTCAACTGGCAGAGCAGCGGACTCTTAATCCGCGGGTTGGGGGTTCAAGTCCCTCGCGGCGCACCCCCTCTGACCTGGGCGTTTCCTCGTGTGAGGGAGCGCCCAGCGTCGTCCGTGGTGCCACCGTGGTGGCCATCTCTCCCCCCAGCTCCTGCCCGGCAGGGGAGCGGTGGTCGCCGGGTTCGCCGTGTGCCTCGTCCTGGCGGACGTCGTGGTGTGCCGGGCGCCGAGGCCCGAGGATGCGGCCGGCACCCGGTGACCCACGTCCTGGTCGGGGTCGACATCGGCACCACCCGGGTCAAGGCGGTCGCGACCGACCTCGACCTCCGGGTGCTCGGCGAGCACGCCGTGGCGACCCCGTGGCGCCACCACGGGGCCAACGCCGAGGTCCACCCCACCGCGCTCGTCGACGCGACCGCCGCGGCGGCCGCCGGTGCCGCCCGCGAGGCGGGCGCGCCGGCGCTGGCCGTCGGCATGACCGGCATGGCAGAGACGGGCGTGCTGCTCGACGGCCACGGCGCCCCGCTCGGGCCGGCGCTGGCGTGGCACGATCCGCGCGGTGACTGCGACGAGGTTCGCGCCCGCCTCGGTGAGCGGGCCTACCGGCGCACCGCCGGGCGCTCCATCGACGCCGTGTCCAGCTTGCCAAAGCTGCTCTGGCTGCGCCGGCACGTACCCGAGACGCGACGTGCCGTGCGGTTCTTGTCGGTGCCGGAATGGGCGGTGCACGCCCTCGGCGGCGACCAGGTCAGCGAGCTCTCTTTGGTCAGTCGGACCGGCCTGTTCGACGTGCCCGGCCGAGCGCCGTGGCTCGCGGCCCTTGTTCTGCTCGACGCCGGACCGTCCTTCCTCGGCGATCTCGTCGCCGCCGGTCAGCCGGTCGGTCGGGCCGGCGGCTCCGCACCCCCGGAGCTCCGGGGGGCTGTGCTCACCGTCGCAGGGCACGACCACCAGACTGCGGCGTTCGCCCTCGGGGCGGCGGTCGACGGTGCGCTGTTCGACTCGCTCGGGACCGCCGAGGCACTCGTGCGCACCGTCCGGGCGCCGCTCGACGCGGGGGCCATCGACCGGATGGCGCAGCTGAACATCTCGACAGGCTGGGGCGTTGTCCCGGACCATCTGTGCCTGCTCGCCGGCCTGCCGACCGGCATCTCGTTGGAGCGCGTCGGCGCCATGGTCGGGCGCCGACCCCGGCTGAGCGGATTGAGCTGGGTCGGCGCGCACTCGCCGCCGACCGGTCGGTGACGCGGATGAGGGTCTCGGCGAGCTACGAGGGCTGACCGTGCAAGACGTCGACGACGAGGCGGACCCCGCCCTCGTCTGGCGGGTGGCGGTCGAGGACCTCAGCGAGAGCGGTGGGCGGATCCTGGCGACGATGTCCGCCGAGGTGGGCGAACACCGGTCTGTCGTGGTGGCAGGGGGCTGGCTGCACAACCCGCTCGTCCGGGTGGTCAAAGAGCAGCAGTACGGCGACTTCGTCCGCCTCGACCTGCCCGAGCCTGGCGCGACCGGCGCGGCGCAGATGGCCGGCATCGCCGCCGGCGTACTCAGCCCGCCTTGGCTCGAAGACGGGAGCTGAGCGCAGGCTCCCGGTCGGCGGGCGGCGGCATCTCCCCGGACCCACGCGGGTTGAGCTGGGTCTGGACCACGACCGTGCCCGTACGGCGACGCATCCCGGCGAACCGGCCCTCGGTGTCGTTGCGCAGCCGCACGATGGCCATGATGCGACCCGCCGCTTCGAGCTTGACATGGATAGCATGCTATGAGAGGTTCATAGCATGCTATCGACACAGGTTCAGACTCGGAACCGCCCCGCGTCAACGCCGGGTGGCGCGAAGCGGACACGCGTCCTCCAGCGTCTGGCTTCACCTGATCACCGGGTTCGCGGTCGGGGTCTACGTCTACGCCGCCCCGGCAGCGAACTCGCCGCTGACCCTCGCAGTGCGTTGGCTGCTGCTGCCCCTGCTCGCGGTCTCGGGCATGGTCATGTGGCACTGGCCCCGCATTCGTCGCCTTACCCGCCAGGGCGCTCGCCGGTGACCGGCGACCACCGCAAGCCGTTCACCCGTGACACCTCGCTGGGCTACCAGGTCAACCACGCGGCCCGACTCTTCGCCCAGGCGCTGCACCAGCGAATCGCGCCGCTGGGTGTCGTACCGGGGCAGTTCGCCCAGCTGTTGGCCTTGTTCGAGGCGGACGGACAGACCCAACGCGAGCTGTGCGAGCAGGTCGGGATCGAGCAGCCGACCATGGCCAATACTTTGCAGCGCATGGAACGCGACGGCCTGGTCCGCCGCGAACCCGACCCGGCCGACGGTCGCCGGGCGCGGGTGCTGCTCACGGATCGAGCCAGAGAACTGGAAGGGCCGCTGGTCGCTGCCGCCCGAGCCGTGAACGCCACGGCCACCCGCGGACTCAACGCTCCGGAGGTTGCCGCCGTCTTGGCCGCCCTGACCCGGATCATCGACAACCTCGAGAAGGACGCCGACACCTGAAGGCCTGGCCGGCTGGCCGGTCCCCGTGACCGATGGACGGACCCGTCAGTGAGCCATCGACGGGTTTCCGGACCGTTGAGCGCGGATCGCAGTGGACGGCGACACTGTGCCCATGACGAATACCCTGACGAGCACCCAGCACCTTGAGCTCACCGAGAGGCGGGCGGCGCACAACTACCATCCGCTCCCCGTGGTCCTCAACCACGGTGAGGGAGCCTGGGTGACCGACCTGGAGGGTCAGCGGTACCTGGATTGCCTCGCGGGCTACTCGGCGCTGAATTTCGGGCACCGACACCCGCGACTTATCGCCAGGACGCAGCAGCAGCTGAGCCGGTTGACCCTGACGAGCCGGGCGTTCTACAACGACCAGCTCGGACCTTTCGCGGACGCTCTGGGCGCCCTGGTCGGCAAGGAGATGATCCTGCCGATGAACTCGGGTGCCGAGGCTGTCGAGACGGCGCTGAAGGTGGCCCGCAAGTGGGGTTGCCAGGTCAAGGGCGTCGCACCGGAACACGGTCGCATCATCGTGATGGACGGGAACTTCCACGGGCGGACGACCACGATCGTCGGTTTCAGCGCCGACGAGCTCGCGCGGCGCGACTTCGGCCCTTTCACGCCCGGCTTCGACCTCGTGCCGTACGGGAAGGCGGATGCCGTCGCCGACGCGATCACCGAGGACACGATCGCCGTGCTGCTGGAGCCGATCCAGGGCGAGGGCGGCGTCATCATCCCGCCGGCGGGTTTCCTTCAGCAGGTGCGGGAACTCTGCGACCGGCACGGGATTCTCCTGATCGCCGACGAGATCCAGTCCGGCCTGGCTCGCACGGGCCGCACCCTGGCCGTCGAGCACGAAGACGTGGTGGCGGACATCGTGGTCCTCGGCAAGGCCCTCGGCGGGGGAATCCTGCCGGTATCGGCGATCGCGGCCGACACCGACGTCCTCGGTGTGATCACCCCCGGCACCCACGGCTCGACGTTCGGAGGCAACCCGCTGGCCGCGGCGGTAGGTCACGAGGTGTGCCTCATGCTCGCGACGGGGGAGTTCCAGGCGCGCGCCGCAGCGCTGGGTGCCCGGCTGGCGGCCGGCCTGCTCGGGCTGGGCTCCGCCGTCGTCCGCGAGGTGCGGTGCCGCGGGCTATGGGCCGGCGTCGACCTCGACCCCACGGTCATGACGGGGCGTCAGCTGTGCGACAGCCTGCTCGAGCACCACGTGCTCGCGAAGGACACCCACGGATCGACAATCCGTCTAGCCCCGCCGATCGTCTGCTCGGAGGACGACATCGACATGCTGGTCGACGCGATCGGTTCGGTTGTGGCCGGCGCCCGGAAACCACGGACGACGCGCCGAGTCTGCCAGTGACTCGAGCCCAGTCCCCACCCTCTGGCCGAGGCAGGAGTGCCCCGACGGTCGTCCCGGCGTGACTCTGGAGCTCCCAACGGCGCGGAGCCCCGGTCCGGCCGCCTAGCGACGGCTCCCACCGGGGCGAGAGATCGATCCTGAGCGCCAGGATGACTTCCGCCAACAGGTGGGACGCCTGGGCAGCCGGCCTGGGGTGAACTGCTGGGTGAAACGCTCGCCGTCAGATCTCGTTGACCGGGTCCCCAAACACCTAGGGGTGACGTCCTCCGGGGTTCAATCAAGGCCATCGTGGTCGGTGGGCTCGTGGAGATCCTGCACCGGGCGCTCAGTGTCGAAGTCACCCCTGACCCAAGGGGCAACGTGGGCTCAAGAAGAGCGGTTGCTGGCCCGATGTGACGGATATGGCGCCGTCCGCTGCTGATCAGGGCACGACGCAGTTGCGCCACGCTCTGGCATCGGCGCGGAAGGTGCTGCCGCGAGGTGGCGCTCTCTCCGAGGAGAGCTGGCGGATACGCCATCGCGGTATCACGGTGCTGCTCTGGCTGCATGTGGCCGCTCTACCGGTGGTGGGCGTCCTGACCGGCGAGACGACTAGCCACTCGCTGTTCGAGGCGGCGATCGTCGGTGTGTTCGGGGTCGGGGCCTGCCTTCGACGCCTGAGCCCGACCACTCGCTCAGCACTGGCGACCCTCGGTCTTGTCATCTGCTCGGCCATCCTGGTGCACTTCTTCCACGGCTTGATCGAGATGCACTTCCACTTCTTCGTGATGGTCGCCGTGGTGGCCCTCTACCAGGCGTGGCAGCCGTATCTGCTGGCTGTGGGCTTCGTCCTTGTTCAGCACAGCGTGGTGGGCGCTCTCGCCCCCCATGAGGTCTACAGCCACCCCTCGGCGTGGGGTCAGCCGTGGACGTGGGCCATGATCCACGGGGCCTTCATCCTGGCGGAAAGCGTCACCTGCCTCATGTACTGGCGGGTCAGTGAGGACGCGCTCGACCGCGAACGAGAGGCGAGGGTCGGCCTGGAGCAGGCCCATCAGGACCTGGCGAAGGCTCAGGAGCTGTCTGGTGTCGGCAGCTGGGAATGGGACGTCTCGTCGAATCTGGTCACGTGGTCGGACCACCTTTACGCGATCGCGGGTTCCGAGATGGAGGTCTTCGTTCCCTCGATCACATCCTTCCTCGACCTGGTCCATGCCGAGGACAGGGAAAGGGTCGGCGGCTTGATCGCGGCCGCGGTCAAGGACGGGTCTCGCCTGGACTACGAGTGTCGGATAGCGCGGCCCAATGGCCAGATTCGGATCATTCACGCCCTGGGCGAGTGCCTGATCGCGTCGGACGGGACGTTGGCGCGTCTGTTCGGCACCGTCCACGACGTGACGGAGCACAAGGCGCTGCAGGAAGAGATCGAGCGCCTGGCATTCCATGATCCGCTCACCGGGCTGGGGAACCGTCGGCTCTTCCTGAACCGGCTCGAGCACGCACTGACCGTGAGACGACCCACCGGCCTTGGGTGTGCAGTGCTCTTCATGGACCTTGACGACTTCAAGAAGATCAACGACACCCTTGGGCACGGTGCCGGAGACGAGTTGCTGTGCGCCGTCGCGCGGCGCCTGGAGTCGGCTTTGCGCACGGCTGACACCATCGCACGCTTTGGCGGCGATGAGTTCGCCGTCCTCCTGGACGACGTCGACCTGGCTAGGTCGACCGCGCTGGCCGAGCGAATCGGAACCACGCTGCGCCGCCCGCTCAGGATCCAAGGGGTTGACATCTCCATTCGAGGCAGCATCGGGATCGCTGTGGCTGAGGGAGACACCTCAGCCGACGACATCCTCCGGGACGCTGATGCGGCGATGTATGCCGTCAAGTCCGGGGGCAAGGACTCACACAACGCTTTCCCCTCGACGGCCTCGCTGTCCTAGGCGCCGACGCAGCTCGGTTGTCTGGTCCGAGGCCTCGTCCCCGTGGCGCCTCTGCCCACGGCCGGGGGTTGACGGCGAACCGGTTCGCGCCCTTCCGCTTCGCAAGGAACAGCGCAGGGTCGGCCGCGCCGCGGATGTACTCCGGCGTGTGGCCGCCAGCGCCTTGAGCATCGTCGGTGCTGGCGGTGAATGGCGGTATCGAGCCTGCGGACCGCGCCAAGACCAGCTGTTTGGAGGCGGTCGGGTGCTCGGTGGGCTCCGGCCGGCCTGGAAAGCGCGATGAGGAACCTCCTCGCCGGCCAAAGCCGGAGGCCAAATCCTCGGAGCGGACGGCGTCGGGGGCAGCGTGCGGGCGAACGGGTGCGAGGCCCGGTGGCCTGCGTCGGTCGCCGTTGGGCGCAGGCCGGCTCGACCGACGCTCAGGTTCCGGGCGTTTGCTGTCGAAACAGGACCCACTGCCTTGGTGCTGACTCAATGAACGGGTCGGTCAGCCGGGTCCTGAAGGGGGAGGCGTCATGCTGAGACGGCGAAGTTCCGGTGCAACCGGCTGGTCGGTGCGTGCCCGACTGGCGGCGATCGTGGCCGTGGTCGCCGTCCTCATCGTCGGTGCCGGCGCGTGGCTGGCGGTCGTGTCGCTGCGCGACGCAGAGCAGGAAGCCCGCCGGGACGTCGCGTACCAGGCTCGGCTTGCCTCCGACGCGGTCGCGGACGCGTTCACCGAGGCCGAGTCGGCGATGGCCGGCCTCGCCAACGGCTTCCCCGTCGACGCGCTGGCCACCGACGCCTCTCGGTGCCAGCTCACGTTCTCCGACCTCGGCGTGTTCACCACCGGGCACATCGACATCGTGCTGCCCGACGGCACCGTTCCGTGCTCGTCCGTCGTCGAGCGCGGCGCCCCTCCCGGCGCCACGCACGCCGGCGCCGACTGGCTGAACAGTGAGCGCACGGGGCTCGAGCCGGGCGTCACCAGCGTCTTCACCGACCGGCTCACCGGCCGGCCGGCGGTGGCGGTCACCGCTGCCATCACCGCCGACGGAAGCCGGGTGGACGGCTTCGCCGCGCTTGTCCTACCTGTCGACGCGCTCGACGAGGGTCTCGCCGGCGTCTACGGCGGACCGGCGCATCTCACGTTCACCGTGCGGGACTCCACCGGCCAGCTGCTCGCCGGCGACCCGGGCGCCGACGGCGAACAGGTGACCGGCCGTGACACCGTGCCCGGCGCCGGTTGGACCGTTGCCGCGCAGCAGTCTCGCGACAGTGCCCTGGCGGCGACCCGCATCGCGTTCACCCGCATCACAGCGCTCGCCGTTGCCGCGTTCGTACTGCTGCTCCTGCTGCTGGTGGCGGTGAATCGCAGCATCGGGCACCCGTTGCGCCGCCTCACCGACGCCGCCGCCCAGGCCGGTCGGCAGGTCACCCCGGACCCGGTCCCGGTCAGCGGCCCCAGCGAGGTCCGCCGGCTCGCCGCGGAGTTCAACGCGATGACGGCGGCACGCGCCGGCTACGAGACCCAGCTCACCCACCATGCCCTGCACGACCCGCTGACCGGGCTGCCGAACCGGGCGCTGTGCCTGGACCGCATCAGCCAGGCGTTGCAGGCTGCCGAGCAGACGCCGAGCAGGATCGCCGTCCTCTCGGTGGACCTGGACCGGTTCAAGCTCGTCAACGCCGCCCTCGGGTACCGCACCGGCGACGACGTCCTCATCGCCGCGGCGACCCGCCTCGCCGGCGTCCTCGACCCGCGCGACACCCTGGCCCGGGCCGGCGGCGACGGCTTCGTCATCTGCCACGACGACGATGCCGACCCGCGCTCCGCTGACGGGCTCGCCGCCCGGGTGATGGCCGCCCTCGCCGAGCCGTTCACCGTCGCCGGCACCGAGCTGACGTTGACCGCATCGGTCGGAATTGCTCGCGGCCGCCGCGGCGTCACCCCCGAGGACCTGGTCCGGGACGCGGACACCGCGATGTACGCCGCGAAGGAAGCCGGCGGCGGCCGGTACCGGATCATCGACGACGAGCTGCGGGCTCGAAGCGGTGAACGCCTCTCCCTCGAAGCCGACCTGCGCGGCGCCCTCGCCGCCGGCCAGCTCCACGTCCAATACCAGCCAGTGGTCAACCTGCTCACCGGCGACATCACCGGCGCTGAGACCCTGCTGCGCTGGACCCACCCGACCCGCGGCCCGGTGTCCCCGATGACCTTTATCCCGGTCGCCGAGGCCGCCGGGCTGATGGGCGCCATCGGTCAGTTCGTGCTCGAGCAGGCGTGTGCGCAGACCGCCGCGTGGAATGCCGCCGGTCACCGGCTCCGCGTC
This sequence comes from uncultured Actinomycetota bacterium, assembly GCA_963829565.1. Lineage (GTDB taxonomy): Bacteria > Actinomycetota > Actinomycetes > JACCUZ01 > JACCUZ01 > CAWHJC01. The sequence continues at coordinate 582,247 of CAWHJC010000019.1, forward strand.
GCGGTCAACGTGTCCGGCCTGCAGCTGCACGACCCCGGTTTCGTCGCGTCGGTCGCGCACGCCGTGCACACCACGGGCGTCGCCGCGTCCCAGCTGTGCCTCGAGCTGACCGAGTCCACCCTGATGGACGACGCCGTGCGCGTCTCCGACGTCCTCACCGAGCTCAAGGACGTCGGCGTCGACCTCAGCGTCGACGACTTCGGCACCGGCTACTCCTCACTGGCCTACCTCAAGCGGTTCCCCGTCGACGAGCTCAAGATCGACCGCAGCTTCGTCTCCAACCTGGGCACAGAGGGCCAGGACCAGACGCTGGTCGCCGCCATGGTCGCCATGGGGCATGCGCTGGGTCTGCACGTCGTCGCCGAAGGCGTCGAGACCCACGCCCAGATGGCGACCCTGCTCACCCTGGGCTGCCGCACCGCCCAGGGCTACCTGTTCAGCCGACCCCAGCCCGTCGACACCATCACCTCGCTGCTGGACCGCGGCCTCCCGGCCGACCTGCTGCGAGCGGTGCGCACAAGTCGACCGGCGCCAGCCCAGGTCTGACCCCGCGGCGCAGACAGGACGACAGCGCCGGCGACCATGGTTCGGTCGCGCCGCCGTATACGGGAGCCTTCTGCGGAACGAAAGCCCGCGCCGGCTCGAAGGTTGCGCTCGAACCGGACGGCGCGGGCCAACACCGGCAGCGTCCCATGCCTGCGCCGACCGAGATAGGTGCACAAGCCGGTGACCACTCGTGGCGTGGGGGCGTCACGAGGACTGCTGACCCGTCGCGCGGCTCGGTCGCCGACGTTCGCCTCTACCGCACTACCGAATTCGGCTTGATCAGGAAGCTCCGAGCCCTCGCTTGATGTCCATTTCGTGGTGCGGCACCTCATGACACACGTAACGCACCAGGTCCATGACGACCATCTCGCCGGCCACGGGATGGTCGAACGTCAGCTCCGCCTCCAGACCAGCGATTGCCGCGAGGAAGATGTCGGCGCTGCGCTCCAGGATCCACAGACCCGCTGGGGTGGACAACTCGTCGTAGTGAAAGAGCAAGTCGATATCGTCCGGCTCCACTGGCCACGACGAGAAGTCGGGGTCGTGGCGGATACCGTAGATCCGCCCGCCTTGGATACGCAGCCAGTCGCTCAGGTGCCACACGTAGCCGGATGGCGACCACGTCCTTTCATCGGGTTTCACCTTGGCGTCGATCCGACCGGCGAGCAGTGTGGCGTAGGCCGCAGGTGCCGACGTGACGATGTGCTCAACTTCCTCCAGCGACTTGCCCGGCATAGCCGCAAGCACGACAGCGCGGGAAGCCCCACTCCTCGGCTCCGGGCGGCAGGCGCAGCTCAGTCTCGCTCATCGCCACCTCCGCTGGATAGGTCTAGCTCTACCCCTCGCCCCCGCTCGCGACAAGCACCTGACACCAGCGGTCATCCGGGCCAGGCCGACAGGCGCGGGTCATTGCGGTGCCGAGGCCCCGACTTCTCCGCGGGAGGCTACGGAGCCGATCTGATCCTGGGAGGCCTTGGCAATGACGGCCTCCCGTGGGACTCACCACCAGTCGGCCGGCGCAGCGCGGGCATCTCGGAAACAAAACGTTAGCCATGCTAACGATCGTACGCCTTTGGTGCGCCTAAGTACACCGATTCACTAGACAACGTGAGTGGGCGGGACCGGTGTGGTTCCTGCGCTGCATCTCGATCACCTGGTCGCGCTCGGCGCGCTAACACACACTCATGTTCGGCCCCCGCCAGTACCTCTGGCAGCCGTCGTCCCCGGCCGGCTCGTCGATCTCGAGCAAGGCAACCCGGGCCCCGAAGACCAGATCGCCGACAGGTGCGTCGTCACGGAGCAGAGGCCGCGCCGCGGACCGCGGGGGCCGGAACGGGAAACGAATCTTCCACGCTTTACTGAGCTAAGGACCGGTGCTACAACCGGGAGAACGGCTCGCGCCGTACGCCCCGACCTGGCTTCTGGAGGCCAAGGATGGACGCTCCCTATCAAGGCGCCCCCGACGTCCACGTGTTCCCGGCCAACATCGCCATGCCGGGCGTGGGTGTGCTCCCGATCAACGCCTACCTGCTGATGGCCCAGGAGCCGGTGCTCATCGACACCGGGATCGGTGTCGACACCGAGGACTTCATCGCCGCCGTGAGCTCGGTCATCGACCTGCAGGACCTCAAGTGGGTCTGGCTGACCCATGACGATGCCGACCACACCGGCAGCATCCGGCGGGTGATGGAGCTGGCGCCGAACGCCCGGCTCGTCACCCATGCCATGAGTGCACTGCGGATGAGCACCTGGTGGCCGGTGCCGCTCGACCGGGTGCACGCCATCCGGTTCGGCGACGAGATACATGTCGGCGACCGGACCCTGACCGCGGTGGCGCCGCCGCTTTTCGACAACCCCATGTCGACCGGACTGCTGGACCGCTCGACCGGTGCGCTGTTCTCGGTGGACGCCTTCGGTGCGATCCTTCCCGAGGCCACCCAGGACGCGGCCGACGTGCCCCCCGAGGCGCTCGCCGGCGGGATGGTGGGGTGGGCGACGAGCGACTCGCCGTGGGCGCACGTCACCGACCCGGTGAAGTTCGGAGAGGTCCTCGACCGGGTCCGTCGCCTCCAGCCGACCCGGATCTTCTCCTCACACCTGCCCGCGGCGAGCGGAACGTCGATGGAGGACTTCCTGAAGGTGCTCGAGACCGTCCCGGACGCCGAACCGTTCATGCCGCCCGACTCCGAGCAGTTCGCCCACATGATCGAGGCGATGGCCGCCGAACAGCGGGAGACCGCCGGGACCTAGCAACGAGACGCGGGGCACGGGCGCCGTGAGCGGGGACATGCCGAGCGGAGGGGTCCACGAGTAGGGAGCGCCCATGGCGACAGCCCGCGGCATCGCCAAACTGTGGAAGCCTGTCGTCAACGTCTGCGACCTGGATCAGGGCGAACGGTTCTGGTCTGCTCTGACGGGGCTGTCGCCGACTGGGAGACACGGCGATGAGAATGGTGATCGCTACTCATCCCTGGAAGACCCCGCTGAATCCCTCTGGCTTCTACTCCAACTGGTCCCCCGCGACCAGACGTCCTGGATCGGGGGGACTCATCTCGACCTCCGGGTGGACGATGTGGCCGCTGCAGTGCGCCGAACCGAGGAGATCGGCGGTATCACTGTCAAGGCACCAGGCTTCTACCCACCCGGCGACGAGCCCTACTTGGAATGGGCCATCATGCAAGACCCGTTCGGCAATCAGTTCTGCTTCGTAAAGTGGCCGTTGACGTCGCCAGCGGCGCTCGAAGACGAGTCCGTCACCGCAGAACGTTGATGGTGAAAGGCTCCGCATCCGAGTCTGGTCGTCGGGCCATCCGCTGATGCCGCTGAACGGGGCGATCAAACGTCGCAGGTTGCTCCTTGCACCCAGGCCGGCAAGACGACGCTGCTCAACTGCCTCACCGCGGCAATCCCCACCCGGGAGCGGGTGGTCACGGCGGAGGAGGTGTTCGAGCTCAAGGTCCCCCTACCCGACGTGGTCGCGATGCAGTGTCGCCAGCCGAGCCTCGAGGGCACCGGCGAGATCAAGTTGCGCCGCCTCGTCAAGGAGGCGCTGCGGATGCGGCCGTCGCGGATCGTCGTCGGGGAGGTCCGACAGGAGGAGAGCCTCGACCTGCTGATCGCACTCAGCTGAGGCTTGGCTGGGGCCATCCCGGTTAGCACGGCTGACGCAAGGAAAACTGCGACAGCTGACCAGCGGCCTGCGGTTGTTCGTTCGGGTCACCTTGCAACCACGCGGGCCTTTGCTCGGCCGTCGCGTGCGTGGTGCCATTTTGGTGCCACCCGGGGCCGGTCTGCACGATCCGCAACAGTGCGCGGAGACACTCAGAATCGTCTGACCTGCGGAACCGTACGGTGGTGGTGGCACCTGAACCCCCCATCACCGATCTCTTAATCCGCGGGTTGGTGGTTCAAGTCCCTCGCGGCGCACCTCATCTGACCCGGGCGTTCCTCGTGCAAGGGAACACCGAATTCACACGGGAACGAGGACCTGGGTCGCCTAGGGTGGCGGTCAAGGTCCTCGCCTGACGGTCCTGCGCTGCGGGCCGTCCCTGCGGGCCGGCGTTGCCCCACCGCAGTGCCGCCCAGGTGCGCTCACTCTGCGCCGCAGGTGAGGGTTTGTCCATGAGCAGCTCGGCCCAACCGGTGCCGACGTCGGGTGCCAGGAACTCGAAGAGTCCTCCCGTCCTGGCCGATCCTGTAGGGGGTCGTCCAGACAGGGCCGCCGCTAAAGGCTTGCGGACCGAGACACGGCAGGACATCCCTGCCGGGGGTCCCGACGTGCGGGGGAGCCCATGACACAAGCGGACGCGGCGACGTCCCCCGTCCGGGTCGAGCCGACTTCTCGACGTGGTGTCCTGACGTGGTCGTTGGCCGCGGTCGGGGTCATTGTGGTCGTCGTTCTGCCGTTCTCCGCACTGGATCTCGGCGGTCGGCCGAGTTTCGTGCCTGCTCTGCTGGCCGTGATCATCAGCCTGGATCTGCTCTCCGCTGTCTTGCTGATCCGCCAGTTTCATGACTCGGGTGACCGCAGGGCACTGTTCCTTGCCTCGTCGTACGTGTTCTCGCTCGCCGTGCTCACGGGCTATGGCGCGGCGTTCCCGGGCGTCCTGGCAGACGTCGGCCCGTGGGGGGCTTGGTCTTCGGCGGCTCCATGGCTGTGGGTGGTCTGGCACACCGGCTTCCCGGTGCTGCTCGCGCTCGCTGTGGCTCCCTGGCCGCGTCGGTGGGAGGCGCCCATCGCGGGCCGGAACCGTCCCTCGGCGTCCCGGCGGATGCTGGCCGGCGCTCTGGGCGCCGGAGCTCTCGTGGTCGTGGCAGCGGTCAACGGTCGGGGCTGGCTGCCGGTGCTCATCAACGACCTCGACACGAGCGCGATGACTCGGGTCACCGGTCCGGTGATCCTGCCGCTGGTCGCGACCGCGACGGTCACTTCCGTGGTGGGTGCTGTGCGCCTTACCGGGCCCGTCCGATGGGCGGCCCTGGCGGCGACGGCGGCTTTGGGTGACGTGGTCCTGACGCTGTTCTCTTTTCACCGCTTCAGCCTCGGCTGGTATGTCGGGCGCAGCCTGACGGTGGTGTCGTGCGCCGTGGTTCTGATCGCGATGCTCGCCGAGTTCGGGCGACTCAAGCGACTGCTCGCTGTGGAGGCTGACCAGCGCGCCGCCTGCTCAACCGCACTAACGAACTCGAGGCGCTGCACTCCACCCTGCTCAGCCACATGAGCGACGGCGTCATGCTCCACGGCACGGACGGCGCCGTACTGACGACAAACCCGGCTGCCGAGGCGCTGCTGGGGCTCAGTGGCGACCAGCTGAGGGGGCGCGCCGCGATGCACCTGACTGGGTCATGCTGCGGGCCGACGGCACCCCGTGGCCACTCGAGGACACCCCTGCGATGATCACCCTGCGCACCGGCGAACCTCAACGCGACCGGATCCTCGGCGTGCACCTCCCCGGTGGCGATCGCCGCTGGCTGCGGGTCAGCACCTCCGCTCAGCGAGCAAGCAACCACGCCCCCGTCCGATACGTCGTGACCTCCTTGACCGACGAGACCCAGCGGTACGCCGCGCACCTGGCCGGAACACGCGAACGGGACGACAAGCGTCGACGCATCCAGGCCGTGTTCGACCAGGGCGGCCCCCAGATCCTGGTGCAACCCATCGTGGACCTACGCAGCGGAGCCGTCATCGGCGGCGAGGCGCTTTCCCGCTTCCCAGGACCCCCCGCGCAGGGACCCGACAAGTGGTTCGCCGACGCAGCTGACGTGGACCTCGGGGCCGAGCTCGAGCTCCTGGCGGTCCGAGTCGCCCTGGAGAAGCTTCCCGCGATGCCCCGGAACACCTACCTCTCGGTGAACGTGTCACCGGCCGTCGCCACCAGCGCCGAACTCTTCGACCTGCTCCGTAGCGCCCGCGCGGACAACGGCAGAGTCGTGCTCGAACTCACCGAGCATGCCGACGTGGAGGATTACCCCGCGCTTCTGTCCGGCCTGCTCGATCTCCGCACGCTCGGCGTACGGATCGCGGTCGACGACACCGGCGCCGGCTTCTCCAGCCTGCGCCACATCCTCAACCTGCGACCCGACATCGTGAAGCTCGACCTGGACCTCGTCCAAGGAATCCACACCGACCCAGCCCGGCGCGCCCTCGCCGCAGGACTGCTCGTCTTCGCCCAGGAAATCGGCGCCTACCTCGTCGCCGAGGGAATCGAAACGGCAGACGAGCTGGCCGCGCTACGCGAGGTAGGGGTCACGCATGGCCAGGGCTATCACCTCGGCCGCCCGGCTCCACTTCCCATGCCCGCCACTGTCCGGACAGCCGGCAACCTCGCGGCAGTGGCGGAGATCGTGCAGTAGGGACGGTGCGCCTTGCGGAAGGGGCGCTGACATCCCAGACTTGGGAAGGATGTTCGGGGCCGTCTGACGCAGAGGGAACGGATGACACCGAACGACGCTGTTGCTGGGTCCACGAGCAGCCCGTCCGTCGACGTCCCGGCGTGGGTGCAGGACGCTGCCCTCCTCGATGCCATCTCCGCCGCCGTGGTGGCCACTGACACCGCCGGGAGGATCTTCTACTTCAACCGCGCGGCCGAGCAGTTGTACGGCTACTCGAGAGAGCAGATGCTGGGGTCGAACGTCATGGCGCTCCTCGTGGAGCCCGTCAACCACCTGCCCGCCGCGGAGATCATGTCCAGCGTGCTGGCGGGTCACCGCTGGAGCGGTCACTTCCGGGTCCGCTGCCAGGGTGGCGCCACTGCCGTGGTGCGCATCACGGACACCCCGATCATCGCCGACGGGCGCGTCGTCGGAGTCATCGGCGTCGCTCAGGACGTCGCTGACGACGGGGCCACGGAAGCAGCGGCTGTGACCGCCCGGATCGAGTCCAAGGCAGTCCAGCTCGCGGACCAGATGCGTCAGGCGATGGAGACTCGCTCCGTGATCGAGCAGGCCAAGGGAATGTTGATCGGGGCCCACGGATGCTCTCCCGACGAGGCTTTCCAGATGCTCTCGGATCACTCGCAGCGCACCAATCGCAAGCTGCGTGATGTCGCTACGGCCATGGTGGAGGGAGCCCGCCGAACGCGTCGGCAGGGGGCATAAGGCGCTCAGCTACCGGAGCAGCAGCACGACGAGCAACGCCGCCAGCGCAAGAACCGGGACGATCACCAGGAGGCCGCGCCCGCTGGGTCGACCAGCCCGCCGGGTCTCTGCCGGCGCGGTGCCCGGTCCCTCGGCAGTCCTCCACCCGGCGCTGCAGGTCGAGGACCATCGCGTGGGCCCGCCGACCGGCGGTCTCGCCGATGTGCAGTCCGTTCGTCTGCTGCTGACGCGACTCGAACCCGGTCGCCAGGACCCCGAGCAGCGCCAGCTCCTCGTCGGTGTGCGTGGCCATCGCTTCTCCTCCTGACCTCGCCCGTATGAACGAGCAATACCCCCGATCGGTCACGGCCACGCATCGCCGGGCCGGGTCACGCAAGACCGCCCTTCGTCAGGCGGCCTGGCACGCGGGCACCAGAACAGGTTGCGGCCTGCCATCGGCTCGGTGGCGACGGGCGTTCCGCAGACCCGGCACGGCAGGCCGGTACGTCGGTAGACGTACTGCGCGTCCTCCGGCCGGACCCGGCCGCCGCGCGGCCGGTGCGAGGCCGGGTCGTGACGATCCGGCCGGTCCGCAGCCCGGCCTTCATCAGGGTCACCAGGTCGGTCCACATCGCGTCCCACTCCGGCCTGGGAACAGGCGGCCCGGGCGGTACGGCGACACCGCGGCTCGGAACAGGATCTCGGCGCGGTACACGTTCCCGACTCCGGCGACGACGGACTGGTCCATCAGCAGCTGGCCCACCGGCGTACGGCTCCGGGACAGCCGCTCCCACGCACGTTCGCCGGAAGGGCGCCGCCGCAGCGGGTCCGGACCCAGCCGAGCCTGCAGGACGGACTTCTCGACCGGTGTCCAGACCTCGCAGGCGGTCGGGCCGCGCAGGTCCGCGTAGGAGCCGTTGCCCTCGAGGCGCACGCCGTAGCGCGCCCCGGGCGGGCGGCGCGGGCGAGGAGCCGAAAGTCCAGGATCCGTAGAGACCGAGATGGACGTGCAGCCACCGGTCCTCGGGGAAGCCGAGGAACAGGTGCTTGCCGTAGGCGTCGGCGGCGTCCAGCGGGCGGCCGTCGAGCAGCGCGGCGCCCTCGGCGAACCGGCCCTGGGGGCTCGTCACGGACAGCGGCACGCCCCCGAACCGCGCGCGGTGCTCTCGCGCGTTGCGGTGGACGGTATGACCCTCGGGCACGCGGCACACGGTAACGAGCGGGCCCTCACGTCGAGCGTCGGCCTACTGCTCCCACCAGCGGGTCTCGGGTGCGCCCTCGGTCGGCGAGGATCGCGGCCGACTCCGGCCCTTCCGGCTGCGCTGAGGTCGCACAGCAGGGCCAGCGGGACGTGGTCGTGCAGAAGGGTCATGACGGCCTCGTCGGGGCCGGTCGCTGCGTCGCGCCGTCGCGTGGCGGTCGTGGCGGTGGTGCTGCTCATCGGTCGGGCCTCCAGGTCTCGTTGCCCCCGGGCGCCGGGTGCGGCGGTCGGATGACCAAAAGGGACTACGTGACATCTATCGACCGGACTAGTCCGGTGCCTTGAGCGCCGGTCAGCAAAACCCCGGCAAAGGCGAACGCCCGGCCCCCCGAGGGGACCGGGCGCTCGACCGGAGCAACCGGTGTCAGATGGGGCGCACCTGGTCGGCCTGCGGGCCGCGCTGGCCCTGCGTGACCTCGAACTCCACGCGCTGGTTCTCGTCCAGCGAGCGGTATCCGTCGGCCTGGATGGCCGAGAAGTGCACGAAGACATCGGGGCCGCCGCCGTCCTGGGCGATGAAGCCGAAGCCCTTTTCGGCGTTGAACCACTTGACGGTTCCCTGTGCCACTGTTTCTCCTCCGGAGGAAACGAAGTTCGGCCGTCGCACTTCGCGGCGACCGGGTCGTCAGATCGCGCTCCCTCTCCGGGTCCTGACAGCGTCAGGGCCGTCTCACAAGACACGCCCGACCGATGGACGGCCGGGCGTTCAAGACTACGAGGCACTCACAACTTCCAACCGGGACCCACGCTAGGACATATCCGCCCCTCGTGTCCATGCCGTCCCTACCAGCTGTGGACGCCCCACCGGAGCTCGTGCTCCGCACCCGGCTGCAGCGTCACCAGGTCCGCTCCGGTGTCGAACGCCCCGGCCGGGCAGGACATCGGCTCGACCGCGAGGGACTGCCGTCGGACGGGCCGGGTCCGGCAGCGTGTCGCCGGTGAAGACCTGCAGGCAGCTGGCCGCCTCGTCGGCCCACAGCTCGAGGCCGTGACCCGAGCTGTTCTCCAGCGTCACCCGCACCCGGCCGTCGCTGCCGCGTCCCAGGCCGACGTACGCGTCGTCGATCACGAGGTCGCCGATCGCGCGAGAGGTTCGGAAGTCGTACGCGGTGCCGGCGACCGCCTCGGCGTCCACCGGGATGCCGCGGTCGTCCGCCACGAGCCGCTGTCCCGCGGGCAGGGTGAGAACCGCGTCGTCCACGGCCGTCCCCACCGTGACGTAGGGATGGTGGCCGACGCCGTACGGCGCGGCCGATCCCCGTCGTTGCGCGCGTGCAGCGCGACGTCCAGCCCGTCGTCGCCCAGCCGGTACGTCGCGCGCAGCCGGAGCAGGAACGGGTAGCCGGTCTGCGGCCACACCGTGGTCGTCAACGACACGTCGGTCGCGCCTCGCTCCGCCAGCTGCCAGCCGGTCCACCGGACCAGCCCGTGGATGGCGTTGCGCTTCGGCACCTCGGTCAGGCCGAGCTGGTGCTCCTCGCCGCCGAAGGAGTAGCGGCCGTCCCGGATCCGGTTCGGCCAGGGCGCCAGGACCTGGCCGCGCCCGCCGTCGGGACGATGGGTTGCGGGGAACCCGGCGATGACCGGACGTCCACCCACCTCGTAGGCGCGCAGGGTCGCTCCCATCTCGGTGACGACAGCGACCTGGTCGCCGTGGGTCAGCTCGTGCTGGGTGCCGGTTGGGGGAGGACGCCATGGCTGAACCATGTCCGCTAGGCGTCGATGATGATCGGGAGGATCACCGGGCTGCGCCGGTAGGTGTCGCGGGCCCACCGGCTGACGGTGCGGTGCACGAGCTGCTCGAGCTGGTGCTGCTCGCCGATGCCCTCCTCGGCCGCCTTGGCCAGCGCCTTCTCGATGAAGGGCACGACCGTGTCGAAGGTCGGCTCGTCGTGCACGAATCCGCGGGCCAGGAAGTCCGGCGGCTCGGTGAGCTTGCCGGTGTCCGCGTCGACGAGCAGCACCATGGTGATGAACCCCTCCTCGGCGAGCGTGCGGCGGTCCTTGAGGGACGCCTCGGTCGCGCCGCCGACGGTCATCGCCGTCGACGTAGACCAGTCCGGCGGGCACCTTGCCGGTGATCTTGGCGCGCGCCGTCGACCAGGTCGACGACGACACCGTCGTCGGCGATCACGACGTTCTCGGCTGGAACCCCGGTGCGGATCGGCGAGCGCGCCGTTGGCCGTGAGGTGCCGCCACTCGCCGTGGACCGGCATGACGTTCGAGGGCCGCACGATGTTGTAGCAGTAGACCAGCTCGCCGGCGCTGGCGTGGCCGGAGACGTGCACCTTGGCGTTGCCCTTGTGCACGACGTTGGCGCCCCAGCGGGTGAGCGCGTTGATGACCCGGTAGATGGCGTTCTCGTTGCCGGGGATCAGCGAGCTGGCGAGCAGCACCGTGTCGCCCTTGCCCACGCGGATCATGTGGTCGCGGTTGGCCATCCGCGACAGCGCCGCCATGGGCTCGCCCTGCGAGCCGGTGCAGATCAGCACGATCTTGTCGTCCGGCAGCTTCTCGAGCTGCTTGAGGTCGACGACCAGGCCCTTGGGGATCTTCAGGTAGCCGAGGTCGCGGGCGATGCCCATGTTGCGCACCATCGAGCGTCCGACGAAGGCGGCCTTGCGGCCGTGGTGGTGAGCGGCGTCGAGGACCTGCTGGATGCGGTGCACGTGGCTGGCGAAGCTGGACACGATGACGCGGCGCGGCGCGGTGCGGAACACCTCCTCGATCGCCGGCGACAGCTCGCGCTCCGACGGTGGTGAAGCCGGGGACCTCGGCGTTGGTCGAGTCGGTGAGGAACAGGTCGACCCCCTCCTCGCCCAGCCGGGCGAAGGCGCGCAGGTCGGTGATGCGGTCGTCGAGCGGGAACTGGTCCATCTTGAAGTCGCCGGTGTGCAGCACCAGCCCCGCCGTGGTCCTGATGGCGACCGCTAGCCCGTCGGGGATCGAGTGGTTGACGGCGACGAACTCGCAGTCGAACGGGCCGAGCCGCTCGCGGCGGCCCTCGCTGACCTCGACGGTCACCGGCTTGATCCGGTGCTCCTTGAGCTTCGCCTCGAGGAAGGCCAACGTCAGCTTGGAGCCGACGACCGGGATGTCGGCCCGCTCGCGCAGCAGGTACGGGACGCCGCCGATGTGGTCCTCGTGCCCGTGGGTCAGGACGATCGCCTCGACCTTGTCCAGCCGGTCCCTGATCCAGGTGAAGTCGGGAAGGATCACGTCGACCCCGGGCTGGGTCTCCTCGGGGAACAGCACGCCGCAGTCCACGACCAGCAGCCGGCCGGCGTGCTCGAAGACCGTCATGTTGCGGCCGACCTCGCCGAGCCCGCCCAGCCCCACGACCCGCAGCGCGCCCTCGGCCAGCTTCGGAGGGGTGCCCAGCTCGGGGTGTGGATGGCTCACGGGATCAGGTCCTGTCCAGGTGCGGGGCATGGGATGCGGGCGAATTGCACCGTAGTCCCGGATGCGGTCGGTACGCGTAACGAGGCGTGGCGTGGTGAGCAGTGGCCTTGATGAGGTGACGGCATCGTGCCACTGTGCAGGAGCGGGCCGAGCCCCCGGGCCGCGACGTCATGGGGGAGGCGTGGATGCAGCGATCAGTGGTGGACGCGGGAGGGGCGGCCGGTGGTCACCGGGCCTGGAACGGCGGAGGCAGCGCGGACGCCGGTCACGGCCGCGTCACTCGCCGACCGGAAGGGCTTCGACGAGCGGTTCCTCGGCAGGGGAGAGCTGCGGGTGCCGCTGCCGACTGTGGGTGCAGCGACGGCCAAGAAGGTCGTGACGGTCTCGCCGCGGCAGCGCGGGACGCGCAAGTACCTTCTGCACTACACGCACTTCTCCGTCGCGACCCATGCTGAGCGCCGGGTCGCGCTGTTCACGGCCGTCAACATCGACGGGTCCCTCATGCGGCTGTTCAAGCGGCACCGCGACGTCTGGTCGTTCGACCCACGGCTGGACGAGAAGTTCCAGACGGGGGAGGAGCTCTACGAGGACAACGACCTCGATCGGGGACATCTCGTCCGGCGGCTGGATCCCGCCTGGGGTGACGTCGCGTCGGCCAAGGCCGGTGAAGAGGACAGCTTCTTCTTCACGAACTGCTCGGCGCAGCACTCATCGTTCAACCAGCGCACCTGGCTGTCGCTCGAGGACTACCTGCTCCGCAACGCCGACACGTTGGACTTCCGGGCGAGCGTGTTCACCGGTCCGGTGCTGACCGACTCCGACCCGGAACACCGGGGGTTCCGGCTCCCACAGGCCTTCTGGAAGGTGGCGGTGATGCGTCGGACGGAGGACGGCGCCCTGTCGGCGACCGGCTACACCGTCAGCCAGTCGGACCTGCTGACGGACCTCGAGTTCGCCTTCGGCCAGTTCAAGACCCATCAGGTGCCGGTCGCGCAGATCGAGAGCCTGACCGGGCTGGGGTTCGGCGCCCTGAAGGAGGCCGACCCGCTCGGCATCATCGAGAGCCCTCAGGTCCACCGCGAGCTCAGGACGGCCGACGACGTCACGATCTGACACGCAGTGCCCGACAGGTCGGGCGATTCGGGGTGAGTGACGGGACTTGAACCCGCGGCATCCGCGACCACAACGCGGCGCTCTACCAGCTGAGCTACACCCACCATGTGCACCGCACCCGGGGGCGCGGCACGGAAATCATACAAGCAGCCGCGACCGGCTTCAGTCCTCCGTCTCGGAGGAGGGCGAGAGCTCGAACTGGGCGGCCAGAGCCTTGGCGGCGTCGCCGTCCGGGCCGGGATGAGGCACGAACACGGCCTGCCGGTAGAACTTCAGCTCCTCGATGCTCTCGCGGATGTCGGCGAGGGCACGGTGCCCGCCGTGCTTGGCCGGGGTGTTGAAGTAGACGCGCGGGAACCAGCGCCGGACCAGTTCCTTGATCGAGGAGACGTCGACCAGCCGGTAGTGCAGGTGTGCGTCGAGGTCCTTCATGTCCCGCGCCAGGAACCCTCGGTCCACGTAGACGGTGTTTCCCGCCAGCGGCGCCTTGCGTGCCTGCGGCACGTGCTCGCGGACGTAGGCCAGCACCTGCTCCTCGGCCGCCGCGAGGGTGATCCCGGCCGCCAGCTCGGTCAGCAGGCCGGACGACGTGTGCATGTCGCGCACGACGTCGACCATCTGCTCCAGCGCGGCCTCCGGCGGCCTGATCACCACGTCGACACCCGTGCCCAGCACGTTGAGGTCCGCATCGGTGACCAGCGCGGCCACCTCGACGAGCGCGTCGTGCTCGAGCGAGAGCCCGGTCATCTCGCAGTCGATCCACACCATCCGGTCGTTGCGCTCGGTCATGGGCGCACCCTAGACGGCCGGAGCGCCGGACCTGCCCCGCGGCCGAGGGGCGGGTCGCGGGGGTTTGATCACTTATCGTGAGGAAATCGTGACTGTCGGTTGGGTATCTTTCCGCTCAGGATCGGCGCATCCTGGCAGTGGCGGGTCACAGGGAGCTGTCGGTAATGGGACGTCACGACGGGCAGGGCAAGGGCCGCGACGAGCGCGGCGGCGAGCAGCGTGCGCAACGACCCCGGACCCGACGTCGTCGGCCACCGGCAGGCGCCCGATCTCCAGGTCGTCCACGACGACGCGCCGGTCGACGAGGAGCCCGAGCACTACGGGCTGCGGATCATCTGGCAGAGCGAGGAGGAGCGGCTGGAGGCCGCCGAGTTCCTCGTCGCGACCCGCGTCCAGCAGGACGCGAAGGAGCGCGCCTCTCGCGACATGGAGCAGCTCCGCCACCACGAGGAGCGGCTAGCAATGCCCGCAGCGGCAGACAGAGCTGCGCGGACAGCAGCCCGGCCGCGCCGACCAGGGCCCACAGCGCCCATGGGCCGATCGCGTACACGGCGCCGCCGATGAGCGGTCCGGCGCCCGCACCGATCGTGTACGCGACGCCGTACACCCCCTGGTAGCGCCCGGCCATCCCCGGCGGAGTCAGACTTCCCAGGTGGGCCATGGCGACGGAGCTGTACATCATCTCGCCGAGCGTCCAGATCAGCACCGTCGCGGACAGCAGGACCATGCCGGTCATGAACCCGGTCAGCGCGAGACCGACACCGACGAGCAGGTTGCCGATGGCCAGGACGTACTCCGGCCGGTACCGGGAGACGGCGGCGGTGATGGGCAGCTCCAGCGCCAGCACCAGCAGACCGTTGAGCCCGATCAGGAGACCGAAGTCGCGCGCGCTCAGACCCACGTCGCGGACGTGCAGGGGCAGGCCGACCGTGGACTGGATGTAGACGAACTCGGCGACCACTGTCATCAGCAGGAATCGCACCAGCGTGCGATCGGCGAGCGCCCGCCGGTACCCCACCGCCCGGTCTGCCTGCGCGTCCGCGTCGTCCTGGTCGGACCGCGGCTGGGGCGCATCCCTCAGCAGCACCGCCACGACCACGCCGAACAGCAGGCACGCGACGGCATTGCCCAGGAAGAGCTCCACATATGACGTGCTGGCCAGCACACCGCCGATGACGCCGCCCAGGGCAGCGCCGACGTTCTGCGCGAACCGGAACATCCCGAAGGCAGCGAGCCGTTGCTGGTGGGTCGCCACGGAGTCGAGCAGCACCGCGGCCGCGGCCGGCCGGTAGAACTGCGACGTCACGCCGATGAGCCCGACCACCGTGACGATGATCGGCAAAGGTTCGAGGGACGGCACGATCGCCGTCAGCCCGGCGGTGGTCACGGCGGACAGCACGATGGTCCATCGCCGGCCGATCTGGTCGGCGAGGTAGCCACCGACGGCGTTGCCGAGCACTTTGCCCAGACCGGACACGCCGAGCACGAGCCCGGCGGCACCGGCGGAATAGCCCCGCTCGGTCAGGTAGAGCACGATGAACACGGGCAGGAAGTTGCCGACCTGGTTGACCAGGATGCCGAGACTGATGATCCACACCCGGCCGGGCAGGGTGCGCAGCGCGTCGCGGAATCGCGGCTCGTCAACGCCTAGCTCCGGTGGCGCGGTGCTCACGCGACGGGCTCGGTGCGTACGTGGATCGCCGCGGCCAACCGCCTGCCGTGGGCGATCGCTTCGCTGGCGGTGGCGCCGCGGGCGATGACGTGACCGACCTTGTCCTCGTTCCAGGTCAGCGGCGGTACCTCGTCGCCCGGCTGTACCTCCAACCGGAGGTCGACGAACGCCGGGTCCGCGCGCACGGCGTCGACGCCGGTCACGTCCATGACCTGTCCCGGCTCCGGCGTGAGGAACCGGACGGCCGCTCCGCCCCGAGGCTCGGGCGAGGTGGTCAGTGGCTCCACCACGCCGAACCTGGCGCCCAGCGCGTAGCGCTCCATGTCGACGCCGTGGGCGATCTCGGCGAGCTCGTTGATTCGGCCACCGCCGATGCGGTTGTGCGACTCGACGATCCGCGGGCCGCGCGAGGTCAGCTTGACCTCGGTGTGCCCTGGACCGGTGCGCAGCTCCACGGCGTCGAGGAAGTCCGTCACCAACCGCGTCACCTCGCGCAGCGCGTCGGCCGAACAGCCGCTGGGCTGCGAATGCCCGATCTCGACAAAGCCGGGGCTGTCGCACTCCTTGTCGGTCACCGCGACGACCACATGCCGGCCGTCGAAGGTCAGGGTCTCCACGCTGATCTCAGGGCCGTCCAGGAACTCCTCCATGAGGAACGCGTCGAAGGAGTCGGCAAAGGCCAGGTCCCCGGCGGCCCAATCCTTGTCGCCGAGGGATCGGAACCGCTCGGCGACGACGTCCACGTCGGCTCGGTCGCGGACGCGGAACACCGCCAGGCTGCCCGATTCGCGGATCGGCTTGACGATGATCGGGAGCCCGTGCGCCGCAACGAACTCCCGAACGTCCCGAGTGGAACGGCCGACCGCGGAGGCCACCGGGCTGATGCCTTTCGCGGCCAGGTGCTGGCGCATCCGCCACTTGTCCAGCAGCAGTTCCACGGTGGCGACGGACTCGCCGCCGAGGCCGAGCGCCTCGTTGATCCGCGCCGCGGGCAGCAACCCGAGCTCGAACAGCGACACGGCTCCCTGGAACGGGTACGCCTCGTGCAAGGCCCGGGCCAGCGGCAGGAGCCGGTCGAGGTCGCCGTAGTCGAGCAGCAGCGCCTGATCGACGTAGGGCCAGTGGCCGCGGTCATACGCGTCCGGGTACTGGGCGTGAACCACGTCCAGGCCGAGCTCCCGGGCTTTGCCCACAAGCGTGAGGTCGCCGCCGATGACCAGGACGCGAGGCCGTCCCGCAGACGACCGTTGGCCGGTGGATACGACATCGATGGACAAGGCGGCTCCTTCTCTCGCGTCTGCCTCGGTGGCGGCTTCAACACCGGTGAAGACGTTATGCTGGTTGCACACGAGGGCGTCAACCGGCTTTCTGGCTATGGTGGTGTCGAATCCGTGGGAGGAGGGGAGCCATCGCGACGACCAGTCCGGGCAAGGGCACGGCGACGCCGGCGCACGCCGACCTGCTGTGTGCGTTCGCCAACACGCTCGACGTCGACGCCGACGCAGCGGTGCCGGACGCCCTCACCGACGCGGCCGCACTCACCGACTGGCTCCGCCAGCGCGACCTGCTCGACGTCGACGACCGGGCGGACAGCGGCGACCTCGACCTCGCGGTCACGCTCCGGTCCGGGCTGCGCGAGGCGATGCTGCGCCACCACGAGGGCGACGACACGTCCCGGGTGCCCGGCCTCGATGCGACAGCCACCGCCCTGCCACTCCGGATCGTCTTCGACGGCACCCGTCCCCGGCTCGCCCCAGCGGTCGGTGGCGCCCGGGGTGGCCTGGCCCGGCTCCTCGTGGCGGTGGCCGACGCGCAGGCCGACGACGCCTGGGTACGCCTCAAGGTCTGCCTCGCGGACGACTGCCAGTGGGTGTTCTACGACACCTCGAAGAACCGTTCGCGGCACTGGTGCTCGATGGGTGTCTGCGGCAACCGGCAGAAGACCCGCAGCTACCGCGCGCGCCAGCGAGCCAAGCACTGAAGCCGCATCAGCCAGCAGGTGGTCCAGGGAGCGGCGCCCTCGGCAGTGGCGCCCCCGGCAGGGATCGAACCTGCGACCGTCCGCTTAGAAGGCGGCTGCTCTTTCCACTGAGCTACGGGGGCGGGAGATCCGTACTTCCCGTCGGACTGTCCTCCGGACGTCTCTCGGAGGACCTTCCCGGAAGCCCAGGTCCAGGCACAACGGTACCGGTGGCAACGACGTCAAGGGTGTTGCTGGCCACACCCGCAACAGACCGGCCAGCGCCCTCGGCGCCACGGCCTCGGCTCACGAGAGTGATCGGTGTCGCGGGAACCCGCGGCATCCAGTCACCGCCGGGAGGTCCCGGCCGCCCGAGGAGCACCGATGTCCCTGATGGTCCATCAGCCGCGCACGATCGAGGTCCCAGGCCCCGCGCGCCGCTCGACCCGCCCGGCCGATTCGCGCGGGACCCACGGCGCGCGGAGTCGTTCTACCGCAAGTCCGCCGGTGTCTCGGCGTTCCTGTCCGGACTGCTGGTGTTCGTCAGCATCCTGATGATCCCGTTCGACGGAGTCGGCAGCGAGGGTTACCTGCGGTCCAACCTGGAGCACCCCGACGCGATCCGGTGGGCGGCAGTCGTCCTCCACTACGGCTTCCTGCTGCTCGTCCCCGCATCGTTCGGCATGGCCTACCTGGCCCGCCGTGGCTCGCGGTCGCTGAGCAACCTGGGATTGGTCCTGGCCGTTCTGGGATCGGGGCTGTCCGGCCTGGTGGCGGTCGACTACTACGACCTCGCCCTCGCGACCACGCTGCCCATGGACCAGGCGGTCGAGGTGTACGAGGCCGCGGGCGCCACTGCCGGTGCGGCGCCGATGTTCATCCAGCTGCCGTCGATGTTCGGCACGATGCTCGGTACCATCCTGCTCTCCCTGGCCGTGCGCCGAGCGGGCTTCGGGAGCCGCGTTGCCCCCGCCGCGATGGCCGTCGGCTGGGTGGTGTTCCTCGCCGGCGCGCAGCACTTCGCCGGCGCCGCGATCGGTACCGGACTGATCGCGGTGGCCACTGTATCGATCGGGCTGCGCATCCTGTACGCGTCCGACACCGAGTGGGAGACAGGCGTCCCGGACTGACCGAGAGGAGCACTCGCTCCCGCATTCCGCCGACCACGCCGCACGGGCCGCGTTGCGCCCCGTGCGGCGTGGATCTACGCGAGGATGACCGCCATGGCTCCCGGCGCGGACATTGCTGCGCTGCTCGCCGCCCTCGAAGGGCTTGGTGAGCAGGTGGCCGAGCTGCGCCTGCCGCTGGATGTACCCGGCGCAGCGAAGGCGCGACGGCTGCGCCAGGAGATCGCCGACCAGCTCGACGACTACGTGCTGCCGCGCCTGCGTCGCATCGATGCTCCCCTGCTCGCCGTGGTCGGTGGACCGACCGGTGCCGGAAAGTCCACCCTGGTCAACACGCTGGTCGGGTGTGCGGGTCAGCGCGGCCGGCGTGCTGCGGCCGACGACCCGGTCAGCTGTCCTCGCGTACAACCCTCGCGACAACGCCTGGTTCGAGGACTCGCGCATCCTTCCGGGGCTGGCCCGCACCACCGGCGACGGCGCGAACGACCCGACGTCCCTGCGGCTCGCGCCGAGCGAGAACATCCCCACCGGGCTCGCCCTTCTCGATGCCCCCGACATCGACTCGGTCGTCACGAGCAACCGCGAGCTCGCCACGCAACTGCTCGCCGCGGCCGACATGTGGCTGTTCGTCACCACGGCCGCCCGCTACGCCGACGCGGTGCCGTGGGAGTTCCTGCGGTCGGCCGTCACCCGCGGCACAGCGGTGGCGATCGTCCTCGACCGGGTGCCGCCGGAGGCGACCGAGGAGGTGCGCCCCCACCTGGCGGCGATGCTCACGGAGCAGGGGCTGGGTGGCGCACCGCTCTTCGTCGTCCCCGAGACGACGTCGTACGACGCGCTGCTTCCCGCCGAAGCGGTCGAGCCGATCCGCACCTGGCTGCACGGGCTGGCTGCCGACTCCTCGCTCAGGGGCGCAGTCGTGCGGCACACCCTCGACGGCGCGGTCCGTTCCCTCGGCGCGCGCGTCTTCGAGCTGGCGGCCGCGGCCGACGCACAGGCGGAGACGGTCCTGCGACTGCGTCGCGAGGTCGACGCGGCGTACGACGAAGCGGTGGCACACGTCGACACCGCCAGCGGCGACGGGTCGCTCCTCCGTGGCGAGGTGATGGCCCGCTGGCAGGAGTTCGTCGGCACCGGCGAGCTGATGCGCTCCCTCGAGTCGAAGATCGGCCGGGTCCGCGACCGGGTGACGGCCGTCGTGCAGGGCAAGCCGGGCCCCGGGGCGGACCTGGCGGAGGCCCTCGAGTCGGGGGTCGAGGCGCTCGTGCGGTCGTCGGCCGACGAGGCGGCCGAGCGGGCAGCAGGCGCCTGGCGGGAGGACCCGGCCGGCTCGGCGCTGCTCGCCGGCGGCGAGGACCTGCGCCGGAGCTCCCCGCAGCTCACGGAGCAGTCGGCGCGTGCCGTCCGCGACTGGCAGGGGTTCGTGCTCGACATGGTCCGCGACCAGGGCCACGGCAAGCGGCGGACCGCGCGGTACCTGGCGTTCGGCGTCAACGGGCTCGGACTGATGGTGATGATCGTGGTCTTCGCGCACACCGGCGGCCTGGTCGCAGGCGAGGTCGCCGTCGCGGGAGGGGCGTCGGCCCTGAGCCAGAAGATCCTCGAGGCGGTGCTGGGCGACCAGGCGGTTCGCTCGTTGGCCGAGAAGGCGCGGGCCGACCTGCGGCGGCGCGTCGAGGAGCTGCTCGAGGGGGAGCGCCGGCGATTCACGGTGCGCCTCGAGCAGGCACCCGTTCTCGAGGGTGCGGGCACAGCGCTGCGCAGTGCGGTCCAGGAGATCGAGGACGTGCGCCGGTGACCACCCCGTGAGCCCGCGGCTGAGGGGACGCCATCGCCGCGCCGACCTGCCGGCGATGCTCTCGGCGCTGGACGAGGCGGTCAACACGCTCGACGGCCGGGCGGACACGGGAGCCCTGCTGAGAGCGCGGGCCGTCGCGGACCGGGCCGGCGAGCGGCTGCGGCTCTCCGGAGAGCACACGGTGGTGGCACTTGCCGGCTCGACGGGCAGCGGCAAGTCCTCGCTGTTCAACGCGCTCGCGGGCGAGGAGCTGTCACCGGTCGGCGTACGCCGCCCGACGACGTCGAAGGCGCACGCCTGCGTGTGGGGGTCCGAGGGCGCGACGGCGCTCGTGCAGTGGCTGGGCGTCCCGCGGCGGCAGACCTCATGGCGGCACGGCTCCGGCGACACGACGGGCACGGATCCGGTCCGGCAAGTCGCGCGTCGAGGACGAGCTCGAGGGCCTGGTGCTGCTCGACCTGCCCGACCACGACTCGACGGTGATGGAGCACCAGCTCGAGGTCGACCGGCTGGTGGAGCTGGTGGACCTGCTGGTGTGGGTGGTCGACCCGCAGAAGTACGCAGACCAGGTGCTGCACGAGCGCTACCTGCGCCGGCTGGCGGGGCACTCCGCGGTCATGGTGGTGGTGCTCAACCAGGTCGACACGGTGAACCCGTTCGCCGCGGCGGAGTGTGCCGAGGACTTGCGCCGCCTGCTCGACGACGACGGCCTGCGCAGGTCGCCGGTGCTGACCACTTCGGTGCGGACCGGCGCCGGGCTGGACGGACTTCGCGCGCTGCTGGCCGACGCGGTCTCGCGCCGCCGGGCGCGCAACGACCGGCTGGTCGCCGACGTCGAGCACGCGATCGAGGCCCTCACGCCCGCGGTCTCGGTCGACGACCCACGAGGGGTCGGGGCAGGGGAGCGCGCCCGCCTGGTCGAGGCGCTGGCGTCGGCCGCGGGGGTGCCGACGATCGGCAAGGCGGTCGAGGACTCGTGGCGGCTGCGCGCCGCCGGGTCGCTGGGCTGGCCGCCGACCCGCTGGGTGCGCAGGCTGCGTCCCGACCCGTTGCGCCGGCTG
Source organism: uncultured Actinomycetota bacterium (assembly GCA_963829565.1). Classification (GTDB taxonomy): domain Bacteria; phylum Actinomycetota; class Actinomycetes; order JACCUZ01; family JACCUZ01; genus CAWHJC01. The sequence goes on from CAWHJC010000019.1 coordinate 603,552, forward strand.
CACCTGCGGTCCGGGGAGCGGCGCGAGGTGCGGGGCATGGTGCGCTCGTCGGTCCCGGAGCCCAGTCCTGTCCAGCGGGCACAGGTCGACACCGCGCTGCGACAGGTGTGCGACGCTGCCGCCGGACGGGCTGCCGGAGCCGTGGCAGAGGTCGGTGCGGGCCGCTGCTCAGGGTTCCTCCGGCGACGTACGAGATGCTCTCGACCGCGCCGTCGTCGGGACCGACCTCGGCGTCGATCGCACACCGCTCTGGTGGCGCGCCGCGGCGGTCGTGCAGTGGCTGCTCGTAGCGGCGGCCCTGGTCGGTGCGGGGTGGCTGCTGGTCCTGGCGTTCGGGTCCTACCTGCGGCTGCCCGACCCGCCGACGCCCGACGTGTGGGGCATCCCGGTGCCGACCCTGCTGCTGGTGGGCGGCGTTCTGCTGGGGCTGCTGCTGGCGACGGTGGGCCGGACACTGGCCGCCGGCGCCGCGGTGGTTCGCCGACGGCGGGCCGAGTCGCGGCTGCGCTCGGCGATCGAGGAGGTGGCGACGACGTTGATGCTCGCGCCCGTCGAGGCCGAGCTGGCCCGCCACCACCGCGCGCGCGAGGCCCTGGACCGCGCCCGCACCGGCTGAACGCGCTGCCGACGAGCCGGCGCCGTCCACAGCCGACGACCACTCCCCGGACGTCCACAGATGCCTCCAGCGTGCTGTTCTGCGCGGCGAGGCTGCTCCATCGTTGTCGGCAGGGAGCGGCGGAGGGCCGCGACGAGATGCGGCGGCGCGAGTCACTGCCGTGACGAGGAGGCGAGAGGGTGAACGAGACAGTCCTGACGGTGACGGGGTACGTCGCGCAGGAGCCGAAGCTGCGTGTGACGGCAGCCGGGACGCGCGTCGTGAGCTTCCGGCTGGCGACGACCGAGCGACGCTTCGACAAGTCGCTCAACGGGTGGCGCGACGGCGACACCATCTTCTTCACGGTGACCTGCTGGCGACTCATCGGCGAGAACGTCCTGGACTCGCTGAAGAAGGGTGAGCCGGTACTCGTCCAGGGACGGTTGCGCGACGGCACCTACGAGAAGGAGGGCGTCAGCCACACGGTCTTCGAGATCGAGGCGCACGCTGTCGGGCACGACCTGTCCCGTGGTGTCAGCAGGTTCAGGAAGGCCACCCCGCCGCGGCCAGAGGTGGTGCTCGAGGAGGTGCCGGCGGAGGCCGGCGGCGACGGCGCGAGCCGTGACGATCCAGCCCATCGGCGATCCCGGAGACGCAGACGTCGCCCAGCGCCGCCTGATGAGCTCGCGCCCGGGCCGCCGCCGCTCCCTCCCCCGGTGCGGCCGGCCCGGGCGCGACCCGTCGGAGGCCTGCTCTCCTCGGGTTGACGCCGCACGCGACGACAGACGACGCCGTCCCTTCCCAGGCCCTTCTCCACCATCGTCGGACCAGCGTGCCGAACCCGAGCCGGGTCTCTATCGTCTTCGCTAGGCAATGGCGCACTCGAAGGGTCAGGAGGCCGCTCATGCGCCGACATAACGGTGGCCATGTCGTGCCCGGCGGCGAGGTGTTCGTGACATGCGCCGGCTGAGGTGCTGGGCAGGGAGATGGGCAACACTTCTTGCGATGGTGGGCGTCGTGCTGAGCCCCGTCCCGTCCGCTGGCGCGTCCGCGGTGGAGGATCCGCTGACGTGTTTCGGTGAGGCGGCCACGATCAGCGGCACCGTCGGCGATGACGTCATCGTCGGCACCTCGGGTGACGACGTCATTGTTGGCTTAGACGGTCGAGATCACATTGAGGGTCTTGCCGGAGATGATGTGATCTGCGGCGGAGACAATTCGTACCTCGTGGTCGGCGGAAGGATCGCCGCGTTCACCTATGAGCAGCTCTACGGAGGCGACGGCAACGATCGGATCGATGGCGGGCCAGGCTTCGACGACATTCTTGGTGGCGGCGGAGACGATGTGATCCGCTCCCTGCTTGGGCCGGTCACTCCAGGTGAGGTGACCTCCGAGGCCGACTATCCCAAGCATGAGTACATCAGCGGCGAGGACGGAGCCGACCAGCTCTACGGCGGTGTGGGCCGGCAAGAGCTGATCGGCGGCGCCGGAGATGACATCCTCTGGGCCGGCCCCGGATCGGACCGGCTCGGCTACGACGGCGGCTTCGACCAGCTGTACGGCGGTGAGGGTGCCGACATGCAGTACGCCTCGTTCTCCGCGCAGGAATCCTTCCCGCCTAGTTGGCGCGTTGTTTTCTACGGCGGTCCTGGCCGGGACTCCGCTGCCACGAGCCCAGGGCCGCCCGGCTCCTACTTCATGGGTCCCGGGCCGGACATTTCCGTTGCATCACTCGAGAGCCCCTCCGACTACATCAACGGCCAGAAGGGCAAGGACAAGTTCTGGGCCGGAACAGGGGACGACACGCTGCTCGGTGGCCGCGGTGACGACTCGCTCGACGGGCAACAAGGTAGGGACCGGATCGACGGCGGCGGCGGGAGTGACCAATGCCGCAGCCCTATCAATGGTCGATCTTGTGAGGCAGCCGCCCCTCGGTCGATCTTCTGGCATTGATGAGGTCGGCTGGCCGCCAGACGCACGGCCTTGATCTCTGCCGGAGCCCTCCGCAGCCGCCCCGGGCTCACAGCTGCGAGAGGTAGCAGGCTGCCCACGATGTGACCTGAGCCCCGGCGCTGAGGCAGGATGGAGGATCCCAGACCTGCACGGACGACGGACGGCGGACGGTTTCCCTTGGCTGAGTTCATCTACACGATGCGCAAGGCGCGCAAGGCGCACGGCGACAAGCTCATCCTCGATGACGTCACCCTGTCGATGTACCCGGGCGCGAAGATCGGCGTCGTCGGGCCCAACGGCGCCGGCAAGTCCACGGTCCTCAAGATCATGGCCGGGCTCGACCAGCCGTCCAACGGCGACGCGTTCCTCTCCCCGGGCTACACCGTCGGCATCCTCGAGCAGGAGCCCCAGCTCGACGAGAGCAAGGACGTGCTGGGCAACGTCGAGGAGGGCATGGCCGAGATCAAGGGCAAGGTCGACCGCTTCAACGCGATCGCCGAGCAGATGGCCACCGACTACAGCGACGAGCTGATGACGGAGATGGGCAAGCTGCAGGAGGAGATCGACCACGCCGACGCGTGGGACCTCGACTCCCAGCTCGAGCAGGCGATGGACGCGCTGCGCTGCCCGCCACCGGACGCCGACGTGTCCATCCTCTCCGGTGGAGAGCGCCGTCGGGTGGCGCTGTGCAAGCTGCTGCTCAGCCAGCCCGACCTGCTGCTGCTCGACGAGCCCACCAACCACCTCGACGCCGAGAGTGTGCAGTGGCTGGAGAGCCACCTGGAGAAGTACGCCGGCACCGTCGTCGCCGTGACCCACGACCGATACTTCCTCGACAACGTGGCGCAGTGGATCCTCGAGCTCGACCGCGGGCGCGCCTACCCCTACGAGGGCAACTACTCGACGTACCTCGAGACCAAGCAGTCCCGGCTCAAGGTCGAGGGGCAGAAGGACGTCAAGCGCGCCAAGCGGCTCAAGGACGAGCTGGACTGGGTCCGGTCCAACGCGAAGGCCCGCCAGACCAAGAGCAAGGCCCGCCTCGAGCGGTACGAGGAGATGGCCGCCGAGGCGGAGAAGACCCGCAAGCTGGACTTCGAGGAGATCCAGATCCCGCCGGGACCCCGCCTGGGCAGCGTCGTCGTCGAGACCGACAAGCTGACCAAGGGCTTCGGCGACCGGCTCCTCATCGAGAACCTCTCGTTCTCGTTGCCGCGCAACGGGATCGTCGGCGTCATCGGTCCCAACGGCGCCGGCAAGACCACGCTCTTCAAGATGATCATCGGCGAGGAGGAGCCGGACGACGGCGCCATCAAGGTCGGCGAGACCGTCAAGATCGCCTACGTCGACCAGAGCCGCGGCGGCATCGACGCCAAGAAGTCGCTGTGGGAGGTCGTGTCGGACGGTCTCGACCACATCAAGGTCGGCAACGTCGAGATGCCGTCCCGCGCCTACGTCTCCGCGTTCGGCTTCAAGGGTCCGGACCAGCAGAAGCCGGCCGGCGTCCTGTCGGGTGGCGAGCGCAACCGGCTCAACCTGGCGCTGACGCTCAAGATCGGCGGCAACCTGCTGCTGCTCGACGAGCCGACCAACGACCTCGACGTCGAGACGCTCTCGTCGCTCGAGAACGCGCTGCTGGAGTTCCCCGGCTGCGCCGTGGTCGTCAGCCACGACCGGTGGTTCCTCGACCGGGTGGCGACGCACATCCTCGCCTACGAGGGCGACTCCAGCTGGTTCTGGTTCGAGGGCAACTTCGAGGCGTACGAGAAGAACAAGATCGAGCGCCTCGGACCGGACGCGACCCGCCCCCACCGGGCCACCTACCGCAAGCTCACCCGCGGCTGACCACGCCCGTGCGACACCGCTACCGCTGCTCCATGCGGTGGTCCGACATGGACGCCTACGGCCACGTCAACAACGTCGTCTACCTCACCTACCTCGAGGAGGCGCGGGTGGACATGCTGTTCTCCCTCGGCTCGGAGTACGGCGGCAAGGCGCTGTCCGAGGGCGTGCTGGTGGCCCACCACGAGATCGACTACAAGCGGCCGCTGGTCTACCACCCCCGCGGCGTGGACATCGAGATGTGGGTCGGGTACATCAAGGGCGCCTCGTTCGAGATCCGCTACGAGGTGCACGACGAGACGATGGTCTTCGCCCGGGCGGCCTCGGTCCTGGTCCCGTACGACCTGGAGAAGGAGCGTCCGCGCCGGGTGAGCGCGGAGGAGCGGGCGTTCCTGGAGCAGTACCTGGACGCGGGTGAACCGACCGGCTGACCTGCGGGTCCGGCGGTGGGCCGCCGGGGCGGCGAGCGCCGTCCTGGCCCTGGGTGCGCTCACGCTGGCGGTGTCGGTGCGCGACCCGCTGCCCGGCGAGGACGCGCTCGTCCGCCGGTTGGTCGTCGGGAACGGCGGATGGCGAGACGTCTGGGCCGGGGTGGCCACGGCGACCGACCTGCTGCCGCTCGTGGTGGTCGCCACGGTCGGTGCCCTCGGCCTGGTGACGCTCGGCCGGTGGAAGACGGCTCTCGCGGCGCTGGCCCCGTGCGCCGTGGTGTGGCTGGTGAACCCGGCGCTGAAGGCACTGGTGGCGCGCCCCCGCCCGGACGTCGCGGCGCTGCCGGGCCACCTCAGCGAGCACTCCTTCCCGAGCGGGCACGCGGCGAACAGCGCGGTGGTCGTCGGCGCGGCGGTCCTCCTCGTCGCGAGCTGGCGACGGACCCATCGCATCCTCTCGCTCGCGCTCGGGGCCGCAACGCTGATCGTCGTCGCGGCCGCCCAGCTTGCCCTCGGCCGGCACTACCCGAGTGACATCGTCGCCGGCTGGCTGCTGGCTGCGGCCGTCCTCGCAACGGCGGCCGGGCTCGTGCGCTCCACCGATGACTTCCGTTGACCCGCACGGTCTAGGTTGCTGACGGACCACCGCATCCAAGGAGCTGTGTCATGGGCAGGCTGGTGTCGAACTTCTTCATCTCCCTCGACGGCGTCGTGGAGTCACCCGACAAGTGGCACTTTCCGTACTTCGACGAGGCGATGGGCGCGATCGTGGGACAGGGCATGGAGTCCACCTCCGGGATGATGATGGGGCGCAAGCTGTACGACGAGTGGTCTTCGTTCTGGCCGGCGCAGGGGCCCGACGTTCCGTTCTCGGAGTTCATCAACACCGTCCCCAAGTACGTGCTGTCCACGACGCTCACCGACCCGGCGTGGCAGAACACGACAGTCCTTTCCGAGGACGTCGCGGCTCAGGTCCAGTCCGCCAAGGACAGCGCGGACGGCGACATCGGCATGTCGGGCAGCGCCACGACCGTCCGCTGGCTGCTGGCCAACGGCCTGCTCGACGAGCTTGCTCTGCTGGTGCACCCGATCGCTGTCGGGTCCGGCCAGCGGCTGTTCGAGGACACCGCTACCCACCCGTTGCGGCTGCTCCACTCCGAGGCGTTGGACAGTGGCGTGCTGCACCTGCGCTACGCGCCGGCATCCTGAGCGACCTCTCGAGCTGCCGCTGTGGGCGTCAGTCGCGGCTGGCGACCGGCTCGAGCTCGCGCTCGGGCCGTCGCGGCTCGGGGATGGCAGCGTGCGGCTGGACCCGCAGCGGCCGGGCCGCCCAGGACGGCAGCCACCAGTTCCACCGGCCGAACAGGGAGACCAGCGCGGGCACCAGCAGGGCGCGCACGATCGTCGCGTCGAGCAGGATGCCGATGCCGAGCGCGGTCGCGAACACCTTGATGTCGGTGCCCGGTGACGAGGACAGCGCGAGGAAGGACAGGAACAGGATCATCGCGGCGCCGGTCACCAGCCGACCGGTCCGGGCCAGGCCGACGACGACCGCGTCGTCGGTGTCGCCGCTCTTGTCGTACTCCTCTCGCATCCTGGCGAGGATGAAGACCTCGTAGTCCATGGACAGCCCGAACAGGAACGCGAAGATCAGCACGGGTAGCCAGAAGGTGACCGCGCCCGTCGGCTCGATGTCGAAGATCTGCTGGGAGCCGTGCCCGTCCTGCCAGAACAGGACGGTCGCGCCGAAGGTCGCCGCCACCGAGACGATGTTGAGCAGCACCGCCTTGATCGGCAGCAGGATCGACCGGAAGGTGCGCACCAGCAGGATGAACGTGACCAGCGCGATCAGCCCCAGCGTGTAGGGGAACTTCTTGTAGACGGCGTTGATGTAGTCGAGCACGGTCGCGCCCACGCCGGCGATGCCCACGACGCCGGGGACGTCGGAGACGGCGTCGTCGACCCGCTCCACCACCTCGGCCTTCGTGGAGTCGACGGCCTCCTCGGCGGGGATGACCGCGACCAGGGCGGACCTGTCGTCGCGCCGCCATCTCTCGTTGTCCGGGGCGATGGCCGCGGAGACGCCGTCGACCGACGTCGCGCGGTCGACGACCTGCTGCGCCGAGCCGGCCGGGTCGTCGCCGCGGACCAGCACCTCGAGCGGCGACACGACGCCGGGCGGCACCCCGCCGTCATGGAGCACCTGCAGCGCGTCGTGCGCCGGCCCGCCGCTCGCGAGGGACGAGGTCTGGGCCTGGCCGATCTTGATGCCGAACACCGGGACCACCAGCGCGGCGAGCAGCGCCAGCGCGATGGCCGCAGCGACCCAGCGCCACCGCACGATCAGGCGGGCCCACGCGGTCCAGCCCGGGGACTGCCGGCCCTCGTGGCGGATCCTCGGCCAGTCGACGCGAGGCCCGATGCCGCCGAGCAGGGCCGGCAGCAGGGTCAGGATCACGACGGTGCTGACCAGGGGGATCAGCATCCCGCCGACGCCCATGCTGCGCAGCAGCGGGACCGGGATGACGAGCAGGGCACAGAGGCTGATCGCCACCGTGCCGGCGCTCGCGACGACCGCATGCCCTGCGTACTGCATCGCGACGACGACGGCCTCGTGGTTGTCGCGGCCGTGCGCCCGCTCCTCCCGCCAGCGGTTGACCACGAGCAGCGAGTAGTCGACGGCGACGCCCAGCCCGACGAGGGCGATGAGGAACTGCACGACGAAGCTGATGTCGGTGACGTAGGTGCCGAGCAGCACGATCGTGAACGTCGTGAGGATGGACACCGCGGCGATCAGCAGCGGCACCAGGGCCAGGAACGACGCGAAGAGGAAGAGCAGCACCGCCAGGGCGCCGAGGCCGCCGAGGATGGTGTCGACCAGCAGGCTCGGGGCCTCGGGGTCGTCGGTGCCCTGGGCGAGCAGGTTGTAGCCGGTGATGCCCCACTCGACGTCGGACTCCGCGGACGCCTTCTCCAGGATGGGGCGCATCGCGACGTCCGGACCCACGTCGGTGAAGCTCTCGAACGGCTCCGGGTAGACCAGTGCGTAGGTCGTCCGGCCGTCCTCGGTGACGAACACCGGGTCCTGGCCGTCCGCGTAGCTCAGGATGCGGGTCCCCGGCAGAGCCTTTTGCACATCGTCGAGGACGGCCGGTCACCGAGCCGATCTCGTCGTCGACGGTGCGGCCCTCCGGCACGGTGGCCACCGCGATGGTCGGCGGGTTGGAGCCGCCGTTGTGGTAGATGTCCAGGATCTGCTTCTCGGTCTCGTAACCCGGCTGTCCGGGCAGCGAGAAGTCGACGGTGAGCCGCTCCGACGTCCGGCCGGCCGCGAAGACACCCACGCCGAACATGACCAGCCAGAACAGCATCACCAGCCTGCGGTGACGCAGGACGAACTCGGCCAGACGGACCATCAGGACTCCCGGGAGGACGTGAGAAGGGCAGGGACGACGCTAGGGGAGACCACCGACAGCCGTCTTGGTCATTTCCAGGAGTTCAGGGACAGTTCAGGGTCCGACCCTGAGTCACGTCACCCGGAGCCAGGCCGCCGTGTCCGGCGGGAGCGCGTCTCCGTCGAGCGGGTCGCTGGTGAGCAGGATCTCGTCGTACGCCGGGAAGGCGACCGCGTCGGGTCCGAGGTTGACCGCGCAGACGACGCTGCCCCCGTCGATCGCGTCGCGGCGGAACATCAGCGAGCCGGGTGGCGAGTCGAGCCACTCCATGCCGGGGGTGCGCAGGAGCCGGCGCCGCAGGAGCAGCGCGCTGCGGTAGGTCTCGAGCGTCGACCCCTCGACCCCCTCCTGGGCCTCGACGGACAGCTCGGCCCACGTCGCCGGCTGGGGCAGCCACGGCTCGCCGGCGCCGAAGCCGAGCGACGGACCGTCGCGCTCCCACGGGACCGGCACCCGGGCGCCGTCGCGTCCGCGCACGGTGTGGCCCGAGCGCTCCCAGATGGGGTCGGCCAGGACGTCCTCGGGCAGGTCGACGACCTCGGGCAGACCGAGCTCCTCGCCCTGGTAGACGTAGGCGGAGCCGGGCAGGGCCAGCATCAGCAGGGTCGCCGCCCGGGCCCGGCGCAGGCCGAGTGCGGGGTCGATCGGGGTGTCCGGGCCCACCCGGGCCTCGTCCGAGACGCCGCCGCCGGTCGAGTCCAGCCGTGCATAGCGCGTCGCGTGCCGCGTCACGTCGTGGTTGGACAGCACCCACGTCGTCGGGGCGCCGACGGACGCCGCCGCGGCGATGCACTCGTCGATCGTCTCGCGGAGCGGCGCCGGCCTCCCACGGGCGCACGGACGAAGTTGAAGTTGAACGCCGTGTGCAGCTCGTCGGGACGCGTGTAGCGGGCGAGGCGGGCAGCGGAGTCCACCCACGCCTCGGCCACGAACGTCCGGTCGCCGGCGTAGTCGTCGATCACGCGGCGCCAGCCCCGGTAGACCTCGTGCACCTCGTCGCGGTCCCAGAACGGGTGGTCAGGGCCCTCGTGCGCGGCCAGCACCGCCTCCTCCTCGGGCCCGACGTCCGGGAAGGACTGGTCCTTCTTCAGCGCGTTGGCGACGTCGATCCGGAAGCCGTCGACGCCGCGGTCGAGCCAGAACCGGAGGACCCGCTCGAACTCCTCCACGACCTCCGGGTTCTCCCAGTCGAAGTCCGGCTGCTCCGCGGCGAAGAGGTGGAGGTACCACTCGCCGTCGGGCACCCGCGTCCAGGCCGGGACCGCCGAACGTCGACTGCCAGTCGGTCGGGGGCAGCGACCCGTCCGGGCCGCGACCCGGCCGGAAGACGTAGCGCCGGCGCTCGGGGCTGCCGGGCCCGGCCGCCAGCGCGGCCTGGAACCACGCGTGCCGGTCCGAGGAGTGGTTGGGGACGATGTCGACGATGACCCGCAGCCCGAGGTCGTGCGCCTCGCCGATCAGGGCGTCGGCGTCGGCAAGGGTGCCGAACAACGGCTCGATGTCGCAGTAGTCGGCGACGTCGTACCCGCCGTCGGCCATCGGCGACGGGTAGAACGGCGTGATCCAGATCGCGTCCGCGCCGAGCCGGCGCAGGTAGGGGAGACGGGACCGGATGCCGGCGAGGTCGCCGATGCCGTCGCCGTCACCGTCGGCGAAGCTGCGGATGTAGACCTGGTAGATGACGGCCGTGCGCCACCACTCGTCGCCGGGCCGGGTGCTGCTGGGGGAGTCGGTCACGACCGGGAGTCTTGCAAACCGCCCGGTGTCGCTCGCGTCCGGCCCGTCGTGGTCACTGTTGACGAGGCTGTTGGCCGCCATCACCAGGTAGTCCCAGAGCAGGGTCTCGGCGTCGGGAGGCAGCCTCGAGCTCGTCGACGGCGTCGCGCATGTGCCCCAGCCAGGCGTCCCGCTCGCGCGCGCCCGATGCGGAACGGCACGTGGCGCATCCGCAGCCGGGGGTGGCCGCGCTGCTCGGAGTAGGTCCGCGGGCCGCCCCAGTACTGCACGAGGAACATCCGCAGCCGTTCCTCCGCCCCGGACAGGTCCGGCTCGGGGTAGAGCGGGCGCAGGACCGGGTCGGTGGCCACGCCCGCGTAGAAGCGGTGCACCAGCCGGCGGAAGGTCTCCTCGCCGCCGACGGCCTCGTAGAACGTGGCCGCGTCCCCGCGGTCGGCCGGAATACTCACGTCTGCCATGGTGTCATGCGGGAGACAGGACAGCAGAATCCGAGACAGGCCCCGAGACACCGACACTGGAGGAGACATGGCCGCCACCCGCACCGCCAACGCGCACTGGGAAGGCTCGCTGTTCGAGGGCAAGGGCCGGGTGTCCCTCGACTCGTCCGGCATCGGGTCGTACGACGTCAGCTGGCCCGCCCGGACCGAGGAGCCGAACGGCGTGACCAGCCCCGAGGAGCTGATCGCCGCCGCGCACTCGACGTGCTTCTCGATGTCGCTGTCCGAACGTGCTGACCAAGGCCGGCCACACGGTGGAGATCGATCGACACCAAGGCCGACGTCACGTTCCAGCCCGGCAAGGGCATCACCGGCAGCCACCTGACGACCCGGGCCTCGGTGCCGGGGATCTCGGCCGAGGAGTTCGCGACGTTCGCCGAGACTGCCAGGACCGCCTGCCCGGTCAGCGGCGCCCTGGCCGGGACCACCATCACCCTCGACGCGGCGCTGGCCTGACGTACGTCGGACGTACGCGGCGCCCCTCGTCAGGTCGCGGGGGCGCCGGCGCCTGCCGAGGGCGGCGGGTAGACCGGCGGCGGTACGCGGACACCCTCGCGGTCGAACGACTCCTTGATGCGCTCCCGCAGCTCGCGCTGGACGCCCCAGTGCTCGTTGGGCGCGCACTTGGCGATGACCCGGATCGTGACGGAGTTGCCGGTGACCGACTCGACGCCGGCGACGGTCGGGCGCCTCGAGCAGCTTCGGAGCCCAGTCCTCGTCCTCGTACATCGCCTGGGCCGTGTCGGCGATCAGCCGCTGCACGCGCGGGATGTCCTCGGTGTAGGCGACGGCGACGTCGACGATCGCGGTCGACCAGCCCTGGCTGTGGTTGCCGACCTGCAGGATCTCGCCGTTGCGGACGTACCAGACGACCCCGCTCCCGTCGCGCAGCCGGGTGACGCGCAGCCCGACCGCCTCGACGGTGCCCGACCGTGCCCATGCCGGTGTCGACCAGGTCGCCGACGCCGTACTGGTCCTCGAGGATCAGGAAGATGCCCGACAGGAAGTCCTTGACCAGCGTCTGCGCCCCGAAGCCGACCGCGACGCCGACGATCCCGGCGCTGGCCAGCAGCGGACCGATCGGGAGCCCGATCACGTCGAGGACCATGAGGAACGCGACGCTCAGGATGACGCCCGTGGTCACGCTGCGCAGGACCGACGACATCGTGTCGGCGCGCTGCTTGCGCCGCTCGGACAGCAGCGGGCTGGCCTCCAGGAGCTTGTGGCCCTTGCCCTTGGCGAGCACCCCCGGGACGGTTCCCTCCGCCGCTCGGTGGGCCAGCCGCCGGATCAGCCGGTGCAGCAGGAAGCGGATGAGGGCAGCGACGACGAAGATCGTGACGATGGCGACCGGCTTGGCGAGCAGCCAGTCGGCCGACTCAGCCAGCCACCTCTGACCGAACCAGTCGTAGACGCGGTCGCACAGCTCATCTGTCACGCCGTCGTCGATGCAGCTCTCTGAAGCGGATCGCGGCAGGCACGTGCCGAGGCTAGCGAGATCCGGTCGTCATCCTGAGCCCCGTCCACCGTGCGGCGAAGCTCAACGTGTCGACCGACAGCGCGATCGTGCGGCTCAGGGCTCGCCCGCCGTGACCGACATCACGCTCGCGGCGTAGCAGGATCGGACGGTCGCCGGTCGTGGCGTGCTGCAGGGCGGCGCACATCTTGCGCGCGTGCAGCGGGTCGACGCGGGTGTCGCCGTCGAACACCGTGAAGAGCGTCGCGGGGTAGTCGACACCGTCACGGACGTGGTGGTACGGCGAGTAGCCGAGCAGCCAGGCCAGCTCGTCGGCGTCGGCGACGCTGCCGTACTCGTCCGTCCAGGTCGCTCCGAGCCCGAACTGCTCGTAGCGCACCATGTCGAGCAGCGGTGCGGAGCAGACGACGGCGGCGAAGAGGTCGGGTCGCTGGGTCAGCGCGGCGCCGACCAGCAGGCCGCCGTTGGAGCCGCCGGACACGGCGAGCCGGTCGCGGGTGGTCCATCCGTCGGCGACCAGCCGCTCGGCGGCGGCGTGGAAGTCGTCGAAGACGTTCTGCTTGTGCTCGCGCATCCCGGCGCGGTGCCAGTCCTCGCCCTCCTCCGACCCGCCGCGCAGGTTGGCGATCACGTAGACGCCGCCGGCCTCCACCCAGGCGAGCACGCCGGCCGAGTAGCCCGGCGTCATCGGGACGCCGAAGCCGCCGTAGCCGTAGAGGAGGGTGGGTCGCGGCTGGTCCGGCTCCTTCGTCGGCGCCACGACGACCATCCGGACCGTCGTGCCGTCCTTCGAGGTGTACTCGACCTGGCGGGCGTGCACCTCGGGCACCTCGACGGTCCCGGGGGCCGTCGCCCACAGCGTCGTCTCGCCGCTCGCCGCGTCGTAGCGGAACACCGACGCCGGCGTCACGTGGTCGGTGTAGCCGAACCACGCCTCGTGCCCGCCCTCGGGCCGCTCGCTGAGCCCGCTGACCGAGCCCAGCCCCGGCAGCGGGACGGACCCGCTGCGCTCGCCGGTGGCGAGGTCGTGGACCGTGACCTCGCCGATCGCGTGGCGCGTCCAGCTGCAGAGCAGCACGCCGGTCGACAGCTCGTCGCCGTCGAGGATCGCGTAGCCCTCCAGCACGGCCGCCTCGTCCTCGGGCACCAGGTCGACCCAGGTCTCGTACGACGGGTCGTCGGGGGTGGTGACGGCGATCCGCCCGCGCGGCGCGTCCCGGTCGGTGAAGAGGTACGCGCGCCCGTCCCGTCCGACGTGCAGCGAGGTGCTGGCGTCGACACCCTGCTGCACGACCCTCATCTCGGGAGCCGCGAGGCCGCCCGCGCCGAGGTCGGCGAGCCAGAGGTCGTTGCGGGGAGCCGTGCCCGCCGATGCGCCGACGACCAGCCATCGGCCGTCCATCGACACGCTGACGCCGTAGTAGTTGGTCTTGTCCTGGCCGTCGCCGAACACCAGGGCGTCGTCGTCGGGGGAGTCGCCGAGCCGGTGCAGCCACACCCGGCGGTGGTACTGCTGCTCGTCCTCGGGCACCAGGTCCGGCGCCAGCCGGCGTACGTAGTAGAAGGACTCCCCGCCCGGCAGCCACGCGACGGGGGAGTAGCGCGCGCGGTCGATCGGGCCGTCGACGTCGTCTCCCGTCGCGACGTCGAGCACGCGCAGCACCGACTCCTCCGTGCCGCCCTCCGAGAGCTGGTAGGCCAGCAGGTGACCCTCCTTCGAGGGCTGCCACGCGTCGAGCGTGGTCGTGCCGGCCGGGTCCAGCGCCATCGGGTCGACGAGCACCCGCTCGGTGCCGTCGGGGTCGACGGTGAGGAGGACGGGGTGCTCCTGCTCCGCCGTACGGCGCATGAAGAACTGCCGCTCCCCGCGCCACGAGGGCGCACCGACCGTTCCCGCGCCGAGCAGCTCGCCGATACGGGCCCGTAGCCCGTCACGCCCCGGCAGGTGCTCGGTCTCCGCGGCGAGCAGGGCGTCCTGCTGCTCCGCCCAGGCGACCGTCTCCGGGGACTCGGCGTCCTCGAGCCAGCGGTAGGGGTCGGGCACCGAGGTGCCGTGCAGCTCGGTCGGCGTCGCGGGTCCGGCGGGCAGGGGGGTAGACGGGACGTGTCATGGCTCGACACCCTAAGTGCTGGCGATCCGGGGGTCGGTTGGGCGACACTGGGTCCACGCGACCCGGCACGAGCCACGTGCCGGGCCTTCGCTGGGAGGCGGGAGTGGGTCACGCTCTGGTGCTCAACGCCACGTACGAGCCCTTGTGCGTCGTACCGGCGCGACGTGCGTTGCTGCTCGTGCTGATGCACAAGGCGGTCCCCGTCGAGAGCTCGGACCTGGTCATGCACAGCGCGTCGTTCTCGGTGAGCGCACCCTCGGTCGTGCGACTCATCCGCTACGTGCGGATCCCCTACCGCGGTCCCGTCCCTCTCACCCGGCGGGCCGTCTTCGTGCGTGACGGCGGCCGGTGCGTCTACTGCGGCGGGACGGCGACGAGCATCGACCACGTCGTGCCACGCAGCCGGGGAGGGCGCCACGAGTGGTGCAACGTCGTGTCGGCGTGCCGACGGTGCAACCACGTGAAAGCCGACCGGACCGTCTCCGACCTCGGCTGGCGGCTGCACCCGCCGGTGGAGCCGACCGGCACCGCCTGGCGGATCCTCGGCACCGGGCGGTCCGACGCGCGATGGATCCCCTACCTCGAGGCGTACGGCGGCGGCGAGGTCGCCGGGGTCGCGACCGCCTGAACCGGTCCCGGACGAGCACGAGGGGCCGGCGCCCGACGGCGCCGGCCCCTCGTCCTGCCTCAGGTCACGGGGTGTACTTGAAGATCCAGAGCCCGTGGTCGCGGTCGCTGGCCGCGACGTACTCCTGACCGCTGTCCATGAACGTCTGGACGCCCCAGAAGTTGTTCCCGTCCTCGTCGACGTAGTGGCCCGTCTCGACCAGCTCGTCGTTGACGATCTCCGCCACCCGGAAGCCGGCCGAGTAGTACGAGAAGTACGCGCGGTCCGCGTCGACCGAGGACATCGCCACCTCGTGGACCGAGATGTCGCCGAAGCCCTCTGCGAAGGCCGGGTCGTGCGCCTCCGGGACGGCGTAGGTGTCGAGCTCGGTCATCTTGCCGGTCTCGTTCTCGAACAGGTGCACGTAGCCCCACCCGTCGAAGTACGAGGAGAAGGTCAGCGTGTCGCCGACCGTGCCGAGCGCGATGGGCGCCTGCTGGGTGCCGTCGCCGGCCAGGCACGCGGCGTCGTCGTAGGCCGCGTTGAAGATGGCGAAGCCCTGCGACCGCGGCGCCACCCCGAAGGTCGGGAGGGTGCCCTGGACGTCCATGCTGAGCGGGGTGCTGCACCCGTCCTCGGCCGTGCGGTTGAAGACAAGGATCGCCTCGTAACCGCCTGCCGTGGTGACACTGGTGACCTTCTCGGTGAAGGTGCACAGACCACGCTCGACGACCGCGATCTGGGTGCCGGCGCCGCCCGGTGGCACCGCCGGGTCACCCGGGCAGGCCCGCCCGACGAACACGGCCGGACCGGTGATGGTCTGGCCCTCGGTGAGCGCCGGCGTGTCGTTGCCCTGACCGGCGTCGATCCGCGTGTTGTCAGTGGCGTTCCGCGCGGTGAGTGCGTACGGCCCGAAGTCCTCGTCCGCGGCGATGACGTACCTGTTGTCCTTGTCGAACTCGGACTGGTGGGCGTTGCCCTCCGGCGGGACAGCCAGCCCGCTCTCGGCGGCCTCGGGATCCGGATTGGTGAAGTCGGTGTCCGCCATGTAGGTCGCGTTCTTCGGGTCGGTCACGTCGAGCTGCACGTAGCCGCCGTCCCAGTAGGACACGAGCATCACGAACTTGTTGCCGATCTTCTTCACGATCATGTCGTGGTGGAAGATCTCGATCAGGTTGTCGGGCGCAGACTGGACGATCTGCGGGAACATCTCGTCGAGGTCGTACTCCGCGATGACCTTCGCCTTCTTGGGGTTGGTGATGTCGACGATGTCGACATCTTTCTGCTCCTCGTTGTCCACGATGACCGCGTAGGCCTTGTCGCCGGCGTCCCAGGCGAAGACGCTGTGGATCTCGTTCGCGTCCTTCTTGCCCTGGCCGTTCGTCGTGAAGTCGCCGACACCCTCGGCCAGCGGCGTCGGGTGCTCCGGGTTGGTCACGTCGTAGATGTTCATCCCGCCGAAGCCGGCCCGCTCCTTGCAGGTCTCGTTGTTGGACACCAGGATGTCGCCGTCGAAGTATGGCGTGTCGATGTGCAGCGCCTGGATGCCCTCACCCGGCGCGCTGCCCTCCTTGGCCACGATGAAAGCGACTTCCTCCGGGTCGGCCGGGTCGTTGATGTCGACCACATGGACGCCGTTGTACTTGCAGGTCTCCTGGCCCCAGGCGGCGAGGTAGGCGTAGCCGTTGAAGACGCCGACGTCGGCGATCTTCCCCTCCACCACGTTCTTCAACTTCAGCCGGCTGACCACGTCGATGTTGTCGGTGCTGCTGGCCGGCAGGTGACCGTCGTCGTGGCCGTGCTGGTGGTGGGCCGCGTTGCGGTCCCGACGGTCGTCGATCGCCCCGTCGTCGTCGATGACGGTGATGCCGTGGCCCGATGCCAGCCCGGGGACGGCCAGGACGAGCCCTGCGGCCGCGAGCAGGGCGAGCGTCGCGCGGCGGGGTGAACTGGTCATGAGGCTCCTTGGGGTGGGTGATCTCACGAGAACGTATGTGACACGGATCACAAAAAGAAGACCTTTGGCGTGACAACTCCGTTGTGCGACCCTCCGCGCACGCACGGTGCGAAAGTGCTCCCTCGTTAGGGTCTGGCGAGTGGCCACGCTGCACGACCTGACCGCGCTGGAGCAGGGTGCCGCGATCGCCCGCGGGGAGCTGTCGCCGGTCGAGCTGGCCGACCACTACCTGGAGCGGATCGACCGGATCTCCGACGCGGTCGGTGCCTACGTCACCGTGACGGCCGACCTGGCGCGCGAGCAGGCCCGGCAGCTCGCGGCCGAGGTCCAGCGGGGTGCGCTGCGGTCCGCCCTGCACGGCGTGCCGGTGCCGGTGAAGGACCTCAACCTGACCGCCGGCATCCGCACGACCTTCGGCAGCGCGGTCTTCGCCGACAACGTGCCCGAGGTGGACGACACCGTCGTGGTCCGGCTGCGGGATGCCGGCACTGTGCTGCTGGGCAAGACGAGCACGCCGGAGCTCGGTCTGCCGTGCTACACCGAGCCGGCCGTCGCCCCGCCGTCGCGCACGCCGTGGGACCTCGACCGGATGGCCGGCGGCTCCAGCGGCGGCCCGGCGGCCGCGGTGGCGGCCGGGCTGGCACCGGTGGCGCACGGCAACGACGGCGGCGGGTCGGTGCGGATCCCGGCCAGCTGCTGCGGGCTGGTCGGCGTCAAGCCCGCCCGGGGCCGGGTCAGCGGCGGTCCGTTGCGGGGCGACGTGAGCGGGCTGCCGTGCGAGGGCGTCCTGGCCCGGACGGTGGCGGACGCCGCTGCTCTGCTCGACGTGATGGCCGGACCGGCTCCGGGTGACCCGCACTGGGCGCCGCCACTGCCGCGTGGGGAGACGTTCCTCGGTCACGCCGGTCGCGAGCCGGGGCGGCTGCGGGTCGCGCGGTTCGCGACCCCGGTCATCGCCGACGCGGACGTCCACGCGGAGTGCCTTCGAGCGTACGAGGAGACGAGCCGGCTGCTCGCCGCGCTCGGCCACGAGGTCGACGACATCGAGCCACCTCTTCCTCCGGACGTGGTGCCGCTGTTCGAGACGGTGTGGTCGGTGCTGTCGACGCTGGCGCCGGTCGAGCCGGCGCGGGAGGGCGAGCTGCGGCCGCTGACCCGCTGGCTGCGCGAACGGGGGCGGGCGGCATCGGCGACCGACTTCGCGCTGGCGCTCGCCTCGCTGCAGGTGCTCGCGCGGCGGGCGGTGGGCTCCTTGGCGCCGTACGACGCCGTGCTGACGCCGACCCTCGCCCAGCCGCCGCTGCCGCTGGGAGCCATCCGCGACGACTCGGACCCGGCCGCGGACTTCGAGGCGAACAAGCGCTTCACGCCCTGGACGGCGCTCTGGAACCTGACCGGGCAGCCGGCCGTGTCGCTTCCCCTGCACCGGACACCGGACGGCCTGCCGGTCGGGGTGATGCTCGCGGGGCGGCCGGCCGGCGAGGCGGGGCTGCTCTCGCTGTGCGCACAGCTGGAGGCCGCGGCCGGGACGGTCTGGACGGCGGCGGGAGCGGGTGCGCGACCGGCGTGCTGGTGAGGGACACTCGTCGGCGATGTCCGACGACCAGGCGCTCTCCGACTCCACTCTGCACGACCGGCCGGCCGACGAGGTCTCGAGCGCGCTGAGGGAGCTCGCCGCCGAGCACGGCGTGGCCACCGACTTCTGGGACTGGCAGGGCAGGCACCGGCCGGTGGCGCGCGCGTCGGTCGAGGCGGTGCTCGCAGCCCTCGGGGTCGCGGCCCACACCGACGAGTCGGTGCTGGCCTCGCTGGCCGACGTCCGCGAGCAGCCGTGGCGGCGCACCCTGCCGCCCTGCGTGGTCACGAGGAGCGGCCGGGAGCAGGAGCTGCGGGTGCACGTTCCGCACGGCGAACCGGTGACCGCCTGGGTCGAGCTGGAGGACGGTGGCCGCGTCGACCTGGCGCAGACCGACCGGTGGGTGGACCCGCGCGAGGTCGCCGGACGTCTCGTCGGCGAGGCGACGTTCAGCGTGCCGGGCGACCTGCCGCTGGGGTGGCACACCGTGCTCCGCGGCCGTCGGCCCCGCCGGCACGGAGGCCCGCTCGCCGCTCGTCGTCACCCCGGACCGCCTGCCGGAGCCAGCACTCGGTGACCAGGGAGCGGCCTGGGGGCTGATGACCCAGCTCTACTCGGTGCGGTCCCGCCGGTCGTGGGGGCACGGCGACCTCGACGACCTCGCCGAGCTCGCGCGCTGGAGCGGCCGTGAGCTCGGCGCCGGCTTCGTCCTCGTGAACCCGTTGCACGCACCCTCTCCGACGACCCCCGTCGAGGCGTCGCCGTACCTTCCGGTGACGCGGCGGTTCGTCAGCCCGCTCTACGTCAGGGTGGAGCTCGTTCCCGAGCACGCCTACCTGACCGGTGCGGTCCGGGCCGAGATCGAGCGGACCGCGCTGCTGCAGCGGTCGGTCAACTCCGCCGACGTGCTCCTGGACCGGGATGCGGTCTGGGAGGCCAAGCGCTCGGCCCTGACCCTCGTGCACGCGGTGCCGCGCAGCCCGTCCCGGGAGGCCGACTACCGGGCGTTCGTCGCGCGGGAGGGCAGCGGGCTGGTCGACTTCGCGACCTGGTGCGCGCTGGCCGAGGTGCACGGCCAGGACTGGCACCTCGTGGCCGGCCGACCTGCAGGACCCGGCCTCGGAGGCGGTGACCGCGGCGCGCGAGGACCTCGCCGAACGGGTCGACTTCTTCTGCTGGCTGCAGTGGGTGCTCGACGAGCAGCTCGACCGGGTGCAGCGACTCGCGGTGGACGCGGGCATGCCGGTCGGTGTGGTGCACGACCTCGCGGTCGGCGTCCATCCGCAGGGGGCCGACACCTGGGCGCTGCAGCAGGTGATGGCGCGCGGCGTCACGGTCGGGGCGCCGCCGGACGCCTTCAACCAGGTGGGGCAGGACTGGTCGCAGCCGCCGTGGCGGCCGGACCGGCTGGCGGAGGCCGGCTACCTGCCCTACCGCGACATGCTGCGGACCGTGCTCCGGCACTGCGGCGGGGTGCGGGTGGACCACGTCCTCGGGCTGTTCCGGCTGTGGTGGGTGCCCGAGGGGATGCCGGCCAGCGCGGGGACGTACGTCCGGTTCGACCACGACGCCCTGATCGGGATCCTCGCGCTCGAGGCGCTGCGGGCCGGCGCCCTCGTCGTCGGCGAGGACCTCGGGACGGTCGAGCCGTGGGTGCGCGACTACCTGGCCGAGCGGGGGGTGCTCGGCACCTCGATCCTGTGGTTCGAGCGGGACGACCAGGGCCGGCCACGGCCCCCGGAGACCTGGCGGGAGCTGTGCCTGGCCGCCGTCACCACCCACGACCTGCCGCCGACGGCGGGCTACCTGGCCGGCGAGCACCTGCGGATCCGCGACGAGCTCGGTCTGCTCACCCGGTCGATCGAGGAGGAGCGGCGGGTCGACGAGGCCGACCGGGCGTCCTGGCTCGACCTGCTGGTCGAGCGGGGATGGCTCGAGGCCGCCGAGGCCGCCGAGGGTGCCGACGCCGACGACGCCGACGAGCTGGCCGTGTCGATCGCGCTGCACCGCGCGCTCGCGGCGACACCGAGCCGGCTGCGCGGCGTCGCGCTGACCGACATGGTGGGCGACCGGCGGGCGATGAACCAGCCGGGCACCGACGAGCAGTACCCCAACTGGCGGCTCCCGCTGGCCGGCGGTGACGGGCGACCCGTGCTGCTCGAGGACCTGGTCGGGTCGACGCGCGCCGCCAGGTTGGCCGCCGCGGTCCGTGGCGGGGACCCCGCCTAGTACCGTTCCCCCCGTGAACGTCAGCCACGTCACCGCCACCTATCGAGCAGCCCCGCGGTTCGGACTGCACGGCCTCCGCAGCGGCCTCGCCGTGTCGGCGGCCGCCGTCCTCCTGGTGCTCGCCGCGGCCGGCCCGGCGCTCGCCGACGACGACGGCAGCGAGGCCGGCGGCGGCCTGAGCGTGCTCGAGACCCTGCTGTGGTTCGTGGGTGTGCCCGGGGCGCTGTTCGTGCTCATCGTCCTGCTGGTGTCCGCACCGTCGATGGCCCGCGGTCCGCGCTACCGGCCCGGGCTCGGCTGGTGGGCCGCGCCGGTGTGGTTCAACGGCCCCGACAACGCCGACACCGCGGTGCGCCGGGCGACCGCGACGACCGGAGGGGGTGGCGCGAGTGCCCGCTGGTGACGCGTTCTCCGAGCGCCAGCAGCAGGACGTCGTCCGGGCGATCCGGCTGGCCGACCAGCAGTCCCAGCTCCCGGTCTCGGTCTACGTCGGGACGCTCGAGGGCGACAGCCGGGCCACCGCCCTGCAGCTGCACGGCGCGCTCGGTGACCAGGCGCCCGGCTCCGTTCTGATCGCGGTCGACCCCGGCGCTCGTCGCGTGGAGATCGTGACCGGCCCCGAGATCCGCCGCCGCCTCGACGACCGGGCGGCCGGCCTGGCCGCGATGACCATGACGTCCGCGTTCCAGGCAGGGGACCTCTCCGGCGGCATCGCCAACGGCGTGCTCGCCCTGGCCGAGCACGCCCACGCCCCCCGCTCGCTGCACACCGACTCCCCGTAGCGGGCGGGCTCCTCGCGGCCCGGGCCGCCGGCAGGGCACGCCAAGATCATTCGTGCCGGTGCGGAGATCATCAGCGACCGGATGATCTCCGCAGCGGTACGAACGATCTTGAGGCGTCAGGCGCTCTGGGCGTCCTTCGCCTGGGCGCGCAGGGCGCGCGCGACGCCGTCGCGGGACTCCACGACCAGCCGGCGCAGGGCGGGCACCGCGTCGGGGTTGCCCGAGAGCCAGCCGTCCGCGGCGTCGACCGTCCCCTGCTCGGCGAGCAGGGTCGGGAAGAGGCCGATGACGATGCTCTGTGCGGTCTCGTTGGTGCGCTGGTCCCAGATGTCGGTCAGCGACGCGAAGTAGCGGTCCCGGAACGCGCGCAGCAGGTCCAGCTGCCCGACCTGCTGGAACCCGCCGATGACCGCCGTCTGGATGGCGTTCGGCAGCTCGTCGTCGTCCATGACCGACGCCCACGCCTCCTGCTTGGCGTCCTCGCGGGGCCGGGCGGCCAGGGCGGCGGCTGCCTGCCGGCGACCGGTCGCCGTGTCGTCGCGGTCCAGCTCCTGGTCGATCGCGGCGTCATCGACCCGCGCGGCCGCCACCAGCTGGTGCAGGAGGTGCCAGCGCAGGTCGGTGTCGATGGTGAGCCCGTCCAGGACGTCGTCGCCGTCGAGGTATCGGCGTACGGCGGTGAGGTGCTCGTCGCCCACCGCCGCGGACGCGTACGCCCGGAGGAGCTGCAGCTGGTTGTCGCTCCCTGGTGCCGCTTCGGAGACCAGCCGAGCGAGCCCGTCCGCCAGCCGGAGCCGGGCGTCCTCGCGCTTGGCCGGCGGGGAGTAGAGGACAACCGCTGTCTCCGCCTGGCGCAGCACGGTGCGCATCACCGAGCTGTCGCTCTCCCGGCCGATCCCCCCGAGCACGAGCGTCAGGTAGTCGGTCGTGGACATCTCGCCGTCGCGCGTCATGTCCCACGCGGCCGACCAGCACAGTGAGCGGGCCAGCGTGTCCTCGAACTCGCCGAGGGCCTCGGTCAGCGTCGTGAGCGACCGTGGGTCCAGGCGGATCTTGGCGTACGTCAGGTCGTCGTCGTTCACGAGCACCAGGTCGGGCTGCTCGACGCCGACGAGCTCGGCCACCTCGGTGCGCGCCCCCGTCACGTCCAGCTCGACCCGGTGGCTGCGCACCAGACCGCGCTCGGTCCGGGAGTAGAGGCCGACCGCGATCCGGTGGGAGCGCAGCGTCGGCCAGTCGTCGGGCGCCGACTGCTCGACGGCGAAGGAGGTGAAGCGACCCTCGGCGTCGGTCTCGAAGGACGGGCGCAGGGTGTTGACGCCTGCTGTCTCCAGCCACTCCGCGGACCATGACTTCAGGTCCCGCGACGACGTCTCCTCGAGCTTCCCGAGCAGGTCGACCAGCTTCGTGTTCCCCCACGCGTACGCCTGGAAGTACTCGCGGATGCCGGCCATGAAGGCGTCCCGCCCGACCCACGCCGCGAGCAGCTTGAGCACGGAGGCGCCCTTGGCGTAGGTGATCCCGTCGAAGTTGACCTCGACGTCCTCGAGGTCGTGGATCTCCGCGGCGATCGGGTGCGTCGACGGCAGCTGGTCCTGCCGGTAGGCCCACGTCTTGTCCGTGTTGGCGAACGTCGTCCAGGCCGACGTCCACCGGGTTGCCTCGGCCGCGGCGAGCGTGCTCGCCCACTCGGCGAACGACTCGTTGAGCCACAGGTCGTCCCACCACGTCATGGTGACGAGGTCGCCGAACCACATGTGGGCCATCTCGTGCAGGATCGTCACGGCGCGGCGCTCGTAGGACACCTCGGGCACCCGCGACCGGAACACGTAGTCCTCGTGGTGCGTGACGCATCCCGCGTTCTCCATGGCGCCGGAGTTGAACTCCGGGACGAAGAGCTGGTCGTACTTCGCGAACGGGTACGGCATGGCGAACTCGCGCTCGAAGAACTCGAAGCCCTGTCGTGTCTCGTCCAGGATCACGTCGTCGTCGAGGTAGCGCGCCAGCGACGTCCGGCAGTAGAGACCCAGCGGGATGACCCGGTCGCCGTCGCGGTACTCGCCGTCGACCCGGTGGTAGGGACCGGCGACCAGCGCCGTGATGTATGAGGAGATCCGCTCGGTCGGGTCGAACCGCCAGGTCGCGTTCCCGAATCCGGCCCGCTCCGCCACGGGCGTCGGCTGGTTCGACACGACCTGCCAGTCGTCGGGCGCCGTGACGGTGAACGCGAACGTCGCCTTGAGGTCGGGTTGCTCGAACACCGTGAACATCCGCCGCGAGTCGGCCACCTCGAACTGCGTGTAGAGGTAGACCGACTTGTCGACCGGGTCGACGAACCTGTGCAGCCCCTCGCCGGTGTGCATGTAGCGGCATGTCGCGCGCACCCGCAGGGTGTTCTCCGCCTGGAGGTCCGAGAGGGTGATCCGGGCGCCGTCGTAGACGGTTGCCGGGTCCAGCGCCCGGCCGTTGAGGTCGATCTCCTCCACGGACTCCGCGACCAGGTCGACGAACGTCGACGCCTCGGGCTCCGCGCAACGGAAGCGAGCGACCGTTGTCGACGAGAACGTGATGTCGGCGACGGTGAGGTCCAGGTCGACCTCGTAGGACTCGACCGAGAGCAGCCGGGCGCGGGCCTGTGCCTCCTCGCGGGTGATGTTCATCCGGGCGGCGGTCGCGCTGTGCACGGCAGGACTCTCCTCGTGTGAGCGGGGGACCCGAATCCTCGCACGGGCCCCACAGCCGGGCCCAATGGGAATCTCCTGCGCGAGTGTCCGGGTTGTGCCGAAGGTGACGTACTCCCGGCAGAGCGCCGTTGCCGACTTCTGGTTCGACCCGATCTGCCCCTGGGCCTGGATCGCCTCCCGCTGGATGATCGAGGTGCAAAAGGTCCGGGACGTCCAGGTCCGGTGGCACGTGATGTCCCTGGCCTACCTCAACGAGGGGCGGGACCTGCCGGAGGAGTACCGGCGCCGGATGGATCGGGCCTGGGGCCCGGCGAGGGTCGTCACCGCGGCCGTCGCCGAGCACGGGCCGGAGGTCGCGCTCCCGCTCTACACCGCGCTCGGCACCCGGTTCCACCACGACGGCAGTCCGCAGGACCGCACGACCGTGGCGGCGGCGCTCGTCGAGGCCGGCCTCCCGGCCGAGCTGGCCGACGAGATGGGCTCGAGCACGTGGGACGCGCAGCTCAAGGCGTCGCACCACGAGGGGATGGACCAGGTGGGGTTCGAAGTCGGGACGCCGGTCATCGCGGTCGAGGGTGTCGCGTTCTTCGGTCCGGTCGTCTCGCCGGTCCCGCGGGGCGAGGCCGCCGGGAGGCTCTGGGACGGCGTGCGGCTCGTCGCCGGCACCGACGGCTTCTTCGAGCTGAAGCGCTCGCGGACGCGAAACCCGATCTTCGACTGACCGACCATCCACCCGATCGGCCGAACTGCCGTGACGGCGGCTCCGATCACAGGCATGCTGGGTCCCTGGGGAGGTGGCCGGTGGTGAACACGCGACCGGGTTACTGGGACGTGGACCGCTGCTCGTGGGTGGGGGTCGAGCCGACGTACGTCATGCCGCCGCTGCGCCGCGCGCAACGGCCGGACGACGGTGTCGAGGTGCCCAGCCCGAGCGTTCCTGCGCCGCGGCACCGCCGCACCGAGGCCGCCGAAGAGGGCACAGCGACGGCCGAGCCCGTCTAGGTCACGATCCGCATCGGCCGGCCGCGGTCGTCCCGCGGAGGGTCGGCCGGGAGGGTTCGAGCCGCGCCGGTCAGCCAGCGCCGCGCCGACCAGGCGGCAGCGAGCGCGTCGAGGGCATCGAGGGCATGGGCGCCGCGCGGGACGTCCGCCAGCCCGGGCAGCCAGGTACGCAGCGCCGCGACCCGTTCTCGTCGGCCAAGGGGAGTCCGCTTGGGCGCCAGGACCCGGCCGGCCAGCTCGGCGAACGACAGCTCGGGGTGGACCTCCACCAGCCGAGGGTCCAGCGCGACCTCGTCGACCTCTCGGATCCGGTCGAGGATGTGCCAGGTCTGCACCGACATCCCCTTCTCGTCAGCGAGCTCGCGGTGCAGCGGTCCCGCGGCCGCGTAGTCGGCCGCGGCCAGCACACCGCGGGGCGGCGCGAGGAAGACCCTGGAGTGCGCCCGGCCGAGGGCGGTCTTGGCCAGCAGGTCGCAGTCGCGACGCCCCCGTGACGGCAGCCCCAACGGCATGTCCACGGCGACCGCCGCGGCCTCGACCTCGAGCGCCGCGCGGATGTCGGGCAGCGCCAACCACGCGACCTCGCTGTCCTCGACGAGCGCACCCACCCAGCCGCCTCGGCAGCCGTCCACCCCGAGCACGGCCGTCACGGGCAGGTCCTGCCAGACTGCGCCCCATGCGCGTGCACCTCGGCACCGACCACGCCGGCTTCGAGCTCAAGGAGCACCTCGCCGAGTGGCTGCGCGACCAGGGTTACGACGTCGTCGAGCACGGGGCGGTGGAGTACGACCCGGTCGACGACTACCCGCCGTACGTCCTGCGGGCCGCCGTCGCGGTCGTCAACGACCCGGGCAGCCTCGGCGTCGTCATCGGCGGGTCGGGCAATGGCGAGCAGATTGCAGCCAACAAGGTGCCCGGCGTGCGCGCCGCGCTCGTCTGGAACGACGACACCGCCAAGCTCGCGCGTGAGCACAACGACGCGAATGTCGTCAGCGTCGGTGCCCGGATGCACTCCCGCGACGAGGCGACCCAGCTCGTCGAGCGGTTCCTCACCACACCGTTCAGTGGCGACGAGCGGCACGCGCGCCGGATCGCGATGCTCCGCGACTACGAGGCCTCGCACCGGCTGCCGGACCTCCCCGACCTCCCGTCGTCGCCGTAGGCGCGCTAGAAGATCGCCGGGCACCAGGGTGCGGGGAAGTGGGCGAAAGCCGCCGACGCCTCGGCCGCCGCACCCGGCCGGTGCTCCCGCACCCGCCCCGCCAGCTGGAGCTCAGAGAGCGAGGTGCCGCCGAGGAAGGCTGCTCCGAGGTCGGTCACGTCCAGGGTCAGCTCGGCCGCCCGGTCGGTCCGCTCGCACGACCTCGGCGCCTGGTCGCCGGCGACCGCGGCCAGCCGCCAGGTCCCGTCGTTCCACGGGCAGTGCCGGTCCGTGACTGCCAGCACCACGTCCAGGTCGGCCGCGTAGGTCCGCGAGACGAGAGCCTTGTCGAGGTCGACGAGCCGGACGTACAGCCCGTCCCCGCGGACCGGGTTGGCCCGGCGCGGGTTCTGCAGCCAGTGCAGCAGCGGGTCGTCGACCGGGAGCCGGGGCAGGACGGTCCGGGCCATCAGGTCGAGGTCGAAGAGGTACCGGTAGATCTCGGCCAGGGCGGGGGAGTCGACCGCCATCAGCTCGCGGACGGACACCTCGCCGGAGCCGAAGTTCTCGTCGAAGTGCTGCTTGGTCTGGTAGATCGCGTAGCCACGGACTCCCGAGGCGTCCTCGGCGAGCACGCAGCGCAGTGCCGAGCTCCCGCCCCGCATCTCTGGGATGTCGCGGACGGCGCGACCCCACCATCGGTCGTCGCGCGACGGCAGGCCCGGGCGGCGGGTCGCGACGTCCTCGTAGACGCCGGCGAACGCCTTCCAGTCCGTCGGGTCGGCGAGTCGCAGCCTGACCTGCGGATCGGTGGGCGCCGTCGGGTGCAGAGCCCGCGGGTCCCGGGGCACGTGGACCGAGCAGGACCACGTCGCCAGCCCGTAGCCGAAGCGCCCGTAGATCTGCGGCTCCGAGGCCCAGAGGACCGCGATGGGCTCGCGGCCCTGATCGTGGATGTCGCTGAGCTGGTGAGTCATCAGGGCGGTGAGCACGCCTCGCCGGCGGTAGGTCGGCAGGACTGCGACCCAGCTCACCGCAGCGGCCGGCAACGTCCCGCCGGGCACGCCGATCTCGTAGGAGTAGGCGGTGCCGATACCGGCGAGCTCGGTGCCGTCGAACGCCCCGATGCCCCGACCGGGCTCCATCAGCGCCCGCTCGGTCTCCTCGAGGCCGTCCGGCATCGTCGAGCCGAACGCGTGGCTGTCCACGTCACGGAAGGCGTCCCAGTCGGTGTCGGTGATCGTTCGGACCGGCCAGGCGGACGACTCGGTGCTCATGACGGACTGACTACCAGAGGGCGCGCCGGCGGACCACTTCATTCGGCCGCGGGCGCATGAAGTGGTCCGCGCCGGTGCCCGGTTCGTGGGGCCGGTCGGCCCAATGTCGCAACCAGGCGTTGACCTGCCGTGACGGTCGGTACTGTCCTCTCCATGTCTGCCACCGCCGTGCGTCGACGCAGGGGTGGACGCTCGGCTCTCTGGTGGCGGACCAAGACCTACGTCCGGCGGCACCTCCTGCACTCCGACGGGTTCGCCCTGCTGTTGCTGAGCCTGTCGGCCGCTGCGTTCGGCGTGCTGCTCACCCGCAACATGGACATGTTCCCCCTCTCGATGCTCGCGCTCGTGGTGCTCGCCGGGGGCTTCATCCTCAGCGTGCGCAGCCTGCTGCTGCTCGACGTCGTGGTCGCGGCGGTCGTGGCCCTGGACCTCGCCCGGGTCCCCGACGTGAAACCGGGCGACATCCTCGTGGTGGTGGGCACCGCCGCGATGGTGCACCTGCTCGCCCGCAGCCGCGGCCGTCTCGGCGTCCAGGGGACCCGCGGCGACTCGATGCTTGTGGACCTGCGCGACCGCCTGACCGCCCAGGGCGAGATGCCGGTGCTGCCCGAGGGCTGGTCGGCAGAGTTGGTGCTGCGGTCGGCGGGTGGGGCCTCGTTCTCGGGTGACTTCCTGGTGGCCACCCGCTCGGACGACGGCAACCTGGTGGAGGTAGCGCTCGTCGACGTCTCCGGGAAGGGCGTCGACGCGGGTACGCGTGCCCTGCTGCTGTCCGGTGCCTTCGGTGGGCTGCTCGGCTCGGTGCCGCACGAGGACTTCCTCCCCGCCACCAACCGCTACCTCATCCGCCAGCACTGGGAGGAAGGGTTCGCCACCGTCGCGCACGTCGTGATCGACCTCGGCAGCGGGGAGTACGTCGTGTCAGTGGCCGGCCACCCGCCGGCCGTCCACTTCACGTCGGGGTCCGGCCGGTGGCGGATCAGCGAGGCCAGCGAGGGTCCGCTGCTCGGCATCTTCGAGGACGCGAAGTTCGTCAGCGAGCGTGGGCGTCTGGAGCGCGGCGATGCGCTGCTGATGTTCACCGACGGGCTCATCGAGAAACCCGGCCAGGACATCTCGGTCGGCATCGACAAGCTGCTCGGCGAGGCGGAGCGCCTGGTCACGAAGGGCTTCCGGCACGGTGCCCGCAAGCTGATCGACCGGGTCGCCGCCGCGCACAACGACGACCGGGCGGTCGTGCTGATCTGGCGCGAGTAGGACGCCGCTCGCGTTGCCCAGTGCCGGGCGTCGGCCCCCAGCACTCGCCCGACCGGGCCAGGGTCGAAGCCGGGGTTCCGGTCGAACAGCAGCCCGTACGGGCCGAAGCCGACTGCACCGCGGCCGAGCCCAGCTCCGAGCGGCGCTGGCGCACCGGGCCCGGAAGCCGGTCGCGTCGACCTACCCGCTGGAGTGGGCCGCATGAGCGTCGCAGCACCCGACCGGCCGGGTGCGGCACAGCAAGCAACGTGGAGCGGGTGACCGGGATCGAACCGGCATGGCCAGCTTGGAAGGCTGGGCAGGTCGCACATGACCTGAGCGCGCCAACCGGCGTTTGAGCAGGTGAGGGGCCAGCGCTGAGGTGCACAGCTGCGCACTGGTGAGCACTGTTGCTCACTGCTTGGGGCACTGGGACACGTGGGTGGCACTAGGTCCGACCGATTTGCGCGGGTTGTCCGTCGTCCTCGACGACCGTGCCGACGTCGTCCTCGACGACCGTGCCGACGTCGTCCTCGACGACCGTGCCGACGTCGTCCTCGACGACCGTGCCGACGTCGTCCTCGACGACCCGACCGTGCCGACGTCGTCCTCGACGACCCGACCGTGCCGACGTCGTCCTCGACGACCCGACCGTGCCGACGTCGTCCTCGACGACCCGACCGTGCCGACGTCATCCTCGACGACCGTGCCGATGTCGTCCGTGGCCCGGCGATTCTGCGTCAGCGATCCAGCCGCGACCTGGACGAGGCGATGTCCGTTTCGCACTAATTCGCGGCGATCGCCGCACTCGGTCGCGAAACCGTTTCCAGATCGTTACTCGGCAGGTTGTCGGCGACCCCCCTCCCCTCTTAGTAGCGGGAGCTGGGAGATAGGGGCGTGGTTTGTCCTGATCGGCCTCGAACTCCTTTCCCGGCTCCGTACTCAGGAGATCAGGTGGGAGGCCCGACATGGGTCAGCAGGAGAACGAGGAGCTGGAGATGTCCAACGCGTTGGACAGTTCCGGCCCAGATCTGACAGTCGTAGAGGCCAAGAGGCTCACGGCCCTGGCGCGCGAGAAGCACGATCAGCTCTGCGCGCTGTTGCTGGTGCTGCACGAGCGGCGCGGGTACAGGGCCATGGGGTACCGCAACTGGTCGGAGTACGTGGCCAAGGAGCTGGAGGTGCGGCTCAGCCGCACCTACCAGTTGCTCGAGCACGCGAAGGTGCTGCGGCGCATCGAGGAGGCCTTCGGCGAGCGGGTGCACGTTCCGGAGAAGTCCGCGCGGGAGGTCACCGCCCACACGGCGGAGGTCATTCGTCGGGCGAGGGTCGACGTCAAGAAGGGCTCGACGGTGCAGGCCGCTGTGAACGACGCGGTCTGGGTCGTCAGGAACCGCCTCGACGACGAGCGCAGCAAGGCCAAGGCCGCGAGGGACGCGGAGAGGAAGCGAATGGTCGCCTCAGCGGGCGGGTCACCGCCAGGGCTGGCGGACCCGAGGACGTCGACGCCGAGGACGTGGACACCGAGGACGTGGACACCGAGGACGTGGACACCGAGGACGTGGACACCGAGGACGTCGACACCGAGGACGTCGACACCGAGGACGTCGACACCGAGGACGTCGACACCGAGGACGTCGACACCGAGGACGTCGACACCGAGGACGTCGACACCGAGGACGTCGACACCGAGGACGTCGACACCGAGGACGTCGACACCGAGGACGTCAACACCGAGGACGTCGACACCGAGGACGTCGACACCAGGTCCTCGCTGGAGAGGTTCCAGGAAGTAGTCGTGAGCATCCCGGACGACGACCTCGAGAAGTGCCACACGTGGTTCGACGACTACTGCGCGGACCACGGCGGCGGCTGGTGGCTGCACCGCTAACCCGTCGGACGGGCCCGGTCGCCAGAACGGCAGCAGGGTCCCCGTCCGGACGGTTCGAGCTGTTGCCGTTCCTCGCCGCGGCCGACTACCTCCGCCGCCCGCCCACGTTCTTGCGGC